>NZ_JBITZS010000006.1:0-458621 GCF_044547045.1 Streptomyces sp. NPDC053048
TCAAGGAACGGACGCTTCCTTTGTACTCACCCTCTCGGGCTTTCCTCCGGGCGCTTCCCTTCGTTGTTTCCAACCTTACCAGATCCGTTTTCCGGTCCCTCCCGCTTCTTAATGAAGCAGTCGGTCCGAATTCCGTTTCCGGCCCCCTGTTGGCGGGGCGTTTCGACTTTATCAGAATTCTTTCCGGCCGATCACATCGGCTTTCCGAATCCTGAAGGGAGTCGAGGCGCTTCGTTTTTGTGATGTGCTCACTGACCGAAGCTGGTCAGATCCTAACCGTTGCAGTGGACTGGGTCCACCTCGTCGCAACCGTTCGAATCTACCTCCCCGCGGAACCCGTGTCAACGGTTTCTGTGGGGCGAAGAGAACAGTACCAGGTTCAGCGGGCCCCGAAGGACGACGGCGGGCTCTCCAGGTCCTCGAGCTCCACCCCGGGAGCCGACAGCACCACGTCGCCCGCGAGGTGGACGGCGTACTGCTCCCCCGTGTCCAGCTCGCTGACCTGGTACTCGTCCACTTCCAGCGGGCCGTTGTCAGTGGCGTGTGCTGTCCTGGCGACCAAGGCCCAGGACTGGTCCAGCGTGCGGGGGGCGAGGACGGGCGCGGTGAAGGAGACGAGGCGGATCCGGACCGGCTCGTCCCCGGGGGACAGGCGGAGGAGACGGCTGATGGCCACGTAGAAGGCGGGGGAAGCGCCGGTGAAGGTGTGGGCTCGGACGTTGCCCTCCGTCGCGTGCTCGCCGGTCGGGTCGGTGCGGACCCAGGTGACGCCGTCGAGTGCGGCGCCGCGCACCTGCCAGTCCGCGCGCTGGAGCTGGAGGCGGATGGGGCGGCCGAGGCCGTCGATGGCGAGGTCGACCGAGCCGGCGGGGGTGCCGGAGGGGCCGGTCAGCTGCGAGACGTAGCGCCAGCCGGAGGGGCCGGTGGCGCAGTGGAAGTGCTCGTTGCCGAGGGGGGAGTGATCGTGGGGGTCGTGGAGCGAGTAGCGGCCGCGAGGCATGGTGGGGTCCTTGACACGAACGGGACAGGCCCCCGCCATGGGGGCGGGGGCCTGTTCTACCAGGTACTGAAGCGGTTACCGAGGCGGCTGCCGGGGGTGTCGGCAGCGGCGCGGTCAGTAGCGGTAGTGGTCGGGCTTGTACGGGCCCTCCACCGGGACACCGATGTACGCCGCCTGCTCCGGGCGGAGCACCGTGAGCTTGACGCCGAGGGCATCGAGGTGGAGACGGGCGACCTTCTCGTCCAGGTGCTTGGGCAGGACGTAGACGTCGGTCGGGTACGACTCGGGCTTGGTGAAGAGCTCGATCTGGGCCAGCGTCTGGTCCGCGAACGAGTTCGACATCACGAAGGACGGGTGGCCGGTGGCGTTGCCGAGGTTGAGCAGGCGGCCCTCGGACAGCACGATCAGGACCTTGCCGTCGGGGAAGGTCCAGGTGTGCACCTGGGGCTTGACCTCGTCCTTGACGATGCCCGGGATCCTGGCCAGGCCGGCCATGTCGATCTCGTTGTCGAAGTGGCCGATGTTCCCGACGATGGCCTGGTGCTTCATCTTGGCCATGTCGGTGGCCATGATGATGTCCTTGTTGCCCGTCGTGGTGACGAAGATGTCGGCGATCTCGACGACCTCGTCCAGGGTGGTGACCTGGTAGCCGTCCATCGCCGCCTGCAGGGCGTTGATCGGGTCGATCTCGGTGATGATCACCCGCGCGCCCTGGCCGCGCAGCGACTCCGCGCAGCCCTTGCCGACGTCGCCGTAGCCGCAGACGACCGCGACCTTTCCGCCGATCAGGACGTCGGTGGCGCGGTTGATGCCGTCGATGAGGGAGTGGCGGCAGCCGTATTTGTTGTCGAACTTCGACTTGGTGACCGCGTCATTGACGTTGATCGCCGGGAAGAGCAGCGTGCCGTCGCGCTGCATCTCGTACAGACGGTGGACGCCGGTCGTGGTCTCCTCGGTGACGCCGCGGATCTCCGACGCCAGCTGCGTCCACTTCTGCGGGTTCTCGCCGAGGGTGCGGTTGAGGAGCGTGAGGATCTGGGCGTACTCCTCGCTGTCGGCCGTCGCCGGGTCCGGGGCGGCGCCCGCCTTCTCGAACTCGACGCCCTTGTGCACCAGGAGGGTGGCGTCACCGCCGTCGTCCAGGATCATGTTGGGGCCGCCGGTGGCGGTGCCGGGCCAGGTCAGGGCCTGCTCCGTGCACCACCAGTACTCCTCCAGCGTCTCGCCCTTCCAGGCGAAAACGGGCACGCCCTGCGGGTTCTCGGGGGTGCCGTCGGGGCCCACCGCGATGGCCGCGGCTGCGTGGTCCTGGGTGGAGAAGATGTTGCAGGACGCCCAGCGCACCTGGGCGCCCAGCGCCACCAGGGTCTCGATGAGGACGGCCGTCTGCACGGTCATGTGCAGCGAGCCGGTGATGCGGGCGCCGGCCAGCGGCTGGGCCTCCGCGTACTCCTTGCGGATCGCCATCAGGCCGGGCATCTCGTGCTCGGCGAGGGTGATCTCCTTACGACCGAAGGCCGCCAGCGACAGGTCCGCGACCTTGAAGTCCTGGCCGGTAGTGAGAGTCATACGGGCTGCTCCTCTAGGGCGAGCTGGAGTGGGTACGGCTGTGCACGCGGTCAGCCCAGCGTGGGCACGGTTGGTTCCACACTGATCCCCTGGCCGCAGCTCAGTCCGTCGGAGGCCCTCTCTCCCTCGGTCGGCCCGTCGCGCGGGCCGCCCGACCGCCATCAGCAGCGACGTCTGGCTCTGCCACGAATCTACACCGGGGGGTGTGGCGAACCCCAGCCCCCTCGGCCCCCGTTCGGCCCCGTCGCTCCTGCCCTCCGGGCCCGCTCCTGTTGCAGGATGCGGAGGAGGATCGATGCCGGCCGAGTGGTGAGGAGGACCGCGTGACGCCTTCAGCCGATCCCCCGGCGCGCCCGGCGGCCAGTGGACAGCGGCTCGGACTGATCGCCGTGACCGCCTGCCCCACCGGCATCGCCCACACCTATATGGCGGCGGAGAAGCTGGTCCAGGCCGCGGAAGCGCTCGGCCATGACATCAAGGTGGAGACGCAGGGCTCGATCGGGGCCGAGAACGTGCTGTCCGACGAGGACGTCCGGCGGGCGGACGGCGTCATCATCGCCGCCGACAAGGACGTCGACCGGGCCCGGTTCGCCGGCAAGCGCGTGCTGGTGGTGGGAGTCGCCGAGGGGATCCACCACGCCGAGCAGTTGATCGAGCGGGTGCGGGACGCCCCGGTGTACGAGCCGGTGGGCGGCGCCCGGGGAGGCGGTCCCGACGAAGGCCGGCGAACCGGGCTCGGTGCCGGAGCCGGCGGTGGGCGCGGTGTCGTCTACGGGTCGTTGATGAACGGGGTCTCCTACATGATCCCGTTCGTCGTCGTCGGCGGCCTGCTCATCGCGGTGTCGCTGGCGCTGGGCGGGCATCCGCAGCCGGACGGCGGACTGGTGATTCCCGAAGGGTCCTTCTGGAAGCACGTCTTCGACATCGGCGACATCGGCTTCAAGCTGATGATCCCGGTGCTGTCCGGATACATCGCCTACGCCATCGCCGACCGCCCCGCCCTCGTGCCCGGGATGATCGGCGGCTGGATCGCCAACACCGGCGCGCTCTACGACTCCGAGTCGGGCGCGGGCTTCATCGGCGCGATCGTGACGGGCTTCCTGGCCGGGTACGCGGTCCTGTGGATCAAGAGAGTCCGGGTTCCGGCATTCGTCCGGCCGATCATGCCAATCATCGTGATCCCGGTCCTGTCGACGGCGGCCGTCGGGCTCTTCTTCATCCATGTGCTCGGCCGCCCGATCTCATGGGTCTTCGAGCACCTCACCTCCTGGCTGGGCGGGCTGACCGGGACCAGCGCCGCTCTGCTGGGGGTGGTGCTGGGCCTCATGATCGCCTTCGACATGGGCGGGCCGGTCAACAAGACGGCGTTTCTCTTCGGCGCGGGGCTGGTCTCGAGGAACCCCGAGGTCATGGGCATGTGCGCGGCGGCCATTCCGGTGCCGCCGCTGGGACAGGGGCTGGCGACGGTGCTGCGGCGCGGGCTGTTCGTCGATCAGGAGCGGGAGACGGGCCTGGCCGCGCTGTTCATGGGCTTCTTCGGCATCACGGAGGGCGCGATCCCGTTCGCCGCCGCGCGGCCGGCGCGCGTCATCCCGGCGAACATGGCGGGCGGTGCGGTGGCCGGTGCCATCGCGGGGCTCGCCGCAGTCAAGGACAGCGTGCCGCACGGCGGTCCGATCGTGGCGGTGCTGGGGGCGGTCGCCGGTGTGCCGATGTTCTTCGTCGCCATCGCCATCGGCATGGCCGTGACCGCGCTGACGACCGTCACGCTGATGACGCTGGGCGCCCCCGGCGCCCGTTCGCCGCTGCCCGTTCCGCGTGCCGCAGCGGGGGGACGGGCGGCCGGGGTGCGGGCCCCAGTGGCACAGGGCGTTCCCGGGGCGACCGTGGCTGCGGCGACCGTGGCCGCGGCGGGGGCTCCGCCCGTCGTGCTCTCCGGCTGCCTCACCGAGCGGACGGTGCGCCAGGACCTCGCGGCGGACCACAAGGAAGCGGCGATCCGGGAGATGGCCGAACTCCTCGCGGCCACCGGCAAGGTGACGGACATCGAGGGCCTGGTGCGCGCCAACCTCGCCCGGGAGGTGATGGGGACGACGGGTCTGGGCGAGGGAATCGCGATCCCGCACGCGAAGACGGACGCGGTCTCCGAGCCGCTGGTCGGCTTCGCCCGCTCGGCCGAGGGCATCGAGTGGGGGGCGCTGGACGGGACGCCGGCCCGGCTCGTGTTCATGATCGCGGTGCCGGAGGCGGCGGCGGGCGACGAGCATCTGCGCCTGCTGGCGCTGCTGGCGCGCAAGCTGCTGGACGCGGACTTCCGGGAGCGGTTGCTGGAGGCGCCGGACACGACGGCGATCCTGCGGGTGCTGGCGGAGGTGGGCTGAGGGAAGCGCCGCGTCAAAAGCAAACCGGCCGGACCGAGGCGACGGGCTGCCCGCCCTCCCCGGTCCGGCCGGCCGTTCTCACTGGGTGTCAGTGTGCAGTGGGTGCGGGGCCGCCCGGCGTCGCCGCCGGGTCCGCGCCCGCCGCGGCCGCGCTCTCGCTGTAGACGTCCGGCTCCAGGTAGATCACCCGGGCGATCGGGACCGCCGCGCGGATGCGGGTCTCGGCCTCGTCGATCGCGCGGGCCACCTGGGCGGCGGTGTCGCTGTGGCGCACCGCGATCTTCGCGGCGACGAGGAGCTCCTCGGGGCCCAGGTGGAGGGTGCGCATGTGGATGACGCCGACGACCGTCTCACCGTCGACGGCAGCGGCGCGGATCTTGGCGACCTCCTCCGGTCCCGCGGCCTCGCCGAGCAGCAGCGACTTGGTCTCGGCGGCCAGCACCAGCGCGATCAGGACGAGGAGGGCGCCGATGCACATCGTGCCGATGCCGTCCCAGATGCCGTCACCGGTGATGATCGTCAGGCCGACGCCGCCGAGCGCGAGGACGAGGCCGACGAGCGCGCCCAGGTCCTCCAGCAGGACGACGGGCAGTTCGGGCGCCTTGGCCGTGCGGATGAAGGAGCCCCACGACTGCTTGCCGCGGAGCTCGTTCGACTCCTTGACGGCCGTGCGGAAGGAGAACGACTCGGCGATGATCGCGAAGACGAGCACGCCGACCGGCCAGTACCAGTTGTCGAGCTCGTGCGGGTGCTTGATCTTCTCGTAGCCCTCGTAGAGGGCGAAGACGCCGCCGATGGTGAACAGCACGATGGAGACGAGGAAGCCGTAGATGTAGCGCTCGCGGCCGTAGCCGAACGGGTGCTCCTCGGTCGCCTTCCGCTGGGCCTTCTTGCCGCCGAGCAGCAGCAGCGCCTGATTGCCGGAGTCGGCGACCGAGTGCACGCCCTCGGCGAGCATCGACGACGAGCCGCTGAACGCGAAGGCGACGAACTTCGCCGCCGCGATGGCCAGGTTGGCGCCCAGCGCGGCGACGATGGCCTTGGTTCCGCCTGTTGCACTCATATGTAACGGGATATCCCTTCCGCGACTCCGCTGCTGCGGTTGCCTTTACAGTCCCTTTACTGGTTACGGCGGGTCATTGTCGCAGCAGCCGGGACGGAATGCGCGTCAGGAGGTCACTGTGGCGCGGGCACCACGGCCCGGAAGAGGGAACCCTCGCCGTCCGCCGTCACCGGCTCCCCCGCCTGTACATAGGCGGACTCGCCGCGGGCCAGGGCCAGTTCGGTGCCGTCCGCGCCGCGCAGGCGGGCCGAACCGGCTACGCACAGCAGGATCTGCGGCGTACCGGCGTCGAGCCGGTGGGGGCCGGAGCCGGGGGCGAGCGCGTAGCGGGACAGGCGGAACTCCTCGACCGGCGTCTCGTACACCTCCGCGCCGTCGGGGTCCGCCTCCGGGCGCAGGACGCGCGGTTCGGTGGCCTCGAAGCGGACGATCCGCAGCAGTTCGGGGACGTCGACGTGCTTGGGGGTCAGGCCGCAGCGCAGCACGTTGTCGGAGTTGGCCATGATTTCGACGCCCAGGCCCTCGAGGTAGGCGTGCGGGACGCCGGCGCCCAGGTAGAGGGCTTCGCCGGGCTGCAGGCGGACATGGTTGAGGAGCATGGCGGCGATGACGCCGGGGTCGCCGGGGTAGTGACGGGCGATGGAGGCGTAGGCGGCGTAGGCGGCCCGGTGCGGTCCGGTGCCGGTGGCCAGGCGCTCGGCGGCGTGCGCGGCCCGCTGCACCGTCTCGGCCATGGCGTCGCGCTCGGCGCTCAGCACGGCGGTGAGCATCTCGCGCAGCGCGGCGTCCTCGGGGTGGGCGTGCAGGAGGTCGGCGTAGGGCTTGAGGGAGTCGACGTCGAGGGCGGCGAGCAGCTCGGCGGTGGCGTCGGGGGCGCGGAAGCCGCACAGTCCCTCGAAAGGGGTCAGGGCGCAGATCAGCTCGGGCTTGTGGTCGGCGTCCTTGTAGTTGCGGTGCGCGGCGTCCAGCGGGACGTGGCGCGCCTCCTCGTCGGCGAAGCCGGCCCGTGCCTGCTCGAGGTCGGGGTGGACCTGCAGGGAGAGGGGGTCGGCGGCGGCGAGCAGTTTGAGGAGGAACGGCAGCCGGGGGCCGAAGCGTCGCGCTGCCGCGGGGCCGAGCTCGCCCTCGGGGTCGGCGGCGATCACGTCGCCGAGCGCGACCGGTCCGGTGCCGCGGTCGACGAGGGAGGGGGCCCCGGGGTGGGCGCCCATCCACAGCTCGGCCTGGGGTTCGCCGGTGGGCGGGGTGCCGAGCAGCTCGGGGATCGCGGTGGTGGAGCCCCAGGCGTAGGGGCGCACGGTGTTGACGAGGCGGTCCATGGGCGTTCCTGGGGGACGTGTTCTGTGGGACGTGGTCTGCGCGGGACGTGTTCTGTTCTACGGGGTGGAGGCGAGCGCCAGGTACACGGCGGCGAAATCCGTGATGGCCAGGAGTTCGGCGGCGGTCTCCAGGGGGCTGTTGCCCTCGGTCGCCTCGAGCTCGCTGATGGGGGTGTCGCGGTGCAGGGCCAGCTCGCGGGCGGCGGGGATGGGCGAGGTGACGGCCGGTTCCCGCTCGCGGAGCAGGACGACGCGGGCGTGCAGGGCCTCGGGTTCCTCCACCCGGTCGCGGAAGAAGTCCTCGGGGTCGGCGCCAGCGGCGAAGGCCCCGGCGAGCAGGGTGCCGTGCGCGGTGAGCGCTTCGGGGAGCTCTCCGGCGAGCGCCGGGCGGCCGGCGAGGGCGGCGAGGACCCTGGCGAAGCGGCGGCCGGCCGCGGCGGCGAGCTCGCCCTCGGTCCAGATCAGCGGGAGGGTGTCGGCCAGCTCGGCCGCCAGGGTCTTGGCCGGGTTGCTGTACGTGGCGATGGCGGGGCCGCAGCGCTCGGCGATCTGGTCGAGGCGGTCGGCGAGCGATTCGAGGGCGGCGGGCGGGGCGCCGAGCAGGCCGATGCGGTCGCCGAGCGCGAGCAGCGGGGTGAGCAGGGACCACAGGGTGCCGGGCCCGGTGGGCAGCACGCTGTCGGAGGTGTCGCCCAGGATCCCGCCGCTGCCGCCGTTCCCGCGGTCGGCCATGGCGGCCTCGTACGGGGTGGTGGTCAGCGGGATCGCGAGTCCGCGGGCCTGCACGGTGGCCTCGGCGAGCGGGGAGCCGGCGGGGGCGACGGTGACGACGGAGCTGCCGCGCCGGGAGGCCTGCTCGAGGAGGAGGGCCAGGCCCGGCTCGGTGCCGTCGGGGCTGGCGACGAGGAGGAGGTCGAGCGGGCCCGTCCAGCCGGGGAGCGCCCAGCGCAGGGCTCCCGGGGCGGGGGCCACGCCGGCCGGCCGGATCAGCGTGACGGGGCAGCTGTCCCCGGCGAACGCGGCGAGCAGGTCGGCGGTGGAGCCGGCCGCGGGGCCGGGGCCGGCGACCAGGACGGTGCGCGGGCGACCGTCCGGGCGCAGACCGCCCACGCCCGCCTCGGCGGCGTTGCGGGCGGCCGTGCGGACCCGGGCGCCGGATTCGGCGGCGCCCCGGAGCAGGCCGTGGAGGTCGGCGCGGGAGAGGCCGTCGGGGTTATCGAGGAGTGACTCGTCGAACAACGTTGATCAGCCTCCGGTCGCCGTGCTGTACGGGGTGCCCGCCGGCGGCGTGCCGGTCGGGCCGGTCGCCTCAGGCGGGGCGGCGGGCCTCGTCCACGAGCAGGACGGGGATGCCGTCGCGGATGGGGTAGGCCAGGCCGCAGCTCTCGCCCTCGCACACCAGCTCGGGGTTCTCCTCGTCGGCGGTCTCCTCGCGGAGCGGGGCGTGGCACGCGGGGCAGGCGAGGATCTCCAGGAGGCCGGCTTCGAGCGGCATGAGGGGGTTCCCTTCGGGGATGCGGGTCTTTGGGGTCAGCGTAAGCCACCGGCCCGGCCGGTCCGGGGTCGGACGTGCGGGCCGGTGGGGGGTGGTTTCCCGCCCGGTGCCGCCCGGGTGCCGTCCGGATGTGGCCCAGGTGCCGTCCGGATGTCGGCCGGGTGCCGTCCGGGGGCGTCGGGCGGCCCCGGTCAGGCCCGCACGATCGCCAGGACCTCGTCCCGCACCCGCGCCACGGTCGCCTCGTCGCGTGCCTCCACGTTCAGGCGGAGCAGGGGCTCGGTGTTGGAGGCGCGGAGGTTGAACCACCAGTCGGCGGTGGTGACCGTCAGGCCGTCGAGCTCGTCGAGCGTGGCGCCCTCCAGGCCCTGGTAGGCGGCCTTGACGGCGGCGGCGCGGCCGGCCTGGTCGGCGACCGTGGAGTTGATCTCGCCGGAGGCGGCGTAGCGGTCGTACTGGCGGACGAGCTCGGACAGCGGGCCCGGCTGGCCGCCGAGGGCCGCCAGCACGTGCAGGGCCGCCAGCATGCCGGTGTCGGCGTTCCAGAAGTCGCGGAAGTAGTAGTGGGCCGAGTGCTCGCCGCCGAAGATCGCGCCGGTGCGGGCCATCTCCTGCTTGATGAAGGAGTGCCCCACGCGCGTGCGGACGGCCTCGCCGCCGTGCTCCGCGACGACCTCGGGCACCGACCACGAGGTGATCAGGTTGTGGATGATCGTGCCGCCGGGGTGCTTGGCCAGCTCGCGGGCGGCGACCAGGGCGGTGATCGCGGACGGCGGGACGGGCTCGCCGCGCTCGTCGACGACGAAGCAGCGGTCGGCGTCGCCGTCGAAGGCGAGGCCGATGTCCGCGCCCGTCTCACGGACCTTGGCCTGGAGGTCGACGATGTTCTTGGGGTCGAGGGGGTTGGCCTCGTGGTTGGGGAAGGTGCCGTCCAGCTCGAAGTACATGGGGACCAGGTCGACCGGCAGCCCGTCGAGGACGGTGGGGACGGTGTGGCCGCCCATGCCGTTGCCGGCGTCGACGACGACCTTCAGGGGGCGGATCGTGCCGAGGTCGACCAGGGAGCGCAGGTGCGCGGCGTAGTCGGCGAGGACGTCGCGCTGGGTGATCTTCCCGGGGGTGGCGACGGCCTCGGGGGCAGCGCCGCCCTCGGACCAGCCCTCCACGAGCGTGCGGATCTCGGCGAGCCCGGTGTCCTGGCCGACGGGGGCCGCACCGGCGCGGCACATCTTGATGCCGTTGTACTGGGCGGGGTTGTGCGAGGCGGTGAACATGGCGCCGGGCAGGCCGAGTTGACCGCTGGCGAAGTAGAGCTCGTCGGTCGAGCAGAGGCCGATCTCGGTGACGTCCACGCCGCGCGCCGCGGCGCCGCGCGCGAAGGCCCGGGACAAACCGGGCGAGGAGGGGCGCATGTCGTGGCCGACGACGATGGCGCTCGCGGCCGTGACCTGGGCGAAGGCAGCGCCGAACAGCTCGGCCAGTGACTCGTCCCACTGGTCGGGCACGACGCCGCGCACGTCGTACGCCTTCACGATCTGCGACAGCTCAGCCACAGCCAACCCCTCCTGGAGTCCGGTTCGGGACAACAAACCTACCTGCCGGGACCGACAATCCGGACCGCGCCGGCGGGTGCCCGGCCGTACGGCTCGTCAGGAGTCGGGGGACCTCAGGACCCTGAGGTGGCCTCGGCGGGCGACCTCCATCGGGTCGGCGCCCCGCCCGGTGGGCCCGACGGCGCCGGGCGTGGGGGCGGGCGCGGTGGGCCGCTCCTGGGGACGGGCCGCCTCGCGCACGGCGTTGGCGAGCGCCTCGAGGTCGTCACCGCTGGGACGGGTGGGGCCGCTGTCGACGGCGAGACGGACGACGTCCCAGCCGCGGGGCGCGGTCAGCCGCTCGGAGTGCTCGGCGCACAGGTCGTAGCAGTGGGGTTCGGCATAGGTGGCGAGCGGGCCGAGGACGGCGGTCGAATCGGCGTAGACGTACGTCAGCGTCGCGACGGCCGGGCGGCCGCACGCGGTGCGCGAACAGCGACGTACAGGGCTCACGAGGTTGGACGGTACCGCACTCTTGAGCGGGCCGCGACGACTCACCCCCGGCTCACTCCTCCGTGTCGTCCCGGTTCGTCCGGTGGACGCCGTTGCCGAACCGCCTGGTTGACCTACCGGAGGGGCGGGGCACGAGCCACCGGTGACCGAGAAATCTGTCACCACCAAGCACACATAGTGTCATTCGGCATGCGGCCGCCGATCCCGGAGGTGGCTTTAATCGATCGCATAGATGACCGGAACGCTCATCGGGCGACATGCCATGAGATGGGCGGCTACCGCGTGCGTACGACCGCCCGGCGGATACCCTCGGGAGTGATGGACAGCCCCGTACCTCCCCGACCGACCGGACCGCGACCGCGCCACCGCGACCGCCACGGACGCGGCATGCGCGGGCCCATCGCGCCCCCTCAGGTCCCCCTGTCGGTCAGCCGGGCCGAGGCGTTCGTCGACCTCGTGCAGGACTCCGCGGAACGGCTGGAAAGGCGCTGGCCGCAGCTGTCGGCGGTGGAGTTCGTGGTGCTCGAGGTGCCGGTCGGCGCCGCCGGCGCCACCGGGAGCACGCTGGACCTCCTCGACGGCGAGACGGTACCGCTCGGCCGGTACGTCGCCGCGCACGGGGACGACCCCGACCGGATCGTCGTCTACCGCCGTCCGGTGGAAATCCGTACCAAAACGCGTGACGAGCGCGCGCTGCTCGTTCACGAGGTCGTGGTCGAACAGGTCGCCGAACTCCTGGGGCTCGCACCCGAGTCGGTGGACCCGCGCTACGGACAGGACTGACCGGCACCGCCTCATCAGCGGTGGCGGGCCGTCAGCCAGCGGCCCTCAGTCGTTCAGCATCGACAGGTCCTGCTCGGCCTCCGGCACCGCCACCGTCGAGCGGTCGTCGGAAACCGGCTGGAGCGTGAACAGCGGAACACCGTCCTTCGGCAGCGCCAGCACGCGGGCGGCGTACACCGGTCCGCCTGAGACCTTCTCCACCGTCAGCGCGTACACACCCCTGCCGCCGGCCGGCCGCGGCGGCTCGACCGCCAGCGTGCTGCCGGCCCCCACCTCGTAGGTCCGGGTGACCGGTGTGCCGCCCCCGCTGCCCGCCGACGCCGTCACCCGCACCCGGGCGGCCCGGCCGGGCGCGGTCAGCGCCAGCGTGCCGCCCTGGGCGCGGTTGTCGGCGACGGTGCCGCGCTCGTCGATCGCGCGCGTGGCCGCGGCGAACGCCGTCTCCCGGGCCTCGCCCTTGCCACGCGTGACCCGCAGGGCGGCCACGAACGGAGCGCTGCCGTGCTCGGCGGTCAGCAGCAGTGATCCCGCCTCGCCCCTGGTGACGTCCCCCAGCTCCTCGACCGCCGTCGTGCCGCTCCTGATGTGCAGCGACTCATGGCCCGCCGGGCTGATCGAACCGCCGGGGCCCGCGAGCCTCACCATGACGTCGGCGTCCCGCGGGCCCGGCGCGAACACCACCAGCCGCACGGAGGTGGCATCGGCCGGAATGCCCGGCAGCACCACGCCCGCCGCGGCGTCGGCGGACGGCGGCAGCCAGTCGCCGCCCAGCTTTTCCTCGGCCGCCCGCAGCGCCGCACCCACCCGGCCGGAACGCGCCGCCACATGGAGGGTGAGGTTGTCCTGGGGGGCGTCCGTCAGGGTCGGCAGGAGCACCTGAACGGTCGACCGGGGCGGGACGCCGACGCCTTCCCCCGCGGGGGTGCCGATCCTGCCGTCCACGCCGTACAGCTCGAGGTCGACGACGGCCGCCGAGCCGTCGGGGTTCGTCAGGTGGACGTAGTCCTGTCGGCTCTTGGCGGTGCTCGCGCCCGGGAACCAGAACGAGGTGTCCGGCGCGGTGCAGGCGACGCCGTACAGCCCGCGCCCGTCCCCCGCGCCGACCACCGTGGTCAGCTGGGCGGTCCAGCCGGGGGCGAGGGCGCCGTCGGCGGTGCCGAGGAGGGCGGGGGCGTCGGGGCGGTCCGTGGTGACGGTGACGGGTCTGCCGGGCTCCACGAGGGAGAGGACCGGCTTGCCCGCGTCCCGCTCGCCCTTGGCAGCCTGCGTCGTCTTGCCGCCCTTGTCGCCCTTGTCGCTCCTGTCGCCCGCCACCGGACCATGGCCCGCCGCCGGCAGCAGCCGCGCCGGGTGCGCGGGCGGCCCGGCGCCCTCGTGCGGCGGCGTGAAGGCGGTGTACGTCGTCTCCCCCGCGCCGGAGGGCGCCGCTGCCGGGCACAGCAGCGTGGAGCGTTGCACGGGCAGACGCGCGGCGCTCGTACCGCCGGCCGTCGTGCCGCGCTCCGGAGGCGGCGGGTTGAGCGCGGCCACACCCGTGACGACGGCCAGCGACGCCGTGACCGCGAACAAGGACAGAGTGGTGCTCTTCACCGCTGCTCGCTCCCGTCACGGCCGTGCCCGTCGCCCGCGCCGTACGTCGTGTCGGACTGCCCCTGCTCGTAGGGCTGCGCCTGGCCGTAGCCGTACGGGTCGTAGGCCCCGGCCGCGTACGGGTCGGGGTACCCGCCCTCGCCCGGGTACGCGCCGTCGTGGGCCGCCTGGGTGCCGTAACCGCCCTCCGGGTACGGCCGCGGCTGCCCGTAGCCCGCCTGCGCCGGATCCCATCCCGGGTACGGCTGCTCGGGCGCGGCCGCGTACGGATCGGCCGAGGGGGCCGGAACGTGCTGATCCGGGCCGGCGGCCGTACTCGTGCTGCCGGCCGCGCCCGCGAGCACGGCCGTCCTCCCGGCCGCAGCCTCCGCGGCTGCCCGCAGCCGGCGGGCCCGGCGGCCCTCTCCCGGCGCGGGCTGTGCCGGCACGGCCACTGCCGCCGCCTCCGGCAGGTCGTCGTCGGCCGCGCGGCGGCGGCCAGGCAGTGCGAGCACGACGAGGACCGCCGCCAGCAGTCCTTGCGCCCACAGCCACGCCGTGCGGGCGCCCGACGGCTCGTGGACGAGGGTCAGCCGACCACCCTCGGCGGGCAGCCGGAAGCCCTGCGCCCAGCCGTCGACCGTGACGGGCTCGAGCGCCCGGCCGTCGAGCGTCGCCCGCCAGCCGGGGGCGGCCCGGTCCGCGATCCGCAGCACCCTGCCGCGCGCGCCCGCGGGGATCGCGGTGCGCGCCTCGACGGGCCCGGCGGCGACGGGCACCGGGGCGGGCTGCTGTTCCGCGCCCTCCGCGCGCGTGCCGGGGGCCTCCGGCCGGGTGCCGGTGACGATCGCGACGCGGGCGACCTGCCGGTCCACCCGCCACAGCGCGCCGTGTTCCTGCCGACTGAGCCGGGTCAGCCCGGGGGTGGCGTCCAGGACGCGGGCCGTCGTCTCCTGGCCTCCGCCGGACGCACCGGCAGAGGCATGGTCGCGCACCAGCACATAGCCGACGGCGTAGCCCGCCAGACGGGCCGCCTGGTCGGCGCCGGAGCCCGCCACGAGGTGGGCGACCGTCGCGTCGAGCCGGTGGTCGCGCCCGGCGGCCGCCACCGCCTCGGCGTCGCCCAGCCGGGCACCGGAGCCGCGTACGAGCGCGTAGGTGACGCGGCCGCCTCCGGCGGCCAGCACCAGAGTGCGGGCCTGGTCGCGGGTGCCCGCCTCCTCCGCGACGAACGCCGGCACCTGCACCGCCTCGCGCCGCTCCAGCGGCCCGGCCGCGCCCTTCGCCGTCCACAGGACGGCGGCGAGCAGCGGGGCCGCCCCGGCGGCGAGGGCGATCAGGCCCGCCAGCGGCTGCCGCCAGCCGAAGCCGTGCGCGGCCACCCGGTCGCGGGCGCCCTCGGCACCGACGACGGCCGCCGCGATCAGGGCCAGGCCATGGACGAGGGTGGCGGGCCCCGCCCAGCACCAACCATTGGACAGGGCCGCGCACAGCAGCCCGGCCAGGGCCACGGCCCAGGCGGTGCGCACGTCCCGGCGCCGGTCCTCGCGCAGCAGTGCGGCGAGCGCGGCGAGCAGGAGGCCCGTCAACAGCAGGGCACCGAAGGTCCCCGGCCCGCCGGGATCGCCCGTCAGCAGCCGCAGGGGCGCGTGCGTGCCGTGCCCGTACCCCGGCGCGCCCGCCTCGTCCAGGAAACGGCCGGGGTGGGCAAGCAGCCGCAGCGACCAGGGCGCGAGGACGAGCAGGGGCGTGCCGGTGGTCACCGCCAGCACCCGCAGCCCGTGCCGGGCGGCCGGCGCGCCCCCGCCATCGGCCACCCGCCGCAGCACGACCGCGAGCCCCGACGCGAGGGCCAGGGGCCACACCACGGGGGTGAAGGCGGTGGTGACGGTGAGCAGCAGCGCGTACGTCCAGCACGCGCGCGTGGCGGACGTCGGGGCCGTGGCGGCGCGCCGCCCCCAGGCCGTGACGGCCGCGCGGGCCATCAGGGGCAGCAGCACGGCCAGGACGGCCGTGCCCAGCCTGCCTGTGGCCAGCGCACCCGTGACGGCGGGCAGGAGGGCGTAGGTCACGCTCCCCCAGGCCCGCAGCAGCCGGGAGCCGGTCAGCGGGCGGGAGGCGACGTAGGCGCTGAGCCCGGCGAGCGGTACCGAGCAGACCAGGAGGAGGGTGAGGGCGAAGCCGGTGGAGCCCAGGAAGAGCGTCGCCAGGGCGGCCAGGATCGCCAGGTAGGGCGGCGCGCCCCCCGTGGTGCCCACGCCCGCCGGATGCCAGTCGCCGGTGTAGGCGGCCCACAGGGCGGACGCGTCGCCGGGCGCCGGCAGCAGGGCGCCGCCGGAGAGCGTGCCGCCGCCGAACAGGCCGCGGCAGGCGACGGCGGAGACGAGCAGGAGAAGGGCGAAGAGAACGGGCGCGGGTTTGCGGGCGATGCGCCGGAGCCGGGCGAACTGCTCGACCTCGAGGTAGTCGGCGTCGTCGCCGCCGGGGCCGGATTCGACGGCACCGTGGCGCCCGGAGTACGCGGGCACGTCGTCCGTCCTGCCGCCGAAGTCGCTCACCAGCTGTTCGACGGTGGCACGGACGGTCGCACCGGGCGGCGGGAAGAGCGGGCGCAGGGCGTGCGGCGCGGCCTTCGGCTCGGCGCGCCGCGCACGGGCCGCGCGCAGGCGCCCGGGGCGCAGGAGGACGGCGGCGAGCCCCGCGACTTCGTCGAGCGCCTGCCCCGGCGCCTTGCCGACGAGGTAGCCGAGCGTGCGCAGCAGCGTGCCGAGCACGAGCCGGAGCAGGACGTACGGCAGCAGCGGGCCGTGGGTGTTGGCGAGCAGGGTGTAGACGGAGCCGGACTTGTCGACGCGGTGCGGGTTGACCCTGCTGCGGCCGACGCAGTCGACGGGGCGGCGCTCGCGGGCGGCGGCCTCGGCGTGGCGCAGCACGGCGTCGGGTGCGACGAGCACGCGGTGGCCGTCGGCGTGGGCGCGCCAGCACAGGTCGACGTCGTCGCGCATGAGCGGCAAGCGCGGGTCGAAGCCGCCGAGCTCGCGGTAGACGTCGCGGCGGATGAGCATGCCGGCGGTGGAGACCGACAGCACGGGCCGCACCTGGTCGTGCTGTCCCTGGTCCTGTTCGCGGCGTTCGAGCCCGGTCCAGCGGCGGCCGCTGCGGGCGATGGAGACGCCGGCCTCGAGCAGCTGTCTGCGGTCGTACCAGCTGCGGATCTTGGGTCCGATGACGGCAGCGTCCGGCTCGGCCTCGGCCACCCGCAGGAGTTCGTGCAGGGCCGCGGGCTCGGGTGCGCAGTCGTCGTGGAGCAGCCACAGCCACTGGACGGGTTCGAGGTCGGCGCGGTCGCCGTCGTCGCCGTCCTCGGTCCAGCCGCGGCTGACGGGATCCCAGCCGCTGGAGCGCTTGAGGTAGGGCAGGTCGTCGGCGGTGTGCACGGGGGCCGTGCGGACGGCCTCCTCGACCGCGGTGCCGAAGCCGGAGCGGCGGGCGAGGTGCAGGACGTGGTCGGCGCCGAGGGCGTCGGCGAGCAGGCGGCGGGAGTCGTCGGCGCTGCCGGTGTCGGCCGCGACCGCGTACTGCACCGGCCGTTCCTGGCCGAGCAGCCCGGAGAGGGCGTCGGGGAGCCAGCGGGCGCCGTCGTGGGCGACGAGCACGGCGGTGACGACGTGCCGGGGGAACGCCGGGGGAATGGTGGGGTCGAACATGGCAGGTGCGGGCCCCGGTTCGGTGAGTCTGTTCGGTGGAGACTGCGGTGAGGACTGCGGTGACGCGCGACCGCCCCGCGGAGGCCGACCGCCCGGCGGGGGCGTCGGGCCTCGGGCGAACGCCGGCCCGTCGGCCGTCGGAGGCGTCGCGGCCCTGGGAGGGTACCGGGCCCCGGAGGGCGCCCGGCGCGTTCCGGACGGGGTCTCACCCTGACGGGGACTCACCTTGACGGAGGCTCACCCGGCGGTCGCAGCGACGGGCCGGCGACCGGTGGCCATTGACCGGCGACCGGCGGCCGGGAAGAACAGCGGTCCGCCTCTCGCTTGCGGGTGCGAGAGACGGACCGTGCGATATGAAGCGTGCGGTGGTGGAGGGTGGAGCGGACAGCCCCTCAGTCCCCTTGGCCTGCCGTGAACAAGACATCTCGTCAGATCAATGACGTCAGGTCGTGGCGCCCGGCCTCAGACCGCGGCCTTCTTGAGGCGGCGGCGCTCGCGTTCGGACAAGCCGCCCCAGATACCGAAGCGTTCGTCGTTGGCCAGGGCATATTCAAGGCATTCCGAACGGACTTCACAGGCGAGGCAGACCTTCTTCGCCTCACGCGTGGATCCGCCCTTTTCGGGGAAGAAGGACTCGGGGTCGGTCTGAGCGCACAACGCGCGCTCCTGCCAGCCGAGCTCCTCGTCCGCCTCCTCGACCAGCAGTTGCTGGAACAGCTCGGTCATGTGCGCCCCTCGTCTGATTGCGTCCCCGTGTGCTGCCGCGGGTCAGTTGCGGCAGAACGACACGAGTGAAATTACAAGTGCGCCGATCCGGGCCAGTCAAGCCGGGATCTGCTATTGGGCCCCTTATTCACTCTGCGGAACCAAGGCTGAGCGGAAAGTTGCCAAATCATCACAAGAGTGGACACTTCCCTCAGCCATCACAAACACCCCACCGTCCCCATATTCGGGGGTCCGAGGAAGGGGCCGGCGAAGGAGCCGACAAAGGAGCCGGAACGATGTTTAACGGCTCCACCCGCCGCCCCACTGTCCGCACACTCCGCGACACAAACCTTCGGCCCGACTCAGTAACCGGATGAGTGAAAGATAGGCACCAAAACGGACATCCGGTTGACAGGCGGGCGGTCGACCCGGTCTCCTTGTTCGCATGCCAGCGACCTCTGTCCCCCTGGCCTCTGCCCTGGGGAACCTCAGCCTGACCCGCGCTTACGGGTCCCGCTGTGCTGTGCACGCGCGCTGTCGCTGTTCCAGCTGTTGATGCCGAACCGCTTTCGCTCCAGCTGATCTTTTCCCGAGCCCTTCCCGGATCGTTTTCCGGCTCCGGTCGGCTCTCCTTGCTGCTTGGTTCCCGCCTCCCCCTTCCTTCCTTGCGCGGCCTGATCGTCCGATCATCCGGCCCGTGCCGCCGCCCCCGCACATCCGTCGAGGAAACCCACACATGAACAGCGACGTCCAGATCGCCGGCGACCCGCTCGCCCTCCCGCACCTGATGCCGCCGCCCGCCGCCCACCCCGCCACCGTCGCCGAGTTCGCCGGCCTCGCCCGCGCCATCGCCGCCGACACCGCCTCCTGGGCCCCGCTCGTGCGGTACGACGCCCTCAGCCGCTGGTACCACCGGCTGCGCACCGGCCCCGGCTACGAGGTCTGGCTGCTGAGCTGGGTGCCCGGCCAGGGCAGCGGGCCGCACGACCACGGCCCCTCCTCCGGGGTGATGACCGTGCTGCGGGGAGAACTGTCGGAGCGCTCCGGGGGCACGCACCGCGTGCTGGGCGCGGGCGCGCAGCGGGTCTTCGCGCCCGGGTACGCCCACGAGGTCGTCAACGACTCGCTCGAGCCGGCGGTGAGCCTGCACGTCTATTACCCGGGGCTCACGGAGATGCCGATGCACCGGGCGGAGGGCGTGCAGGGCGTGCACTGCGGTGCGCACGCTGCCGCGGCGCTCTAGCGCCCGCCCTTCTTCAGAGCCGTGATGCTCTGGTGACAGACTGCGGTCATGCAGCGCATTGTGGTTCTGGCCGGCGGGATCGGGGGCGCCCGCTTCCTTCGTGGCCTCAAGTCAGCAGTCCCCGACGCCGAGATCACCGTCATCGGGAACACCGGCGACGACATCCATCTGTTCGGGCTCAAGGTCTGCCCCGACCTCGACACCGTGATGTACACGCTCGGCGGTGGCATCCACGAGGAACAGGGGTGGGGGCGCGCGGACGAGTCCTTCTCCGTGAAGGAGGAGCTCGCCGCGTACGGCGTCGGACCCGAATGGTTCGGGCTCGGCGACCGTGACTTCGCCACGCACATCGTGCGGACGCAGATGCTCGGCGCCGGGTATCCGCTCAGCGCCGTCACCGAGGCGCTGTGCGCGCGGTGGCAGCCCGGAGTGCGGCTGCTGCCGATGAGCGACGACCGGGTCGAGACGCACGTTCTGATCGACGACCCGGAGGGCGCGGAAGGGGCGGGGGCCAGGAAGGCCGTCCACTTCCAGGAGTACTGGGTGCGGATGCGGGCCTCGGTGCCCGCTCACGCGATCATTCCGGTGGGGGCCGAGCAGGCCAAGCCGGCACCGGGGGTGCTCGAGGCGATCGCCGCGGCGGACGTCATCCTCCTCCCGCCGTCCAACCCCGTCGTCAGCGTCGGCACGATCCTGGGCGTGCCCGGTGTGCGCACGGCCGTCGCCGACTCCGCCGCGCCCGTCGTCGGGCTCTCCCCCATCGTCGGCGGAGCGCCGGTGCGGGGCATGGCCGACAAGGTGCTCGAGGCCGTCGGGGTCGAGTCGACGGCCGCAGCGGTCGCCCGGCACTACGGGTCGGACCTGCTGGACGGCTGGCTGGTCGACTCGGTGGACTCCGCCGCCGTGGCCGACGTCGAGGCCGCGGGCATCCGGTGCCGGGCCGTGCCCCTGATGATGAGCGACGTCGAGGCGACGGCCGCGATGGCGCGCGAGGCGCTGGCGCTGGCCGAGGAGGTGCGGCAGTGAGCACGGAGCTCGGTTCCGGGTACCGCGTGTGGGCCGTGCCGGGAATTCCCGAGGTGCGTCCCGGGGACGACCTCGTCAAGATCATCGCTGCTGCCGCGACGAGCGAGGGGCAGCCGGGGCTCGCCGACGGTGACGTCCTCGTCGTCACCTCGAAGATCGTCAGCAAGGCGGAGGGACGGATCCTGGCGGCCGAGGACCGCGAGGCCGCGATCGACGCGGAGACGGTGCGGCTGGTGGCCCGGCGCGGGTCGCTGCGCATCGTCGAGAACCGGCTGGGACTGGTCATGGCCGCCGCCGGAGTCGACGCCTCCAACACAGAGGCGGGCACGGTGCTGCTGCTGCCCGAGGACCCCGACGCCTCCGCCCGCCGGATCCGGGACGGGCTGCGGGACGCGCTGCGCGTGGACGTCGGCGTGATCGTCACCGATACGGCCGGGCGGCCGTGGCGCAAGGGGGTGACGGACTTCGCCATCGGCGCGGCCGGGGTGCGGGTCGCCGACGATCTGCGCGGGGGCGTGGACGCGTACGGGAATCCGCTGGTCGCCACCGTGGTCGCCACCGCCGACGAGCTGGCCGCCGCCGGGGACCTGGTGAAGGGCAAGGCCGGGGGGCTGCCCGTCGCCGTGGTGCGGGGGCTGGCCCGGGTGGTTGTCGGTGGCCAGGACGCCGGCGACGGCAATGGCAATGGCGATGCCGATGCCGACGGTGCTCGGTGGCTCGTCCGGGGCGGACCGGACGACATGTTCCGGCTCGGGACCTCCGAGGCCGTGCGCGAAGCGGTTTCGCTGCGGCGGACCGTGCGGGAGTTCACGGACGATCCCGTGGACCCGGGCGCCGTGCGGCGGGCCGTCGCCGCTGCCGCCACCGCGCCGGCTCCGCATCACACGACGCCCTGGCGGTTCGTGCTGCTGGAGTCCGAGTCGTCGCGGACGCGGCTGCTGGACGCCATGCGCGACGCGTGGGTCGCGGATCTGCGGGCGGACGGGCTCTCGGAGGAGCGCATCGCGCGGCGGGTGCGGCGGGGGGACGTGCTGCGGAAGGCGCCCTACCTGGTGGTGCCGTGCCTGGTGATGGACGGGTCGCACAGCTATCCGGACGCGCGGCGGTCGGCGGCGGAGCGGGAGATGTTCGTGGTGGCGGCGGGGGCCGCCGTGCAGAACTTCCTGGTCACGCTGGCCAGTGAGCGGCTGGGGTCGGCGTGGGTGTCGTCGACGATGTTCTGCCGGGACGTGGTGCGGGAGGCTCTGGAGCTGCCGGAGGGGTGGGATCCGATGGGAGCCGTCGCCGTGGGGCGGGCGGCGGAGGCGCCGCGGGAGCGGGCGCCTCGGGACGCCTCGGCGTTCATGGTGGTGCGGTAGCGCCACCATGCCCCGAGCCCGCGCCGGGCACCCTGCTACATCCCCCTGAAATCCCGCACCGAGAAGCGCGGTGCCCGGCGCGGCAGGGTCGCCCCGCTCAGGAGGATCAGCCGGCATGCCCGGTGCCGCTGGCCCTCGTACGGCGTGAGGAGTTCGAGCATCGCCTCGTCGTCCGCCCCGCGGAACCCCGTCAGGGCGTAGCCGACGATCCTCGGCAGGTGGAGGTCGCCCACCGTCACCGCGTCGGCCGCGCCGTTGGTGCGCTGCAGCGTCTCCGCCGCCGTCCAGGGGCCGATGCCGGGGATCGCCCGGAGGCGGGCCGCCGCCTGCGGCTCGTCCATTGACGCCGCCTCCTCGAGGCGGGCCGCCGCGCGGGCCGCTCGGACGATCGTCGCCGATCGTTTGCCGTCCACGCCCGCCTTGTGCCACTCCCAGGACGGGATCAGGGCCCAGGTGCGCGGGTCCGGCATCACCCTCAGGTCCGGGTCCGGGCCCGGTGCCGGGTCGCCGTGGCGTTGGAGCAGCTGGCGCCAGGAACGGTAGGCCTCGTCGCTCGTGACCTTCTGTTCGAGGATCGACGGGATCAGCGACTCCAGGACCAGGCCCGTGCGGGCCAGCCTGAGGCCGGGGTTCCGGCGGTGGGACTCGTGGACCAGGCGGTGGCGGGGCGTGAAGGCCGCGGGGTCGTCGTCCGCCCCCAGGAGGGCGGGGAGGTTGTCCAGGAGCCAGTCGGCTCCCGGGCCCCAGGCCTCGGCGTGGACCGTGTCCGTCCGGGTCAGCCGGAGCGTGCCGGGGCCCTGAGGGGTGCGGCTCGCGCGCCAGATCGAGCCGTCCGGGGCCACCCGGTAGGCGGGGTCGCCGGGGCCGCGTGCCAGGACGCACAGGGTGCGTCCCAGGTCGTACGGGCCGCCTCCGGGCGGAGCCCACGTGCGGGTGGCCATTCGGCCAGGGTACGTCCTGCTTCTGGTCCGACGGGAACCTACTGGTCCGACGAGAGACCTACTGGTCCGACGGGAAACCTACTGGTCCGACGAGAAACGGATCGCGCCCTGCGGGATCTGCGCCCCGCACCAGATGCGGGCACCCGCGCGCAGTTCGTTGTCGGGGCCGATGCGGGCGTGGTCGCCGATGACCGCGCCGTCCAGGACCGTACGCGCGCCGATGCGCGCGCCCGCGCCGATGAGGGAGTCACGCACGCGGGCGCCCGCCTCGACCACCGCGCCGTCCAGGACCGTACTGCCGTCGATGCGCGCGCCCGGCTCCACGCGGGCGCCCGCGCCGATGACCGTGCCGCCCATGAGCTTGGCGTCCGGGGCCACCTCGGCGCCGTCCAGGACCAGGCGGTCGCCGCAGCGGCCGGGCACCGCCGGGGAGGGGGCGCGGCCCAGGACCAGGTCCGCCGAGCCGCGGACGAAGGCCTGCGGGGTGCCCAGGTCGAGCCAGTAGGTGGAGTCGACCATGCCCTGGAGGTGGGCGCCGGCCGCCAGGAGGCCGGGGAACGTCTCGCGCTCGACGGAGACGGGGCGGCCGGTGGGGATCTCGTCGATGACCGAGCGGTTGAAGACGTAGGCGCCCGCGTTGATCTGGTCGGTGACGATCTCCTCCGGGGTCTGGGGCTTCTCCAGGAAGGCCTGGACCCTGCCCGTCGCGTCGGTGGGGACCAGGCCGAAGGCCCTGGGGTCCTCGACGCGGGTGAGGTGGAGGGAGACGTCCGCGGCGGTGCGCCGGTGCGTGTCCACCAGGGCCTCGATGTCCAGGCCCGTGAGGATGTCGCCGTTGAAGATCAGGACCGGGTCGTCGGGCGCCGAGTGCAGGCGCGAGGCCACGTTGCGGATGGCGCCGCCCGTGCCCAGGGGCTCGACCTCGGTCACGTACTCGAGGTGCAGGCCGAGCGAGGAGCCGTCGCCGAAGTACGGCTCGAAGACCTCGGCCAGGTAGGACGTGGCCAGCACGATGTGCTCGACGCCCGCCGCGCGGGCCCGCGCCAGCTGGTGGGTGAGGAACGGGACGCCCGCCGCCGGGACCATGGGCTTGGGCGTGTGCACCGTGAGCGGGCGCAGCCGTGTTCCCTTGCCGCCGACCAGGAGGATCGCTTCTGTCACCTTGTCGTCTCTGCTTCCTGCTGGGGCCGGGCCGTGATCGGCGGCCAGTGTATGCAGAACGTACGGCTCCGGCCGCGCCCGGTCAGCGACCCTGGAGCCGGGCCGCCTCGGCACGGGCGGCGCCGAGCCGGTTGTAGAGGCGGTCTCCCGGGCATTCGGTGGCGTAGCCGTCGCGGTGCCCGGAGATCACTTTGAGCTTGACCGAGGTCCCCTTCTTGAAGAGGTTGCCGCCGCCCGAGACCAGGGTGGTGCGGCCGGCGGGGTTGACGTCGTAGAGGCCGAGCTTCCATGCGGTGAGGGTGGCCACGGCGTCGACCGCGGCCTCGGACGGGTTGGTCCTGCCGAAGGATCCGAGTACGGCGATGCCCATGCTGTTGGTGTTGAAACCGAGAGTATGGGCGCCTCTGACGGGTTTCGCCACACCGCCTGCCCGGCCTTCGTAGACCGTGCCGCACTTGTCGACGAGGAAGTTGTAGCCGAGGTCCCGCCAGCCGCTGCTCACCACGTGGTAGCGGTAGATCCCCCGGATGACGGAGGCGGACTGCGAGCAGCTGTAGCCGTTGCCGGAGGCGGTGTGGTGCACGAACGCGGCCCGCACGGTCTTGGTGTACGGGAAGCCGCGTTCGCGGATCGACTCGTCGGCGCCCCAGCCCGCCCGGGTGACGATGCGGGGCCGCGGGCCGACGTAGTAGCCGGCGAGCTCGTCGGACTCCTCCTCGGGCGGGTCGGAGGGGTCGGCGGTGGGCGCGGGGGGCACCGGGGGCACGGGTGGCAGCGGGGGCGCCGGCGGTGCCGGTGGCGCGTCCGGGGTGTCGCCCTCGGGGTCGCCCTCCCCGTGGCCGTCGGGGTCGGTCCGTTTGCCGGCCGCGGCCGTGCTCGCGCTGGCGAGGTCCACATGGGTGGCCGCCACGTCCTTGGCCGATTCCGGCTTGCCCATGGCCGGGATCTCCGTGGCGCCGAGCGGGGCGAGCGGGACGTTCGCCGCCGAGGCGGCGGTCTCCTCCTCGGAGGGGGCGGGGGCGGCGCGCTCCGAGGAACCGGGGGCGGCACGGCGGCCGGTGCGGGGTGTGCGCGGATCCTTGCCGGGGTCGACGAGCTCGACGCGCAGGCCCGAGGGCAGCGGGCGGGCGTCGGGGGTGCGGCCGGCCGCCGGGTCCTGGCGGACGCGGACCTGTACGGCGTCGCAGGCGCCGACCCACAGGGGTGCGGTGGATCCTCGCAGGCTGCCGCCGCGGGTCTCGGGCGAGTCCAGGTCGGGGCGGTCGTCGTCGTGCGTCTCGACGTCCTGCCAGCCGGACCACTGCTTGGCGCCCACCGGGCGGGTGCGGACCTGGGCCGTGCCCCGCAGTTCGGCGGTGGCGTCGTCCCAGACGATGCCGACCATGGAGAACGGCGGGACGTCCTGGGGCGGCAGCACCCGCTCGGCCCCGCCGCCGCGGACCGCGCGGTGGCGCGAAGGCACCAGCGGCAGCGAGTGGGTGGAGCCCGGGACGGCCGGCCGCGCGGCGGACGGGGCGGGCCGTGGCGTGGTGTCGGGTGCGGTGGCTCCGGACGGGGTGGCGAGGAAGGGCAGGGTCAGGGCGGCGCAGGCGGCGAGGGCCGAGGAGACAAGGATTCCACGCATACCTGAAATCCTGGGCATATCACTGTAAATCTGTCCATTCGTGAACTGACGGCGAGTCGGGCCCGGACGGCCTCGCGGGGCCTTCCCCGACTGCCCGTCAGGCGCCTCGCCGCGTACCCTGACGCCGATGAACGCCACCGATCGCACCCCCGCCGACCTGCTGCGTTCCGCGCTCGCCGCGGACCCGGCCCGCCCGCTCGTGACCTTCTACGACGACGCCACCGGCGAACGCGTGGAACTGTCCGTGGCCACCTTCGCCAATTGGGTGGCGAAGACCGCCAATCTGCTCCAGGGCGAACTGGCCGCCGAGCCCGGTGACCGGCTCGCGCTGCTGCTGCCCGCCCACTGGCAGACCGCCGTCTGGCTGCTGGCCTGTTCCTCCGTCGGCGTGGTCGCCGAGGTGGGGGGCGATCCGGCCGGCGCCGATCTGGTCGTCAGCGGGCCGGACACGCTGGAGGAGGCGCGGGCCTGTTCCGGGGAGCGCGTGGCGCTGGCGCTGCGCCCCCTGGGCGGCCGCTTCCCGCAGCCGCCGGCCGGCTTCGCCGACTATGCCGTCGAGGTGCCCTCCCAGGGCGACCGCTTCGCCCCGTACGCACCCGTCGACCCGGACGCCCCGGCGCTGGCGGTGGGGGGCCTGGAGCTGACGGGCGCGCAGGTGGTCGAGCGCGCCCGTGCCGACGCCGCCCGGCTCGGGCTGGGCGCGGGCTCGCGGCTGCTGTCGGGGCTGGCGTACGACCAGTGGGAGGGCCTGTCCGCCGGGCTCCTCGCGCCGCTGGCCGCGGGCGGGTCGGTGGTGCTGTGCCGCAACCCCGACCGGCTCTCCGGCGACGACCTGGACAAGCGGCGCGAGAGCGAGCGCGTCACCGTGACGGCCCTCTGACGCTGCCGTCGCGCCGCTCCCGGGCGATGATCGGCGGTACGTGCGCCCGCACGCCGCCCGGTCCGTGGAGGAGGAGGGACGCAGCGCAGCCGTGACCCACAACCCTGGCCAGCCCGTGTGGCCGGACGGCTTCTTCGCCGAGGAGCCGCCCGGCCCGGGGCGCGCGCCCCGGCGCCGCTGGCTGCGCCGGCTGGCGCTGGGGCTGGCGCTGCTGGTGCTCGTGGTGGCGGGGATCGGCTGGGTGCTCTACGAGCGGCTCAACAGCAACATCACCACCGACACCGAGACCGCGGAGGAGCTGCGCCGCTGGGAGAAGCAGCGCCCCAGCGCCCTGGTGGCGGGCGCCCAGAACATCCTGATCATCGGCTCGGACACCCGCAGCGGCTCCGGCGGCAGGTACGGCGAGGACAGCGGCACCCAGCGTTCGGACACCACGATCCTGCTGCACGTGGCCGCCGACCGGAACAGCGCGACCGCCGTGAGCCTGCCCCGCGACCTGATGGCGAAGATCCCCAGCTGCCGGCGGCCGGACGGCACGTACACCAACGAGCGCTTCGCCCAGTTCAACTGGGCGTACGAGCTGGCCGGCACCGCCTGCACGATCCGCACCGTCGAGAACATCACGCAGATCCGGATCGACCATCACATCGTCGTGGACTTCATGGGGTTCAAGGGCCTGGTCGACGCCATCGACGGGGTCGAGGTGTGCCTGAAGCGGCCCGTGGAGGACCGCGAGGCGAAGCTGAGGCTGCCCGCCGGCCGTCAGGTGCTGCACGGCGAGCAGGCGCTGGGCTACGTCCGGGCCCGCTACAGCCTGGGGGACGGCAGCGACACCGAGCGGATGGGGCGTCAGCAGTTGTTCCTGGGCGCCCTGGTGCAGGAGATGCAGAGCGACGGCGTGCTGCTCAACCCGGCGCGGCTCTACCCCGTGCTGGACGCGGCCACCAAGTCGCTCACCACGGACGGCGGGCTCGACTCGATCAAAAAGATGTACGACCTGGTGCGCACGGTGCGGGGCATCCCCACCGAGCGGGTGCAGTTCCTGACGGTGCCGCGCAAGCCGTACCCGTACAACAGCGCCCGTGACGAGCTGGTGCAGCCGGACGCGGACCAGCTCTTCCAGCAGCTGCGCCTGGACCGCCCGGTGGCGGTGAGCGCCCATGTCCGTCCGGCGGACAACAAGCCCCCGGCACACCGGGAGCCGGCGCCGGAGGCACCCGAGGGAACGGAGGGGACGGCGGGGCCGGAGGTGCCGGAGGGAGTGGAGCCGCCGGCCGGTCCCGGCGTGCCGGAATCGGTGCCGCCGTCGCCGTCACCGCCGGCCTCGTCGCCCTCGCCTCTGCCCACCACGCCGCCCACGTACGAGGGCACTACCGCCGCCCGTGGGATCTGCGGCTGACGCCTGGCGCGTAATCACCGGAATGCCACCAAAAGGTACGATCATCATTTCGCGCCGGTGTTCGCTCTGACATCCGTCTCCGCGAAGGGATTGGGCAGATTGCCCAGTTGTAGGGGAGTGCAATTTGTCACGGGCGTCGCTTGACGCTGAACTGGGCGGATAGTGTGAGCGATCCGGTGCGCACGGCCGGGCTGACCGCGCACTGCAACAGAGACATGATCGAGCGCCTCGGGGGGGTAGGCGCCGCGTGGCACCGACGGAGGATTCAAGCGACCGTGGACGCGCAAGGCCGTGGGCGAGCGGGCGACATCGACCCCGCCGACCAGTGGGTGTTCGACCCCGAAACCGGCAGCTATGAGCTGCGCCTGGACCATGCCGGGGAGCCGGTGACGACGCCCGGCTCCGTCCCCGCCGCGACGTCTTCGCCCGCCTCCCGGAAGTCGGCCAGGCCGCCGGCCTCGCCCAAGCCCAAGCCCCGGCCGGGCGGTGGCGCCGGCGGCCGGTCCGTCCCCGGTCAGCGGGGCGGCGGCGGTGGCCGCCGGGCCGCGGCCAAGGCGGCCACGGGACGCCGCAAGCCCAAGCCGAAGAAGACGGCGAAGAAGAAAGCCCTGATGTGGACGGGCGGCACGGTCGGTGTGGTGCTGGTCGTCGCCTCGGTGGGCGGCTACCTCCTCTACCAGCACTTCAACAACAACATCGACAAGGTCGACGTCGGCATCAACAACGGCGCCGTCACCAAGGGCCCGGTCAACATTCTGGTCATCGGCACCGACAAGCGCTCCGGCAAGGGCAACACCGGCTACGGCGACAACGGGAGCGTCGGACACGCCGACACCACCTTGCTCTTCCACGTCTCCGAGGACCGTACGAACGCCACCGCGCTGTCCATCCCGCGCGACATGATCACCGACATCCCGGACTGCCCCACCAAACAGAAGAACGGCTCCACCAAGACGATCCCCGGCTCCAAGGGCGTCCGCTTCAACGAGAGCCTGGGCCAGGAGGAGCGCGACCCCGGCTGCACCTGGCGGACCGTCGAGAAACTGACGGGCCTGAAGGTCACCCACTTCATGATGGCCGACTTCAACGCCGTCAAGGAGCTGTCCTCGGCCGTCGGCGGCGTCGAGGTCTGCCTGGCGAAGGACATCGACGACCCCGACTCGCACCTCAAGCTGAGCAGGGGTCGGCACACGGTCGAGGGCGAGGAGGCGCTGGCGTTCGTCCGCACCCGGCACTCGGTCGGGTTCGGCGGCGACCTCAGCCGGATCGAGCTGCAGCAGCAGTTCCTCAGCTCGATGATCCGGAAGATGAAGGACGGCGACACCCTCTCCAACCCCAAGAAGCTCTACGGCCTCGCCGATGCCGCGACCAACTCCCTCACCGTGGACACCGGCATAGGATCCATCAGCAAGCTGACCGCGCTGGCCAAGGAGCTCAGCAAGGTCAACCTGAAGAACATCACCTTTGTGACCGTGCCCGTCGTCGACAACCCCGCCGAGGGCAAGGTGCACAAAACGGTCGTGCTGGACAAGCCCAAGGCCGAACCCCTCTTCGCCATGGTCCGTCAGGACGTCTCCCTCACCGAGGTGAAGGAGAAGGAGGAGAAGGCCAAGGAGGCGGCGGACGCCAAGCAGGCCGCCCTGCTCAAGGGGCCGCGGGCCACCCCCGCCACCGTGCGGGTCAAGGTGCTCAACGGCAGCGGCCGCATCGGCGCCGCCCACGAGACCGTCGGCTGGATGCAGAACTCCAAGGGCATGCCGCGCACCACCAACGGCGGCAACGCCTCCGGCGGCAAGAAGGACAAGACGGTCCTGGAGTTCGCCCCCAACCAGGCCGACCAGGCGCGCCGGCTGGCCGACGACATGGGCCTGCCCGTCGACGCCCTCAAGCAGGGCTCGACCGACGCCGCGCCGAACGCGGAGATGACCCTCATCCTCGGCGCGGACTTCAAGGGCGCCGGAATGCCGGTTTCCGCCCCGAAGAAGGCCCCCGAGGGCATTCAGAAGGTCGAAGCCGACGACAAGAACATCTGCGCCAAGTGAACCCACCTGCCGGGCTTTCGCATCTCATTACGCAGTAAGACTCATTAGGTACAACACGCCTGCCCATCGGGCCGGACGCACCATTCAGGGGAGGCCCGATGCGGCAGAGCAGCGGCGTGCGGGAAGAGCAGGCCGCGCAGGCCAAGGGCGGCAGGGCCGCCGAGGGCGGCAAGGCCGCCAAGGCCGCGAGCCGCAGTCCCGAGGGGGACGGCACCAAGGACGACAAGGAGTCCATAGCCGGCGGCGGCAGGCGCCGCCGGATCGGGCGAATAGCCCGCTGGGCGGCCCTCGGCCTCGCCCTGCTGATTCTCGGGGTGTCCGCCGCCGGATACTTCTACTACGAGCACCTCAACGGCAATCTGAAGAAGAACAAGCTCAACCTCGGCGACAAGCAGCTCGACCGCAGCGCCGCCAACGCCGCCGGCCAACGCCCCCTGAACATCCTGCTGCTGGGCTCCGACAGCCGCGGCAGCAAGGAGAACCAGGAGCTCGGCGGCGCCCGCGACGACGCCGACCGCCCGCCGCTCGCGGACGTCCAGATGCTGGTGCACGTCTCGGCGGACCGCAGCAACATGTCGGTCATCAGCGTCCCGCGCGACACCCGGGTGACCATCCCCAAGTGCACCGACCCGGACAACGGCAAGGTCTACCGGGAGACCAACCGTCAGATCATCAACACCAGCCTCGGCAACGGCGGCCCCGGCTGCACCGTGGCCACCTGGGAAGAGCTCACCGGCATCCCCATCGACCACTTCATGATGATCGACTTCGCGGGCGTGGTGAACATGGCCGACGCCGTGGGCGGCGTCCCGGTCTGCGTCGACAGCAACATCTACGACGACAAGTCCGGGCTGCGGCTGCCCAAGGGCACCCACACGGTCAAGGGCGAGCAGGCCCTGCAGTGGCTGCGCACCCGGCACGGCTTCGAGGACGGCAGCGACATCGGCCGCACCCACGCCCAGCACCTGTACATGAACGCGATGGTCCGTCAGCTGAAGGCGGGCACCAAGCTCTCCGACCCGGGCCAGCTCACCGACCTCGCCGAGGCCGCCACCAAGGCGCTCACGGTCGACAAGGACCTCGGCTCGGTCAAGAAGCTCTACGACCTCGCCGACGACATCAAGCGCGTGCCGTCCGGCCGGATCACCATGACGACCATGCCGTGGGTCTCCGACCCGCAGAACCCGGACGCGCACGTGATCCCCAAGCCCGGCGACTCCGACAAGCTCTTCTCGCTCGTCCGCAACGACATCGCGCTGGACGGCAAGGACCCCAGGAAGGACGAGAAGTCCCTGCCGTCCGCGCCCCCGGCCGGCCCGAAGAAGGACATCGCGGTCACCGTCTTCAACGGCACCGGCACCGTGGTGGAGCCGCCGGTCACCGGCCGCGGCTCGGACATCGCCGCGTTCCTGGTCAAGCAGGGCTTCGCCAAGGCCGCCTCGGACTCCACTCCGCGGGCGCAGGCCGACACCACGATCTCCTACCCCCGGGCCACCCAGCGCAGCGACGCCATGGCCGTGGCCAAGGCCCTCGGCCTGCCGGAGACGGCGGTGCGGCACTCCCCCGAGGTCCAGCAGATCACGCTGGTCGTCGGCGGCGACTGGAAGACCGGCACGGCCTACCCCAAGGAGACCGCGGGCGAGCCGGCCGAGCCGTCCGGCAAGCCCGGGGAGAAGGACGGCGAGAAGGACGCCGCGGACGGGAAGAACGGCAAGAAGGACGACGGCAAGGGCAGCAGGAAGGCCGACGAGAACAAGGCGCCCGAGAGCTCGGACCCCCTCAACGGCGACGACAAGTCCGCCTGCATGAAGGTCAACCCGCTCAACCGCTTCTGAGCACCGCTTCTGAGCACCGCTGCCGGACGAAGAGGGCCCGTGACCTGCGTGGTCACGGGCCCTTCACGGTCTACGGCGGGGTCCGGTCAGCCGGCCTTCACCGCCGGACGGCGGCTGGCGATGACCTTCTTCGCCAGCGAGCGGGGGCTGGTGAGGAAGCCGAAGCCCCACGACATGTGCATCGTCGCCAGCGCCACCGGGATGCGCAGCCGGGCGCCGGCCGGCAGCCCCTTGCCCGCGGGCACCGAGCCGGCCGTGATGGCGGCCAGGTAGCCGGCGGGCACGACCAGGCCCCAGGGGGTGACGGTGGCGCCCACCACCAGGCCGGCCGCGATGGCGACCACGGCGGTCGGCGCGGCGAGGTACCGCAGGTTGATCGAGCCCTGGTGGTAGCGGGCGACCACGTGCCGCCAGCGGCCGTAGTCCTTGTACTGCTTGGCCAGCGCCCGGACGTTCGGGCGCGGCCGGTAGGAGACCAGCAGCTCGGGCGAGAACCAGATCAGCCCGCCGGCCTCGCGGATGCGGAAGTTCAGCTCCCAGTCCTGGGCGCGGATGAACTCCTCGTTGTAGCCGCCCTGCCGCTCCAGCGCCTCCCGGCGGAAGACGCCCAGGTACACGGTCTCGGCCGCGCCCGCCGCGCCGCCCGTGTGGAAGGCCGCGTTGCCGACCCCGATCCGCGAGGTCATGGCGGCGGCGACGGCCTGCTCCCAGGCGTTCTCGCCCTCGGCGTGCATGATGCCGCCCACGTTCTGGGCGCCGGTCTCCTCCAGCAGCCGCACCGCCGTCGCGATGTAGTTCGGCGACAGCATGCCGTGACCGTCGACGCGTACCACGATCGGGTGACGTGAAGCCTTGATCGCCGCGTTGAGCGCGGCAGGGGTGCGACCGGTCGGATTCGCCACGGTATGGACCCGGGAGTCCTCCTTGACGAGCTCCGCGGCGATCTCGTCGGTGCGGTCCGTGGACGGGCCGAGGGCGATCACCACCTCCAGCTCACCGGCATACTCCTGCTCCAGGATGTGCCGCACGGAGGTGCGCAGATGCCGCTCTTCATTGAGCACCGGCATGATCACGGAAACGGCGGGCGGCTGCTGATCGTGCATGGTTCCTCGGGGGTACGGGGGTCGGGGTCACCCCCCGGCGGACGGCCGGTTCGGCCGCTTCGGCCGGCTCGGCCGCTTCACCGGCGGCCCCGGCCACGTTACCGCCAATGGGGGACACGGTCCCGCCCCGGCCGGGTGGCCGGGCCGTCGCGGACGGCGTGGGGGCGCGGACAGTTCATCGTATGGGCCTACCGTGTTCCCGGATTCCCCCCAGCGTGGGGCCCGATCGTCGCGGAGGTCTCGAAGTGACCGCACCGGCCCGCTCTCCCCGGCCCCGCCCGACCCGCCGCGACCAGCGGCCCGCGCGCCGCCCGCGCTGGGGAATGCGGCTGGCCACGGGCGCGGCGGTGGCCGTACTGGGCACCGGGGGCATCGGGCACGCGGTGGTCTACGGCATCGAGGGCGGCATCGGCCGGGTGGACCCCTTCGAGGGGCTGTCGAACCGGCCGGGCGTCTCCCGCGGCATGAACGTCCTGCTCGTCGGCACGGACGGCCGCGACAGGATCACCAAGCGGGACCGCGACCGCTACCACCTGGGGGGCGCCCCCTGCCACTGCACCGACACGATGATGCTCGTACACCTCTCCGCCGACCGCGACCGGGCGACCGTGGTCGGCCTGCCCCGCGACACCTACACCGAGATCCCCGAGCACCCGGACGCGACGGGCCGCATCCGCCCCGCCCACCCCCTCAAGCTCAACGCGGCGTACGCGGAGGGCGGCCCCGGCATGACCGTGCGCTCGGTCGAACGGCTGACCGGCGTGCATGTCGATCACTACATGGAGGTCGACTTCACCAGCTTCATGGAGACCGTCGACGCCGTGGGCGGCGTCCAGGTGTGCACCGTGCGGCCGCTGAAGGACGCCTGGACGGGACTGGACCTCCCGGCCGGCACCAGCACCCTCGACGGCGGCCGGGCCCTGCAGTACGTACGCTCCCGCCACCTGGACGGGGCGGCGGACCTGGGCCGGATGCAGCGGCAGCAACGATTCCTCGCGTCGCTGATCCACCAGGTGACCGACAGCGGGGTGCTGCTCAACCCGGTGAAGTTCCAGGAGGTCGCCTCGGCCGTCGTCGGCTCGGTCCGCGCCGACCGGGGCTTCGGCAGCGACGAGCTCGTCGAGCTCGGCCGGGCGCTGCGGAACCTGACTCCCGCCTCCGCCGAGTTCACCTCCGTGCCGATCGCCGTGGCGAACTTCCCCGTTGCCGGTGTCGGCTCGACCGTGAAGTGGGACGAGGCCGCGGCCGGCAAGCTCTTCCAGGCCCTGCGCGAGGACCGCCCGGTCAACGCCGCGCCGCACGCCCCGCACCGGGCCCAGGACGCCAAGCCGCCCGGCACGCGGCGGGCCAGGACGGTGGACGTGGCACCGGAGCAGATCCGCGTCCAGGTCCTCAACGGCAGCGGACGCGACGGGCTGGCCCGCTCGGTCGACCAGGCGCTGCGCGCCACCGGCTTCGCCACCACCGGCACCCCCACCGACGCCCCGCGCGTCTCCCGGCGCACCGTGATCACCTACGACCCGCGCTGGGACCGGTCGGTGCGCTCGGTGGCGGCCGCGCTGCCGGGCGCGCAGCTGCGGCCGGTGGCCGGGCAGGGGCAGCTGATGAAGGTGATCCTGGGGTCGGACTTCACCGAGGTGCGGCCGGTGCGCGCCCAGGACCCCCCGCCGCGTGCCGGGGGCGCCCCGGTGGTCACCGGCGACCAGGTGGTCTGCCCGGAACAGGCCTGAGGCGACGGAACAGGCCTGAGGGGACAGATCAGGCCTGAGAGGACGGAACAGGCCTGAGGGGACGGAACGGGCCTCAGGGCCCGGAACCGAAGAGGCCCGTGGGTCCGGGACCGTCAGTCCTCGAAGCCCTCGGCGGCCCGCTGCTCGCGCAGCTCCATGATCGCGCGGCGCCGGGCGAGCCGGTGCGTGCGGCGGATCTGCGCCTCCTGGTAGCGGCGCCGGTCCTTCTCGGTCTCGGGGAGCACCGGCGGCACGCGCCGCGGCTTGCCGTGTTCGTCGACGGCGGCGAAGACCAGGTAGGCGCTGCCGACCTGGACGGCCGGCGTGGACTCGTTCCACCGCTCGGCCAGCACCCGCACGCCGACCTCCATGGAGGACCGCCCGGTCCAGTTGACCTGCGCCTTCACATGTGATCAGTCCTCTAAAACATAAACTCGCGCTTAGGCGACGACGGCGAGGTGGGGCGCCTTCTGCGCCGGTGCCGTCGGTTTGGGCTGCTTCACCAGGGACACCTTCTTTGGCGCCCACGGGTCCGGCTCCCACACCGGATGGATCTCAACGCGGGACGTCGCCCGCTTGCCCCGGCCACGGTCGATGCGCACGACCGACACGCGCCGCAGCAGCTTTCGAAGGATGCCGTTTTTCTCGCCCGTGGTGAGTGTGTCCCACTCGTCGAGCAGGCCGAGGGCGAGCGGTTGAAAGTCGATCGGCTGTGGGGTCGTCTCGACCTCGACGACTTCCTGTAGCGCCTTCTCGGCGGCCGTTTTCTCCTTCTTGATCTTGTCGCGTGCCGCTTCGTAGTCCCCCGGTTCGTAGTCGTCCGGGTTCACTGCGTGATCCGCCCTGAGCCGTGCGAGGCCGTCCGTCAGCTTCTTGATCTGCTTCGTGAGTCGCTCGCGCTCCCGCTTGGCGATGTCTCGCGCCTTGTCGACGTCCTGTCGGCGCTGCTCCACGGGGGGCGCGGCGTCCACGCCGGGCGCTACCTCGTTGGCGAGGAAGGTAAGGACGGCCATTTCGACTTTGGCGCGGGTGATGCTGACGCCCTCACATGCGCTGCCGCCGCTCTTGATGTACCAATTGCAGCGGTACCCGTACCCATTCACCGTGGCGCCCGAGGAACCCCCACGGAATGCGCCCAAGCCCCGTCGGCATTCTCCGTGACGCATAAGGCCGGTGAGCGGGTAGGTAGCGTTCCGCTCCCGTGGCGGCTGATCCTTGATCTCCTTTCGGTGTTCTAGGTATGCCTCCCACAGTTCTTGGTCGATGATGGCCGGCTGTGCGCCGGGCAAGAAGTGGAAGTTCTTGCAGTTCGCCATCTCAGTGCACGTGCAGTCGTGGTTGTGGACGCGCAGCAGGCCGGCCGCGAAGCCTGAGTCCATGTACTTCCGTAGAGCGGACTGCTCCCAGAGATTTCCCTGCGTTGTGCGGAATCCAAGGGAGTTGAGCCATGCGCAGATGGTCGTGAAGCCCTCGCGTCCGTACACCTTCCGCTCGTACGCTTCGAGCACGGCCTCGGCGGATTCGGGGTCGAGGGCGTACCGCTCCTTCTGGAGCGTTTCCGTCCTCGGGTCCCACCGCCGGTGCCAGATGTACCCGAAGCGCTTACGGCCGGTGGCGGGCAGGCGCTCGGTGTTGCGCCGGTGTTCGTGGGTCTCGCGCCACTGTTCACCGGCCCTGTTGGACTCGAAGTTGCCGAACGCGAAGATCATTTCACGCTGGAACTCGCCAATGGCGGTCGAGGCGTCGACCGGCTCGGTTGCCGATTCGAGGCGCCCGCCCGCATATTCGAGCCTGGCGAGGTTGACGGCGTTGCCAGTCCTGTTCCTTCCGAACCGGCTGTATCGCCATACGGCGATGCCTCGGGCGAATTTCGCCTCGACGCCCTCGATCGCGCGCATGATCTTGCGTTTGAAGTTTCGGCCGGTTGCGTCGAGGTCGACTATCCAGCCGATTATCCGGCGTTTGTTCCGCCGGGCCCATTCCTCGATGGCGCTCTTTTGTAGCTCCGGGCTGATCTTCTCCTCTCTCCATGTGCTGACCCGTATGTATCCGATGTACGGTTCGAGGCCGTCGAGTTCGGACAGGTCGTCCGGCACCTTGATGTCGGGCAGGAACGTTGCCGGTAGGTCGTCGACCTTGAACGAGTCGGGTACGTCCCGGAAGGACTTGACCAGTTCTTCCCACGTGATGAGCTCGTGGCTTGGTGCGCGCATCATCGCGTTGGTTTCCCCTCCCTTGGATGCTTGGGTGTTGGGGTGGCTGCTGCGCTACCCCCCGCGGTAGCGCCTGCGTGCCGTCGCCCTCTCTTACTGCGCTCTTCGGTAGTTCGTGGGGTCGTCGCACCGAGGCACCGCGTACAGGCGGGGCATGGTGGCGAGGTTGTCCGTGGAGTCACCCGGGCCGCCGTCGTCATCCGTGACGGGTGGCGGTGTGAGCAGGCCGCGCCGTGCATGCTCAAGGCCGAGTCGGTATCCCTCGCGGCGGAGTGCCTCCGCCTTCCCCCTGGTGATACGCGTCTGGCGCCGGTGCAGGGTGAGAATCACCAGAGGCAGGGCGGCGAAGACGACGACGGAGCCGCTATCGGCGAGTCGGGCGTCGGTCCCGGTTACAGCGCCCATGACGACCATGACCAGGCCGACGATGAACGCGAGGGCAGAGGCAACGACTGAGCTAGCGCGGAGCTGCTCACGGGTGATCATTGGGACGGTTGCCTTTCTGTGCTTAGCCGCTTGCGCGGCGGTCGCTTGGTTCGGTGGCACGGAGGCCGCCAACCATTCGCTTGAACGTTGCAATACCTGGTTCGCTGGTAATCCCGAGTTCGCGGGCGGCTTGCTCGGGTGTGATGGATGCAGGGTGGATGGGGCGGGCCGCAGCGTCGGCGAGGTCGTCGGCCGTGAGGATGCCGGCGCGTACGAGAAGGTCGCCGAGGCCAACACCTAGTGCCTCGGAAAGGGCACTGAGGGTGTCCAGGGCGGGCACGCCGTCAGCGCGGAGCAGGCGGGACACGGTTGCTGGGCTGATGCCGGAGTCAGCAGCGAACTGCCGCTGTCCACCGCGTTCGGGGTAACCGCGTAGAAGCAGTTGTTCCCTCAACCAGGCGGCGAACGTCTTGGGGGTATGCGCGGGGGTGGCATGGGGTGTCATGCATGAAACATATCGCGCATGAAAGATACATGGCACCCGTACAGCTCGCAGGCATGACAAAACCTCCCCCCGTTCGGCGGCGCGCAGCAGCGCGTCACGCTCGTTAAATATCGAACAAAGCTTCGATAAGTCTAGGACCGGAGCCCTCGACCTGTCACGCACGTAACCGTACCGGCGCGTACAGGCGGTGACGTTATCCCATCTCAGGCGGTTCCGTCCGTTTTCTGACGACCCCTCACGTGGTCCAGGTTTCCAACCCAGTTGATTTCATGCATGAAACGTTTGTGCTAGATTTCAAGCACGAGAGAGATCGACCCAGATCATCTCGTGAAAGGAACTGTCATGTCTTACGCACCTGCGGCCCTCATCGCCGCCGCGCAGGCCAAGGGCGACCGCACCCCCGCCGACATGGCCCGACGCATGGGCATGCCGTACCTCGCCGTCTACCGGTGGGCGACTGGCCGCAACGCCCCGGGGTCGTCCGGCCTCGCCGCCATCGAGCGGGCGTACGGGCTGACCGCGGCCGACCTGATGCGAGAGGACGCTGCGGCATGAGCGCGCCCATTCCCCGCGAGCAGGCGTTCGCCGCGGCCCGTGCCGTCCTCGACCGGGCCCGCGCCCGCCGCGACCGTCTGCCTATCCGGCAGGCCGCCGAGCAGGCCGCCGTTGGAAGTTTCCAGAGCGCCGACGAGATCGAGCTGACCCTGCGCCGGCTGCACCGTGCCGCCCGCGCCCAGCAGCGCCCGGCGCCCGCCGCTATCGCGGCCTGACCCCATGAAAAAACCGCCCCGGGTGCGACCGGGGCGGCGAGAGAGACCACCCGTACCAGTCACGAGAGGTCCCGCCATGAACCTTACCCGCCTGAGTCACCCGCGGCCCCCGCGCGCCGTCGACCTGCCCGAACTGTGGGCGTGGCTCGCGAGCTTGCCCGCCGCGCTGCGGATCACCGCCCTTGCCACCGCCGCCGCCCTCTACTTCCCGGAGGTCACCCGATGAGCCGCCACACCGCCGCCGAGGCCGTGCGCGCCGTCATGGTGGCCCGGGAGCTGCGCCGCGTCGATCCCGACGTCGAGACCGTCCTGACGACGCCCGTCTACACCGAGCGCGGACCGCGAGGCCCCCGCATCAGCGTGCACGTCTACCTCGCCGACGTCCTCGACTTGCCCCTCGCCTCCGGCCCGGCCGAGCACCGCGCCGTGTACGCCGTCCTGCGCCGCGCCTTCCCGCGCGCCGGGTGGGCGAGCGACGAGTACCGGTACGACGTCCGCGCCGGCCGCCTGCTGCGCCTCGACCCGTGGGGGGCCGAGCAGTGACCGCCGAGACCGTCCTCGACGCCCTCGCCGAGGCGTACGCCGACGCCCCGGCCGTCCTCGAGCACCTGCTGCTCGACCTCGCCGCCGCCCGGGCGCACGCCGACCACATGCGCCACTACCCAGCCGCCACCGACTACGGCCGCGAGAACGCCGCCGCCGCGCTCCACGCCGCCCGCGAGCAGCTCGTCGCCGCCCTCGACTTTCCCGAAGGAGTCACCCTGTGACCGTTTCCACCCTGCCCATCCGCGCGCAGCAGGCCGCCCCGACCGCGCCCGGCGGTGCCCTGTCCCTGGGCCGCATGACCCCGCAGGAGGCATGGCACTTCTGTCAGGGCCTCGCCGGTACTCCCCTGCTGCCGGACGTCTACCGCAACAACCCCGCGTCGGTCCTGTGGGCAATGGAGTACGGAAGGGCCCTCGGCCTCGACGTCGTCACCACCATCACGACCATCCACGTGATCAAGGGCAAGCCGACCCAGAGCGCCGACCTGATGCTGTCCCGGGCACGGGAGGCCGGGCACAAGGTGCGCATCAAGTCGGAGCGCGACCGGTGCGTCGTGACCATCGTCCGCCGGGACGACCCGGACGACGAGAACGTGATCGAGTGGACGCTCGACGACGCGGTGACCGCCCGCCTATGCGAGCTGCGCAACGGCCGTCCGTACGCCCGTGACCAGAAGGGCCAGCCGACCGCGTGGGAGAAGTTCCCGCGCGCCATGCTGCGAGCCCGCGCTATCGCCGAGTGCGTCCGGGCGGCGTGCCCCGAAGTGCTGCACGGCGCGATCTACACGCCGGAAGAGTTGGGCGCCGTCGTTGACCAGGACGGAAACGCCGTGCACGTTGAGCGCGCCGACGCCCCCGTGCGAGTACAGGCGACCGTCGTGCAGCAGGCCCCGGAGCAGCCGGCCGCCGTACAGGACGGCCCGCCGCGGGACTTCCTCGCCGAGGCCCTCGCCGCCGAGGCCGCTGAGCAGGTTCGCGCGCTGTGGGTCGAGGCGCAGGCCGCCGGGGCACCGCGCGAGTACCTCGCCGACCTCTCCGCCATCGGCGCGGAGAAGCCCGGGGCCCGCACCACCGACCAGGAGCAGGACGAGCAGCAGCTCGGCCAGGACGCCGAGGGCGGCACCGCGCCGGCCCCGGCCGACCAGGAGGAGCACGCCGCCGCCCTCGCCGACCTGCTCGCCGCCGGTGCGGCCGTCGGTCTGACCGCTCAGCAGGTCGAGCAGATAACGCGGCAGGAGGCCGGGAGCCCGGCCGCCGAGTGCACGGTCGAGCAGCTCGCCGCCGTTGCGGCCGACCTGCGGGCCGCCGTCGAGGAGGCCGCCGCATGAGCGACGAGCAGACCCCGGGGGCGCCGAAGTACACCCCGGCGGAAATCAAGGCCGCCACGACCAAAGAGGCCGTTTTGAAGGCCCTGTTCGACCAGATCGAGAAGGCGTACGAGGCCGCGCGCACGGACGTGCAGGCCATGCTCGACGAGCAGCAGAAGACGACCGGCGGAACGAAGTTCGACGCGATGCTGCCGGACGGCACGAAGGTTGCCGACATCGGCCTGACCGGCGGCGAACCGGCCGCGAAGATCACCGACCCGCAGGCGTTCAACACGTGGGCCCGTGAGCGGTTCCCGTCCGAGGCGGTAACGCGTCTGGTCAAGTCCGTGCAGCCGCGGTTCGTCGAGCTGCTGCTCGACCAGATGACCGCGGCCGGCGTCGCGCAAGTCGTCGACGAGGAGACCGGGGAAGTCCTCGACGTTCCGGGCGTCGAGATCAAGGCCACCCGTAAGCGGTCGCACTCGGTGCGCTTCACCAGGCAGAGCAAGACGCGGCCGAAGGCGGGCCGGGACTTGGTCGCCGAAGCGTGGCGCGAGGGGAAGCTCGCGGCGCTGGTGTTGCCCGCCCTCGCCCCGGCGTCGTCGGCCGACGAGAGCGAGGCACCCGCATGAGGCGCCTTGTTCGCGGACTCGACCTGTCCCTGACCGGTTCCGGCGTCGCCGGGGCCGGATGGGCGCAGACCCTCGGCAGCAAGGGCAAGCGCAGCGACACCTATGCCATGCGCCGGGCGCGGCTGCACGGCCTCGCCGACCGCATCGTTGAGGCCGTCGGCCGGTGCGACCTCGCGGTCGTCGAGGGCCCGAGCTACGGCTCGACCGGCGCCGGGACGTGGGACCGGGCGGGTTTGTGGTGGATGGTCGTCGACGGCCTCGCTGCTCGCGACATCCCCGTCGCCGTCGTCGCGCCGACCGCCCGCGCCCGGTACGCGACCGGGGACGGACGGGCCGGTAAGCAGGCCGTCATCGCCGCCGCCACGTTCCGGTACGGGGTGCGCCTGCGCGACGACAACCAGGCCGACGCGTATGTGCTGCTCGCCATGGGGCACGACTGGCTCGACGAGCCCCTCGCCCCCGTGCCGGAGCAGCACCGGGCCGCCCTCGATGGCGTCGAGTGGCCCGACCTGCTGCCGCCGCCCGCCCTTGCCCTTATCGAGCACGTGAGGGCCGCATGAGCCGCCCGAAGTGCGCCCACTGGAACGGCGCGCAGGAACGGTTCTGCCGCCTTCCCGGGGCCCGCCCGTACATCCAGGGCCCGCGGTGCCCGCTCCACACCCCGGCCGCCCTCGCGGGGAAGCCCGAGCCCGGCACGCCGCCGCGGCCCGCGGCCGAGGGCACGCCCTGACCGTCCCGACGGTCCCCTGCCCGGCGTGCGGCGCCTCGGTGATCCGCACGCCGGCCGGGGACCTGCTCGACCCCACCCCGCACCCCCTCGCCATCACCCGGCCGGACGGCCGGCCCATGTCGGTGGCCGACGTCATCGCCTGCGCCACCGGCCGCCGCCCGCCGGCCGGGCACCACCCGCACCGCCCGGGCCTGCTCCCTCCGTACGACTGCCGCCCTGTCGTCGAGCAGCTCGCCCTCGACCTCGACCTCGACCTAGGAGACACCTCCCCATGAGCTACGACGCCCGCGAATGGGTGTGGGAGCACAGCACCAGCAAGGGCACTGCCCGAATGGTGCTGCTCGCCATCGCCGACCGGTGCGTCGACCGGCGGTGCATCGCGTACGCGTCCGTCCCGGCCCTGATGAAGCGCTGCAACGCGTCGCGGACAGCCGTGCGTACCGCCCTCGACAAGCTGCTCGACGGCCCCGAGCTGGTGCTGCTCGAAGGGCGCACCGGGCCGCGCGGAGAGACGTACTACTGCCTCCCGGCCGCCGCCACGTTCCTTGCCGAGCAGGCCGCGGAGGGGGGCCGGAATGCGGCCCCCGGGGGGTCGGAATCCGACCCCCTTGCCCCGTCCGAGGGGGGGTCGGATTCCGACCCGGGGGCACGGAATGCGACCCCCAGGGGGACCGGATTCCGACCCGGGGCAGGGCCGGATTCCGACCCCCAGAACAGAAGAGAACCGAAGGTGAACGGTAGGAGAGCTGCTCTTACCGTTCCCGCCGCCGAGTGGCAGCCCGACGAGCAGGCCCTCGCGTGGGCGCAGCAGCAGGGCCACCTCGAGCGCCTCGGCGAGCACGGTCTGCGCGCCGCCGACGAGAAGTGGCGTGTCTACCGCGCTACCGCCGCGCCCCGGGCCGCCGCCGCGTGGGCCGCCGACTGGCGGGCGTGGATCGCACAGGAGCGCACCCCCGCCCCCGGCCGGCCCGCCCTGTACGCCCTGCCCGGCGGAGCCACCCCGCCCGCCGCTCCCGGCATGACCCGTGCCGAAGCCCACACCGCCGCCCTGCTCGCCGCCCTCGACGACCCGACCGGAACGGAGTGAACCGATGGAACGCCGCGAAATCGCCGCCGTCCTCGCCTACATAGGCCGCCTCGACCCGCGCACGATCCGAACCGACACGGGCGAGGCCCGCGACCAGATCGACCAGTGGTACGAGCTGCTCGGCGACGTGCCCCTCGCCACCGAACGTTGGGACGTCCGTACCGCAATCCGCGAGCACGTCCTCGACAGCCCGTACCCGATCCTCCCTGTGGACGTCGCCCGGAAGTGGCGCACCTACCGCCGCGACCGCCTCGCCCGGCACACCGACCCCACCCCGGCCGCCGACCCCGACAACGTCGAGACATGGCGCGCCGAGCTGCTCGCCACTCGGCACGCCGTGGCCACCGGCACCGCCGAGCCCATGACGCACCGGCAGATCACCAGCGGCCCGGGCCCGGATCTTGAGGAGCGCCTGCGCGCAATCGGATCGTGCATTCCGCCGGCCGTCCGCGCCGAACTGGCCCCCTACCGGCCGACCCGGGCCGCACGCGAGGCCGCCATCGCCAAGGGGGACCCCGACCCGCTCAGCGTCCGGTGCCAGTGGTGCGGCGCCGACGAGGGCGAGCCGTGCCGCTCCCGCCGCGTGGACCCCGACGGCGCGGCCCGCGGCAACGGGCGGCGCAACAAGCCCCACCCGACCCGCTTTGACCTCGCCGCCGCAGCACTCACCCGACAGGAGGCCGCAGCATGAGCCGCCGAACCCACCGCGTTACCGGTAAGTGGCCGTGGGCCCGCGACAGCCGGTACGAGAGCACCGATCACGCCCGGGTGCGCGCCAAGGCCCGTAAGTGGGCCGCGGCCGGAGCAACCGCCGTCGTCGAGGAGGGCGCCGGCGCGTGGACGTGGCGCCACGTGCGGACGTACGAGCCGCCGCCGGCCGTCGAGCAGCAGCTCATCGTCGAGGAGCCCGCGCCGGCCGTCGAGGACGACGACCAGGACGAGACGAGCCTGTACGAGCGGCTCATGCGGCAGGCCCCCACCGGCCGGGACCACCGCGGACGCGTCCCCTGCCGGCACGTTGTCGGAGGCCGCGGAATCCGCTAGCCCCCCGGGGGCAACTCGGAAGACAAGGCCGACCCATACCCACTAGATTTCACGTACGATTCGAAACCCCGCTTTTTGTTTCGCGAGCGAAAGAGAGACGCTGTGTCCGGCGAGACCGTCATCACCCTGATTGGGAACCTCACCAGCGACCCGGAGCTGCGATTCACCCCCTCCGGGGCCGCGGTCGCCAACTTCACCGTCGCCAGCACCCCCCGCGTCTACGACAAGCAGTCGAGCGAATGGAAGGACGGCGACACCCTGTTCATGCGGTGCGCCATCTGGCGGGCCGCAGCCGAGAACGTCGCCCAGTCGCTTACCAAGGGCGCCCGCGTCATCGTGCAGGGCCGCCTCAAGCAACGGTCGTTCGAGAAGGACGGCCAGCAGCGAACCGTCGTCGAACTCGACGTCGAGGACATCGGCCCCTCGCTGCTCCGCGCCACCGCCACCGTCACCAAGACCGGCGCAGGCGCCCCGAACAGGCCCCAGCAGGCCGCCGCCGACCCGTGGGCCACCACACCGCAGCGCCTCGGCAGCAACGGCTACGGAGACGAACCCCCCTTCTGATCTCGCGCCCGCGACCGGTCGATGCCGCCCCCGCGCGCAGGAGGCGGCCCGGACCCTTCCACCCGCCCGACCTCGCACCGCCCGGAGACCCACCCCATGTCGAGCCCGACCCGCCGAACCGTCCACATCACCCGGACCGAGCACGCCCTCGCCCTGCCCGCGTCCCTGCTCGACGTCGCCGCCCTGGTCGAGACTGTCCGCGCCGAGCTTGACCGCGCCGGCCGTCCGACCGACGAGGCCGAGCTGCACGTCGCCGACGGACACCTGCTCGCGTACTACGACATCCCGCGCGCCGCCGTGGTGAACCGATGAGCCGCCGCCCCACCCGCACCGTCCGGGAGCAGGCCCGCGCCGACCGGCGCGACCGTATCGACATCCTGCTCGCCCGCTACGCCCGTCACGCCCCGGCCGAGGCCGCCCTGCTGCGCTCCCTGGTCGAGGCCGAGATCACCGAGGGCGACCGGTTCCGCCGGGAGGCCGGCGGACAGCAGGCCGCGGTACGTCGGGAGCAGCAGCGCGTCGCCGCGGCCGAGGCTGCCATCGTCGAGGCCGAGCAGCGCGCCGAAGCCGCCGAGCAGGCCCTCGACGCGTGCGCCTACCGGGACCGCCTCGCCGAGGAACTGCTCGACCGGCCCACGCTGCTCGGTAACCCGCGCCCGGCCAGCCTCGACCGCCTGCTCGACCACGTCGCCGAGCAGCTCGACCACCGGGCGCAGCAGTGAGCACCAGGCCGCCGAGCGTCCTGTGCGCACACGGGTACGTACTGATGCAGGACTCATGCCCCGGATGCGATGCCGAGGAAGAGCAGCCCCACCCTGCCGATCCCGTCCGCGTCATTCCGTCATGGACGACCAGGCCGCACCGCCGGTGCCGGCGCTGCGCCCTGCGCCCCTCGCACCGCATCCACCAAATCATCCCAGAGGACCCCGCATGACTCCGCAGTTCCCGCGCCCGTTTGCACTACACCGCACGCTCGACCACACCGGCGTTTCCGGCACGGGCATCGTCGCCGAGGGCGTCCTGTTCACCGACGGGACAGCCGTGATTCGTTGGCGCGGCCCCCACGCTTCCACCGTCATATGGGCAAGCCTCGACGACGCCCTCGCCGTGCACGGCCACGACGGTGCAACCGTCCCCCTGTTCGCCGACGAGCAGCCCGCCGCGTGACTGCCCCCGGGGCGTACCGAGCAGGCTGCGCCCCGGCCCCCGCGCCACCGCACCGACCCGCAGGAGATACCACCGTGCAGCACCACGTCGCCCACGCCACCGCCGCCCGCCTGCACACCATCCGGGAGCAGTGGGGCGCCCTGCTCGCCGCGGTCGAGACCCCGCCCGCCCCCTCGACGTGGCCGCCGGCGGAAACCCGCGCGTTCCTCAACACCGGGGCCGAGGACGACGCGCCCCTGCTGGTCGAGGACCGCGCCCCGCTCAGCCTCCGACAGCACCCCGCACCAGCGAATCTCGACGCCCTCGACACCGCGGTGTTCGTCGAGCAGCAGGTGTTCGACCTCGCCGACACCCTCGCCGCCGCCGTGCAGCACGCGGCCCCGGAAGACCCCCGCCGCTGGACGTTCCCGAACCCGGGCGCACCCGACGCCCGCACGGCCGCAGGCTCCCGCGCGCACGGCCTGCACTGGGCCGCCCTGTACGTCGAGGGGCGCGTGCTCGACGAGGACACCGACCCCGAGCTGCTCGCCGACGGCACCCTCGGCCCGGCCCCGTTCTCCCCGCTCCCCGAGGCCCTGCTGCACAAGGCCGCCCACGTCGCCCGGGCCTGCGAGCAGCGCGTCGCTCGCATCCTTGCCGCGGACGCCATCACGAGTAGCCGTGCCCTGCCGACCCCGTGCCCGTCGTGCGGGGGCGCCCTGGTCGTGCGCGCCGCGCCCGCGGAGCCGCCGACCGTCACCTGCCAGACCGGGGAGGCGTGCGGCGCGGACACCGGACGGGACCACCGGGGGCGCCGGGTGTGGGAGTGGCCCGAGTCCCTGCCCCTGCTGCTCACTGCCGAGCAGGTCCTGCCCGGAGCCACCCAGGCCGCATGACCCCAACTCCCCTACAAGGGCCCGGAATTCGCCGGGCCCTTTTTTCCATCACCCCTTGTGTACTGAGTACAGTACCCAGTACAGTCATGATCACTACGCCGGGCTGCACACCCGGCCACACCACAACCACGGGAGCTAACCCCATGGAGCAGCAGACGTTCACCGAGCAGGTCGGCGTCAGGTACGCCGTGATCGGCAAGGGCAAGCGCGTGCACTACTCGCCGAGCAACGACGACGGCCTGTGTGGTCGCGCCATCACCGCGTACCTTGACGTCTGGGACGCCGTCGCCCTGTTCGACAAGGGATACGAGCTGTGCAGGCCCTGCCACCGCGCCGCCGAGAAGCGCGCCGAGGCCCGCCGCCTCGCCGACGCGTCCCCCATTGCAGCCGCCGTTATCGCCCTGGTCGAGACCGTCGAGCAGGGCGACGCCGAGCAGGCCGCGACCGACGGGACGTGGCGCGGCGAGTGGATCGGCGCGCAGGACGACGCCGAGACCCTGTTCCCCATCGAGCGCAACACCGAACAAGGCGCCCTGTTCACCGAGCGCGCCGCCGCCGAGCAGCGCGCCGTCGAGGGCGTTGTCGTCGAGCACGCCGGCACCGCCGAGGGCAGCACCCCGAGCAACGCCTCGAACCCCGACGTGGTCGCCGCCCGTGCCGCCCTCGACGGCATCGCCGTGGCGACCATGACCGAGCACCACGACGTCACCGACCCGGCCGAGGACGAGCAGCACGTGCGCGGGTACCTGGTCGACCCCCGTACGCACGGCCGCGTCGCTGTGTACTGGCTCGAACAGGGCCGCATCGTGCGCCGCGACGACCCGTGGCACGGACCGGGCCTCGACTGCCTCGCCGACCGCCTGCGCCGCCGCGGGTGGGTCGTCGAGAAGATGCTGCGTTCCTCGCAGTGCGTGTTCGCTCACCTGCCGGCCGAGGGCGCAGTGCCCACCCCGCAGACGATGGCCGCGGCGGGCGAGTCGGTCCCGGCCGAGCCGGTCCCCGGCACGCTGGTCGACCCGTGGACGTGGCTCCGGCGCCCGGCGAGCAGCCACGACACGCGCAGCGCAGCGACGCCCGCCGTCGAGGCCCTCACATGCCGGCACAGCGTCACCCCGCGGGCCGACGTGTCCGGCGACCCGATCAAGCGCTGCGCCACCAAGGAGAGCACCCAGGAAGCCGGCGTATTCAGCGACGAGGGGTGCGTCGAGGCGTACGACTGCTGCGTGCAGGCCGCCAACCGGGCCGCCGAGCTGAACGCCGAGGACGACGCACCCGCCGACGAGCCGCTGTACGGGTGGGATCTGATGTGCCCGGAACACCGCGAGCAGCAGGTCGACACCTGCGAGGAGTGCGCGGCCGACGACGAGACCGACGCCGCCGAGGCCGAGCTGCTCGCCGCCGTCGACGCCGTCGAGGAGGCCGAGCGCACCGACGGCACGTGGCGCGGCGCGTGGATCGCGGCGGCCCCGAACGACCCCGCCCTACTCGACCTCGACCCGACCGCCGAGCAGGGCGCCCTCTTCACCTAACCGATACCGTCCCGCCCGCCCCGCACCCGCGGGGCGGGCCCGCCCAGAGAGAGCAGCCCATGAGCAGCAAGCAGCCGAGGTCACCGGAGTTCGACGAGAAGGCGCGCGAGACCCTTCTCGCCCTCTTCGCCAAGTTCATCGGCGACCCCGGCGTACGGTCCCGGCGCGTGGGTCGGGCTGTGACACCCGAGGAGCAGCAGAAGGTCGAGGCCGTCCTCGCCACACTTCGTGAGGAGGACGAGGGCGGGAGTGCTGCGAGCCGCGCCCTTGACGAGCTGCGCAAGGCGGGAGCCGTCCGCCGCACGTGGGAGGAGGATTACAAGCCGCGCATGACGCAGATCATCTACCACGCCCGGCACGATGGGGGCGCTACGCCGGCGCAGATTGCCGCGGAACTCGGCGTGGGCGAGTCATACGTATACCGCGTGCTGCGTGAAAACGTCTCCTACCTGTACCGCCTCGACGTGCGCGACGGGGCGCCCGGCCCCGGGTGGCAGTGGTTCGAGAACGGGCAACGCGTCGCCCCCGTGAACGAGCCCGAGCTGCTCGCCGATGACGTACTGAATGAGTATCTAGCCGCCTATCCGGAGCACGCCGACCCCGTCGGCGAACCGCGCCTGCGCGTACTGCTGTGGGTAGAGGAGGACCAGCCGGACGACAAGGCCGTGCGAACGGTCCTGTGGCCCGACCCCGAAGGCCAGTAACCGCCCAAATCAACGGGCCCGACCGGTGACTGCACATCACCGACGGGCCCTGACCACCACGGGAGCTAACCCCGCAATGGCTACGCACCACCCTACCTACCCGCGCACGGCCGCGAGCAGCCCCTCACGGGGACACCTCGCCGCGGCCGTCGCCGCAACCGTCGGATTCGCGTTCCTCGCGTTCCGACTGTCGTTCGAGTCCCTGACAGCGCTTGCCGTCGACCACGGCACCCCCACCGACATCGGGTGGATGTTCGCCGTACTGGTCGACGGAGGCGCCATCGTCGGCACGGTGGGCGTTGTTGCCGCCAAGCGCGCCGGCCGACCAACGGCCGCATACTGGGCAACCATCGCCGCGTTTGCCGCCGTGTCGCTCGCGTTCAACGTCGCCCACTCCGACGGGACCGGCGCCGGCATCGCCATCGCCGTTGTGCCGCCCGTCGCGCAGCTTGTCGCCACCGAACTACTCGTGCGCATGCTGCCGGCCGCCGGTACCGCCACCGTCGCCAACGTCGCCCCGGCAGTCGCACAGGCCGACGCCGCCGCCCGCCGCGCGCAGGATGCCGCCGACACCGCGCGCACCGACGCCGCCGCGGTGCGCGCCGCCCTCGACACCGCCGCCCGGACCGTCGCCGACGCTGCCGCCGAAGCGAGGGCCGACGCGCGCGACGCCGTCGCCGACGCTGTCGAGCGCACCGTCGAGGCCGCGGCCGTCGCCACCGACGCCGCAGCCCGCGCACAGGAGGCCGCCGCTACCGTCACCGTCGCCGCTGCGCCGCCGCTTGCCCTGGTCGACCTCGCCGCCGCCGTCGCCGCCGTCGACGGCCCGCCCGTTCTCGACACCGTCGGCGACACCGCGCCGGCACCGCTCCCCATGGCCGCGACATTCACCGCGCCGCCGCTCCCGACGCCCGCGCCGCTCGACGAGGTCCCGGGCGACGCCCCGCAGGCCGACGCACCCGCGCCCGTCGGCGACGCGCCAGCCGACGCCGTCGCCGCCTATCGGCGCCTGCGTCGGGAGACCGGCGCCCGGCCGACAGCCGAGGCCCTCGGCAAGGCGTTGGGGCTCAAGAGGACCCGGGGGAGCGAGCTACGGGTGTTGGTCGAGCGCGCCCTCGCAACACCCGTTGCCGCCGTTATCAATTCGTGATCTAATGGGGGGCGTCTCCGGCGTGCCCGGAAGTACCCCCTCAACTCGCCCCGTCAGACATCCCCGTCGCGACGGGGCGCCTGCGTCTCGTCATTCAAGGCCAGAGGCGCACGAGGCGTCCGGGTTGTAGTAGCCCCCGCGAATCAACTGGGCCACGACCAAGCCGTGATGATCGATACACGCGTGCCATCTGTTCCCGATTGGGTCGATTGCATAGAGAAGCGCCTGCACACGGCAGATGCAGCACTGCACATCGTCGGCACTCAACTCGATCAGGCCGCAGGCCAGTTCCGGGGACATGCCGGAAGCCTAGGCTCGGCCGCTTGCCGCCTACCCCCTGATTCACCGGGAGGTGTGACGTGCGCGAGCCGATTAGCGACGCCGACCGCGACGCTGTCCGCCGGCTGCACGCCGAGGGCAAGAGCCGCAACGACATCGCCCGCACCATCGGGCGCAGCGGCTCGACCGTGACGAAGATCGCCCGCAGCCTCGACCTGTCATTCGAGCGCGGCCCCGAAGTGGTCGCCGCCACGGAGGCGCGCCGCGTTGATCTGGCCGCCCGCCGGCAGCAGCTCGCCGAGGCCCTACACGAGGACGCCGAGCGTCTACGTGCCCAGCTCTGGGAGCCGTGCACGGTGGGCGCGTTCGGAGGCCGAGACAACATCTGGTCTGAGCAGGCGCTCGACCGCCCCACGTTCAGCGATCAACGGCAGATCCTCGCCGCTACCTCTATTGCCGTCGACAAGTCCCTGCGACTGGCCCCGGCCGAGGGCGGAGAGGGCGCCGACGACGTCCGTTCGATGCTCGGCACCCTCGGCTCTGTCCTGGCTGAGGCGTTCGCCGACGACGAGGGGGCTGACGACGGGGGGTGAGCCGTGCCGCTCCCCCTCGACCTCGACAGCCTGCCCCTGTCGCGCAAGCAGTTGCGCAGCATCGGCCGCGCCACGGCCCGCGTGAACATCTGGCACGGCGCCGTACGGTCGGGCAAAACGATCTCGTCGTTGCTCGCATTCGTCATCGCCGTTGCTTCGGCCGGCCCGTCGGGTCTGATCCTGATCTGTGGGCGCAGCTTGCAGACGATCGAGCGGAACGTGTTCGAGCCGCTCACCGACCCGGCCCTGTTCGGCTCGCTCGCCCGGCACATCCACCACACCCGGGGTGCGACCACGGCCGTCATCCTCGGTCGCACGGTACATCTCATCGGTGCATCGGACGTCCGTGCCGAGGGCCGGCTGCGCGGCCTGACGGCACAGCTCGCCTACGTGGACGAGGCCACCCTCGTACCCGAATCCTTCTGGACTCAGCTCCTCGCCCGACTCAGCACCCCCGGCGCGCGGCTGCTCGCGACGACCAACCCGGACAGCCCCCGGCACTGGTTGAAGGTCGGCTACCTCGATCGTGCGCACGAACTCAACCTGCGACACTGGCATTTCAAGCTCGCCGATAACCCGAGCCTGACGCAGCAGTACGTCGACGACCTCGCCGCCGAGTACGTCGGCCTGTGGCGCAGGCGCATGATCGACGGCCTGTGGGTGGTTGCCGAGGGCGCCGTGTTCGACATGTGGGACGAGTCCGCGCACGTCGTCGACACCCTGCCGCCGATGGTCCGGTACTGGGCAGCCGCCGACTATGGGACCACCAACCCCTTTGCGCTGCTCACGCTCGGACTGGGCACCGACGGCCGGCTGTACGTCACGTCGGAATGGCGCCACGACAGCAAGGCCGCGCACCGGCAGATGACCGACGCCGAATACAGCCAAGCCGTCCGCGCACATCTCGCAGCGCAGCAGATCGAGCCTGAGTGGACGTTCATGGACCCCTCGGCGGCGTCGATGATCACGCAGCTTTGGGCGGACGGGCACCCGGGCGTCACCCGGGCCGACAACGATGTGCGCGCCGGTATCCGCAGCGTCTCGACCGCCCTTGGGGCCGGCCTGCTGCGCGTGCACCGGTGCTGTACTGGCCTGCTCGATGAGATCCCTGGGTACTCATGGGACCCGGCCGCCTCCGCCAAGGGCGAAGACAAGCCGATCAAGACCGCCGACCACAGCGTCGACGCCTTGCGCTACCTGCTGCACAGCACCGTCCACGAGTGGCGCCACATGATCACCGCGCCTCGCGAGATGGCCGCGTAACCCCCGTCCTGCCCCGGCCGTGCGCTGCTGCGCCTCCGCGCCGGCCCGACCGAGCGGGGGTGATGTGGTGCCCCTGCCGGAGAACGGCGCCGCGTGGCCGCCCCGCGACATCGCCCCCCTGTATGCCGACATCCGTGTCGACGACGCTTGGTACAGCGGCGACCGGCACAAGCTCGCCGCCGTCTACCGGCACCAGGCGCACCGCGCCGACGGCCGCCGCCGGCTGTGGGGCCGGCCCCGCCCGGAGGGGACGCGCGAGCACCGGCTGCACATCCCTCTCGCCGGCGAAATCGCGCAGACCTCCGCTGACATGTTGTTCGCCGACACCCCCGTCGTCACCGTCACGGATACCGCGACGCAGGACCGCCTCGACGAGTTGCTCGACGCCTGTGCCGTGCCCGAGCTGCTGCTCACCGCCGCGGAGACCGCCGCCGCCTTGTCGGGGGTGTTCCTGCGGGTGACGTGGGACCGCGACGCAGCGCCCGACCGGCCGCTGCTCACCGCCGTGCACCCCGACCAGGCCGTACCCGAGTGGCGTTTCGGCACGCTGACGGCCGTGACGTTCTGGCGGGCCCTGCCCTCGACGACACAGACCGTGTGGCGCCACCTCGAGCGCCACGAGCGGGGCGTGATCTTGCACGGCCTGTACGAAGGGACCGACGACCAGCTCGGCCGCCGCGTGCCGCTCACGGAGCACCCGGATACGGCCGGCCTCGCTACCTCCCTCGGCCCCGAGGGCGACAGCATCCCGACCGGCGTCGACCTGCTCACCGCCGTCTACGTCCCCAACATCGCCCCCAACCGCCGCCACCGCGGCGCACCGTGGGGCCGATCGGACTTGCAGGGCGTGCACGACCTGCTCGACGCGCTCGACGAAGTGTGGTCGTCCTGGCTGCGCGACATCCGCCTCGCGCGGTCGCGGATCATCGTGCCCGACGGGTACCTGCGCAGCCGCGGGCCCGGGCAGGGAGCGGAGTTCGACGGGGACCGGGAAGTGTGGCAGACCCTTGCCATTCCGCCCACCGAGCAGGGCAGCGGCATTACGTTGTCGCAGTTCAACATCAGGGTTGAAGAGCACCGAGCGACCGCGGAAGCGATCGTGAGGCAGGCCACGACCGCGGCTGGGTACTCCCCGGCCTCTGTTGGGCTCGACGGGGACGGAGCTGCCGTCACCGCAACGGAAATCGCGGCCCGCGATCACCGGTCGATGGTGACGAGGGCGAAGAAGGCGCGGTATTGGCGCCGCGCCCTTGGCGACATCCTGCGCGTCCTGCTCGCCGTCGACCGCGCCCAGTTCGGCGCGCGGACAGCTGATGAGCGGCCCACTGTCGACATCGGCGACGGAGTAGCGGAAGATCCCGGCAGCACGGCACAGACCCTGTCCCTGCTCGCGCAGGCGCAGGCCGTGAGCACCGACACCAAGGTGCGCATCCTGCATCCCGATTGGGACGACACCGCGGTCGCCGAGGAAGTCACCCGCATTCACGAGGAGACCGGGCAGGCCGCCCCCGACCCCGTCGGGGCGTTTCCGCTCGCCGCCTGATCAAGGGGGTGCCCGGTGCCGGTATCTCCTGATCAGGTCGAGTACCTCGCCGCGACGACTGCCGACCTGTACGCGGACGTCGAGCGGCGCCTGCTCGCCCTGTGCGCGCGGCAGCTCGCCGCCGGCATGGAGGCCCCGGGGTGGGCCGTGGCCAAGCTCGGCGCCCTCGCCCCGCTGCGCCGCGCGGCCGACATGCTGCTCGACACCCTCGCCGGGACCGTCGCCCAGGAGGTGAGGCGCGTTGTCGCCGAGGCGTACACGTCCGGTAGGCACTCCGCCCTCGCCGAACTCGGCGTACTCGGCGACGCCGACCGGCGCACGGTCGCCGAGCGCACGCCGCAGGCCCAAGCTGTCGACCGCCTCGCCGCCGAGACGATCGAGACCGTCACCGCCACGCACCGCGGGATTCTCCGCGCCACCGAGGACGGGTACCGGCAGGTCGTCGCGGAGGTCACCGCGGCGCCCCTGCTCGGCACCGAGTCGCGCCGGCAGGCCACACAGCAGGCCATGCAGAGGTTCGCGGACCGGGGCGTTTCCTCGTTCCGGGACCGCTCCGGCCGCCGTTGGCAACTCACCTCGTACGCCGAAATGGCGGTGCGCACTTCCGTTGCTAGAGCTGCGACCGAGGCGCACATGACCACGCTCGCCGCGGCCGGCGTCGACCTGGTCGTCGTCAGCAGCAGCCCGCGCGAATGCCCCCTGTGTCGCCCGTGGGAGCGCAAGGTGTTGTCGATCGGCGGACCGTCCGGCGCCCGTACGGTCGACGTCGAGCACGCCACCCACGACGGCCGCATGGTTCGGGTGGACGTCGCCGGCAGCCTCGACGAGGCCCGCGCCGCAGGGCTGCAACACCCCAACTGTCGGCACTCCGTGTCGTCGTACGCCCCCGGCATCACCCGCGTTCAGGACGCCGAGCCGGACCCCGCTGGCTACGAGGCCGGACAGCGGCAGCGCGCCATCGAGCGGAACATCCGCAAGTACAAGCAGCGCGCCGCCGCGGCCGTCACCCCCGAGGGCAAGCGCGCGGCCGAGGCGAAGGTACGCCAGTGGCAGGCCGCGCAGCGGCTGCACCTCGCCGCACACCCCGACTTGCGGCGCCTGCGTCACCGCGAACAGCCCGGGGCCTCCAACCTGCCAAAACCGCAGGTCAGAGCAGGTGACGACTTTCTGCAGGCTGCCCGCGTACGGGCAGGCGACGACGTCACGCTGCGTCGGGAGATGACCGACGAGCAGCTCGCCCTCGCCACCCGGCCCGGGGTCCTCGACGAGCGCGACCTCGCCCGCATCGAGGCCGAGGCGGACCGCCGCGACGCCGTCGACCTGCGCCGCGCCGTCTTCCCCGACGGGCGCCTGCTCGCCGACCTCTCCGGCACGAGCGACGACGTCCTCGCGTGGGCGCAGCAGCACGCCAGCGACGACGAGCTGCTGCGCATCGCGGCCGAACTCGACCGCCGGTACCCGGGGGAGATCCCCGAGTTCCCCCTGCCGATGGGGGACGACGTCGACGATGTCCTCGCCGCCTCGGCGGCCCTCGACGACGCCCTCGCGCCGGGAGCGCCGCCGAAGGAATGGGGCCGGTACGCCGACGTCGCCGACGACGACCTGCCCGCCGCGGCGCGGCACCTCGCCGACGGGAGGCCGGCCGACGAGCCGGTGCACAAGGTCACCCGGCGCGAGGCCCGCGAGATGTATTTCGAGTGGGCCATGGGCCAGTACCAGGCCGCCGAGGGCGCGACGAACGGGTATCTACTCAACCGCCGCGGGCAGGCTGCCGGCATCGACCCGGGGAGCCTGTTCACCGGCCCGGCACGCATCGCCTACGCGTACGCATCCGACGAGCTGAAAGCGTTCTGGCGGGCCCACCCCCGCAAGACGCAGCAGCAGTTCGTTGCCGAGGTCACAGGGCAGAACATGAGCGATATCCGCAAGGCGCAACAGGCGTTGTGGGATGCTCAGGACAAGCACGACGGATGATCAAAGAGGGGGCGTCATGGCCAGCCGCGTTGACCTCACCCGCGCACTGCTCGCAGGCCGCGCCGCGGCCCGCGCCGAGCAGCCCATGACCGTCTGCCCCCACCCGCCGCGCACGCTGCTGCGTACCGCGTGGCTGCGCGGATACGGCCAGGAAGCCCCGGCCGCCGAGTAGCACCGCACCACCACTCACCCCGAGGGCCCGCCGAGATCGGCGGGCCCTTTCGCATGTCCCCACACGGTCACGGAGGGCCGAACAGCCATGCCCGAAAGCACCCCCGCCGCACCGAGCACCCCGGCCGTCGACCCGGGCACGGTTCTGACCCCCGCGCCGCCGGCCGCGCCCCCGGCCCCGCCGGCGCCCCCCGCTCCGGTTGTCGACCCGGCCGTCGAGCAGCGCGCCGTCGTCGCCGAGCAGGCCGCGCAGCAGGCCAAGGCCGAGCGCGACGAGCTGCTCGTCGGCCTGCGCCGCGTCCTCGACCCGGAGGGCGCCGCCGACGGGGCCGACCCGGCCAAGCTCGCCGAGCAGGCCGCCGCCGAACGCGACCAGGCCCGCGCGGAGGCGCGGCAGCTCCGTATCGAGCTGGCCGCGCACCAGGCCGCGCACGTCGCCGGCGCCGACCCGGCCCGCCTGCTCGACTCCCGCACGGTCGAGAAGCAGCTCGCCGCCCTCGACCCCGACGGACCGAAGTTCGCCGAGCAGCTCGCCGCAGTCATCGCCTCCGCCGTCGAGGCCAGCCCGCACCTGCGCGCCGAGACGGCCCCGCCCGCCGGCCCGCCCAAGGGCGGCGCCGACTTCACCCCCGGCAGCGCCCAGACCCCGACGCCTGAGCAGTTCGCCGCCATGAGCTACGCGCAGCGCGTCGAGCTGCACACCACCGACCCCGACCTGTACCGGCAGCTGTCTGCCGCATCTGAGTAAGGAGGCCGCCGTATGGCGACCGGAACCACCACAGCGGCACAGATGATCGTGCCCGACGTCTGGGCCGACATGGTGCAGGCGAAGTTCAAGGGCGCCATGATCCTTGGCACCCTCGCGACCGACGACAACACCCTCGAAGGCAAGCCGGGTGACTCGGTCAACTTCCCTAAGTGGAAGGCCCTTTCCGATGCCGAAGACCTCACCGAGGGCACGGCCATGTCGACCGAGCAGCTCGGCACCGACCCGGGCAACTCCGCCACGATCAAGGAGGCCGGTAAGGCCGTCGAGATCACCGACAAGGCACGCCTTGTGGCGTTCGGCGACCCGTACGCGGAGACGCAGCGGCAGCTCGGCGTACTGATCGCCCGGAAGATCGACACGGACCTGCGGGCCGCCGCCGAGGCGCCCGGCGTGATCACCGTGGACGCTGCGACCAAGGCTCTGTCCTGGGACGTCATGGTGTCCGGCATCGAGAAGTTCGGCGATGCGTGGGACCCGCAGAACATGGCCGGCCTGATCATCCACAGCGTGCAGCGCGCGGCCCTGCTGCGTGACCCGAACTTCATCAGCGCCGACAAGCTCGGCGGAGCCGCTGTCATCCCGCGCGGCGTCATCGGCCAGGTGGGCGGCGTCAACATCTACGTAAGCGACCGCCTGACCAAGGCCGGCACCGGCGTCGACACCACCTATAACGCGCTGCTGCTGCGCCGCGGCGCGCTGGGCCTGCTGTACAAGCGCCGGCCGATCGTCGAGACGGACCGCGACATTCTCAAGCGCACCACGGTCGTCACCACGAACGTTCACTACGCGTGCCACAGGCTCGACGACGAGGGCGTCGTCGTCCTGAAGACCAAGGGCGCCGCCGCGTGATGCTGCGCCGCTACCACCCCCGCAGGAACGATTCGCCAGACGACCAGGAGCAGACAGACGACGCCCCGCCGGCCGAGAAGCCGACGGGGCGTTCTGCTGCCCGGCGGAAGGCCGCGGAGCAGGCCGACGGGGGGTGAGCCGTGGGCCGCGTCTACGCCACCCCCGAGCAGCTCGCCACATGGACCCACCGCCCCGCCCCAGAGGGCGCCGAGCAGATGCTCGCGAGAGCGTCCGAGGACGTCGAGGCCGCGCTGCTCACCGCCGTATACGCCGTCGATGCTGACGGGGGCCCCACCGAGCAGCACGTCGTCGAGGCCCTGCGCGACGCGGTCTGTGCACAGGTCGAGTGGCAGGTCGCCCTCGGCGACGACGGCACCGGGGCGGCCGGGGTGTGGGACAGCGTCAGCATCGGCCCCGTGTCGATGTCCGGGCGCAAGTCCGGGCCGCCCGCGGCGTCCGGCGTCGACCTCGCCCCGCGCGCTCACCGCGTCTTGCGGCGCGCCGGTCTGCTGCCGGGGGTGATCTGGTGAGGGTCCCCGACGCCCTGCTGCGCCACCGGGTCACCGTCGCCCCCTATATAGGGGACAGCGCTTACGGCCCGACGTACGGGCCCGAGCAGACCGTGCGCGCCCTGGTCGCCGCTACCGCGCGGCAGGTACGCCGCGGCACCGACGGCCGCGAGACCACCAGCACGGCGCAGGTGATTGCGGCCCCCGGTCTGCTCTGTCCACCCGGTTCCCGGGTGACCCTGCCCGACGGCCGGGTGACGACCGCTCTGTCGACCGCCGACCACAGCGCCCCGGGCCTGCCGGTGCCGGCCTGCGTGGAGGTGATGTGTGAATGACCCAACGCGCCCGCCTCACCTGGCACGGTGACGCCGTCCTGCGCGGCACCCGCGAGGGCGCCGTGCGCGGCCTGCGTCTGGCCGCCGAGCACATCCTCGAACGCGCCCGCGCCCGCGTGCCGATCGAAGAGGGCACCCTCGAACGCTCCGGCGTGGCCTCCGTTGACGAGGCGAGCCTGACGGCCGGCGTCAGCTTCGACCAGCCGTACGCGGTCCGGCAGCACGAGGAACTCGGCTACCGGCACGATGGCGGCCGGACCGCGAAGTACCTCGAGGGCCCGATGGCTGAGGAAGCCGCCACCGTGGCCGAGATCATCGCCGCGCAGGTTCGGCGGTCGCTGCGTGGCTGATCTGCTCGACGGCCTCGCCCGTCACCTCGCCGCCGTCGGCCTGCTCACCTACGACCCCACCGGCCGCAGCGGCGACACCTTCATCGAAGCCATGCCCCCGCAGCCCGACCTCGCCGTGTGCCTCGCCCTGTACGACGCCGGAACCCCCGAGGCACGCGACGACGTTGAGCAGCGCCGCCTACAGGTCCGCACCCGCGGCACCACCGATCCCCGCGTCTCCCGCACCCGGGCCGAGGCCCTGTACCGCGCGCTGCACGGGCAGGCCGGCCTCGAACTGCCCGACGGAACGTGGCTGGTCCTCGCCGCGGCCCGCGGCACCCCCGCCCCTTTGGGGCCCGACAGCAACGGCCGGCACGAGCACGTCGTGAATTTCGACCTCGACCTCGCCGGCCCCACCCGCACGTAAGCACGGAGGTACCCCTATGGCCGGAGGCAGGCCCATTGATGCCCGCGGCTGGATATTCGAGGTAGAGGACGAGGACGCCGGCGCCGAGAAGTGGCTGCCGATCTCCGGTATCACCTCATGGACCCACAGCCCGGGAGAGAACGAGGAAACCGTCGATACGACCGCGTTCGACTCCGGCGGGCAGTACGAACAGGACATCATGCAGCGCGGCGCCACGCTGGAGATCGAGGGTCAGTACCGCATCGACAAGACCACCAAGGCCCAGGACCCCGGGCAGGCGTACATCGACCACGTGTGGGCGCAGCGCCTCGGTATCGACTCCCGTAACCGCGTTCGGTGGCGTCACCAGACACAGACCAAGTGGGTTGTGTGGGACGCGACGTGTACCCCGGGTGAGCAGTCCGGCGGCACCAACGACAAGACGTCGTGGAGTGTCACCGTGACCAGGTGCGGGCCGGCGGCCGTGGCGGATGTGGTGGCGACGCCGTGACCGACCTCGACCTCGACGTCGTCGACCAGGACGACGAGCACCAGGGCGAGGCGCGCGCGTCCGCGGACTTCGATGCGTTCTTCGCCGAGGAGTCCGCCACCCGGCCGCGCGAGCGCCTCACCCTCTACGGCACGACGTACGTCCTCCCCGAGTCGTTGCCGCTGATGTTCACGCTTCAGATGGAACGTGTGCAGAACAGCAGCGACCCGGCCGACGTCCGGAAGATGCTCGCCACCCTGTACGGGGCGGACGTCCTCGACGTCTGGGCCGAGCGGGGCATGACCGACCGGCAACTTGGCGTCGTGCTGATCTACTCGGCCGCCAACATCCGCAACCCCGGCTCCGTGTCCATGGCCCGGGCCGCTGAGCTGTACGCCCAGCAGGAAGCGGGAAAAGCCGCCGCGCCGGCGAACCGGGCGGGCCGGCGGAAGACGACCAAGCAGAAACGTTCTGGCGAGCGGTCCTGACCCACTGGGCCGCCGTCGAGGCTGACCTCGCCCGCGAGTACGGTCTCGCCGCCGCCGACCTCGCCCGCTTGTCTACGCGGCGGTTCCTGGTCCTGGTCTCCGGCCTGTCCGGCGACGCCGCATTTGCCCGCGCGTGGTCGCGCACCCCCCGGGCCGTGACCGACCCCGACGAGATCGCAAGCCTGACCGGCATCCCCGCCGGCTGATCAGCACACCCCGGCCACCGCGCCGGATGACCCCCGACGGGAGGTGATCCGGTGACGCTCACCGTGGGCGAGCTGCTCGGCACCATCGCGATTGACGATGCCCCGGCGCACGCCGGGATGGGACGTGTCGAGAGCGGCATGCGGTCGACCGGCGCGACGATCACCGCCGAAGCCGACCGCGCCGGCGACCAGGCCGGCGCCGCGCTCGGAGATGGCGTTGCCGAAGGCAGCGAGCAGGGCGGTAAGAAGGGCGCGGGCCTGCTGGAAAAGCTCGGGTGGGCCGCCGTTGGTGCGAGCATCGGCGCCGCCCTGATGGCCGGCGTCGGGGCCGCCCTTGATCAGCAGAAGGTCGCCGGGAAGCTTCAAGCCCAGCTCGGCACATCGGGCCCCGTCGCCGCCAAGCAGGGCAAAGTCGCCGGTGACCTGTATGCAAAAGCGATTGTCGATTCTGTCCAGGAGGGTGCCGATGTAATTAAGGGAATTGCGCAGAACGGCCTTCTCCCGCCGGAGGCAACGCAGGCCCAGATTCAGCAGATGGGCAAGCGTGTTGCCGATACCGCGTCCGTCATGGGTGAGGACGTCGGGAAGGTCACGCGCGCCGTCGGAACGATGCTGAAAAATGGCCTAGCAAAGAATGCAGAAGAGGCCATGGATACGCTCGTGCGCGGCACGCAGAACGGCACGAATGTAGCCGAAGACCTTTTGGATACTTTCTCGGAGTATCCCACAGAGTTTCGGCAGCTTGGCCTCAACGCCCAGGAATCCATGGGCCTGCTGTCTCAGGGCCTTAAGGGTGGCGCGCGAGACGCCGATGTCGTCGCCGACGCCCTCAAGGAATTTACCTTGATGGCGCAAGGGATGAACGACACTACCAAGAAGGCGTACGAGGATCTCGGCCTTTCTGGCGAGAAAATGCAGGCCGTGTTCCAGAAGGGCGGCCCGGCGGCACGGAAAGCCTTCGAGGAGATCATTACCAAGCTGCGCGCCGTCCAGGACCCTGCCAAGAAAAGCGAAATCGCTCTCGGCCTTTTTGGCACAAAATTCGAGGACATGCAGGGCGCGATTTTCGCCCTCGATCCGGCACATGCCGTTGATGCCCTCGGCAAGGTGAAGGGCGCGACGGACGCCGCGGGCGACGCCATGAGGGATAACGCGGCGACCAAACTTGAGGTTTTCAAGCGAGGTCTTGAACAGAAGGCCGTGAACGTCATCGGCGGCAAGGTCATTCCGGCCGTCGAGAAACTCGCCGATTGGGTGGGGGCCGGTGGCCTCGGAAAGGCTTACGGCACCGCAAAAACGTTCATCCAAGAGCACTCCGCAGAGTTGGGCGCAGCGGCCGGCGTGATCACGCTGATCATGTTGCCCACCCTGGTCAGCCTCGCCACTCAGGCCGGGGTGACCAGCGTCGCCGTGGTGACGTCGTGGGCAACACAGACCGCCGCCGGCGCCACCGCGGCCGTCAGCTTCGTTGCAAACAACCTCGCGATCATCGGAGGTTGGATCGCACAAGGCGCAGCGGCCGGCGCAACGGCGCTCCGTGTGGTTGGCGCGTGGGTGATGATGGGCGCTCAATCCCTCATGCAGGCCGCACGAATGGCCGCAGCGTGGCTTATCGCTATGGGCCCGGTTGCGCTGGTGATTGCGGCAGTGGTGGGAATTGTTGCGCTCATCGTTGCCAACTGGGACACCATCGTCAGTAAAACGGGGGCGGCTTGGGATTGGGTCTGGAACAAGATTAAGTCCGTGGGCCAGTGGCTGCTCGACCTGTTCTTGAATTTCACCCTCGTTGGCATCATCATCTCGCATTGGGATTCGATCAAGTCCGGCACGGTCCGGGTGTGGAACGCCATTGTTGATTGGGTTCGCGGCCTACCGCAGAGGCTCATCGATTTTTTCCTCAACTGGACTTTGCCCGGGCTGATCATCAAGCATTGGCAGAGCATCAAGGACGGTTCCATACGCAAGGCGATGGAACTCGTCAATTGGGTGCGCGGACTTCCCGGCCTCATTTCATCTGGCGTCGGAAACCTGGGAAGCCTGCTGTACGACAAGGGCGTCGACGTCGTGCGCGGCTTGTATAACGGCGTGCGTTCCATGGGCGGTTGGCTCCGCTCCCAACTGATGTCTTTCGCGAAAAACATGATCCCGGGACCAATTGCTAAGGCCCTGGGAATTCATTCTCCGTCACGCGTCATGGCCCGTGACGTCGGCCGCTGGATTCCCGCCGGCGTCGTCGCCGGTATCCGCTCCGGGCAGGGCGAACTCGACCGCACCATGTCGAATCTGGTCAAGCCCGCGCCTGCGCCCGCATGGGCCGGGACCGTCGGCGGCGCCCCGACATTCGGCATGGCCCCGGGCGGGCCGGCGGTGCATATCGAGCATTGGCATGGCGGCGAGCAGACCCCCGAGGAGAACGCCGCCGCCCTCGCGTGGCGCATGAAGGCGAGGGGGTGACGCCGTGCCGATCGGCGACCAGGTGCACGCGCCCGGGCACGTGCAGCTCGGCGAGCTGCTGCTCGGCCGCGGCACCCCCTACCGGTGGCGCTCTCTGTCCGGGTGGGAAGACCTGCCCGGCCTCGACAACGGGAGCGTTGCCCGGGCCGACGCACACGGCGCGATCCTCGGCCGGCTGCTCGCGCAGCCTCGCGTTGTCACCCTCGACGGCATTCTGATACGCACGCGCGCCGGCGAGATCGGCCGCGCCGTGCAGCAGCTCGGCACCGCAACGGGCATCGCCGACGCCGAGGTGCCGTTCGTGGTGCAGCTCGACGAGCGCGGGCCGCTGCTCGCGTGGGTGCGAGTCACCGCCCGGACCATTCCCGTCGAGCGCGGGTACACCCTCGGTCTGATCACCGGGGCGGCCTTGCAGCTCACCGCCACCGACCCCCGCCGGTACGAGCTGCTCGAACGCATCGCCCGGACCGGCCTGCCGTCCGACGAACCCGGCCTCGACTGGAACAACGACGCCGGCCTCGACTTCCACGGGGGCGCCGGCCTCGACTTCGGCCCGCCGGGCAGCACCGGCACCCTGACCGCCCACAACGACGGGAACGCCCCAGCAAGCCCCCTCATCGAATTCCGCGGCCCCGTGTCCCTGCCAAGCATCACCAACGTGAGCACAGGGGACACCCTCGAATACGACCTCGACCTCGCCGTCGGCGACACGTTGGTCGTGAACACCGGCGAGGGAACCGTGACGCTCAACGGGAACGCAAGCCGCTTGTCCACCGCGACCGCGCGCAGCGTCCCCGAACAGTCGTGGGCCCTGTGGCCAGGCGCCGCCTCCCTGGTGTTCCGGGCCGCTCCCGAATCATCCGACCCCGCCGCAAGCGTCGCCGTCCGGTGGCGCTCGGCCTACTGGTAAGGAGGACGCCCCCATGACCGTGCGCGCCGCGTGGCTGCTCACCGGGCCGCCGGCCGGGCAGACCCGCACCGATACCCGCCTCGCCCCCGTCGGTACGTACGCGCCCGAGGGCGAGCTGACGACCCGCGAGGGAGTCCTCGCCGGCGGCTCCCCACTGGTAGCTACCGGCGTCGGCCCCATGAAGGTGCAGCTCGGCATAGGCCGCGCTCTCGTCCAGGGCACCAATGCGCAGGGCGCCTATCCCGTCGCCGTGACGGCCCCCGAAACGCTCACGGTCACCGACGGGAACCCGCAATACTCACGTCTCGACTCCCTTGTGCTCAGGGTCTACGACGGTTTGTTCGATGCGACCGGGAAGAACGAGGTAGCCGTCGAGCTGATCAGCGGCGACCCCGCGCCGACCCCTGTCGAGCCGACCCTGCCCGCGTCCTGCCTGCGCCTGTGGACCATCACCGTCCCGGCCGGCGCCTCCGCCGGCACCGGTGGTATCCCCTGGCAGATCGCCCTCGCCGATAGGCGCCGGTACACCAGCGCGTACGGCGGGATCATCCCCCGCGGCTGGGGCAGCACGTTCACCGGCGCGTACGACGGGCAGTACCGCGACAATAACGGGGCGCTGGAACGGTGGTCGGCCACCGCGAATTCCTGGCAGCCCTACCCGTTCGATTCCGGCTGGCAGACCCTCACGCTTGCGACCGGCTACATGCAACCGGCGGGGCACGGTATGCCTGCCGCGTGGCGCCGTATCGGCCCCATGATCATGCTGCGCGGGCGCATCGGCCCGACGAAGGCCGGAACGACGATCCCCAACGGGCAAACGATCTTCACCCTGCCCGCCGCAGCCCGCCCGGCCGGCGGCCGGGAATTCGCTTGGTCGTCACCGCGTGACCAGGTCGGCACCGGGCCCTCGGTCTGCCGCGTCGAGATCCAGCCGACCGGCAACGTCAGGACTTACGAGTTCTGGTCTCCGCCTCAGTGGATCTCTCTTGATGGCGTGACGTACACAGCCGACTGACGCCTGCCCCGGCAGGCCGCACCGCGAGGCGGGGGGTGATCCTTGCCCCCCGCATACAGGCTGCTCCTATGCGACCTGCGCAGCGACCAGATACTCGACACTTTGCCGGTGCAGCAGCTCAGCCTCGACGATTTCATCGGCAAGCCGGGGTCCTTGTCCGGCACCATCCCCATCCCGAACCAGCAGATTGCCGAGCGGGCCCGGGCCGCCGCCGTCCCGGGCCGTACCGGGGTATGGCTGGAGAGGGGCCGCGAATTGTGGTGGGGCGGCATTCTGTGGACCGCCTCTGTCCAATCGGACGCCCGCGGCTTTCTCTCCCTCGCGGTGCAGGCCGGAACGTGGGACACCTACCTGTCACACCGGATGGTGTACGACACCCTCACCGCGACCGCGACCGATCAGTACGCGATCGTCCGCGGCCTGCTCGACTACGTACAAGGCACTCCCGGCGGCGACATCGGCATTCAGTACAGCAACGAGCTGTCCGGCATCCTGCGTGACCGGACCTTCTCGCGTTTCGACCTCCCGGTCGTCCGAGACCTTCTCGACCAACTCAGCAAAGTTGAGAACGGTTTCGAGTGGCGTATCGCCTCATACCGCAATGCAGACGGCCGCCGAGTCAAGCGGCTTCAACTGGGGACACCCACAATCCGCACCGGGCGCGCCGACATCGTCCTCGACCACCCCGGGCCGATCACCTCGTACACGTGGCCCATCGACGCGACCAAGCGTGCAAATGCGTGGCAGAGCAGGGGCGCAACGACGAACAGCAACCAGGCCGCCGCGAGCGTTCCCCTGACGTCCGCGTTGCAGCTCGCCGAGCAGGATGTCGCCGACGGGTGGCCGCGCCTCGACGGCAGCAGCGATTACTCGACCGTCACCGAGCAGGCCACCCTCGACGGGCACGCCGCCGCCGACCTCGCCGCGGCCCGTACCGGCACCGCCATTCCCGAGATCACCCTCGACATGTCCCGCACGCCCGTCTCGCCGGCCCTTCTCGGCGCCACGGTGCGCGTGCGCATCAGGGACCTGTGGCACCCCAAGCCCCTCGATGCCCGGTACCGCGTGGTCGGCCTCGCCATCAGCCCGCCCGAGCGCGGCCGGCCGGAGTCCGCCCGCCTGAGCCTGGAGGTTCCGTAATGGCCGCAATCCCCCTCGACCTGCTCGACCGCATCCGAGCACTCGAACAGCAGGTACGCGCACTTGCCGGCCGCGCGCAGATGCGGCCGGCCCTTGACAAGATCCTGCACGGCGACATCGTCATCGGCGAGGGTGGACAGCTCATTGCCCAGACCCCCAACGGCACCACCGCATTTTCTGTGGGTCAGACTGTACAAGGCGACTGGGGAATCACCCTGCGCCGTGAAAATGGCACGCGGGCAATCAGTATCGGCGACGACATCCTCGAAAACGACCAGATGCTACGCATGTGGTCGCGCGACAAGGATGCCCCCGACCGCGTCCTGATGATGGACGATGCTTTTTCCGACCGTTTCCTCGGCCGCCCCGTCCTGCCCCTCCAGCTCCATCCGACGTCGCGCCACTATGACAATGCGCCGACCGACTACCAACTCGCTTGGTGGGGTGCCGGCCCTGCGACGCATGCCGTCGTCGAGATCGGTTTGTACAACTGGACGGCCGCTGGGGGGCAATTCAAGGTCACCATGCAGCCCGCCGGCATGCCCGAGGTGACCGTCGGCGAATTCGACGGCAAGGCCGGCGCGTGGACAACCAAGAACATTGTTCAGCCATTGCACGGCGTTGAGTACATGCAATGGGTGACATGGAGCGTGCTCCACCGCAGTGCCGAAGCCGGACGGTTCGTCGAGACGCGCATTTACTCCGCAATACAGCGGCACACCTACACCCCCGAAGAGGCGCCGAGCGCGCCCAAGCGCACACCCCCCGCAGCTCCCCCCACGGATACCCCCACAACGCCCACCGCCCCCGCACCCGCGCCGGCCCCCGAGCCCGGTCTGCACCGCGTCAACGACTAAGGAGCCCCGGCACGTGCTGCCCGAGAACATACCCACCGTTACCGTCACTGCGCGGTACCTGTCCCCTGACGGGACTCCTCTCACCGGGTCCGTAACCCTGCGCGCCCCGGCCGTCCTTACCTTCCCCGACTCCGACGTGATCTTGGGCGGACCCGTTACGGCGCAGCTCGACGCGACCGGCGCAATATCCGTCACCGTGCCCGCCACGGACGCCCCCGGCATGGACCCGTCCGGGTGGGCGTACGTCGTAACCGAGCAGCTCGCCGGCGTCCCCTCGAACCGCTCGTACTCCATCCTGCTGCCGCGCGAGCAGCCGCAGGTCGACCTTGCCGACATCGCACCGACCGACCCGACCAAGCCCACGTACGTCGCCGTGCGCGGCGATTCCGCGTACGAGGTGGCCATTGCGGGCGGGTTCGTCGGCACCGTGCAGCAGTGGCTCGCGTCCCTGGTCGGAGCGCAAGGCACGACCGGAGCGACCGGGCCACAGGGAGCAACTGGAGCGACGGGCCCCACCGGCGCACCGGGCCCCAAGGGCGACACCGGCGCGCCCGGCAGGGATGGAGCGCCCGGCATCGTGCAGTCGGTCAACGGCAAGTCACAGGCCGCCGTCGTCCTGGTCGCCGCCGACGTCGAAGCGATCCCCTTGGCCGCGGCCGGCGCCGCCGGGGGTGTGGCGCAACTCGACGCGTCCGGGAAGGTCCCCGCCGCGCAGCTTCCGGCGTCCTCCGGGGGTGCCGTCGAATCCGTCAACGGGTACACGGGCATCGTCCACCTCGCCGCGGCCGACGTTGGCGCCGCCCCGGCCTCCCACACCCACACCGCCGCGCAGGTGGGCGCCCTCTCAACCACCACGCGGGGCACCGCAAACGGGGTCGCCAGCCTCGACGCGTCGGGGAAGGTCCCGACCGCGCAGCTTCCCGCCATCGCGCCCCGGAACATGTGGACGCCAACCGCTCTCGGCTTTCAGGCGTGGTCCTGCGATCCCGCCCACGTGTCCAACCCCGCCACCTTGAAGGGCGCCGTCGTCCAGCGCCTGTACATGAGCGGGATCAACATCACGGAGCCGACTCAGGTGAACAATGTGGTCGTGTTTGCCCGCGGGTGGGCAGGCTCCGCCGCGGTTCCCGCCGCCCGGTTCTACGCCGGCATTTACAACGAGCAGGGGAGCCGCATCGCCACATCGGGGCAGGTCTCGAACCTCCCCGAAGCCGGACAGCTCCCCGGTACCGCGCCCGGCGCCAAGAACAACCACATCGGCGCCGTCCCGGTACCGCTCACGGCCGCAATCACGTTGCAGCCCGGCCGCTACTGGGCCGCGTTCCTGCTGTCTGCCGGAAGCGCGCAGGACTTCTATTACATGCACGTGCAGAACGAGGCCAACTCAGCACCGGCGAACTTCTTCCTTGGGTCCGCGTTCCAGCGCGCATGGTGCCTGAACTCGCAGACGTCGCTCCCCGCGACCGTGGATCAGTCCGCCGGAGAGGTAGGACTCGACCCCGCGATCATGGCCCTCGCCATGATCTGACCCGCCCGACCAAGCTCACGCCCCGGCACTCCGCCGAGGGCGTTTTTTCATGCCCGAGGAGAACCGTGCAGTTCGTATCCCGCGCCCAGTGGGGCGCCCAGCCCTCCCGCTACGCCCTTGCGTACATCGACAGCACCCGCGGCGTAAAGATCCACTACGAGGGGTCGCCCGTCCCGGCGTCCCTCGCCCGACCGGACGCGCACGGCCAGTGCGCCGACCGCGTCCGCGACATCCAGGCCGCCCACCTCGCCGACGACGACGAGAAATACAGCGACATCGCGTACAACGCCGTCGTCTGCCCGCACGGCTATGTGTACGAGGGCCGCGGCGCTCACCGGAAGACCGGCGCGAACGGGAACCCGGCGCTTAACAGCGCCCATTACGCGGTGTGCGCCATGGTCGGCGACGAGGGACTGACCAACCCGACCGACGCCCAGCTCGCCGGACTCCGCGACGCGATCGAGTGGCTTCGTGATGACGGCGACGCGGGACCGGAGATCAAGGGCCACCAGGACGGTTACGCGACCGAATGCCCCGGCCCCGCCCTGTACGCGTGGGTCCAGCGCGGCGCGCCGCGCCCCGGTACGAGCGGCACCTCGCCGTCGACCCGCGGGTACGAGCCGTTCCCCGGTGCCGGCTGGTTCGAGGACGAGCCGTATTCCGAGATCGTGACCGCAATGGGCCGCCGGCTGGTCGCCGAGGGATGTTCGTCCTACGCCGACGGCCCGGGCCCGCAGTGGACCGAAGCCGACCGCCGCAGCTACCAGAAGTGGCAGAAGAAGCTCGGTTTCACCGGCGATGACGCCGACGGCTGGCCGGGGCGTACGTCGTGGCAGGCGCTCCGTGTCCCCCGGGTCTAATCCCGTCCACCGGCCGGCCCCGCACCGCGGCCGGCACCGTCCCCTGAGAGAGGAACTCATGACCCCCGCCAACAAGCGCACCATCCGAACCGTCCTACAGGGCGCCGTCGGCCTCGCCGTCGCCCTGCCCGCCATCGTCGACGCGTCCGACGTCCCCGCCTCCCTGCCGTGGGTCGCGGGCGCCCTCGCCGTCGCCGGCGGCCTTGCCCGTGTGATGGCCCTGCCCGCCGTCGAGACCCTGCTCGACCGCGTCGGCCTCGGCCTGGTCGACGAGGAGACGCCGCGCCCGTGACCACCGGCATTACCGGCGTCGACCTCGCCGTCGTCTGGTGCGGCGTCGTCGTCGCCATCGGCGGCGCCCTCGGCCTGCTCTACCGAGCAAGCCGAGGGGCGCGCCACCTCGCCGAGCGTCTCGGCCACCTCGCCGACGACTGGCAGGGCACTCCGGCCCGTCCCGGCGTCCCGGCCCGCCCAGGCGTCATGACCCGACTCGACGCCATCGAGGAACGCCTCGCCCGCGTCGAGCACGAGCTGCACCCCAACAGCGGCGCATCCCTGCGCGACGCCGTCGACCGCGTCGACGCCCGCACCCGCCGCACCCTCGACGAGTAGCTCGCCACCACGAGCAACGGCCCGCCCCCAGCACGGGGGCGGGCCGCTTTTGTCGTATCCAGAAGTTTCGTTACTGCAAGTCGCCACGGCGCAGCGCGCCCACGAGGCCGGCAACTGCACGGTAGGAGAACAGCAACGCCGGGCCGCTCGGTACCTTGCTGTCCCGTATCGCGACCACCTGCTCGGTGTGGTTCACGATGCCGCACTCGACGCATTGCGCCGCGTCCGCCGACCGCGACGACTTCCACCAGGTCACGGGCAGGGTCGATGCGTTGGCAACGTGCTTCATAGCTGGTCCCTTATTTCTGTAATGCGTTCTATGGACGCCTCAACGCCCAATGCGGTGGCCTTCAGACGGCCAAAGCCGTCCCGATAGACCCCTACCTGTGCCCGGTCCTCCACGTACATGGACGAGGTCAGGCTCTCCATGTGCACGACGTCAAGGTCTGGGCGGTCGTCAAAGCCGAAGAGGTGGTACGACCCCACTTGCCCGACGTGCAGCGGTGCGTCGTTCGGCATGATCTGGATGTTGATGTTCGGACGCTTGCTCATGTGGAGCAGGCGGGACAGTTGGTCCCGCATGACGCCATCGCCGGTGATCTTCGTTTGCAGGGCGCCCTCGGCGATGATCGCCCACAGGGTGGCGGGGTTCTCGCGGGTGAGTACGGCCTGCCGCCCGAGGCGCACCTCGACCAACGCATCCACCTTGGACTGCTCACCCTCGCCCATGAGCGTGGTTCGGATGTACTCCCTTGCGTAGTCGCCGGTTTGCAACAGGCCCGGGACGGCGCTTGCCTGCCACGTCGAAACGGCTGTTGCTTCTGCCTCAAGGCTGATCAAGTCCTCGTACATCGGCGTGAGGACGCCCCGGTACGAGTGCCACCAACCCCGCTGCGCGCCCTCCCGCGTCAAGGTGAGCAGGGCCTCGCGCAGGTCCTCGGTGATCTCTTCCCGGCCGAGCTGGGCGTACAGGTCCAGCAGCGCACTGACGTCCTTGGCTTTGGCCGCGGACTCGGCTCGTTCCAGCCTGGACAGCTTCGAAAGAGTGAAGGCTCCGCCGGACTTCTCGGCTACCTCTTCGAGGCTGAGTTCGCCCCGTAGCGCGCGAAGCTTCCCGCCGAGCCTGCGCCGCCGCACGGTCGGTGCGCTCACTGCTTCCCCTCCCTGGTCGGAGCCCCTTGCGGACAGTGTGCCGCTCGGCTCACTGCCTGTCACCTGACAGCCGTTCACCTTCCGTCGCACTCCCGAGGTCATATGCGAATTCCTATTTTTCCTTGACACGCCTTGCGCGCACCGCGGTTGGGGAGCAGTCTGTGACAACGAAACGCCATCGTTGCCTCGCTCGGCGTGACGGAAATCTGCGCTGGTCAAGGCACATGCCCACGAGGGGATACGCATGGTGACCTTAGCCCCGAAACGGTACGAACATCCCTGGCGCCCGCCCGCCGGCATCCCGCCGCAGCTCATCCTCGAAAGCAGCGAGGAGGCCCCCGCAGCGGCCCGCGCCTACGCCCGCGAGTTCGTCGAGTACGCCCTCGACGACCCCGACCCCGAGCACCTGTACGACGTCGCGCTCGTCGTCTCTGAGCTGGTGACCAACTCCGTCCGGTACGGCACGGGCCCCCGCGACTCCATGCTCGTCGTCCTCGAGGCCGACGACGCCCGCACCCGCATTGAGGTTCACGACACCGTCCGCCGGCGGCCCCAGATCAAGCCGGAAAACACGGATAGCCGCCGAGGCCGCGGCCTCCACATCGTTGGCACCCTCGCTACCTGGGGCACCGAGACACGACCCGGAGGACAGGGGAAGTACGTATGGGCGGAGGTCCCGGGCAGATGACAAGCGCACATATCGACCTCACAGATCACCCCACCCAGATCACACCCAGCCTCGGGTTTCTCGCCGGCCTCACATACACCGTCGGCATTCACCGCGGCGAGGCCGGCGCGGTGGCGCAGCTCCTCATGACCCACGCCCAGCCCCGGCGCCGGGGCGAGACGCTCGACTGGATCGACGCGGGCATGCGCGCCCTCTCGGCTTGCTTGGACCTGCGTCCGACCACCGAGGCACCCCCCTACGTCGGCCCGTGGCTGTCCGTGCACCGAGGGGTCGCCTCGCTCGACTACGGCAACGAGGACTGGCGCATGTGCATCCCTGAGCCCGGCCGGGCCTGGCTGCAACACGTCACCGACGGCGGCCCCGTCCGCCTTCTGGTCGTCTTCGAGCCGACCCCCGGCAACTGCACCACCCAAGAGGAGTGGGGACAGTTCGTCGACGCCTCCGCGGCGGCCGGCAAGCTGCGGTGGGGGACGACGCGCATTCGCCGCCCGTGGGACCTGCGCTAGCAAGCAGGCCGCCCCGGAGTCTCATACACCCCGGGCCGACCCGCTCAGATCGAGCGTAACCAGCACAGCCCCCGACCCACCCGCCGATTGCAGAACGCTTAGAGCGGGTGGGGCGGGTTCCAGCCGCTGACGCATCCGCAATCAGGGGGGAAGATGACCCAACGCATTCAAGTGGGCCGCGTGTACATCGAAGGCGACTTGGGGGGCGCGCTCGTGGCTGCGCTGCTGCTCGCCGTACTGCTCGCCATCATCGGCACGGCCGTTTGGCTCGCCATCAGCGGAGCCTCCTAGACCCTGCCGCTCCGCCGACGGGACGTCACACCCGGCGGAGGGGCAGGCACCAACGCCCGCCCGACCGATCCTGAATCGGCCGGGCGGGTCATCCAACCGGTTCGAGCACCACCGACATCAAGGAGAAAACGTGTCCGTACTGACTGACCGACTCCCGACTCGGAACCGCGCGATCAACCAGGAACCGTCCGGCCCGCTCGCAACCCGGCCGTTCGGCCTCGACGCGCTGACCAACGTGCAGCCCGTCGGCATCCCCTCGCAGTCCTTCACCGTCGACCCCGCGTCGCAGCTCTCCCTCGTCGACGGCGAGGTGTGCCTCGACCACGCGCCGACCATGAAGAACACCATCTGCAACACGGAGTCCGACGGCAAAGACGCCATCGCCGTGGACGAGGACCAGAACGACGACTGATGACCACACCATCCGGTGAGAGCACGCGCGGCCAAGCGCCGCGCGTGCTCGTCGTCACCTTCGCCCTCGACCCCACCGCCGACTACGTCCTGCGCGAACTCAACGCCCGCCACATACCTTTCTGGCGTACCGACCTCGCCGACTTCCCCACCCGATCCGCCCTGTCCACCCAGCTCGGCGCCGACGGCCGATGGATGGGCACCATGCGCGACGCCGGGCGCGGAGTGGACCTCTCGGAACTCCGCGCCGTCTGGTGGCGGAAGCCCACCCCGTTTGCCTTCCCCGACACCATGAGCGGGCCCGAACAGGCTTTCGCTACTTCACAGGCCAAACGCGCAGTCTCCGGCGTGCTCGGCTCCCTCCCTGGCGTCTTATGGATCAACCGCCCCGAGCGCAACGCCGACTGCACCAAGCCAAGACAGCTCGCCGCCGCGGCCGAGGCCGGCCTGCACGTCCCCGAGACGCTGATCACGAACAATCCCGCCGACGTCCCTCCCTTCGCCGAGCGCTGCGGCGGGCGCATCATCACCAAGGTTCTCGGCGGCATCGTCCACACCGAGGCCAACACCCGAGGACAGCTCTACACCCGCCGTGTCCCACCGGAGCAGTGGAACGACCCCCGTATCGGCCTGACCGCCCACCTGTTCCAACGCGAGATCACCGATAAGGCGTACGAGGTCCGGGTGACCGTCGTCAACGGGCAGACCTTCCCCGTCGCCATCCACGCCCCGGACGGCCCCGCCCGTCTCGACTGGCGTACCGACTCCAACAGCCTCCACTACAGCACCGCCCTTCTTCCCCGCGAAGTCCAACAGGGAATCGAGGCGATGATGTGGCGCCTCGACCTCGTATTCGCCGCCCTCGACTTCATCGTCGACAGCCGCGGCACGCACTACCTCGTTGACGTCAACCCCGGCGGCCAATGGGCATGGATCGACCAGACCCGCGACGCCATCACGCACGCCCTCGCCAACCTCTTGGAGAAAGGCAGCACTACGTGACCACCGAGACCGATCTCGACCAGGAAGCGGCGCAGCGACGCGCCACGCTCGTACAGACCCTCGTTGACGCCGGCGACCTGACCGACCCCACGTGGCGAGACGCCTTCGAGAAAGTCGCCCGTCACAAGTGCGTGCCCTACTTCCACGACCACGCCGGCCGGAAGATCACCGGAGACGATCCCGAGACGCGCGAGCAGTGGCTCACCGCCGTGCACGAAGATCGCCCGCTGGTCACGCACCGCACCGACGGGGCCGCCACGTCGAGCAGCTCGCAGCCATCGATCATGGCAACCATGCTCGAAGCGTTGCAGATCGCCGACGGAATGCGCGTCCTCGAACTGGGGGCCGGCACCGGCTATAACGCTGCCCTGCTCGCGCACCGGCTCGGCGACGACAACGTCGTGACCATCGATGTCTCACCGGACATCACCGGCCCCGCCCGTGAGCGCCTCGCCGCCACAGGACATCACCCGCTCGTCGTCACCGGCGACGGAAGCTTCGGATGGCCCGACAAGGCTCCGTACGACCGGATCATCGCAACCTGTCAGCTCAGGACCGTCCCGCTCGCGCTCGTGAAACAACTCACCGAGGGCGGATTCATCCTCGCCCCGCTCGGCAACGCCCTCGCTCGCATCCATCGCACGGGCGAGCGAACCGCGGAAGGGGCCTTCCTCCCCGGCGGTGCGTTCTTCATGCCTCTGCGGCGCGGTGCCGACGACGGACAACCAGCACACCGGCCCGCCCTGCCCGATGCCCCCGGCCGGCCTTCCCGCCTGCCTGCCGCCGCCATCGCGAACAACGACTTCCGCTTTCTCCTGAGCATCGCCGTGCCGGGCCTCACATGGCAGTACGACCTCGACGACAACAGGAAGCCCACGGGCGCCCGCGTCTGGACGCCCGACGGCGCAATCGCCAGCCTCATGGCCGACGGCACCGTGACCGAGGCTGGTCCCCGCCGCCTCTGGGCCGCCCTCGAAGAGGAGTACGACACGTTCCTCACCACAGGCGAGCCCGGCCCTGATCGGTTCGGTGTCACGATCAACGAGGAGGCACAGCGCGTCTGGCTCGACGCCCCCGACGGGCAAGGGTGGAACCTCACCGCCTGAGCAGACAGAACGCCACCGGCCCCGGTACCCCTCTGAGCGGTACCGGGGCCGCCGCACGTCCCCTACTCGTCGTCGAGCCCCTCGGCCGCCCGGTTCTGCCGCAGTTCCTTAATCGCGCGGCGCCGCGCAAGCCGGTGCGTCCGCCGAATCTGCGCTTCCTGGTAGCGGCGCCGGTCCTTCTCCGTCTCGGGTATCACCGGCGGCACGGGCCGCGGCTTCCCGTTCTCGTCGACGGCCGCGAAGACGAGATAGGCACTGCCGACCTGCACGGCCGGCGTGGACTCATTCCAGCGCTCCGCCATCACCCGAACGCCGACTTCCATCGAACTCCGACCCGTCCAATTGCACTGCGCTTGGACGTGAACAAGATCGCCAACGCGAACCGGTTCGAGGAATGCCATTTCGTCCATGGAGGCCGTGACCGCGGGACCGCCGGAGTGCCGTCCGGCGACCGCGCCCGCTACGTCGTCCACGAGCTTCATGATCACGCCGCCGTGCACGGTGCCGAGCAGGTTCGTGTCGCTCGCCGTCATGATGTGGGACAGGGTCGTACGGGCAGCCGACGAGGGCTTGCCGGGAAGTTCGCGGCCCTCGGCGCCGGCGACGTATTCGCTCATGCGTCCACTTTAAGCAAGTGGACGGGCCCGATCTTGCGCGGTACGCAATCGGCCCCGGGGCCCGCAGGGCGGGCGCCGGGGCCGTCACGCGGCCGCCTGCGGGGCAAACCCGCAGGTCAGCGCAGTTTGTGTTTCAGAGGACTACATGTGGACGAGGTCGCCGACGCGGACCGGCTCGAGAAAGGCCATCTCGTCCATCGAGGCGGTGACGGCGGCGCCACCGGAGTGCCGGCCCGCGACCGCGCCCGCCACGTCGTCCACCAGCTTCATGATCACCCCGCCGTGCACGGTGCCCAGCAGATTGGTGTCGTTGCCGGTCATGATGTGGGAGAGCGTGGTGCGGGAAGCCGAGGTGGGCTTGCCGGATATCTCCGCCTCGGGGCTCCGGTCCTCATGGGTCATGCCCTCCACTGTATGCGGGCGCGGATGCGGCGGTCGGTTTGCATCAGCTCTGCAACAGGCCTGCCACGGTCCCGTCCGCCCCTTGCGGGTCGCCGCGCACCTGCAGGCACACTCGATGTCATGACTGATTGGCCCGATTCGAGCGGCCCCGAGGGGCGTGAGCGGTACGGGCGCGGCAGCACCGGTGTCCGCCCGGAGAGCCCGCGCACCATGCCGCACGCCCGGCGCGGCGGCCCGCCGCCGCAGTACCGGCCGCCCCAGGACTCCCCCGGCGACCGGGGCGGGCACGGCTCCGGGGGCGGCGACGGCTACAGCACGGGACAGGTCTACGGCCGCGGGGCCGGCGGTCCCGGCGGGCGGGCGCCGCGCGCGGGCGCTCCCGACTGGCGCAAGCGCGTCAAGATCGGGGCGGTCGTCCTGGTCACCGCGCTGCTGGCCGTCGGCGGCGGTACGTACTTCTGGGCCGACGGGAAGCTGCGCCGCGAGGTCGACCTGAGCAAGGTCGCGGACCGTCCGCAGCCCGGCAAGGGCACGAACTACCTCATCGTGGGGTCCGACAGCCGCGAGGGCCTGTCCGACGAGGACAAGAAGGAACTGCACACCGGGTCGGCGGACGGCAAGCGCACCGACTCGATGATGATCCTGCACACCGGCGACAACGGCACCACCATGCTGAGCCTGCCGCGCGACTCGTACGTGACGATTCCCGCCTTCACCGGCAAGGAGTCCGGCAAGCGCTTCGCGGCGTCCACGCACAAGCTGAACCAGGCCTACTCGGACGGCGGCGCGGAGCTGCTGGCGCAGACCATCGAGTACAACACCGGGCTGCGCATCGACCACTACGCGGAGATCGGCTTCGGGGGCTTCCGCAATCTCGTCGACGCGCTCGGCGGCGTGGAGATGTGCCTGGACAAGCCGCTGAAGGACCGGGACTCGGGCGCCGACTTCAAGGCGGGCTGCCAGGAGCTGAACGGCGCGCAGTCGCTGGCGTTCGTCCGCCAGCGCCACCAGGAGGCCGACCAGGACCTGGGCCGGATGCGCAACCAGCAGAAGTTCCTGAACACCCTCGCCAAGCAGGCGGCCTCGCCCGCCACGGTCCTCAACCCCTTCCGCCTCTACCCGGTCATCGGCTCGGGGCTCGACACCCTCATCGTCGACAAGGACATGGGGCTGTGGGACCTGATGGACATGTTCTGGGCGATGAAGGGCGTCACGGGCGGGGACGGGCAGCAACTGACCGTGCCGATCTCGAACCCGAACCTGCCCACGCGCGACGGCGCGGCGGTGAAGTGGGACACGGCCAGGGCCAAGCAGCTCTTCGAGCAGCTGAAGCAGGACCGGAAGGTCACCGTCACCGGCGGTTGACGGGGGCGGTGACCCGCTTCAGCCGGCCTCGGGCGACGGCCCCGTCGCATTGATGACGGCGAACACGGCGCCCTGCGGGTCCTGCAGGACCGCCATCCGGCCCGCCACCATGTCGAACGGCGGCTTGAGGACGTTGCCACCGGCCCTGACCAGCGCGTCGACCGTGCTGTCGGTGTCGTCGACGGAGAAGTACGTCAGCCAGTGCGAGGGCGATCCGGGCGGGGAGTTCTCCAGGCTCTGCAGGCCGCCGACCGTCCGGTCCCGCGCCTCGAGGGACCAGTAGCCGGGCGCCCCCTCCATGGGGGCGGCCGTCAGGCCGAGGGCGGCCGAGTAGAAGGTGCGGGCCTCGTCGGGGTCGGCGGTGTTGAGCTCGTTCCACACCACCGAGCCCGGCTCGTTGACCACCTGCGCCCCGTAGAAGTCCTTGGCCTGCCACAGCCCGAACACCGCGCCCGTGTTGTCCGCCACGACGGCCATCCGGCCGAGCGTGAGGACGTCCATCGGGTCCATCAGCGGCGTGCCGCGGTTGTCCCTGACCTTCCGGACGGCCGCGTCGGTGTCGGTGACGGCCAGGTAGGTGGTCCAGGCCGGGGGCGGCTTGGAGCCGCCCTCCTGGGCCATCGAGGTCATGATCCCCGCGACGGCTTTTCCGTTGAGGGTGCACACCGCGTACCCGCCGGTCTCCGGCGGACCGGGCTCCCCCTGCCAGCCGAACAGGTCCCGGTAGAGGTCCAGGGCCTCCCGCTGGTCGGGCACCACGAGGTCCACCCAGCAGGGCGTACCGGGCACGTAGGGCTTGGTTACCTCGGGCATGACGCTGGCCTCCCTGGCGGTACGGGGCGCTCCCCCGCGACCACCTTCACCCGCCGGACGACGCCACGCCACCGGAGGAAACGCGAACGGCCCCCGGCGCGACTGCCGAGGGCCGTTCGTCCGTCCGCGTGGCGGGGCGCCTACGGGAGGTTGCGGGCCATGACGATGCGCTGGACCTGGTTGGTGCCCTCGTAGATCTGGGTGATCTTGGCGTCGCGCATCATGCGCTCCACCGGGTAGTCGCGCGTGTAGCCGTAGCCGCCGAGGAGCTGGACGGCGTCGGTGGTGATCTCCATCGCGGCGTCGGAGGCGTAGCACTTGGCGGCGGCGCCGTAGAAGGTGAGGTCGGAGTCGAGGCGCTCGGACTTGGCGGCGGCGGCGTAGGTCAGCTGCCGGGCGGCCTCGAGCTTCATGGCCATGTCGGCCAGCATGAACTGGACGCCCTGGAAGTCGGCGATCGGCTTGCCGAACTGCTTGCGCTCCTGGACGTAGCCCTTGGCGTAGTCGAGGGCGCCCTGGGCGATGCCCAGCGCCTGGGCGGCGATGGTGATGCGGGTGTGGTCCAGGGTCTTCATCGCGGTGGCGAACCCGGTGCCCTCCGCGCCGATCATGCGGTCGGCGGGGATGCGGACGTTGTCGAGGTAGACCTCGCGGGTCGGGGAGCCCTTGATGCCGAGCTTCTTCTCCGGGGCGCCGAAGGAGACGCCCTCGTCCGCCTTCTCCACGACGAAGGCCGAGATGCCCTTGGAGCGCTTCTCCGGGTCGGTGACGGCCATGACCGTGTAGAAGTCGCTGACGCCGGCGTTGGTGATCCAGCGCTTGACGCCGTTGAGGACCCAGTAGTCGCCGTCGCGGACGGCCTTGGTCTTCATGCCCGCCGCGTCGGAGCCCGCGTCGGGCTCGCTCAGGCAGTAGGAGAACATCGAGTCGCCCTTGGCGAGCGGGCTCAGGTAGCGCTTCTTGAGCTCCTCGGAGCCGGAGAGCACGACCGGCAGCGAGCCGAGCTTGTTGACCGCCGGAATGAGGGAGGACGAGGCACAGACGCGCGCGACCTCCTCGATCACGATCACCGTGGCGAGCGCGTCCGCGCCGGCTCCGCCGAACGCCTCGGGCACGTGCACCGCGTGCAGGTCCGCGGCCACGAGCGCGTCGAGCGCCTCCTGCGGGAAGCGGCCCTCCTCGTCCACCTCGGCGGCGAACGGCGCGATCTTCGCCTCGGCGAGCGAGCGCACGACCTTTCGGAGCTCGACGTGCTCCTCGGACGGCCGGTACAGGTCGAAGTCCTTGTTTCCCGCCAAGGCGTACTCCCCAGAGAGTTAACTACCGTTTAGTAACCACGATTCTAGGGTCGGCGCCGCGGCCGGGGATACGTGAGCTTGCCGACAACGGGCGATCACCCGGGATCCTTCCCGGCGCGCCCCCGACTATGCTCGGGCAACGCAATCCGGCCCGGCGGCCCCCAGAATCAATAAGCGCAGCAAGCCCACGGCCCCAAGATCAGCACATGGAGCACCGCATGGCCCTCAAGATCACCGTGATCGGCACCGGCTACCTGGGCGCCACCCACGCAGCGGCCATGGCCGAGCTCGGGTTCGAGGTGCTGGGGCTCGACGTGGTGCCCGAGAAGATCGAGACGCTCTCGCGCGGCGAGGTCCCGATGTACGAGCCCGGTCTGGCGGAGCTGCTGCGCAAGCACGTCGCCGGTCTGGAGGGCTCCACCGGACGGCTGCGCTTCACCACCTCCTGGGAAGAGGTCGGCGAATTCGGCGACGTGCACTTCGTCTGCGTGAACACCCCGCAGAAGCACGGCGAGTACGCCTGCGACATGTCCTACGTCGAGAGCGCCTTCGCCTCGCTGGCGCCGCGGCTGCGCCGCCCGGCGCTCGTCGTCGGCAAGTCGACCGTCCCGGTGGGCAGCGCGGAGCGGCTCGCGCGGACGCTGGCCGAGCTGGCCCCGGCGGGCGAGGACGTGGAGCTCGCCTGGAACCCGGAGTTCCTGCGCGAGGGCTTCGCCGTGCAGGACACCCTGCACCCCGACCGCATCGTCGTGGGCGTCGCCGGCGAGCGCGGCGAGAAGCTGCTGCGCGAGGTGTACGCCACGCCGATCGGCGAGGGCTCCCCGTTCGTGGTCGCCGACTACCCGACCGCCGAGCTGGTCAAGACCGCCGCCAACTCCTTCCTCGCCACCAAGATCTCCTTCATCAACGCCATGGCCGAGGTCTGCGAGGCCGCCGACGGTGACGTGGTCAAGCTCGCGGAGGCCATCGGTCACGACGAGCGCATCGGCAAGAAGTTCCTGCGGGCCGGCGTCGGCTTCGGCGGCGGCTGCCTGCCGAAGGACATCCGGGCGTTCATGGCGCGCGCCGGTGAGCTGGGCGCCGACCAGGCGCTGACGTTCCTGCGCGAGGTCGACTCCATCAACATGCGCCGCCGCGCCCACATGGTCGAGCTGGCCCGCGAGTCCGTCGGCGGCAGCTTCCTCGGGCAGCGGGTGGCGGTGCTGGGCGCCACGTTCAAGCCGGACTCGGACGACGTCCGGGACTCGCCCGCGCTCAACGTGGCCGGCCAGATCCATCTGCAGGGCGGCCAGGTGACGGTCTACGACCCCAAGGGCATGGACAACGCCGGCCGTCTCTTCCCCACCCTGGCCTACGCGCCGAGCGCGCTCGAGGCGTGCCGGGGCGCGCACGTGGTGCTGCACCTGACGGAGTGGGCCGAGTTCCGGGAGCTGGACCCGGCGGCGGTCGCCGAGGTCGTCGCCACGCCCCGGATGATCGACGGCCGCAACGCGCTCGACGCCGACGCCTGGCGGGCGGCCGGCTGGTCGTTCCGCGCGATGGGACGCCCGCGGGCCTAGGGGGTGTCCGGTGGGACGGGCCGGTGCCGGCCCGTCCGGTGGCCGGTGTCAGCCGTCCAGCTGGTCGATCGTCGCGATCGACGGGCTGCGCACGGTGGAGAGCTCCCGCGCCACGTCCTCCGCGGCCCGCAGCACGCGGACCGCGTTGCGCCACGTCAGCTTGGCCAGGTCCGCGTCCGACCAGCCGCGTCGCAGCAGCTCGGCGATCAGGTGGGGGTAGCCCGAGACGTCCGTCAGGCCGTCGGGGGTGAACGCCGTGCCGTCGTAGTCGCCGCCGATGCCGATGTGGTCGATGCCGGCGACCTCACGCATGTGGTCGAGGTGGTCGGCGACCGTGGCGGTCGTGGCACGCGGCCGGGGGTTGGCCTTCTCGAAGGCGCTGTGCACGGCCATCGCCCGCTCGGTGGTGTCCAGGTGGTGCAGGCCGTGCGCGCGCATGTTCTCGTCCGCCGCCCGGGTCCAGGCCACGGCCTCCGGCAGGACGAACTTCGGCACGAACGTCGCCATCGCCACGCCGCCGTTCGCGGCGAGCGAGCCCAGCACGTCGTCCGGGACGTTGCGCGGGTGGTCGCAGACGGCGCGCGCCGAGGAGTGCGAGAAGATCACCGGCGCCTCGCTGACCCGCAGCGCGTCCCGCATGGTGCCGGCGGAGACGTGCGAGAGGTCGACGAGCATGCCGAGGCGGTTCATCTCGCGGACGACCTCCTCGCCGAAGCGGGTCAGCCCGCCCGCCGCCGGCTCGTCCGTCGCCGAGTCCGCCCACGGGATGTTGTCGTTGTGGGTGAGCGTCATATAGCGGACGCCCAGCTGGTGCAGCGCGCGCAGCGTGGCCAGCGAGCAGTTGATGCTGTGACCGCCCTCGGCGCCCATCAGCGAGGCGATGCGGCCCTCGGCCCGCGCGGCCTCCATGTCGTCGGCGGTGAAGGCCAGGCGCAGGTCGGCGGGGTAGCGGTCGGCGAGGCGCCGGACGACGTCGATCTGCTCGAGGGTGGCGCTGACCGCCTCGTCGCCGGCCATGTCGGACCGTACGTACACCGACCAGAACTGGGCCCCGACCCCGCCCGCGCGCAGCCGGGGCAGGTCGGTGTGCAGGCCGGCGCCGCTCTGGTCGGCGGCGATGTCGCGCCGGTCGAGGTCGTAGCGGACCTGCTGGCGCAGCGCCCAGGGCAGGTCGTTGTGGCCGTCGACGACGGGGTGCTCGGCGAGAAGCTCCCGGGCGCGGGCCAGGGCCGGGTCCGTCATGCGGTCAGCCTCCGAATCCGAAGCCGGCGCCCTGCGTCTTCGAGCGCAGCCGCCGGCCCTTCTCGGTGGCCTGCTCGTTGAGCTCGTCCTGGAAGTGGCGCATCCGGGCGAGCAGTTCCTCGTCGTGCGCGGCGAGCATGCGGACCGCGAGCAGTCCGGCGTTGCGGGCGCCCGCGACGGAGACGGTGGCGACGGGCACCCCGGCGGGCATCTGCACGATGGACAGCAGGGAGTCCATGCCGTCCAGGTACTTCAGCGGCACGGGTACGCCGATGACCGGCAGCGGTGTGACGGAGGCCAGCATGCCGGGAAGGTGGGCGGCGCCGCCCGCGCCCGCGATGACCGCCTTGAGGCCGCGGCCCGCGGCCCGCTCCCCGTACTCGATCATCTCGCGCGGCATGCGGTGCGCGGAGACGACGTCGACCTCGTAGGGGATCTCGAACTCGTCCAGGGCCTTCGCGGCCGCTTCCATGACGGGCCAGTCGGAGTCGGAGCCCATGACGATGCCGATGAGGGGGGAGCCGGGGGCTGTCATTCCGTGATCGTTCCTCGCAGGTATCCGGCGGCGTGGGCGGCGCGCTCGCGCACGTCGTCCAGGTCGTCGCCGTAGGTGTTGACGTGTCCGACCTTGCGGCCGGGCTTGACGTCCTTGCCATACATGTGGATCTTCAGGCCCGGGTCGCGCGCCATGCAATGCAGGTACGCGTAATACATGTCCGGATAGTCGCCGCCGAGAACATTGGCCATGACGGTCCACTTGGCGCGCGGCCGCGGGTCGCCGAGCGGCAGGTCGAGGACGGCCCGGACGTGGTTGGCGAACTGCGAGGTGATCGCGCCGTCCTGGGTCCAGTGGCCGGAGTTGTGCGGGCGCATGGCCAGCTCGTTGACCAGCACCCGGCCGTCGGCGGTCTCGAACAGCTCCACGGCGAGGTGGCCGACGACGCCCAGTTCCTTGGCGATCCGCAGCGCGAGCTGCTGGGCGTGGGCCGAGAGCTCCTCGGACAGGCCGGGGGCGGGAGCGATGACCGTGTCGCAGACGCCGTCGACCTGGATCGACTCGACGACCGGGTACGAGACGGCCTGGCCGTGCGGGGAGCGGACGACGTTGGCGGCGAGCTCACGGACGAAGTCGACCTTCTCCTCGGCGAGCACCGGGACGCCCGCCCGGAAGGGCACCTCCGCCTCCTCGGCGTCGCGGACGACCCACACGCCCTTGCCGTCGTAGCCGCCGCGGACGGTCTTGAGGACGACGGGGAAGCCGTTGCCTTCCTCCGCGAAGCGCTCGACGTCGGCGGGGTCCTCGACGATCCGGTGCCGGGGGCACGGCACTCCGATCGAGTCGAGCTTCGCCCGCATCACGCCCTTGTCCTGGGCGTGCACCAATGCGTCGGGCCCCGGGCGGACGGGGATGCCGTCGGCCTCCAGGGCCCGTAGGTGCTCGGTCGGTACATGCTCGTGATCGAAGGTGATCACATCGCAGCCTCGTGCGAAAGCACGAAGGGTCTCCAGGTCGCGGTAGTCGCCGATGACGACGTCGCTGACCACCTGGGCCGCCGAGTCCTGCGGGGTATCGCTGAGCAGCTTGAACTTGATGCCGAGGGGGATGCCCGCCTCGTGGGTCATACGGGCGAGCTGGCCGCCGCCGACCATGCCGACTACCGGGAACGTCACGCCCCCAGGGTATCCGTACGCACGAACCATCCCTACCGCCCCTGGATGTTCCTCCAAGTCAGGAGGCTTTCGCTCCGGCGATGAATCGACGACGAACCGGTGGCGATAAGGACCGAAAAGCGTGCGTTCGCCGTTCGTTCACCGACTCTCCAGGTGGGCTCCCCGCACCGCTGGTTAGCATGAACGACATGACTCTTCGGCGCACAGTACGTTCCCGGCTGGAGCGGCTGGCCCGCGAAATCGCGAAGTTCGGGGCCGTCGGTGCCATCGGGTTCGTGGTCAACTTCATCGTCTTCAACATCTGCGTCCACGGCATGGGTCTCGCCGTCGTCCGCTCCGGCGTCATCGCCACGGCCGTCGCCATCTGCACCAACTACATCGGCAACCGCTACTGGACCTACCGCGACACCGACAAGAACCGGCGCAGCCGCGAACTGTCCCTGTTCCTGCTCTTCAGCGGCATCGGCCTGGTGATCGAGAACGGCATCCTGGCCCTCTCGCACTACGGCTTCGGCCTGACCTCCCCACTCGCCGACAACATCGCGAAGAACGTCATCGGCCTCGGCCTCGGCACCGTCTTCCGCTTCTGGTCCTACCGGACCTGGGTGTTCAGGGCGCTGCCGGCCCGCGAGGCCGTCCAGACCGCCGAATCGTTCCTGGCCGACGCCCCGCCGCAGCGCGTGGACGCGGGTAAGTAAGGAAGACCGCCGAGCCTCAGTCGTCGTGATCCGCTTCGCGGCCGAGGCCCCTCTAGTCGTCGTGATCCGCTTCGCGGCTCAGGCCCCTCTAGTCGTCGTGATCCGCTTCGCGGCTCAGAAAGAGTGCGAACACCGGCGGGTACTGCTGCAGCAGCTCCAGCCTGCCGCCGTCCGCCTCCGCCAGGTCGCGGGCGACGGCCAGGCCCAGACCGGTGGAGTTGCGGCCGCTGACCGTCCGCTCGAAGACCCTCGCGCCCAGGTCGGCCGGGACGCCCGGACCCTCGTCGGTGACCTCGACCACCGCCTGGTTGCCGGTCACCCGGGTGCGCAGGGCGACCGTTCCGTCGCCGTGCATCAGCGAGTTCTCGATCAGCGTCGCCAGTACCTGTGAGACCGCGCCGGGTGTGCCCACCGCGCGCAGCCCCTGCTTGCCCGAGCTCACCAGGGCCCGGCCGGCCGTGCGGGTGGCGGGCCGCCACTCCTCGATCTGCTGCTTGATGACCTCGTCGAGGTCGAAGGTGACCGCGGAGCCCGTCTGCGGGTCGCGGGAGTTGGTCAGCAGCCGCTGGACCACGTCGGTCAGCCGCTCCACCTGCGCCAGGGCGACCGTCGCCTCCTCCTTGACCGTGTCCGGGTCGTCGGTGACGGTGATCTCCTCCAGCCGCATGGACAGCGCGGTCAGCGGCGTGCGCAGCTGGTGCGAGGCGTCGGCCGCCAGCCGGCGCTCGGCCGTCAGCATCCGGGCGATGCGCTCGGCGCTCGCGTCCAGGACGTCGGCGACCCGGTCCAGCTCCGGCACCCCGTAGCGGCGGTGGCGGGGGCGGGGGTCGCCGGAGCCCAGCCGCTCCGCGGTCTCGGCGAGGTCGGTGAGCGGGGCGGTGAGCCGGCTGGCCTGGCGCACGGCGAGGAACACGGCGGCGACCACCGCCAGCAGGGCCACGGCCAGGATCACCAGCAGGGTGCGGCCGACCTCGCGGCTGACCGTGGAGCGGGACTCCTCCACCAGGACGGTCTCGCCCTGCTCGCCCTTCTGGGTCGCGGTGATGATCCCGCCCTCGGGGCGGGTGCCGATCTCGATGGACTGCCGGCCGGGGATGTCGATGCGCGCGTACCGCTTGGGGGTGATCTGCTCGCGCAGCACCTCCGACTCCACGCGCTCGCCGCCCGCCAGCCGGCTGTCCACGACGCTCACCAGGCGCACGGCCTCGGACTGCACGCTCTCCTGGGCGCTGCTCTCGATCGTGCGGGTCTCGACGATGACGAGCGAGATGCCGAAGACGGCGATCACGACGAGGACCACGGCGAGCGTGGAGTTGATCAGTCGGCGGCGCACGGTGTCCTGTTCCTCCCGGCTGCTGCCGGACTCAGCTCTTCTCGAAGCGGAAGCCGACGCCCCGGACGGTGGCGATGTAGCGGGGGTTGGCGGCGTCGTCCCCGAGCTTCTTGCGCAGCCAGGAGATGTGCATGTCGAGGGTCTTGGTGGAGGACCACCAGGTGGTGTCCCACACCTCACGCATCAGCTGGTCGCGGGTGACGACCCGGCCGGCGTCGCGCACCAGCACCCGCAGCAGGTCGAACTCCTTCGCCGTGAGCTGCAGTTCCTCCTCGCCCATCCAGGCGCGGTGCGACTCGACGTCGATGCGCACGCCGTGCGTGGCGGGCGGCTGCTGGTGGGTGTCGGCGGTGCCGCGCCGCAGCAGGGCCCGTACCCGGGCGAGGAGTTCGGCGAGCCGGAAGGGCTTGGTGACGTAGTCGTCGGCGCCGGCGTCCAGGCCGACCACGGTGTCCACCTCGTCGGCGCGGGCGGTGAGCACCAGCACCGGGAAGCCGTGACCCTCGGTGCGGAGTCTGCGGCAGACCTCCAGACCGTCCATACCGGGCAGCCCGAGGTCGAGGACGAGCAGGTCCACGCCTCCCTGAAGGCCGGCGTCCAGCGCCGTGGGCCCGTCTTCGCGTACCTCCACCTCGTACCCTTCGCGGCGCAGAGCGCGTGCGAGCGGCTCCGAGATGGAAGCGTCATCCTCGGCGAGCAGTACTCGGGTCATGCCCAGATGGTAGTCCGCCCGTGCGCACGTCAGAGGAGTAGAAGGTGCTACCTGGGGCAACACTTCACCGAAAGTGCTATCACCTTCGAATACTCGTGTTTGGTTCCGGCGGAGGCTGTGATCCATGTCTCAACGCCTTCCATTCCGGGGCAGGGTGTGACGTATGGTGACCCGACGTCTGTAGCACCACCGAGGGACCTTCGGCTTGTCCGACGCGCCGAAGGTCTCTGTTGTGCGCAGGGCTGGAGAACCCAGTCTTGTTTCACAGTGAATGACCTGTCGGCCGGGTTCTTCGCGCGAAGGTGCGCGGGGGCGTGGATCCCGGCGTACGGCTGTCCTGCCGGCTCCTCGCACCCCGGGGGGCCGAACCCCTCGGGCGTGGGGGCGGACGGCGCAGTAGCCGGTGCCGGCCAACCCCCACCCGGGCGCGCACTCGCTCCACCGCGCGTCCCGAGACACAAGGATTGACCATGGCGTCCAGCCTGACGAAGGGCACGGCGGAATCGGGGAAGACCTCCCCTGACTCCGGCAAGACGTTCTTCGGCCACCCCCGCGGTCTGGCCCCCCTCTTCCTGACGGAGATGTGGGAGCGCTTCAGCTACTACGGCATGCGCGCCCTTCTCGTCGTCTACCTGATCGCCGGCGGCCCGGACGCCAAGCCCGACAGCCAGGGCGGCGGTCTGGCGATGCCCGAGGCCAGTGCGGTGGCCATCTACTCCGTCTACGTGGCGATGGTGTACCTGCTCGCCATGCCCGGCGGCTGGTTCGGCGACCGCGTCTGGGGCCCGCGCAAGACGGTGACCATCGCGGCCTGCACCATCATGGTCGGCCACCTGGCGCTGGCGATTCCGGGCAAGCCCTCCTTCTTCGCGGGCCTCGCGCTCGTCGCGCTGGGCTCCGGTCTGCTGAAGTCCAACATCTCCACGATGGTCGGCCACCTCTACGACGGCCCCCAGGACCCGCGCCGGGACGGTGGCTTCACCGTCTTCTACATGGGCATCAACCTCGGTGCCTTCTTCTCGCCGCTGGTCATCGGCACCATCGGCCAGAAGGTCAACTGGCACCTGGGCTTCACCATCGCCGCCGCCGGTATGGCGGTCGGCCTGGCCTGCTTCCTGTGGGGCACCCGCCACCTGGACCCGAAGAGCAGCATCGTCCCGAAGCCGCTCTCGGCCGCCGAGAAGAAGTCCACGCTCGTCAAGGGCCTGGTCTGGCTCGCCGTCGCGGCGGTCTTCTACGGCGTCGTCGGCGGCACCGGCCACTTCACGCTCAACTGGGCGCTGGTCCCGATCGCGCTGGCCGGCCTGGTCATCCCGATCTCCGTCCTGGCCCGCATCAAGCGCGACAAGGACCTCTCGGACGCCGAGCAGACCAAGGTCAGCGGCTACATCTGGTTCTTCGTGGCCGCCGCCGTGTTCTGGATGATCTTCGACCAGGCGGGCTCGACGATGTCGACCTTCGCCGAGAAGAAGACCGCGGACAACGTCTTCGGGTTCGGCTTCCCGTCCACCTGGTTCCAGTCGGTCAACCCGCTGTGGGTCATGGCGCTCGCCCCGGTGTTCGCCTGGCTGTGGACGTGGCTCTCGCGTCGTGACCGCGAGCCGAGCACCACGGTGAAGTTCTCGATGGCGATGGTCGGCATCGGCGCCTCGTTCTTCGTCTTCGCCGTCCCGATGGCGATGGCCGAGGACGGCTCGAAGGTCAGCCCGATGTGGCTGCTGTCGATCTACATGATCCAGACCATGGGCGAGCTGTGCCTCTCCCCGGTCGGCCTGTCGCTCACGACGAAGATGGCGCCGCAGAAGTACGCCAGCCAGATGATGGGCGTGTGGTTCCTCGCCGTCACCGCCGGCGACTGCACCATGACCCTGCTGGCGACGGCGGGCGTGGACCTCAACGGCATCAGCGTGATCGTGGCCCAGGCCGCGGCGGCCACCCTCGCGGGCTTCGCCGTGTGGATGTACCGCAAGAAGATCGAGGCCCTGATGGGCGACGTGCGCTGACGCCGAGCTCCTCGGACCGTACGTGAGAAGTGCCCCGGCGCGATGACGCGCCGGGGCACTTCGCGTTTCACCGCGCGCCCTCCTCCCGCGCCTGCTCCTCCCGCGCGCGACGCGACGGCGCGTGGCGCGGGTCGGTGGCCGGCGTGAACCAGGGCAGGGCGCCCGGTGCGCCGGACGCTCCCGCGGGCGGCCGGACGGGCGTACGGGACCGCACCCGGTCGACGACCGCCATGCCGGCCCGGAAGACCGCCAGCGGGACCACCACGCACAGCAGGACCCAGAACAGCGTCACGCCCCACGGCCGCGCGACGTCCCAGCGCTGCTCGACGAGGACCTTCCCGCCGTACTCCAGCGACAGCAGGTGCTCCCCGTACGCGCCCGCCGCCAGCTCCACGTCCACCACGACGCGCTCCGTGCGACCGGCGGCCACCGTGCCCCGCCAGGGCCGCTCCTCCCACGAGGGGGCGAGCACGCCCCGCGCCACGCCCAGCCGGAAGACCGGATTCCGGGCCGGGCCCGCGCCCAGATTGGCGACCTTGACCACCAGGCGGCGCGCCGGCGGCGCCCCGAACCACGTCAGCAGCCCACTGGAGCCCTCCAGGCCGGCCGAGAGCGCCCTCAGCCGCTCGCCGCCCTTCTCCTCCGGCAGCACGGCCACCGGGTGGCCCGTGACGGCGAGCGCCGCGTCCGCGGCCTCCGGGTCGCCGCTGACGGTCGCGACGTGCAGGACACAGGGGCATGGCCTGGGCGGCGCCACGACGGGGACGCTCCGGCGGAACGTACCGTCGGCGCCGGCCGTCACCGTCCGGCCGTCTCCGTTGGCGCAGGCGTTGGTGCCGCCGATCATGTTCTGGCCGCAGAGCAGGAGGGTGAGCAGGGCGCCGGGACGCCAGCCCGTGCCGCTCACGGTGACGGAACCGCCCTTGGGGGCCTCCGCGCGGTCCACGGCGACCGTGGGGCCGACGGCGGCTCGAGGGGCGACCGGTGCGGCTGGGGCCTGCAGGACGGCCGGGGCCGGCACAGCGGCCGGGGCCGCCGCGGTCAGCAGGAGGAGCAGGGCCGCCAGGGCGGCCGCGGGGCGCGCCCGTACGCCGCCGCCCCTCATGAGCGGGCCCGGCGCCGTCGTACCCACCGCACGGCCACGCCCGCCGCGGCCAGGCCGCCCAGCCCGGTCAGGGCCGGGCCGAGCCAGGGCAGCGGGGTGTAGGCGCCGGTCGCGGAGGCCCGGGTGCCGTCCGGGGCGGTGGCCGTGACGCTGACCTCCACCCGGTCCAGGCGCGGGGCGTCCGGCCATCTCTCCGCCAGCCGCACGCTGCCCCCCGGCGGCAGCTCGCCGGGCGTCCGCGTCGCCGGGCGCCGCAGGACCTCGCCGAACAGTCCCTCCGCGCGCAGGGTCAGGCGCGGGGCGAGGGCGGTGTTGCCCCGGTTCACCAGCGCGTAGCGGATCACCGTGTTCCGGCCCGTGCCGCTGACCCGTACGCGCTCCACGGAGAGCGCGGAGAGCGCCGGACCACTGACCCGTACGGCCATCGGCACCCGGACCAGACGGCCGTCCCCGGACACGACGACGGCCGCGGAGTGGCCGCCCGGTGCCGTGCCCGCCGGGACGGTGACGGTGAGGGGGACGTCCGCGCGGGTGCGGGGCGGCAGGTCCACCCGGCGCGCGGCCAGGGAGATCCACGGCCCGGTACCGCGCAGCTCGACGGTCCGCGGCCGGTCGCCGGGGTTGAGGACGGACAGCTTGTCCTCGAGGACCGTGCCCGGGGCGCCCTCCAGGTAGAAGGACGAACGGCCGCCGGGCGCGGGCGCTGCCGTCCACGGTGGCGCGTCCGCCGCCGCGCCGGCCGCCGCCGGTGCCGGGGCGAGCAGCGCGAGGGCGGCCGACAGCGCGGCGGCGGCACGGGTACGGGACGTCATCGGCGGCTCCCTGTGCTGGGCGGCGGCGTGCGGGGTTCAGCCGGTGGTGCGGCGCCTGCGGGTGAGCCAGAGGGTTCCGGCGACCCCGGCGAGGAGGACCGTGCCGCCGAGGGTGCCGAGGGCGACGGCGGAATCGGAGGGGCCGGTCTGCGGGAGCTGGCCACCGCCGGTGGAGGACGATCCGCCGGTGGTCGAGCCACCGGTGGTCGTGCCTCCGGTGGTCGTGCCTCCGGTGGAGCCGCCTGTCGAACCGCCGGTGGTCGAGCCTCCGGTGGAACCGCCCGTCGTCGAGCCGCCCGTCGAGCCGCCCGTGGTCCCGCCCGGCGCCTTCACGTCGAGGGTCAGCGAGGGCTTGGGGTTGTTGGTGGGGTTGCAGGTGGTCGTGGTGCCCAGGGCCTGGATGGTGAGGGTGGAGGCGGTGAAGGTGACCTGACCGCCCTTCTTGGGGGTGTAGGTACCCGAGAGGTCACTGATCTTGATGGGGGTTTTCGGAGGTATCGGCTCCGCGTTGGGCGGGCCGGAGACCGCCACGGTGCCGGAGTCCGCGCCGCCCAGCGCGATCACGGCACTTGGCTTCATCGCGCCCTTGCCGAGCTCGATGGGGCTCTCCGAGACGCCCTTCTGGAAGGACATGGTGAGCTTGTAGGAGTCACCGCTCGGCACGGCCTTGATGTCGATGGGCGAGACGGCGCTCTTGTCCCCGATGGGGGTCTTGCACGCATAGTTGACGTCGACGGTCTCGGCCCGCGCGGCGGGCGCGACCAGCAGGATCGCGCCCGAGGCCAGCGCCGCGGGGACCGCGAGCGCACGGCCGCGGCGCGCGGCATGGCGTCGGTTGTGGGACACCTGGGGTTCCCCTCTCGTCCGGTGCCGCCGGCGAAGCTTTCTGACGACACATCAGATCGGACGCCGAAGGTACGCCGGGCGCCGTGGAGAGGGAAGACAAGGAACGCGTCGCACTGCGGGCGGCGCGCGGCCTACGCCTACGACGGTCCGGCCAGCTCCGCCCAGACGGTCTTGCCGGTGCCGTCCGTGCGGCGCACGACCCCCCAGTCGAGGCAGAGCCGCTGCACGATGAACATCCCGTGCCCGCCGGGCCGGCCCGCGCGGTGCGGGGTGCGGGGTGCGGGCGTACCGGCGCCGAGGTCGGTGACCTCCAGGCGCAGCACCTTGCCCGTGCGGCTGACCCGCAGTTCCTCGGGGCCGTCGGCGTGCAGGCAGGCGTTGGTGACGAGCTCGGAGACGACCAGCAGTACGTCCTCGGCGGCGGCCCGGTGGTCGGCGGTGACGGCGGGGAGCCAGCCCCAGTCGTGCAGTGCCTGGCGGGTGAAGTCGCGGGAGAGCGGCACAGCGCCGCTGACGCCCACGAGACGCAGCCGGCGGCTCTGGCCGCCGGGCGGCGGTGCGCCGGCCGAGGCGGCGCCCTCCGCCTCCGGACCGGGGCCGTCCGGCGGGGGGCACGCCCGGGTGGTGCTCATCAGCGCCTCACCTCACCGATTCACCGATTCGTACACGAATAATCTTCAACGGATTCAGCAGTCTCCTGCCCGGCGGAATCGGGAGAACACCCCGGATTCAGCAGGACGCCTGTGACACAGGCAACGGAGATTTCCGGACGGCTCAGTCGGCGAGCGCCGCGTCGAGCGTGTCGTGGAGGGTGAAGACGGCTCCCGCGCCCGTGATCTCGAAGACCCGGGCGACGACGGGCGTCATCGCGGCGAGGTGAATCGCGCCACCCGCGGCCTCGGCCTTCAGCCGGGCGCCGAGCAGGACGTTCAGTCCGGTGGAGTCGCAGAAGTCCAGGCCGGAGCAGTCGACGACCACGCGCGCGTCGCCTTCTCTGACGCAGGCCTCGAGGGGTTCGCGCAGTACTTCCGCCGTGTGGTGATCGAGCTCACCCGTCGGTGATACGACGGAACTCACACCGTGGCGCCGGACCTCCACCTGCAGCCGGCCCCTGCTCGCGTTGCCGACCATCCCGCGATCCATGCGCTTCCCTTCGTGCCCTTCGTAGTTGTGCCCACGTGGTGCGGGCAAAACCCTACGCCTTCCATACGCCTGTCCGGAAGCCGAACCTCCGCCAATTAAGAACGAATACGGGCAAATGGGACTTGCCTTGAGAAGCCAAAGACGGGTAGGGCTAGTAGGGACACATCCACCACGGACGGCTTTGGAGGCGCCGCAAACCGCAGCAAAGGGTCACGGCATCGGCTGCCATATGCCGAGAATGATGGAGGAGACCATGTCACCCCGGCTCGACGAACAGCGTTCCCGAACCTCTTGCGAGGCCCGTGAGACCGCCTCGTCGACAACCCCGCCCGAGCACAGCGACCCCGGCCTGGCCGGACTCCCGGAGATCCCCCCGTACGACGAGGTGGGTGCGGTCGACGCGCGTGCTCTGTCCAAGACGCTCTTCGCGCGCCTCGCGTCGCTCGAGGAGGGCACCCACGAATACGCGTACGTCCGCAACACCCTGGTCGAACTGAACCTGGCCCTGGTGAAGTTCGCCGCCTCGCGGTTCCGCTCCCGCAGCGAACCGATGGAGGACATCATCCAGGTGGGCACCATCGGCCTGATCAAGGCCATCGACCGCTTCGAGCTCAGCCGCGGCGTCGAGTTCCCCACCTTCGCGATGCCGACGATCATCGGCGAGATCAAGCGTTTCTTCCGCGACACCAGCTGGTCCGTGCGCGTGCCGCGCCGGCTCCAGGAGCTCCGGCTCGACCTGGCCAAGGCCGGTGACGAGCTCGCGCAGCGCCTGGACCGCTCCCCCACGGTCGGCGAACTCGCCGAGCAGCTGGGCCTGACGGAGGACGAGGTCGTCGAGGGCATGGCCGCGAGCAACGCGTACACCGCGAGCTCGCTGGACGCCCAGGCCGAGGAGGACGAGACCGAGGGCGCGCTCTCGGACCGGATCGGCTACGAGGACCACGGCCTGGAGGGCATCGAGTACGTCGAGTCCCTCAAGCCCCTCATCGCCGAACTGGGCCCGCGCGATCGCCACATCCTCTCCCTGCGCTTCGTGGCCAACATGACGCAGTCGGAGATAGGCGAGGAGCTGGGCATCTCCCAGATGCACGTCTCCCGCCTGCTGTCCCGCACCCTCGTCCGGCTCCGCAAGGGGCTGTTGACCGAGGAGTAGGGGCGTGGTGGACCGGACGTCCTGACGCTGTGTGCCGCACGGGATTCCCGTGCGGCACACAGCGTCAGGACGTTTCCCGTACCGCCTTCAGGCCTTTCCGGCGTTCGGGACTTCAGACCTTGCGCACCCCGCGCTGCCAGACGGCCGACACCAGCGGCACCCCGGGGCGGTAGGCGAGGTGGACGTGGCTGGGGGCGTCCAGCAGGGCCAGGTCGGCGCGGGCTCCCGGGCTCACCCGGCCGAGGTCGGTGCGGCGCAGGGCGGCGGCCCCGCCGGCCGTGGCGGACCACACCGCCTCGTCGGGGGTCATCCCCATGTCGCGCACGGCCAGGGCGATGCAGAAGGGCATCGAACTGGTGAAGGACGAGCCCGGGTTGCAGTCCGTGGACAGTGCGACGGTGGCGCCCGCGTCCAGGAGCCGGCGCGCGTTCGGCCACTGCGCCCGGGTGGAGAACTCCGCGCCGGGCAGGAGGGTGGCGACGGTGTCGCCGTGGGCGAGGGCGTCGACGTCCGCGTCGGTCAGGTGGGTGCAGTGGTCGGCCGAGGCCGCGCCCACCTCCACGGCCAGCTGGACGCCGGGGCCGTGGCCCAGCTGGTTGGCGTGGACGCGCGGGAGCAGGCCGTGCCGCCTGCCCGCCTCGAGGACCGCGCGGGCCTGGTCGCCGTCGAAGGCACCGCGCTCGCAGAACACGTCGACCCAGCGGGCGTGCGGGGCGCACGCCTCGAGCATCTCGCCGGTCACCAGGGCCACATAGCCCTCGGGGTCGTCGGCGAACTCGGGGGCGACGACGTGCGCGCCCAGGTAGGTGACCTCGTCGGTGTGCTGCGCGGCGATGCGCAGGGCGCGGGCCTCGTCGTGGGTGGTCAGGCCGTAGCCGGACTTCGTCTCGAGGGTCGTGGTGCCCTGGCGCAGGGCCTCGCCGAGGTAGCGGGTGAGGTTGGCCTCGAGCTCGGCGTCCGTCGCGGCGCGGGTCGCCGCCACGGTGGTGCGGATGCCACCCGCGCTGTAGCTCCGGCCGGACATGCGGGCGTTGAACTCCGCCGTGCGGTCGCCCGCGAAGACCAGGTGGGAGTGGGAGTCCACGAAGCCGGGGATGCCCGCGCGGCCCTCGGCGTCGACGGCGTTGTCAGTGGCGGGTGCTTTGCTGGACTCACCGACCCAGGCGACGCGGTCGCCGTCGATGACGACCGCCGCGTCCTGGATCAGGCCGAGGGGGCCTTCACCGAGGGAGGGGTCGTTGGTGACGAGACTGCTGATGTTGGTGATCGCCGTGCTCATGCTTTCTCCGGTCGTCGGCGTCAGCCGCGCAGGGCGGCGATGGAGTCGGCCAGGGCCCGGGGCACGTCCGGTACGAGCTGGTGGGCCCCGTCCCGTACGACGTGCCGGCCGCCGACCACCGTATGGCGGATGTCCGCGCCGGTCGCGGCGAATACGGCCGTCTCGGCACCGTGGCGCGGTTCCGGCCCCGCGGTACGGACGGAGTCCAGCGCGACGGTCGTGAGGTCGGCGAGCGCGCCCGGCTCGATGCGGCCCGCGTCGCTCCAGCCGAGGGAGGCGTGGCCGTCCTCGGTGGCGGCGCGCAGCAGTGCGGCGGCGGTCCAATGGCCCCGGGTGCGGCTGCGCAGGCGCTCGTCGAGCTCCATGGCGCGGGCCTCCTCCAGCAGGTCGATGACGGCGTGGCTGTCGCTGCCCAGGGACAGCGGGCTGCCGGCCCGCTGCAGGCGGGCGGCGGGGCCGATGCCGTCGGCGAGGTCGCGTTCGGTCGTGGGGCACATGCAGATGGTCGTGGCCGCGCCGCCGAGGAGGTCGATGTCCTCGTCGGTGAGGTGCGTGGCGTGCACGGCGGAGGTGCGGGGGCCGAGCACGCCGTGGTCGGCGAGCAGCTGGGTGGGGGTGCGGCCGTGGGCGGCGAGGCAGGCGTCGTTCTCGGCGGTCTGCTCGGACAGATGGACGTGCAGGGGCGCCTCGCGGTCCTTCGCCCACCCGGCGACGGTCGCCAGCTGGCCGGCCGGCACGGCGCGTACGGAGTGTACGGCCGCGCCGATCCGGGCGTGGCCGGAGGGCTTCAGGGCGGCCGCGCGCTCGGCCCAGGCGTCGGCCGTGCCGTCGGAGAAGCGGAGCTGGTGGTGGTTGGGGGGCTCGCCGCCGCGTCCATCACCTATGGCGGAGGACAGGTAGGCGGTGTCGAGGAGGGTGATGCGGATGCCGGCTTCGGCGGCGGCCGCGATCAGGGCCTCGCCCATGGCGTTGGGGTCGGCGTAGGGGGTGCCGCCGGGGGCGTGGTGGACGTAGTGGAACTCGCCGACGCAGGTGATGCCGGCGAGGGCCATCTCGGCGTAGGTGGCGCGGGCGAGGGAGAAGTAGTTCTCGGGGGTGAGTTTGTCGGCTACTCCGTACATGACGTTGCGCCAGGTCCAGAATGAATCCGGCACCCGGCTCGCGCTCCGCGTAGGCGGAGGTGAGCCGGCGTGAGAGTGCGCGTTTGCCAGGCCGGGCAGCACGGAGTCGGGTGCCGCCTGCACAACACCCCGCAGAGCGCGGTGGAATGCATGGGAGTGGCTGTTCGCCAATCCGGCCATGGTGAACCCGCGCAGGCTCACCGCCCCCGGCGGCGGCGCCGCGACGCCGGTGCGTACGGCCGTGATCCGCCCGTCGGTGACGTCGATGGCCACGCCGGGCTCGACGTGGGTGCCGAGCCAGGCGTGCTCGGCCCAGTAGGTCACCTGCACGCGAGGCCCTCCAGTACGTCGGCGAGTGCGGTCACTCCGGCCAGGCAGTCGTCCTCGGAGGCCGTTTCGGCCGGCGAGTGGGAGACGCCGGTGGGGTTGCGCACGAACAGCATGGCGGTGGGGATGACGCCGGACAAAATACCCGCGTCGTGTCCGGCGCCCGTGGGCAGTACGGGCACGCCGCCGAGCAGCTTGGCCAGCTCGTCCCGCAGCCCGTGCGCGAACTCCACGACGGGCGTGAAGGACTCGCGGGTGACCCGGACGTCGACGCCGTCGCGCGTGCCGCGCTCGACGGCGGCCTGCTCGATCTCCGCGACGACGGCGGCCAGGGTCTCCTCGTCGGCGGCCCGGGAGTCCAGCCAGCCGCGCACGAGGGAGGCGATGGCGTTGACGCCGTTCGGCTCCACGCTGACCTTCCCGAAGGTGGCCAGGGCGCCGGCGAGACGGGCCTTCTTGCGCGCCGCGAGCACGGTGTTGGCGTAGGTCAGCATCGGGTCGCGGCGGTCCTCGATGCGGGTGGTGCCGGCGTGGTTGGCCTCGCCGTGGAAGTCGAACCGCCAGCGGCCGTGCGGCCAGATCGCCGAGGCCACGCCGACGGCGTGCGGGGTGTCCGCGAGGGCGCGGCCCTGTTCGACGTGGAGCTCGACGAACGCGCCGATGCGGGCGAGGCGTTCGGGGTCGGCCCCGATGGCCTCGGGGTCGTAGCCGGCGCGCTCCATGGCCTGGGCGAGGGAGACGCCGTCCGCGTCGCGGAGGGCGTGTGCCTTCTCGGTGGTGAGCTGTCCGGCGGTCAGCCGGGAGCCGACGCAGGCGAGGCCGAAGCGGGCACCCTCCTCGTCGCCGAAGTTGACGATGGCCAGCGGGCGGTTCGGCCGCGCGCCGCGGGCGCGCAGCTCGTCCAGGGCGGCGAAGGACGACACGACGCCGAGGGGGCCGTCGAAGGCGCCGCCGTCGGGGACGGAGTCCAGGTGGGAGCCGGTGACCACGGCGTCACCGGCGCTCGGGTCGCCGAGCCAGGCCCACTGGTTGCCGTTGCGGTCGACTTCATAGGCCAGCCCGCGGCTTGCGGCTTGCGCCTGGAACCAGGCACGGCAGTCGGCGTCGGCGCCGGTCCAGGCGAAGCGCCTGTAACCACCGGAGTCCTGGTTGCGGCCGATCGGAGCCAGGTCGCGCCACATCTCGTGGAACGACGGTGCGTGGGCGGCCGCGGCCCGGTGGTCGGGCTGCGCCCACCCGTCCCGCCCTGCGGGACGATTGCCCGCAGCGGGGCTCATGCCTCTTCCCGCATCGGGATGCGGACCCCTCGGTCCTCGGCCACCGACTCGGCGATGTCGTAGCCCGCGTCCACGTGCCGGATCACGCCCATCCCCGGGTCGTTCGTCAGTACGCGGCGGATCTTCTCGCCCGCCAGGGCCGTGCCGTCGGCGACCGTCACCTGCCCGGCGTGGATGGAGCGGCCCATGCCGACGCCGCCGCCGTGGTGCAGGGAGACCCAGGAGGCGCCCGAGGCCACGTTGACCATGGCGTTCAGCAGCGGCCAGTCGGCGATCGCGTCGGAGCCGTCCAGCATCGCCTCGGTCTCGCGGTACGGCGAGGCGACCGAGCCGCAGTCGAGGTGGTCGCGGCCGATGACGAGGGGGGCCTGCAGGGTGCCGTCGGCGACCATCTCGTTGAAGCGCTCGCCCGCGCGGTCGCGCTCGCCGTAGCCGAGCCAGCAGATGCGCGCCGGGAGGCCCTGGAAGTGGACGCGCTCGCCGGCCATCTTGATCCAGCGGGCCAGGGACTCGTTCTCGGGGAAGAGGTCGAGGATGGCCTTGTCGGTGGCCGCGATGTCCTTGGGGTCGCCCGAGAGGGCCGCCCAGCGGAAGGGGCCCTTGCCCTCGCAGAAGAGGGGCCGGATGTAGGCGGGGACGAAGCCGGGGAAGTCGAAGGCGCGCGTGTAGCCCGCGAGCTGGGCCTCGCCGCGGATGGAGTTGCCGTAGTCGAAGACCTCGGCGCCCGCGTCCTGGAAGCCGACCATGGCCTCCACGTGGCGGGCCATCGACTCGCGGGCCCGGGTCGTGAAGTCGGCGGGCTTCTCGGCGGCGTAGGACGCCATGTCGTCGAAGTCGACGCCGAGGGGCAGGTAGGACAGCGGGTCGTGGGCGGAGGTCTGGTCCGTCACGATGTCGATCGGGGCGTTCATGGCCAGCAGCTGCGGTACGAGCTCGGCCGCGTTGCCCAGGACTCCGATGGACAGCGGGCGGCGGGCGTCGCGCGCCTCCACGGCCAGCTGCAGGGCGTGGTCGAGGGAGTCGGCCTTGACGTCCAGGTAGCGGTGCTCGATGCGGCGCTCGATGGCGCGCGGGTCGCAGTCGATGCAGATGGCGACGCCGTCGTTCATGGTGACGGCGAGCGGCTGGGCGCCGCCCATGCCGCCGAGGCCGGCGGTCAGGGTGATGGTGCCGGCGAGGGTGCCGCCGAACTTCTTCGCGGCGACGGCGGCGAAGGTCTCGTACGTGCCCTGCAGGATGCCCTGCGTGCCGATGTAGATCCACGACCCGGCGGTCATCTGCCCGTACATGGTCAGGCCGAGGGCCTCCAGGCGCCGGAACTCCTCCCAGTTGGCCCAGTCGCCGACGAGGTTGGAGTTGGCGATCAGGACGCGCGGGGCCCACTCGTGGGTCTGCATCACGCCGACGGGGCGGCCGGACTGGACCAGCATGGTCTCGTCCTGCTTGAGCGAGCGCAGGGTGCGGACCATGGCGTCGAAGGAGCGCCAGTCGCGCGCGGCCTTGCCGGTGCCGCCGTAGACGACGAGCTTGTCGGGGTGCTCGGCGACCTCGGGGTCGAGGTTGTTCTGCAGCATCCGCAGCGCGGCTTCCTGCTGCCACCCCTGGGCACTCAGCTCGGTGCCTCGCGGTGCACGCACGGGTCGCGGTCCTGACATGGGCCCTGCCTCCCTGGCTCTTCTCCCTGTTCTGAATAGAACACTGCACAGTGTGTGTCGCTGAATAGCGCTAGTCAACAGGGGAAAACGGACATCACCGGGCCGTGCCGGACCATGGCACGGCCCGCGCCCCGGTGGTGGAGTGGGGACATGGGCGCGGGTGAGAGCGGATTCGGGGCGCGGCGGGACGCCGCGGTGCGGGAAGCGGTCCGGCGGGGCCTCGTCACGGCGGACCGGCCCGTCGCGGGCCTGCTGGACGTGTGCGGTGCCCGGCGGGCCGCTGCCGGGCTGCGGGCGGCGTTCGGCGGGGTGGAGGTGCTGCACGCCTTCGCGGTGAAGGCGGCGCCGCTGGTGCCCGTCCTGCGGCTGCTGGCCGACGAGGGGCTGGGCGCCGAGGTCGCCAGCCCCGGCGAACTGGCACTGGCAAGGGCGGCGGGCGTGCCGGCTGAGAGCGTCGTGCTGGACTCCCCCGCCAAGACGACCGCCGAGCTGCGCGAGGCGCTGGCGCTCGGCCTGGCCGTCAACGTCGACAGCCGCGAGGAGCTGACCCGGCTGGACGCCCTGCTCGCCGAGGCGGGGGCGCCCCGCTCGCCGGCGGTGGGGCTGCGCGTCAACCCGCAGGTCGGCGGCGGCAGCATCGGGGCGCTGAGCACCGCCACCGAGACGTCCAAGTTCGGGGTGGCGATGCGCGACGAGGGGGCGCGGCAATGGCTGGTGCGGGCGTACGCCGAGCGGCCGTGGCTGTCGCGGATCCACGCCCACGTCGGGTCGCAGGGCTGCCCCCTGGAGCTCATGGCGGCGGGCGTGCGGGACACCTACGAGCTGGCCGAGGAGATCAACGCGACGGCCGGCGAGCGGCGGATCCGGACGATCGACATCGGCGGCGGCCTGCCCGTCAACTTCACGTCCGACGACATCGCCCCCACCCACGCCGACTACGCGCGGCTGCTGGCCGCCACGGTGCCGGGGCTGTTCGACGGGCGCTACGGGCTGGTGACCGAGTTCGGGCGGTCGCTGCTGGCCAAGAGCGGGCTGATCCTGGCGCGGGTGGAGTACACCAAGTCGGCGGGCGGCCGGCGCATCGCGGTGGCGCACGCGGGCGCCCAGGTGGCGGTGCGCACCGTGTTCGCGCCGGAGTCGTGGCCGCTGCGGGTGGCGGTGTTCGACGGGCGGGGGCTGCCCAAGCGCGCGGAGCCGGTGCCGCAGGATGTGGCCGGGCCGTGCTGCTTCGCGGGCGACCTGGTGGCCGTCGACCGGCTCCTGCCGCGCATCGACGCGGGCGACCATGTGGCGCTGCTCGACACCGGCGCGTACTACTTCTCGAACCACTACGCCTACAACACGCTCCCCCGCCCGGGGGTTTACGGCTTCGCCGTCGACGAACAGGACGACGGAACGGACGCGGACGCTCCGGGTGTGCGCTTCGCGACCGTGCGCCCGCCGCAGCCCCTGGAGGAGCTCGTCGCCGAGAGCGGCGGCGGCGCGTCCGGCGCCGGGGCCCTCAGCGCGCTGCGCTGACCGGCGCGCGGCCCCGGGACGTGCCGCCCGGCCGCTTCGCGCCGCCCGGCAGGGCGTCGCCCGCGCCGAGCCCGGTGGTCAGGTAGCCGCGCACGCCCCCGGCGGCGGGGCTGCCCTGCGCCCGCTCGGTGCGCACCCACAGCAGCGCCTCGCTCCCGCGCTCCAGCCGGCCCAGCCACAGGGCCTTCGCCCACAGGCCCGTACCGGCCCCGGCCAGCGCCAGGCCGGCCGTGGCGGGGGCGGCGAAGGAGGAGCCGATGGCAGCGAGGAAGGCGGCGGCCAGCCACCAGCGCCGGGCGCGCGCCCAGTTGCGTACCGTCACCGCGCGGTCCTGCAGAAAGACCGAGCGCCCCGCGCGCGAGGCGCCGCGGGCCAGCTCCGCGTAGCGCCGGCGGCGCGCCAGGAAGGCCGCGGCCGCCGCGAGGACGAACAGTGCCGCGCCCGCCGCCAGGCCCACCCGGCGCCCGGTGAGGCCGGGCACCAGCGCGCCGGTGCCCGCGGAGACGGCACCCAGCGCCCACAGCCGGCGGACCGGGGCCCGTACGATCACGGCCACGCGCGCCAGCGCATACGACCCCTGTGTCACCTCGGACCTCCCCATGGACCCGTCACTCGACTCGTACCGGCACGCTAGCCAACGAATCTGAGTGCGAGCTGAGAGAAGCCACTCGGCGTCACTCCACGAAGAGCCCCCGCGCCGCCGCCTTCGCGTCGAACTCCTCCAGCCGTGCCTGTGCCTCGGGCAGCGCGTCGCACATGGCCTCCAGCAGGACCCTGCCGAGCAGCATCGGGGCGCAGGCGGTGTCGAAGGCCAGTCCCGTGCCGACGGCGGCCGGCAGCAGCAGGTCGCTGTGGCGGGCGACGGGGGCGAAGGTGGAGTCGGCGACGGTGACGACCGTCAGTCCGGCACCGCGCGCGTACTCCAGGGCCTCGACGACCTCGCGCGGGTGGCGGGGCAGCGCGAAGCACAGCAGGGTGCTCGCGCCGGCCCGTACGGCGGCGTCGATGCGGTCGACCAGGAGCGTGCCGCCCTCGTCGAGGAGCCGGACGTCGGGGTGGACCTTGCGGGCGAAGTAGGCGAAGCCGCCCGCCTGGGCTCCTGCCGCGCGCAGGCCGAGGACGGGCAGCGGCCGGGAGGAGGCCAGCAGCCGTCCGGCGCAGACGACGGGCGAGGGGTCGGCGAGCAGCGAGGCGAGGTGGCGCAGGTTGTCGATCTCGGCGTGGACGGCCTGCTGGTACTCGTTGTACGAGCTCTCGGCGGGCGCCTCGGCGGCGGGCACCACGTCCCGCAGGTGGCGGCGCAGCGCCGGGTAGCCGTCGAAGCCGAGGGCGACGGCGAAGCGGGTCACCGAGGGCTGGCTGACGCCGGCGAGGTCGGCGAGCTCGACGCTGGAGAGGAAGGGCGCGTCGGCGGCGCGGCGCACCATGCAGTGGGCGATGCGGCGCTGAGTGGGCGTCAGCCGGTGTCCCTCGAAGAGTTTCTGCAGCCGTGCGATGGCTTCCGGTTCGCTGCCGGTCTCGCTCATCCGTCCTCCTGAACCATTCATCCCACCCGTACCCTGCATGAAATTATGCAGGGTACGGGACGGCGGCCGTCTCACACGGGTCTCACAGGGCTCACAGGGGCGGCAGCAGCTTCTTCTGCGGCTTGCCCATGGCGTTGCGCGGCAGGGCGTCCAGGAAGCGGACGCGGCGCGGGCGCTTGTGCACGGACAGGTGGGCCGCGACGAAGTCGATCAGCGCCTGCTCGCTCACCCCCTCGGCCACCACGTAGGCGACGATCTCCTGCCCCAGGTCCTCGTGCGCCACGCCCACCACCGCGGCCTCGCTGACGGCCGGGTGGTCCAGCAGCGCGTTCTCCACCTCGCCCGCGCCGATGCGGTAGCCGCCGGACTTGATCAGGTCGGTGGAGGCGCGGCCGACGATGCGGTGGGCGCCGTCCGCGTCGACGGCGGCGATGTCGCCGGTGCGGAACCAGCCGTCGGCCGTGTACGAGGCGGCCGTCGCCTCGGGGCGGCCGAGGTAGCCGGAGAACAGCGTCGGCCCGGACACCTCCAGCTCGCCGATGCCGCCCTCCTCGGCGGCCACCACTCTGGTCCGCACGCCCGGCAGCGGCACGCCCACCGAGCCCTGGCGGCGTTCGCCGTCGGCCCGGGTGGAGACGGTGATCAGGGTCTCGGTCATGCCGTACCGCTCGACGGGCCGCTGCCCGGTGAGCGCCTCCAGGTCGCGGAAGACCGGCGCGGGCAGCGCCGCGCTGCCCGACACCAGCAGCCGGGCGCCGCCGAGCGCCCGCGCGGCGGTGTGGTCGCGCACCACGCGGGACCACACGGTGGGCACCCCGAAGTAGAGGCTGCCGCCGGCCGCCGCGTACGCCTCGGGCGTCGGGCGGCCGGTGTGCACCAGGCGGGAGCCGGTGCGCAGCGCGCCCAGCACGCCCAGGACCAGGCCGTGGACGTGGAAGAGCGGCAGGCCGTGCACGAGGGTGTCCTCGGCGGTCCACTGCCAGGCGTCCGCGAGCCCGTCCAGGCAGGCGGCGACGGCCCCGCGCGGGATGATCGCGCCCTTGGGCGCCCCGGTGGTGCCGGAGGTGTACAGGACGAACGCGGTGGCCTTCGGGTCGGGCTCGGGGCCGGACCAGGCGGCCCTCTCCCGCAGGTCCACCGGCACGGCCACCTCCCGCCGCCCGCCCCGCGTCTCCCCGAGGACCAGCTCGGCGCCGGAGTCGCGCAGGATGTGCGCGCGCTCGGCGGGCCCGGCGTCCGGCGGCAGCGGCACCACGGGCACACCGGCGAGCAGTGCGCCGACGACGGCGGCGACCGTCTCGGGCGTCGCCTCGGCGCGCACGGCCACCGACGCGGCGCCGGCGACGCGGGAGGCCACCGCGCCCGCCGCGCCCAGCAGTTCCTCGCGGGAGCAGGACCGCCCGGCGACGGTCAGGGCGTCCGGCCGGTCGGTCGCGTCCGGTGCGGCGAGGGACGTCAGCAGGGGAACGGTCACGGGCCTCTCCTTCCACGGGGGCCCTCGGCGAACGGGGGCACCCCCTCGAGCGGGTACGGGTGCCGGCCCCGGCGACGCGGGGGCGCGGACGGTGCCCGCGGCGGGGTCGAGCCCTGCGACCGTACCGCCGTAGGCATGATGGCCCGTGAACCCGGCCCGCAGAAGCCGACGCCCTGCCAGAAGAGCCGTGCGCGGAGGCGATTGACGCGGGGGCCGCCGCACCCCGGCCGAGGCCGGGGTCGGGACGACGGCGGTCCCCACGTAGGACGCGGGGCGGATCCCGGTGAGGAGGGCCGCATTCCGCGTCCGACGGCGGGTCCGGGAGCCGCTCCGGAGGTCCTGCCGTCGCAATCGGTACGCCGGTCGAGGGAGGGGTGCCACCCTCGCCGGCGTTCCTCACTATGCCGGTCCCGTGTTAAGCCCGTGCTGCGTACACGTGACGCATACGTACCTTTTACGGACCGGCAGTTGGCCAATGCGTGACCTTGACGCCCACGCACCGGCCGGGCGGCGCCGCCTACTTGGTGGCGCCGTTGTGGCCCTCGGCCAGGAAGGCCAGCAGGTCCTGACGGCTCACCACGCCGGTGGGCTTGCCCTCGACCAGGACGATGGCCGCGTCCGCCTCGCCCAGGACGGCCATCAGGTCCGCGACCGGCTCGCCGGAGCCGACCTGCGGCAGCGGCGCGCACATGTGCTTCTCCAGCGGGTCGGTGAGCGAGGCGCGCTGGGTGAACAGGGCGTCCAGCAGCTCCCGCTCGACGACCGAGCCGATGACCTCGGCGGCCATCACGTCGGGGTGCCCGGCGCCCGGCTTGACGATCGGCATCTGCGAGACGCCGTACTCGCGCAGCACCTCGATGGCCTCGCCGACCGTCTCCTCCGGGTGCATGTGCACCAGCGAGGGGAGTTCGCCGTCCTTGCGGCGCAGCACGTCGCCCACGCGCGCGGAGTCGCCGGCCTCCTCCAGGAAGCCGTAGTCCGCCATCCACTCGTCGTTGAAGATCTTGCTCAGGTAGCCGCGGCCGCTGTCCGGCAGCAGGACGACGACCACGTCGTCCGGGCCGAGCCGCTTGGCGACCTCCAGGGCGCTGACGACCGCCATGCCGCAGGAGCCGCCGACCAGCAGGCCCTCCTCGCGGGCGAGGCGGCGGGTCATCTGGAAGGCGTCCTTGTCGGAGACCGCGATGATCTCGTCGGTGACCGTGCCGTCGTAGGCGGACGGCCAGAAGTCCTCACCGACGCCCTCGATCAGGTAGGGACGGCCGGAGCCGCCGCTGTAGACCGAGCCCTCGGGGTCGGAGCCGATGACCTTGACCCGGCCCTCGCTGACCTCCTTGAGGTAGCGGCCGGTGCCGCTGATGGTGCCGCCGGTGCCCACGCCCGCGACGAAGTGCGTGATCTTCCCCTCGGTCTGCTCCCACAGCTCGGGGCCGGTGGAGTAGTAGTGCGAGAGCGGGTTGTTGGGGTTGCTGTACTGGTCGGGCTTCCAGGCGTTGGGCGTCTCCTGCACCAGGCGGTCGGAGACGTTGTAGTACGAGTCGGGGTGCTCGGGGTCGACCGCGGTCGGGCAGACCACGACCTCGGCGCCGTACGCCCGCAGTACGTTGATCTTGTCCTGGGAGACCTTGTCCGGGCACACGAAGATGCACTTGTAGCCCTTCTGCTGGGCCACGATCGCCAGACCCACGCCCGTGTTGCCGGACGTCGGCTCCACGATCGTGCCGCCCGGCTTGAGCTCCCCGGACTTCTCGGCTGCTTCGATCATCCGGAGGGCGATGCGGTCCTTGACCGAGCCGCCGGGGTTGAAGTACTCGACCTTGGCAAGGACGGTGGCCTGGATGCCTTCGGTCACGTTGTTGAGCTTCACGAGCGGTGTGTTGCCAACGAGCTCAATCATCGAATCGTGATACTGCACGGTGATCTCCGCGGTCGGGGGCACCAGCGTCGTCGCGTGCCCATACCGCCAGCCTATTGCGCGTCCGACTGCACCAGTGGCGGTTGCGCGCCCCCGTCCGCGGGGCAACCTGCTGATATCGCGCCCGCACAAGGGCGTGCGGGCCCCGTGAAGCGTTTATGAAGTGTTTGTAAAACGGCTTGCTATCGGGTTTCGTGGCGCGAAGGAGGGCTGCCGATGTCCATGTCGAGGGCGAGGGTCGCGCGGCGGATCGCGGCCGCGGCGGCGTACGGGGGCGGCGGCGCCGGCCTGCTGGGCGGGGCGGCGCTCGGCCTGCTGCTCACCGAGGTGGCGCTGGCCAGGCGGGTGGTGGGCGGCCACAACGAGTCGCCGCCGCACGCGGACGGCCGCTACGGCTCCGCGTTCGTCCACCAGCTGGGCCGCGAGCCGCTGCTGCTGGGCCTGCTGGGCGACTCCACGGCCGCGGGCCAGGGCGTGCACCGCCCCCGGCAGACTCCCGGCGCGCTGCTGGCCTCGGGCCTGGCGGCCGTCGCCGAGCGGCCCGTGGAGCTGCGCACGGTGGCGCTGTCCGGCGCGCAGTCCTACGACCTCGAGCGCCAGGTCACCCAGATGCTCGCCGTCCCCGACCACGTCCCCGACGTCTGCGTGATCATGATCGGCGCCAACGACGTCACCCACCGGGTGCCCTACGCCCGTTCCGTGCGCCTGCTGTCGGAGGCGGTGCGCCGGCTGCGGGACGCGGGCTGCGAGGTCGTCGTGGGCACCTGCCCCGACCTGGGCACGATCGAGCCGGTCTACCAGCCGCTGCGCTGGCTGGCGCGGCGGCTGAGCCGCCAGCTCGCGGCGGCGCAGACGATAGGGGTGCTGGAGGCGGGCGGCCGCACGGTCTCGCTCGGCGACCTGCTGGGCCCGGAGTTCGCGGCGAACCCGCGCGAGCTGTTCGGCCCGGACAACTACCACCCCTCCGCCGAGGGCTACGCCACCGCCGCCATGGCCGTGCTGCCCACGCTGTGCGCGGCGCTGGGCCTGTGGCCGGAGGACGAGCGGCCGGACGCGGCCCGCCGCGAGGGCATCCTGCCGGTGGCCAGGGCGGCGGCGGAGGCCGCGGCCGAGGGCGGCACCGAGGTCACGGCGACGGCCCGCGGCCGCTGGGCCCTGCTCAAGCACCGCAAGCGGCGCCGGCTGCCGGAGCACACGGAGCCGGACGGCGCCGCCGAGCGGCGGCCCGCCCGGTCCCGTAGCGGTCGTACGCTGTGAGGCACACGCACCATAAGCAAGCGCTTGGGAAAGAGGCCCGCATCACAGTCCCGAGATCGTGACCGGGGCGCTACGTGCGGGTAACTTCCCGGAGAGTCCGGAGAATCCTGCCTTCTCGCGCCCCTGGAGCCGTGTGATGCCCGAAGCCGTGATCGTCTCAACCGCCCGCTCCCCCATCGGTCGCGCCTTCAAGGGCTCCCTGAAGGACGTGCGGCCCGACGACCTCACCGCCACCATCATCCAGGCCGCCCTCGACAAGATCCCCGGGCTCGACCCGCGCGAGATCGACGACCTGATGCTCGGCTGCGGCCTGCCCGGCGGCGAGCAGGGCCACAACCTCGCCCGCATCGTGGCCGTGCAGATGGGCATGGACCACCTGCCGGCCACCACGATCACCCGCTACTGCGCCTCGTCGCTGCAGACCTCGCGGATGGCGCTGCACGCCATCAAGGCGGGCGAGGGCGACGTCTTCATCTCCGCGGGCGTCGAGACGGTCTCCCGCTCCGTCAACGGCTCCTCCGACGGCATGCCGGGCACCCACAACCCGCTCTTCGCCGACGCCGAGGCCCGCACGGCCGCCCGCGCCGAGCAGGGCGGCGAGGGCTGGCAGGACCCCCGTGAGGACGGCCTGATCCCGGACGCGTACATCGCGATGGGCCAGACCGCCGAGAACCTCGCCCGTCTCAAGGGCGTCACCCGCCAGGAGATGGACGAGTTCGGCGTCCGCTCGCAGAACCTCGCCGAGCAGGCCATCGCCAAGGGCTTCTGGGAGCGCGAGATCACCCCGGTCACCACGCCGGACGGCACGGTCGTCAGCACGGACGACGGCCCGCGCGCGGGCGTGACCCTCGAGGGCGTGGCGGGCCTCAAGCCCGCCTTCCGCCCGGACGGCCTGGTCACCGCGGCCAACTGCTGCCCGCTCAACGACGGCGCCGCCGCCCTGGTGATCATGTCCGACACCAAGGCGCGCGAGCTGGGCCTGACCCCGCTGGCCCGGATCGTCTCGACGGGCGTCTCGGCGCTCTCCCCCGAGATCATGGGCTACGGCCCGGTCGAGGCCAGCAAGCAGGCGCTGCGCCGGGCCGGGCTGGGCATCGGCGACATCGACCTGGTCGAGATCAACGAGGCCTTCGCCGCGCAGGTCATCCCCTCCTACCGGGACCTGGGCATCGACATCGACAAGCTGAACGTCAACGGCGGCGCCATCGCCGTCGGCCACCCCTTCGGCATGACGGGCGCGCGCATCACCACCACGCTCATCAACTCCCTCCAGTTCCACGACAAGCAGTTCGGCCTGGAGACGATGTGCGTGGGCGGCGGCCAGGGCATGGCGATGGTGATCGAGCGGCTGAGCTGAGCCGAGCCGAGCGTCCGAGCTGAAGCGGAAGACAAGGCTCAGGCAACTGCCAACAGCAACAGGCATCGACATTGCCGAAACGTGACCGAATCTCCCCCAGGATGTGACCAACATCCCGGGGGAGATTCGTTTCCCCAGGTCAGGGTGGTTGAAGGTACAACGTCCGGGACCGAAGTCCCGCCCGTTTCATGACGTTTCGCACTGCAGGCGGCCGGAGACGTGCGCGAAGCTGAGGTAGGAATTCGGGGGATCCATAGCAACCGGGAGTACGCCAGTGAGCGCCATGTCTCTTGCCCTGCTGCTGGCCGCTGCCGCCGCCACGGCCGCGGGGGCCGCCGCCCTGTACGGCACTCGCGGTCTGCGCCGCCAGATCACCGAGCTGCGCGCCGAGCTGGCGGCCGCCACCGCGGAGCGCGAGGCACGCGCCGCGGTGCCCCACGCGCGCAGCGCGCCGGTGGCCGAGCTCTCCGAGATACGCGCCGCCGTGGCGGACGCGCTCGCGGAGGAGCGGGAACGGGAGCTGGCCGAGGCCCGCGCGTTCTGGGCCGCGCAGGAGGCCCGCGACCTGACCAACGCCGACACGCCCTCCCTCCTGGCCGGCCTGCCCTTCGACGAGCCGCTGCACGAGAGCGCTTACGACGGCTTCCACCTCCCCCGCCAGGCCGACCTGGAGTCGGAGGCGGCGGACTCCCCCGAGCTGGCCGCCGCGCGCCGCCGCCACCCCTCGCACCCCGACTTCTCGCCGGCGGCCGCCGCCGAGACCGACCACGAGCGCACGGTCGAGCGCCTCGCCGAGCTTGCGGAGTCCGCGATTCCGCTGGCGGACGTCCGTCCCGGCCCGCTGGGCACGCTCGACGTCTACGTCTTCGCCGACGGCACGACCGTCTGCATGACGCCGGGCCACCGGGAGACGGCCCAGCGCCTGGCGGACGCCCTCAAGGCGGGGGACGCCCCCGTACTGCTGGGCGGCTCCGGGGTATCGGGCGCCTACGCCCTGACGTTCCGCTGCGCGAGCGGCAGCGTCTACGTCCTCGCGGACCGCGTCATAGCGTCGCTGTAGCCCACCGGGACGGGCCCGGCGCCCCGCCTACAGCCCGCAGCGCCGCGCGGCCCCCTCCACCAGCTCCACGGCCTCGGCCACGCCCTTGGCCACCTCGCCGGAGGCGATGAGCGCCTCGGCCAAATCGTGGCCGGCCACCGCCACTTGGTCGGCCACCGCGAACATGCCCGCGTCCGGCATCTCCCGTACCGCTCCGGCCCCCGGCTCCTCGATCCGCTGGGCCCACGCGGCCAACTCTCGCGCCAGTGCCAGCGCTTCCGCCGCCGCCCCGCGGCTCAGTCGGGACTGCGGCAGGGTGCGCAGCCGGTCGGCGAAGCTGTCCACGGCGGCCAGGAGAGGCGTCACATCATCCACGCCCACGAGCCTATGCGCCGCCCACCGACTGTTGCCAACGCTTGAACACTCGGGCACGGTGACATGAAGGACCATCATTCGACGCGTCCGGAGGCGCCGATGTCCCACGTCTTCTCCGACGAGACCCACCGGAACCTGCTCTCCCGAATCCCCCACTGCACCGGCCGTGAAGTCGCCGACTGGCTGCGCACGGTCGAGGAAGGTCCTTCTCTCTTCCGCTTCGAGGAGAAGGTCAGCTGGCTGCGCGGAGAGCACAATCTCGCTTACGGCCACGCAAAGGCGATCGTCCACGAGTACGACCTCCAACGGGCCGCGCGGAAGCTTCGGTAGCGGGCGCGCGCCAGAAAACGGAACAGGGCCCGGGAAGGCAATGCCTTCCCGGGCCCTGTCATGGATAAATGCACTCCGGCCGCGGCCGGAGGCCGGCTAGTCGTTATTCAGGATGGCGACGAGCCGCAGGATCTCGGTGTAGATCCACACGAGCGTCATCGTCAGGCCGAAGGCCGACAGCCAGGCCTCCTCGCGCGGGGCGCCGTAGCGGATGCCGTCCTCGACCTGCTTGAAGTCCAGGGCGAGGAACGCCGCGCCGAGCACCACGCCGATGATGCCGAAGACGATGCCGAGGCCGCCGGTGCGCAGGCCCAGGCCGTCGCCGCCGCCGAAGACGGCGACCAGCATGTTCACCATCGCCAGCAGCGCGAAGCCGATCGCGGCACCGACCACGAAGCGGGTGAAGCGGGCGTTGACCCGGATGATCCGGGCGCGGTAGGCGATCAGCACGCCGGCGAAGACCGCCATCGTGCCGAGCACGGCCTGCATCGGGGCGCCCTTGGCGACCTCGTTGTAGACCTGGCTGATCACGCCGAGGAACAGGCCCTCGAAGGCCGCGTAGGCCAGGATGATCGCCGGGGACACCTTCTGCCGGAAGGTCTGGACGAGGCCCAGGACCATGGCCACCAGGCCGGCCGCGAAGCCGACGCCCACGGGCAGCCGCAGCGCCCAGGCCGCGGCGGCCGCGACGACGACCAGGCCCAGCGAGAGGCCGGTGCGCATGACGACGTCGTCCATCGTCATGCGGTCGGCGGTGCGCGCGGGGGCCTGGGGGTAGCCCTGCTGGAGGTCGGGCCCGCCCTGCGCGTACGGGTTCGCCGCGTAGGGGTTGGTGGGCTGCGCGTAGGGGTTTCCGGCGTACGGGTTGCCCTGGGCCGCGGTCCCGGCCTGCGGGGCCGCGTCAAAGCCCGCGTGACCGCCGCTGAACCCCCGTCGCGAGAAGACCGGGTTCCTGCTCCTCATCTCACTCCTTCATGGCCACCCTGCGCGGCCTTGGCGTCAAGGGTAATAGGTAGGCAAAGGAATGACTCTCCTGCTTCGGGACGATCTTTTCTTCGCGCGCCTACGTACCGGACAACGCCATCCCGGGGCGGTCGGTTCCGTTGCGAACCGGAAAAGGGAGTATTCGCGGTACAGGGGCGGATCTGGAGCGGAGACAGGAGGTGCCCGGAGCCGGACTTGAACCGGCACGGCCCGAAGGGCCAGCGAGGTTTAAGCTCGCCGTGTCTGCATTCCACCATCCGGGCGGGGCTCTCGGGCAGCGCGGGGTGGGAGGCGCGCGAACCTCCCTCGAGGAGAGCAGGACGAGCCTATCCGGGCGACGCCCCCCGATCAGCGGAACGCTGACCCGAGGTTGTCTTATTTTATTGGCAACTGAGTCCCCATCAGTGCAGGGATGACGCCATTGGCACATGCCAGAGGCCCATCTCCCCCGATCACCACCCCACCCCAGGGGTGAAGCGGAATTGTCGCAATCTCGTCGCTCTCGGTAAGGGGCGCTCTCCTACCCAGGGATGACGGCGGCCCCCTCGCGTACCCCCCGAGTCTGTGCCGGGAACCGGAGCTCCGGCTGATCCGCAGCACGAAACGGCGGCGGACCATGGAGTGGTCCCCTGAACCGCCGTCCCGACAGGAGCGCTCCACCGTGACCACCACCCCCTTCGGCGCACAGACCGCCGTCCGCAGCACCGCGGTCGCAGCCCGCGCCACGGATCTCACCAAGGTCTACGGACAGGGCGAGACCCAGGTGGTCGCGCTGGACGCCGTCTCCGTGGAGTTCCGGCAGGCCGAGTTCACCGCGATCATGGGCCCCTCCGGCTCCGGCAAGTCCACGCTGATGCACTGCATGGCCGGCCTGGACTCCGTCTCCGGCGGCTCCGCCCGGATCGGCGACACCGAGCTGACCGCGCTGAACGACAAGAAGCTCACCCGGCTGCGCCGCGACAAGATCGGCTTCATCTTCCAGGCCTTCAACCTGCTGCCGACCCTGAACGCCCTGGAGAACATCACGCTCCCCATGGACATCGCCGGCCGCAAGCCCGACCAGCAGTGGCTGCAGATGGTCGTCGACACCGTCGGTCTCTCCGGGCGCCTCAAGCACCGCCCCAACCAGCTCTCCGGCGGCCAGCAGCAGCGCGTGGCCGTGGCCCGCGCCCTGGCCGGCCGTCCCGAGATCATGTTCGCCGACGAGCCGACCGGAAACCTCGACTCCCGCTCCGGCGCCGAGGTCCTGGGCTTCCTGCGCAACTCCGTGCGCGAGCTCGGCCAGACCGTCGTCATGGTCACCCACGACCCCGTCGCCGCCTCCTACGCCGACCGCGTGGTCTTCCTCGCCGACGGCCGCATCGTCGACGAGATGCGCGAGCCCACCGCCGACGCCGTCCTGGACCGCATGAAGCGGTTCGACGCCAAGGGCCGTACGAGCTGATCCCCGCCGGTTTCGATCTTCAGGACTGACCCCGAAATGTTCCGCACCGCCCTGCGCAACGTGCTCGCGCACAAGGCCAGGCTGCTGATGACCGTCCTCGCCGTGATGCTCGGCGTGGCCTTCGTCTCCGGCACCCTGGTCTTCACCTCGACCATCTCCGACGCCTACCAGAAGAGCTCCCAGAAGGGCTTCACCGGCGTCGACGTCGCCATCCAGCCCCACAAGGAGGACAGCGACAAGGGCAACCCCGGCGCCGCCCCCCGCCTGACCCAGCAGCTGCTGGACCGGGCCGCCACGGTGCCCGGCGCCGCCTCCGCCAGCGGCTCGGTCAGCGGCTTCGCCGCCATCGCCGACAAGCACGGCAAGCTCATCGGCGAGGGCTTCGCCTCCTCCGGCGCCAACTACTACCCCGGCACCGGCGGCAAGGACGCCCGCTACCCGCTGAAGGACGGCCGCGCGCCCCGCGGCGCCGGCGAGATCGCCCTGGACGCGAAGACCGCCGAGCGCGGCGGCTACAAGGTCGGCGACACCGTCCGCGTCTCCGTCGACGGCCCCGTCCTCGAGCAGAAGCTCACCGGCGTCTTCACCACCGACGACGGCAACGTCTCCGCCGGCGGCAGCCTCGCCCTGTTCGACACCCCCACCGCGCAGAAGCTCTACGGCAAGCCCGGCGAGTTCGGCGAGATCGACGTGAAGGCCGCCCCCGGCACGTCCCAGGCCGCCCTCAAGGCCTCGCTCGAGAAGATCCTGCCCAAGGACACCGAGGCCACCACCGGCAAGCAGCTCGCCGACGAGCAGAGCCGGATCATCTCCCAGAGCATGGACGGCATGCGGACCAGCCTGCTGGTCTTCGCGGGCATCTCCCTCTTCGTCGGCATCTTCATCATCGCCAACACCTTCACCATGCTGGTCGCCCAGCGCACCAAGGAGCTGGCGCTGCTGCGCGCGGTCGGCGCGAGCCGCCGCCAGGTCACCCGCTCGGTGCTCATCGAGGCCTTCGTCGTGGGCACCGTCGCCGGCGTCACCGGCCTGCTGGCGGGCATCGGCATCGGCTCCGGCCTGCGCGCCCTGATCGGCTCCACCGGCGCCACCGTGCCGGACGGCCCGCTGGTCATCGCCCCAAACACGATCCTCACCTCGCTGGGCGTCGGCATCGTCGTCACCATGCTCGCCGCCTGGCTGCCCGGCCGCCGGGCCGCCAAGATCCCGCCGGTCGCCGCGATGAACAGCGTGCACGCCGTGGCCACCACCAAGTCGCTGGTCGTGCGCAACTCCATCGGCGGCGTCCTGACCGCCCTCGGCGCCGCGGTCGTCCTGACCGCCGGCAGCTCGACCATGATGGGCCTGGGCGCGGGCCTCGTCCTCATCGGCGTGTTCGTGCTGACGCCGCTGCTGTCCCGCCCGGTGATCGCCGCCTCGGCGCCCGTCCTGCGCCTGTTCGGCATGCCCGGCAAGCTGGCCCGGCAGAACGCGGTCCGCAACCCGCGCCGCACCGCCGCGACCGCCTCCGCGCTGATGATCGGCCTCACCCTGATCACCGGCCTGACCGTGATCGCCGGCAGCGTCCAGCAGGCCATCGACAAGATGGCCACCGGCTCGCTGAAGGCCGACTACGTCGTCTCCATGGCCAGCATGACCCCGCTGTCCCCCGAAGTGGAGAAGAAGCTCTCCGCCCACCCGGACGTCACCGCCGCCAGCCCGCTGCGCACGTCCCCGGCCCGTATTGACGGCGACAGCCAGAGCCTGACGGGCGTCAACGGCAGGACCATCGGCAAGCTGACGAACCTCGAGTTCACGGCGGGCTCGTTCAAGGACCTCTCCGGCGACAAGGTCGTCATCGACGACGCCACCTCCCGCATCAAGCACTGGAAGGTGGGCTCGGCCCTCGACGTCACCTTCGAGGACGGCAAGAAGGGCCGGCTCACGGTCGCGGGCATCTACAAGGGCAACGACCTGGTGCGCGGCGTGTGGGTCGACAAGGAGACCCTCGCCCCGCACCAGAGCGAGGTCAGCGACCAGCAGGTGATGGTCAGGACGAAGTCCGGCACCAGCGAGGCCACCGAGGACTCGCTGCGCAAGGCGCTCGGTGACAACCCCGCCATCCAGATCCAGACCAAGCAGGACATCTCCGACAGCATCTCCAAGGCCATCGGCCTGCTGCTGAACATGCTCTACGGCCTGCTGGCCATGGCCGTGGTCGTCGCCGTCCTCGGTGTCGTCAACACCCTGGCCATGTCCGTCTTCGAGCGCCAGCAGGAGATCGGCATGCTGCGCGCCATCGGCCTGGACCGCAAGGGCATCAAGCGGATGGTGCGCCTGGAGTCGCTGGTCATCTCGCTCTTCGGCGGCGTGCTGGGCGTGGGCCTGGGTGTGTTCTTCGGCTGGGCGGCCGGTGACCTCATCAGCAAGGGCCTCAACACCTACGAACTGGTGCTGCCCTGGGGCCGGATGGGCCTGTTCCTGCTGCTGGCCGCGGTGGTCGGCGTGCTGGCCGCACTGTGGCCCGCCCGCCGGGCGGCCAAGCTGAACATGCTCTCCGCCATCAAGGCCGAGTAGCGGCACCGCCCGAAGCGAAGGGCCCGGTCCCCATGGACCGGGCCCTTCGCCGTGCTCAGCGCCAGTCGCGGGTGCGCAGCGGCAGCCCCGGCTCGCCGGACGGCGGCGTGCGCACCGCGAGCACCTGGTTGACGCCGATGCGGTTGCGCTCGAAGGACAGCGCGCAGGCGGCCATGTACAACCGCCAGACCCTGGCCCGGCCCGGCGAGGTCAGCCGCACCGCCTCGTCCCAGTGGGCCTCGAGGTTGGCCACCCACCGGCGCAGGGTCAGCGCGTAGTGCTCGCGCAGCGCCTCCACGTCCCGGACCTCGAAGCCGGCCTCCTCCAGCTGGGCCACCGTCCGTCCGACGGGCGCCAGTTCGCCGTCGGGGAAGACGTAGCGGTCGATGAACTCGTCGACCTCGTAACTGCCCTCGTCCTTCAGCGGGCGGCGGGCGATCTGGTGGTTGAGCAGCCTGCCGCCGGGCCGCAGCAGGGCGTAGAGGTCGGCGGCGTACTCGGCGTAGCGGGCGGAGCCGACGTGCTCGGCCATGCCGATGGAGGAGATCGCGTCGAAGGGCCCGTCGGGGACCTCGCGGTAGTCCTGGACCCGGATGTCGACGCGGTCCGCCAGGCCGACCTCGGCGGCGCGCTTGCGGGCGTAGGCGGCCTGTTCCTCGGAGAGGGTGATGCCGACGGCGGTGACCCCGTACTCGCGGACGGCGTGCAGGACCATCGAGCCCCAGCCGCAGCCGACGTCCAGCAGGCGCTGGCCGGGCTGGAGGGCGAGCTTGCGGCAGATCAGGTCGAGCTTGGCGCGCTGGGCGTCCTCGAGCGTGGAGGCTGCGTCCTTGTCCGTCCCCCAGTACGCACAGGAGTAGACCATGGAGGGGCCCAGGACCCGCTCGTAGAAGGCGTTGCCGACGTCGTAGTGGTGGCTGATGGCCTGCTTGTCGCGGCGCAGCGTGTGCAGCGGGCCCTTGCCGGCGCGCATCTCCTCGCGGGGCACGGCGGGCGGCACCCAGGGGCCGGCGAGCTTGAGGAGCTCGCGGCCGGCGGCGCGCAGCTCCGGATCGCGCAGGGCGTTCAGCAGGGCGGCGGGGCCGGTGGGGCGGGAGGCGTCCTCGCCGCGCTCCCACACGGAGCCCGCGAGCAGGTCGAGGGCCTGGTAGAGGTCGCCTTCGACGTCGATGTCCCCGGCGACCCAGGCGCGGGCGAGGCCGAGCTCGCCGGGCTTCCACAGCAGGCGGCGCAGGGCGCGTCGACGCCTGACGATCAGGACGGGGGTGCCGGGAGGCCCTGCCTCGCTGCGGTCCCAGGCGCGGATCCGGACCGGGAGCGGGGCCCCCAGCATCCGTTCAGCGAGCGCGGTGAGCCGTCGGGCGGCCTCGGCCATGTCGCACACCTCCATGATGAAGTGTCAGGAGATAGTTTCACCTGACACCTGAACACCAACGGGCCGTGCTGTAGTCCCTCTTCCGCCAGACTAGGTCAACTTCGCCGTCCGGGTACGCCGAAGGGCGCCCACCCCACGGATTTGGTGGACGCCCTTCCGGTAAGCGCCGGGTACGGCCGGGCGCGAAGTGCTCGCCCCGGCCGTACCGCCGTACCGTGCTGCCGTACTTAGGAGGCCTTGGCCTTCTGGGCCGGGCTGTCGGACTTGGCGGCTGCCTGCGGGGCCGGCTTGGCGGCCTCGTAGAACTCCTCGCGCGGGTTCTCCATGGCACGCAGGGAGACGACCTCGCGCTTGAGGAACATGCCCAGGGTCCAGTCCGCGAAGATGCGGATCTTGCGGTTCCAGGTGGGCATGGCCAGACCGTGGTAGCCACGGTGCATGTACCAGGCCAGGCGGCCCTTGAGCTTGATCTTCGTCTTGCCCATGACGATCATCGCGACGCCCTTGTGGAGGCCGAGGCCGGCCACGGCGCCCTTGTTGGCGTGCGAGTACGTCTTCTGCGGGAAGCCGCGCATGCCGGACAGGACGTTGTCGCCGAGGACCTTGGCCTGGCGCAGCGCGTGCTGGGCGTTGGGCGGGCACCAGGCGTTCTCGTTGCCGGCCTTGCGGCCGACGACGTCCGGGACCTGGGCGTTGTCGCCCGCGGCCCAGATGTAGTCGGTGCCCTGAACCTGGAGGGTCTCGGAGGTGTCGACGTGGCCGCGCGGGCCCAGCGGCAGGCCGAAGCGGGCCAGGGCCGGGTTGGGCTTGACGCCCGCGGTCCACACGATGGTGTTGGAGTCGACCTCGAGGCCGTTCTTCAGCACGACGTGGCCGTCGACGCAGGAGTCCATGGAGGTCGAGAGGTAGATCTCGACGCCGCGGCTCTCCAGGTGCTTCTTGCCGTACTCGCCGAGCTTGGGGCCGACCTCCGGGAGGATCTTGTCGGCGGCGTCGACGAGGATGAAGCGCATGTCCTCGCGCTTCACGTTGGGGTAGTACTTGGCGGCGTCGCGGGCCATGTCCTCGACCTCGCCGATGGTCTCCGCGCCCGCGAAGCCACCGCCGATGAAGACGAAGGTCAGCGCCTTGCGGCGGATCTCCTCGTCCTTGGTCGAGTCGGCCTTGTCGAGCTGCTCGAGAACGTGGTTGCGCAGGCCGATGGACTCCTCGATGCCCTTCATGCCGATGCCGTTCTCGGCGAGGCCGGGGATCGGGAAGGTGCGCGAGACGGCGCCCATCGCGATGACCAGGTAGTCGAAGGGCAGCTCATAGGCCTCGCCGACGAGCGGCGCGATCGTGGCGACCTTGCGGTCCTGGTCGATGGTGGTGACGCGGCCCGTGAGGACCTCCGCCTTGGGGAGCACACGTCGCAGCGGCACCACGACGTGGCGGGGGGAAATGCTGCCGGCGGCTGCTTCGGGGAGGAAGGGCTGGTACGTCATGTACGAGCGCGGGTCGACGACCGTGACGGTCGCCTCGCCGTAGCGCATCTTCTTGAGGATGCGGCGTGCCGCGTACAGGCCGACGTACCCACCGCCTACTACGAGGATCCGTGGACGCTCCGTGGTGCTCATGATTCGAGTATCCAGCACTCCCCGAGGGGGTGCTCGTGCGCCCCTTCACAAGGCGCCGGGGAGGGTCTGCTACACTCCGCCGCCCCTGTGACCGACGCCATGGCCCCGCAATGGAACCAAGTGGTGCCGCCGGGCGTTGATCACCCCCGCTGAACTGGCCTTGCGGCCCGAGCGGCGACTGGACCACGGTCCGCCGAGGTTCCGCATAAGCGTTTCTTTAACACGACCGAAAGCGGACCGTTCCCGGCCGGCTGGGCCCGATGGGCCCCGGAAGGGGGTCAGAAGGCCCTCTTCCGGGGCTCCGGGACCGCTATTTCATGTGAAGGATTTCACGAACATTTTCCGGAGGACCGCCTTCAGGCGATGCTCCAGCCGATCCCGTCGAGGATGTCGTGCTCGCTCACGACCACTTCCCGGGCCCCCGCGCGCTCCATCACGCACTGCAGGACGAGCGCTCCGGCGGCGATGACGTCGACCCGGCCGGGGTGCATCACCGAGAAGGCGGCGCGCTGATCGTGAGTGGAGGCCAGGAGCATGGCGGTGATCTCGCGGACCCGCTCCAGGGAGATCCGGGAGTGGTGGATGGCCGCGGAGTCGTACTCCTCCAGGCCCAGCGCGATCGCCGCGACCGTGGTCACCGAGCCGGCCAGGCCCACGAGCGTACGGGCCCCGGTGAGCGGGACGGTCTCCTCGGCCAGGTCCAGGGCGGCCTCGACGTCGGCCCGTATCGCGGCGACCTGCGCGGCCGTCGGGGGGTCGGTCACCTCGCCGTCCACGACCAGGTGACGTTCCGTCATCCGGACGCAGCCCACGTCGACGCTGCGCGCGGCGCGCACATGGTCGTCACCGACCACGAACTCCGTCGAGCCGCCGCCGATGTCCACCACCAGGTACGGCCTGTCCAGGTCGTCGCGGCCCGCGAGCTCCCTGGTGGCACCGTCGAAGGAGAACTCCGCCTCCTGGTCACCGGTGATCACCTCGGGCTCGACGCCGAGGATGTCCTTGACGCCCTGGACGAACTCCTCGCGGTTGGAGACGTCACGGGAGGCGGACGTCGCCACGAAGCGCACCCGCTCGGCCTTGAGCTCCTCGATGACCCCGGCGTACTCCCGGCACGCGGCGAACGTCCGCTCCAGCGCCTCCGGAGCGAACCGGCCCGTCCGGTCCACCCCCTGGCCCAGCCGGACGATGGTCATCCGGCGGTCGAGCTCCTCGAGTTCACCGGTGGCCGGGTCGGCGTCGGCGATGAGCAGCCGGATCGAGTTCGTACCGCAGTCGACGGCGGCGACGCGGGTCACGAGCACCCCTCCTCGCCGGCGCACGGGCTCACGCACGGGCCCTTGCTCCACCACTCCGGCAGCAGCGCGATGGCCTCGTCACCGAAGGGGTTGACCCCCGGGCCCGCCGCCAGCGAGTGCCCGACGAGCACGTGCAGGCACTTGACCCGGTCCGGCATGCCGCCGGCGCTCGGGAAGCCCTCGAGGACCTCGATCGCGTCGCGGCGGGCGATGTAGTCCTCGTGCGCGGCCCGGTAGGCGGCCGCCAGCTCCGGGTCGGTCGCCAGCCGGTCCTGCATCTCCTTCATCAGGCCCGAGCCCTCGAGCGTGCCGATCGCGGAGGCGGCGCGCGGGCACGTCAGGTAGTACAGCGTCGGGAACGGCGTGCCGTCCTCCAGCCGCGGCGCGGTCTCGACGACGTCGGGGTTGCCGCAGGGGCAGCGGTGCGCGATGGAGCGCAGGCCGCGCGGCGGGCGTCCGAGCTGCTCCTTGAACGCGGCGATGTCCGCCTCGGTCGGCTCGGTGGGCTCGGTCTTCGGAGGAGGGGTGTCCATGTGCTCGCTCGTGCTCGTTGATGCTCGGTCGGGTTCGAAGTCGGGTTCGAACGGGGCGCGGTCAGCGCTGCCCGTCGGAGGAGTCCACGTCCTCCCAGAGGTTGCTGTACCACGGGCGGTCGGCCGTGCCCCGGTCCCTGGGCGGCTTGGCGGCACCGCCGCCGCCCACCACGTTGTAGCCGGTCTCGCCCGGCCGCAGGTAGTGCAGGTGCTCGCGCGCCTGCTGCTCGACGTACGCGGGGTCCTCCAGCCGGGCCTTCTCCTCGCGCAGCAGCTTCACCTGCTCGCGGGCCTGCTCGGTCTGGCGGCGCTGGTCGGCGATGTCCGAGCGCTGGGTGACCCACTGGCGCATCGGATAGGCGAGGGCGACGACGATGGAGCAGACGACCAGCGCGAGCAGCGCCGCCCGGCCCGTGAGCCGGCTGCGCCGCGGCGGCCGCGCCCGGTAGACCCGCGCCACGGCGGGCCCCTGCACCAGCGCCGTGCCGAGCGCCTTGAGCCTGGTCGCGGTGGAGAACCGGTCCGCGCCCACGTCGCCTCCCCTGGGAAGAGTCCGCCACGAACGTACGTCCCCGGACACGGTACGGGACCGCGGCCGGGGACGTACGGAGACTGGCGAGAAGGTCAGCCCTTGAAGCGCGGGAACGCGCTGCGGCCCGCGTAGACCGCGGCGTCGTCGAGGATCTCCTCGATGCGCAGCAGCTGGTTGTACTTGGCGACGCGCTCGGAGCGGGCCGGGGCGCCGGTCTTGATCTGGCCGCAGTTGGTGGCGACGGCCAGGTCGGCGATGGTGACGTCCTCGGTCTCGCCGGAGCGGTGGGACATCATGCACTTGAAGCCGTTGCGCTGGGCCAGCTCGACGGCGTCCAGGGTCTCGGTCAGCGAACCGATCTGGTTGACCTTGACCAGCAGGGCGTTCGCGGCGCCCTCCTCGATGCCGCGGCCCAGGCGCTCGGGGTTGGTGACGAACAGGTCGTCACCGACGAGCTGGACCTTGGTGCCGAGCTTGTCGGTGATGGTCTTCCAGCCGGCCCAGTCGTCCTCGAACAGCGGGTCCTCGATGGAGACCAGCGGGTAGGCCTCGACGAGCTCGGCGTAGTACTCCGTCATCTCGGCGGCGGAGCGGTCCTTGCCCTCGAACTTGTAGACGCCGTCCTTGTAGAACTCGGAGGCGGCCACGTCCAGGGCGAGGGCGATGTCCTGGCCGGGGGTGTAGCCGGCCTCCTTGATGGCCTCGAGGATGAGGTCGAGGGCCTCGCGGTTGGAGCCCAGGTTCGGGGCGAAGCCGCCCTCGTCGCCGAGGCCGGTGGACAGGCCGCGGCCCTTCAGCACCTTCTTGAGGGTGTGGTAGACCTCGGTGCCCCAGCGCAGGGCCTCGGAGAAGGACTCCGCGCCGATCGGGGCGATCATGAACTCCTGGATGTCCACGTTGGAGTCGGCGTGCGAGCCGCCGTTCAGGATGTTCATCATCGGAACGGGCAGCAGGTGCGCGTTCGGGCCGCCCAGGTAGCGGAAGAGCGGCAGGTCGGACGCCTCGGAGGCGGCGTGCGCGACGGCGAGGGAGACGCCCAGGATGGCGTTGGCGCCGAGCGAGCCCTTGTTGTCGGTGGCGTCCAGGTCGAACATGGCCTGGTCGATCAGGCGCTGCTCGGTGGCGTCGTAGCCGACGAGCTCCGGGCCGATCTGCTCGATGACGGCCAGGACGGCCTTCTCGACACCCTTGCCGAGGTAACGGTCCTGGTCACCGTCACGGAGCTCGATGGCCTCGAAGGCGCCGGTGGAGGCGCCGGACGGCACGGCGGCACGGCCCGTGGAGCCGTCGTCGAGGCCGACCTCGACCTCGACCGTGGGGTTGCCTCGCGAGTCGAGGATCTCGCGAGCTACGACGACGTCGATGGACGGCACGAGGGTCTCCTTCGTGTGTGCTGGAGTTCTGCAGCACGAGCCTAACGGGCGCCGGAGGCTGCGCCCGCCCTTGGATCGTTCCCCGGACCGAAAATTGGCACAAAAGCCGAGATCGCTGGATGAATCGCCGGTGTGTTCGCTCAAGGGGGACACCGCGGGCCGGGCGGCCGGCCGTGCGAACGCCGGAGCCCCGCTCCGGTGCGGCTCGGGGGGAAGCGCATCGGAGCGGGGCGGTCCGTCGGATGAGCGCGCTCGCTCGTCCGACGATCGGACGGGGCCGGCCGTGATCGGATCGGCGGCCGGCCCCGGGGATCGGCTCGGAGACCGGCCGGGGGATCGACTCGGGGACCGGCCCGCGGATCAGCTCAGGTGGAGCATCTGACCCGGGTAGATCACATCGGCGTCGTCGATGATCTTCTTGTTGAGGTCGTAGAGCTTCATCCAGCCGCCCTTGACCTTCTTGGCGGAGGCGATCGAGCCCAGGGTGTCGCCGGCCTTGACCTCGTACTCGCCGTCGCCCTTCTTGAACGGCGGGGTCTTGGCGTGCTTGCCCGGGGTCTGCTTGCCCGCGGCCGGGGTCTCCTTGCCCTGCGACGGCTTGGCGTGCTTGCCGGTCGACGGGCGCTGGCCGCGGTCGGCGTGGCTCTGGGTGGAGGTGCGGTCGCCGGTGGACTTCGAGGAGCCGGCGGAGACGTCGACGTCCGCCTTCGGGCCGCCGCGGCTCAGGCCGCCGCCGCAGTTGGGCCAGGCGCCCGGACCCTGCATGGCGAGCAGCTTCTCGGCCACGGCGATCTGCTGGGCCTTGGTGGCCTGGTGCGGGAGCGCGGCGTACTTGGCGCCACCCGCGGCCCGCCACGAGGATGCGGAGAACTGCAGGCCACCGAAGTAGCCGTTACCGGTGTTGATGGCCCAGTTGCCGCCGGCCTCGCACTGGGCGACCTTGTCCCAGGTCTGGACGGAGGCGGCGTTGGCGGAGGTCGCGACCATCAGAGGGGCTGCGACGGCCGCGCCGGCGACCCCGGCGAGGGTCACGATGCGGACGGCCTTGGACGGACGACGGTGCTTGCCCTTGGACATAAGTCGGTTTCCTCACCGACGCCTACGAGGTGAGCTGTCGGGTTCGGGCTAGTGAGTTCGCCCGGCCCGGTCCGCTCGCGCGCACCGGGCTTCACCCCAAGCCGTCCCGCTCCCACGACCGCTGGCCGTCGGACCGCTCCGGCGCCTTACCTGGTTCCCCCGCTCCTGCCTACGGCGCTTGCGCGACGACTCCCCCGGCCGCCGGCAGGATTCGGCGTGGCGACCGAGGTGCTCGCGGTGGCGAGCGGTGACGACGTTAAACACAGGCGGCCGACAGGTTCAAACCCTACTTTTCAGCCACAGTTGCCTGTTGTTACCTCTTGGCGGCCATCATTTCCGCAGGTGAGAGCGGGTTCGAGGTCAACGGACGGACACATTCCGGGCATTGCTCAACGAGACCCATGTCTCACTTTCGACTGGAACGGACATTCGGCCCGAACTTCCCGGCTACTTCCGGACATCGATGCGCTGACCAGGCTGGATGAGGTCCGGATCGGTTCCGACCGTTTTCTGGTTCTTCTGATAGAGCGTCTGCCAGCCGCCGGAGACGGAGTGCTCCTCCGCGATGGCTGACAGATTGTCACCGGGCCGCACCGTGTAGGCGTCCGCGCCGGGCGCCCCGGTGCGGGCGTCACCACGCGAGGCGCGCTCGGAGTCGTCCCCGGAGCGCGGCGGCTCGGCGCGGTGCCTGCCCGTTCCGGCACCTGCGTCCGCGTCACTTCCCGTGCCCGCGGAGCCCTCGGGCGTGGCCGGCGTCGTGGGCGTGCCGGGCGTCCGGGAGCCCGTGGGCGCCGGGTCGGTGGCGGGAGTGCCCGACGGCGTGCCGGACGGGGTTCCGGAGGGCGTGCCGGACGGGGTCGTCGCGCCGTCGGACGGCTCGGCGGACGGGTCCTTGCGGTGCTTGCCCCCGTCGCCCTTGTCGGGTGTGCCGCTCGCGGGAGCGGACGGGGTGGCGGTGCCCGGGGTCTGCGACGCGCCGGGGGTCGGCTCGGTGGAACCGGAGGCGGGGGCGGAGGGCTCGTCCTTGCCGTGCGCAGGCGTGGACGGCGACGGGCGCTCCTTGACGGGCTTTCCGGTCCCCTCCGGCTCGGGCGCCGGAGTCGTGCCGCCGGGGTTCACCTCGGCCGCCGGCGCGTCCTTCGTCAGGCCGGAGCTCACGGCGCAGCTGGGCCACGCGTCCGGGCCCTTGTCCTTCAGGATCTGCTCGGCGACGGCTATCTGCTGGGAGCGGCTGGCCAGGTCGGGGCGCGGCGCGTAGGTGGTGCCGCCGTTCTGCTCCCACATCTCCTGGGTGAGCTGCAGCCCGCCGGAGTAGCCGTTGCCGGCGTTGGCGCTCCAGGTGCCACCGCTCTCGCACTGGGCGACCTTGTCCCAGGTGTCGGCGTCGGCCGCGGAGGCGCCGGTGGCGGCGAGCAGCGGCATGGCGATGCTCGCTCCCGTCACCCCCGCTGCGACCACGATGGCGGGTACCTGGCGGGGGCGGCGGTGTCTACCGGTCCCTGAGCGCATGTGCTGGCCTCTCGTGTGGCGGCTGATGATGGTCGTCGAACATAGCGACGTGCCCGGAGAGTCACAAGCCGGTGTAGCGCAGGTCACGCCGAGGTCACACGTGTTGATGCCGCGTCACGGGGTAGGGACCCGGGTTTACCCGCTTGCGGTCCGGCCGGGGGTGAACTCGACGGGCAGAGTGCGCAATCCGCGCATGATCAGCCCTCCGCGCCACCGCAGTTCGGCGGGGTCGGCGGCCAGTCGCAGGTCCGGCAGGCGGCGCAGCAGCGTCGCGAGCGCGGTCTGGCCCTCCAGGCGCGCCAGGGGTGCGCCCAGGCAGTAGTGGATGCCGTGCCCGTACCCGAGGTGCTGGTTGTCGCGCCGCGCCAGGTCGAGGGTGTCGGGGTCGGCGAACCGCTCCGGGTCGCGGTCGGCGGCGGCGAGAACGACGAGCACGGGGTCGCCCTCGGCGATGCGCTGCCCGCCGATGGTCAGGTCCCGGGTGGCGAACCGCCAGGTGGCGAGCTCCACCGGGCCGTCGTAGCGCAGCAGTTCCTCCACGCCGGTGGCGAGCAGGCTCTCGTCCCCGGCGGCCAGGGCGTCCTGGAGGCGCTCGCGCTGCTCCGGGTTGCGCAGCAGCGCGTAGGTTCCGTTACCGATCAGGTTCACAGTTGTTTCAAAACCGGCGAACAACAGGATGAAGGCCATGGCCGCGGCCTCGTCCTCGGTGAGGTGTTCGCCGTGGTCGCTCGCCCGGATCAGTCCGGAAATGAGGTCATCGCCGAGATCCTCCCGCTTCCGGTGGATCAGTTCCGTGAGGTACCCGCGCATCTTCTTCACGGACCGGGCCACTCCGCCGCGCGGCCCGCCGCCGTGGCGGATCATCATTCCCGCCCAGTCCCGGAAGTCGTCCTGGTCCTCGCGCGGGACGCCGAGCATGTCGCAGATGGTGTAGATGGGGAGGGGGAAGGCGAACTCGTGGATGAGGTCCGCCTCGCCCTTTTCGACGAAGCCGTCGATGAGCTGATCGGTCAGCTCCCGCACGCGGGGCGCGAACTCCGCGACCCGGCGCGGGGTGAACGCCTTCGAGACGAGCCGGCGCAGCCGGGTGTGGTCCGGCGGGTCGATGTTGAGCAGGTGCGTCATCAGATTGGCGCTGCGCTCGCCGGGGATGCCGACCTTGCCCTTGCCGTGGGCGCTCTCGGAGTGGTGCACGGGGTTCTTCGACAGCCGCTGGTCTGCGAGCGCCTGGCGGGCGTCGGCGTACCGGGTGACCAGCCAGGCCTCCACGCCGCTGGGCAGGGCCGTGCGGTGCACGGGGGCGTGCTCGCGCAGCCAGGCGTACGCGGGGTAGGGGTCGGTGGCGAATTCCCAGGTGAACAGGGCGGGGGCGGGTGGGGAAGACGCGTCGGGGGCGGGTGAGGAAGACGCGTCGGGGGCGGGCGGGACAGGCGCGTCTGCGGCGGGGGGCGTTCCGTTCTCGTGCACTCCCCGACGCTACCTGTGCGCCCGCTAGTGGGCGCCGCTGCCGCCGCTGCCGAAGGAGCCGCTGCTGCCCGGGTTCCATTTCTTGCGTTCCTCGGACGGCTCCTCGGGGTGGCTGCCGGGGTTGTTGATCTCGTGCGGCAGCACCCGTTCCCCGTTCGCCTCGGTCTGCAGGCGGTCCGATTCGCGGTGCTCGGTGACGTACCCGATCGTGCCCTCCTCGTCGTTGTGCCCCGGCCCGTGGTCGGGGGAGGAGGGGCCCCGGTCGTACTCCTCGCGCGTCTGCCAGGCGCCCTGGCGGCGCTGCGGCTGGCTCGGCGGGGGCGGCTCGTTGTCGCGCCACCGCTGTCCGTAGAAGAAGGCGAGGATCAGCAGGGCGCAGACGATCAGCCCCACGATGAACGGGGCGGTACCGCCCACCCAGTGCGGCAGGGCGAGGTCCGTGTGCTCATAGCGCATGGATGTCGGGTACCCGCCGTCCGCCGTGTCAAGACCGCCACTGGGCCGAACGGGTGAGCGAACCCCTGGTGTGCGCCGGGCTACTCGCCGGCGGCCGCCTCCGCCGCGCGGATCGCGTCCCGGTAGGTGCGGGCCGCCGCGCGGAGGGCCGTCTCCGGCTCGGTGCCCGCCGCCTCGGCCCGTACGGCCAGGGCGAGCAGCTCGTAGCCGACGCCCTCGCCCGCCGGGAGCGGGACGTCGAGGCCGCCGGAGCGGACCCGGGAGGCGAGCTTCGCGGCGAGCGCGAGGGCCGGCTGGCCGAGCGGGACGCCCTCGGTGACCGACTCCCGGCCCTTCTCGGCGGCCTTCTCCCGCATCCAGTGCTCCCTGACGTCCTCCGGCGTCTCGGCGGCCTCCTCCCCGAAGACGTGCGGGTGGCGGCGGATGAGCTTGTCGACGATGACGCCCGCGACGTCGTCGACGGAGAACGGCTCGTCGGCGTCGTCCTCGGCGATCCGCGCGTGGAAGACGACCTGCAGCAGCACGTCGCCGAGCTCCTCGCGCAGCGCCTCGCGGTCGCCCGTCTCGATGGCCTCCAGGAGCTCGTACATCTCCTCCAGGCCGTACTTCGCCAGGTCCTCGTGGGTGCGGATGCCGCTCCACGGGCAGGCGACGCGGATCCGGTCCATGACCTGCACCAGGTCCAGGAGCCGGGCGCCGGGCAGGTCGTAGGAGCCGGGCAGCAGCTCCAGCGCCGGCATCCGCTCACGGCCCGAGCCGGCGAGCCGGGCCAGCCCGTCGGTCAGCGCCGACTCGCCCTCGCCCGAGGTGATCACCACGACGGTGCGCGCCCTGTCGACGCAGTAGTCGACGAGCTCGCGGGCGGTGGACGCCACGTGCTCGGCCTCGACGCCGGCCTCCCGCAGATACGGCAGCTGCGGGTGGCCGGCGTCGGCGCACAGGACCCGGTCGGCCTCGCGCAGCGTCTGCCAGGCGGGCCAGGACAGCATTCCGGGGGCGACCCGGTGGCTTGTGGTGAGCAGGACGATGCGGCCAGTGGAGTCGTTCACGCGGTCGTTCACACGGCCGAGCCTAGGCGACGGCCGGGACGGCGGCTCACGCCGGTTGCCCGGGGGCGGGCGCGGGCCGCAGCCACGGCTCGGGGACGGGCTGGGCGGTGCCGCGCTCGGCGTCCCAGGTGCCGTAGCGGGGGTTGACGTCCACGTGCAGGGCGTCGGAGGTCTTCCTCAGCACCTCGTTGGTGCGGGCCTGGCCCAGCTTCCGCTCCAGTTTGGAGCGGACGAGGCCGACCGACAGCTCCCGGTCGACCTGGCCGGGCGCGATGCCGGCCGCGAGGAACCGGCCGTCGACCGCCTCGGCACCGCCCAGCATCCGCTCGACCTGCTGGCGGCGTTCCTGCAGCTCCCGGCGGGTGACGTCCACGCCGTTGTCCCGGCCGGCCCGCTCGACGATGCGGTACTGGACGAGCCGGATCAGCGTGTCCTGGCTGAGCCGGGCGCTGCCGGCCAGTAGCTGCGGGCCCTGCGGCGAGGAGCGCTGCGCCTCGCGGACGTCCTCGACCTGCCGCTGCAGCTGCGAGACGGTGATGCGGTCCTTGCCCACGACGGCCGCCGCGCCCGGGTGCGGTGTCGATCCGCACCCGGTGAGCAGGGGCGCCGCGGCGAGCAGCCCGGCGGCGGTGACGGAGAACGCTGTCCTGCGGCGGATCATGAAGCCTCCCGGCAGAGATCGCGAACGAACAGGGCGTGGCGGTGATCGATGTTAGGCAGTCCGCGGGGACCGGGCCACTGATTCGGCCAACGATTGCGGGGGAGTTGGGGCACGTGTTAAGGCCCGCGTTGCTCCGACCGCCGCAATCAGGCCCTCACCTGGCCCAGCCACTGCAGGGTGTGGCGGATCTCCGCCGGCAGCGGGTGGTGCGGCCCGTGCAGGCGCTCGGCGTCGTGGAGGAGTGCGACGAGGGTGTCGTGGGCGCCCTGGCGGTCGCCGAGCGAGAGCAGGAGGTGGCCCGTGCGGCGGCGGATGTCGAGGGGGGTGTGCGGGTCGTCCGGGTGGCCCTCGAAGTGCGGGAGCAGGGCACGGTACTCGGCGAGCGCGGCCACCGCCTCCCCCAGCTGCTCGAGGCACTGGGCGGCGTCGTACCGCGCGCGCAGCGCCTGCCGGACCGCGCGCGGGCCGCTGTCGGCGGCGTAGTCGTCGGCGAGGCGGCGCAGTTCGGGCAGTGCGCGCCGGTACTGGCCGTCATCCATGAGCGTGGCGGCGTACTGCTTGCGCAGCGTCCGTACGACCGTGGAGCGCTCGCCGTGCTCGGCCGCCGCGGCCGGGAGGATCGAGCCGAGGAGGTCCACGGCCTGGGTGATGCCGCCCTGGTCGAGCAGGCGCTTGACCTCCTCCACGGCCTCGGCCACGTCCGGGCCGGCGGGCGCGGGCTGCTCGGGGACGAACGCCGTGGCGGGGCCGGGTGCGGGGGCGGTGGCCGACCGGTCCGGCCAGGGGGCGTGCGGCAGGAGGAAGGGGCGCGTGGGGTTCAGCGGCCCCAGGGGGGCGCTCAGGTGCGAGCCGCGGGCGGGCAACAGGGGCGCGAGGGCCCGGTACACCTCCTGCGCGTCGGCGAAGCGGTGCTGGGGGTCCTTGGCGAGCAGGCGCAGCACGACCTCCTCGAGCGACTGGGGCACCTCGGGCCGGAGGTGCCGGACGGGGACGGGCGGCTCGTAGAGGTGGCGGTGCAGCACCCCGAGCGCCGTGGAGCCGGCGAAGGGCACCTCGCCGCTGAGCAGTTCGTGCAGCAGCACGCCGAGCGCGTACAGATCGGTGTACGGGCCGACCGCGCCGCCCATGGCCTGCTCGGGCGCCATGTAGGCGGGGCTGCCGATGGGCGAACCGGTGCGGGTGAGGCGGGTGGTGTCGGCGTCCATGACGGAGGCGACGCCCAGGTCGAGCACGAGGACCGAGCCGTCGGGGCGGACCATCACGTTCCGGGGCTTGAGGTCGCGGTGGATGATCGGTACGGCGTGCACGGCGGAGAGCACCGAGCAGAGCTGGACCGCGACGGACACCGCCCAGGGCCAGGGGTAGGGGTCGTGCTCGGCGAGGTGGTCGGCGAGGTCGGCGCCCTCGACGTACTGCATAACGAGGTAGAGGTCCTCGCCGTCGCTGCCGGCGTCGTGCACGGTGACCAGGCCGCGGTGGTCGACCTGGGCGGTGACCCGGCACTCGCGCACGAAGCGGCGCCGCAGCTCGTCGGCGGCGCTGGCGTCGCCGGTCATCCGGTCGGGGCGCAGCAGCTTGACGGCCACGCGGCGGTCCAGCCGCCGGTCGTACGCGGTCCAGACCTGGCCCATGCCGCCCTGGCCTATCACGGTGGCCAGCTCGTACCGCCCGGCGATGATGCGGCCGTTCACCCGTGCTGCTCCTTACGGTCCCGGGGCTCTCTGCGCAGGAGGTCGCTGAGCTCGTCCAGCTCGGCGCGGACTTCGTCGATGCGGGGCCGGCTGGGCGCCGGCGCCGGGGGGCGGGCGGGGGGTGAGGGTGGCGGGGTGTGCTGCGGGCGGGCGTGGCGGGGGCGGTAGGCGGGCTGGGCCGGTGCGGGGGCCGGGGCAGGGGCCGTCGGCGTTTGGTAAGGCTGCGGGGCCGGCGCGGGCTGGGGCGGCGCTTGGTGCCGGTGCGCGAACGGGGGTTGGTGCTGGTACTGCGTCACGGCGTGGTGGATGTCGGGCGGGGCGGCGGCGTAAGGGGCGGCCGGCGGCGCGTACGGGGCGTAGGCCGGGGCGCCGGGGGCGAGCGGGTTCACGGCGGGTGGGTTCACGGCGGGTGGGTTCACGGCGGCCGGGTTCGCCGCGCGCAGCGCGCCGTGGTGCTGGACGTCACCGTAGATGTAGTAGACGAGGGAAAGGACCCCGCCGATCAGCAGCATGCCGCCGCCGGCACTGGCCAGCTTGGTCTCCGCGCCGACGATCGTCAGCGTCGCACCGGTGGTGAGGACGAGGAACGACGCCACGCACAGCAGCCAGTCCCGCCGGGTGCGCCGGAGCAGCGCGAGGCGCAGCAGCGGCACCCAGCACAGGGTGAAGGCCAGGATGACACCGAGGACGATCAGGCCCAGCCGGATGGCGATGACCGTGGTTCTGCTCGCGGGGTGCGGCGGCATGGCGTGGCCGGGGCCGTTCATTGCTGCTCCTGGGGTCCTGGTTACGCCTGAGCCTATCTACCGACTTCGCCAACGCCGCCCCGGTTGTACGAATCAGACGGTGCGACAGATCACTCCGGCCGATGCGTCCCGTCTCACTCCGGCCGGACCGTCCCGTCCGTCAGCCCGTCGTAGAGGCCCTGCACCAGGGACCCGCCGAGCCGCTCGGCCTCCCGCAGGGCCTGTTCGAAGGCGGCGAGCGCGGCGAAGCGGGCGCCGTAGCGCCGCTGGTCGGCCGGCGGCAGCCGGGGCACCTGCAGGCGACGGACGTCGAGCCGGGTTGCGGTGGAGGCGTAGCTGCTGGCCTGGCGCTGGTTGGCGGTGCCGCGCAGGAAGCCGGCGAGGAACCAGGGGTCCAGGGCGGCGGGGTCGGGGCGCAGCAGGAACAGGCCGCGGCCGAGGGCGGCTCCGGCGGTGGCCTCGTCGATGACGCGGGCCACGGTGACGTCGCCCACGACGGGGACGACGACGTCTCCGGCCTCGACCAGGACGGGTGCTTCGACCGGGCCCTCGGGGAGGGTGCCGGTGGGGGCGCTGCCCGCCTTGACGTCGTAGTCGGTGAGGACGGGGACGGGGGTGCTGCTCTCGGCCGCGCCCGGTCCGCCGGCGCGGAGTATCAGCGCCCCGGCGCGGGCCAGTTCACCGACGGTGGTGGTGGGCCAGCGAGTGGGGCCGGCGGGCCCGGCGGGCGGGGTGGGGGCGAGCTCGCCGATGCGGCGCAGAGCGAGGGTGAGGCGGTCGTGGACGTCGCCGAGGCCGTCCGCGGCGGTACCGGCGGCCGACGGCGGGAGATGGCGGGCGGGGGCGAGGTCGACGTCGTCGTCGAGGAGGTCGATGACGGGCAGTGAGCGGCACTGGCCGGGCTTCTCCTCGGCCGTGCCGTGCCGTTCGAAGTCCTCCCAGGCCTCGAGGACGGCGTGGTGCACCGCTTGCCAGGGCAGTTTGTCGCGGCCGGCGGGCGCGAGTGCGGCGGTGTCGACGAGCAGGAGGTGGGGGGTGGGCGAGGCCTGGGCGCCGGGGCGGCGCAGCACCCACAGGTGCAGGGGGATGCCGTAGGGCGGGGCGGCGCCGGCGGGCAGGGCGACGACGGCCCGCAGGGCGCCGCGGCGCAGCAGGTCGGCGCGGATGCGGCGGCCGGAACGGCGGGATGCGGCGGCCGGGGGCATCAGCAGGACGGCGGTGCCGCCGTCGCGCAGCCGGGCGAGGGCGTGCTGGACCCAGGCGAGCTCGGACTCGGTGCGGGCGGGGAAGCCGTACTCCCAGCGGGGGTCGTAGGCCAGTTCCTCATGGCCCCAGTTGCGTTCGTTGAACGGGGGGTGGCACAGCACGGCGTCGACGGCCAGGGAGCCGAAGGCGTCGGCGCGCAGGCTGTCGCCCGCGTGCACGCGCACCTCCGCGTCGGTGTGCAGGGCCAGGCGCAGCGCGGTGACGGCGGCGAGGTCGGGGTCGCTCTCCTGGCCGAGGACCGCCGGGCCGGCCGCGGCGCCCGCGGGGGCGGCGGCGCGGAGCAGGCCGCCGGTGCCGCAGGCGGGGTCGAGGACGGTACGGGCCGGCTGCCGGCCGGCGGTGCCCAGGGCGAGGGCGGCCATCAGCTCGGCGGGGCCCTCGGGGGTGAGGGTGTACTGCCGGGGGTTGGCATCGAGGTGGCGGCCGAGGAGGAATTCGAAGGCCTGGGGGGCGCCACGCCCGGCGGCGAGGTCGGCGGCGCCGCGCACCAGGGCGGCGGAGACGGCGAGCTCGGCGGCGGTGGGCAGCGCGACGGGGTGGTGCTCGCCGAGCCGGGCGGTGAGCACGGCCTCGAGGGCCGCGGGCAGCCGCTCGGACATCTCGATGTCACCGAGCGCGGCCAGCTCCAGCCATGTGGTGGGCCGGTCCCGTAGGAGAAGGAGTACGGCGCCCGCGTGGCGCAGCGCGCCGGCGGCGCCCAGGGGGTGGCTCACCAGCTGCTGCCAGACCCGCTCCCGGAGCGGCACCTCGGCGAGTTTGCCCTGGTGGCGCAGCCACTGCTCGACGTCGCCGAGGTCGAAGGTGGGGCTGGTCTCGGTGCCGCCCACGGGCTGGGGGAAGTCGGGGTGGCGACGGCGCCAGTTGCTGACCGCGGCCCGGCCGACGCCGGCCAGCCGCGCGATCCCGGCCGCGGTCACCTCTGCTGCGCTGTCCGGCACCTGACTTCCCTCCCACACGCCGACGTAGGTCCGTGGGTGCCGAGCATACCCGCGAAGCCGGGACGACCCCCTTCACAAGCGTGAACTCACTCGATCCCGTGAATCTTGTTGACTCGGTTCACAGCTTCTGTTGTCATTGACCCGTCGGTTCACGGAACTCCACGCCGAAAGGTGTTGCCATGTCTCAGCACTCCCAGCACAAGCAGCGGAACTGGTTCGCCCGGCACAAGGTGCTCACCGGCGCGGGCGCTCTCGTCGCCGTCATCGCCATCGGCGGCGCCCTGTCCGGCGGCGGCGACAGCGGTGAGGACAGCGGGAAGAGCACCGCCGCCGACCGGGCCGCGGGCGGCGAGGCCACGTCCGGGAAGGGCGGCGGTAAGGAAGGGGACAAGGCCGGGAAGGGCGGCGTCTCCGGCAACGGCACCCACCAGGTCGGCTCGGACATCAAGCCCGGCACCTACCGTTCGGTGGGCAACAAGTCCGGCTGCTACTGGGAGCGCGCCAAGGACTCCAAGGGCGACATCGACTCGATCCTCGCCAACGACAACGTCGAGGGCCAGAGCTATGTGACGATCAAGGCCGAGGACAGGATCTTCAAGAGCCGCGGCTGCAAGAGCTGGGAGCCGGTGACCGACGACAGGAGCGGCACCCCCAAGAGCACCGTCGCCGGCAGCGGCATGTACCGCGTGGGCGTCGACATAGCCCCCGGCACCTACAAGTCCACGGGCAACAAGGCGGACGGCTGTTACTGGGAGCGCGACAAGGACGCCCTGCACGACGCCACGGAGTCCATCCTCGCCAACGAGAACGTCGCGGGGAGCGGCGTCGTGACCATCGCCGCCGAGGACGCATACTTCAAGACCAGCGGATGCGCCGACTGGAAGAAAACCGGCTGAACCGGGTGGCCCGGCCGCTCGTCTCTGAGTGGGAGGCCGGGCGCCGGACGGACTCCGCTTATCTTTCGGGAGTCGGCCCGCAGGGCCCGCCGCCCCACACGCCCACCGCAGGGAAGGACCGCCCATGGACTCGGCCACCGCCGCCGCTTCGGCTCCGGGCCGCAGCACGGACGAGGCCGCGCCCCGGGAGCGCGCCCGCCTCACGCGGCTGCGCGCAGCGCGCCTCGATCCCTACTGGCTGGGCGGCGTCCTCTTCCTCCTCTATACAGCGCTGTCGGTCTGCCGGCACCGGCGGATGCTGACCATGTCCTGGGACCTGGGCATCTTCGAGCAGGCCATACAGGCCTACGCCCGGCTCCAGGCCCCGATAGCCGACCTCAAGGGGCCCGGCACCAACATCCTCGGGGACCACTTCAGCCCGATCACCGCGCTGATCGCGCCTTTGTACCGGCTCTTCCCCACCCCTGTGACGCTGCTCGTCGTGCAGGCCGCGCTCTTCGCCCTGTCCGCCGTGCCCGTCACCCGGCTCGCGGCCGGCCTGCTCGGCCGGGGCCGGGGCCTGGCGATCGGCGTCGCCTACGGACTGTCGTGGGGAGTGCAGCGGGCGGTCGACTTCGACTTCCACGAGATCGCCTTCGCCATGCCGCTGATCGCGTTCTCGCTCGAGGCCGTGGTGCGCCGGCGCTGGCGGACGGCGGTGCTCTGGGCGGCGCCACTGGTGCTGGTGAAGGAGGACCTGGGCGTCACGGCCGCCGCGATCGGCGTGCTGATACTGATCCGGCTGCGCGGGACGGGGCCGGACCGGCGGAACGCGGCCCTGGCGGCCGGGCTGGTGGCCTTCGGGCTCGCCGCCACCGCGATCGCCCTCGGCCTGGTCATCCCAGGCTTCAACAGCGGTGGCTCCTACGACTACTGGAACAAGATCGGCGGCGGGGAGGGCCCGGCCCCCACCATCCCGGCCGAGACCGCCGTCCGCACCCTGCTGTGGACGCTGCTGCCCACCACCGGTCTGCTGGCCCTGCGCTCGCCGGTGCTGATCGTCGCCCTGCCCACGCTGGGCTGGCGGTTCGTCTCCCACGACGACCACTACTGGGGCACCGACTGGCACTACAGCGCCGTGCTGATGCCCGTCGTCCTCATCGCCCTCACCGACGCCCTCGCCACGGCCCGCGGCAGCGGCCGCCCGTGGCTGCGCAGGTACGCCCACCAGCTGCCGGCCGCCGTGGCCGCCGCCGCCCTGGCGCTGAGCGCGTCCCTGCCCGTCTACTCCCTCACCCAGCCCGACACCTACCGGATACCGGAGAGTGTCAAGGCCGCCGAACGGCTCCTCGAGCGCATCCCCGACGGCGCCACCGTCGAGGCCGACGTCGGCCCGATAAGCCGGCTCGTCAACCGCTGCCGGGTGTTCTGGATAGGCGACACCCGCGGCATCGACCCCGAGTACATCGCGCTGCGCGTCACCGACGGCAGGAACACCCAGGACCTGATCGGCGACGCGCACCGGATGCACCCGGGCGCGCGGTACGGACTCCTGGGCGCCGACAGCGGCTTCGTCGTGCTCCAGCGCACGCCCTGACCACCACCCACGCCCACTCCCCCGGCCGTCCCGCCCGGACCCCGGCCGAGCGGGGCCCGGCCGAGCGGGGCCCGGCCCGCCGGCTCAGCTCAGGATCGTCGTCAGGAACTCGCCCGTCCACGCCAGCAGCTCCCGGCCGACCAGCGGTTTGCCGCCGATGGGGCGGGTCGCCGGGCGCGGCACCAGGATCTGCTGGGTGGCCGGCTTCATGACCGTGCGCGGGTACAGGCGCTTGAGCCGCAGCTCCTGCGACTCGCGCAGCTCCACCGGGCCGAAGCGCACGTTGGCGCCCTGCAGGGTGATGTCGGAGACCCCGCAGGAGCGGGCCAGCATCCGCAGGCCCGCCACCAGCAGCAGGTTCTCCACCGGCTCCGGCAGCTTGCCGTAGCGGTCGGTGAGCTCCTCGCGGACGGCCTTGATGTCGTCCTCGCTGCCGGCGGAGGCAATGGCCCGGTAGGCCTGCAGGCGCAGCCGCTCGCCCGGCGCGTAGTCGTGCGGGACGTGCGCGTCGACCGGCAGTTCGATCTTGACCTCGAGCGGCGGCTCCTCCTCCGCCCCGCCCTCCAGGGACGCCCGGTAGTCGGCCACCGCCTCGCCCACCATGCGGATGTAGAGGTCGAAGCCGACGCCCGCGATGTGCCCGGACTGCTCGCCGCCGAGCAGGTTGCCCGCGCCCCGGATCTCCAGGTCCTTCATCGCCACGTACATGCCCGCGCCCATCTCCGTGTGCTGGGCGATGGTGGCCAGCCGCTCGTGGGCGGTCTCGGTCAGCGGCTTCTCCGGCGGGTAGAGGAAGTAGGCGTAGCCGCGCTCACGGCTGCGGCCGACCCGGCCGCGCAGCTGGTGCAGCTGCGACAACCCGAAGTTGTCACCCCGCTCGACGATCAGCGTGTTGGCGTTGGAGATGTCGATGCCCGACTCCACGATCGTCGTCGAGACCAGCACGTCGAACTTCTTCTCCCAGAAGTCGACCACCACCTGCTCCAGTCCCGACTCCGACATCTGCCCGTGCGCCGTGGCGATCCGCGCCTCCGGCACGATCTCGCGCAGCCGCGCCGCGGCCCGGTCGATCGACTCGACCCGGTTGTGGATGTAGAAGACCTGCCCCTCGCGCAGCAGCTCACGGCGGATCGCGGCGCCGATCTGCTTCTGGTCGTAGGGCCCCACGAAGGTCAGCACCGGGTGGCGCTCCTCCGGCGGGGTGGTGATCGTCGACATCTCGCGGATGCCGGTGACCGCCATCTCCAGGGTGCGCGGGATGGGCGTGGCGGACATCGTCAGCACGTCCACGTTGGCGCGCAGCTTCTTCAGCTGCTCCTTGTGCTCGACGCCGAAGCGCTGCTCCTCGTCGACGATGACCAGCCCCAGGTCCTTGAACTTCGTCTCGGACGAGAAGAGGCGGTGCGTGCCGATGACGATGTCGACCGAGCCCTCGCGCAGCCCCTCGAGCACGGCCTTCGCCTCGGCGTCCGTCTGGAACCGCGAGAGTGCCTTGACCACGACCGGGAACTGCGAGTACCGCTCGGAGAAGGTGCCGAAGTGCTGCTGCACCAGCAGCGTGGTGGGCACCAGCACCGCCACCTGCTTGCCGTCCTGCACCGCCTTGAAGGCCGCGCGGACCGCGATCTCCGTCTTGCCGTAGCCGACGTCGCCGCAGACCAGGCGGTCCATGGGGACGGACTTCTCCATGTCCTCCTTGACCTCGGCGATGGTGGTGAGCTGGTCGGGCGTCTCCGCGTAGGGGAAGGCGTCCTCCAGCTCCCGCTGCCAGGGGGTGTCGGGGGCGAAGGAGTGACCGGGGGCGGCCATGCGGGCCGAGTACAGCTTGATCAGGTCGGCGGCGATCTCCTTGACGGCCTTCTTCGCGCGCGCCTTGGTCTTCGTCCAGTCCGCGCCGCCGAGCCGGTGCAGGGTGGGGGCCTCGCCGCCGACGTACTTGGTGACCTGCTCCAGCTGGTCGGTGGGGATGTAGAGGCGGTCGCCGGGCTGGCCGCGCTTGGCGGGCGCGTACTCCACCAGCAGGTACTCGCGGGTGGCGCCCTGGACCGTGCGCTGGATCATCTCGAGGTAGCGGCCGACGCCGTGCTGCTCGTGCACGATGTAGTCGCCGGCCTGCAGGGTCAGCGGGTCGATGGTCTTGCGGCGGCGGACCGGCATCCGGCCCAGGTCCTTGCTGGCCGACTTCTGGCCGGTCAGGTCGGTCTCGGTCAGCACGGCGACCTTCAGCCCGGGAGCGACGAAGCCGGTGTCGACGCCCGCGCACGAGACGTGCACGACGGACGGGGTCAGCTCCGGCAGGTCCGCGTCGAGGCGGGCGGGGATGCCCTCGCCGCCGAGCACCTCGACCGTGCGGGCGGCCGGGCCGTGGCCCTCGGTGAGGAAGACGGTGCGCCAGCCGTCGGACACCCAGCCCTTGGTGTCGGCCAGGGCGCGGGCGGTGTCGCCGCGGTAGGTCTCGGGGGCGTGCATGCCGAGCTTGAGGGTGTCGCCGTCGAGCAGTTCCTCGTCCGCCGCGAACGGGCTGATCGACCACCACAGCATGCCGAGCTCCCGGGCCCGGTCGCGGACGTCGGCGATACCCCACAGGGAGGCGGCGTCCACGTCGATGGGCGCCTCGCCGCCGCCGGCCGTGGCCGCCCAGGACGCCTGCAGGAACTCCTGCGAGGTCGCCACCAGGTCGGCGGCCCGCGTACGGACCCGCTCCGGGTCGCAGACGACGGCCATCGCGCCGGCCGGCAGCACGTCCAGCAGCAGCTCCATGTCGTCCACCAGGACCGGGGCGAGGGATTCCATGCCCTCCACCGCGATGCCCTCGGCGATCTTGCCGAGCAGTTCGCCGAGCTCGGGGTGGTCCTCGGCGAGCGCCGCGGCCCGCTCCCGGACCTCGTCGGTCAGCAGCAGCTCACGGCAGGGCGGGGCCCACAGGCCGTGCTCGGCGATCTCCAGGGACCGCTGGTCGGCCACCTTGAAGTACCGGATCTCCTCGACGTCGTCGCCCCAGAACTCGATCCGCAGCGGGTGTTCCTCGGTCGGCGGGAAGACGTCGAGGATGCCACCGCGCACCGCGAACTCGCCACGCTTCTCCACCAGTTCCACGCGGGCGTAGGCGGCGGCCGCCAGCGCCTCGGTGACGTCGCCGAGGTCGGCGCTCTGCCCGGAGCGCAGGCTGACGGGCTCCAGGTCGCCGAGCCCCTTGACCTGCGGCTGCAGCACGGAGCGGATGGGCGCGACCACGACGCTGACGGGCCCGGCCGCCGGGTCGTCCGCGCTGGGGTGCGCCAGCCGGCGCAGCACGGCCAGCCGGCGGCCGACGGTGTCCGAGCGCGGCGAGAGCCGCTCGTGCGGCAGCGTCTCCCAGGACGGGTACTCCACGACGCCGTCGGCGGGCAGCAGGGAGCGCAGCGCGGCGGCCAGGTCCTCCGCCTCCCGGCCGGTGGCGGTCACGGCGAGCACGGGCCGCCCGGCGTCGCGCGCGAGCGCGGCGACGGCGAAGGGCCGTGCCGCGGGCGGACCGATCAGGTCGACGTGCGGCCGGTTGCCGTCGCCCGCGGCCTTCACCGCTTCGGCGAGCGCCGGATCGTTGACGACGGCGTCGAGCAGACCGTGCAGGCTCATGAAGGCTTTCCCGTCCCGGGGGTGGACAACGCGAACGGCCCGGCGCGTGCCGTACGGGCCGAGCCGGGGGTCTCCAGACTACGACGGTGGGCCGACACCCGCCGGGCCGCTGCGCGGGGCGGGGGCGGTACGGCGGGGGCGGTTCGGCACCGCCGGGCCCGTGGCCGGGGGCTGGGCGCCGTCGCGGCGGAGTTTCTTTCCCCAGTCCCGCCCCTTCCCGTAACCGGGGCTCCGCCCCGGACCCCGGGGGGCTGGGGGCTTGCCCCCAGGAAACGGTGAAATGGGGGCACCTCCCAGCGGTAGCTGGGGGAGGGACCGGGGCCTCTTCCCCGCCGCGACGGCGCCCAGCCCCCCGCCACGGGCCCGGCGGTGCCGAACGGCCCGGACGCGCACCCCCGTGTCGCGTCCGGGCCGGAACCGGGGAACCGCAGCCTGCTAGTCGGTCGCGATGGCCTTCAGCACGTTCATCCGTCCCGCCCGGAACGCCGGGATCAGGGCGGCGAGCAGGCCCACCACCGCCGAGCCGGCGAAGACCGCGGTGATCGTCGGCCAGGGGATGTCCAGCACGCCCAGGCCCTCCATGGCCAGCAGCTTCTGCGACGTGGTGCCCCAGGCCATGCCCAGCCCCAGGCCCAGCAGGGCGCCGAAGAGGGCGATGACCACCGACTCCAGGCGGATCATGCGGCGCATCTGGCGGCGGGAGAGGCCGATGGCGCGCAGCAGCCCGATCTCGCGGGTGCGTTCGACGACGGACAGGGCGAGGGTGTTCACGACGCCCAGCACCGCGACGATGATCGCCAGGGCCAGCAGGCCGTAGATCATGTTCAGCAGCTGGCCGACCTGCTCCTTGATGAGCTCCTTGTAGTCGGCCTGGTCGCGGACCTTGATCTGCGGGTAGTCCTCGACCGCCGCCTTGAGGGAGGCGGCCGCCTCCTTCGCCTTGCCGTCGGCGGCCTTGGCCAGCAGCATCACGTCGAGCGGCATCCTGTCCGCCGGCAGGTAGCGCCGGGCGGTGGCGATGTCGGTGTACATCGCGCCCTTGTCGATGCTGGTGTCGTCCGAGGTGATGGCGCCGACCCTGAGCTCGGTGGTGCGGCCGTCGGTCATGGCCACGGTCAGCCGGTCGCCGACCTTGACGCCGTGCTCCTTGGCGTACCCCTCGGGCACCGACATGGCGTCCTTGGCGTAGGCGTCCGCCAGCTTGCCGCCCACCGTCTCCGCCCGCACGTCCTGGGCGTAGCTGGGGCTCACGGCGGACAGGCGCTGGGTGGCGGTCCGGCCGTCGGGCGTGGTGATCCGGGCGCTGACGATCGTGTAGTCGGTGAAGTGCTCGACGTTCCCCGCCGACTTCACGGCCTTGACCTGCGCCGGGCTGAGCGGCTGCCCGTTCTCGCTCTGGACGATGAAGTCCGCACCCACCGACTTGTCGAGCTGCTCGGTGGCCGAGGCGACCATCGAGGAGCCGACCACCGACAGCGCGGCGACCAGCGCGAGGCCGATCATCAGGGCCGAGGCGGTGGCGCCCGTACGCCGCGGGTTGCGCAGCGCGTTGCGCTCGGCGAGGCGGCCCACGGGGCCGAAGACCCGCAGTACGACGGCGCTGAGGACGCGGACGACGAAGCCGGCCAGCAGCGGGCCGACGACCACGAGGCCGACGAGGGTCAGCAGCACGCCCAGGCCCAGCATCCCCGAGCCGGCCTTGGCGTCGGCGGACCTGGCGGCCGCCACCAGGGCGGCTCCTCCCGCGGCGGAGAGCAGCAGGCCGAGGGCGGCCCGTACCTTGCCGGGCTTGGCGTCGGCGGGGTTGCCCGCGTCGCGCAGGGCGGCCATCGGGGAGATCTTCCCGGCCCGGCGGGCGGGCAGGTAGGCGGCCAGGACGGTGACGACGACGCCGATGGCCAGGCCCACGGCGGGCGTGGTGGCCTTGACGGTCAGCTCGGAGGTGTCGAGCTTCATGCCCATGGAGCCCATGAGCTCCATCAGCCCCACCGCCAGCGCGATGCCGCCGCCGATGCCCAGCACCGAGCCGACGACGCCCAGCATCAGGGCCTCCACCAGCACCGACCGGTTGACCTGGCGGCGGCTGGAGCCGATGGCCCGCATCAGGCCGATCTCGCGGGTGCGCTGGGCGACCAGCATGGAGAAGGTGTTGACGATCAGGAAGATGCCGACGAGGACGGCGATGCCGGCGAAGCCGAGCAGCGCGTACTTCATCACGTCGAGGAAGGAGCCGACGTCCTTCTTGTTCTCGGCCTTGGTCTCGGCGGCGGTCCGCACGGTGTAGTCGGTGCCGATCGCGGCGGTGACGTTCTTCTTCAGCTGCTCGTCGGTGACGCCGGAGGCGGCGGTCAGCCCGTAGCCGCTGAACTCGCCGACGCTGCCGAGCAGCCGGGTCTGCGCGGTCGGGGTGTCGAAGTAGAGGACGGCCGCGCCCGGGTTGGTCGTCGTGTACGTGGCGATGCCGACGATGCGCACGGTGAAGTCGCCCGGCGCCGCCATCACCCGCAGGCTGTCGCCCGTGGCGAGGCCGTGCTTCTTGGCGGTGTCGGCGTCCAGGACGACCTCGCCGGCGCCGCGCGGCTCGTGCCCGCTGGTGATCTCGACGGACTTCTTCTGGCTCTCGTCCCAGTTGGTGCCCACGGTGGGGGCGCCGGAGCTGGGGCTGATGCTCTTCTTCTTCGCCGTCGCGGCGGTGATCTGCTGGCTGGTGGCGTGCGGCTCGACCTTGGCGACGCCCGCCACCTTCGCCAGCTTCGCCTCGAGGGACGCCGGGAGGGTCCGCGGCCTGCCGGTCTCCTGGGCATCGTCGTCCTTCTCGGGGGAGACGCCGACGTCGGAGGCGGTGGAGGCGAAGAGCTTGTCGAACGTGGCGTTCATGGTGTCGGTGAACACCAGCGTGCCGCAGACGAACGCCACGGACAGCAGGACCGCGACGGCGGACAGCGCCATGCGCCCCTTGTGCGCGAGGAAGTTGCGCAGGGAGGTCTTGAGGACGGTCACGACACCCGTCCACGGGCGTCGAAGTTCTTCATGCGCTCGAAGACCGCCTCGGCGGTCGGGCTGTACATCTCGTCGACGATCCGCCCGTCGGCGAGGTAGAGGACCCGGTCCGCGTACGAGGCGGCGACGGCGTCATGCGTCACCATGACGATGGTCTGCCCCAGTTCGTCCACCGAGCGGCGCAGGAAGCCGAGGACCTCGGCGCCGGAGCGGGAGTCGAGGTTGCCGGTGGGCTCGTCACCGAAGATGATCTCGGGCCGGGCGGCGAGGGCGCGGGCCACGGCGACGCGCTGCTGCTGGCCGCCGGAGAGCTGGTTGGGCCGGTGCTTGAGGCGCCCGGAGAGGCCGACGGTGTCCACGACCCGGTCCAGCCACGCCTTGTCGGGCTTGCGGCCGGCGATGTCCATGGGGAGCGTGATGTTCTCGATGGCGTTGAGCGTCGGCAGCAGGTTGAACGCCTGGAAGATGAAGCCGATCCGGTCCCGGCGCAGCCGGGTCAGCTTCTTGTCCTTGAGCCCGGTGATCTCGGTCTCGTCGATGAATATCTGCCCGGAGGTGACGGTGTCGAGGCCGGCCAGGCAGTGCATCAGCGTCGACTTGCCGGAGCCGGAGGGGCCCATGATGGCCGTGAACTGCCCGCGGGCGATGTCCACGTCCACGTGGTCGAGCGCCACCACCCGGGTCTCTCCGGACCCGTAGGCCTTGAGGACCTGACGTGCACTCGCCGCGACGGCCGCATGCCCTCCGCTGCCCCCGGTCCTGGGAATCGATACAGCCGTTGTCACGATGGGTTCGCTCCTGGAGATGTGCGGTGGTGCGCGGTAACGGTCCAAGCCTGCTTCAGGCCGGTGGCGGGCCGCGATGGTGCCCGTATGTGTCTCGGTGGTGGGGACATCCCCACCCCGGCACCCCGGCCGCCCATAAGAATCTAGGCAGCGTCCGGACGCCCCTCGTCCTGCTGCGGTACGAACCGCGAGTAGGAGAACGTACGGAGATCCCCCTAGGGGATACCGCCCCGGGGGCTGTTGACTTCTCGGGGTCCGGTACGTACATCGGCGGAGAAACCGACTCTTGCGGGGTAACGAACGGCGAAGAAACCGTGAAGCCGGTCCTCTGACAAGACAATTGGGGCCGGAGAGAATTAGTGTTCGGGTCTATGGCCGTGGGGGGCTGACGTGCGACCCCCCTGTGGGAACGGCCGCCGGTCTCCCAAGGAAGCAGCCTCCGTGAAGATACTGCGTACTCGAGCTGCCAGCGTCTCCCGCCAGGGACTGTGCACCGCTCTGCTCGTCGCCGGCCTGACGACGGCGGCCGTCGGCGCCACTCCGCACAGACCCGTCGACGGCGACCCCTCGCCCGGCACCGACAATCCGCAGAGCCGCCCGCACGGCAACCCCAACCTCTCCCTCCCCGACCTCCGCCCGAAGCCGAGCGCGAGCGGCAAGCCCGGCGACCGCGCCCAGGGCGGCACCGACGGCTCCACCGGCATCCCCGCGACCGCCCTGGCCGCCTACAAGAACGCCGAGCGCATCGCCGCGGAGAAGTACCCCAACTGTCACATTCCCTGGCAGCTCGTCGCGGGCATCGGCAAGGTCGAGTCGGAGCACGCGGCCCTCGGCGGACGCCTGAACGCGGACGGCCTGACCGAGCGGAAGATCCTGGGCCCCCGGCTGACGGGCGGCCAGTTCGCCCGGATCACCGACACCGACGGCGGCCGCTGGGACGACGACAAGGAATACGACCGGGCCGTCGGCCCCACCCAGTTCATCCCCTCCACGTGGGAGAGCTTCGGCACCGACGGCAACGGCGACGGCGTCCAGGACCCCAACAACATCTTCGACGCCGCGGCTGCCACCGCCCGCTACCTGTGCGCCGGCGGCAAGGACATGACCAGCGCCGCCGACCTCGACCGGGCGGTGCTCAGCTACAACAACTCCCGCGAGTACGTGAACGCCGTGCTCGCCTGGATGCGCAAGTACCAGAACGGCGGGGGCGGCGCGGTGCCGGACGGCCCCGGCCTGCCGCCCTCCCCCTCCGGCTCGGGGAACACCCCCAGGCCCGGCCCGTCGCCCAAGCCGAAGAACCCCGCGACGGAGACGCCCCGCAAGCCGGGCGGCAACGGCAGTGGCAACGGCGGTGGCAACAACACCCAGACCCCGAACAAGCCGGGCGAATCCAACAAGCCGAACAACCCGGGCGGCGGCGGGCAGAAGCCCGGTGGCGGCGACAAGCCCACTCCGCCCACGCCCACCCCCGCGCCGGTCACCCGGCTCGACCGTGCGAGCGAGCGGGCCCTGGAGGCCACGGCGGGCGAGAAGTTCACCGCGCAGCCGCGCGTACGGGCGCTCGACAGCACCGGCAAGCCCGCTCCCGAGGGCACCCGCATCCGCTTCGAGATCATCGGCCACACCGACGCCCGATTCCCCGACGAGGCCGTCCAGGTCACCGTCCGCACCGCGAAGGACGGCACCGCCACGGCGCCCGCGATCGACGCGGGCGACTGGCCCGGTACGTTCACCCTCCGCGCCACCGTCGAGGGCCGCGACGTCCACGTCGACTTCGACGCGACCGTCAAGCAGGCCCCCGCCCCGCGCGCGGACACCCTCGAGCGCGTCGGCAAGGACGCCCTCAAGGCCGCACCGAAGGCCTCGTTCACCCAGAAGATCCAGATCAGGGCGCTCGGCAAGAACAAGCCGATATCGGACACCGCGCTCACGGCCACCGTGCTCGGCCCCGACGGCAAGCCCCTGACCACGACCGGCCCCTACTTCAAGGACAAGGAGGGCAAGGACGGCAAGCCGCTGCGCACGCTCGTCCTGCCCAAGACCGACAAGGACGGCCTGGTCACCCTGCCGGAGCTGTTCACCGACGAGCGGACCGGCACGTTCACCCTGCGCCTGTCCACCGCAGACGGCACGGTCGCCCTCCCCCTGGAGCTGACCGTCACGGCCCCCGCGCCGGAGACGCCGAAGCCGTCGCAGACGCCGACGACGACACCGTCGACGCCGGCGACCTCGCCGACACCGGCGAAGCCCGTCCGGTAACCGGCCCGGCGCTCACCCACCGTCCCGCCCGCACCCCGCGGGCGGGACGGCGCCGTCAGTCCGGCGCGCCCGCGTCCTCCGCGACCGGCTTGCCCGTCAGCGCCGCCAGGCTGTGCCGCACATGCGCCATGTGCGACTTGAGCTCCTCGCGCCGCTCCTCGTGCTCGCGCAGCACCCGCTCGGTGTCCCGCGCGATCCGCTCCTCGCGCACCCGGGCCTGCGCGATCACCGCTGCCGCCTGCGCCTCGGCGTCCTCCTGGCCGTGCCGGGCGGCCTCCTCGGTGTCCGCGTACCGCCGGCGCGCGTCACCGAGCGCGGTACGCGCGTACTCCTCCAGAGCCGCCACGCGCGCGTCCATCGCGGCCTCGCGCTCGGCGATCTCACGGCCGGCCGCGTCCCACCGCTCGGCGTGCTCCTTCTCCTGCTCGGCCAGCACGTGCGCGCAGCGCTGCCGCATCTCCTTCAGCGCCGCCGCCGACTCCTCGCGGCGCTTCTTGACCTCCTGGGTGACGGTCGTGCGCACGTCGTCGGCCACGGTCTGCGCGGCCAGGAGCGCCTGCCGCGCCCACTCCTCCGCCTCCGCCCGCACCGCCACCGAGTACTCGTGCGCGGCGTCGCGGACACCGCGGGAATGCGCCTCGGTGGCCTCCTGCAGCGTCGTCGCCTCGGCCTCCGAGCGCTCCCGCAGCCCCGCGGCCTCCAGTTCGGCCGTCGTCACCAGGCCCTGGGCGCGCGGCCCGAGGGACTCGTACGTCTGCGGAGGAAGCTTGGCGACGACCTGGTCCAGGCGCCGCACCTCGTCCTCCATCTCGCGCGCGAGGACGGTCAGCCGCGCCGCCCGCTCCCAGGCGGAATCCCGCTGCCGGGCGAACTCCGCCAGCGCGCGGTCGACCTGCTCGGGCCGGTAACCGCGGCCCCGTACGACAGCGAAACCGTCAGGAGACACCGATGAACTCATCCTTGTAGCCCCTTATATCCGGAAATCCGGTATGCGACAGGTCCGGCGTACATCATTCCCGCACGAGCGAAGTGCCCGTGCCACGACACTCCGCGGCGCGGGGTGCCCGGCCCACGGTCCTGGGCCGGGCGCCCCGCGCCGCCGGTGCACACCTCGCCGGTCGCTAGAAGAGACCGTCCCACATCTGCTCCAGCAGCACCGCCCACCAGTTCTCGGGCGAGGCGAGGGCCGCCGGGTCCAGCGCGGCCAGCTGGTCCTGAAAGTCCACGGTCCAGCGCCCGGCCTGCTCCGGCGTCAGCCCGTAGCGCCAGCGCCACATCTTGCCGAGCAGCGCCAAAGAGCGAACGAACTGAGGGAGGCTCGTGTTGACGAACTGCGGCGGCACGGGGTGACCGCCCGGCCCGGCCTCCAGGGGCACGGCCACGATGTGCGCCGTGCCGTACTGCACGCACAGCTGCCGGCCGTAGTCGGTGCCCATGACGAGATACGTACCGGCGTCCGCCGCCGCGGCCACGCCGCGCTCGGCCGCGAGCTCCGCCAGCGTCGGCACCGGGCGGCCCGGCTGGGCCTGGCCCCAGAAGAACGGACCGAAATCGGCCGGCAGCCCGGCCCACACCAGCGTCTGCGCGACGATGTCCGGCACGCCCTGGCGCGAGACGGCCCGCTGGTCGAAGCGGAAGACGCCCTGCGGCCCGAAGGCCTCGGCGAGCTCCCGGCCGATCACGTCCGGCCCGACCGGCGGCGCCATCTGGATGTGGCCGGGGTGCGGCAGCGGCACCCGGTTCGGCGCGGGCCGCGCGGGCCCGTCGGCGACCTGGTGCAGCTCGCCCTGGTGCTCCACCAGGTGGCGCACGCCCTGCTGCCGGGTGGCGTGGTCGCGCCCGTACGCGGCCGTGTGACTGATCCTCACCTGGGGCCACGTCTCACGGATCATCCGCGCGCAGTAGCCGCCGGGCAGGTCGCACGACTCGAGCTCGGTGTGCAGCTCCAGCACCTGCTGCGGGGGCACGTTCATGGCCCGCAGCTCGTGCAGGATCTGCCACTCGGGGTGCGGCGTGCCGGGGGCACTCCGGCGGATGATCTGCTGCTCGGACCCGTCCTGGGCGCGGTAGCGGAGGACGGCCATGTAGCCGGGGCCCACGGTGGGCAGGCCGGTGGGGGCCTGCGGGTAGCCGTAGCCCTGCGGGGGCTGGGGGGCCTGGGGTGCCGCGGGGACGCCGGGTGCCTGCGGCGCATGCGGGGCCTGGGGTGCCGCGGGGGCGCCGGGGGCCTGCGGCGGGTGGACGCCCGGGGTGCCGGGGCCCGCCAGCATGGTCGCCGCGGCGTGCACCGCGCCGCCCGGCCCCTGGGGGGTGCCGGGTGCGCCGGGGGCTTGAGGATGTCCGGGGACGCCCGGGGCCTGCGGCGGCCGGGGGGCTCCCGGGCCGCCGGGGCTCGCGAGCATCGTGGCCGCCGCGTGCGCAGGGCCCTGTCCCGGCGGGGTACCCGGCGTGCCGGGAGCGCCGGGGAACGCGGGCGCGCCCGGAGGCTGCCCCGGAACGCCCGGTGCGCCGGGCGGCGCGGGCGGCGTGGGGGTGCCGGGGCTCGCCAGCATGGTGGCCGCGGCGTGCGGGTCCGCGGCACCCGGCGGCGTGCCGGGTGCGGCCGGGGCCGCCGGGGCGGCGGGGCCCTGCGGGGCGGCGGGCGTGCCGGGAACCCCGGCGCCCAGGCTCGCCTCGTCCAGCTCGGAGATCAGCTGGGTCCGTACGTACCCACCCGCGGGCGCGGCGGGAGCCGGGGCGGCCGGGGCCGCGTCAGGCGTGGCGGGGGCGGCCGGCGGCACGGCCGGCGCGGCCGCGTCAGTGATCGCCGGGGCGATCGCCGTGCGCGGCAGGGCGCTGCCCTGCGGCATCAGCGCGGTCTTGGCGTCCGGACGGACGCTCGGCGGCGGGGTGTCGTCGCCGTCGGAGCCCGACAGCGCGGGCGTCAGCACCGTGGCGGGCAGCCCGACGGAATGGTCGTCACCGTCGTCCTCGGCCACATCGGCACCGGCCCACGGCTCGGCCGCGGCGGGCGGCGCCGACGCGTCGTCCCCGCCGCCGGAGGGCCACTCGGGCGTCGCCGGCCGGGAGGCCGAGGCCTCCGAGGACACCGAGCCGGTTTCCGACGCGCCGGAAACCGACGAACGCACGGACTCCGGCGAACCGCCGCCCACCGCCTGGCCCGGGTCCGGGGCACCGGCACCGGCACCGGCACCGGCACCATCGGACGTGCCGACCGGCCCCCGCGAGAAACCATCGCCGCCCGCGCCAGCGGACGCACCCTCACCGGAACCGCCGGACACCCCAGCCGCCCCCTGCCGGAAGCCATTGCCGCCCGCGGCGGCGGACTCCGGCGAACCGCCGGACGTCCCGACCGGCCCCCGCGAGAAACCGTCGCCGCCCGCGCCAGCGGACGCACCGTCACCGGAACCGTCGGACGCCCCCGCCGGCCCCTGCCGGAAGCCGTCGCCGCCGACGGCGGCGGACGCACCAGCGGACTGCAGCGAACCGCCGGACGTCCCGGCCGGCCCCCGCGGGGCCTCCGGCACCGCGTCCGTCGAGGACCCGCTCGTCGCGGGCGCGGCACCCGGCGCCAGGCCGGGCCTGTCGCCCGTCCCCCCGCCGGACGGCGAACCGGCACCGTCGCCGGACAGCGAACCGTCGCCGCCCGACGCCGAACCCGACGACCGCCGGTCCGGGATTCCCATCGCGTCCGCCGCCTCCTGCAGCCACTCCGGCGGGCTCAGCAGGAACGACGTCGCGTTCAGGTCCAGCCGCTTCGGCGGCGCCGGATCGGCCTCGGGTTCCGGTTCGTCCACGGATCCGTACTCCTCCTCGTACCGCCGGATCACCTCGCCCACCGGCAGTCCGGGCCACAGCGTCGTCTCGCCGCTGTCCCGCGCGATGACCAGCCGTACCCGGCCGCCGTCGCCCGTCGGACCGTCCTCGCGGTCCTCGGCCCAGGCCACGAAGCCCAGGTCGAACTCCCGCACGCGGACCTCGCGCTGGAGGTAGGCCGGCACATCGCCGTTGATCCAGCGCTCCGCGCGCTCCTGCGCCTGCGCGAAAGTCACCATGGCGCCGCTCACCCCTCCACCGGGACGGCGTACGCGAAGCCGCCGTCCACCATCAGGTTGGCCACCGTCTCCAGCTCCGGCGGGCCGCCCGCCAGCCGGGAGAGGAAGTCGTCGAAGTCCTCACCGCAGGGCAGCAGCAACCGCTCCACCCGCTCCTGCACGTTCCAGCCGTCGCGGTCGCGGGCGTCGTCGTACGGGCAGAACCACACCGAGCCGATCGCCTCGCCCTTGACCTTCACCGCCAGCACGCCGCCCTGCACGAAGGCCACGCCCAGGTAGTCCTTGGTGAAGTGATCGCGCAGGCACTTGTTGATGTAGACGAGGTCGTTGACGGCCGCCTCGTCGCGCACGGTGAAGAACGGCTGGTCCAGCAGCAGGCCCAGCTCCGCGTCGAGCGCAGCGCCCACCGGGGCGCAGCCGCCGGCGGCCTTCAGGAACGCGCGGTAGGCGCCCGGCAGCCGGTAGCCCAGGTCCTCCTCGACGCCCTGCACCTGCTCCTCGGTGACCGGCAGACCCCGGTGCGGCAGCGCGAAGTGCACCGGGCGGGTCTCCTGCAGCGGGCGGGTGCCGCGCTTGTCCTGGTCCACGGCGGCGGACGCCAGCCCGCCGTGATGCCGCAGCAGCGCCTTGACCTCGGCGGGCACCAGCTCCAGCCGGCGCGTGCCGGCGACGTGGTGCCAGGTCCAGCCGTGCGGCGTGGCCACCGGCGACAGGTTGGCCCACAGCTCGTGGCCCGCGGCGTGCTGGGCGGCGTTGGCCGACACGTAGTCGGTCAGCCGCAGCTCGTCCACGCCGAACCCCTCCGGCGGTTCCGCGATCTCCGCGGCGGCGCGGGCGTACGGCGAGAAGTCCGGGAAGCCCCGGTCGTCGACGCGCACCCCCTTGGGATGGCGGCCGCGCCGGACCGGATCCGGAAAGTGCACGACCTGCCCCGCGTAGGCCGCGTTCGGTGGCGCGGCTTGCTGCCCGAGCCGACCTGTCGTCATGGCGGAAGCCCCCTGCTGACTGTGTCTCCTACAGGACTACTGAAGACCCGGACATGCGGCGGACGCCGGGAACACTCGTGGGCGACAGCCTATGCGGTGCCACCGGACGGGGGCCCCGCCGCCGCCCGGCCCCGGCCGCGCGCGAGACGCGCACACGCTTGCAGATGCGTACGAACCCCACCACTTACGAGCCCCGGCGGGCGCCGCCCCGCGACAACTCGTAACCCCACAGTGATCATTCGACACACCGGTATCACCCAAAACAGACCTGGCTTTCACACCGGCCACCCCATTTGGCAGTCTGATCCCCGCAACAGGGGGATTGCACGGGAGGGAAGAGGCACCATGCACACCACTCAGGACCGGCACACCGGCAGCGGCACCCCCGGCGACCCCCGGCTCACCTGGAGCGCCACCGAGGACGCCGACCGGCCGCCCGCCCTGCTCCACCGCCGCGACGGCATCCTGCCCGCCGTCGCCGCCGCGCTCTCCGTCCGCGGCGAGACCCTCACCTGCACCGCGGGCAAGTCGGACCAACCGCCCAGACTCCACCCCCTCGTCCAGGACTTCCTCGACACCCTCACCGCCGACCGCCGCGAACGCTTCACCGGACGATGTCCCGAGGCCGTGCTCCTCACCCGCTACCTCACCGGCTTCGAGACCGGCCGCAGCAAACGCGCCGCCCGCAAACCCCTCACCCACGGGGAGGCCCGCCGCGCCCTCAAGCAGTCCAAACTGACCGCCCGCCACATCCGCGAGGACGGCGACCCCCGCCACGGCGCCTACGCACCGCCCTGCCGCTCCTGCACCGCACTCCTGGCCCACTTCGGCGTACGGACCGTCGACCCCGGCGCCCCGACCAACGGCAGGAACTGACCACCACCGATGCGCGCATTCGACCGCACCGCCGCCACCCGCTTCCCCGTCGCCGTCGACGCCGCCCTGCGCGAGGCCGGCTGGCAACCCGGCCGCTGGGACATCAAAGCCGCCGAGAACTGGGCCGACGCCCTGCGCGCCCACCTCTCCCCCGCCGGCCACCGGCACACCGTCTTCCCCGCCGCCGTCGAGGCCTGGGCCGAATTCGGCGGCCTGCACATCACCCCGCCCGGACCCGGCCGTCACATCGCCCCCACGCCGTTCCACATCGACCCCCTGCACGGCCTCCACCTCGCCCGCACCGTCGCCGACCTCGGCCGCGCACTGGGCACCGAGGTCAGCCCGCTCGGCCAGGAAATGGACGGACAGGCCCTCCTCGTCATCGACGCACACGGCCGCGTCTACAGCCTCGACCACACCGGCGACTGGTACCTCGGTTCCGACATCGATCACGCCATCGGCGCACTCGTCACCGGAACCCGCCCCTCACGCCTCACCGCCTCCGGCCCCGCCTAGGACGCGCCCCGGGGACCGCCACCGGACGGCGGCCCCCACGCCACACCGCTAGACGCGCCGCACACCGGCATCCGGTATCACCGCCGACACCCGGAAACCCCCCGCATCCGTCGGACCGGAGACAAACACACCCCCCAGCGCCGCCACCCGCTCCCGCATCCCCACCAGGCCGTTCCCGCCACTGGGCAGCCCCGGACCCGCATCCGCACCGGCATCCGAGGGACCGTTCTCCACCTGCAGCGCCACCTCCGCCTCCCGATGCGCCAGACGCACCAGCGCCTTCGCACCCGGAGCGTGCTTGTGCACGTTCGTCAGCGCCTCCTGCACCACCCGGTACGCCGTCTGCTCCACCTCCGGCGGGTACGAACGCTCCTCCCCCATCACCGTCAGCTCCACCACCATCCCGGCCTCCCGGGACTGCCCGACCAGACCCTCCAGACCGTCCAGACACGGCCCGCCGTCCCCGGAATCGGCACCGCCGCCGCCCGCGGCCACCCGGACCCGCGCCGAAGCGGCCGAAGCCACCGCCGCCAGCCGCTCGGACTCCACGGCACCCTGCGGCCGCGCCGGCGCCCCGTCCGACGACGTCCGCAGCACACCGAGCATCTCGCGCAGCTCCGTCAGCGCCTGCCGGCCCATGTCGCCCACCAGCGCCGCGTTCCGCGACGCCTTCTCCGGGTCCTTCAGCGCCACCGCCTGCAACGCCGCCGCGTGCACCACCATCAGCGACACCCGGTGCGCCACCACGTCGTGCATCTCCCGCGCGATCCGCGTGCGCTCCTCGTTACGGGCCCACACCGCCCGCTCCTCGGCCCGCTCCGCCAGCAGCGACAGCTCACGCTCCAGTCCGTCCGCCCGCTCCCGCAGGCTCTCCACCAGCCGCCGCCTGGCCCCCACGTACAGCCCCAGCAGCACCGGCGGAGCCGTCAGGCCCAGCGCCATCACCACCGAGAACCCCCACATCAGCCAGAACCCCGGCCGGTAGCCGTCCTGCGCCATGTCCCGGTGGAACCGCGCGAACGTCACGATCAGCGTCCCCACCAGGGACGCGCCCGCCAGCACCGCGATGATCCGGCGCGGCACCTCCGACGCGGCCAGCGTGTACATCGACACGATGCCCAGCAGCACACCCATCTCGGCCGGCAGGATCGCTATCGACACCAGCACCACGGCCACCGGCCACCGCCGCCGCAACAGCAGCGACGCCCCCGCCGGCACCCCCACCAGCCCCCCGAGCACCCCCGGCAGCCCCGCCTCCTGCGCGAAGCTCACACCCTCCACGGCGCACTCCAGCGCCGACACCACGGCCAGCACCACGTCCAGCACCAGACTCCGCCGCCGCACCCACCACCACGCCCCCACAGGCGCGCCCCGCGCGCCCGCCTCCGCGATTGCCCCCGTTGTGGTCATACCACCCAGACTACGGGCGGGTGCCACCGGATTTCCGGTGCGCACGACAGCACGGAGCGCGCGGGAACGGGGGCGGAACCGGCACCGTTTCGCGTTCGCGGACGAGGCCCGCCGGTACCGTCGCATCGAAGGCCGGGGGTACGGCATAGTGGTCTCTGCACGTCGGTCCGATCAAGCAAATTGGACAAAGTGGGCGAACTATCCCGGGTCGTCTAATGGCAGGACAAATGATTTTGGTTCATTGAATGAGGGTTCGATTCCTTCCCCGGGAGCCCTGACAGCGGGTCCTGACCTCCCAGGTCAGGACCCGTGCGCGTTTCCCCCCTCTTACGCCCCGGTATCCTGCGGGTGTCCACCCCCTCGAAGCCGAAGGGCACACCCGTGAGCGCCAACCGCCCGGCAGCCGTCGTCGTCCTCGCAGCGGGTGAGGGCACCCGCATGAAGTCGGCGACCCCCAAGGTCCTGCACGCGATCTGCGGCCGCTCCCTCGTCGGGCACGTCGTCGCCGCCGCCCGTGAGCTGGACCCCGAGCACCTCGTCGTCATCGTCGGCCACGCCCGCGAGCAGGTCTCCGCGCACCTGGCCGAGATCGACCCGGGCGTCCGCACCGCCGTCCAGTACGAGCAGAACGGCACCGGCCACGCCGTGCGCATGGGCCTGGAGGAGCTGTCGAACAGCGGCATCGCCCTCGACGGCACCGTGGTCGTCGTCTGCGGCGACACCCCGCTGCTGACCGGCGAGACGCTGAAGCGCCTGTCCGACACCCACGCCGCCGACGGCAACGCCGTCACCGTGCTCTCCGCCGAGGTGCCGGACTCCACCGGCTACGGGCGCATCGTGCGCGACGAGGCGACGGGCGCGGTGACCGCGATCGTCGAGCACAAGGACGCCACCGACGCCCAGCGGGCGATCCGCGAGATCAACTCCGGCGTCTTCGCCTTCGACGCGCAGCTGCTCACGGACGCGCTCGGCAAGGTCCGCACGGACAACAGCCAGGGTGAGGAGTACCTCACCGACGTGCTGGGCATCCTGCGCGAGGCCGGGCACCGGGTGGGCGCGGCCGTCGCCGCGGACCACCGGGAGATTCTGGGCATCAACAACCGGGTGCAGCTCTCCGAGGCGCGCCGGCTGCTGAACGACCGGCTGCTGCACGCCGCCATGATGAGCGGCGTGACCGTCGTCGACCCGGCCACGACCTGGGTGGACGTCACCGTGACGTTCGAGCCGGACGCGCTCGTGCAGCCGGGCACCCAGCTGCTGGGCGCCACGCATGTGGCCACCGGTGCCGAGGTCGGGCCGAACACCCGACTGACGGACACCGCCGTCCTCGCGGGCGCCCGTGTGGACAACACGGTCGCCGACTCCGCCGTCATCGGCGAGGGCGCGAACGTGGGCCCGTTCGCCTATCTGCGGCCCGGTACGCGCCTGGGCGCGAAGTCGAAGGCCGGCGCCTATGTCGAGATGAAGAACGCCGAGATCGGCGAGGGCACGAAGGTGCCGCACCTGTCGTACGTGGGCGACGCGACGATCGGCGAGTACAGCAACATCGGCGCGGCGAGCGTCTTCGTGAACTACGACGGTGTGAACAAGCACCACACCACGATCGGCTCGCACTGCCGTACCGGATCGGACAACATGTTTGTGGCTCCGGTCACGATCGGGGACGGCGCGTACACCGCCGCCGGCTCGGTCATCACCAAGGATGTGCCCCCGGGTTCGCTCGCTGTCGCCCGTGGCCAGCAGCGGAATATCGAGGGTTGGGTGGCCCGTAAGCGCCCGGGAAGTGCTGCCGCGCAGGCCGCTTCCGCAGCTCGCCGGGAGACCGACGGCGACCAGTGACCGTGACACCGGCACGCCGTGCGGGGCGTACCGTGATAAGCGCACACAAAGCGACATCCAAGGAGAATGTGCTGTGACCGGGTTCAAGACGACCGGCGAGAAGAAGCTGATGCTCTTCTCCGGCCGCGCCCACCCCGAGCTTGCCGAGGAGGTCGCGCACCAGCTGGGCGTCTCTCTCGTCCCGACCAAGGCATTCGACTTCGCCAACGGCGAGATCTACGTTCGCTTCCAGGAGTCGGCCCGTGGCGCCGACTGCTTCCTGATGCAGAGCCACACCGCTCCGATCAACAAGTGGGTCATGGAGCAGCTGATCATGATCGATGCTCTGAAGCGGGCCTCGGCCCGGAGCATCACCGTGATCCTGCCGTTCTACGGCTACGCCCGTCAGGACAAGAAGCACCGCGGCCGTGAGCCCATCTCGGCCCGTCTGATCGCGGATCTGATGAAGACCGCGGGCGCCGACCGCATCCTGACGGTCGACCTGCACACGGACCAGATCCAGGGCTTCTTCGACGGCCCGGTGGACCACCTGTTCGCGCTGCCGATCCTCGCGGACTACGTGGGCGCGAAGGTCGACCGCGACAAGCTGACCGTGGTCTCCCCGGACGCCGGCCGGGTGCGCGTGGCCGACCGCTGGTGCGACCGTCTGGGCGCGCCGCTGGCGATCGTGCACAAGCGGCGTGACAAGGACGTGGCGAACCAGGTCACGGTCCACGAGGTCGTGGGTGACGTCAAGGGCCGGGTATGTGTCCTGGTCGACGACATGATCGACACCGGTGGCACGATCTGCGCGGCGGCGGACGCCCTGTTCGCGCACGGTGCGGCGGACGTCATCGTGACGGCGACGCACGGTGTGCTCTCGGGCCCGGCCGCGGACCGGCTGAAGAACTCGAAGGTGAGCGAGTTCGTGTTCACGAACACCCTGCCCACCCCGAACGAGCTCGAGCTGGACAAGATCACGGTGCTGTCGATCGCTCCGACGATCGCCCGTGCCGTGCGCGAGGTGTTCGAGGACGGTTCGGTCACGAGCCTCTTCGACGAGCTGGGCTGAGTATTCTCGCTCCTGCCGTAACGATCATTCACTGATCGATTTCTGGGCGGCCTCCCCGCCGGGTAGACTCTTCGAGTTGCTCGGCGAGGGAGGCCGCACCGCGTTTCAGGACGCAGTGTGCGGCGGTCCGTTATCGACGCGCTCTTCGTAGCAGGCCTGTCGTGGGCCGGGTGACCGTCCACTACAACTGTTCACGAGGAGTGCACCATGGCCGAGATCAAGCTCGCCGCTGCCGTCCGTACCGACTTCGGCAAGGGCGCCGCCCGCCGCATCCGCCGCGAGGCCCAGGTCCCGGGTGTCATCTACGGCCACGGTGCCGAGCCGGTTCACGTGTCCCTGCCGGGCCACGACCTGATGATGGCGCTGAAGACCCCGAACGTCCTGCTGTCCCTGGACGTCGAGGGCCGCAACGAGCTCGTCATCCCCAAGCAGGTCCAGCGTGACCCGCTGAAGGGCTTCCTCGAGCACGTCGACCTGCTGGTCGTCAAGCGTGGCGAGAAGGTCACCGTCGAGGTTCCGGTCCACACCGAGGGTGACCTGGCCCCGGGCGGCAACCTGCTCGAGCACACCCTGACCGCCCTGCCGGTCGAGGCCGAGGCCACGCACATCCCCGAGGCCGTCACCGTCTCCATCGCGGGCCTGGAGGCCGGTGCCTCCGTCCTGGCCAAGGACGTCGTCCTGCCGGCCGGTGTCGAGCTGGCCGTTGACGCCGACGCCGTCGTGCTGCACGTCGTCGCCGGTTCGGTGGAGGCTCCGGCCGAGGGCGCCGAGGCCTGATCCTGGCCCCTTTACGGGTTTTTCTTTGCGACCGCCGTCCCGCTCCACCGGAGCGGGGCGGCGGTTGGCTATGAAGGAGATATGCGGATGACGGACGACTCGAGCCCCTGGCTGATCGTCGGCCTGGGCAACCCCGGTGCCGAGTACGCGGGCAACCGCCACAACGTCGGTTTCATGGTGGCCGACCTGCTGGCGGAGCGGATGCGGGCGAAGTTCAAGGCGCACAAGGCGCGGGCGCAGGTGGTGGAGGGCCGGCTGGGTGCGCCGGGTCCGTCGAGCCGCCGGGTGGTGGTGGCCAAGCCGATGTCGTTCATGAATCTGTCGGGTGGGCCGACGGCTGCGCTGCGGGACTTCTACAAGGTGCCGGTGGAGCGGATCGTCGCGGTCCATGACGAGCTGGACATCGATTTCGGGCAGCTGCGGCTGAAGCTGGGTGGTGGCGACAACGGCCACAACGGTCTGAAGTCGATCACGAAGGCGATGGGTCCGGACTACTGCCGGGTGCGGTTCGGGATCGGTCGTCCGCCGGGCCGGATGCAGGTTGCGGACTTCGTGCTGAAGGACTTCTCGTCCACGGAGCGCAAGGAGCTGGCGTTCGAGGTGGACCGGGCCGCCGATGCGGTGGAGACGCTGATCGTGGACGGCCTGGAGCGGGCGCAGGGGACGTACAACAGCTGAGACGTGGGGGTGCCCCCGTGCCGTTGTCGGCACGGGGGCACCGTCATGTCCGGGTCCGCGTCAGCCGGTGTTGCGCAGGCCCGCCGCCACGCCGTTCACGGTCAGCAGCAGGGCGCGGGCGAGCAGCGGGTCGGGGGCTTCGCCCCGCTCGGCGGCACGGCGCTGCCGGTCGAGCAGCGTGACCTGCAGGTACGAGATCGGGTCCAGGTAGGCGTCCCGGATGTGGAACGTCTGGCGCAGCACCGGGCTCGCGGCCAGCAGCTCGTCCTCCCCCGTGATGCGCAGCACCTCCCGCACGGTCAGCTCGTGCTCCGCCTTGATCACGTCGAAGACGTGCTTGAGCTCCTCCGGCACCAGCGTGTCCACGTAGTGCTGCGCCACGCGCAGGTCCGTCTTGGCGAGGGTCATCTCGACGTTGGACAGGAAGTTCTGGAAGAAGTGCCAGTGGTCGTGCATCTCGTCCAGGACGGTGTCCAGGCCGGCTTCGCGGGCGGCCTTGAGGCCGGAGCCGACGCCGAACCAGCCGGGGACGATCTGCCGGGACTGGGTCCAGCCGAAGACCCAGGGGATGGCCCGCAGTCCGTCGAGGCCGGCGCCGGAGTCGGGGCGGCGGGAGGGCCGGGAGCCGAGGTGGAGCTCGGCGAGCTGGTCGACGGGGGTGGAGGCGAAGAAGTAGGCGGGGAGGTCGGGGTCCTCGACCAGGCGGCGGTAGGCGCTGTGGGCGGCGTCGGAGACGGTGTCCATGGCCGCGTCCCAGCGGGCGAGGGCCTCGTCGGACTGGCGGGGCGCGGTGTGCAGGGCGGAGGCCTGCAGGGTGGCGGCGACGGTCAGCTCGAGGTTCTCGCGGGCGAGGGCGGGGATGAGGTACTTGTCGGAGATGACCTCGCCCTGCTCGGTGACCTTGATCTCGCCCTCGAGGGTGCCCCAGGGCTGGGCGAGGATGGCGTCGTGGGTGGGGCCGCCGCCGCGGCCGACGGTGCCGCCGCGGCCGTGGAAGAGGCGCAGTCGTACGCCGTAGCGGTGGGCGACGTCGCGCAGGCGGCGCTGGGCGCGGTGGATCTCCCACTGGGAGGTGGTGATGCCGCCGAACTTGGAGGAGTCGGAGTAGCCGAGCATGACCTCCTGGACGTCGCCGCGCAGGGCGACCAGGCGCCGGTAGGAGGGGTCGGCGAGCATCTCGTCGAGGAGGCGGTCGGCTTCCTTGAGCTCGTCGGTGGTCTCCAGCAGGGGGACGATGCCGATCTTCGCCCAGCCGGCGTGCAGGTCGACCAGGCCGGCCTCGCGGGCGAGGACGGCGGCGGCGAAGACGTCGTCGGCGCCCTGGCACATGGAGATGATGTACGACTCGACGACCTCGGGGCCGAACTTCTCCAGGGCTTCGCGGACGGTGTGGAAGACGCCGAGGGTCTTGGCGCCGGCGGCGTCGAGCGGGGCGGGGCTGGGGGCCAGCGGGCGGCGTGAGCGCAGTTCCTTGGCGAGGAGCTTGCGGCGGTAGTCGCGCGGCATGTCGGTGTAGCGCCAGGACTCCTCGCCGAGGCGGTCGAAGAGCTGGCCGAGGGCGTGGTGGTGGGCGTCGGCGTGTTCGCGGACGTCCATGGTGGCCAGGTGCAGGCCGAAGGCGGACAGGGTGCGCAGGGCGCGCTCGAGGCGGCCGTCGGCGATGAGGCGGCCGCGGTGGGCGCGCAGGGAGTCCTGGATCAGCTGGAGGTCGGCGAGGAGTTCGCCGGTGCCGAGGTAGTCGCGGCCCTCCTGGTGGGGGGTGTTCTTCGCGAGGCGTTCGCGGGTGTTGACGAGCTTCTGGCGGATGCAGGTGGCCTTGAGCCGGTAGGGCTCCTCGGCGTTGAGCCGCTTGTAGCGGGGGCTGATCTCGGGCAGCAGTTCGAGGTCGCGCTGCAGTGAGGTGAGGAGTTCCTCGGTGGCGCCGCTGTTGCGGATGGAGTTGGACAGGGCGCCGCGCAGCACGTCGACGAGCTCGAGGGCGTCGGTGATGCCGTGCTCGTGCTGCAGTATCAGCACGTCCCAGGTGACCTGGGGGGTGACGTTGGGGTTGCCGTCGCGGTCGCCGCCGATCCAGGTGCCGAAGGTCAGCGGGCGGGTGGCGGCGGGCAGGGTGACGCCGACGCGGTCGAGCTCGGCGGCCAGGTCCTCCAGGACGTCGCCGACGGCGCCCGCGTGCAGCTCGTCGAGGTAGTAGATGGCGTTGCGGGCCTCGTCGGTGGGCTCGGGGCGGGCGACGCGCAGTTCGTCGGTCTGCCAGAGCAGGTCGATGTTCTCGGCCAGGCGCAGGTCGGTGCGGCGCTTGTCGCCGGTGCCGGTGTTGGTGGTCTCCAGGAGCTCGGCGATGCGGCGGAGCTTGTTGAGGACGCTGCGGCGGGCGGCCTCGGTGGGGTGGGCGGTGAAGACGGGCCGTACGCCGAGGTTCTCCACGGTCTGCCGCAGGTGCTCGGGGTCGGCTTCCTTGAGCTGGTCGGCGGTGCGGGCGAGGATCGAGCCCTCGGCGTCGCGCTTGGCGCGCAGCTCGCGGCCGCGGTGCACCTGTTCGGTGACGTTGGCCAGGTGGAAGTAGGTGGAGAAGGCCCGTACCAGCTTGGCGGCGGTCTCCGGGTCGGTGGTGCTCAGCAGTTCGGCGGCGGCTTCGCCGTCGGTGCGAGTCAGGGCCCGGACGCGCTCGACGAGGTCGAGGAGTTCGTCACCCTCCTGGCGGACGAGGGTCTCGCCGAGGAGGTCCCCGAGACGGCGGATGTCGGCGCGCAGGGCGGCGCTGCGCCGTGCTTCGGTCTCGCCGGCGGGCGTCTGCGGGGCTCCGGCGGCGAGGCTGGTGTGGTCGGCACTGCTCACAGGTGCAGCTCCTTGCAGAGGTTCTGAGCACGTCTGGAGGGGTGGCGGACCGCGCTGTCCGACGCCCCCAGCATAGGTCGCCGTACGACGCGCGGTTGCCTGCGGCCTCTTGCCCGGTGCCCGAGCCCTGCCATACTTACGAAGCCGTAGGTTACGGAACCGTAGCCACGAAGCCGTAGCCAAGCTCCGAACCCCATAAGGGATCCCCATGACTGCAAGCCCCGACGTGATCGAAGACGCGCCGAAGGCCCAGGAGACCCCGCTGCCCGCCGGCACGCTGGGAAGCGACAGCAAGCGTTCGATCGAGCAGATCACGCTGCTGCTCTTCATCACCGTTCCGTTCATCGCGCTCGTGGCCGCCGTCCCGCTGGCCTGGGGATGGGGTGTGAGCTGGCTGGATCTGGGCCTGATGGTGGCGATGTACTACATCGGCTGCCATGGCATCACGATCGGCTTCCACCGCTATTTCACGCACGGTGCCTTCAAGGCGAAGCGGCCGCTGCGGATCGCGCTGGCCGTGATGGGTTCGCTGGCGGTGGAGGGTCCGCTGGTGCGCTGGGTGGCGGATCACCGCAAGCACCACAAGTTCTCCGACGCCGAGGGCGACCCGCATTCGCCGTGGCGGTACGGCGAGAGCGTGCCGGCCCTGCTGAAGGGCCTGTGGTGGGCCCATGTGGGCTGGATGTTCGACGCGGAGCAGACGCCGCAGCAGAAGTACGCGCCGGATCTGATCAAGGACCCGGCGATCCGCGCGGTCTCGCGCCAGTTCGTGCTGTGGACGACGGTCTCGCTGCTGCTGCCGCCGCTGGTCGGCGGTCTGGTGACGTGGTCGTGGCAGGGGGCGGTGACGGCGTTCTTCTGGGGTTCGCTGGTGCGGGTGGCGCTGCTGCACCATGTGACGTGGTCGATCAACTCCATCTGCCACGCGGTGGGCAAGCGTCCGTTCAAGTCGCGGGACCGCTCGGGCAACGTGTGGTGGCTGGCGGTGCTCTCGTGCGGTGAGTCGTGGCACAACCTGCACCACGCGGACCCGACGTCGGCGCGGCACGGGGTGCTGAGGGGGCAGCTGGACTCCAGCGCCCGTATCATCCGGTGGTTCGAGAAGGCCGGCTGGGCGTACGACGTGCGCTGGCCGAACGCGGGCCGGATCGAGTCGAAGCGGAATTCCCAGGGGAAGGGCGATGCCGTTCACGCGGCATGATTGACAGCGTGGCGATCGACAGCAATACCACCAGTGACAAGGACCTGCCTCCTGCCCCGCGCCGGGCCCGGCCCCGCCGGGTGCGGATGACCGGCGCGGAGCGTCGTGAGCAGCTGCTGGACATCGGTCGCACGCTGTTCGCCGAGCGGGGCTTCGAGGGCACGTCGGTGGAGGAGATCGCGGCGAAGGCCGGGGTCTCCAAGCCGGTGGTCTACGAGCACTTCGGCGGCAAGGAGGGGCTGTACGCGGTGGTCGTGGACCGCGAGATGCGGCAGCTGCTGGACATGGTGACGGGCGCGCTGACGGCGGGCCACCCGCGCGAGCTGCTGGAGCAGGCGGCGTTCGCCCTGCTGGACTACATCGAGAAGTCCACGGACGGCTTCCGCATCCTGGTGCGCGACTCGCCGGTGGCCCAGTCGACGGGCACGTTCGCGTCGCTGATCAGCGACATCGCCACCCAGGTGGAGGACATCCTGGGCCTGGAGTTCAAGGCCCGGGGCTTCGACCCGAAGCTGGCCCCGCTCTATGCGCAGGCGCTGGTGGGCATGGTGGCGCTGACGGGTCAGTGGTGGCTGGACGTGCGCAAGCCGAAGAAGGCCGAGGTGGCGGCGCACCTGGTGAACCTGGCCTGGCACGGGCTGGACGGCCTGGAGGCCAAGCCGCGGCTGGTCGGGCACCGCAGGAGCTGACCGGGCGCGGTGCGTGGTGAGGGGCGCCTCCGGGCGCCCCTCCTGATCATCTCTTGACGTCAAGAGACTTCATGTCGACAGACCTACTACACTGATCGCATGGAGGACGAGGTCGATCGGCTGGTCGCGGCGTGGCGCCGAGAGCGCCCCGACCTCGACGTGGAACCACTCGAAGTGCTCAGTCGCGTCAGCAGACTCGCCCGTCACCTGGACCGGGCCCGGCGGCTCGCCTTCGCCGAGCACGAGCTCGAGCCCTGGGAGTTCGACGTCCTGACCGCGCTGCGCCGGGCCGGTGCGCCCTACCAGCTCTCCCCGGGCCAGCTGCTGACCCAGACCCTGGTCACCTCGGGCACCATGACCAACCGCATCGACCGGCTCGCCAAGAAGGGCCTCGTTCAGCGCGAGCCCGACCCCAGCGACCGGCGCGGTGTGCTCGTCCGGCTGACCGCCGAGGGGCGGGACCGCGCCGACCAGGCGCTCGCCGGGCTGCTGGCCCAGGAGCGGGCGATCCTCGCCGAGCTCTCCCCCGACCGGCGCGGCGAACTGGCGGGCCTGCTACGCCAGTTGACCGCCCCGTTCGACAACGTCCCCGGCTAGGTCCACCGGGCCCACCCCGGCCCGCCGGGCCAGCGCCACCGCGGCCAGCGTGGAGTGCACGCCCAGCTTGCCCAGCACGTTCTGCATATGGGTACGGACCGTGTGCGGGGAGAGGTAGAGCCGCTCGGCCACGGCCTTGCGGCCGAGCCCGGCCACCATGCAGCGCAGCACCTCGCGCTCGCGCGGGGTGAGCGACTCCACCAGCCGTTCGCTCTCCGTGCGGTGCTTGCGCGCGGCCGTCAGCTCGCGCAGGACGCCCGTCAGCAGGGCGGGCGGCAGATGCGTCTCGTCCCGCAGCACACCGCGTATCACCGCCAGCAGCCGCGAGAGCGAGCAGTCCTTGGCGACCCAGCCGCCGGCGCCGGCCTGCAGTGCGGCCGCCGCCCGCCGGGGGTCGTCGCGCTCGGCCAGCACCACCGTGCGCACGCCCGGGTGGCCCGAGCGCACCCTGGCCACCAGCGAGATCCCGTCCACCGTGCCCTCGGGCGGCCCGTGACCGTCCTGGCCGCCCGGCCCCCTCGGCTGGCCCGGGACCTGTGCGGCGTCCGGACCCACCGTGCCGAGATCGGCGTCGATCAGCAGCACGTCGAAGCGCCGCCCCTCACCCGCCGCGCGCTCCAGCGCGCGCAGCGCCGCCGGCCCGCTGCCGGCCGCCGAGACGTCCACGTCCTGCTCGGCCGCGAGGGCGGCGGCGAGCGACTCGGCGAAGATGCGGTGGTCGTCGACCACCAGTACCCGAATTCGTGCCACAACCACCCCCATGTCCCGGAAGGCGAGGGCAGTGCGGGTACGGCGCCCGAACCGGGGCCGCCACGCGCGCACGGCCGCCGCCGTGCCCTGACAACCACCCCGCCCCGGGCGTCGTACCTGCCTGTCTCGCCCCCTGATCAGCGTCGGCCCCCACCGACGCTGTGCATCAGGGTACGGCCGGGGTCCGGCGACGGAAGGCGATTGGCAAAACTGCCTGACCCGGGTGTTTATCGTGAGCTTTATGTTCAGTATTGGGGCGGTGAACGACTCGGAACGACGTGATGTGGTTCCGGCTCAGTTCCGCTGCTCGTTCCGCTCCCCGTCCTGCTGCACGTCCTGCTGCCCGTCCTGCTGCCCGTCCTGACCCGACCGGCGCGCGCCGTCGCCCGGGGTCGCCGCGAAGACGCGCGGGGCACGGTGGCCGGCCGCCGCGAAGGCGCCGGTGACCGCCCGCTCCACCTCCCCGGCGGCCGCCTCCTCGGCCAGCACCAGGGCCGAACCCCCGAAGCCGGCCCCGGTCATCCGGGCGCCGAGCGCGCCCGCCGCGAGCGCGGCCGCGACCACCAGATCCAGCTCGGGGCAGGAGACCGCGAAGTCGTCGCGCAGCGAGGCGTGCCCGGCGGTCAGCAGCGGGCCGGCGGCGCGGACGTCCCCCGCGTCCAGGAGCGCGGCCACGGCCGCCACGCGGTGGTTCTCGGAGACGACGTGGCGCACGAGCGCCCGAAGCGCCGCGTCATCGCCCAGCGCGCCCAGGGCGGCGTCCAGTTGGTCATGGGGCACATCGCGCAGGGCGCGCACGCCCAGCGCACGCGCGCCCGCCTCGCAGCCCGCGCGCCGCCGGGCGTACGCCCCGTCGCCCAGCGCGTGCCGCACCCGGGTGTCGACGACCAGCAGCACCAGGCCGCACCCGGCCGGGTCGAAGGGGACCTGGCGGTGCGCCAGGCTCCGGGTGTCGAGATGGAGGGCGTGCCCGGTGACGCAGCAGGCCGACGCCGTCTGGTCCATGGCCCCGCAGGGCACACCCACGAAGGCGTTCTCCGCGTGCCGTGCCAGCCGGGCCAGCTCGGGGCGGTCCGGCGCCCGTCCGTGCAGCTCGGTCAGCGCGAGCGCGGTGGCGACCTCCAGCGCCGCCGACGACGACAGCCCCGCCCCCACCGGCACGTCGCTCTCCACGTGCAGGTCGGCGCCCGCGATGTCGTACCCCGCCTCGCGCAGCGCCCACAGCACCCCGGCCGGGTACGCGGCCCACCCCCGGACGGCCCCGGGTGCCAGCCGGTCCACGCGCAGCTCGACGACGCCGCCGCGCGCGGCCGCCGAATGCAGCCGCAGCCGCCCGTCCCGGCGGGCACGGGCGGCCACCCGGGTGCGGTGCGGCAGGGCGAGGGGCAGCACGAAGCCGTCGTTGACGTCCGTGTACTCGCCGATGAGGTTGACCCGGCCGGGCGCCTCCCACACGTCCTCGCACGCGGTGCCGTACACGGTCCGGAAGGAGCGGGCGGCCTGCCGGGCGCTCACCCGGTGGCCCTGCCGTGCCGGGCGAAGTCCCAGGCGTCCGCGATGATCCCGGCCAGGTCGGGGCGCTCGGGCCGCCAGCCGAGCAGGTCGCGGGCCCGTTCGGCGGAGGCGACCAGCACGGCCGGGTCGCCGGGGCGGCGCGGGCCGGCGGTCTCCGGGATGGGGTGGCCGGTGACCTTGCGGGCGGTCTCGATGACCTCGCGGACGGAGAAGCCGTTGCCGTTGCCGAGGTTGCAGATCAGGTGGGTGCCGGGGCGGGCGGCGCCCAGGGCCAGCAGATGGGCGCCGGCGAGGTCGGCGACATGGAGATAGTCGCGCACGCAGGTGCCGTCGGGGGTCGGGTAGTCGTCCCCGTGCACGGAGACGGCCTCGCGCTCGCCGAGGGCGACCCGCAGCACGAGGGGGATCAGATGCGACTCGGGGTCGTGCCGCTCGCCGTAAGGCCCGTACGCGCCCGCGACGTTGAAGTACCGCAGCGAGACGGCGGCCAGGCCGTGGGCCGCGCACTCGCCGGTGATCATGTGGTCCACGGCGAGCTTGGTGGCGCCGTAGGGGTTGGTGGGGCGGGTGGGGGCCTCCTCGGTGATGGGGACGGAGGCCGGCTCGCCGTAGGTGGCGGCGGTGGAGGAGAAGACGAGCGTGCGCACCCCGGCCCCGCGCATGGCGGCGAGCAGTTCGAGGGTGCCGCCGACGTTGTTGCGCCAGTAGGCCTCGGGCGCCGCCACTGACTCCCCCACCTGGGAGAAGGCCGCGAAGTGCAGGACGGCGTCGTAGGAGGGGTCCAGCCACCGGGCGGCGTCCTGCACCCGGCCCTCGATGAGGCCGGCTCCCTCGGGGACGCCGTCGCGGTGGCCGGTGGAGAGGTCGTCGAGGACGGTGACGGTGTGGCCGGCGGCCAGCAGGTGGGCCGCGACGACGCTGCCGACATAGCCCGCACCGCCCGTGACCAGGTACTTCCTGCTGATTCCGCTGCTCATTGACTCGCTACCTCTCGCAGTCGCTCGGCCGCGGCCTCGGGCGGCACATCGTTGATGAACACGCTCATGCCGGATTCCGAACCGGCGAGGAACTTCAGCTTTCCGGCAGAACGGCGAATGGTGAAGAGCTCGAGGTGAAGGGCGAATTCACTCCTGTGGGGATGACGGAACGGCGCCTGGTGCCAGGCGGAGACGTACGGCGTGGGCCGCCGGTCCGCGGCGCGTTCCCCCGTGCCGCGTTCCCCCGCGCCGCGTTCCCCGCCCCGGTCGTCGAATATCCGGTCGAAGCGCCGCAGGAGCTCCAGGTAGAGCCGGGGGAACTCGGCGCGCGCCGCGTCGTCGAGGGCGAGCAGGTCGGGCACCCGGCGGCGCGGGTAGAGGTGCACCTCATAGGGCCAGCGGGCGGCGTGGGGCACGAAGGCCGCCCAGTGCTCGCCGTCGAGGACGGTCCGCCGGCCGTCGGCCAGCTCGCCGGCCACGGTGTCGTCGAAGAGGTTGCGGCCGCCGGTGCGGGCGTGGTGGCCGGCGACCGAGGCGAGGACGCGTTCGGTGCGGGGGGTGACGAAGGGGTAGGCGTAGATCTGGCCGTGGGGGTGAGCGAGCGTCACGCCGATCTCCCGGCCGCGGTTCTCGAAGCAGAACACCTGCTCCACTCCGGGCAGGGCGGCCAGTTCGGCGGTGCGGTCGGTCCAGGCGGCCAGGACGAGCGCGGCCCGGTCCTCGTCGAGGTCGGCGAAGGAGGCGTCGTGATCGGCGGTGAAGCAGACCACCTCGCAGCGCCCGGCGTCGCCGGACAGGGCGGGGAAACGGTTCTCGAGGACGACGACCTCGTAGTCGGCGGCGGGGATCTCGGTCGGCCGGCCCTCGCGGGAGGGGCACAGCGGACAGCTGTCGGCCGGCGGGTGGTGGGTGCGCGCCTGGCGGTGGGAGGCGATGACGACGCTGTCGCCGACCAGCGGATCGCGGCGGATCTCGCTCGTGCCGGCGGGCCGTCTCAGGGGCCGGAGGTCGACGGCGTCGCGCACGGCGTCGTCGCGGGAGTCGTAGTAGAGCAGTTCGCGTCCGTCCGCGAGCCGGGTCGCCGTCTTCTTCACGCCGCCTCCTCAGCCACCACCACACAGAAGCGAACACAAAGAATCACGACCCGACAGCGCGGTCAACGGTGTGCGCCGGCCGGTCGCGTCGTACCCGCCAGGACGAAACCGGCGCGCCGTACCCGTCAGGGCGTGCCCGGTGTGCCCCGGGGCGGGCCGGGCTGCGGAGGGATGCGGTCGCCGCCACCGGTGGCCCGGTCCAGCAGGCCCGTGCGGGCGGCCAGGGCCGCCGCCTCGAGGCGGGAGCCGACCCCGAGCTTCATCAGGACGCGCTGGACATGCGTACGGGCCGTGCTGGGCGCTATCCCCATGCCGGCCGCGATCAGGCGGGTGTCCTCGCCCTCGGCGACCCGCACGAGCACCTCGACCTCGCGCGGGGTGAGCAGCTGCAGCAGCCGGGCGCCCTCGTCGTCGGGCTGGGCGGCGGGGTTGAGCAGCTCGGCGAAGGAGCCCTGCAGCAGCTGCGGGTCGACGGCGGCCTCGCCCGCGCGGGCCTTCATCATGGCCCGCTCGACGCCCTCGATGCGCTCGTTGTGACGTACGTAGCCGGAGGCGCCGGCGGCGAAGGCGGCCGCGATGCCCAGCGGGCTGGGCACGGGCCCGAGCACGACGACCGCGACCTGCGGGCGCTCGCGCTTGATGCGGACGACCGGGTCGAAGGCGCCCGGCTCGGCCGGGGACGCCGTGCCCAGCAGGCAGACCTCGGGGGCGCGGCTGATCACCAGGTCGGCCGCTCCCGCGCTGGGCGCGGCCGCGGCCAGTACGCGGTGGCCGCGCAACTTCAGTGCCGAGGCGAGGGCCTCGGCCAGCAGACGGTGGTCGTCGACCACCATGAGCCGCACGCCCATTTGCGCTTCCCCCCTGTCGCCCGCTGCCGCCGCCTGCCGCCCCGCGTACATCTCCCCGGCACCCTCTTGCTCCCGGAAGCTACACGCTTGTTCGACGTTCCGCGCCCCTTACCGGTGAGAAGTCCCCCGGAATGCCGAAATCCCTGCCAATCACGTGTACTTCGCGACTGAAACGGATCGTTCAGGCATGTACGCGCGATGGACAGGGATACGGCTCGAGCCGCTCGTCAAACGATCATTATCAGCTTCCGCCGAAGATCATGGTGAGGTACTCCTTGCCCGTGCTGTACGAGCTGGGCTTGTTGGCGTAGCTGTCGCCCAGGTAGAGCCGGCCCTGGGACCACAGGCCCTGGTGGATGGAGGGCGAGATCGAGCGCTCGGTCTCGGCCGAGGAGGCCGGATTCTTCAGCAGCACATCGGTCTTGAACGTCTTGGGATCGATCCGGACCACACTGCCGCCGTCCCTGTAGGTCGGCTCCTGGTACCCGATGGCGTAGCCGTCCTTGTCCAGGCCGAGCGGAACCAGCGTGGAACCGGCGACGCCGTCGGCCTTGCCCTTGGAGTTGCCGGTGGCCAGGTCGAACCCGACGATCTCGTTGACCCGGCCGACCTGCTGGGCGTTGCCGCTCTGGTGGTCCTCGGTGGGCAGGTAGAGCGTGTCCTTGCTGATGGCCAGTCGCATGCAGCCCTCGACGTCCGTCGCGGGGCACTTCGGCGTGAACTTGCCGTTCTGCGTGGAGATCTTGCTGCGCAGCTTGCCGTCCTTGGCGCTGTCGTCGATCACCAGGAAGTCGGAGGCGGCGCTGCCGGTGGAGTCGCCCGCGTCGACGGCGATGACCAGCGGGTCGGTGGACGCCACGTGCACGTACTGCAGGCCGGAGGGCACCTTGTACTCGGACTTGACCGAGCCCGAGGCCGCGTCGAGGGTCTGCACCAGCATCTGGGGCTTGGAGTAGTCGCCGCAGCGGCGGACCGCGACGAGCTTGCCGCCGCCGCCGTAGCCGTCGTCACGGCAGTTCTCGCCCGGCTTGGGCTTCCACAGCTCCTTGCCGTCGGCCAGCGCCCAGGCCGCGCCGCCCCGGGTACCGCCCGCGGCGACGGTGCCGCCGCCGATGGTGACCTCGTCGAAGCTGACGTCCCGGTCGCCGTCCTTGACGGTCTTCTGCCAGACCTTCTTGCCGGTGTTGATGTCGAGCACGACGACCTGGGTGCAGGGGCCGCCGTACTTGTGCTCGGAGCTGGGCTTGCCGTCCTTGACCAGCAGCGCGATCCTGCCGTCGGGGCTGGTCTGCTTGGAGCCCCAGCACAGCTCGCCGTCGAGCGGGTACTCCCACTTCGGGCCGCCGGACAGGCCATAGCCGTTGATCTTGTAGACGTCGGCCTTGGCGAAGGCCTTGTCGCTGACCCACATGCCCTTGACGCTGACCAGGTCGTCGACCTTGGGCTGCTCGACGCTGAAGAGCAGCTTGCCCTCGACGGTCTTGGGCGCGGCGTTGCCACCGCCGCCGGAGCCGCCCTGCTTGCCGGTGCCCTGGCCGCTGTTGGAGCCGCCGTTCTTGGCCTCTTCCTCCTTGCCGTCGCCCTTGGTGACGAAGTAGAAGACGCCACCGCCGACGACCAGCACGAGGGCGACCACGGCCGCGATGACGACCATCATCTTCTGCCGGGCCTTGCCGCCGTCGGGCGCGCCGCCGGGCACGCCCGGGAAGGGCGTGGTGGGCGGGTACATGCCGTACTGCTGCGGCGGGCCCTGCGGGTAGCCGTAGCCGGGCTGGGCGGGGCCCTGCGGGGCGGCGCCGAAGGCCTGGGTGGGCATGTCCGCCCGGCCCGGGGCCGCGCCACCGGGCCGGCCCGGGTAGCCGTAACCGCCCGGCGCCGGCGGCGGACCGGCGGGCGCGCCCGGCGGGGGCGGCGGGGTCTGCGGGTAGCCGTAGCCGGCCTGGGCCGGCGGCTGCGGGGGCGCGGCGGGCGGCGCTGCCGGGACGGTCGGCGGGCCGGCGGGCGGGGCCGGCGGCGTGGCCGGAGCCGCGGGCGGCGGGGCGCCGAAGCCGGGGGGAGGGTCCTGTGGCGCGCCGAAGCCTCCGCCCGGCGGGACCGGCGGGCCCTGCGGTGGCTGTGGTGGCTGGGGCGGCTGTGACATCAGCTTCCTCTTTACGCGCGGGTCCAGGACACGAATCCCGCCAGTGTGCGGCAGGCGAGCGAGTGTTCTTTCTACCACCCGGCACCGACACCCCAATGGCCGATCTCAGACGTATCCACCACCTGAGACCGGCCCGTGACGAGACTGTTGCGCGCCCGCGGGAGCCCTCGTCACGCCGTGCGCCCCTCGGCAGCGCTCAGGCGTCGTCGGCCAGTTCGAGCCAGCGCAGCTCCAGCTCGTCGCGCTCACCGGCCAGTTCGCGCAGCTCGGCGTCCAGCTTGGCGACGGCCTCGAAGTCGGTGGCCTGCTCGGCGATGCGCTCGTGGAGCTTGGCCTCCTGCTCGCTGATGCGGTCCAGGCGGCGCTCGATCTTCTGCAGTTCCTTCTTGGCCGCGCGGGCGTCGGCGGCGGGCTTGGCCTTGACGGCCGCGGGGGCTGCGGCGGGAACGGCGGCCGCCGCCTCCATCACCCGCTGACGCCGCTCCAGGTACTCGTCCAGGCCGCGCGGAAGCATCCGCAGCGCCCGGTCGCCGAGCAGCGCGAACACCCGGTCGGTGGTGCGCTCGACGAAGTACCGGTCGTGGCTGATGACGACCATCGAGCCGGGCCAGCCGTCGAGGAGGTCCTCCAGCTGGGTCAGCGTCTCGATGTCGAGGTCGTTGGTCGGCTCGTCCAGGAAGAGCACGTTGGGCTCGTCCATCAGCAGCCGCAGGATCTGCAGGCGCCGCCGCTCACCGCCGGAGAGGTCGCCGACCGGCGTCCACTGCTTCTCCTTGGTGAAGCCGAACTTCTCGCACAGCTGGCCCGCCGTCATCTCCCGGCCCTTGCCGAGGTCCACGCGGTCGCGGACCTGCTGCACGGCCTCGAGGACCCGCTTGGTGGGGTCGAGTTCGGCGACCTCCTGCGAGAGGTAGGCGAGCTTGACGGTCTTGCCGACGACGACCTTGCCGCCCGCGGGCTGCTTCTCGCCCTCGGTGGCGGCGGCCTCGGCGAGGGTGCGCAGCAGCGAGGTCTTGCCCGCGCCGTTGACGCCGACGAGGCCGACGCGGTCGCCCGGACCCAGCTGCCAGGTCAGGTGCTCGATGAGGGCCTTGGGGCCGGCCTGGACGGTGACGTTCTCCAGGTCGAAGACCGTCCTCCCCAGCCGCGAGGTGGCGAACTTCATCAGCTCGGAGCTGTCGCGCGGCGGCGGCACGTCGGCGATGAGCTCGTTGGCGGCCTCGATGCGGAAGCGCGGCTTACTGGTGCGGGCGGGGGCGCCGCGGCGCAGCCAGGCGAGCTCCTTGCGCATCAGGTTCTGCCGCTTGGCCTCCTCGGTGGCGGCGATCCGCTCGCGCTCGGCGCGGGCGAAGACGTAGTCGCTGTAGCCGCCCTCGTACTCGTGGACGGTGCCGCGCTGCACGTCCCACATGCGGGTGCAGACCTGGTCGAGGAACCACCGGTCGTGGGTGACGCACACCAGCGCCGAGCGGCGGGCCTGCAGGTGGCGGGCGAGCCAGGAGATGCCCTCGACGTCGAGGTGGTTGGTGGGCTCGTCGAGGACGATCAGGTCCTGGTCGGCGATCAGCAGCTTGGCGAGGGCGATGCGGCGGCGCTCGCCGCCGGAGAGCGGGCCGATGACGGTGTCGAGCCCCTGCGGGAAGGCCGGCAGGTCCAGGCCGCCGAACAGGCCCGTCAGGACGTCGCGGATCTTGGCGTTGCCCGCCCACTCGTGGTCGGCCATGTCACCGATGACCTCGTGCCGCACGGTGGCGGCCGGGTCGAGCGAGTCGTGCTGGGTGAGCACGCCGAGGCGCACGTGGCCGGCGTGGGTGACGCGGCCCTTGTCGGCCTCCTCGAGCTTGGCGAGGATGCGGATCAGGGTGGTCTTGCCGTCGCCGTTGCGGCCGACCACACCGATCCGGTCGCCCTCGTTCACGCCGAGGGAGATGCCGTCGAGCAGTGCACGGGTGCCGTACACCTTGTCGACGGCTTCCAGATTGACGAGGTTGGCTGCCATGTCGCTGCCGCTCCTAGCTTCGTGGGACTCTCCCCAGGATCCCACGGTCCGCCGGCGCCCCGGACCCCGGTCGGGGAGGGCGGTGCCGGGGCGGGCTCAGATCACGGTGGCGCCCGCCACCGGGCCGGAGGTCTCGCGCACCGCGCGGCAGGTGCCGGAGGCGCGCAGGGCGTCGGCCACCTTGCGGGCGGCCGCCTCGTCCTCGACGAGGAAGGCCGTCGTCGGGCCCGAGCCGGAGACCATCGCGGCCAGCGCCCCGGCCTCGGTGCCGGCGGCCAGCGTCGCGGCGAGCGAGGGGCGCAGGGAGACGGCGGCCTCCTGCAGGTCGTTGCCGACCGCGGCGGCCAGGGCCGCCACGTCGCCGGCGCGCAGCGCGGCCAGCAGGGCGGAGGAGGGCTCCGGGTCGGGGACGGCCGCGGTGCCGCGCAGGCGGTCGCACTCGGCGTAGACGGCGGGCGTGGACAGGCCGCCGTCGGCGACGGCGAAGACCCAGTGGAAGGTGCCGCCGGTCTCCAGGGGCGTCAGCAGCTCGCCGCGGCCGCGCCCGAGGGCGGCGCCGCCGACGAGGCTGAACGGCACGTCGCTGCCCAGCTCCGCGCAGATCTCCAGCATCTCCTCGCGGGAGGCGCCGGTGCCCCACAGGGCGTCGCAGGCCACGAGCGCGGCGGCGCCGTCGGCGCTGCCACCCGCCATGCCGCCCGCGACGGGGATGTTCTTGTCGATGTGGATGTGGACGTTCGCCTCGCGTCCGTGGCGCTTCGCCAGGGCGAGGGCGGCACGTGCGGCGAGGTTGCCCGCGTCGAGCGGCACCTGGCCGGCGTCCGGGCCCTCGCAGGTGACGCGCAGCGCGTCGGCGGGGCGCACGGTGACCTCGTCGAAGAGCCCGACGGCCAGGAAGACGTTGGCCAGGTCGTGGAAGCCGTCGGACCGCACCGGGCCGACGGCGAGCTGGACGTTGACCTTGGCCGGTACGCGGACCGTGACGGAGGCGGTCACCGGGTGGCGCCCTTCTGCTCGGCGATGGCGGCGAATTCGTGGACGGTCAGGGCCTCGCCGCGGGCCTGCGGCGAGATGCCGGCGGCGACCAGCGCGGCCTCGGCGGCCGCGGCGGAGCCCGCCCAGCCGGCCAGTGCCGCGCGCAGCGTCTTGCGGCGCTGGGCGAAGGCGGCGTCGACGACGGCGAAGACCTCGGCCTTGGTGGCGGTCGTCTCGATCGGCTTGTCGCGGCGGACCAGGGAGACGAGGCCGGAGTCGACGTTGGGGGCGGGCCAGAAGACGTTGCGGCCGATCGCGCCGGCCCGCTTGACCTCGGCGTACCAGTTGGCCTTGACGGACGGCACGCCGTAGACCTTGTTGCCGGGGGCGGCGGCGAGCCGGTCGGCGACCTCGGCCTGCACCATGACCAGGGTGCGCTCGATGCTGGGGAATTGGTCCAGCATGTGCAGCAGGACGGGCACGGCGACGTTGTAGGGCAGGTTGGCGACGAGCGCGGTGGGTGCCGGGCCGGGCAGTTCGGTGACGTGCATGGCGTCGCTGTGCACCAGCGCGAAGCGGTCGGCGCGCGCGGGCAGGCGCTTCTCGACCGTGCCGGGCAGCGCGGCGGCGAGCACGTCGTCGATCTCGACCGCGGTGACCCGGTCGGCGGCCTCCAGCAGGGCCAGGGTCAGCGACCCCAGGCCGGGGCCGACCTCGACGACGACGTCGTCGGGCCGTACCTCGGCGGTGCGGACGATGCGCCGGACCGTGTTGGCGTCGATCACGAAGTTCTGGCCGCGCTGCTTGGTGGGGCGTACCCCGAGGGCGGTCGCCAGTTCGCGGATGTCGGCCGGGCCGAGGAGGGCGCCGGAATCGTCTGTGCTGGGGCTGGAGCTCACCCGTGAAGTTTACGGCCGCACACGGGCCACGGGCTCGCCCCCCGGCTGACGTACAGCTTCTTGGCCCGGTAGGTCTGCTCGGCGGCCGAGGCGTCCTGGGGGCGGCCGCTGCCGCCCAGGGAGTGCCAGGTGCGGACGTCGAACTGGTACAGCCCGCCGTAGGTGCCGGAGGGGTCGACGGCGTGGGACCGGCCGCCGGCCTCGCACTGGGCGAGCCCGGACCAGTTGAGCCCGTCCGCGCCCTGCACCGAGGTGGGCCGGGCCTTGGTGCCGACCTTGACGATCTGGGTGCGGGGCTGTCTGACGGTCTCCGAGGAGATCTTCTTGGGTTTCTGCCTGACGCCGTTGACGGTCCGCAGGGCGTAGGTGACGCGCTCGACGCCCTTCTCGCCGTGCTGGGCGACGACCTCGGTGCCCTTGTAGAGCGAGGGGTCCTCGCGGCGCTCGGTGGCGTAGTCGATGGGCTCCTCGCGGACCTCCTCGCCGCCGGTGATGCGCATGACGGAGATGGTCTGGCCCTCGCGGGGGAAGCTCTCGGGGTCGACGGAGGTGGTGTCCTGGCCGTGCAGGGTGATGCCGGCGGCCTCGACGGCCTCGCGGACGGTGGCGGCGTTGGTCCGCACGGTGCGCTCGCGCCCGTCGGCCATGAAGGTGACGGTGCGCTCGGTGCGCACGTCCAGGTCCAGGCCGTGGCGGCCGATGGGCGCGGAGCGGGAGGCGGAGAGGTAGGCGCCCTCGGCGCGCACGCCGAGCTGGCGCAGGGCGCCGTCGACGGTGCGGGCGGTGGTCCACACCTCGCGGCGCTCGCCGTCGAGGGTCAGGGCGACCGGGCGCCCGTAGCGGACGATGACGCGGTCGCCGGAGGCCAGGTCGTGGTGGGGGCCGGGGGCGACGATGTCGTGCTCGCCGACCGTCATGCCCTGGTCGGCGAGGAGTTCCTCGACGTCGCCGGCGAAGGTGTGCAGGGTGCGGGGCTTGCCGTCGACGCTGAGCTGGACGGCCTTGTCGCTGGCGATGAACGCGGAGGTGCCGCCGGCGAGGAAGGCGACGACGAGGGCCTGCGGCAGCAGCCGGCGCAGCGGCTCGGGCGACCGTTCGCGGGGCTTCTCGCGGGCGCGCTCGCGACTGCCGGAGCGCTTGCGGCGCTCGCCCGCGGCGGCCCTGCGGGCGGCGGCGCGGCCGCCGGTGGGCGGCTCGTCCTCCGGTTCGGGGTCGGGCAGCGCGATGTCGACCGCGTAGGGGTTGCGGGCGGGAAGGCCGTACGGGTCCGGGACGGGGTCGGCCGGGGCCGGGACGTACGGGGCGGCGCCGTGGAGGGCGTCCGGCTCCGCGTAGGCGGGCGGGGCCTGCCGGGGGAGCCGGTGCTGCCCGAAGGGCTCGTACGCGTCGTACGGCGCGTACGGCGGCGGGCAGGCCTCGTACGGCCCGTACCGCGTTCCGTACGGATCGTGCGGCGCGTACGGGTCGTACGGCGGCGCTTCCGTCGCGGCGCGGGGTGCAGCGTGGGGGCTGCCCTGTGCATGACTCACGACACTCCACTGGTCCGGCTAGGCCCGGGACTGTAGCGGAGCCGCCATCACCCTCCAAAGTCGCATAGTCACACGGTGTCGCGATTTCGGGGGTCAGTATCCGAAGGCGCGTGCGGTATTGGCCGCGACTGCCGTGGCCAGCGCGTTCTCGTCGACGCCCTTCGTTTCGGCCATCGCGCGCAACGTGACCGGAATGAGGTAGGGCGCGTTGGGCCGTCCGCGATACGGCGCGGGGGTCAGGAAGGGCGCGTCGGTCTCGACGAGGATCAGGTCGAGGGGGGCGACGGCGAGGGCGTCGCGCAGGTGCTGCGCGTTCTTGAAGGTGACGTTCCCGGCGAAGGACATGTAGTAGCCGTTGGCCGCGCAGACCTTGGCCATCTCCGCGTCGCCCGAGTAGCAGTGGAAGACGACGACCTCGGGCGCGCCCTCCTCCTCCAGGACCCGCAGGACGTCGTCATGGGCGTCGCGATCGTGAATGACCAGGGCCTTGCCGTGGCGCTTGGCGATGTCGATGTGGCGCCGGAAGGAGTACTCCTGGGCGGCCATGCCCTCGGGGCCGGTGCGGAAGTAGTCCAGGCCGGTCTCGCCGACCCCCTTGACCTGCGGCAGCCCGGCGAGGCGGTCGATCTCGGCGAGGGCGGCGTCCAGGGCCGCCTGCCCGCCCGGCTCGCGGGCGCCCTGGCGGGACCAGCCGTCGGGGTCGCCGTGGACGATGCGGGGGGCCTCGTTGGGGTGCAGGGCCACGGTCGCCCAGACGGCGTCGTGCGCGGCGGCCGTCCCGGCCGCCCAGCGGGAGCCCGCCAGGTCGCAGCCGACCTGGATCACCGTGGTCACCCCGACGGACGCGGCCTTGGCCAGGGCCTCCTCCACCGTGGCGTCCTGCATGTCCAGGTGGGTGTGGGAGTCGGCCACGGGCACGTTCAGCGGTGCCGGGAGCGGCGGGGGAGCGTCCTTCATGGACGCGATTCTAGGGAGCGCCCGGGGGGCGGCTCACTTGCGGTGGAAGTGGAAGGGCTTGAACAGATCCGACAGGTGCCAGTGGCCCTCGCGCGGCTCGTGGGAGCCGCCGTTCTGCAGGGGGCCCGTCGTCGCCTGGGGCACGACGTCGGGCCGGGGCAGGTGCAGGGCGTCGGCGATCACGGCCACCTGCCCGGGACGCATGATGCGCACCACGTGCTCGCCGCAGTTCTCGCAGGTCGGGCGGGTCAGCGGGGACGGCACCCGCTTGCCGTCGGCGTGGTAGGTCACGAAGGGCTCGCCCTTGGCGTCGACGTGGTGCCGTATCTCGTACGACTGCTCCCACGCGTGGGCGCAGCGCATGCAGGTGAAGGCATAGGACTCGTGGGCCGTGCCGGGGGCTTCCGCGGCCCGCTCGGCGACGGGGCGCGTGAGCCCGGCGGCTTGGGCTCCGCTGGAGGCTCCTGCGGTCTCGCTCATGGCAGCTCCTCTTGTCCGCTGGACAAGTCTCTCGGGGATCGGACGTCCCCCAACCAGGGAACGCCCTTCCCCTCGACGGCGCAGCAGCCTGACCCACGAATTGGGACAAACTTGGCGACTCCATGCCCTGCGGCGTTGGCTGCCATGCCCAAGCTTTTGCTTTGAGGATCAGCCCTTTACTTTACGGTCTATCCCCTTGCGCGGCATTTTTTGCGGCGACGACCGCGTCGAACACCTCGCGCTTGGGCAGGCCCGCCTCCGCCGCCACGGCCGCGATGGCCTCCTTGCGGCGCTCGCCCGCCTCCTCGCGCACCCGCACCCGGCGGACCAGCTCGGCGGGGTCCAGCTCGGCGGGGCCGCGCTCGGGGGCGCCCTCGACGACAATGGTGATCTCGCCGCGCACGCCCTCGGCCGCCCACTCTGCGAGCTCCTTGAGGGGGCCGCGCCGGACCTCCTCGTAGGTCTTGGTCAGCTCCCGGCACACCGCGGCCCGGCGGTCCGCGCCGAACGCCTCGGCCATCGCGGCGAGCGTGTCGTCGAGGCGGTGGGGCGCCTCGAAGTAGACGAGGGTGCGCCGCTCGTCCGCCACCTCGCGCAGCCGGCCGAGCCGTTCGCCGGCCTTGCGGGGCAGGAAGCCCTCGAAGCAGAACCGGTCCACCGGCAGGCCCGAGACGGCCAGCGCCGTCAGCACCGCCGAGGGCCCCGGCACGGCCGTGACCTTCACGCCCCGCTCGACGGCCGCGGCCACCAGCCGGTAGCCGGGGTCGGAGACCGAGGGCATCCCGGCGTCGGTGACCAGCAGCACGCGGGCGCCGCCCGTCAGGGCCTCGACCAGCTCGGGCGTACGGGCCGACTCGTTGCCCTCGAAGTAGGAGACCACCCGGCCGGTGGTGTGCACCCCCAGGGCCTGGGTGAGCCGGCGCAGCCGACGGGTGTCCTCGGCGGCGATCACCTCGGCCGCGGCCAGCTCTGCGGCCAGCCGCGGGGGCGCGTCGGCGACGTCACCGATGGGGGTTCCTGCGAGTACGAGCGTTCCAGTCACGCCTCCATCCTCGCAGGGTCACGCGCGCGTGGAGCCCGCCTACCGTCCGGGGACGAGCGTGACGTCGCGCTCGGAGGCGACGGCGAGGAAGTGCGGCAGCGGGATCCCGCTCTTGTCCTTCTTGAACTGCATCAGCGTGCCGTCGGCGCGCGCGGGGCCCGGCCGGTAGCGCGTGCGGTAGGGCAGGGCCGAGTTGCGCCACCGGTGTTCCTTGCCGTCGCAGGCCGCGACGGAGCCGCCGATTCCGTGGGTGATGCCGCCCTGGCGGATGTTGCTGCCAACGTAGACGGTGCCGGCGGGCTGGGCCACCACGGTGCAGCGGTAGGTGCCGGTGAGGGTGATGGTGCCGTCCGGGGCGAGGCGGGCGGTGCGGTCGATGGTGAAGGTGTTGGGCGGCCGCTCGGGCGGCGCGGCAGCGGCGGCCTCCGGGGTGCTGCCGGTGGCGGCGGAGGTGACGATCAGGGTGGCCGCGCCGGTGGCGATGCCGAGCGCCTCACGGACGCGCGCCTGACGGATGTACATGGAATCGGTATCCCTCCATATGGCACGAAATGCCAGGGATACCCGATCCGGTCGCCGCGGTGGCCGAACCTCACCCGTGCGGCGGCGCGTCAGCGGGGAGGAATGACGACCTGTCAGCCGACGTGGAGCATCAGGCCGATGCCGACGACCATCACGCCCGCCGCCACGATCCTCGGCCCGCCGAACCGCTCCTTCAGGAAAAGCGTGCCGATCGCCGCGCCCGCCAGGATCGACGACTCGCGCAGCGCCGCCACCGGGGCGAGCGCCGCCCGGGTCTGCGCCCACAGCACCAGCCCGTAGGCGAGGACCGACAGCAGCCCGCCCAGCAGACCGCGCACCGCGAACGGGCGGATCTCCGCCAGGAAGCGGCCGCGCCGCGTGGCCACGGCGTACGCGGGGATCGCCAGGCCCTCCAGGATCATCAGCCAGGCGATGTAGCCGAGCGGGGAACCGGAGGCCCGTACGCCCAGGCCGTCGACGACCGTGTACGCGGCGATGGCGAGCCCCGTGGCGAGGGCCGCCCCGATCGCCGCCCAGTGCGGCCGGGTGCCCGAGCCGCGGATGCCCCACAGCGCGAGCCCGACCAGGCCCGCCGAGGCCACGGCGACGCCCGCCAGTTGCCGCCCGTCGGCGAGCTCGCCGGCGAAGACCGCGGCCAGGGCGGTGACCGCCAGCGGCGCGGTGCCGCGCGCGATCGGGTACATCTGCCCGAAGTCGCCGAGCGTGAACGAGCGCATCAGCAGGGCCTGGTAGACCACGTGCAGCACGGCGGAGCCGGCCAGGTACGGCCAGGCGCCGCCGGCGGGCGACGGGACGAACGGCAGCATCGCCAGCCCGCAGAGCGCGCCCCCGCCGCCCACCAGGGTGAAGGCGAGGAGCTGGTCCTTGATGCCGTGCGCGATGGCGTTCCAGGCGGCGTGGGTCAGCGCGGCGAGGAGCACCGCGACGGCGACGAGCGGACTCACGCGGTCATCCCGCGCGCAGGACCGCCGCGACCAGCGGGCCGGCCGAGTCGCCGCCGTGCCCGCCGCGCGGGACGACGGCGGCCGCGGCGACGTCGCCGCGGTAGGCGGTGAACCACCCGTTGGGCGCGGCCTGGTTGTCGACCTCGGCCGAGCCGGTCTTGGCGCCGATGTCCCCGCCGAGCCCGGACATCGCCTTGGCGCCCGTCCCGGAGACGGCCGTCAGCCGCATCATCGAGCGCAGGTCCTTGGCGACGGACGGCGACAGCGAGCGGGAGGCCTTGGCGAGCTGCCGGTCGTCCAGGGACGGGTCCACCAGGTAGGGCTGGCGGAACGATCCACTGCGCACGGTGGCGGCCACCGAGGCCATGTTGAGCGGGCTCATCTGCACCCGGCCCTGGCCGATCAGCGCGGCGGCCTTGCCGGCGCCGCTGTCGGTGGGCACCTTGCCGTCGAAGGCGCCGACGCCCACCTTCCAGTCGAGCCCGAGGCCGAAGACGTCGCGCGCGTGGCCGGCGAGGGCGGCGTCGTCGATCCGCCCGGCGAGCGAGATGAAGGCGGTGTTGCAGGAGGCGGCGAAGTCCTGGGCGAAGGTGGCCTTGGGGTTCTCGCTGTCCTCCACGTTGTGGAAGGTCATGCCGTACGTGGCCGTCTTGGGGCACGGCAGCGGCTTGCCCGGTGCGGCCTTGCCCTGCTCGAGGAGCATGGCGGCGGTGACGACCTTCATCGTGGAGCCGGGGGCGGTCTGCCCGTTGAGCGCCGGGTTGAACTCGGTCTTCTGGGCGTTGGCGACCGCCAGGATCTCTCCGGTGCTGGGCTTGACGGCGACGACGGAGGCGTCGGTGTGCCGGCCGACGGCCGACTCGGCGGCGCGCTGCGCGGCGGCGCTGAGGGTGGTGCGCAGCTTGGCGGGCTTGCCCTGGGAGACGGTGTGCAGCGTCCGGGGAGCGGTGCCCGCCGGGGCTCCGGGAGCCTCCGCCCGCACCTCGACGGCCGGCTCGCCGCCGGTCTTCTCGCCGAACCGCTTGCGCAGTTCGGGCAGGAGGTGGGTCAGCGAGGGGTAGGCCTTGGGGTCGAGCTCGCCGCCGTCGCGGTCGGTGACGGTGACGGGCGGCGCCCCGGTGGCGGCGGTGCGCAGGCTCTGGCCGGGCGCGAGATCGGGGTGGACGACGGCCGGCTGCCAGCCGACGAGCGGGCGTCCGGTGCCGCGGCCCCGGACGACGGACAGCGCGCTGTCGTACGTCCAGGTGGAGCGCTGCTTGCCGAGGACCACCTCGGCGGTGACGGAGTAGGGCACCTTGGTGCCGCTGGCCGCGCCCTGCTTGAAGGTCACCTTCTCGACGTGCGCGGTCTCGCGGTAGCCGGCCAGGGCGGTGCCGGCCGCCTGGGCGTCGTCGGTCAGGTCCGCGGCCTTGGCGGTGTCACCCGCGGACCAGGCGGCGAGGAAGTCGCGGGCGGTTCTCTCGGTCTCGCCCGCCGTCGGTGGCCCGGTCGGGGCCGCCTTGGTCCGGCCACCGCCCGGACCGCCGCCCTCCGCGACGGCGTCCACCAGGTTGTAGGCCCCCAGTCCGGCCGCCCCCACCACCGCGACGGTCACGCCGCCGATGGCGATCTTCGCGCCAGTGCGCATATGCCATCCCTCCCCCAGGTTCGGATCACTTGATCAAAACCAGGACCGACTGTACGGGACGGGAGGGACAACAGCGTCCGAGATGGCCGGAATGAGACGGGAGTGATCCGGCTAGATCCAGGTGTCGAACCACATCCGGTTCCGCCACGCGTCGAGCGGGATCGCCTGGCCGGTGTAGATCGGGAAGAAGTAGACGAAGTTCCAGGCGATGAGGAGGACCAGCGTTCCTGCGCCGACCGCGCCCAGCACCCGGCGCCGCTCCGAGGACCCGGGCGGCCCCAGGATCGCGCCGATCATCATGGCCACCGCCAGGCACAGGAACGGCACGAAGACGACCGCGTAGAAGACGAAAATCGTCCGCTCCTGGTACATGAACCACGGCAGGTAGCCGGCCGCCACCGCGCACAGCACCGCGCCCGCCCGCCAGTCGCGCCGCAGGGCCCACCGGTACAGCAGGTACACCAGGGCGAAGCAGGCGGCCCACCACAGCAGCGGCGTGCCCAGGGCGAGCACCTCGCGGGCGCACTTGTCGGCCGCGTCCGCCGGGCAGCCGTCCCGGCCGGGCGAGGGGGACTCGTAGAAGTAGGACACCGGCCGGGACTGGACCAGCCAGCTCCAGGGGTTGGACTGGTAGGTGTGCGGCGAGGTGAGGTTGGTGTTGAAGTCCCACACCTGCTGCTCGTAGTGCCACAGGCTGCGCAGCGGGTTGAGGACGCCGGCCAGGAAGCCGTCCGGGCTGTAGCCGCCCTCGGTCTCCGCCCAGTGCCGGTAGTAGCCGCTCTTCTGCCAGCCGGTCGTCTCGCTGTAGGTGCCGCTGTTGGCGAACCAGCCCGTCCAGGAGGCCAGGTAGACCGCCAGCGACACCGGGACGATCGAGACGAACGCCCACGGCACGTCCCGCCGCAGCACCGAGCGCCAGGGCCGCCGGGCCCCGGCCACGCGCCGCGAGCCCACGTCCCACACCACCACCAGCAGCCCGAACGCCGCGATATAGACGGCCCCGTTCCACTTGGTGGCGAAGGCCAGCCCCAGGCACACGCCCGCGGCCAGCCGCCAGGGCCGCCACCCCAGCCGCAGACGGTCCCCGACGTCGGCGTCCGGCCGCGCCTCCGGGTCGTCCGGCAGGGCGGCCGCCAGGCGCGCCCGCGCCTTGTCGCGGTCCACCAGCAGGCAGCCGAAGGCCGCCAGCACGAAGAACATCAGCACCGAGTCCAGCAGTGCCGTGCGGCTCATCACGAAGTGCAGGCCGTCCACGGCCAGCAGCGCGCCCGCCAGGCAGCCCAGGAAGGTCGACCGGAACAGCCGCCGGCCGATGCGGCAGAGCATCAGCACGGACAGGGTGCCCAGCACCGCCACCATGAAGCGCCAGCCGTAGGGGTTCATCCCGTGCAGCCACTCGCCGATGCCGATGACCCACTTGCCGACGGGCGGGTGCACGACGTAGCCGATGACGTCGGGGACGTCGGTGTGACCGGCGATGATCCGGTCGTTGATGTCCTTGTCCTTGCCCCAGTCGGCCTCGTAGCCGTTCTTCAGCAGGGCCCAGGCGTCCTTGGCGTAGTACGTCTCGTCGAATATGACCGCCTTGGGGCTGCCCAGGTGCCAGAACCGCATCAGCCCGGCGAACAGCGCCACCAGCAGCGGCCCGGCCCAGCCCATGGACCGGGCGAGCACCCGTGCCGCCGCCGGCCCCGCGCCCATCGCCGCCCACAGCCGCGTCCCGGGTTCGGCGTACGGCGGCACCAGCCGCTCGCGCACGCCGGGCACTGCCGTCGCGTGACGGGGGCCCGCGTAGCCGAAACGGCGGAGTCTGCGCTGCCACGGGGGCGGCTGCTCGTCCGTCGTAGGGCCCTGCCGGCCGTGCGTCGCGGTGTCACTGGTCACCGCGCCATCGTAGGGAACGAGCCTGTGGGAGTCCCGGGGGCGCCGCGCGGTCCGGTGCCGGGCGGCGCACCGACGGTCACCGGATCGCGAAGCGGCCTCTCCGTGGCGTACGCCATGAATTCGCCATGAATGGGAACCGTGGACGTTCGTACACGCGTTTTTACAGGTCCACGGCTGTGGGCGCGATCGGGGGGCGCGTGCTTGAGGAAAGGGCTCCGCGTTGAACCTGATCGATCTGCTGCTGATGCTGGTCGTCGTCGGCTACGCCGTCTCCGGCTACCGGCGGGGGCTGGTGGCCAGTGCCGTGCTGCTGGCCGGCTTCCTGGGCGGGGCGGTGCTCGGCGTCTGGGCGCTGCCGTACGCCCTGCGGCCCTTCGAGGCCGGGACGGTGACCGCCGCGGTCGTCGCCGTGCTGGTGGTGCTGCTGCCGGCCGCTGCGGGCCACGCCCTGGCCGCGCGGCTCGCCTGGCGGCTGCGCTCGCGCCTGACGTGGGCGCCGGTGCGGGGCGTCGACGGGGTGGGCGGCGCGGCGGCGGGCTCGCTGGCCGTGCTGCTGGTGGGCTGGGTGGCCGCGAGCGTGCTGGTCTCGGCGAACTCCACACTCCTCACTCGGGAGATCAAGGAGTCGGCGGTGCTGGGGGCGGTCCAGAAGTCGATGCCCGAGCAGGCGCCCACCTGGTTCAGCCGCACCACCGACGCGCTGGCGGGAGCGGGCTTCCCGCAGGTCTTCAACCCCTTCGAGAGCGAGCCCGCCACGAGCGTGGCCAAGCCGTCGGGCGACGCCGTCACCCCCGCCGCGACCCAGGCGGCGCGCACGAGCGTGGTCAAGGTCGAGGGCGTGGCGGACGTCGGCGGCGGCCGGCGCGGCCAGGAGGGCAGCGGCTTCGTCTTCTCCCACGAGCACGTGATGACCAACGCGCACGTGGTGGCCGGCGTCGACGACCCGACCGTCAAGATCGGCGGCGTCGGGCGGGCCTACCGCGCGAAGGTGGTGCTCTTCGACCCCAGGACGGACGTGGCCGTCCTCGACGTGCCGGGCCTGCCCGCGCCGGTGCTGCCCTTCGACAAGAGCGCCGAGCGCGGCGACGCGGCCGTCGTCGCGGGCTTCCCCGAGAACGGCGGGCTGGACCTGCGGGCCGCCACGGTCGCCAACGAGGTGCGCGCCAAGGGCCAGGACATCTACGGCGACGGCATCACCACCCGCGAGGTCTACTCGGTGCGCTCCACCGTCCGTCCCGGCAACTCCGGCGGCCCGCTGCTGACCACCTCCGGCAAGGTCTACGGCGTGGTCTTCGCCCGCTCCACCGCGGACGCGGAGACCGGCTACGTCCTGACGGCCGACCAGGTCGCGTCCGCCGCGCGACAGGCGGCGGACGCGACCGCACCCGTGAGTACGGGGAGCCGGGCGGCTCTCTAGCCGCGCGGCTCCGAGGCTCCCGGCGGCCGGCCGGTCGGCGCCTCGGCGCACTTCTCCAGGACCTGCTCGAGCTTGAACTTCTCCGCCTTGGTGACGCTCAGCCCGTAGTAGTCCTTCACCGCGATCCACGCCTTGCTGTAGGGGCACTGGGCGCCATCGTGCGGCAGCCACTGGTCGGGGCCCTTGTCGCCCTTGCGGCGGTTGCTCCAGGTGGACACCACGATCAGCTGGGGGGTGGCGGTCAGGTCGTTGGCGAACTCCATGCGCTTCTCGGCCGACCAGTCGCTCGCCCCGGAACCCCACGCGTGCCGCAGCGGCACGATGTGGTCGACGTCGAGGTGCGTCGGATCGGCCATGGTCCTGTCGTCGTACTCGCTGTGCCACTGGCCGCCGGTGACCCGGCACTTGCCCTCGCGCGTCACCGGCACCAGGGACTGCTGCCTGAGGGCGAGGTCACGGGTGCTGCACCGGAGCTTGCCGTGCGGGACCCAGCAGGCGGAGCCGAAGTGCTTGCGGGCGTAGCCCTTGCTGTTGAGGGGCTTGACGTCCAGTTCGTCCAGCATGCGCAGGGCGTCGTCGCGGTCCGGGATGTTGTTGGGCCACTTGTGCGGCAGGCTGCCGTGCCGCGCGGACGCGGCCGCCGGGGACTTGGGGGGCATGCTCTCCGGGGCCTTGGGGTGGGTGCCTTCCGGCGCCTTGGGGTGGGCGGCCTCCGGGGCCTTGGGGTGGGTTCCTTCCGGGGCCTTGGGGTGAGCCTCCGGCGCCTTGGGTTGGGTGGCTTCCGGTCCCTTGGGGTGCGCGGCCTCCGGGGCCTTGGGGTGCGTTCCTTCCGGCGTCTTGGGGTGTCCGCCCGCCGGGGCGTGGGGGCGGGTGCCGTCCGGGGCGTGGGGGCGGGGGCCCTCCGGGGGGCCGGCGGGGTTGCTCTTCGGGGGCTCGGTCTTGGGGGGCAGCGTATAGACGTCACCCTCGTGGGACGCCGGGCCCTCGCAGTCGACTTCCTCGTAGTCCGCCGGCTGGCCGCCTGAGCGGTGCCGGGCGTGGTCCGGCCCCGGCGGGGGCGCGGCATGGGCGGCGGTGCCTGGAATCGCCGCCAGCAGCAGGGCGCCGGCGGTGACGGCGGGCGCCAGGAACGGCCGACGGTACCGGCGTGCGGATATCTCCTGCGATCGCATGGGTTCTCCTTCGGTGAATCATGCCAATGCAGCTCCTTGAGGAGTTCACCGAAGTACGGACATCACACTCTTTGCCGGACTTGTTCACTCGACCGGCCGTGTGCCGCCGTGCGAGGAGCTCGCCGAGGAGACCACGGGCTCGTCACACGCCCGTCCGTTCGCGCGCGTGCTCGTCCTCCTCCAGCAGGCGGGCCGCCAGGCTGTCGAGGGCGCGGTCCATGCGGGCGCGGTCCCGGGGGTCGGTGATGTCCCAGTCGTCGAGGCGCTCGGCCAGCCAGGCGCGCCAGGCCGCGCCCAGCCGGTCGAGCTCCGCCTCACCGGCGGGGGTCAGCCGCAGCCGGTCGCCGTCCACGCGCGCGTACCCGGACCGCTCGGCGCGGGCGAAGGCCGGCTCGAGGACCTCCGGCGGCATCCGGTGGGCCGCCGCCACCGACGACAGGCTCGCCTCGCCGCGTACCCGCAGCCGCCAGTGGATCTGGCCGAGCGTCCACGCCTCGACCGGGTCGAGCGGACTGCCGGACGCCTCGAGGACCTGCCGGCTGACCGGTCCGTCCTTCTCCCGGCGCATGACGCCCGCCACCGCCCGTTCCAGCTGCCGGTCGGCCTCGGCGGAGTCCGGCGCGGCGAACGCCTCGCCCATGTCGGAGGCCCCGGCCCGCGCACTGTCGCGCAGCGGCACCTCCTTGAGGAACCACGCCACCACGAAGCCCAGCAGCGCGACCGGCACCACCCACCGGAAGACGTAGTCGATGGTGGCCGCGTAGGCGTCGATGACGGGCGCCGCCTGCTGTTCCGTCAGCTGCCGCAGGCCCTGGGGGCTGAGCACGGCCTGGACGGGCACCACGCCGGGCGCGCGGTCGAGGGCGTCGAGCAGGTTGGGTTCGAGCCGGCCGCTGTAGAGGGTGCCGAAGACGGCCGTGCCGAAGGAGCTGCCGAGGGTGCGGAAGAAGGTGACGCCGGAGGTGGCGGTGCCCAGCTCCGCGTAGGCCACCGTGTTCTGCACGGCGATCGTCAGCACCTGCATGGCCAGGCCGATGCCGAGCCCGAGGACGAGCATGTACAGCGACTCCAGCCACACGCCCGTCGACCGGCCCATCGTCGACATCAGGTACAGGCCCAGGGCCGTGACGGCCATCCCGGCGATGGGGAAGACGCGGTAGCGGCCGGTGCGGCTGACGACCGTGCCGGAGAGCATCGAGGTGCCCAGCAGCCCGGCGATCATCGGCAGCGTCCGCACACCCGACATGGTGGCGGAGACCCCGTCGACGTACTGCAGATAGGTCGGCAGATAGGTCAGCGCGCCGAGCATCGCGAAGCCGACGATGAAGCTGAGGACGGAGCAGACGGTGAAGACGGGGTTGCGGAAGAGGTGCATGGGGAGCATGGGCTCCTGGGCGCGCAGCTCCACGAAGACGAACGCGGTCAGCAGCGCCACCGCCCCCGCGAACAGCCCGATGATCACCGCCGAGTCCCAGGCGTACTCGGTGCCGCCCCACTCCAGCCCCAGCACCAGCCCGGAGGAGCCGAGCGCCACCAGCACGATGCCCGCGTAGTCGACGACGGGCCGGACCGCCGAGCGGACGACCGGGATCGTCCGGGCCGCCATGGCGACCATCACGATCGCGACGGGGACGTTGACGTAGAAGCACCAGCGCCAGGTGGCGTGGTCGGTGAAGACGCCGCCGAGCGTCGGCCCGACGACCGTGGTCACGCCGAAGACCGCGCCGAGCGCGCCCTGGTACTTGCCGCGCTCGCGCAGCGGGATGACGTCGGCGATCAGCGCCATGGCCGTCACCATCAGCCCGCCCCCGCCGACGCCCTGCACGGCACGGGCGGCGATCAGCATGAGCATGGAGTTGGCCGCGCCCGCGAAGACCGAGCCGCCGACGAAGACCACCGCACTGATCTGGAAGATCACCTTCCGGCCGAACAGGTCGCCGAACCTGCCGACCAGGACCGTCGAGACCGTCTCCGCGAGCAGATAGGCCGTCACCACCCAGGCCATGTGCCCGCCGCCGCCGAGATCCGCGACGATCGTCGGCAGCGCGGTCGAGACGATCGTCTGGTCCAGCGCGGCCAGCAGCATGCCGAGCACGATCGTGACGAAGACGAGGTTGGTGCGGCGGCGGCTGAGAGCGGGCGGGGCCTGTGGGGCGGGCGCGGTGGCCGTGGTCATCGTGACGTACCTCCCGTGCCCAGCATTTGGGGAGTTGTCCCGCCTCGCCACCTCTGGCGGGCGTGGGGCTGAGCGAGGGGCGCGCAGTCGCATGCCACACGCTCTTGCCACTCGTTCGCAGGCCGCCCCTATCATCGAGCGGTTCGTCGGGCGGTCAACGACCGGACCACCTTGCCGAGCGAACGGACGGAGCTCCGCCATGCACGTACCCGACGGGTTCATCGACGCGCCGGTGTCCCTCGCGGCGGGGGCCGTCGCCGCCACCTCCGTCGCCGTCGCCCTGCGAGGCGCCCGCAGAGAACATGGGGGTACCTCCCATGCGTCCAGCTATGGGGGAGACAGGACGGCCCCGCTCGCCGGGCTGGTGGCGGCCTTCGTCTTCGCCGTGCAGATGCTGAACTTCCCCGTCGCGGCCGGCACGAGCGGGCATCTGCTGGGCGGGGCGCTGGCGGCGATACTCGTGGGCCCCTGGACCGGGGTCCTCTGTATATCCGTGGTGCTGCTGATGCAGGGCGTGCTCTTCGCGGACGGCGGGCTGACGGCGCTCGGCGTGAACATCAGCGTCATGGCGGTCGTCACGACGGTCGTCGCCTACGCGATCTTCCGGCCGCTGGTGAAGCTGCTGCCGCGCCGGCGCCCCTCGGTCACCGCCGCCGCGTTCGTGGCCGCGCTGGTGTCCGTCCCCGCGGCGGCCGCGGCCTTCACGCTGCTGTACGCGCTGGGCGGCACCACCGACGTGCCGGTCGGCACCGTGTTCACGGCCATGGTCGGCGTGCACACCCTCATCGGCCTCGGCGAGGCGGCGATCACCGCGCTGACGGTGGGCGCGGTGATCGCCGTACGCCCCGACCTGGTGTACGGCGCCCAGGGCCTGGCCAGGCCGCTGGAGCTGCGCACGCCCGAGGGTGCGGTGATCGAGCCGGTCGTCTCCACGGCCGCCCCGCGCTCGGCCCGCCGGATCGGGGCCGTCGGCCTCGTCGCGGCCCTCGCGCTCGCCGGCTTCGTCAGCTACTACGCCTCCACCAGCCCCGACGGCCTGGAGAAGGTCGCCCACGACAAGGGCATCGACAGCAAGGCCGAGGACCACGCGGCCAAGGACTCGCCCCTGGCGGACTACCAGGTCGAGGACGTCGGCGACGAGCGGATCTCGGGCGGGCTCGCCGGGGTGATCGGCGTCGGGGCGACGCTGGCGGTGGGCACCGGCGTGTTCGTCGTCGTCCGCCGACGCCGCGCGGCGGAGGCGTCGCGAGCCTCGTCGGCCTCGTCCGGCTCGTCCGCCGAGACCGCCTGAGATGGGAGCGGGCCACGCGCACCGGCTCTACCTGGCCGCGCGCTCCCCCGTGCACGACCTGCCGCCCCACTGCAAGATCGCCGCCGTCTTCTGCTTCGTCCTCGTCGTGGTGTCCACCCCGCGCGAGGCGCTGTGGGCCTTCGGCCTGTACGCGCTGCTGCTGGCGCTGGTGGCGGGCGCGGCCCGCGTCCCGGCCGGGCTCGTGCTGCGGCGGCTGCTGATCGAGGTGCCGTTCGTGGCGTTCGCGCTGCTGATGCCGTTCGTGGCCCGGGGCGAGCGGGTGGACGTCCTCGGGCTGTCGCTCAGCGAGCCGGGCCTGTGGGGCGCCTGGAACATCCTCGCCAAGGGGACGCTGGGCGTGGCCGCGTCCGTGCTGCTGGCCTCGACGACCGAGCTGCGCGCGCTGCTGCTGGGGCTGCAGCGCCTGCGGATGCCACAACAGCTGGTGCAGATCGCATCCTTCATGCTCCGCTACGGCGATGTGATCACCGACGAGATGCGGCGCATGCGCGTCGCCCGCGCATCCCGCGGCTTCACCGCGCGCGGGGTGCGGCACTGGAGGGTGCTGGCCACGTCCGCGGGGGCGCTGTTCATCCGCTCGTACGAGCGCGGGGAACGCGTGCACCTGGCGATGGTCAGCCGGGGCTACACGGGGGCCATGCCCGTGATCGACGAGGTGACGGCGACGCGTGCGCAGTGGGCGTACGCGGCCGCACTGCCGCTGGCCGCGCTGGCGGTCCGCCTGACCGGATGGATGCTGACATGACCCCTTCCCTCGAGGTGTCGGGGCTGGCCTTCGCCTACCCCGACGGCCACCAGGCCCTCTTCGGCGTGGACCTGACCGTCGGGCGCGGCGAGCGCGTCGCCCTGCTCGGCCCCAACGGCGCCGGCAAGACCACGCTCGTGCTGCACCTCAACGGCATCCTGGGCGGTGGCGCGGGCTCGGTGCGGGTGGCGGGGCTGCCGGTGGAGAAGCGGAACCTCGCCGAGGTCCGGCGCCGGGTCGGCATCGTCTTCCAGGACCCCGACGACCAGCTGTTCATGCCCACCGTGCGCGAGGACGTCGCCTTCGGCCCGGCGACGGCCGGGCTGCGCGGGCCCGAGCTGGCGGCGTGCGTGGAGCGGGCGCTGGCGAGGGTCGGCATGTCCGCCTTCGCGGACCGGCCCCCGCACCACCTCTCCTTCGGGCAGCGGCGGCGGGTGGCGGTGGCCACGGTCCTGGCCATGGAGCCGGAGATCCTCGTCCTCGACGAGCCGTCCTCCAACCTCGACCCCGCCTCGCGCCGCGAGCTCGCCGACGTCCTGCGCTCGCTGGACGTCACTGTGCTGATGGTCACGCACGACCTGCCCTACGCGCTGGAGCTGTGCGAACGGTCGGTGGTGCTCAGCGGCGGCGTCATCGCGGCGGACGGCCCCACGCGGGAGCTGCTGTGCGACGAGGAGCTGATGCGCGCGCACCGGCTGGAGCTGCCGTTCGGCTTCGATCCGCGCTCGGTGACCGTGCGCGGGTGACCCCCTGGTCGGGAGCACTGCCGATCGCGTTGCACCATGGTGGGTGGATTTGCAGTGATCGGCACGAGCGGGAGCGGACAACAGTGGTGGACGTCCAGGGCACGGTGGCGGACGGTTTCGAACCGGTCCGGGACGCCTTCGCGGACAACTTCGCGCGGCGCGGCGAGCGTGGCGCGGCGGTGGCCGTCTACCGGGACGGGCGCAAGGTCGCCGACCTGTGGGGCGGGCTGCGCGACGCGGACGGCGGCGAGGAGCCGTGGCAGCGCGGCACCGCCCAGGTCGTCCGCTCCGCCACCAAGGGCGTGGCGGCGGCTGTCCTGCTGCTGCTCCACCAGCGCGGGCAGGTCGACCTGGACGCGCCGGTCGGCACGTACTGGCCGGAGTTCAAGGCGAACGGCAAGGAGCGCGTGCTGGTACGGCACCTGCTGGCGCACCGGGCCGGGCTGCCCGTCCTGGACACCCCGCTCACCCCGGCCGAGGCGATCGACGGCGTCAGCGGCCCGCGTGCCGTGGCGGCGCAGGCGCCGGCGTGGGAGCCGGGCACGGACCACGGCTACCACGCGCAGACCTACAGCTGGCTGCTCGGCGAGCTGGTGCGGCGGGTGACCGGGCGGAGCATCGGCGAGTGGGTGGCCGAGGAGATATCGGGGCCGCTGGGCCTGGACCTGTGGCTGGGCCTGCCGGAGGCGGAGCGGGGCCGGGTGGGCCGCATAGCGGACATCGAGGCGCCGGTGCCGGCGGCGTCGGCGGGCCTGCGGGTGCGCCCGAAGGCGTCCGTCACGGACGCCTACCGCGACCCGGCGTCGCTCACCCGGCGCGCCTTCGCCGCGATCGAGCCGCTCGCCGACGAGAACGACCCCGCCTACCGCGCCGCCGAGCTCCCCGCCTCGGCGGGCATCGCCACGGCGGACGCGCTGGCCCGCTTCTACGCCTCGCTCATCGGCGTCGTGGACGGCGGCCGCCGTCTCTTCGCGCCCGCGACGCTGACCATGGCCCGCACGGAGGAGTCGGCGGGCCCGGACCGCGTCCTGGTGGTGGGCACCCGCTTCGGACTGGGCTACATGCTGCACGGCCCGTCCTCCCCGCTGCTGGCCCCCGGCTCGTTCGGCCACCCCGGCCGCGGCGGCTCGCTGGCCTTCGCGGACCCGGAGGCGGGGATCGCGTTCGGGTACGTCACCAACGGCATGCAGAAGAACGTGACGGCCGATCCGCGCGCGCAGGCGCTGGTCCGGGCGGTTGCCAAGTCCCTGGCGGGGTAGTGCTGGCCGCATGGCGCCGACGAAACGTTTCGAGGGCTGTGCGGTACTGATCACCGGCGCGGGCCGGGGCATCGGCGAGGCGACGGCCCGCAGGCTGGCCGCGGAGGGCGCGGCGGTGCTGCTGACGGACATCGACGGGGAGCGCGCGGCGAAGGCGGCGGCCGCGCTGCGGGCGGAAGGGCTCACCGCCGAGGCGGCGTTGTGCGACGTGGCCGACCGGGAGCAGACCGACGCGGCGGTGGCCACGGCGGTGGACCGCTTCGGCCGTCTCGACGTCCTGGTCAACAACGCCTACTCCTTCCACCAGGACCCGGAGTCGCTGGAGGACGTCCGGGACGAGGACTGGGCCCTGGACCTGGACATCACCCTGACCGGCGCCCTGCGCTGCGCCCGCGCGGCCATGCCCCACCTGGAGGCGGCGGGCGGCCGCGGCTGCGTCGTCAACATCGGCTCCGTCAACGGCGAACAGGACTTCGGCGCCCACGCCTACAGCGCCGCGAAGGCCGGTCTGGCGAGCCTGACCAGGACGCTGGCGGGCCAGTGCGCGGCCCGGGGCGTGCGGGTGAACCTGGTGGCGCCGGGCACGGTCGCCACCCCCGGCTGGGCCGGGCGCGAGGCGTCACTCCAACGAGCGGCGGAACACTACCCGTTGGGGCGCGTGGGGCGCCCGGAGGACATCGCGGCGGCCGTGGCGTTCCTGGCGTCGGAGGACGCCGCGTGGATCACGGGCGTGACGCTGCCGGTGGACGGCGGGATCCTGATCGGCAACGTGGGGCTGCGGGGGGCGCTGCGCGCGGGCCGCCCGAGGACGCCGTGAACGGGGACGCCGTAAGCGGGCGGGACGCCGCGATCACCGCATCAGGTGGTTTACGCATAGAGGGTCGGACCATGGTGCAAGGCGTTAAGCGGAAGGCCATTCATCAGATCTGAGAGGACCCGCTGTCTTGCGCCACCACCTGACCAGGATCCTGTTCGGCACGCTGGGCGTGTGCGCCATCGCCGTCGGGGGGACCGCCGTCGCGTCCGACACTCCCCCGGTCACCCTCCCGGCACCCGTGACCCCGCCCGCCGCCACGCTGCAGATCCACAAGAGCGTCGACCGCACCACCGCGCACCCCGGTGACACCGTGCGCTACACGGTGACGGTGACCAACAACGGCTCGACCCCGATCGCCGGGGCGAAGCTCAGCGACAACCTCTCGGGCGTCCTGGACGACGCCACGTACAACAACGACGCGACGGCGGACCGCGGTTCGGTCTCGTTCGCCTCCCCCGAGCTGTCGTGGACGGGCGACCTCGCGCCCGGCACCAAGGCCACGGTCGGCTACTCGGTGAAGGTCCACCACGCCGACCCGTCCGCCAAGCAGCACGGCGACCAGCAGCAGCACGGCAACAAGCAGCTCGGCAACAAGGTCACCTCCACCACGGCGGGCAGCAACTGTCCCTCCGACACCACCGATCCGGCCTGCTCGACGAGCACGTCGGTCTCGTAGCGGGGCGCCTCGACAACGCACCGGGGCCCGGGTTCCGCAAGGAACCCGGGCCCCGGCCGTTCACGGCGTCGGCACACGCATCGCCATCCGCATCGGCATCACGCCGAACGCGTCAGACGCCGACCGGCTCGCGCTTCTCGTCCGCGTCGCCGGCCGCGGCACCGGACGGCTCCGGCGTCGTCTCCAGGCGCTTGCGCAGGCCCTCGCCCTCCACGTCCACGTTCGGCAGGACCTTGGCCAGCCAGCCGGGCAGCCACCAGGCGGAGCGGCCCAGCAGCGCCAGCACCGCCGGGACGACGGCCATCCGCACCACGAACGCGTCGAAGAAGACCGCGATCGCCAGGCCGAAGCCGATCATCTTGATCATCTGCTCCGACGAGCCGATGAAGCCCGCGAAGACGCTGATCATGATGACGGCCGCCGCCGTGACGACGCGCGCGCCGTGCCGGAAGCCGGTCACGATGGCCTCGCCCGGCCGCTCGCCGTGCACGAAGGCCTCGCGCATGCGCGTCACCAGGAAGACCTCGTAGTCCATCGCGAGGCCGAAGACGACGCCCACCATGAAGATCGGCATCATGCTCATGATCGGGCCGGTCTCCTCGACCCCGAACAGGTCGCCCAGCCAGCCCCACTGGAAGACCGCGACGACCGCGCCGAGCGCGGCGACGACGGACAGCAGGAAGCCGAGCGCGGCCTTCAGCGGCACCAGCACGGACCGGAAGACGATCATCAGCAGCAGGAAGGCCAGGCCCACGACGAGCGCCAGGTAGGGCAGCAGCGCGTCGTTGAGCTTCTGCGAGACGTCGATGTTCATCGCCGTCGCGCCGGTGACCAGGACCTTCGCGCCCGTGTCGGAGGCGATCGAGCCGCTCTCGCCGCGGATCGCGTGGACCAGGTCCTCGGTCCGGGTGCTGGTGGGCTTGGACTTCGGCACGACCAGCAGAGTGGCCGCGTCACCGGCCTTGTTGAACTGCGCGGGCGTCACCGTCGCCACGTTGTCCAGCTTCGTCAGCCGGTCCTGGACCTGCTGCAGGGCGCCCTTGGCGTCCTTGTTGCCCGCCACATCGGCGACGATCATCAGCGGGCCGTTGAAGCCGGGGCCGAAGCCCTCGGACAGCAGGTCGTAGGCCTTGCGCTGGGTGGTGTTCTTGGAGGCGGCGCCGTCGTCGGGCAGGCCCAGCTCCAGGGAGGCCGCGGGCACGGCGATCGCGCCCAGGCCGATCACACCGGCCGCCAGCACCAGCACCGGGCGGCGCAGCACCAGACGGGCCCAGCGGGTGCCCGCGTTGGGCTTGTCCTCGACGACGGCGTCCGGCTTCGCCTTGCGGACCTTGCGGGCCAGCACCTGCTTGCCCGCGAAGCCCAGCAGCGCCGGGATCAGGGACAGCGCGATGAGGACGGCGATGGTGACCGTGCCGGCCGCGGCCATGCCCATCTTCGTCAGCATGGGGATGTTGACGACGGCGAGGCCGGCCAGCGCGATGACGACCGTCAGGCCCGCGAAGACCACGGCGGAACCGGCGGTGCCCACCGCCCGGCCCGCGGCCTCCTCGCGCTCGCGGCCCTCGGCGAGCTCCGCGCGGTAGCGGGAGACGATGAACAGCGCGTAGTCGATGCCGACGGCGAGGCCGATCATCATGGCGAGCGTCGAGGTGTTGGCGGACAGGTCCAGGACGGGCGCGAGCGCCGCGATCGAGGAGACGCCGATGCCCACGCCGATGATGGCGGTCAGCAGCGGCAGGCCGGCCGCGACCAGCGAGCCGAAGGTGATCAGCAGGACGACCGCCGACACCATGATGCCGATGGCCTCCGAGCCGCCCTCGGGCATCTGCTGCAGGACGCTGCCGCCGACCTCGACGGTCAGCCCGGCGTCGCGCCCGTGCTGGGCGGCGTCCTTGAGGTTCTCGCGCGCGTCCTCGGTCAGCTCGTCGGACTTGACCTTGTATGCGGCGGAGGCGTAGCCGACGGTCTCGTTCTGGTTGACGGCCTTGCCCTGGAACGGGTCGACGGCCGCGGCCACCTGCTCGCCGCGCCGCAGCTCGCCGATGACCTTTTCGACTGCCGCCTTGTTCTTGGCGTCGGTCAGCTTCTGGCCGTCGGGGGCCTTGAAGACGACGCGGGCGGACGCGTTCTGCTCGTTGTTACCGGGGAAACGCTTCTCCAGCAGGTCGAACGCCTGCTGCGCCTCGGTCCCGGGTATGGAGAAGTCGTTGTCGGTGGACTTGGACGCCGTGGCGGCGCCCGCCCCCGCGAGCACCAGCAGCAGCACCCATATGAGGGCGAAGTACCAGCGGCGGCGGTAGGAGAGTCTGCCGAGTTTGTAGAGGAACGTGGCCACGAAGGGTTGTGCTCCCGTCGAGTCGGATCGGTAAGGAACTGGGTACGGGGAACCCCAGCCCGACGACGAGAGCGGCGCGTCAGGTGGAGCCTTGGTGGGGGGCTAATCGAGGATTCATACGCCGAGGGCGGGGAGGATCACGGCGTCGATGTAACGGGCGAGGTACCCGGGGTCCGCGGGCCGGTCCTCGACCAGCGGACGGGCCATGAAGGCCCCCAGCACCATGTGCGCGACATACGGCAGCGCGGGGTTGTCCGGGGCGAGTTCGCCCCGGTCGACCGCGCGGCGCAGCATCGTCTCGAGGCCGGCGATCTCCGGCTCGATCAGCAGTTCGCGCAGCGCCCGGTTGAGGTCGGGGCTGTCGTGGATCGCACGCTGGAGCCCCCGCATGAGGGCGGCGTCCCGTTCCATCCGTTCCCCGTCGGCGTCGCACACCATCGCCTGCAGGTCACCGCGCACCGTCCCGGTGTCGATGTCCGCCAGGCTCACCGGCTTGTCGTGCCGCAGGGCGCTCGCCACCAGCTCCGGCTTGCCCTTCCACTGGCGGTAGAGGGTGGCCTTGCTGGAGTGCGTACGCGCGGCCACGGCGTCCATCGTCAGGGCGTCGTAGCCGACCTCGCGCAGGAGCGCGAGCACCGCTTCGTAGAGCTCGGCCTCGCGCTCGGGCGTCAGCCGGGTGCGGCGGACCGCCGGCTTGGGTGGTTCCGTCGTCATGCCGCACCTCCTCGGGAGCGAAGTCGTACGAAACGGTTTCGTACTGTTCGAGAGTAAGCCCGGAAGCTTCCGTACCGGATCGAAACGGGACCGTTTCGATGGTGTTCTCCGTCACGGACCGAGTTGCCGCGCTCCTCACCCGCCCGAACCATGGAATGCGTGAGCGACGACGCCTACATCCGCTTCCCCCACCTCCACGGCGACCTGCTCTGCTTCGCCGCCGAGGACGACCTGTGGCTGGCCCCGCTGGCCGGGCCCGGGGACGGCGCCGGGCGGGCCTGGCGGCTGACCGTCGACCGGACCAGGGTCGGCCACCCACGCTTCTCCCCCGACGGACGCGCCATCGCCTTCACCAGCTGGCGCAGCCTCGACCCCGAGATCCACCTGGTGTCCACCGACGGCGGCACCGCCCGCCGGCTCACCTACTGGGGCAGCACCGACACCCGGGTCTGCGGCTGGACCCCGCCGGAGGACGGCGTCTCGCAGATCCTGGCCGTCAGCTCGCACGGACAGCCGTTCTCCTACTACTCCTGGGCCTACAAGGTGCCCACCGACGGCGGCCCCGGCGGCCAGCTGCCCTGGGGCCCGCTCTCCGACATCGCCGTCGCCGACGTGGCCGGCGAGCACCGAACGCTGATCCTCACCGGCAAGCCCCCGCACGAGCCCGCCTCCTGGAAGCGCTACCGCGGCGGCGCCACGGGACGGCTGTGGCTGCAGTGCGCCCGGCTGCTGCCCGACCTCAACGGCCACCTGGACTCGGTGATGTTCGTCGGCGACCGCATCGCCTTCCTCTCCGACCACGAGGGCGTCGGCAACCTCTACTCCTGCCGGCCCGACGGCTCCGACCTGCGCCGCCACACCGACCACGCGGACTTCTACGCCCGCCACGCCTCCACCGACGGCAGGCGCGTGGTCTACCAGTGCGCGGGCGAGGTCTGGCTGGCCGACGACCTCGGGCCGGGCGGCGTCCCGCGCCGCGTCGGCGTCCGGCTCGGCGGGCCGCGCGCCGGGCGGCGCCCGTACCAGGTGCAGGCCGCCCGCCACGTCGAGGCGCTGAGCGTGGACGGCACGGGCCGGGCCAGCGCGGTCGGCGTCCGCGGCAGCCTGTACTGGCTCACCCACCGCGACGGCCCGGCGCGGGCCATCGCCGACACCCCGGGCGTACGGGTGCGCTCGCCGGAGATGCTGGGATCCACCGGGCGAGTGGCCTATGTGACGGACGCCGAGGGCGAGGACGCCGTCGAGATCGCCCAGCTGCCGCGCGCCGCCGGCGCCGCGGCACCGCGCCGCCTGGCGGGCGGCCGCATCGGCCGCGTGCACGAACTGCTGGCCTCGCCGGACGGCCAGCGGCTGGCGGTCGCCGCGCACGACGGACGGCTGCTGCTCGTGGACGCCTCCCCCGAGGGCACCGGCGAGGTCACCGAGCTGATCCGGTCCGTCAACGGCCCCGTGCGCGACCTGGCCTTCTCCCCCGACTCCGGCTGGCTGACCTGGTCGCACCCGGGCATCGGGCGCTCGCTGCGCCAGATCAGGATCGCCCGGCTCTCGGACCGGACGGTCATGGATGTCACCAACGGCCGCTTCGAGGACGAGCAGCCGGTCTTCACCCGCGACGGCCGCTACCTGGCCTTCCTCTCCTGGCGCGGCTTCGACCCCGTCTACGACGTGCACACCGGCGACCTGTCCTTCCCACTGGGCTGCCGCCCCTACCTCGTACCGCTGTCCTCCGCGACGCCCTCGCCGTTCGCGCTGTCCACCGAGGGCCGCCCGGCCGGCGGCGGCCTGGACCTGGACGACACCGGCGACACCGAGGGCGCGGTCACCGTGGAGGCGGAGGGGCTGGAGAGCCGGGTGACGCCCTTCCCGGTGGCCGCCTCGAAGTACTCCTCCCTGCACCCGGTGCACGGCGGTGGCCTGGTGTGGCTGCGCTGGCCGATCTCCGGCGCGCTCGGCGAGACCTTCGCCAACCCCGCCGAGACCTCCGGCCGCCCGACGCTGGAGCACTTCGACCTGGTCAAGGCCAAGCGCACCGAACTCACCGCCTCGGTCGACTGGTTCGCGGTCAGCGGCGACGGCACCCGGCTGGTCGTCAACGACGAGGGCGACCTGCGGGTCGTCCCCGCCACCGACCCCGGCGACTCCGACACCACCGTCTACGTCGACATGCGGCGCATCCAGCACGTGGCCGACCCGGCCGCCGAGTGGCGGCAGGCCTACGCCGAGGCGGGCCGGATCGTACGGGCGTACTTCTGGGAGGCGGGCATGTGCGGCGTCGACTGGGACGGGGTACTCGAGCAGTACCGGCCGCTGGTCGAACGCGTCGCCTCCCCCGACGAGTTCGCCGACCTGCTGCGCGAGGTCCTGGGCGAGCTGGGCACCTCGCACGCGTACGTCACGCCCGCCCGCCGCAACGAGGGCCCGCCCCACTACCAGCGCGCCATCGGCCTGCTCGGCGCCAACCTCACCCACCAGAAGGACGGTTCGTGGACGGTGCGGCGCGTGCTGCCCGGCGAGTCATCCGACTCCAAGGCGCGCTCCCCGCTGGCCGGTTCCGGCATCCGCGAGGGCTGGGCACTCACCCACGTCGACGGCCGGCCGGTGGACCCGGTCACCGGCCCGTACCCGCTGCTGGCGGCGGCGGGCGGCACGACGGTGGAGCTGACGTTCCGGCCGCCCGAGGGAGCGGAGCACGCGCGGCGGGTCGCCGTCGTGCCCCTGGTCGACGAACGGCCGCTGCGCTACCAGGACTGGGTCACCAAGCGCCGCGCGGTCGTCCGCGAACTGAGCGGCGGCAGGTGCGGCTACCTCCACATCCCCGACATGGGCGGCTCGGGCTGGGCCCAGTTCAACCGCGACCTGCGGATGGAGATGTCACGGCCGGCCCTGATCGTGGACGTACGGGGCAACGCGGGCGGCAACATCAGCGAGCTGGTGCTGGAGAAGCTGACCCGCACCATCATCGGCTGGGACCTCACGCGCGACGCCCAGCCGGTGTCGTACGCCTCCAACGCGCCGCGCGGCCCGGTCGTCGCCATCGCCGACGAGATGACCTCCTCCGACGGCGACATGATCACGGCGGCGTTCCGGCTGCAAGGCATCGGGCCGGTGGTCGGCCTGCGCACCTGGGGCGGGGTCGTCGGCATGACGGGCCGGCACCGGCTCGTCGACGGCACCTCGATCACCGTGCCGATGAACGCCGCCTGGTTCCGGGAGTACGGCTGGGGGGTGGAGAACCGCGGCGTCGAGCCGGACATCGAGGTCGACCGCACCCCGCTGGACTGGGCGGAGGGCCGGCACAAGCAGCTGGACGACGCGGTCCGGCTGGCGCTGGAGATGCTGGAGCGGCACAAGGTCAAGGCGCCGGACCCGCCGGACTACCGGGACGTGCCGGACCTGCGCCGGCCGAAGCTGCCGCCACGCGGGTGAGGGGGCACCCCCTGTCGCGTACGCGTAGGGCGCACCCGACAGGGGGTGCGCCCTACGCGTTCACGGCATCCGGCACGAGGCCTACAGCCGGTCGTCCATCTCGCCCTGGATGTCGTCGAGGGACTGCTGACGGCCCTGCTGCTGTTGCTGCCGGCTCTGCTGCTGTTGCTGCTGGCCCTGCTGCTGGCGCTCCTTGAGCTTGTCCTGGGTCTGCTGGCCCTTCTGCTGAGCCTGCTGCTTGGCCTTCTCGGCCTTCTGCTTGGCCTTCTGGGCCTTGCCCTGCATCTCGTCCTTGATGCCCATGCGGGGTTCCCTCCTAGGGAAGTCGGGGTGTTGGGCCGCGACCAGCCTCACACGCCGGGACGAACCGCGCATTTCGATCAGTTACGCTCCGTGCTCGCCGTGGTCCCGGCTTCCCTCCTCGCCCCGGCCCGGATCCTGGCCTCGGTGTCCGCGGCTCCGCCCGCACCCACCATTCCCATGGGCCCGCCGCCGCCCAGCCGCGGCTCGGCACGGCGCATCTCGCGGGCGCCGCCCGCCGCGAGCAGACCGGGCAGCACGCCCCGCAACGGCTGCATCGCCCGCAGCCAGGCCTGCCCGTACACATGCGCCGAGCGCCGCTCGATGCCCGCCACCAGCCGGTCGACGGTGGGGCCGAGCGGGTAGGTGCGGTTGGCGGGCCACGGCAGCCGCCGCCGCATCTCGCGCATCACCTCGTGCTCGTCCGCGCCCCGCACCATGTCGGTGTCGGTCCAGCTCAGATAGGCGACCCCGACCCGGACGCCCTTGTGCGCCACCTCGGCGCGCAGGCTGTGCGCGTAGGCCTCGACGCCCGCCTTGGACGCGCAGTACGCGGTCATCAGCGGCGCGGGCGCGAGCGCGGCGAGGGAGGCGACCTGCAGCAGGTAGCCACGGCTCTCGGACAGGACGGGCAGGAAGGCGCGGCCGGTGACGGCGCTGCCGACGAGGTTGACCTCGATCACGCGGCGCCAGGCGCCCAGGTCGGACACGGCCAGCGGACCGCCGGTGGCGACACCGGCGTTGGCGACGACGACGTCCACCTTGCCGAAACGGTCCTTGACCTCGCCCGCCACGCGCGTCATCGCCTCGTGGTCGGTGACGTCGGCGTGCCAGTGGGCGGCGTCGGAGCGCAGTGTGCCCGCGACCCGGCGCAGCTCCTCCGGCTCCAGGCCCACCAGCGCCACGCTCGCGCCGCGCGCGGCCAGCTTGCGGGCCAGCAACTCGCCCACCCCGCGCGCGGCCCCGGTGACGACGGCGACCTGTCCCCGCAGACCCGTCCGGGCGCTCATCGGGCGGCCGCCCGCGCGCCGACGGTGCCGCGCCGTCCTCGGGGCAACCGCGTGATCCGGTACTCGGCGAGGTCCACCCGCCGGGTGACCTTGCGGAACTCGGCGGTGGTGCCCGGCCAGAGCGTGGTGTTGCGGCCGGCCGCGTCCAGGTACCAGCTCTTGCAGCCGGTGTTCCACACGGTACGGCCCATGCGCCGCTGGATTCCGCGGTTCCAGGCGCGTACGGCCGAGGGGCGGGCGTCGAGCGCGGCCCGGCCGCCGAGGGTGTCGAGCTGATGGAGGAAGTCGGCCAGGTAGTTCAGCTGGGACTCGATGATCAGGATCATCGAGCTGTTCCCGAGGCCGGTGTTGGGGCCGATGATGGTCAGGAAGTTGGGGAACCCGGCGGCGCTGGCGCCGCGCAGGGCCGCCATGCCCTCCTTCCACTCCTCGGCGAGCGTGGTGCCGTTGACGCCGGTCACGCGGGTGGCGATCGGCATGTCGGTGATCCGGAAGCCGGTGCCGAAGACGATGGCGTCCGCCTCGGCCTCGGTGCCGTCGGCGGCGACGAGCGTGGAGCCGCGCACCTCGGCGAGGCCGGAGGCGACGAGGTCGACGTTGGGGCGGGTGAGCGCCGGGTAGTAGTCGTTGGACAGCAGGATGCGCTTGCAGCCGATGCGGTAGTCGGGCGTGAGCTTGGCGCGCAGCGCCGGGTCCTTGACGGCCCTGCGCAGGTGGGACTGCGCTGTGCGCTCGACGAGCTTGAGCCGGTCGGGCCACTTGGTGAACAGGCCGACCTGCAGCTCCCGGATGCCCCACAGCGTGCCGCGCCGCAGCGCCCCGGTGGCCGGCACGCGCGTGTGCAGCCACTGCTCGGCGGCGCTGATCCGGCGGTCGGAGCGCGGCAGGACCCATGGCGGGGTGCGCTGGAAGAGGGTGAGCCGGCCGACCTCCGGCTGGATGCTGGGCACGATCTGGACGGCGGAGGCGCCGGTGCCGACCATCGCGACGCGCTTGCCGCGCAGGTCGTAGTCGTGGTCCCAGCGGGCGGAGTGGAAGACCTTGCCGGGGAAGCCGTCGAGGCCGGGGATGCGGGGGACGCTGGGGTCGGAGAGGGCACCGGTGGCGGAGACGACGACGTCGGCGGCATAGGCCGCCCCGTCGGCGGTGTCGACCTCCCACCACAGCTCGTCCGCGTCCCACCGCAGCGCTCTGACCTCGGAGTTGAGCCGGATGTGCGGCCGCAGCCGGAAGGTGTCCGTGATGTGCTCGAGGTAGGCGCGGATGTGCTCCTGCCCGGAGAAGCTGCGCGGCCACTCGGGATTGGGGGCGAAGGAGAAGGAGTACAGGTGGGAGGGGACGTCGCAGGCACAGCCGGGATAGGTGTTGTCCCGCCAGGTGCCGCCGACGGCACCGGCGCGCTCGAGGACGACGAAGTCGGTGACGCCCTCCCGGCGCAGCCGGATCGCCGCCCCCAGCCCCCCGAAGCCGGACCCGATCACCGCCACCCGCACGTGCTGACGTTCATGCTCGGCCATGCCGCGCCTCCCGGTCGACACATCTCGCAACAACGGTGCCAGCGATTACTGGCACAGTGGCGAGCGTAGGGGAGAGGGCTACCGGTCGTACATGGTTGTGGACAACGCGAGTTACCGCGGGTTGCGGGGGTGGGGTGCCATGGGGGCCGGGGCGCTGGAAGCACGGCGCGCCTCGCGCGCCCCCCGGAGACCCACGGGCGCCTCTCGGAGCGCCCACACCCCTCCACAAACTCCCGCAAACGGCGGCGAGTTGATGGAGGGCGGACGTAGAGTTCCCGTCGTGAAGGCCATACGGCGCTCTCGCTGACCCTCGGGTCGGCCCGCCGCGTTCGGGGCTCCAGCCAGGGGTCTCGGGCGCGGCGTCGAGTGGCGTCGCGTCCGAGGTTCCTTATGGAGCCTCGCAGTCGGCGAGTCTCCGAACCGAGGAGAGGCGCCGTTCATAGGAAGCCGAAGCCGCCGGTCGACTGGCATCGGGTGAAGCGATGGGCACAAGCAGCCAAACCCTGGGTCGAGCTGCTTGCCGCCCTCATCGCATTCGTGTTGATGATGATCGGCAGGGGATGACCGGCGGGGCCTACACCCAATAGGCCCCGTACGGCACCCTGCTCGGCTCGCCCGTCACGGGGTTCAGTCCCTGTGGCGGGCGTTCCTGCTTCACACACAACACCGGCGGCCAAGGGCACCGGCGGGGCCTAGCACCAATAGGCCCCGTACGGCACCCCATTCGGCTCACCCGCCACGAGCTAAAGCTTCCAGTCCCCGCAGCAGGCCGTTCCTGTATACCAGCCCCCGCCCCCGCCCGCAGGCCTACGCCCCGAAAACCGCCGTCACCGGGGCATGGTCGCTCCAACGTTCGGCGTGGGTCGCCGCGCGTTCCACGCGGGCCTTCAGGGCGCGGGCCGCGAGGCCGGGCGTGGCGACGAGGTAGTCGATGCGCCAGCCGGAGTCGTTGTCGAAGGCGCGGCCCCGGTAGGACCACCAGGAGTAGGGGCCCTCGACGCCCGGGTGCAGGGCGCGGACCACGTCCACGTACTCCGCGAAGACCTTGGTCAGCCACTCCCGCTCCTCGGGGAGGAAGCCGGCGCTCTTGCGGTTGGCCTTCCAGTTCTTCAGGTCGGCCTCGGTGTGGGCGATGTTCCAGTCACCGCACACCAGCACCTCGCGGCCGTCGGCCGCGGCGCGGGCCTTCAGGGCCACCAGGTACGGCAGGAACTCCGCCATGAAGCGTTCCTTCTCGTCCTGGCGCTCCGTGCCGACCTCGCCCGAGGGCAGGTACAGGCTGGCGACCGTCACGCCCGGCAGGTCGATCTCCACGTACCGCCCGCTGCCGTCGAACTCCGCCGACCCGAAGCCGACGCGCACCGCGTCCGGCTCGCGCCGGGAGTAGAGCGAGACGCCCGCCCGGCCCTTGGCCGCCGCCGGGGCGTGCACGACGTGCCAGCCCTCCGGCTCGCGCACCTCGTCGGGGAGCTGGTGGGCCTCGGCGCGGACCTCCTGGAGGCAGACGACGTCCGCCTCGGTCCCGGCCAGCCACTCCACGAAGCCCTTCTTGGCGGCGGCACGCAGCCCGTTCACATTTGCGGTGGTTACGGTCAGGTTCGGCATTCCCGGCACGATACCGACTTCCCTCCGCCCCTGCCGACCACCGGCCGCACGACCGTACGATTCCGCAATGGAGATCTTGCCTGTCGACTACACCCATCCCGACGCCGCAAAACTCGATGACCAGGTGCAATCGGAGTACGTCGAGCGGTACGGCGACACCGATCTGGTCCGCATGGACCCGGCCCAGTTCGCCCCGCCGCGTGGCCTGTATCTCATCGCGTACGACATCGACGGCACTCCGCTGGCCACCGGCGGGTGGCGTTCGATGGAGAAGAACGAAGAGGAGTACGCGGACGGCGACGCCGAGGTGAAGCGGATGTTCGTGGTCCCCGAGGCGCGCGGACGCGGGCTGGCCCGGCGCATCCTGGCCGCGCTCGAGGACGACGCGCGTGCGGCCGGCCGTACGCGCATGGTGCTCTCGACCGGCGACAAGCAGCCCGAGGCGATCGCCCTGTACCTCTCCAGCGGGTACGAGCCGGTGGTGCCGAAGTTCGGGATGTACCGCTTCCACGACGGCAGCCGGTGCTTCGCGAAGCCGCTCGCCGGCGGCTGAGGCCGGCCCGCTAGGAGCCGCCCCCGTGGCCCGCCGCCATGGCCGCCTCCACCTCCTCGCGGACCTTCTCCGCCGGGTAGCGCCGCACCTGCCCGAACGGCGCGAGCGTACGGTCGACCGCCTCGGGCCCCTCCTCGCGCACCTCGGCCATCAGCACCGTGCTGCCCGGCGGCACCTCCGCCGCCAGCATCTCCAGGGCGGCGTTGGAGGCGGTGGCCCGGCGGGCGTCGTGCACGCCGCCGATCAGGCCGCCCGCGCCGAAGCCGACCATGACGCCGAGCGGTCCGCCGAGGATGCCCAGGAGCCCGCCGAGCAGGCCGCCCATGGCGAAGGCGCGGGCCGTTCCGGTGTTGTCGACGGCGTCGGGGAAGTCCAGGGCGCCCTCCGCGTCCCGCGCGATCACCGCGCCCTCGCGCAGCGTCAGGTCGCCGTCGGCGTGGGCCCGGCGCAGCGCGTCCAGGGCCCGGTGGCCCTTGTCGGGGGAGGACACGGACAGGAAGAGGACGTTGTCGTGGAGGACGTTCTCGTTCATGGCTCCCACTGTCCGTCCCGTCCCGGCGCCCCGCACGTCAGCGTCCCCCACCGGCGGAACCGCCCTCACCCTCCGGTGGTGCCTCCCGCACCGAGCCGGTCAGGTCCAGCGTCGCCTGGGCGCCGCCGTCCGCCGGGTTGGCGAAGGTCAGCCGCGCGCCCAGCACCCGGGCCTGGCCCGCGGCGATCGTCAGGCCCAGGCCGAGGCCCGCGCCCGAGCCCGTGCGGAAGCGCTGCGGGCCGCCCGTGAGCAGGTGGGCGGGGAAGCCGGGCCCCTGGTCGCGCACCCGTATGACGCCGCCGTCGACCTCGGCGACCACCGGCGCCGAGCCGTGCCGGAAGGCGTTGGTGACGAGGTTGGCCAGTATCCGCTCCACGCGCCGGGCGTCCGTCTCGACCAGGCAGTCGGCCACCACCCGTACCTCCGCCGTCTCCTGACCGGGCCCGGCCGCCGCGCGCACCGCGCGCCGGGTCAGCTCGCCCAGCGCCCGCAGGTCCGTCTCGGCGTGCTCGGTGTCGGCGTCGAGGCGGGCCACCTCCAGGACGTCCTCCATCAGTGAGCGCAGATGCTCGGCCCGCTCGCGGACCATCTCCGCCGGGCGGCCCGGCGGCAGCAGCCCGGCGGCGGCGACCAGCCCGGCGACCGGGGTGCGCAGCTCGTGGGCGATGTTGGCGGTGACCTCGCGCTCGGCCTGGATGCGGGCGGCGAGGGCGTCGGCCATGGTGTTGACGGCGTGGGTCAGGCGGGCGATCTCGTCCTTGCCGCCCCGGGGCCTGAGCCGGGCGGTGAGGTCGCCGTCCGCGATGCGCTCGGCGGTGCGCGCGGAGGCGTTGAGGCGGCGGCCGGCCACGGTCGCCAGCCCCACGCCGACGATCCCGGCGAGGGCGGTGCCCACTCCCCCGGCCAGCCACAGGTCCTCGTCCAGGCCGCGCAGGTTGCGGGCCTGGCGGAGGTAGGAGTGCTTGAGGACGACGATGTCGTCGCCGACCCGGGTGGCGCCCCACAGCACGGGCTCGGGGCCCGACCGGTCCAGGTAGGTGGCGCGCTTGCCCTGCTCGGCGGCCCGCCGCAGCGGGGCGGGCATGCGGTAGGGGTTGAGGATCACGCGCGGGCGGTCGACTCCTGCGGCGTGGTCCTCGGCGGCCGAGGCCAGGCGCTGGTCGAGGGCGTCGCGGGCGGTCTCGAGCTGGTTGACGGCGGTGCGGTGGTGGACGACGAGGCCGATGAGGACGGCGACCAGTGCGGCGGTCGCGGTGATCGCCACCCCGATCTTCGTACGCAGTCCCATGGGTCCAGGCTCTCCTCGGCTGCGGCGCGGCTAACGCGTGGGGACGAAGAGCCGCAGGTCGCTCAGCTCGTCCTGCTGCTCGGGCGGAAGCCCCTCGGCCGCGACGACGGCCCGGCCGTAGTAGGCGGAACGTTCCTGCCGGACCAGTCCGCCGAGCGTGACCCTCGCCCGGTACGGGGTCTCGCGGCAGGCCGGCGCGCACCAGTTGCCGGAGACCTCGCCGGTGGCCTCGGCGGTCGGTCCGCCCCAGGTCCGCCAGCGCAGGCCGGTGAGCCGGACGGAGTCGCCGATCTCGAACGACGCCGGGCGGCGCAGCGCGGGCCGGCCGGGGCCCTCGACGACATGGACCGGGCCGGGGGTGGCCGTCGGGCTGTGGGCGGGACCGGCGACCTCGAGCCCGCCGGGGTCGGCGCAGCCGCACAGCAGCCCGTTCAGCAGCCCGGCGGTCAGGGCGACGGCGCCGAGTGCCGCGTTCAGTGGTCGCAACGGGTTCCTCGGACGTCGGGACGGAACGGGCGGCGTGCCCGATGGGTCGTACGCCCCCTAGCAGGCTCGGAGCGGCTCGTGGGGCCATTCGTGCCAAATGTAACCGGCGTGGCTGGTTCGTCGCCCGTGGCCTTGACCGATTCCCTTCGGCGGCTCGTAGGATCTCCGCGCTCAAGTGGTCCGGTCCAGCCAGTCGCCCCAGCGCCACGGTGGAGGTCACTCATGCACATCGCCCGTCGCACGCTTCTCGGCGCCCTCGCCGGGTCCGCCGCACTCGGGGCCGTGGGCGTGCCCGCCGCGCCGGCGGCGGCCGCCCCTACCGGCGCGGCCGCCGCCGCGCTCGCCCGGCTGCTGCCCCGCCACCACGAGCAGGTCACGTTCCGCACCGTCGCCCGCCGCGGCGGGAAGGACCACTTCCGGGTGTCCGGGAGCGCGGGCCGGATCACCGTCGAGGGCACCACCCCGGCCGTCCAGCTCACCGGCTTCCACTGGTACCTGCGGCACACCGCGCACGCCCACTTCTCCTGGAGCGGCGAGCGGACCGGCGCCCTGCCCGACCGGCTGCCCGCCGTGCGCACCCCGCCGGCCCGCACGTCCAACGCCGTCCACCGCTTCGCGCTCAACGACACCAACGACGGCTACACGGGCCCGTACCACGGCTGGGACTACTGGGAACGCGAGATCGACGTGCTGGCCCTGCACGGCTTCAACGAGGTGCTCGTCTACGCCGGGGCCGACGCCGTGTACCACCGCACCTTCGTCGAACACGGTTACAGCGACGCGGAAGTGCGCCAGTGGGTTCCCGGCCCCGCCCACCAGCCCTGGTGGCTGCTGCAGAACATGGCCTCCTTCGGCGGCCCCGTCTCCCGCGAACTCCTCGACCGCCGCACCGAGCTGGCCCGGAGGATCACGCGGCGGCTGCGCGAGCTGGGCATGACGCCCGTCCTGCCCGGCTACTACGGCACCGTGCCGCCCGGCTTCGCCCAGCGCAACAAGGGCGCCCGCGTCATCGCCCAGGGCGACTGGGGCGGCTTCCGCCGCCCCGACTGGCTCGACCCCCGCGGCCCTCACTTCGCCGCCGTCGCCCGCACCTTCTACGCCACGCAGCGGGAGCTGTACGGCGCCACCTCGATGTACAAGATGGACCTGCTGCACGAGGGCGGGAACCCCGGCGACGTCCCCGTCGGCGACGCCGCGCGCGCCGTCGAGAAGGCGCTGCGCACCGCCCACCCGACGGCCACGTGGGCCATCCTCGGCTGGCAGGAGAACCCCAAGCGGGCCATCATCGACGCCGTCGACCGCTCGAGGATGCTGATCCTCGACGGCGTCTCCGACCACTACCCCAAGGTCACCGACCGCGAGGCCGACTGGGCGGGCACCCCCTACGCCTTCGGCACGATCTGGAACTTCGGCGGCCACACCGCGCTGGGCGCCAACGCCCCCGACTGGGCCCAGCTGTACGACCGCTGGAGAACCAAGCCGGGCAGCGCCCTGCGCGGCATCGCCCTCATGCCGGAGGCCGCCGACAACAACCCCGCCGCCCTCGCCCTCTTCTCCGACCTGGCCTGGACGGACGGGCCCGTCGACCTCAAGGGCTGGTTCGAGCGGTGGCCCGGCTACCGCTACGGCGGCGACGACGCCAACGCCGTGCGCGCCTGGGACGTGCTGCGCCGCACCGCCTACGGCACCACCCGCGCCGACGGCTGGAGCGAGCAGGCGGACGGCCTGTTCGGCGCCCGCCCGGACCTGGCCGTCAACCGGGCGGGGGCCTGGTCGCCGCGGAAACTGCGCTACGACGCGGCCGAGTTCGACAAGGCGCTGCCCGCCCTGCTGGCCGTCGCTCCGGCGCTGCGCGACAGCTCCGCCTACCGCTACGACCTGCTGGACGTCGCCCGCCAGTGCGTGGCCAACCGCAGCCGGCTGCTGCTGCCGCGCGTGAAGGCGGCGTACGACGCCGGGGACCGGGACCGCTTCGGACGGCTGACCGGCCAGTGGCTGGAGTGGATGGCCCTGCTGGAACAGGTCGTGGCCACCGACGAACGCCATCTGCTGGGCCGCTGGCTGGCCGACGCCCGCGCCTGGGGCTCCTCAGACACCGAGCGCGACCGGCTGCGGGACGACGCGCTCTCCCTGCTGACGGTCTGGGGCCCGCGCGCCTCGGCCGACGGCGGCAAGCTGCACGACTACGCCAACCGCGAGTGGTCGGGCCTGGTCGGCGGCCTCTACCGGATGCGCTGGACGACGTACTTCAGGGAGCTGGACGGGGCGCTGGCCGAGGGCCGCAAGCCCCGGCCGGTCGACTGGTTCGCACTGGAGGACCGCTGGACCCGCCGGCCGCCGGCCGTACGGACCCGCCCTGCGGGGGACATCGTGCGCATCGCGCGGACGGTCGCGTCCAGGCTGTAGCCGCCGTGGGTACGCGAACGCCGGACGGGCCACCCCAGCCCGTCCGGCGTCCACACTCGAGCGCGGCCTAGGAGGCGGCCGCGGCCTTCTTCTTGTCGTTCTTCTGCGGCGTGCTCACGCTGCCCTCACCGCCGGCGAGCTTCCACTCGCGGTGGTAGAGGTCCAGCGGGATGCGCCGCTCGAAGACCGGCGTACCGAAGATCTTCAGGTGCGCCGACAGCGCGCCGGTGAGGTCCACGCCGCCGTACGCCGCCCACTTGCCCGTGGCAGAGGCGGTGCCGTTGCTGGAGGCAGTGGCACTGGCCTCGCCCTCGGCCCGGACGTACGGGGAGAGGTCGGCGCTCACGCCCACCGCGCCGTACAGTCCGACGGACGCCTCGGTGCCCAGGGACGCCTTGACCTTGCCGGAGGCGGACGCCGTGGCGCGCACCGGGCTGACACTGCTGTTCGCCTTGCTGACGCCCGTCCAGCCCTTGCCCCAGGTGTAGGCGCCGCCGACCCTGAAGTCGCCCTTCATCTCCTGCTTGACGTCGACGCTGAGCTTGCCCTCCGCGTCGACCTGCAGGTAGCAGGTGAGGTCGAGGTTGACGACGACCGGCACCGGGCCGACCTGGATGACGGGGTCGGCGTGCAGCTTGGCGAACGGAACCCGCAGCGGCTTGCCCGCGGTGGTCGCCGTCGCCTGGGCCTTGAACTCCCACGCCGAGGACCAGTCGCCGTTCAGCGCCAGCGACGCGGTGCCGGGGCCGCCGCTGGAGCCGGTGCCCTTGCCGTCGTAGGAGAAGTCGACCTCGGGCGCCAGCTGGACGAAGCCGGAGGCCGAGGCCTCGGCCGAGACGGGCGAGCCCTCGGGCGTGGGGATGGAGCCGCCGACGTCCAGCCGGAGGTTGCCCAGCGGCACCTTGGCGCCCTTGGGCCCGGCGTGGATGCCGTCGGGCTTGGTCCAGGAGACCTGGACGCCCTTCATCAGCGGCACGACCTTGACGGACGAGGGGTCGACGGGCACCTTGCCCTTCGCCTCGGAGTCGCCGAGCAGCGCGTCCAGCGTGGCCGGGGCCGTGTTGACCTCGGTGCCCTTCTCGGTCTTGCCCACCACCTTGGTGACCTTGGCCAGGACGCCGTGGGGGGCGCCGGGCGCGGGCGCGCTGGCGATGACGTCGCCGACGGCGACGCCCGACCGGTCGGACTGCGAGGGCTGTGGTGCCACTCCCTTGTTGCCCGGCTTCTTCGGGGCGGCCGCGGGACCGGCGATGACGGCCCGGCCGCTGCTCTTGTCGAACGAGGCGACCTTCAGCGAGGACTTGGCCGCCTTGGTGCCGCTCCCCTTGCCGGCGTGGGCCACCGCGCTGGGTGCGCCCGCCCCTCCCGCCGGCGCGGCCGCGACCGCGAGCTGCGGCTCGGTGGGCGCGGCGGTTGCCGCGACCGGTTCGGCGTCACCCGCCGTGGCGGAGGCCGAGCCGCCGCCCGACGAGCAGCCGGTGACAGCCAGCAGGGATGCGGCGGTCAGTGCAGGTAAAACGGCATACCTGGTGGTTCTGCGCAAAGTTGGGTCCTTGTGAGCGTGAGGTGGGGGCGGTCCCGGGGAAGTTGGCACCCACGGACCGCATCAACACGGCATCGAATTACTCGCGGTAGCGATCGCCATGATCGTGTCATGACCGGACATGCACGCAGAACCGTTTCTGCGGCCGTAAAACATGATCTGGCTCACAAGGTGGCCACCAGGCGGTCACAAGGCCCTTCGCTGGTCCGGACCTTGGGCATCCCCGGCCGCATTCCCGGCCACATCCCCGGCCGCATTCCCGGCCGCTCCCTCGGCCAGCTCCGCGCAGCCCTCCGGCCACAGCGCGCCGCCCCGGCGGAACTCCGCGGCGAAGGCCCTCGCGCCCAGCGCCTCGCGCACCGCCGCCGTGATCCGGTCGACGTCACCGCGCTCGGCGGGCGGCAGGGGCGCGCCCGTCGACTCCCGGGCCGCGGCCGCCGCGCCCAGCAGCCGCGCGGCGTGCCCGTGCCGGCCGCCGAGCGCCCGCGCCCCGGCCAGGCCCTCCAGGGCGAGGGCCAGGGCACGCGGGTCGCCCAGGTCGCGGGCGACGGCGAAGCCCTCCAGCTGCAGCTCCAGGGCCTCGCGGACCTCGCCGCGCTGCTCGGCGATGAAGCCCAGCTCGGCCAGGATCAGCCCGTTGGCGCCCTCGAGGCCCACCCGGCTGTGCCACAGCAGGACGTTGCGCATATGGCCCTCGGCGATGTCGAGTTCGCCCTCCCGGCGCGCCCCGAGCCCCAGCCCGACCTCGGCGTTGAGCTCCCCGATCCGGAAGCCCTGCTCGGCGGCGAGCCGCATCGCGCGCTCGTGGAACTCCCGCGCCCGGTCGTGGTCGCCGGTCAGCAGCGCGATCCGGCCCAGGCCGGACAGCAGGTCGGAGGCCTCCGTCCACATCCCCAGCCTCTCGGCCATCCGCAGCCCGTCCCGCAGCAGCCGCGCGGCCCGGTCGTAGTCGCCGAAGACCTCCGCCCATGTGGTGAGCGCGGGCACCGCCCGCAGCTGCCCCCAGCGGTCGCCGAGCTCGCGGAAGAGCTCCGCGCTGCGCTCGCCGTCGCGCTCGACCGCGGCGAGGTCGCCGCGCAGCAGCCGCAGCACGGCCCGGTCGCTGAGCGCGGCGGCCGTGCCCCAGCGGTCGCCGAGCGCGTCGTAGCCGCGCAGCGCCCGGTTGATGAGGTCCTCGGCGTCGGCCAGGTCCCCGATGCTGCACAGCGCGTGGCCCAGGAACCACTCGGTCTCCGTCCGGCCCCGGGGGTCGTCGAGGTGGTCGTACGGGGCGAGGGCCGCGCGGATCCGGGCGGCGCGGTCCGTGCCGTCCCCGCCGAGGATGGTCAGGCCGGTGTGCAGGGCGGTGGCGCGGGCCCGCACGGCGGCCTGCTCGGGGTACGGCCCGGCCGGGCACGCCAGCGCCGACTCCAGCGCGCGCCGGGCCTCGCCCAGCCGCCCGCGCAGGATCCAGTACCAGGTCAGCGCACTGGCCAGGCGCAGGGCCAGGCAGCTGTCGCCGTCGTCGAGGGCGGTGCGCAGGTTGGCGGTCTCCAGGTCCAGCCGCTCCAGCCACTGCCGCTGGCCGCGGCCGCGCAGCAGGGGCTCGGCCCGTTCGGCCAGCTCGGTGTAGTAGAGCTGGTGCCGCCGGCGCACGGCGTCGGCCTCGCCGCCGGCCTGCAGGCGCTCCAGGCAGTAGGCGGCGACGGACTCCAGCAGCCGGTAGCGGGGGCCGTCGGGGCCCTCCACCACGACGACCAGGGAACGGTCGACGAGGCGGGCGAGCAGCCCCAGGACGTCCTCGGACTGGACGCAGTCCCCGGCGCAGACCGCCTCGGCGGCGTCGAGGGTGCAGCCCTCGGCCTGGACGGCCATCCGGCGCAGCACGGTGCGCTCGGGCTCGGTCAGCAGCTCCCAGCTCCAGTCGATCATCGCGCGCAGGGTCTGCTGGCGGGGCGGGGCGCCGCGGTGTCCGGCGGCGAGCAGGCGGAAGCGGTCGTCGAGGCGGCCGAGCAGCAGGTGGACGCCGAGGGCGCGCACGCGGGTGGCGGCCAGTTCCAGGGCGAGCGGGATGCCGTCCAGGCGGCGGCAGACGGCGGCGACGGCCGCTGCGTTGCCGGCGTGGAGGGTGAAGCCGGGCGCTGCGGCCGCGGCGCGTGCCACGAACAGCCGGACGGCGCTGGCGCGTTCCAGGACGGCTGGTTCGGTGCCGGCGGCGGGGTCGGGCAGTTGCAGTGGGGGCACGGTCCACAGGACCTCGCCGGGCAGGGCGAGCGGTTCCTGGCTGGTGGTCAGGATGTGCAGGCCGGGGGCTCCGCGCAGCAGGGCCGCGGCGAGGTGGGCGGCGTGTTCGATGACGTGCTCGCAGTTGTCGAGCACGAGCAGGAGCTGCTTGGTGCGCAGCGCGTCGGTCAGCCGGTCGAGCGGGGTGACGGGGGCTCCGCCGGGCAGGATGCCGGGGGCGGTGTCCTCCCTGATGCCGAGGACCGTCAGGACGGCCCCGGTGAGGGCGTCGACGGCGGACGGGCCGTCGTGGGGGTCGAGGGCGGCGAGCTCGACGAGCCAGGCGCCGTCGGGGTGGGCGTCGGCCAGCCGGGTGGCGGTCTCCAGCGCCAGGCGCGTCTTGCCGACGCCCCCGGAGCCGGTGAGGGTCACCAGGCGGGCCGACCCGAATAAGCCGCGTATCTCCTCGACCGCCTGGTCGCGGCCGATGAGTTCGGTGACGGGCACGGGCAGGTTGGTGCGGGGCCGGCCGGTGGCCGGCAGGGCGGGCGACGGGTCGAGGGCGGGGTCCTGGGCCAGCATCGCCCGGTGCAGGGCGGCGAGTTCCGGGGCCGGGTCCAGGCCCAGCTCCTCGGCGAGCCGGGTGCGCAGGTCCTCGTAGCCGGCCAGGGCCTCGCTCTGGCGGCCGGAGCGGTAGAGGGCGAGCAGGTGGGCGGCGCGCAGTTGCTCGCGCAGCGGATGGCGGGCCACCAGGTCGCCCAGCTCGCCCGTCAGCAGGCGGTGGTCGCCCAGGTCGAGGCGGGCCCCGGCCTGTTCCTCCAGGGCCAGCAGGCGTTCCTCCTCCAGGCGGGCGACGGCGGGCCGGGTGAAGTCGTCGTCGGCGAAGTCGGCGTAGGCCGGGCCCCGCCACAGCGCGAGCGCGTCGGTCAGCAGCGCGGCCCTGCGGCGCGGGTCGTCGACGCCGCGGGCGCGCTCCAGCAGCGCCGTGAACCGGCGGGCGTCCACGGCGTCGGTCTCCAGCGCGTAGCCGGGCCGGCGGGAGACCACCAGGGCGCGGGCGCCCGGTTCGGCGTCCTCCAGCGCCCGGCGCAGCTGCGAGACCTTCGCCTGCAGCGCGCCGGTGGGATTGCGGGGCGGCGACTGGCCCCACAGGTGGTCGATCAGCCGGTCCGCGGACACCGCCGCACCCTCGTTCACCAGCAGGGCGGCCAGCAGCGCGCGCACCTTCAACTCAGGGACTCTCACCGGCCTTCCGTCGGCGGTCCAGGCCTCCAGCGGTCCCAGCACTCCGAATCGCATTGCCTCAGCCTATCCGCAGATGACCTGCGGCTTTGGGCTCGTTCGACTGTCCATCGGGCCGATCCGGAGAGGCCCCCGAAGTGGACCCGAAGGCGACCCGAAGAGGGCCCGAAGCGGCCGGCCGCACGGTGGTGGAGTCCGAGGGCGCACGCCCGTCCAGGAACCGGAAAGAGAAGGCCCAACATGTCCTCGAGCGCCGCACCCGCATCCACGCTGCGGGCCGGGCCACGGCAGTGGTTCGGTCTGGCCATCCTCCTCCTGCCCACCGCGCTGATGACCGTGGACCTGGGCGTGCTCTGGCTGGCGACCCCCTATCTGACGGCCGATCTGCAGCCGTCCAGCAGCGAGCTGCTGTGGATCACCGACATCTACGGGTTCCTGACCGCCGGAACCATGGTGATCATGGGCACGCTGGGCGACCGCATCGGCCGCCGCAGGCTGCTGATGATCGGCGCCGTCGGGTTCATCGTCGCCTCCCTGGTCGCCGCGTACGCCACCAACCCGGAGACGCTGATCGTCGCCCGCGCGGTGCTGGGCGTGGCCGGAGCCGCGGTGCTGCCCTCCACCCTGTCGCTGATCAGCCACATGTTCGCCGACCCGCGGCAGCGGGCCACGGCCATCGCCATGTGGGTCACCGCCCTGTCCGTCGGCCTGGCCATCGGCCCGGTGATCGGCGGCGGGCTGCTGGCCGCCTGGTGGTGGGGCTCGGTCTTCCTGATCGGCGTGCCGGTGATGCTGCTGGCGCTGGTGACGGCGCCCGTCCTGCTGCCCGAGTACCGCGCCCCGGAGACCGGGCGCATGGACCTGGCCAGCGCGGTGCTGTTCCTGCTGGGCATCCTGCCGCTGGTCTACGCCGTCAAGAAGGTCGCGGAGTACGGCCTGGGGTGGCAGGTCGGGGTGGCCCTGGTCCTGGGCCTGGTCTTCGGCGTGCTCTTCGTCCGCCGCCAGCGACGGCTGGAGACCCCGCTGCTGGAACTGCGGCTGTTCTCCAACCGCGCCTTCACCGGCGCACTGCTGACCCTGCTGCTCGGCATGACCGCCCTCAACGGCGTCGAGGTGCTGGTCCCGCAGTACCTGCAGATGGTCGCGGGCAAGTCGCCGCTGGAGGCGGGCCTGTGGCTGCTGCCCGGCGCGGCCGGCCTCGTCCTCGGCTCGCAGCTGACCCCCGTCCTCGCCCGCCGGGTGCGCCCCGCCTACGTATTGATCACCGGAACGCTGATCTCCACGGTCGGCTGCCTGCTGGCCGCCCAGGTGGCCGACGACGGCTCGGGCGTCGTGCTCGTCTCCGTCTCACTGGCCGTGATCATGTTCGGCGTCGCGCCGATCAGCGTGCTGGGCACGGCCCTGGCCGTGGGCTCCGCGCCGCCGGAGAAGGCCGGTTCGGCCTCGGCGACCGGCCAGACCGCCTATGAGATCGGCCTGGCCATGGGCATCGCGGTCACCGGCAGCATCGCCGTCGCCGTCTACCGCGACGAGGTGGCCGACCTGGCCCCCTCCGGCGTTCCCGCCGCCGCGGCCGAGGCCGCCCGCGACACCATCGGCGGTGCCTCGGCCGCCGCGGAGGACCTGCCGGGTGCCGTCGGCGACGGCCTGCTGGCGGCCGCCCGCGAGGCGTTCACCACCGGCTTCCACGCCGCCTCCCTCGTCAGCGGCGGCTTCGCCCTGCTGACCGCCGTCCTCGTCTTCGCCCTGCTGCGGCACATCCCCGCCATCTCCGCCGCCGAGCCGGAGGGCGACGCGGCGGACGCCGAGGCCGGGGAACAGACCGGAGCCGCGACCCCCGCGCACTGAGCGAACGCACCAGCAAGCACCGCATTCCCACACCGAGTTCACGGAGGAGATCGCAATGAGCGAGCAGTCCGCACGGCGCGCGATCGTACTCGGCGGCAGCATGGCGGGCCTCTTCGCCGCCCGCGTCCTGTCCGAGTCGTACGCGGAGGTCACGGTGATCGACCGTGACGAGCTGACCGGAGTGACCGGTCCGCGCCGCGGCGTCCCCCAGGGCCGCCATGTGCACGGCCTGCTGTCGCGAGGACAGCAGATCATCGAGGAGCTGTTCCCGGGCCTGACGGACGAGCTGACGGCCGACGGCGCGGCCAGGGGCGACGTCGGCCACGACGTGCGCTGGTACATGAACGGCGAGCAGTTACGGCGCAGCCGCACGGGGCTGGTCGCCCTGACCTCCCGCCGGCCGTTCCTGGAGCGCCACGTCCGCGACCGCGTGCGGGCCCTGCCGGGCGTCACCTTCCTCGAGCAGTGCGACGTGCTGCGCCTGCGGGCAGCGCCCGACCGCGGCCGGATCACCGGCGTGTGGGTGCTGCGGCAGGAGCCGGGCAGCGCCGAGGAGGTGCTGGACGCCGACCTGGTCGTCGACACCACCGGCCGCGGCTCGCGCACCCCGGCCTGGCTGGAGGAGCTCGGCTACCCGCGCGTGGAGGAGGCCAAGCACCGGATCGGCCTGGGCTACACCACCGGGCACTACCGGATGCCGGAGAGCTTCTACGGCGACGACATGGCGGTCAACGCCGTCGCCTCGCCCGACGTGCCCCGCGGCGTGATCGTCAGCAAGGTGGACGGCGACCGGAGCGTGGTGACCGCGTACGGCATCCTCGGCGACCACCCGCCCACCGACACCGAGGGCTTCCTCTCCTTCGTCAAGTCCCTGCCGGTGCCCGGCGTGTACGAGGCGCTGGTGGAGGCCGAGCCGCTGGACGAGCTGGTGGCCTACCGCTTCCCGGCGAACCTGCGCCGGCACTACGAGCGGATGACCCGCTTCCCCGACGGGCTGCTGGTCATGGGCGACGCGGTGTGCAGCTTCAACCCCTCCTACGCCCAGGGCATGACCGTCTCCGCCCTGCAGGCGCTCTCCCTGCGCGGCCACCTGCGCGAGGGCTCGGAGCCGGAGCCCCTGCGCTACTTCCGCGACCTGGCGAAGGACGCCGTCGACGGCGCCTGGTCGATGTCCCTCAGCGGCGACCTCGCCTTCCCCGGGGTCGAGGGCGAGCGCACCGAGGAGATCCTGGCGGGCCACGCCTACCTGGGCCGCGTCCAGGCGGCGGCCGTCCACGACCCGGCGGTCGCGGGCGCCCTCACCCGCGTGATCGGTCTGGTGGATTCGCCGGACGCGCTCACGACCCCCGAGATCGAGCAGGCGCTGCTCCGCCACGAGGAGCGGTTCCCGGACAACGAACAGGTGAAGCACATGCGCATTCCCGTGGGCGACCTCGTCTTCGACGCCGACGTCAGCGGCCCCGAGGACGGCCGGCCCGTCCTCCTCCTGCACGGCTTCCCGCAGAGCCGTCGGTCCTGGCTGGAGGTCGTGCCCCTGCTGAACGCGGCCGGGCTGCGCACCATCGCCTTCGACCAGCGCGGCTACTCCCCCGGCGCCCGCCCCTCGGGCGTGGACGCCTACACCCTGCCGAAGATCGCCGAGGATGCCGTGGGCGTCCTGGACGCCCTGGGCCTTCAGTCGGCGCACGTGGTCGGCCACGACTGGGGCGCCATCGTCGCCTGGTACCTGGCCGCCCGGCACCCGGAGCGGGTACGCACCCTGACCGCGGTGGCCTTCCCCCACCTCGACGCCTACCAGCACGCGTTCCGCAACGACCCCGAGCAGCAGAAGAGTTCGGAGTACGTGGACTTCCTGACCGCCCCCGGGCGGGCGGAGGCGATGCTGGCGGACGGGGCGGTGGAGCTGCGCAAGTGGTACCACGTCGCCGACACGGTCCTCACCGAGGAGCAGATCGACCGGTACATGGCCGTGCACACCCGGCCCGGCGCCCTGGACTCCGCCCTCAACTGGTACCGCGTCGGCACCCTCTTCGACGACAGCACCGGCGGCATCGGCAAGGTGCCCGTCCCCACCACGTTCATCTGGAGCCGGGCCGACCCGTCGGTCAGCAACCTGGCCGCGGAGAAGACCGCCGAGTACGTCACCGGCCCGTACCGCCTGGTGACGCTCGAGGAGGCCTCGCACTGGCAGCCGGAAGAGGTGCCGGAGACGGTCGCCGAGGAGATCGCCCGGCAGGTGCGCACGCACGACGCCGACGCCGGCTGACCGGCGCCCCCTCCCCCTCCCCCTTCCCACCCCACCGACACACGACGCAGGAGATACGGACATGAGCGGGCTGAACGGCAAGACGGCGCTGGTGACCGGCGCCAGCCGGGGCATCGGCCGGAGCGTCGCCGCGCGGCTGGCCGCCGACGGCGCGCTGGTCGCCGTGCACTACGGCGCCAACGAGGCGGCGGCCAAGGAGACCGTCGACGCGATCGAGGCGGCGGGCGGCCGCGCCTTCGCCTTCCGCACCGAGCTGGGCCTGCCCGGCGACGCCGAGGCGCTGTGGGCGGCCTTCGACGAGCGGATCGGCGAGCACTCCGACCGGCCGGGCCTCGACATCCTGGTCAACAACGCCGGGATCCTGGTGGAGGGCTCCATCTCCGAGGTCGACCCCGAGGGCTACGACAAGGTCTTCGCCGTCAACGCCAAGGCCCCGTACTTCATCATCAAGCACGGCCTGGAGCGGCTGCGCGACGGCGGCCGCATCATCAACATCTCCTCCGGGGTGACCCGGGTCGCCTACCCGCCGATGACCGCCTACGCGGCGTCCAAGGGCGCGCTCAACACGCTCACCCTGACCCTGGCCCAGACGCTGGGCGCCCGCGGCATCACCGTCAACGCGGTGACGCCCGGCATCATCGAGACCGACATCGCCCCGTACCTGGCGGACCCGGAGACCCGCAAGGCCATCTCGGCGTTCTCGGTCTTCGACCGCATCGGCCAGACCGACGACGTCTCCGGGCTGGTCGCCTTCCTGGCCTCGGACGACTCCCGCTGGGTCACGGGCCAGATCATCGACGCGACGGGCGGCACGGGCCTGGGCCTGTAGCAAGCGCTCGGCGGGCCGCGAGGCGCGTGCGTGACGAAGCCCCTGACGGAAAAGGCCGTCAGGGGCTTCGCGCCGTCCCGCGTCCGCCGGACCGCTACGGCTTGCGGACGGCCATGGAGTGGGTGAAGACGTTCTTGGGGTCCCACTTGGCCTTGACCGCCTGCAGGCGGGCGTAGTTGTCCTTGAAGTACAGCTGGTGCCAGGGCACGCCCGAGGTGTTGATGGACGTGTCGCCCATGTCGGCGTCGACGTAGTTGATGAACGCGCCGTCGTTGACCGCGTCGGGGCGCGGGACGCCGCCGGTCGCCGCGTAGACGTCGCGGTAGAACTCCCGGATCCACTGCAGGTGCTTGGCGTCCTGGGTGGCGTCGTTCCACAGGCTGACGTAGAGCAGCTTGACGACCGAGTCGCGCTGCGGGACGGCGGTGTCGGCGGGGGCGACCTTGTTGATGCGGCCGCCGTAGCTGGCGAGCACCACCAGGCCGGTGGGGTTGTCGTAGTCGGTGCGGGTCAGGTGCTTCCAGAAGGCCTGGAGCTGGGCGTCGGGGAAGGTCTTGCGCAGGTAGGCCGACTTCGCCTTCCAGCGGGCCGTGGTGCCGCCGACCCAGCCCGCCCACTGGGTGACGTTGTACAGCCAGGGCACCTTCTTGCGGTCATTGACGCGGTACTTCAGGCCCGTGCCCTCGTTGACCGCGGCCAGGTAGGCGTCGAGGAGCTTGTCGGCGTCCGGGACGGAGGCGTCGAGCTGGGTGCTCATCTGGAAGGACCCGGCCGACCGGTGCTGCGGCTTGAGGTGGCTGAACAGGCCGGCGTAGGGGCTGCCGTCGGCGGAGTTGTTCTCGTGCCACTGGCTGAAGTTCTTCAGCAGCCGGGTGAACGCCGCCTCGGTCATGCCGTCCCACGACCAGGAGACGTCGCTGACGACGACCTCGGAGGGCGGCTTGGGCAGCAGGGCGGAGGGGTCGGTGCCGGTGGCGCCCGGGGAGCGGAACCAGTAGCGGGTGATGACACCGAAGTTGCCGCCGCCGGCGCCGGTGTGGCCCCACCACAGGTCGCGGTTGGGGTCGCTCGCCTCCCGGGTGGCGACCACCTTCTGGGCCCGGCCCGCGGAGTCCACCACGACGACCTCGACGGCGTAGAGGTGGTCGACGATGAGCCCGTGCATCCGTCCCAGCGGCCCGTAGCCGCCGCCGACCACGTGCCCGCCGGCGCCCACGGTGGGGCAGGTGCCGCCGGGCAGGGTCACGCCCCAGCCCTTGTACAGCTGCCGGTAGACGGTGCCCAGCAGGGCGCCGGGCTCGACGGCGAACGCGTTGCGCGTCCGGTCGAAGGTGACCGACGTCATGCGGCCCATGTCGATGACGACCCGCACCTCGGGCCGGGTGACGAAGTCCTCGTAGCAGTGCCCGCCGCTGCGGACGGCGATCCCCTGGCCCTTGTCGACCGCTTCCTGGACGACCTGCACCACCTGGTCGGCCGAGGAGACCACCCGTATCGCGTCGGGGGTGCCCACCCAGCGCAGATTGACCCCCTGGGACAGATCCGCGTACCGCACGTCCCCCTTCCGCACCAGGACGGCGACGCTCTCGGCGCCCTCCTCCCCCTCGAGCCCGGCGGCCACCGCCGGGGCCCCGACGGCGACAGGACCGGCCAACGCCGCCCCACCGGCCACGCCGGCACCCTGCACGAACCGCCTGCGCGATAAACCTGTCACGACCGCGAACCTCCACCATGAACGAATGTGATCAACATGCGTATGGATCTTGGCTATTGGAGGCGAATGTACTGGCCACACAATGACCGCCGCCCTCTGCGCAGTCACCGGAAGGTAGCCCTTCGGTCATGGCGCGGGGCCGATGCGGGGGGGCAAACGCAAAAGATCCCGCCCGATCTGACGATCGGACGGGATCTCCGCCTGGCTCCCATTCCGGTGCGGGAACCGCTTGTTGTGGACCTGAGGGGATTTGAACCCCTGACCCCCTCGATGCGAACGAGGTGCGCTACCGGACTGCGCCACAGGCCCTTGCAACGAGTGAAACTCTAGCATCCCCATCGGGGTGCCCGGAAATCCGCTCCCCCGCACCCCTCGCTGGTCAGCGAGGGAGAGCCGGGCGGAGCGGTCACTCGTTGGCGGCGCGGGGACGGTCGTCGTCGGCGTACTGGTCGAACAGGGGGGTGCGGCCGCGCTCGCGGCGCGGGCGGCGGGTACGGGCCGGGCGGCGCTCCTCGGCCGCCGGCTTGCGGTCGCCGGCCGGCTCGACGGTGCTGGAGCGCGCGGAGCTCCAGGTGTCCGGCCCGCCCACGCCGGCGCCTCCCGTGGCGCGCGGGGCGACGGGGGCGGAGACGTACGTGGGCAGCGGTACGGGCACGGGCTCCCAGCCCTCGCCGGGGCCGCGGTCGCGCTGCTGGTCGACCCACTCCGCGTGATCGGTCTGCTCGACCAGGGCGCGCCGGCCCGCGCTGTGCGCGGACAGGCCCGGCGAGGCAAGCGGCTGGTGGTGGACAACGGTGTCAGCGGCGGCGGTGTCGCTCTCCGGCGCCGCCGCGTGAGGGCGGGGTCGGCCCTCACGCAGCCGTTGGGCGGCCAGTTCGGCGCGGCGCTGGTCCATGGTGAAGGCGAACCGGCGGCGCTCCTGGATCCGCAGATAGACGATGTACGCGCTCAGCAGCACGGCCGGGACGGCCGGGGCCCACAGGAGGGCCATGCCGCCGACGCCCGCGACGACCGCGCCGACGGTGAAGGCCAGGAAGAGCAGCACGGTGGTGCGGCGACGCCGGGCGAGGACCTTCGAGCGGCGGGCGCGCTCGGCCGCCGACTGCGCCGTCTGCGCGGTGGCGGCGGGCGCGGCCGCGGCCGCCGCGGCGGGCTCCGGCCCGGACGCGGGCGCGCCGGAGGACCGGACGGCGACCGCTTCGGTCGCGGCGTCCGGCTCGGGCGCGCGGATCCCGGGCTCCCCCGGGTCCTCCGGCGCCTGGGCGTCGCCGGAGGCGCGCCCCTCGAGGTCCTTGGCGTAACGGCGCTCCATGCCCGCCCGTCCGGACAGGAGCCGGATGGCTGTGCTGAAGCGTTCCGTCGGACGGGCTTCATTGAGCTCGTCCTGCCTACGGAGCCACATCGGCACCAAGTAGGCGGCCCAGGCCCCGACGATGACTGCGTAGATCAGGCCGCTGCTGCTCACCCTTCACACGGTAGAGGGGGACGCGCGGGGGATTCCGCCAATTGGCGCGGTGTGTCGCACGATCCGGCTGATATCTCGAACTTTTTTTGTGATTGTTGAGACCGGAACCCTGCGAATACCGTCAATTGACAGTCGATTTCGAACGTTTATTTTATTTCCGGGGAGTGCCGGTGCCAGCGGGCCACCAGCCCCTCCGGGACCTCGTCGGCGGTCAGCGCGTAGACCAGGTGATCGCGCCAGGCGCCGTCGATGTGGAGATAGCGGGGGCGCAGCCCCTCCTCCCGGAATCCGAGTTTCTCCACCACCCGGCGGCTGGGCAGGTTCTCGGGCCGGATGCACACCTCCATCCGGTGCAGCCCGACCCGGTGGAAGCAGTGGTCCACCACCAGGGCGACGGCCGTCGGCATCACGCCCCGGCCCGCCACGGCCTCGTCCACCCAGTAGCCCACATGGGCCGAGCACATCGAGCCCCAGGTGATCCCCGCCACCGTCAGCTGGCCCACCAGCCTGCCCTGGTACTCGATCACGAACGGCAGCATGCGCCCGGCGTGCGCCTCGGCGCGCAGATGCCGGACCATCTGCCGGTAGGTGGGCCGCTGCGCCGGGAGCGCACCGGGGGGCGGCGGGGGGACGGTGGCCTCCCAGGGGCGCAGCCAGTCGCGGTTGCGCCGGTTGACCTCGCGCCACTCCCGCTGGTCGCGCATCTTTATGGGGCGCAGGGCGACATCGCCGTCCACCAGCGTCACCGGCCAGAAGCTCATGCGGTCACCGTCCGGAGGCTCACGCGGGGGTGCGCGGGTGGTCGCCGCCGTGGATCTGTTCCACCGCGTGCACCAGCAGGCGCTCGAGCACGGCCAGCCCGTCGCGCACCCCGCCGGTCGATCCCGGCAGGTTCACGACCAGTGTGCGCCCCGCGACCCCGGCCAGCCCCCGGGAGAGCGCCGCCGTGGGGACCTTCGCCAGCCCCTCGGCCCGCAGGGCCTCGGGGATGCCCGGGATCTCGTAGTCCAGGACGCGCCTGGTGGCCTCGGGGGTGCGGTCGGTGGGCGAGATGCCGGTGCCGCCCGTGGTCAGCACCACGTCGTAGGCGTCGGCGACCGCCTCGCGCAGGGCGGCCTCGACGGGGTCGCCGTCGGGGACCACGCGCGGGCCGTCGACGGCGAAGCCCATCGCCCGAAGGCCGGCCACCAGCAGCGGGCCGCCCTTGTCGGCGTAGACGCCCGCGGACGCCCGGTTGGAGGCCGTCACCACGAGCGCCCTCACGCGCGGCTCCACTTCCCGGACTTGCCGCCCGTCTTCTCCTCCACGCGGATGTCCGTGATCACCGCGTCCTTGTCGACGGCCTTGACCATGTCGACGACGGTCAGCCCGGCGACGGCGACGGCCGTCATGGCCTCCATCTCCACGCCCGTGCGGTCGGTCGTGCGCACCGTGACGACGATCTCGACGGCGTCGTCGGCGAGCTCGAGGTCGACCGTGACGCCGGACAGGGCCAGCGGGTGGCAGAGCGGGATCAGCTCGGGGGTGCGCTTGGCGCCCATGATCCCGGCGATGCGGGCGGTGGCGAGGGCGTCGCCCTTGGGGACGCCCTCGCCGCGCAGCAGCTCCACGACGCGCGGGGAGACCAGCACCCGGCCGCTGGCGCGGGCGGTGCGCGCGGTGACCTCCTTGGCCGAGACGTCGACCATGCGGGCCGCGCCCGTGTCGTCGAGGTGGGTGAGGTGCTCCTGGGCGCTGCTCATCGTTCTCCCGGTCCGGGCGGGCCCCTGTGGTCCTTGTGGGGAGCCACCGTACCCGGCGGGCCCGCCGGTCAGTCGAGAAGCACCACGTCCACTTCGGTGCCCGGGGCGACGGAGCCGGCGTCCTCGGGGACGACGATCAGGGCGTTGGCGTCGGCGAGGGCCTTGACCAGGTGGGAGCTCGCTCCGCCGACCGTCGTGACCTTGCCGTCGGCGTAGTGGCCGCGCAGGTACTGGCGCCGTCCCTTGGGCGAGGAGGCGACGCCCTCCGGGCACACCGCCCGTACCGTGCGGCGGTCGGCGAAGGGCTCGAGCCCCATCAGGGCGCGCAGGGCGGGCCGCACGAACAGCTCGAAGGAGACGTAGGAGCTGACAGGGTTGCCCGGCAGGGCGAACAGCGGGGTGCGCTCCGGCCCGATGCGGCCGAAGCCCTGGGGCTTGCCGGGCTGCATGGCCAGGCGGCGGAAGGAGACGGTGCCCTCCTCCGCGGCCAGCCCGGACAGGGCCTCCTTGACCACGTCGTACGCGCCCACGCTCACGCCGCCGCTGGTGACGACGGCGTCGGCGCGCACGAGCTGGTCCTCCAGGGTGGCGCGCAGCGTGACGGGGTCGTCGTCGACGGTGCCGACGCGGTAGGCGATGGCTCCGGCGTCGCGCGCGCAGGCGGTGAGCATGAAGCTGTTGGAGTCGTGGATCTGCCCGGCGGCCAGGGTCTCCCCGGGCGGGACGAGCTCGCTGCCGGTGGAGAGCACGACGACGCGCGGGCGGGGCCGGACCCTCACCGAGGCCCGGCCGACGGCGGCGAGCAGGCCGAGCTGGGAGGGGCCGAGGACGGTGCCGGCGCGCACGGCGATCTCGCCGGCGCCGACGTCGCTGCCCCGGTCGCGGATGTGGGCGCGGGCGGTGACGGGGCGGTGGACCCGGACCTCGCCGAGGCCGCCGTCCTCGTCGTCCCCTCCGGGCAGGCCGCCCTGGCCGGCCATCGTGGTGGCCGGACCGCCGCCGGTGCCGCCGTCGGTCCACTCGACCGGCACGACGGCCTCGGCACCCGGCGGCACGGGCGCACCCGTCATGATCCGCACGGCCTCGCCGGGGCCCACGGCGGGCAGCTCACCGCTGCCCGCCGCGATGTCACCGACGATCGTGAGCACCGCCGGGAACTCCTCGCCCGCCCCCTCGACGTCGGCGACCCGGACGGCGTAGCCGTCCATGGAACTGTTGTCGAAGGGCGGCAGGGCGGCGGGCACGGTGACGTCCTCCACCAGCACACAGCCCTGGGCGTCCAGCAGTTGCAGCTCGATGGGCTCCAACGGGCGGATCTTCCCGAGGATGTCGTCGAGGTGCTCCTCCACCGACCAGAGACGGTCCTCCCTGGCGGCCGTGACGCCGGTGCTCGTGCCGGTGCTGGTGCTCAAAGCGCTACATCTCCTCGGTGACGTAACTTCGAAGCCAGGCCCGGAAATCCGGCCCCAGGTCTTCACGTTCGCATGCCAGTCTGACAATGGCACGCAGATAGTCACCACGGTCCCCGGTGTCATAGCGCCGGCCCTTGAAGACGATGCCGTGCACGGGGCCGCCGAGGCCGGGCTCCGCGGCGAGGGCCTGGAGGGCGTCGGTGAGCTGGATCTCGCCGCCGCGGCCCGGCTCGGTCTCGCGCAGCACGTCGAAGACGGCCGGGTCGAGGACGTACCGGCCGATGACGGCGTAGTTGCTGGGCGCCTCGTCGGGGTCCGGCTTCTCGACGAGGCCGGTGATCTGGACCACACCCTCGGTGTCGGTGGGCTTGACGGCCGCGCAGCCGTAGAGGCCGATCTGCGCGTGGTCGACCTCCATCAGGGCGATCACGCTGCCGCCGTGCAGGCGCTGGATGTCGACCATGCGGGACAGCAGCGGGTCGCGGGCGTCGATCAGGTCGTCGCCGAGCAGCACGGCGAAGGGCTCGTCGCCGACGTGCGGGGCGGCGCACAGCACGGCGTGACCCAGGCCGCGGGGGTCGCCCTGGCGGACGTAGTGCATGGTCGCCAGGTCGCTGGACTCCTGGACCTTGGCGAGGCGGGAATCGTCGCCCTTGCGCCGCAGCGCCTCTTCGAGCTCGTAATTGCGGTCGAAGTGGTCCTCGAGCGGCCGCTTGTTCCGGCCGGTGATCATGAGCACGTCGGAGAGACCCGCGTGCACCGCTTCTTCCACCACATACTGGATCGCCGGCTTGTCGACGACCGGGAGCATCTCCTTGGGTGTGGCCTTGGTGGCCGGCAGAAAGCGGGTTCCGAGCCCGGCGGCTGGGATGACAGCCTTGCTGATCCGAGGGCGCGATTGAGTCATGGGCCGAACACTATCCGTTGAGATTGAGCGGAAGATGTGACTCCGCCGAGTATGACCTGAGGTGAGGAGTTCGTACGAACAATGATCGAAGCCATGGGAATTCCGGACGCTCCCCAGCCTAATAAAGGCGGGTTGCGGCGCTCCCTCCTGGCCGTGAGATCCGGGTTGACCACAGGTGACATCGAGGCCGCGGAGGCGGCCCTGGGGCGGCGGGCGCTGGAGCTGCCGGAGCTCGCCGGGGCGCGCACGGTGGCCGCCTACGTCTCGGTCGGCAGCGAGCCGGGCACCCGGGCGCTGCTGGACGCGCTGCGCGCGCGGGGCGTGCGCGTCCTGCTGCCGGTCCTGCTGCCCGACAACGATCTCGACTGGGGCCTGTACCGGGGCCCCGGGCACCTGGCACGGGCCGCCAAGGGCCTGCTGGAGCCCGACGGCGAGCGGCTGGGCCCCGAGGCCGTGACCGCCGCCGACGCCGTGCTGCTGCCGGGCCTGGCCGTGGACGGCCGCGGGCTGCGGCTGGGGCGCGGCGGCGGCTCGTACGACCGCGTGCTGGCCCGCCTGGAGCGGTCGGGGGCGAACCCCGCGCGCGTGGTCCTCCTCTACGACAACGAGGTGGTCGCGCGGGTCCCGGAGGAACCGCACGACCACCCCGTGCACGCGGTGGTCACCCCTGGCGGGGTGCGCCGTTTCGGCTAGCGCCGGGCCCGTGGGGCCCGGCGGCCGCCGCTACGGCTTGAGGGTGAGCGTCGCCTTCGCCGTCTTCTCGACCGCGCCCGCGCTGTAGGACCACGGCAGCAGCTCGCCCTTGGCCCACTTGTCGGTCTGGTCGTAGTAGTGGGCGTTGTAGGCGTGGCCCGAGGCGCCGGTGAGGTTGATCCAGCGGGACTTGTCGAGGTCGTCGAGGTTGACGACCATCCGCATGGACGGCACCCAGATCACGTCGTAGCCGCCGGCCGCGTTCCAGCCGGCCGCGTTGACGGTGGCCTCGCCGCCGGCCAGGTTCCACGGACCCCGGTTGAGCATCCACTTCACGATGCCGGAGCCGTCCTTGCCGAGGGTCTGGTTCTTGAGGTTCAGCTGGTGCAGCCGGCCCCAGCTCCACTGGGTGACGTCCTTGCCGAGCTTGGACGTCAGCTCCCAGCGCGCGTCCTTCATGGCGCGCTCCAGCAGCTCGTCACGGTTCTTGGCGCCCGGGTTGGTGCGGGTGCCGTTGGTCTTCCACCAGGAGTCCTCGGGCTTGTCGAGGATGGTGCGGACGACCTCGGACCAGCGGTCGCCGCCGTCCGGCTGGGCGACGTCGCCGTCGCGCTCGCCGCACTCCAGGACCAGGCGGGTGTTGCCGTCCAGGTCCTCCTGCGGACGCGAGTCGTCCGCCGGGCGCACCCGCAGGCACTGGCCCTTGACCCGCAGCTCCTTGGGCAGCTTGTTGCCGAAGGCGAGCTTGAGGGTGTTGCGCCAGACCGCGTTGAAGTACGCGGCGGCCGCCGAGTCGGCCTCCTGGTTGTAGTCCCAGTCCTTGAGCAGCTTCTGCGCCTCGCGGACGTACTTCGTCTCGCGCTCGTTGGCGCCCTTGACGTCGATCTTCAGCAGGTAGGGCGTCAGCAGCGCGGCGATCTCGCTGCGGTTGTCCAGCTGCATCTTCTGCATGTCGTCCGTCGAGATCTTCCCGCCGTCCTTGATCTTCGACTGGATGAGGTCGTTGATCCGCTGGCTGCGGGCGCCGTAGCCCCAGTCCTGGGTCAGCAGGTAGGGGTACTTCTTGTCGGCGACGGCCTGGTTGGCGGTGACGATGTAGCCGCGCTTGGGGTTGTAGTCGTACGGCAGCGCGGACTGCGGGATCCAGCCGGACCACTGGTAGGCGGGATCCCAGCCGGGGGCCGGGGTGCGGCCGTCGGGGGCCGGCGCCTGCGCGTCCGTCTTCCCGTCGGTCCTCGCCTCGTCCCTGGCGTCGACCTTGCCGTCGCCGTTGGTGTCGGTCTTGGCGGGAGTGCCGTTGGCGCCGGTCTGGCCGCCCGGCTGGCCGGCCGTCTGGCCGTTCGCCTGGTCCTCGCCCTTGGCCTCGCCGCCCTTGCCGCGGACCGGGATGCGGCCCGGGGCCTGGTAGCCGATGTTGCCCTTGGTGTCGGCGTAGATCAGGTTCTGCGAGGGGACGTCGAAGTCGGCCGCCGCCTTGCGGAAGGACGCGAAGTCGTTCGCCTGGTTCAGGGCGAACAGGCCGTCCATCGTCTTACCCGGGTCCAGCGCGGTCCAGCGCAGCGCTATCGCGTAGCCCTCCGCGCGGTCGGGTGCCGGGTCCTTGACGGGCGCCTTGGCGCCCACCTTGACCAGCTCGTCGTTGCGGTCGGAGACGATCGGGCCGTTGTTGGTCTCGCGGACGGTGATCTCGCGGCTCTTCTCGCCCGCGACCTTGATGGTCTCCTTGCGGGTGACGAACGGCTTCTGCTTGCCGTCGAAGAGGTAGGAGTCGGCGGTGACCTTCTCCAGGAAGAGGTCCGAGACGTCGGCGCCCAGGTTGGTCATGCCCCAGGCGATGTCCTTGTTGTGGCCGATGACCACGCCCGGCATGCCGGAGAAGGTGTAGCCGGCGACGTCGAACGGGCACTGCGCGCTCGTCCTGTTGCAGTGCAGGCCCATCTGGTACCAGAGCGAGGGCATCTGCGGGGCGAGGTGCGGGTCGTTGGCCAGCAGCGGCTTGCCGGTCGTCGTGTACTGGCCGGAGACCACCCACGAGTTGGAACCGATGCCGTTGCCCGCCGGGCCGAGCAGCGCCGGCACCTTCTGCAGGGAGCTCGAGAGCGAGGCCAGGCTGGAGCGCAGGCCGCCGGCCGCGGCGCCGCCGGTGGCCGGGTTCTGGCCGCCGGACGACTGCGTGCCGCCGGTGGCCGCGCCCTTCGGGTCGAACGCCTTCGTCGCGGAATCAACGGTTCCGCCCTCGACTATCGGCTTGTTCCGCTCGTACGGGTACGAGGGGTACAGCTGCTCGATCTGCTGCGGGCTCAGGCGCGAGGCGGCCAGCGACCGGTCGATCTCGTTCTGCATGTTGCCGCGCAGGTCCCAGGCCATGGCCTTGAGCCAGGCGACGGAGTCGACCGGGGTCCAGGGCTCGGGCTTGTAGTCGTTCTCGAACTCCAGGGCCGCGTACTCGACGGACAACGACTTGCCCTTGTGGTCCTCGAGGTAGGCGTTGACCCCCTCGGAGTAGGCCTGGAGGTATTTCTTGGTGGCCGGCGACAGCTTGCTGTCGTACTCCTGCTGGGCGACCTTCCGCCAGCCCATGGTGCGCAGGAAGGCGTCGGTCTCGACCTGGGAGGAACCGAACATCTCGGAGAGCCGTCCCGCCGTCAGATGACGGCGGACGTCCATCTCCCAGAACCGGTCCTGCGCCTGCACGAAGCCCTGGGCGCGGAAGAGGTCCTCGGCGTTGTCCGCGTAGACCTGGGGGATCCCGTGGTCGTCGCGGACGACCTTCACCTCGCCGGACAGTCCCTTGAGCTGCAGGGTGCCGTCGGTGGTGGGGAAGGAGGCGCGCACGGTACCGACGCTCCAGTACGCGCCGTAGGCGACGCCCGCCACGAGCAGCAGCACGATGGTGATCACGAGCAGGCGGGCGCGTCGCCCCTTCTTCTTCTTGCCGGGGCCGTTCTTGTTGGCGGGCATCGCTGTCCTTAGAGGGGCAGGTGGTCCTGGAATGCTGGAAGCAACCATAGGCGCAGGGCGCACAACGCCCGGACGCGGTGCCGTGCAGGAGCCACCGTCGCGACGACGCGACGTCAAGAACGCGTAAAATATTAGCTGAGCAAATTAACTTGTCGTCGGCCCCGGGCCGACCGGAGGCCTTTCCGGACGGACGGAAGGACCCGACGCGGGACGGACAGGAGGAACGTTTCAGCGCACATACCGACAACTGCGACGACGCCCGTGGAAGACCTCGCGTGAAGGGACCGGCCCCTGACTGTCCACCACCTCAACGAACTCCTGCTGATCTGCTCGCTCGTTCTTCTCGTCGCGGTGGCGGCGGTACGGGTCTCCTCGCGCAGCGGGCTCCCCAGCCTGCTCATCTATCTGGGCATCGGCGTAGCCATCGGCCAGGACGGCATCGGCGTCTCCTTCGACAACGCCGGACTCACCCAGCTCATCGGTTACGCGGCCCTGGTCGTGATCCTCGCCGAGGGCGGTCTCGGCACGAAGTGGCAGGAGATCAAACCCGCCCTGCCGGCCGCGGCCGTGCTCTCCACCTTCGGCGTGGCGGTCAGCGTCGGCGTCACCGCCGCGGCCGCGCACTACCTGGCCGGCGTCGAGTGGCGGCAGTCACTGATCATCGGCGCGGTCGTGTCCTCCACGGACGCCGCGGCCGTCTTCTCCGTCCTGCGCAACGTTCCGCTCCCCCGCCGGCTCACGGGCGTCCTCGAGGCCGAGTCGGGCTTCAACGACGCCCCCGTCGTCATCCTGGTCGTCGCCTTCTCCGCCGCCGGCCCGGTCGACCACTGGTACCTGCTGCTGGGCAGGATCGCCCTGGAGCTGGCCATCGGCGCGGCCGTCGGCCTGGCGATCGGCCTGCTGGGCTCCTACGGCCTGCGGCACGTCGCCCTGCCCGCCTCCGGCCTCTACCCGATCGCCGTGATGGCCATCGCCGTCGTCGCCTACGCGGGCGGCGCGCTCGCCCACGGCTCCGGCTTCCTGGCCGTCTACCTCGCCTCGCTGATACTCGGCAACGCCAAGCTGCCGCACTGGCCGGCCACCCGCGGCTTCGCCGAGGGGCTCGGCTGGATCGCCCAGATCGGCATGTTCGTCCTGCTCGGCCTGCTGGTCACCCCGCACGAGCTGGGCGACGACATCATGCCGGCGCTCGTGGTCGGCCTGGTGCTGACGATGGTCGCCCGGCCCGTGTCGGTGCTCCTGAGCACCGCGCCCTTCCGCACGCCCTGGCAGGAGAAGGTGCTGCTGTCCTGGGCCGGGCTGCGCGGCGCGGTGCCCATCGTGCTGGCCACCATCCCGATGGTGGCCGCGGTGGAGGACAGCCGCCGGATCTTCAACATCGTCTTCGTGCTGGTGATCGTCTACACCCTGGTGCAGGGCCCGACCCTGCCCTGGCTGGCGGGCCGGCTCCGGCTCGGCGAGACGGAGGCGGAGGACCTGGGCATCGAGTCCGCCCCGCTGGAGCGGCTGCGCGGGCACCTGCTGTCCGTCGCCATCCCCGAGGGCTCGCGGATGCACGGCGTCGAGGTCTCGGAGCTGCGGCTGCCCCCCGGCGCCGCCGTCACCCTGGTCGTCCGGGACGGCGCGAGCTTCGTGCCGGCGCCCACGACCGTGCTGCGCCGGGGCGACGAGCTGCTGGTCGTCGCCACCGACCCGGTCCGCGACGCCACCGAGCGACGCCTGCGGGCGGTCGGCGAGGGCGGCAAGCTGGCGGGCTGGCTGGGTGTGCACTCAGCGACTGACGATGCGGTTGCGAAGCCGAGGGCAAAGTGGGGTCTGGTGAAGAAGAAGTCTGTTAAGTAAGCTATTCGTCTATTCGCGTGCGTACCGGCGTCCGGCCTCACCGCCGAGACGCCGGTCACGTCACGCGTGAGACCTACACACCGAACCAACTCTGCCTGATGCAGGGCTGGCGCGACCGCACGGCGGCCGCGGCCGCACGAGGCGGCCGGAATGGCATCTACCACGGTCCTGCGCGAGAGGACAGCTCTCGGCGCGCACCGTGCGGCCTTCCCGTTCGGAGCGTGCTACCAGGCGGCGGAAAGGCCGAGGCCGTGGCATCCACGGTCAACGACTCCGCTGGGGCACGCCCCGGATACGGACAGCTGCTGCGCACCCGCGGCGCCTGGACGTTCCTGCTCCCCGGCTTCCTTGCCCGGCAGCCCTTCGCGATGCTGACCATCGGCATCCTGCTGCTGGTCAACGACACCACCGGCTCCTACGGCACCGCGGGCACCGTCTCGGCGACCGCGGGCGTGGCGATGGCCCTGTTCGCGCCGCAGAGCGGCAAGCTCGCGGACCGCTTCGGCCAGGCCGCGGTGCTGATCCCCGGCGTCGTCGTGCACGCCGCCGCGATCTCGCTGCTGACGGCGCTGGCGCTGTCGGACGCGCCCCTGTGGGCGCTGCTCGCGGCCGCGGTGCCCGCCGGTGCCTCCACCCCGCAGATCGGCCCGATGGTGCGGGCCCGGTGGGCGAGCAAGCTCGAGGGCTCGCCCCTGATGTCCACGGCGGCGGCCTTCGAGTCCGTCACCGACGAGTTCACGTTCGTGATCGGCCCGGTGCTGGCCACGGCGCTGTGCACCGGCGTCCACCCAGCCGCCGGCCTGATCGCCGAGGCCGTGCTGACCCTGGCGGGCGGCCTGCTCTTCGCCTCGCAGCGGCGCACGCAGCCGCAGGTGAGCCGCACGGCGGCCGGCGCGGCGGCGGGCGGCAGGCGCGCCTCCGCGCTGTCCGTGCCGGGCGTGCGGGTGCTGGCGGTCGTCATGCTCGGCATCGGCACCGTCTTCGGCGGCATGCAGGTGTCGATGACCGCCTTCACCAAGGAGATGGGCGATCCGGGCCTGAACGGTCTGATGTACGGCGCCTTCGCGGCCGGAAACATGATCGCCGGCATCGTCTGCGGCATCGTCGCGTGGAAGTCCAGCGCGCAGCGCCGACTGCTGATGGCCTTCCCCCTGCTGGTGCTGGCCACCACCCCGCTGTGGGCGGCGCACTCCATGGTGCTGCTGGGCGCCCTGGGCCTGCTGGTCGGCCTGTGCATCGCGCCCTCGCTGATCACCGGCTACACGCTGGTGGAGAAGCTGGTCCCGGCGAGCACCCGTACGGAGGCGTTCACCTGGCTGACGGGCGCCGTGGGCCTGGGCCAGGCGGCCGGCGCGACCGTGGGCGGTCGGCTGATCGACGCCCACAGCGCGAGCACCGGTTTCCTGGTGCCGCTGGGCGGTACGGCCGCGGCCCTGGTGGTCCTGCTCGTGCTGCGCAAGGCACTGACCCCGCGGTCGGAGTCGGTCGTCGCGGCACGTGGGGTCGGTCACCGTGAGCCGGTTCCGGTGGACTGACGGACCGGAATACTGCACTATTGAGCGTCGTTAGCACTCATCGAGTGAGAGTGCCAGGAGGAGCAAGTGCCGACTTACCAGTACCAGTGCACCGAGTGCGGGGAAGGCCTCGAGGCGGTGCAGAAGTTCACCGATGACGCCTTGACCGTATGCCCGCAGTGCGACGGCCGCCTGAAGAAGGTGTTCTCGGCGGTCGGCATCGTCTTCAAGGGCTCCGGCTTCTACCGGAACGACAGCCGCGGCTCGTCGTCCAGCAGCAGCCCGGCGGCGAAGTCGTCGACCTCGACCTCGTCGACGTCCTCCTCGGCGTCCTCCTCCAAGAGCAGCACGACGACCACGTCGTCGAGCACGAGCAGCAGCTCGGCCGCCTGACGCGACTCCCTGTACACCGGCAGAGCCCGCCACCTCCCCGTGAGGCGGCGGGCTCTGCCGCGTTCGGGCACTGTGACGCGTGTCTCCTGGGCGTGCGGGGGCGGCCGCTAGGGTGACGCGCATGGCGGACACGAGCAGCGCATCAGCATCAGAGGGCACGGCGGGGACAACGGCAGGGACAGCGGCCGGAACGACGGCCTCGATGACGGCGGAGATAGGCGTCATCGGCGGTTCGGGCTTCTACTCCTTTCTCGAGGACGTGACCGAGATCCCGGTGGAGACGCCGTACGGGCCGCCGAGCGACTCGCTCTTCCTCGGCGAGCTGGCCGGCCGGAAGGTCGCCTTCCTGCCCCGCCACGGCCGTACGCACAGCGTTCCGCCGCACCGCATCAACTACCGGGCCAACCTCTGGGCGCTGCGCTCGCTCGGCGTGCGCCAGGTGATGGGGCCGTGCGCCGTGGGCGGACTGCGGGAGGAGTTCGGGCCGGGGACGCTGCTGGTCCCGGACCAGCTGGTGGACCGCACGAAGGCCCGCACGCAGACCTACTTCGACGGGGTCCCGCTGCCGGACGGCACGGTTCCGGAGGTGGTGCACATGACCTTCGCGGACCCGTACTGCCCGGTGGGGCGGTCGGTGGCGCTGGGCGCGGCGCGCGGGCGCGGCTGGAGGCCGGTGGACGGCGGGACGATGGTGGTGATCGAGGGTCCGCGCTTCTCGACCCGCGCCGAGTCGCTCTGGCACGCGGCGCAGGGCTGGTCGGTGGTCGGCATGACGGGCCACCCGGAGGCGGTCCTCGCCCGGGAGCTGGGGCTCTGCTACACCTCGCTGTCGCTGGTGACGGACCTGGACGCGGGGGCGGAGACGGGCGACGGCGTCACGCACGAGGACGTGCTGCGGGTCTTCGGCGAGAACGTGGGCCGGCTGCGCGAGGTGCTGTTCGACGCGGTGGCGGCGCTGCCGAAGAACGAGGACCGGGACTGCCTGTGCACGCATGCGCACGATGGCTGGGAGCTGGGGATAGAGCTGCCGTAAGGGGTGGGAAGGGCGGTGCTCGGGCGGCCGAGGGTGGATGGAGTTGGCCCGTGTGGGTGACGGAGTTCTCCACAACCGGCCGGTGGTCCACAGGCCCGAGCGGGGTCGGGGGAAAGCCGAGATCGTGAGGGGCGTCCGTATCGCGCTCCTCACGACAGGCGGTGTTCTGCCATGTCCTTCCCCTCCCTTCCCCCCTCTCTCCCGCCCCTCCCGCCCTCGTGGGCTCCTCCGCGCGGCCGGGTGCCGATGTTCGCGCCGGTGCGCGCGGTGCGGCGGCGAGGGCGCTACCGTGCCTGGGCGGCGGCCGCGGCGGCGGCGGTCGTCCTGGGCTCGACCGTGCCGGCACAGCTGGCGCACTGGCGCCTGGGCTGATCGTGTCCCGGGATTGGACAGGGCGGCCGGGCTCTCTCGTATGTTATGGAATCGACCATTCCGTCACAGGTGCGCACAGAGAGAGGCTGTTCGGTGAGCGAGAAGAAAACAGGAGTCCTTGGAGGCTTCAAGGCATTCCTGATGCGGGGCAACGTCGTGGACCTCGCGGTCGCCGTCGTCATCGGCGCGGCGTTCACCAACATCGTGAACTCTGTGGTCAAGGGTGTCATCAACCCGGTCGTCGGCGCCTTCGGCACCAAGGACCTGGATCACTACGCGTCCTGCCTCAAGGGCCCCTGCTCCCCCGCCACGGCGAAGGAGGCGGCCAAGGGCGTCTACATCCAGTGGGGCTCGGTACTCAGCGCCTCGCTGACGTTCCTGATCACGGCGGCGGTGGTGTACTTCCTGATGCTGCTGCCCATGAAGCGCTGGCAGGACCGCCAGGCGGCCAAGTCGCCGGTGGAGAGCAAGCCCGCCGAGCCGACGGAGATCGAGCTGCTGGCCCAGATCCGCGACACCCTGATCGAGCAGCGCCGCGGTCCGGGCTCGGACTCGGTGCCGGCGCCACGCCAGTAGCGGCGCCCGAGGCCCTCAGATGTGGTGGGGCGGCTTCTCGTCCAGGAAGCGGGCGAGATCGGCGGCGCTGTCGCCGCCACCGCTCGAGGCCGGACGGTCGCCCCAACCGCGGTCGGTGTCGTCCGAGGACTGCTGCGACAGCGGATCGTCGAAGATCAGCGCGGCGGCGGCCGCCGGGTCGCGCCGGGGCGCGCGGGGTTCGGGGGCGGTACTCATGCCTCCAGAGTACGGGCGTGCCGCACGGGCACGTCCGCCCTCCCGTCCTCCCTCCCCGGGAGCACCGCCCGGCGAGCGGGGGAAGGACCTCACGGCGACAATCGCCCTATGAGCGAGGACTCGCCCCCCGCCCGGCCCTCCGGCCCGCTGCGCCGGATGACCGCGCGCGGGCGCGACGAGGAGCACCGGGCGGCGACGCCGCTCGAGCTCTTCTTCGATCTCTGTTTCGTGGTCGCGGTCGCGCAGGCCGGCCGGCAGCTGGTCCACTCGCTGGCGGAAGGGCACCCGGAGCATGGTGTTCCGGGCTACTTGATGATGTTCTTCGCCGTCTGGTGGGCCTGGGTCAACTTCACCTGGTTCGCTTCCGCGTACGACACGGACGACGTGCTGTACCGCGTGGTGACGCTGGTCCAGATCGCCGGCGTGCTGATCCTGGCGGCGGGCATTCCGCGGGCGTTCGGCAACAGCGACTTCTCGCTGGTGTGGTTCGGGTACCTGGTGATGCGGCTGGCGCTGGTCTCGCAGTGGCTGCGGGCCGCGCACGCCACGAGGGGCGCGGAGAGACGGACGGCGCTGAAGTACGCGATCGGCGTCTCCGTGTGCCAGGTCGGCTGGCTGGGGCTGCTCCTGCTGCCGGATCCCGCCAAGCCGTGGGTCTTCCTGGCGATGGCGATCGTGGAGATGGCGGTGCCCGCCTTCGCCGAGCTCACCCGGCCGACGGCCTGGCACCCGCACCACATCGCGGAGCGGTACGGCCTGTTCACCATCATCGTGCTGGGCGAGACGGTCGCGGCCGCCACGACGGCCGTCCAGTCGGCCGGGGACGAACAGGAATCGCTGGGCACGCTCCTGCCCATCGCGGCGGGCGGCCTGCTCCTGATCTTCGCCGCGTACTGGATCTACTTCGCGGTCCCCATCCACCTCCACCTGGCGTCCAACCGCCAGGCGTTCCTCTGGGGTTACGGCCACTACCTGGTCTTCGGCTCCGCCGCCGCGATCGGTGCGGGCATCGAGGTGGCGGTCGAGGAGACCATCGGCAAGGCCCACATCTCCACCCTCGCGGCCGCGTCCACGGTGACCGTCCCGGCGGCGTTCTTCATGCTCTCCGTCTGGCTCATCCACTCCCGCCACCACAAACGCGGCACGGCCCAGCAACTGGTCCTGCCGACCTCGTCCGTGGCAGTCCTGGCCTGCACGTTCGCGGGCGACTGGGCAGTACTGGCGGCGGGCCTGGTGGCGGCGACGACGGTGGCGGTGGGGGTAACGCTCGCGATGGAAGGAGAGGCCGACTCACGGGGGCAAGACCCCAGCCGACCCGACACGTGAGGGCACCCCCGGCGGACCCGGCCATGAGGGCAAAGGGCCCCAGGGCTTGCCCCCGGCCGCGCCCGCCCCCAGCCCGCCCGGCGTTTGAGGGCCAAGGGGGTCCGGGGGCTTGCCCCCGGTTACGGGAAGGGGCGGGGCTGGGGAAAAACAACCGCTCACCAACCACCCGCACCCACCCCCGTGGTACCCATGCCGCATGACCACCCCCAACCCCGCCACCCCCACCCCCGGCCCCCTGGACGCCCTCACGGACGTGCCCGGCCTCCACGTAGGCCAAGCGCAGCGAACCGGCAACGGCCACCTCACCGGCACCACCGTCGTCCTCGCACCCCCCGGCGGCGCGGTGACCGCCGTGGACGTCCGCGGCGGCGGCCCCGGCACGCGCGAGACCGACGCCCTCGACGCGCGCAACCTCGTGCAGCGCGTCGAGGCCGTCGTCCTGACGGGCGGCAGCGCGTTCGGCCTGGACGCGGCGTCCGGGGTCATGGCGTACCTCGAGGACGCCGGCCGCGGCTTCCGCGTGGGGCCGGACCCGGCGCAGGTGGTGCCGGTCGTCCCGGCCGCCGCCCTGTTCGACCTCGGTCGGGGCGGCGACTGGCGGGCCCGCCCGGACGCGGCCCTCGGCCGGGAGGCGGCCGAGGCGGCCGCCCGGACGCCGCTCGGCGCCCCCGTGGCGCAGGGCAACGTCGGCGCGGGCACCGGCGCGGTGGCCGGCGGCATCAAGGGCGGCATCGGCACGGCGAGCCTCGTGCTGCCCAACGGCGTGACGGTCGCGGCCGTCGCCGCCGTCAACGCGGCCGGCTCCGTGGCCGACCCTGCGACGGGCGTGCTCTACGGCCGTCTGTACGAGGGCGGGCGGGTGGCGTACCCGGATTCGGAGCGGCACGCGGCGGCCCAGCGGGCCCTGGCCGCCGCACGGCAGGAGTCCGCCCGCCGCTGGGCGGCCTCGACGCACCCGCCGCTGAACACGACGATCGCCGTCGTCGCCACCGACGCGGCCCTCACCCGCGCCCAGGCCCAGAAGCTGGCGGGCACGGCGCACGACGGCCTGGCGCGCGCGGTGCGGCCCGTGCACCTGCTGACCGACGGCGACACCATCTTCGCCATGGCGACGGGCGAACGCCCGCTGCCGCACGAGGAACACCTGCCCGGCAGCGCCGACTTCGCGGCCGGCGCGGTCAACGAGATCCTGGCGGCGGGTGCGGACGTCCTGACGCGGGCGGTGGTCAAGGGCGTACTCGCGGCGGAGGGCGTGGACGGTCCGGGCGGCGTCTTCCCCTCCTACCGCGAGCTCTACAAGATCTGACCTTCCGTCACACCAACCGACGCCGCAGCACCCCGTACGCCACGGCGACCAGGGCCACCGCCAGCCCCAGGAAGACGGCCGTCTCGATCCACTGGAAGGTCCAGAAGTCACTGCTCGGGTAGACCTTGTGGTAGCGGGCGACGAAGCCCTCCTCGGCCATGCACCGCTTGAGCTCGGCGCCCGAGGTCTGGCAGTACCCCTGACTGATGGGGAACTCGCGCCCGGCCGTGTCGAGGTAGCCGAACTGCCCGGTCGACCACGCGCTGCCGACGGGCACCTTCGGCGTCATGCCCGGGGTGATGCGGACGGTGGGCGAGATCCAGTCGGAGCGGAAGGTGTTGAGCAGTACGCGTACGATCGCGACCCACACCAGCGCCACCCCCATCGCGGGCAGCATCCGCCGCACCAGCACTCCCGCGGCCGTACCGGCGGCCAGCCCGAACAGGGCGCAGGCGACGGCGGCCGGGCCGGTGGCGTTGAAGACGTAGCCGTCGTGCCAGTAGAGGCCGCCCAGCATGTTGGAGACCGGCGACCACCACCAGGCGACGAGCGCGGCGAGCACGGCCGAGCTGATCAGCGCGCAGATCGCGGCCAGGCCGAAGCGCGTGACGAACCAGCGCCGCACGTCCACGCCCTGGGTGAGCGCCAGCTTCACCGTCCCGTTCTCCAGCTCCCGCCCTATGAGCGGCGCGCCCCAGAAGATCCCGATCAGCACGGGCAGCGCGGCACTGAGCGTGCCCAGCAGTTGCTGGGCGCCGGCGTTGTCGACCACCAGCTGCTCGGCCAAGGGGGTGCTGCAGCCGCCGTTCCAGCCCTTGCACAGCTCGATGTGGTTCCGGTCGATGAACGCGGTCATGTCCGCGCGCCGCCACGCGACCCAGGCGGTGCAGGCGGCCAGGAGGACGCCCCAGGTCAGGACGAGAACGCGCTGCTGGCGCCAGGCCAGCCACAGGGTGCCCCTCACGCGGCCTCCTCACGCGGGCCGGCGACGGCGGGGGCGACAGGAGCCGCTGGGGCGTTCGAGCGCAGATAGGCGAGCAACAGGTCTTCCAGGGTCGGTGTTTCGGTGATCCAGCCGTCGCCGGGAAGCCGCCCGGCGTTCCGTACGAGCGCGGTGAACTGGCGCCCGGTGACGGACGACTCCACGACGGTGCCGCGCTCCACGGCGCACGGCAGCCCGTTCTCGGCGATGTCGTCGGCCCGCCCGGTGATCAGACTGTGCTCCTCGCACAGCCGCTGGGCGTCCCCCGCGAGCCGTACGCCGCCGTGCTGGAGCAGCAGCACGTGGTCGCAGACGCTCTCGATCTCGGACAGCACGTGGGAGGACATCACGACGGAGATGCCGCGCTCGGCGACCTCGGCCATGACCAGGCCCATCACCTCGCGGCGGACGAGCGGGTCGAGGTCGGCCAGCGGTTCGTCGAGCAGCAGCAGGTCGGGCCGCTTGCCGAAGGCCAGCGCGAGCGCGATCCGGGTGCACTGTCCCGGCGAGAGGGTGCCGACCTGGGCCTCGAGGGCGATGTCGCCGGACCGCACGATGCGTTCGGCGGCGGCCTGGTCCCAGTGGGCGGGCGAGGGGTTCAGCTCGCGGCCCAGGCGCAGCGTCTCGGCGACGGTGAAGCGCGGGTAGAGCGGCTTGTCCTGGGCGAGGAGGGCGGTGCGGCGGCGGGCCTCGGGCGTGCCGGGTTCGGCGCCGAAGACGCGCAGCTCACCGGAGGTGGGCCGCAGCAGGCCGGTCGCCAGGTGGAACAGGGTGCTCTTGCCTGCCCCGTTGGGCCCCACGAGCGCGGTGACGCGCCCGGCGGGCAGGGAGAATGCGCAGTCCTCCAGCGCCCAGCCGCCGCGGAACCTCCGTCCCAGCCGGGTCGCGGTCAGGGCGGCCGCGGGCGGGGCGGCGGCGGTCGGGTCGGTCACGTGTCTTCCTCCAAGCGGTCGGCCTGCGGTGAGGGCGGCGTGGGGTAGCGCTCGTCCAGGGCGGCGGCGACGAGCGCCGCAATGTCCGCCCGCTCCAGCCCCGCCGTACGGGCCTGTTCGATCCAGGCCGCGAGCAGGCCGCGCAGCGGGGAGCCGGCGGTCGCCGCCGGCCGGGACAGCGAGGCCGTGACGAACGTGCCCCGGCCGGGCCGCGGCTCGACCAGCCCTTCGCGCTCCAGCTCGCGGTAGGCGCGCAGCACGGTGTTGGGGTTGATCGCGATCGCGAGGACCACCTCCCGGGCCGTCGGCAGCCGGTCCCCCGGCTCGAGGAAGCCCAGGCGCAGGGCCTGTTTCACCTGGTGGACGAGTTGCAGATAGGTGGCGACGCCACTGCGCCGGTCGACGCGGAACGCGATCATCGCCACCTCGTTTCACTAACGTGTTAGTGGAATGATGTGACTGCCTCTTGATCGCCGTCAAATCTCCGACCGCACGACCGGCCACGAGCGCTGCAGACGGATGCGCGGTATGGGTGCGGCACGCGCTGCGCCGGTGCTAGCTTGATGTCCAAGCGGTCGGGCGCCCGACCGCGCAAAAACCCCCGCCGCGGAGGGACTGTCCGCGACGAGGGCCCAACCGAAAGTGATTCGGCCGGTTATTGACCGTCAGTCCTCAGTATCCGTGAGGACTGCCGGTCACCGTCCGATCAGCCACCTCCCGAACTCGCGGATCACCGCGCAGATGCGTTCGAAAAGCGACTTCTTCCGGTGACGTCCCATGGGCGCCCCCTCCCTACAAGCGCACCCTGTCCCGGGGGTGCTCCGGAGGACGCCCGTGCCGGGCGCCCTGGGCGAGCGTCCGGAGAGGTGTACGTCCTCGTGGGAGGGGGCGCACGAGGTGCGCCGCGGACCACAGTAGGTCTCCGTGGCCGCCGAGTTGGGCGATTCAGCTGATGCCGTTACCCGATGGGGTGAAGAGGGGCCGATCCGGCCCCTCCCACCACCGGGTGTTCGGCCCCGATGCCATGGTCGCCGCGCACACCTCGCGCACGACGCCCCGCAGTGCGACCACCGCCGGGTTGTCCCGGCGGGCCGCCGGCCAGGCGAGGACCACGCTGCACGGCGGCAGGTCGGTCACGTCGACGTAGCTGATGCCCGGACGGGGGATGAGCTCACGGACGTCGCCCGCCATGAAGGCCATGCCCTGCCCGAGGCAGACAGCGGACAGCAGGGTGTCGATCGTGGTCGCCCGATGGTCCGTGAACAGGACGGGCGAGCCGTCGGGGCGCGGGTCCGCCGACCAGAACTCGCGGTAGACGCGCGGGACCTCGTCCGCGACGTTGATGAGCGGGATGCCGGCCAGTTCGGCCAGGGTCACCCGGTCGCGGCGGGCGAGGGGGTGGTCGTCGGCGAGGCAGACGAGCCGGGGCTGGGTCGCCACCTCCAGGGTCTGCAGTCCCGCCGGCAGGGGACCGAAGCACACCACCGCGTCCACCCGGCCGTCCAGGAGGACCCGCGCCTGCTCGGCGAAGGTGACCTCCCGGAGCTCGACGTCCAGCTCCGGGTGGCGCTCGCGCATCCGCTGGACGATCGTCCGTATGACGGGGAGGGCCACGGCGTAGGCGCCGAGGACCAGCCGCCCCGTGAGCGCCGGGCTCCGCCGCGCCGTCTCCACCGCCTGCCGCAGCTCGTCGGCGACGTCCACCATGGCGCGGGCGTGGGGCAGCAGGGCCTCTCCGGCGGGGGTGAGTTCCACGCGCCGGGTGGAGCGTTCGACGAGCGTCAGGCCGAGGCTCTCCTCGAGGGCCCGGATCTGCCGGCTCAGCGCGGGCTGGCTGATGAACAGCCGCTGGGCGGCGCGCCCGAAGTGCAGTTCCTCCGACAACACGAGCAACAGCCGTAACTGATGCACGCTCGGGTCGGTCGCCCTGCCCTTTGCCATGCAGGCAACGTTATCAATCGGGTCCGTCGTCGCATGAATGGTTGCTTCCGCCCGGTGCGGACGGAACGGGACAATGAATGCACGGCAGTCGGCCGGTCGAGTACACGCGAGGGCCCGGTCCCCACGGGGGAGGACCGGGCCCTCATGTCATGCGCGCGCGGCAGGGCTCACAGCGCCGCGGCCGGCTCCTTCGGCCCCTCCCCCGCCGAAGCGGAAGCGGAAGCGGAGTCCTCGGCGGCCTCGGGGGCCGCCGCGGCCGGCGTCCGGCGCGGCAGGAGGAACATCAGCGCCAGGACGACACCGAGCACCACCACCGCCCACCACATGCCATGGCGGAACGCTTCTGCGAACGCCTGGCCCGACTGACCGCGGGCGACCTTGCCCTCGTCCAGCGCGTCGAAGAAGACGACGGAGACGAGCCCGAGGCCGATCGCGTTGCCCAGCTGCTGCGTGGTGTTGATCAGACCGGACGCGGAACCGGAGTGCTCGCGCGGGACCTCCGCGATGACGGTCTCGGTGAGCGGGGCGACGATCAGGCCCATGCCGACGCCCATGACGATCAGCGGGAGGGCCATCTGCCACGGCGTTATGTCCAGCCCGAAGTGCCCGGACTCCCAGATGTAGAGCATCACGCCGGCCATCATGGCCAGCGCGCCGGCCTGCAGGACCTTCCGCCCGAAGCGCGGCACGAGCTTCTGCACCGAGATGCCCGCCGCCACCGAGACGCCGATCGAGAAGGGGATGCCCGTCAGACCGGCGCGCAGCGGGCTCCAGCCCAGGCCGATCTGCATGTAGAGGGTCCAGATGAGGAAGAAGATGCCGCAGACGATGCCGAAGGCGACCTCGACGCCGATGCCGGCGGCGAAGCTCTTGACCTTGAACAGCGACAGCTCGACCAGCGGCGACCCGTCCTTGCGGGTCTTGTGCCGCTCCCAGGCGACGAAGGCGGCGAAGACGATCACGCTGCCGGCCATGCACAGGTGGCCCCACAGCGGCCAGCCCAGCTCGCGGCCCTGGGTGAGCGGGTAGAGGAGCATCAGGACGCCGCCGGTGGCCAGCGCCATGCCCACCAGGTCCAGCTTGAGCGCCTGCGGCGCCTTGGACTCGGAGATGAAGGTGCGGCCCAGGATCAGGCCCGCGATGCCGACCGGCAGGTTGACGAGGAAGATCGGACGCCATTCCAGCCCGAAGAGGTTCCACTGGGTCAGCAGCGCGCCCAGGATCGGCCCGGAGACGGCACCCAGGCCGACGACGGCGCCGAAGAGACCGAAGACCTTGCCGCGCTCGTGCGCGGGGAAGGTGGCGTGGACGATGGCCAGCACCTGCGGAACCATCAGGGCCGCCGTGGCACCCTGCAGGACGCGGGCCGCGACGAGCAGCTGCGGGTCGCCGGCGATGCCGCAGAGCATCGAGGCGAGGGTGAAGCCGCCCATGCCCAGGAGGAAGACCCGGCGGCGGCCGTATATGTCGCCGAGCCGGCCACCGGTGATCAGTCCGGCCGCGAAGGCGAGCGCGTAGCCCTCGGTGATCCACTGCAGGATGCTGAAGGAGGCGCCGATGTCCTTCTGGATGCTCGGCATGGCGATGTTGACGATGGTGACGTCGACGAGGTCCATGAAGGACGCGGTCATCACCACGGCGAGCGCCAGCCAGCGGCGGCGGTCGGCGGCGCCCTCGACGGGCGGATCGGTGGTCGCGGTGGTGGTCACAGGGGTGAGGCCTTCCTTGTCGTTCGCCGGGTGCACCCGAAGCGGTCCGAATCGTCCCGCTCGTCCGGGGTCGCTCGTCAAGCTATCCCCCGTATAGGTCAGGTCATGTCCTAGATCGGTGTCACCGTGATGACATGACCGACACACCGGCACGGCTGTTGAATCTCCTGTCACTCCTCCAGACGCCTCGCGAGTGGCCCGGCAGCGAGCTCGCCGAGCGGCTCGGTGTCAGCTCCCGCACGATCCGGCGGGACATCGAGCGGCTCCGCGACCTCGGCTACCCCGTACAGGCAACGATGGGAGCGGAGGGTGGGTATCGGCTGGCCGCCGGAGCGGCCCTGCCGCCGCTCGTGCTCGACGACGAGGAGGCGGTCGCCATCGCGGTCGGACTGCGGGCGGGCGCCGGCCACGCCGTCGAGGGCATCGAGGAGGCGTCGGTACGGGCCCTGGCCAAACTGGAGCAGGTCCTTCCGTCCCGGCTGCGGCACCGCGTCTCCGCGCTGCAGGCCGCCACCGTGCCGCTCACCGGCGGCGACGGCGCGACGGTCGACCCGCACACCCTGACCGTCATCGCCTCGGCCGCCACCGGCCACGAGCGGCTGCGCTTCGCCTACCGCAAGGGCGACGGCACCGAGACGAAGCGGCTGGTGGAGCCGCACCGGCTGATCAGTACCGGGCGGCGCTGGTACCTGGTCGCCTACGACGTCGAGCGGGGCGACTGGCGCACCTTCCGGGTGGACCGGGTGAGCGAGCCGTTCGCCACCGGGGCGCGCTTCGCGCCGCGCGAGCTCCCGGCGCCGGACGCGGCGGAGTTCCTGAAGCGGTCGATGGGCCGCCTCCAGCCGACGTACCGGGTGGTGGCGACGTTCCGGGCACCGGCGGAGTTCGTGGCGGCACGACTGCCCCACTGGCTGGGGGTGCCCGCGCCGGACGGCGACGGCGACGGCGAGTGCCGACTGGACGTCACGACATCGGACTCACTCGAATGGGTGGCCTTCCGGCTGGCCCTGGTGGACTGCGAGTTCGCGGTGCACGAGCCGCCGGAGCTGGTCGAGCACCTGGAGGAGCTCGGCGCCCGCATCAGCAGGGCGGCGGCCACCACTACGCGATGACGCGGCCACAGGGGCCGCGAGCCGCAGACGGGCAGAAAGCAGCAGGGCAGGAAAGGGCCCCGGCGCAAGGGGGGGAGGCGCCGGGGCCCGGTCTATGAGGGTATGCCCTTTTATGCCGCCGCGTCGAACCCGGTGTCGTGAGCCATCTTCTTCAGCTCCAGAAGCGCGTGCTTCTCGATCTGCCGGATGCGCTCCCGCGTGAGGCCGTGCTGCTTGCCGACCTCGGTGAGGGTGCGCTCCCGCCCGTCCTCGATTCCGTAGCGCGCCTTGATGATCGACGCGGTGCGGTGGTCGAGGCGGCCGATGAGGCCCTCGAGCTCCTCGCTGCGCAGGAGTGCGATGACCGACTGCTCCGGCGACACCGCGGAGGTGTCCTCCAGCAGATCGCCGAACTGGGTCTCGCCCTCGTCGTCCACGTGCATGTTCAGGCTCACCGGGTCGCGGGCCCAGTCGAGGACGTCGCCCACGCGCTCGGGCGTGGTGTCCAGCTCGGCGGCGATCTCGGCGTGCTCGGGGTCGCGGCCGTGCTCCCGGTTGAATTCGCGCTGCACCCGCCGGATGCGGCCCAGCTCCTCGACCAGGTGGACGGGGAGGCGGATCGTGCGGGACTGGTCGGCGATCGAGCGGGTGATGGCCTGGCGGATCCACCACGTGGCATACGTGGAGAACTTGAATCCCTTGGTGTAGTCGAACTTCTCCACCGCCCGCACCAGGCCGGCGTTGCCCTCCTGGATCAGGTCGAGGAGGGGCAGGCCGCTGCGCGGGTAGCGGCGGGCCACGGCGACGACCAGGCGCAGGTTGGACTTGATGAACACGTCCTTGGCCCTGGCGCCCTCGGCGGCTATCGCCTCCAGCTCCTCGCGGGAGGCCGCGCCGGCCTTCTCGCCGCCGTCCTCGTAGCCGTCGAGTATCTGCCGGGCGTAGACGCCCGCCTCGATGGCCTGCGAGAGCTCGACCTCCTTGGCGGCGTCGAGCAGGGGCGTACGCGCGATCTCGTCGAGGTACATGCCGACCAGGTCGCGATCGGCGATCTCCCCGCCCGAGGACACGCGAACACTGCTTGCCTCGTCCGTTCCACCCTTGGCAGGGGTGGTCCGACGACGGGCGACGGCACGGGTTGCCATGCGTACTCCCTTGCGATGAGACGTTCGCGGGATGGGCCGGGCGACCGGTCGGGCGCCCCGTCCGAAGTAAAGAACGGCCGGAATCCGGACAGAATTCCCCGGAGGCTTCTTCTTTTTTGTGATCATGCAGTACCCTGTCCGGCCGCAGCCGGGCCCGGCATGCGCCGCGGCGCGCGGAAGCGCAGGTCAGACGGGTGGGGAGACCCGCCTCACGGCCCTCGGGAGCCCCTGCCGTCACCGCGTCCGATGAGACCGCCGTCACGCCGGGACCGCCGCTCGGCCCAGTGGCCGGGACCACCGCCGACCCGGTGGCCGCCACCGCCCTTCTCCTGCACAGACGCCCGGTGACGGACTCCGGTTGCCCCACACGTCCCGGAAGGTCGGATTCTCGACTTGCCCGGGTACGGGGGCGGGTGTGCGCTGGGGGGACGGGGGGTGTGAGCGAGAGGAGCCCGTCATGCCCGCGCACTCGATCCTGCCCGGCCGGCATCCCGCCCACGAGGGTCCCGGACCGGTCCCCGGGAGCGGACACGTCCGCCACGAGCGGCACGCCTCGCGCGCCACCTGGGCCGTCCCCGTCTCGCTCGGCGTGGTCCTCGGCCTGTACGCCGTCTTCCTCGCCCACGACAACGGGTACTCGGCGCTCGGCGGCTGGGCGGTGGGTCTCGTCGCGGCAGTGGTCTCGGCGGGCCTGGGCTACGCGCTGATCAGGCAGCGCGACAGGATGATCACCGAGGTCCGCGCGGTCGCGTTCGGCTCGCTCTTCGGCATCGCCATGGGGTTCCTGCGCAGCCTCAGCGGGGCGACGACGCTGGACGCGTGCATGGTCGGGCTGGCCTTCGGGCTGGCGATGGGCGTGGTCTCGTACTACGTCTTCTACTGGCACGAACACTGAGCCACGGGTACCCGCGCAGCGCGACGCCACTCCCCCGGGTGTACTCCTGCCGGGGGTCGTAGGACTCAGGACCGTTCCGCTCGACGCGCCTGACGCCTAGCGTAAGAACATGGCCCATACATACAGAGCCGTACGCGGGCACCGCCGACGCGCTACCCGAACTGCACCGAGCGCTTGGCCAGCCCCATCCAGAAGCCGTCGATGATGCTCCGCCCGCCGTCCAGCTCGTCCTCGGCGGCGCCCATGGTGACGAAGAGCGGTGCGAAGTGTTCGGTGCGCGGGTGGGCCAGCCGGGCTGCCGGGGACTTGTGTTCGAAGTCCAGCAGCGCGTCGACGTCCCGCGCCTCCAGCGCTTCGCACCCCCAGGCGTCGAACTCCGCCGACCAGGCGGGCGGCCCCGCGCCCGCGTGCTTCAGCGCGGCGAGGTTGTGCGTGAAGAAGCCGCTGCCGACGATCAGCACGCCCTCGTCGCGGAGCGGCGCGAGCCTGCGCCCGGTCTCCATCAGGCGCGCCGGGTCGAGGGTGGGCAGCGACATCTGGAGCACGGGCACGTCGGCATCCGGGTACATCTCGGCGAGCGGGACGTACGCGCCGTGATCGAGCCCCCGGTCCGGAAGGTCCTGTACGGGCGTCCCGCCGCCGCTCAGCGTCCCGCGCACCCGCTCGGCGAGCTCGGGGGCGCCGGGGGCCGGGTAGCGGACCCGGTAGTAGCGCTCGGGGAAGCCCCAGAAGTCGTACGTCAGGGGGACGGTCGCGGTCGCGCCCAGTGCGAGCGGGGCCTCCTCCCAGTGGGCGGAGATCATCAGGATCGCGCGGGGCCGGGGCAGTTCGCGGGCCCAGGCGGCCAGCTGGCCGGGCCAGACGGGATCGTCCGCCAGGGGCGGCGCGCCGTGCGAGAGGTAGAGGGCGGGCATGCGCATCAGGGGCCTCCTCGATCCGATTACTTGAAATATCAAGCTTTCGGGTCCGACCTTAGCCGTCTCTTATTTAAACTTCAAGCAACAAGCCTCGGGTGAGCTCGAGAGAATCAGCGAGTGACACAGTGGACGCCATGAAGAACCGACCCGCGGCGAGCGAGGGGGCCCAGTCCCCTTCCGAGCCCCGCTGGCTGACGGAAGCCGAACAGGACACCTGGCAGGCCTACCGCCACGCCTACACCCTGCTCGAGGACCATCTCGACCGGCAGCTCCAGCGCGACGCCGGGATGCCGCACATCTACTACGGGCTGCTCGTCCAGCTCTCCGAGGCGCCGCGCCGCCGGATGCGGATGACCGAGCTCGCGCAGTCCGCCAAGATCACCCGCTCGCGTCTGTCGCACGCCATCGCCCGCCTGGAGAAGAACGGCTGGGTGCGGCGCGAGGAGTGCCCGTCCGACAAGCGCGGCCAGCTGGCCGTCCTCACGGACGCGGGCTTCGAGATGCTGCGGGAGTCCGCGCCGGGCCATGTCGAGGCCGTCCGTGCGGCGATCTTCGACCGTCTGACGCCGGAACAGGCCACCCGGTTCGGCGAGATCTGCCGGATCATCGCGGCAGGCCTGGAACCGGCCGGCGCGGACCTGCCCTGGCTGCGCTGAGGCCGCCGGAGGCCGCCCGGAGAGCTCCGGGGGTCGCCGCGCACAGACGAACGCCCCCGCCGGTGCGCCGGCGGGGGCTTTCGTCTGTGGTGTGGGCAGGTGCCTACCGGGTCAGTGGGCCATCACCGGAACGGCGTCCTCGGCCGCCTCGCCGTCGCCGGAGCCGGCGACCGCGCCGCCCTGGTGGCCGGCGTTGATGAAGACGACCGCGACCAGCGCGGACAGCGTCAGGATGCCGGCCGCCCACCACACGGCGGTGGAGTAGCCGTGGACCATCGACTGGAAGGTGAGGGTCTTCTGGTCGGCGCCCGGGGCGATGTGGTTCTTGAAGTAGTCGGTGGTGGCGCTGGCGGCGATGGTGTTGAGCAGCGCGGTGCCGATGGCGCCGCCGACCTGCTGCGAGGTGTTGACCATCGCCGAGGCGACACCGGAGTCACGGGCCTCGACGCCGTACGTGGACAGGCTCATGGCCGGCATGAAGGCCGTACCCATGCCGAGGCCCATCATCAGCAGGCCCGGCAGCACCACGGAGGTGTACGAGGTGTCCAGGTCGATCTGGGTCAGCAGCACCATGCCGACGGCCGCGAGCAGGAAGCCCGGACCCATCAGCCAGCGCGCCGGGACGCGGGTCATCAGCCGCGCGCCGAGCTGCGTGGAACCGACGATCATCATGGCGATCATCGGAAGGAACGCGAGACCCGTCTTGACCGGCGAGTAGCCGCGGACGACCTGCAGGTAGTAGGTCAGGAAGAGGAACAGACCGAACATCGCGATGGCGGCCAGGCCCAGGGAGACGTAGACACCGCCGCGGTTGCGGTCGGTGAGCACGCGCAGCGGCAGCAGCGGTGCCTTGACCTTCTTCTCGACGAGCACGAAGGCGAGCAGCAGGACGGCGGCGACGACGAACATGCCGATGGTGACGCCGGAGTCCCAGCCGTCGGACTCGGCGCGGGTGAAGCCGTAGACCAGCGCGACCAGGCCGAGGGTGGCCAGGACGACGCCGGGGATGTCGAGCTTGGAGCGGTTGCGGCTGCCGGCGGGCTCGTTGATGGTCGCGATCGCGCCGATGGCGGCGACGACGGCGAACGGGATGTTCACGAAGAACGTCCAGCGCCAGTTGAGGTACTCGGTGAACAGGCCGCCGAGGATCAGGCCGACGCCACCACCGGCACCGGCGATGGCACCGAAGACGCCGAACGCCTTGGCGCGCTCCTTGGCCTCGGTGAACAGCACGGCGAGCAGCGACAGGGCGGCCGGCGCGAGCAGCGCGCCGAAGACGCCCTGCAGCGCGCGGGCGCCCAGCATCATGCCGGTGTTGACGGCGGCGCCGCCGAGCGCGGAGGCGGCCGCGAAGCCGATCAGGCCGATGACGAACGCGCGCTTGCGGCCCCACAGGTCGGAGATCCGGCCGCCGAAGAGCAGCAGACCGCCGAAGGCGAGGGCGTAGGCGGTGATGACCCACTGCCGGTTGCCGTCCGAGATGCCGAGGTCGGCCTGGGCGGAGGGCAGGGCGATGTTCACGATGGTCGCGTCGAGCACGACCATCAGCTGGGCCAGGGCGATGAATATGAGCGCTTTCCAGCGCTTGGGGTCGGGTTGGGTGATGGCGTCGGGCATGGGTGGGGCCTACCTAGCGTTGCGGTGAGGGAGTGAAGAGGCGGTGCGTGAGTGGGGCTGCGTGCCGTTCAGTGCTCGTGGCGCTTGCAGTCCTTGCGGTGTTCGTGGCGCTTGCCGTGCTCGTGGCGCTTGGATCAAGTCAGTGGTGGAGGGCGGCCGATCCCTGCGCCAGGCGGCGCAGGTCGTCCAAGGTCGAGGGGGAGCCGGGCAGTTCCGAGCGGGCCGGGTTCATCAGCCCGTCCAGGAAGAGCTGGAGGTGCCGCCGCGCGAACAGGGCGAAGTCGAGGCAGCCGGGGTCCGGGAGGGGCCTGGTGAGCTGAGTGATCGCCACCATCAGGTCACCGATGGCCACATCGGCGCGCAGCTGCCCGGACTCGCGGGCGTCGCGGATCAGTGCCTCGATCGCGCTTTCCAGCCGCTCGCGCGCCTCGACGTGTTCGCGGTGGTCCTTGTCGATGCCGCCCTCGGAGAACAGCGGACACAGGGCACCGATCCGCTCGTCGGCGGCGGCGTGGACGAAGCGCCTCAGCGCGCGGAAAGCATCGGGCTCCTCGGCTCGTGCCCGCTCGGCCTGGTCCGCGATGCGGCCCATGACGGAGAGGGAGACATGGTGGATCAGCTCGCGGCGGTCCGCGAAGTGCCGGTACAGCGTGGCATTCCCGACTCCGGCGCGTCGAGCGATTTCATCGAGCGAGGACTCGATCCCGTGCTCGACGAGGACCTCGCGGGCCGCGGCGACGATCCGCTCCCGGTTGCGGAGCGCGTCGGCACGAAGGCGGGGCTGCGAGGCGGTGGCCACGGCTGCACACTCCCTTACCTGGGCTTTTTGCGAATGGTTTGCAATCGGGGACTGCCTCCCCGGTTAGCGCGTACGACGGATTAAACGGGGAGGGCCTCCCCGGATATTCCGGCGGGAATGAGATCCGGCTCACACCCCGCAAGTGCGTCCGGCTGCCCGCGATCTCGCTCGACTGCACATGCCCCGACTGCACATGCGTCCATCTGCCGCAACCGGACGGGCGCCGCGCCGCCCACCGGCACAGGGTGGACGGCATGAAGATCCTGGCCATCGCCGTCACCACGGCCACGGTGCTGGCCCTCTCAGCACCGGCGCCGACCCGGGCGGAGGAGCAGATCACCGCCTCCGCCGCGACCCCGGCGGCCCTCGGGGGCCCCGGGGGCCGGCCCGCCGGCCCCTGCGCGCTGCGCACCCTCACCCGTGCCGTCTCGGAGGGCGCCCGCACGCCGCGCGGCTACGCCCGGTCCAGCGGCCGGGTGCGGGCGATCACCTTCCTCATCGACTTCCCGGACGCCCCCGCGCGGATCAGCCCGCGGCAGCGGTACGCCGAGTTCTTCCCCGCCGTCGCCGACTACTTCCGCGCCAGCTCCTACGGGCGGCTCGACTACCGCTCGACGCCCGTGCCGCGCTGGATCCGCATGTCACGCCCGTACCGCTCGTACGGCATCAGCCGCGCCGCGTCCTTCGACCCCGGCGGCGACGACGGCTACGCGGCGATCGCCCGCGAGATCGTCGACGACGTCGACGAGGAGGTGGACTTCGGACGCTACGACCTGATCAATGTGCTGGCCACACCGAACGCCGGGCCGCCCGCCACCCAGGACGTGCGCTCGGTGACGTTCGCCGGCGCGCCGACGGGACTGGAGACCGATGACGGGGTCGACGTGCGGAACGTGTCCTTCATCTGGAGCCGCCAGACCGGCGACAGCCCCTACCGCGTCCTCACTCACGAGAACGCCCACAGCTTCGGCCTGCCCGACCTCTACTACACCGGCCACACCCGCGCCCGCAGGACGCCGGTGGGCCACTGGGATCCGATGGACGAGGACTGGGGCCCCTCCAACGACTTCCTGGCCTGGCACAAATGGAAGCTGGGCTGGCTCTCCCCCCGCCAGGTCGACTGCGTGGCCCGCCCCGGCACCCGGACGGTCACCCTCACGCCCACCTCGGTCCCCGGCGGCACCAAACTGGCCGTCGTCCCGCTCTCGCGCACCCGCGCCCTGACCCTCGAGGCCCGCACCCGCGGCCGCCTGGACCACGCGGTCTGCCGCCCCGGCGTCCTGGTCGCGACCGTGGCCTCCGACCTGGCCTCCGGCGCCGCCCCGGTCCGCACCGCCGACGCCACCCCGGGCAGCCGCGGCTGCCACACCACGGACCCCAACGTCGCCCCGCACCTGACGGACGCCCCGTACCGTCCGGGCCAGCGCTTCTCGACCCAGGGCGTCACCGTCGAAATCCTGCCCCACACCCGCCCCGGCACCTACCGCGCCGCCATCACCCGCCACCGCGGACCGGGCCACCACGCGTAGCCCGCCCCCGGCACCCTGCCCCCGCCACCTGGGCACCCGCTACACTGGCCGCTGCCCCGCCTCCGTAGCTCAGGGGATAGAGCACCGCTCTCCTAAAGCGGGTGTCGGCAGTTCGAATCTGCCCGGGGGCACACGGAAACGGCCCCGGACTTCCCGTCCGGGGCCGTTCGCGTGAGCTGTGAACCGTTGGCTGTGAACCGTGGGCTAGGAGAGGTTGCGGCGGGCTCGCGCGTGCAGCGCGATCCCGGCCGACACCGAGACGTTGAGCGACTCGGCCGCGGGGTTCATGGGAATCGAGACCGTCTCGGCGGCGATGCCCGAGAACTCGCCCGAGGGGCCGGTCTTCTCACTGCCGAACATCAGGACGAGCCGGTCGTCGATGGCGCCCAGATCGCCGACGGTGTGCTCCCCCTCGGCATCGAAGACCATCGGCCGCATGCCGCTCTCCCGGACGTGGCGCAGCGCCTCGTCCCGGGAGGCGAGGACGATCGGGAGCGAGAACACGTAGCCGCGGCTCGCCCTGACCAGGCGCCGGTCCGCGATGCTGACGAGGTCGCTGTCCACGAGCACGATGCCCGCGGCCCCGAGCGCGAACGAGGTCCGCACGATGGCGCCGATGTTGCCGACGATCTTCACCCCGTCGAGCAGGACGACATCGCCGGTCGCCTCGGCCAGGTCCGCGAAGCGGGAGGGCCGCGGAACGCGGGCGATACCGAACGCCTTGGGCTTCTTCTCGGTCTTGAAAACCTGATTGGCGACCGGCGAAGCGATCAGGCGGACCGGAATTCCGCGCCGTTCGCACTCGGCGAGCAGATCGTCCGGCAGAGGGGTGGTCTCGAGTCCGTAGACCTCGGTGAACTCCACCCCGGCGCGGATGCTTTGCAGAAGAGGCTCGGGATCCTCGATCAGTGCCGTCCGGACAACGGCCCTCGAGTGCTTCGTGACATCGATGATTCGCTGTACGGCGGGATCGGAACGCTCGGTAATAACGTCAAGGGTGGCCACGATGAAGACATTAACATGACCATTGCGGGCCCTTTGTTCCGGTTCAGGGCGCGGCCGGCGGCCAGGGCTCCGGCGTTCCGCCCTCCAGGGCGATGCCCAGGCCGGCCAGCGTCTCGTGCACGCTGTTGCCCTCGGCGGTCGCCTCGAGCGTGAACCCCCCGACCGACGTGGGCGGATAGCCGATGATGTCGACCACGCGGCTGACGCCGTACAGTCCCGGCATCGCGTCGGCCCGGTCCCACAGGTAGACCGCGCCCCACAGCTGGCGCCGCTCATCGGAGATCCACGCCTTGAACCGCATGCCGTCCAGGCCGGAGTAGGCGTCGACGGCATAGTCCCGCAGGTAATCCCTGAGGCTCTCCACCGTGGCTTCCGACTTCTTCAGGTCCCACATGACGATCGAAACGAACATTCCCCCACCAGTCCGTACAGGTGACTTCGACGCCGTTAGCGTACCCCTTACGACGGCGAACAAGAAGGGGTGACGGAGTCTCAGATTCCCTTTGTTCCGCGCCGCTTGCAGTGGCCAACGCCACGAAATCCAACCGGTTAATGCACCGCCTTTCTCGATAGAGTGCGACCGCTTATTCCCTTGAGTCATCAGCGGAGCAGATCATGACGGACCACCAGAACAGCGCCTTCCCCCACCCGCGAACCTGCCCGCTCAGCCCGCCGCGGGAGTACGCCTCCCTGCGCGCCGAACAGCCGGTCGGCAAGGTCACCTTGGCGTCCGGGCGGACCGCCTGGCTGCTCACCCGGCACGAGCACATCCGGCAGTTGCTCGCCAGTCCGCAGGTGAGCTCGAACATGGCCCACCCCGGGTACCCGCTCCACTTCGACATACCGGCCGAGGTCATGGAGCAGATGCGGCCCGTGATGCTCGCCATGGACCCCCCGGTGCACACCGCCCAACGCAAGATGGTGATCCCGGAGTTCACCGTCAAGCGGGTGCTCCAGCTGCGTCCCCGCATCCAGGAGATCGTGGACGAGCGCATCTCCGCCATGCTCGCCGGCGAGGGGCCGGTCGACCTGGTGGAGGCGCTCGCCCTCCCCGTGCCGTCCCTGGTGACCTGCGAGCTGCTCGGGGTGCCCTACGCCGACCGCGCGTTCTTCCAGGACCGCACCAACAAGCTGGTCTCGGTCGACGCCGACCCCCAGGAGCGGAACACGGCGCATCAGGAGCTGCACCAGTACTTCTCCGAGCTGATCACCGCCAAGGGCACGGACCCCGGCGACGACCTGCTCAGCAGGCTCGTCGAGAAGAACCGCGAGACCGGCACGCTCGACCACCAGGGACTGGTCGGGATGGCGAACGTCCTGCTGGTCGGCGGGCACGAGACCACCGCCAACATGATCTCCCTCGGCACGCTGGGCCTGCTGGAGAACCCCGGCCAGCTGGCCAGGCTCCAGGCCGACCCCGGCCTCGCCCCGCAGGCCGTCGACGAGCTGCTGCGCTACTTCAGCATCGCCGACCAGGTGACCTCCCGCGTGGTGACGGAGGACATCGAGATCGGCGGGGTGCTGATCCGCGCGGGTGAGGGCGTCATCGGCCTCAGCGCCTCGGGCAACCACGACGAGGCGGTGTACGCCGACCCGGAGCGACTGGACATCGAGCGGGGCGGCAAGCAGCACCTGGCCTTCGGTCACGGCATCCACCAGTGCATCGGCCAGAACCTCGCCAAGCTGGAGCTGGAGATCGTCTTCACCACGCTCTTCGCCAGGATCCCCGGCCTCAAGCTGGCCGTCCCGGTGGAGGAACTGCCGTTCAAGGACAGCATGGGGGTGTACGGCCTGCACCGGCTTCCGGTGACCTGGTGAGCCACCCGCGATGCGCGGTGCCGGTCCGGCACCGCGCATCGCCCCGCTACCCGGCCGAATCCTCGAGCCCCCTGCGGACGAGGTAGGCGACGAGCCCCTCGTGGGCGGGAAGCAGCCCGAGGCGGTTGTTGGTGGTGTGCACGTAGTTCGACAGGCAGCCCAGATACGGCGTGCCGTCCAGGCGCAGGTCACCGGCATCGCCGCCCGGCTCCGCACCGCACACGGCACGGGCGCGGTCGGTGGCCTCGGCACTCATGTCGTGGAACACATCGTCCGTGGCGCCGTCACGCCAGACCGCGGTGCACAGGTTCGTGATCTGTGCCGAGACATTGCGGTAGAGCTCCGGCCAGGCACGCCGCGCCTCGTCGGGCGCGTACTGCCGCCACCACTCCTCGTACTCGAGCAGGAACCGCGTGGCCGCCTCCGGGCCGATGCCCGCCCCGTGCAGGAACATCACCATGATCCTGGCGGCCTCCCCGATCGGCGCCCTGCCGGCGCCGCCGGCCCGCGCCGACTGCGCGCGCAGCAGGTCGACGACCGTCACGGACGACTTCCGGAAGACGGTCTCGGCGATCGCCACCCCTTCCGTGCCCCCGTACTTGCGGAACTCCGGCTCGTAGGCCGCCCGGTCGAGGGTGCCGAGGGGGAGGCCCTCCTTGGGAACCTCCCGCTCCAGGCGGGCGAGCTCGGCCTGGAGCGTCAGCCCGACCTCGTACTCCTCACGCGCCACGGCCCCGAACTCCGGCATGGCGTCGGCGAGACCCACAACGACCCGCTCGGCCGCCTCCGCGTCCCCGGCTCCCGGACCGCAGAGCATCCGCAACCGCAGATGGGGCCCTCCCTGCCAGTACCGGAGGAAGAAGAAGTGGTCCTGGAGCTGCTCCTTCCGGAGCAGGGGCTCGACCACGTCGCACAGGAAGGACGTGTGCAGCGAGTGGGGAAGGTGGATGTGCACCGGCCGCCACTCACCCGTGCCGGCCTGCTGGCTACTTGTCGGTGCAAAGCTCAACGAAGAACTCCTCTGCTGCGGTCCAGCCCGTCTGCGGGCCGTAGTCGTCCACGGAAGGAAGGCACTCGCGGATCGACACGAGCACGTCGCCGCGCGACAGCGCGGACTTGGCCCAGCTCCGGACCAGGTAGGGGTTCCGGAAGTCCACGTACATCGGCTTGTGGACGCTGGCGCGGCGCAGGTGGGCGTAGTCGGCCCACTTGCGGGTCACCTTGCGGCCGCGCCCGGCCATGATGTCGCGCTCCTCGGCCGTCTGGCACAGCACGAAGGCGTGCCGGGGCAGGCCGCGGGAGAGCCGCCAGGCGTCGAAGGCCACCAGGGCGTCGTACGAGTCCCGGCTCAGGTCCTGGAGCATGGGGATGTCGGCGGCGGCCACGGTCCAGGACCTGCGGTCGGCCACGACGTCGCCCACGACCAGGCGGGGCGCCGTCCCGGTGTACTCGACGGGCCCGCCGGCGTCCCGGATGTCGTCCAGGGGCTTCCAGTTGTAGCGGTTGGACGGGGACAGCGCCTCGAGCAGGCGGTAGAGCAGCGGTACCCCGACCGGGGTCAGGAAGTTCATGGGCACGAGGTCGAGGTCTTCCCGCGCCTGCGGGTCATGGAGGCGCAGCGAGCTCGTGGCGTGGTCCGCGCGGACCTCCAGACGGGCCGGCCCGTACACCGTCCGGTCCGCGCCGAGCGACACCGCGCCGGGGTAGTTCACGACCTTCGGGGTCACCGAGGGGTGCAGATTGAAGTTGAAGCCGAGCACGGAGTTGAGGTCGACCTGGCCGGGGAACCGGCGGGCCAGGTGCTCCCGCTGCGCGGCCCGCAGGGACCAGTCGTCGGTTCCGCCGATGAACGAGCCGAACCGCGAGAAGTAGACGCCGTAGCCGGTGAGCAGGCCGTTGACGATCAGTGTCCGCTCCTGGCCCGGCAGCACGTCGCGCGCGAACTGCGCCCGGAAGGTGACGGACTCGGTGTCCCGGAGGTCGTCCACGCCCTCGCAGGCCCGCTCGATGTCCGCGGGGTCCAGGTGCACGGTGCCGTCGCCGGGCACGAGGCGCTCCCGGATCGTGCGCAGGGCGTCGGCCCGCTGCGACCTGTACGTCTCGGCGGCCTCCACACCACGGCCCATGAGCACGTCGAGCTGCTCGAGGTCGGTCAGCGACGAGAACGCCTTGAAGAACTCCAGGAAGGGCATGGTGCGGCGGTCCCCGAGCACCCGGGTCGCGAAGGCGTAGAGGCCGAGCCGCTTCACCTGGCCGTTGTCCAGCATCGAGGCCAGACGCCACAGGCCCGTCAGGGCGGGGATGCTGCGCTCCACCGTCGGCAGGCTCCATGCCTGGGGCGCCGTGGAGGCGGGGGTGTCCTCGAAGACCGGGGACTTCAGGACGTCCGCGGGGGGCGGTGAGACCTTGCACAGTTCGGCGATGCTGCTGATCGCCTGGTACGCCGAGTCGAGCAGCCGCTGACGCCCCTCGGCCGTGGCCCCGGCGAAGTCGCTCTCCAGGCGCCTGAGTTCGGCGAAGTGCCCGCGCAGGGCCGCCGTCTCCGGCGTACCGCCGGCGGCGAGCGTCTCGTCGAGCTTCGAGGAGTAGTCGGGGTCGTGGTCGTCGATCCGGGGGCGGAAGAACAGGACGCCGGCCCGGATCAGGCCGTGGACAACCTTCCGGCTCAGCTCGTCGTTCCCGGTGACGGCGGTGAGCGCGCCCAGCACGGGGGCGGCGGGGGCCGATCCTTCGGGCATCGCCGCGAGCAGCGCGTCGAAGAGCGCCTCCCGGCGCATCCGGAGCACCGTCTCGGAGGCGATCTGCCCGTCCTCACGGGATCCGGGAGCGACACCGACGAATTCGATCGCCTCGGCGCCGGCCCGCAGGGTCGAGTTCAGCACGAGATGGCCCGTCTCCAGGCCGCCCGGGATCCGCGGCAGCGCGGCGAGCACCCAGTTCACGAGCAGGCGGTTCAGTACCGTGACCGACTCGTCCGAGGCGTCCGGCCCGTGGTCCCGGCCGGGTGCGGCGGCCTCCGGATCGCCCGGAGGGAACGCGCCGATCTCCGTGAACCGCCCGAAGGGCGACGGCTTCAGGGCCGCCCGGTAGGCGAAGTTGACGAGGGACGACTCGCGCACCCTGGCCTTGCTCGGCTTGAGGGCCCCGCCGTCGCCCGTGACGAAGTCGCGCAGGCCACGGTAGAGCTGGTCGCCGGAGAGCTGGATGCTCCGGGCCATCGCGTCGTGTTCGAAGAGCGCGCGGAAGCCTTCGGTCGCCCGCGACTTCTCGCTCTCGAGGGCCTGTTCCGCCTCGCGCTCGCACTGCTCGGCGCGTTCGCCGAGCGCGCACCAGCTCTCGACCTCGGCGAGCACCTCGGGGTCCAGATGCGGACGGAGCGGTTCCAGTCGCGCGGCGACCCGGTCGTGCCGGAGGTTGTGCACATCGCGCCGGAGCCGGATGAGGTCGGCGCGGACGCCGTCGTCCAGCGTGGGCACGGCTTCGCCGAGGCGGTCGCTCAGACCGGCGGCACGCTTGCCGATCTCTTCGCGCAGGGCGTGCAGTTCGTCGATGCGCGACCAGGCGGTGGCGAAGGACATCCCTTCGAGCTCACCCAGTGGGAGTCTGCTCCGCCGGTAGACGACGTACGGACTGACACTCACACCCATAGGAATCCCCCAACTTCGTCACGCGGGCCGGTTCAGGGCATGCGGACGTCGGGGCCGGGCCATGGAGAAGGGGCCCGCCGCACGGACTCCGCTTGTCATTCCACTGAACCGGTCAGTTCGCGGTTAAACACTGAATAAGTGCGCCAGAAAGGCAGAAGGCCACCGCCGAGGTGCACCTCGACGGTGGCTCTTCTATTTCCTAGTCCTGGATCAGGAAGAGGAAGAGGAGGACGAAGACGAAACGCTGGTGGTCGTGCACGAGGCCGCCATCACCTGCGCCAGGTCGTCGTTCTCACCAGCACCCGCGATCAGCTCCGAGATCTCGAGCACGTTGAGGTCGATCTGCTGCTCCATTTTGAAGCACCCCCTTTCGTTGATGTGCCTCGAACTTAGCCATCCGGCGGAATGCAATGCAAGCGGAATTTGGAGTGGCGTAGATCACATGACACACGGGGTTTACAAAGTTGATCTTCCAGGTACGGTCGGTCTCAGTAACACACGAACGGCCGGTCCGAGCGTGCTCGGACCCGGGGGGGCTCAACCGTGCATTTGCTCGTCACCATCCCGCAGCCCAATGGTTCAAATTACAACGAAGCCTTCGCGCCTCTTATACGGGAACTGTTCTCGCGGGAGCGGGTAGGCGGCCACGGCCCCTACTACTTCGTCCGCACATGGGACGGCAGGGCCGGCGCGGAAGTCCTCCAGATCAGCGTCGACGGGGTCTCGGACCCGGACGCCACCCGCTCTGACCTGCACAGACTCGCGCAGAAGCATGGGTGTGCGGCGCAGGTCGAGGAGATGCCGCAGGCTGCGGCCCCGTCCCCGCTCTGGAACGCGGGCTTCGCCGGAACCGGATTCTCCGATTCCTCAAAGCGCCTCTTCCAAGCTGCGGCACCGACCCTCGTCGCATTCCTGGACCAGACCAATGAGGAGCGGGATCCACTACGGACGGCCCTCGGTGCCATTCGCCTCATGGTGGCCCACAGCAGAGCGACACTATTGCGTTCTCCACAGCGGGACATAGACGGTTACAACTTCCGTGAACTACTGTCCCTGCGACTGCTGAGTTATCGATCGCATTTCGAGGCCATTTTCGCGCGGAGCAAGGATCCGGAATCCTTCGAAGCCGCCTGCGCCCGATTCTATGAACAGGTCGGGCCGGCCACGCGTGAATTCATTACGGCATGCGGGGATCCGGACGCCGAAACGACGGACGACAGAGCGGTCCGGCAATGGACGGACTTGATAGTCTCCGGTTCCGCTTCCCTGGCGGACGACTTCCTGAACGGAGTCGTCGTCGACGCCGGGAGAACACTCGAGGATCTCGAACGCGAGCAGGGCGGTCCGGTCGAGCCCACGCGCTTCCATACACCACCGAGCGCCGAGCTGGAACGCCTCATGCACCGCGACGCCGATTTCCTGGCCTTCCGGCTGCAGACCAGCCTGCTGTACAGCTGCCTGTACTCCCTCGGCTTCAGCCTGGCGGAGAGATACGTCTTCTGCTACGTCGTCGCACGGGCCGGCGAAGAGGTCGCCGGCAAGTCCGTGCAGGAGCTCCAGGACGACCTCGACGCCCTGGCCAAGAGCATGGCGGCGGTCTCCTCGCCGGCCGTCGGGTGACGCGGCACGCACACGGGACCACACGACCTGCAGGAAGAAGAGCCACATGAATCTGAGCAGGCCCGATGAGCACATCTCGGCCGAGCTGCGCGGCCTCGAGGAGCTCGTGTCGCCGTACGGGCTGGTCTCCCGCACGGCCCCGCTGCCGGTGCGCGAGGGCGAACCGTCCTTCGCGGTCCAGCTGGCCTACCTCGGTGTCCCGTCCCGCGCCCTGCCCAACCTCCGTTCGTGGGCCCACGACGAGGACACGGGCAACTCCGACGGTGCGGGCACAGGGCTCACGCCCGAACGTGCCAAGCTGCTCTCCATCGCGGAGGCGCTCGAGCGGTACTCCACGTGCGCGTGGAACGACGACAAGATGGTGGTCGCCGCCGAGAACGACCTCGACGAGGAGTACATCTCCCCGTCGCGGTGGCCCAAGTGCTCGCCCACGGAGCTGGCACGGGACGACGCCAACCTGACCGAGTACGACCCGTCGGTCCCGATCCGCTGGGTGCGCGCCTGGTCGCTCACCCGGCAGGTGCCGGTCCTCGTGCCGGCCATCTCCGTGTATCTGCACATGCCCTACGAGTCGGCGTCCGAACGGTTCACCCGTGGCATCTCCACGGGCGCCGCGGTCCACTCCGACGTGCGTGCCGCCGTGCTCAACGGGTTGCTGGAGGTCGTCGAGCGCGACGCCATCGCGCTGGTGTGGCTCCAGCGGCTGCGGCTGCCCGAGCTGGTCGTGGACCCGGAGCGGCTCGGCGCCGTCACCCGGGAACTCCACCGGGTCGGCACCTCGACGGACCTGCGGGTGAGGCTGTTCGACGCGACGACGGACTTCGGCATCCCGGTGATCTACGCCGTGCAGCTCGCCGACGCCGATCCCACGCTCGCCCAGGTCGTCGCCGCAACGTGCGACATCGAGCCGGAGCGGGCGCTGGGCAAGATCTACCGCGAACTGTCCTCCCTGCGGGTGGCGTTGCGCGGATACGTGGCGGCCTACGCCGGGCGCGAACCCGACCCGGGCAAGGTGAGCGTGGTCGGGGGCGCCGTCCACAACGCGGCGCCCGCCCGGCGCGGCCTGTTCGACTTCCTTCTGGAGGGCGAGCGCCCGACGCACGGCATCGACGGCATGCCCGGCCTGCCGGACGGGGCGGACCCGCTGGACACCGCGGTCTCCCGGCTCGCGGAGCGCGGCGCCGAGGTGCTCGTCGCCGACATCACCACGGACGAGGCGCGTCAGGTCGGCATGCGGGCGGTGAAGGTGCTCGTGCCCGAGGCGCTGCCCGTGTCGTTCGTGCACGGCGAGCGGTACCTCGGCACACCGCGCCTGTACGAGGCGCCCCGTGCGATGGGGCACCCGAGCCACCCCGAGGACGCGATCAACCCCGAGCACCAGCCGTTCGCGTGAGCGCGAAGAAGGAGAAGAGCAGCATGAGCATGCCGCACGATTCGCGCCCACAGTGCCTCTACATCGTCGGTGACACCTTCGGCCACAGACTCATGGAGCACCGCGGTGTCCCTCCGGAGCGGCAGGTGTCCTTCGAGGACTTCCGCGACGGCGCGGTACCGCACGCGGACGTCGTCGTCCCCGTGCACTCCGGCGGCGACCCGGAGCTCCGCGACGAGGTCGACCGGATCTGCGCGGAGCGGGGCATACCGTCCGTCGGGCTCCATCTGCAGCCGACCAGGATCGTCTGCGGTCCCGTGGTGGTCCCGGGCAGGACGGCGTGCTACTCCTGCTACCGGAAGCGCGCCGCACAGCACGCGGGCAGTGCCCGCCAGTACGACATCGACGCGGCCCTGTCCGGCCTGCCCGAGGGGTTCGGCCCCCAGCACGTGGCCGTCGCCTCCGGGCTCCTGGAGCTCGCCCTGACCGAGATCGCCGCGGGCGTCACGGGCATCGGGGGCACCGTGCGCACCTTCAACCTCGTCGCGGGAGCCGTCCAGGCCGCGGCGACGGTGTCGGTGAACCTGTGCCCGCGGTGCGGGGACCGGTTCACGGAGGCACGTGCGGCCAGTGCGATGCCCGTTCCGGAACTGCTGCGGTAAAGGGGGAGTTGGTCATGGTTGCCGAAATGAAGGCCGAGCAGATCGGTCGGGCCGCGCGGACGGACATGCAGCTGACGGTGCCGGTCCGGCCCGTCCTGCGACGCGGGGTGAGGCTGCGCCGCGCCGGCGACTCCGTCGTCCTCGACGGCGCGGACCGGGGGCAGGCGTTCTCCGGCGCGTTCGCGCGCGAAAGCCTGGTGCCGCTGGCCGAGGCGTGCGACGGCACCCGCGATCACGCGGCGCTGGCGCTCGAACTCGGGCTCGCCGAGGCGGTCGTCTACAAGTGCCTGGCCCTGCTGTGGACGGCCGGGGCGATCGAGGAGGCGCCCTCCGGGGAGGAACCGCCGGTCGATCCCGAACTGGCCGTCTTCCTCTCCCGGCTGGGCAACTCCACCGGGGCGAACCCGTCCTGGGCGGACGCGGCGGCGCGGCTGGCACGGCGGCCGGTGCGCCTCGAGGGCGACCCCGCCCTCGTCGCCTCGGCCGGGCGGGCGCTGCGGGGCGTGTGCCAGGTGGTCACGGACCCGCCCGGTCCGTCCGGACCCGGGGACGAGCTCACCGTGTTCTTCGAAACGGCCTCGTCGGCGCCGCTGCTCGCCGCCGTCGAGGAACGGTGCCGGCAGGCCGGGCATCCGCTGCTGAGGGTGCGTGCCGACGCCGGGACGGTCGTCGTCGGCCCCTACGTCGACCCCTCGATCACGCCGTGCCTGGACTGCGGCCGCCACGGCGAGGCGGATGCGTCCGGCGAGCCGGCCGAGCACCTGCACGACCTGGTCGCCGGCCTGGCCGCGCACCACGTCACCGCGTTGCTCGCGCAGGCCACGATCACATACCTGCCGATCGACTCCAACATGATCGACCTCGCGACCCTCGCCACGACCCACCTCCCGGCGGTCACCCGTCCGGGGTGCCCGCGGTGCTCCTCCGCGCGGGGGCCGGTCGCGGCGCAGGCACCGGCCGGCGCCGTCTACGAGGCCTCGGTCGCGATGCCGCCGCGTGCATTCCTCGCCCCGAAGGGCCACCAGGCGCACTACTACACGTCCAACCTGCGCCTGCAGTCGCAGTTCAAGGACTGGCCGAGCCGCCCGCACACGCCGCTTCCCGCCCCCGATCTCTCCGTCCTCGCCGGGAGCGAGCGGCACGATCCGTCCCGCGGCGACGTCCCGCTCACCCTGGACTCCCTCGCACTGGTGCTGAAGATCGCCTTCGGGATCAAGGACGACGAGAGCACCCCGGAACGCGTCAAGCGCTGGACCGCGGCGGCGGGGAACATCGGGTGCACCACGGCTTACGTGATCGTGCGCGACGAGCGTCTGCTGCCGCCGGGCGTCTACGCGTACGCCCAGGGCAGCCACACGCTCGCGGCCCTCTCGAGCACGGTGCCCCCGGGTGACGCACCGTGCGAGATCGTCGTCACCGGCGATCTCAAGAAGGTCATGACCAAGTACGGCACGTTCGGCTTCCGGCTGGCCTTCCTGGACGCCGGCTGCAACCTGGCCGGTGCCCGGGAGGTCGCGCGGCACCTGGGCGTGGGCTTCGTGGCGGCATCGGACTGGGACGACGACGCGTTGGCCCGGATTCTCGACGTGTCACCGACCGACGAACCCGTCGTCGCCGTCGCGACCCTGGGAGGTACGGCATGAGAAGCGACCTGGACACCATGATGACCGTGCTGGAGGGCCTCTCCTCCCGCGCCGGCACGTCGGACGGCCTGGCCGCGGAGCGCCGGCCGGTGCCGTTCGCGAAGGCCGTGCCCGTCGGCCCGGCCCCGTCGGCCGAGGACCTGCGACCGGTCCACGACCTGCGGGACATGCTCCAGCGCCGGCGCTCCTCGCTGCACTACGGGCAGCAGCCGGTACGCACCGACGTGATCCTCTCGCTGCTGCGCGAGGTGCTGGGCCGGGACCGCGACGACTGGGGTCTCGACACCGAGGCGGGCGCGCTGGAGGCCTTCGTCTTCGCGTTCCGCAGCGAGGGTGCCGAGCCCGGCGTCTACCGGGTGACCGCCGAGGAGACCTCCTACCTGGCCGGGCTCGACGAGCTCGGCCCGGCCGATCACCTGGGCGTGCAGCGCGAGTTCTCCACCGCCGCGGGCATCGTCGCGATCTACGCCGACCTGGACCGGGCGGACAGCTGGGCGGGTTCCCACGGCTACCGGGTCAGTGCGACGCGAGCCGCGATGGCGACCTACGACATCCACCTCCGGTGCCAGGCACTGGGTCTCGTCGGCACGATCTTCGGCGGGCTCATCCCGTCGTCCGTGCGCCACCTGGTGCAGGGCGACGGAGCGACCCGTCATCCCCTCCTGGCCACCACCTACGCCCACCCCCCGGCGAGCTGACCGGACGCACCCCGGCGAGCCCCTCCGCGTGATCGCGGAGGGGCTCCTCCCGTTGGGGGAGATCTGTGATGCGGTGATCGTTTTGTCGTACAAACCACTAAGGTCGACGGAGGACCGCACGCGTTGGGGGAAGGGACGTATCCATGAGCCGCCGCTCCAGTGGGCTGATGGGCATCTGGGCAGAGGCCCAACGGCAGCAGCAGCGGCAGCGGGAGGCCCTGCACCGGGCCGCGGTGCGCGACCAGCGGGAGACCGAGCGGCAACAGCGGGCGTACGAACGGGACTTGGCGCGGCAGGACCGGGAGCGGCAGCGCGCTTACCGGGCCGGGCGGGAGGCCGAGGCGCGGGGGCTGACCGAGGAGCTGGAGGCGCGCGTCGCGGTGCTGGAGGGGCTGCTGGCCGCCGGCTGCCGGGCGCCGGCGTTCACGTCGGCCGCGCTGGCGCGCTCCGAGCGGCTGGAGCCGTTCGACCCCGGTCACCTCGGGCAGCCCGTGCCCATGCCCGACCCCTACGACCACCGGTACTACCGCGACCGGCCGCGGTTCGAGAGCGACTGGTACGCCGCGCAGGCCGCCGAGGCCGAGCGGCTGCGGCAGCTGGCCGCCTACCGGCAGCAGTACGACCAGTGGGCGGCGGACACCCTCGCGCGGACGCGCGAGTACAACGCCGGCCTCGGGGAGATGCTGGGCGCCCTGCGGGAGGGTGATCCGGAGGCGGTGGTGGAGTACTTCTCCGCCGCGCTGTACGCCTCCGGCGCCTGGCCCGAGGACTTCCCGCACCGGATCGCCGCGGCCTACGACCCGGCCGCCCGGCAGCTGGTGCTGAACTGGGAGCTGCCGGGCTTCGGCATCGTCCCGGAGACCAAGTCGGTGCGGTACATGATCAACGCCGACGAGCAGAAGGAGGTGCCCCGGCCGGTCACCCAGCGGCGGGCCCTCTACCGGGACGTACTGGCGCAGTGCGTGCTGCTGGCGGTGCACGAGCTGTTCGCGGCCGACGAGTTCGGGGCGCTGGAGTCCGTCGCCCTCAACGGGTTCGCCGACGGCAACGACCCGGCCACCGGCAGGCCCGCGCAGATCTTCCTCGCCTCCGTCACCGCCCCGCGCGGCGTCTTCGCGCAGCTGCGCCTGGAACAGGTCAGCGCGGTCGAGTGCCTGACGGACGGGCTCGGCGGGCAGTTGTCCGCCCGCCCCGACCAGCTCACGGCCGTGCGCCCGGGGCGGCTGCCGGACGAGGTGGGCGGGCGCGGCGTCGTCTCGCACGGGGACGGCGACGAGCCGGACCTCTTCGAGATGGACCCGGTGGAGTTCGAGGGGCTGGTCGCCGAGCTGTTCCGGGCCCGGGGCATGCGCGCGGTGACGACCCGGCGCTCCAACGACGGCGGCGTGGACGTCGAGGCCCTGGACCCGGACCCGATCAGCGGCGGCCGGATCATCGTGCAGGTCAAGCGCTACCGCCGCACCGTGCCGCCGACCGCCGTGCGCGACCTGTACGGGACGGTGCAGGGCGCCGGAGCCAACAAGGGAGTGCTGGTGACGACGTCCGGGTTCGGCCCCGGCTCGTACGCCTTCGCCAACGGCAAGCCGCTGACGCTGATCTCCGGCGAGGAGCTGGTCGAGCTGCTGGCGCAGCACGGGCTGCGCGGCCGGCTGGGCGGCGGCACCGCCCGCCCGGAGCCGTCCGGCGGCCAGGACGGGCCCGACGGCCACAACCTGCTCGGCATGTCCTGGTCCGGCGGCGTCGCCCTCGACGTGTGCGCCCTGGTCTGCGACGGCACGCGCGTCCTCAGCGACGATCACTTCGTCTTCTACAACAACCCGCGCACCCCCGACGGCTCCGTGCGCACGGCGGAGCCCACGCTCGCCGACAAGGCCGCGATACGGGTCGCCTTCGAGGCGCTGCCGGCCGCCGCCGACCGGCTGGTGCTGGTGGCGGCCATAGACCCGGCGGTCGATCCGGAAGCGGATCTCGCGCAGTTCACCGACGCCCGCATCCGCCTCGCGGACGCCTCCGGCGCCGAGCTCGGCCAACTTGAGGTCTCCGACGGGCGGCCCGGCGAGACGGCCCTGGTGCTGGGCTCCTTCCGCCGGCGGGCGAGCGGCGACTGGGACTTCGTGATCGGCGGCAAGGGGTACGCGGGCGGGCTCGAGGCGCTGGTGCGGGAGTACGGGATAGACGTCGCCTGACGGTCGCCCGACGTCCGCCCGGCATCGCCCGTGGCGAAGCCTCCCGAACCACCGCCCGATTCCTTGATCCACCGGCCTTTGTCGGCGGCGGCTCGTAGACTTCTGCAATGGCCGACCCCACAACGATCAGCGACGCCGGCGACGCCCTGGGCCAACTGCGGCGCGTCTTCGGTTACGACGCCTTCCGCGGCGACCAGGAAGAGATCATCGATCATGTCGTCGCCGGCGGTGACGCGCTCGTCCTGATGCCGACCGGCGGCGGCAAGTCGCTGTGCTACCAGATCCCGGCCCTCGTCCGGCCGGGTGTCGGCGTCGTGGTGTCGCCGCTGATCGCCCTCATGCAGGACCAGGTCGACGCGCTGCGCGCGCTCGGCGTGCGGGCCGGCTTCCTCAACTCCACGCAGGACCTCGACGAACGCCGCATGGTGGAGGCCGAGTTCCTCGCCGGCGAGTTGGATCTTCTGTACCTCGCGCCCGAGCGGCTGCGCGTGGAGGCCACGCTGCGGCTGCTCGACCGGGGCAAGATCTCCCTCTTCGCCATCGACGAGGCGCACTGCGTCGCCCAGTGGGGCCACGACTTCCGGCCCGACTACCTCGCCCTGTCCTCGCTGCACGAGCGCTGGCCGGACGTGCCGCGCATCGCCCTGACCGCGACGGCCACCGAGGCCACGCGCGCGGAGATCGCGACCCGGCTGAACCTGCGCGAGGCCCGGCACTTCGTCTCCAGCTTCGACCGGCCCAACATCCAGTACCGCATCGCACCCAAGAACGACCCGAAGAAGCAGCTGCTGGAGCTGCTGCGCACCGAGCACGCCGGCGACGCGGGCGTCGTCTACTGCCTCTCCCGCAAGGGCGTCGAGGACACGGCCGCGTTCCTGGCGCAGCACGGGATCGAGGCGCTGCCGTACCACGCGGGCCTCGACGCGCGTACGCGCGCCGCCAACCAGTCGCGCTTCCTGCGCGAGGACGGCATCGTCATGGTCGCGACGATTGCGTTCGGCATGGGCATCGACAAGCCGGACGTCCGCTTCGTGGCCCACCTCGACCTGCCCAAGTCCGTCGAGGGCTACTACCAGGAGACCGGCCGCGCCGGGCGCGACGGCCAGCCGTCGACGGCCTGGCTGGCGTACGGGCTCCAGGACGTCGTCCAGCAGCGGAAGATGATCGACGGCTCGGAGGGCGACGACGCGCACCGCCGCCGCCTGGCCACGCACCTGGACGCCATGCTCGCCCTGTGCGAGACCGTCGAGTGCCGGCGGGTGCGGCTGCTGGACTACTTCGGCCAGCCGAGCAACGCCTGCGGCAACTGCGACACGTGCCTGACCCCGCCGGAGACCTGGGACGGCACGGTCGCCGCCCAGAAGTTCCTGTCGGCCGTCTTCCGGCTGGCCCGGGAGCGGCGGCAGAAGTTCGGCGCGGGCCACATCATCGACATCCTGCTGGGCAAGAAGAGCGCGAAGGTCATCCAGTTCGACCACGACGCCCTGTCCGTCTTCGGCATCGGCACCGAGCTGTCCGTCGCCGAATGGCGTGGCGTGGTGCGGCAGTTGCTGGCCCAGGGGCTGCTGGCGGTGGAGGGCGAGTACGGCACCCTCGTACTCACCGACGCCAGCGGCGAGGTGCTGGGCTCGCGGCGCCGGGTGCCGTTGCGCCGCGAGCCGAAGAAGCCGGCCCGCGCGGCCCGGTCCGCGAAGGCGTCGGGCACGGGCTCGGGCTCGGGCAAGCGCGCCCCCGTCGATCTGCCGGAGTCGGCGGTGCCGGTCTTCGAGGAGCTGCGCGCCTGGCGTGCGGCGACGGCGCGGGAGCAGGGCGTGCCCGCGTATGTGATCTTCCACGACGCGACGCTGCGCGAGATCGCCACGGTCCTGCCGAGCTCCCTCGACGTGCTGTCCTCGGTCAACGGCGTCGGCGAGAACAAGCTGGTCAAGTACGGGCAGCAGATTCTGGACGTGCTCGCGGGGCAGGGCGGCGGCGACGCCGGTCCGACGAGCGAGCCGCAGGGGCCGGGGGCGCCGCAGGAGCCGCGGGTGGCGCAGGCGAAGCCCGCTCCCGCCGCCGCTCCCGCCCACGCCGCGTCCCCCGCGCCCGCGATCCCGGCGCCCCGGGACGGATCCCGGCAGCAGGCCCCCGTCCCGCGCGCCGCGGCGGACGAGCCGCCGTGGCCGCAGGAGGAGCCCTACTGGGGTGACGAGGAGCCGCCGCCCTGGGACGACGAGGGCTGACCCGGTCGGTCAGCCCTCCGTCACCTGAGGCGTCAGCCGTACGCCGGTGAGGTGGGCGTAGACCACCACGTTGCCCAGGTAGGCGTCGTCCTCCTCGGAGAAGCCGCCACCGCAGGTGATCACCCGGAGCTCGGCCCGCCCGGAGGAGGCGCCGTACACCTTCTCCGAGGGGAAGCGCTCCCGGTCGTAGACCTCGATGGCGTCGATCGTGAAGACGGCCGTGCGGCCGTCCTCGCGCGCCACCTCGACGGTGTCGGCCTTCTTCAGGGCGCCGAGGTTGTAGAAGACCGCCGGCCCGCTCTCGGTGTCGACGTGCCCGGCGACGACGGCGGTGCCGGCCGCGCCGGGCGTGGCGCCCGCCGCGTACCAGCCGGCGAGGTTGGCGTCGTTCTCCGGCGGGCTGGCCAGGCTGCGGTCCGGCAGCAGGGCGAGCGGCGTCAGCGGCGCGTCGACCCGGATGGCGGGGATCCACACGCGCGTGGGCATCGAGGGCGGCAGCGGGGGGACGGCCCGTTCGGCGCGGCGGGGGCCGAGCAGGGGTTCGCCCGGCTCGGGGAACGCCTCGGCCTTGGAGGGCTGCGGGGGCGGCGCCTGGTCCTTGGCGCCGTGTTCGATGAGCCAGCTGCCCATCAGCAGCGCGGCCGCGAGGACGGCGGCGAGCACGGTCTTGCGGCGGGCCTCGCGCTCGAGACGGTCGTCGGGACGTTCCCGCACCCCGGGCGCGCCGCCCCGCAGGAACGCGCTCCCCTGGAGCCCCGGCGGGTGGAGCCCCGGCGGACCGTCCCCGGCCCCCGGACGACGTGCGCGCGTCCGGGGACCGAGGTGCGGACCGGCCGGCACCGGAAGTGCCCTCGGTCAGACCCGGCTGCCGCCGCCACGGCGGCGCAGGAACCAGGTGCCGGCGACCGCCGCGGTGGCCAGTACGGCCGCGCCCGCCACGATCTCGACCGTGCCCGAGCTCGCGCTCGTGCCACCGGCGCCGGTCTTCATGCCGCCCATCGGGGGCGAGGCGGGCGACGCGGGCACGGACGCGGGCTTGGACGCCGGCTTGGAGGCCGGCATGCTCGGCACGGCGGACGGCGAGGTGGAGCCGCCCCCGGCGCCGGCGGTGACCACCAGGTCGCCGGTGGCCTCCTTGCCGTCGTCGCACTTGGCGCCGATGCCGTACGTTCCGGGCCGGGCGGAGTCGGGCACCTTGAACTGGCCCACGACGACCTCCTTGTGAGTGCCTGGCCTGAGCTCGAAGGAGGACGGGCCGCCGACGGCGCTGGCGTCGGCCGTGCCGCGGCCGCCGGCGCAGGACGTGGTGTTCACCGTGACCGTCGCTCCCGGCCGTACGCTGCCGGGGCTCATGTCCAGCTTTCCGTAGGTGTCGCCCTCGGCGTCGGCGAACGCCGGGGCACTCGAGAGCCCCAGCGCGGTTATGGCGAGGGCGGTCCCGGCGAGCACTCGTGCAGTACGCATGCTTCCTCCGTGAGCGCGGACGCGGCACGCCGATGTGCCGCAGCGGAGTCGGGATTCCGCGCTCCTCATGCCGAGCGAAACCGCGATCGCCGGCCGCCGCACCCGGCGGACGTCCCCATCCGCGGCCCCCGACGGCCCGGAGCAGTGGCGTATGGGCAGGTCATCCCGGGTGCCGCGAGCTCGTCCGGACGGACCTGCCGGAAGACGGCGAACGGGTGACGACGGGACTACTCCCGGTCACCCGTTCGCGTCGGCGGCCCGCCGTCGACTACGGCGCCAGGTCGTCCGGGCAGCCCGTGCCGCGCGGCAGCTTGTAGGGGGACGCGATCCGGTACGTGCCCGCGCGCGGAGCGCGCAGCAGCGTCCAGTCGTCCTCCGGTTCGTCCGCCTTGGCCGGCTGCACCTGCTTGGCCAGGCAGCCGTGCACGTTGACCGCCGGCTCGCCGCGCGGGCCGGCCTTCGGCGGCTGGAGGGCCCTGCCGTCCTCGTCCACCAGCGCCAGCCACGGCGAGTACGGGATGCGGACCCGGGCCACACCCGCGGACCGCATGGTGATCGTGATCTCGTTGGACTCCACCCGCTCCACCGTCGCCGGCGGGTCGGCGAGCGGGGTGGGGTCCTTGACCTCGTACAGCCGCCAGTTCTCGTCCGCCCACACCTCGCGCAGGTACGGCTGCCCCTGGGCGACCAGCTTGGCCTCGTCGACCCCGGCGTTGTCCGGCTCGTCCGTGGGCAGCACCACGTAGTGCACGGCCCAGCGGTCCAGCCAGTCGCGGTAGCTGTCGGGGGTGAGCAGGCCGTCCTCGTAGAAGAGGGGGTTGCGCTTGAGGTCCGCCTGCCGGTTCCAGCCGCGGGCCAGGTTGACGTACGGGGCCAGCGCCGACGCCTCGCGGTGGCTGCGCGCGGGGACGACCTCGACCCGGCCGCGGGAGGCGTCCACCCGCTGCAGGCGGTCCACCAGGGGGGCCAGCTCGCGGGCCCAGGAGGCGGCGGGGGTGGTGTGGATGATGTCGCTTATGGAGTTGACGCTCTGCCAGACGGTGCAGGTCAGTATGGCCAGGACGGTCGCGGTCCACACCCGGCCGCGCCTCAGCAGCTCGGCACGCGGCGGGACCTTCGTCCCGGTCAGGGCGGCGACCAGCACCACCCCGCCGAAGATCATGCCCAGCCGCGAGATGTTGGTGCCGATCTGCGAGGGGATCAGCCAGACCAGCAGCACGCCCAGCACGTACAGCGCGGAGGCGATCCGCACCGTCCGCCACGAGGAGGGCGTGAACACCAGCCCGAAGACGCCGGCCAGGAGAGGCAGGACAGACGAGGCGAACGACATCGGCTGCTGCCCGGAGAACGGGAACAGCCACGCCGACAGCGCCACCACCAGCACCGGGGTGATCCCCAGCGCGTACGCGGCGGGGCGCCGCCTGCTCAGCCACAGCGCGGCGGCCACGACGCCCACGAACAGGCCGGCCACCGGGCTCGACGCCGTCGCCAGCCCGGCCGTCAGCCCCGCCAGCGCGGCCCGTCCCCACCGGTACCGGCCGTCGGCACGCCAACTCGCCGGCCACGCGAAGATCGTCGCCACGGCGGCCAGGCCGAACATCATGCCCAGCCCGAAGGTCACCCGGCCCGAGATCGCGTTGCACAGCAGCGCGAACGCCCCGTACATCGCCGGCCACAGCGGCCGGCGCACGGCCCGGCTGCGCACCAGCAGCAGCGCGATCAGCCCGGCCGAGACCGTGCCCGCGATCATCATCGTGGTGCGCACGCCCAGCTGGGCCATCAGATAGGGCGAGATCACGCTGTACGAGACGGGGTGCATCCCGCCGTACCAGGCGAGGTTGTACGCGGACTCCGGGTGCTGCAGCGCGAACTCCGCCCACGCGTCCTGCGCGGCCAGGTCGCCGCCGCTGTTCGCGAAGACCAGCACCCACAGCAGGTGCAGCACCGCGGCCACGAGGAGGGTGAAGGGGACGGTCCGGGTCAGGACGTGGCGCCCGCCGTCGCGCCGGTGGCCCGGCACGACCGCCCAGGAGGGCCGCCGCCATCCGGAAGCCCTGCTTCCGGAGACGCCGGACGGGCCGGGTGACCCGGCCGGATCCGTTCCGGTGTCCGGTCCGGCATCCGTTCCGGTGGTGGCGCCGTCGCCGGTGTTCTCGCTGTCCGGCTCTCCCGGCCTGCCGGCACGCGCCGGCCCCACGGTGGTCACTGCGGCTTCTCCCCGTCTTTCCCCCGAGGTCCTACTCCCCCATCTTCGCCCATGTTCGGGCCGAGGCGGACAAACCCTCGCGACGCTAACACGCCCTTCCGCACACCGCCGCGGCTTCCCGCGGCGGTGTGCGGACCTGGGCGCGTCAGCCCAGGCGCGTCAGCTTCGAGCCGAAGGACGGCTCGGCCAGAGCCGTCTTGAGCACCACCGGCACCTTGACCGCGTCCGCGCCGCTGCCCACGGTCAGCTCGCCGACCTCGGTCCCGGCCTTCGCCGAGTGCGGGATCTTGCGCCCCGCGTCGCTCAGCGAGAACTTCGTGGTGAAGCCGGCCCAGCCGACGGCCGTGACGTCCTTGGTGGTCACGACCGGCGTCCGGCCGTCGAGGCCGTCGTCCACGTAGCCGACGACGTCGCCCTTCTTGACGACGGTGGTGGTGTTCAGCGCCTTCTGGATGGCCGTGATCTGCGCGTAGCTCTTGTTCTTGACCATCAGCAGGCTGTTCTCGGCGTTGGGGTCCAGGCCCTTGAAGTGCTGGTCCATGGTGGCGCCGACGATCAGGAACTCCTTGTCGCCGATCGTCCGCCGGGCCGCCCACATCAGCGCGCCGCCGGCCGGACCGCTGGAGCCGGTCTTGAGGCCGAGGACGCCGGTGCGCTTCACGAGCAGCGTGTCGTTGTTGTTGTTGATGTGCAGCGTGCCGCCGGCGCCGCCGTCGATCGGGATGTCGGCGTTGGGCTGCTGGGTGATGTCCCGGATGACCTTGTTCTTGATCGCCACCTCGGCGAGCTTGACCTGGTCGGAGGCGGTGCTCTTGGTCGACGCCTGCAGACCGCTCGGGTCGGTGTAGACGGTGTTGGTCATGCCGAGCTCCTTGGCGGCGTCGTTCATCTTCTTGACGAACGCCTCCTCGGAACCGGAGTCCCAGCGGGCCAGCTGACGGGCGATGTTGTTGCCGGACGGGATCAGCAGCATGCGGAGCATGTCGTACTCCGAGAACTTCTGCCCCGCCTTCACGTTCACGCGCGACTCGTCCTCGGCGCCCGCCTCCTTCTCGGACTGCGGGTCCATGGTGATCATCTCGCCCTGCTCGCCCACCTTGAGCGGGTGGTTCTTGAGGATCACCCAGGCGGTCATCACCTTCGCGACGCTCGCGGTCGGCACGGGCTTCTGCGCACCCGACGTGCCCACCTCGCCCGCGCCCACGACCTTCGCCGCGGACTGGCCCTCCTCGGGCCAGGCGAAGGAGGGCTTGTCGCCCTCGAAGGCGAAGCCCTTCTTCGCGCCCAGCGCGAGCTCGGCGTCCGGCAGCGGCCGGAACGCCTGGACGATCACGAAGACGATCCCGAGCAGGGCCACCAGCGGCGTCCAGATCTTCACCCGGCGCATGATCGTGCGGGTGGGCGTCTCCGGCGGCGGCGGAGTGTTGGTCAGCTGAGCCAGCAGGTCCAGCGGCGCCTGCGGCTGCTGGGGCGCCTGCGTGCCCTGCGGCGGCTGCGGCACGCCCGGGACCTGCGTCCGCCCTGCCTCGGCCGGCGGGGCGACGGACACCGGGATGGCAGGCTTGCCGGGCGCCGCCTTGGCGGGCTCCGGCTTCGCGGCCGCAGGCTTCGCGGGGGCGGACTTGGCCGCCGCGGGCTTGGCGGCCCCGCCCTTGGCGGGCGCTTCGTCGTCCTTCTTGAGCGGTACGAACTGGCTCTTGCGGTCCGTGCCGGGCGTCGGGAGGGGGGTGGGGGCCTTGAGCAGCTCGGTCGGCTGGTCGTCGGACTTCGCCTTGTCGGCGGCGGGCTTGGCGGCGGACTTGTCGTCCTGGCCGGCCTTGTCGTCCTTCTTGCCGTCCTTCGCGGGGACGGTCCGGAAGACGGCGGTGGGCTGGTCGACCGGCTCGTCGTCAGCGGGCTTGCCGTCAGCGGGCTTGTCGTCAGAAGACTTGCCCTTGGCGGCCTTGCTGTCGGCGGCCTTGCCGTCGGTCTTCGGCGGCATCGTGCGGAGGACGGCGGTCGGCCGGTCGCCCGAGGGCTTGCTCTCGGGCTTCGACTCGGCGTCGTCTTCCCCGCCCTTGGGGCGCACGGTCTTGAAGACAGCGGTGGGCTGATCGGCAGCAGGCTTCTCGGCCGGCTCGGCGTCGTCGTCGCCGCCGCTCTTCGCCGGACGGGTGCGGAACACCGCGGTCGGCTGGTCGGCGGCAGGCTTCTCGGCGGGCTTGCCGGCAGGCTTCTCGGCGGGCTCGGCGTCGTCGCCGTCGCCGCTCGCCGGACGGGTGCGGAACACCGCGGTCGGCTGGTCGGCAGCGGGCTTCTCGGCGGGCTTGCCGGCAGGCTTGTCGCCCTCGCCTGCGTCCTCGGACGCGCCCGGCTCCGTACCCTCTTCCTCCTCGTCGTCGGCGCCGGCCACCCAGGCCGCGACGGCAGCCTTCAGCCGGGCATCGCCACCGGGGGCACCGGAGGCCTTGGCCCCGCCGGAGGCATCCGGCTTTGCATCCGCATCGTTGCCGTCACCCGCGTCGGCGGCGGCCGTGGCGGCCGCGTCCGCGCGTTCCGCGGAATCGTCCGAGGACTCCGGCACGGCCGGGGCCGGCTTGCCGGAAGGAGCCGGGGACGACGCGACCGCCGTCTTCACCGAAGAGCCCGATGAAGAGCCCGCTGAAGACCCCGATTCCCGGATGACTCCGAGCCTCGGATCGCGTTCGCTGCCAGTCGTGCCAGTCGTCTCCCCCGACGACTTCCGCTGCTCCGACTTGTCGGGGGACTCGCCCGCCACCGATGCCTCCTCGAATTCCCGCGCCATACGCCGAGGCGGGGCGACTGGTCGCCCCGCTCCCCGAACCTCTCAACGTGTACCAGTGTCCTCTGCCACCGTCGCGTTGCAGCGCACCGTACGTCAGAGGACATCGTCGGGCTTCACCCACGTGCAAGACGAGACGACATACCTACCGGTTCCCACCCGAAGCCACCACGCGCTCTCGACAGACCAATGTGAGAGGGGTCACCCTGTCACTCATCCACGCGGGGAGGCATGGATGGGCAGGAGCCGCAGAACAATTCCGGAGGAGCTTCTGCTGCTCGCCCTGGACCCGGCCACGGGTACCACGGCGCAGCCGCAGTCGCTCGACCTCGGTCTCGCCGGAGCACAGCTCGTGGAGCTGGCTCTGGCCGGACGGATAGCCCCAGACGGGGATCGTATCGCCGTGGTCCACCCACGGCCGACAGGAGATCCGACCCTGGACACCGCGCTCGAGTTGCTGCGCCGCCGCGGCAGCCCGGTGCGGGCCGTCCACTGGATCGGCGGGCCCCGGCTGGGGCTGCGTCAGACGTATCTCACCCACCTGGAGCGGTGCGGCATGGTGCATGCCGTGGCGGGCCAGATGTGCGGGGTGCTGCCGACGACTCGCTACCAGGCGACGGACACGGCCATCAGCCGGGAGATCAGGACCCGGCTGGACAACGCGATCCGCACCGGCGTGCCGCCGGACCCGCGGACCGCGGCGCTCGCCGCGCTGGCCCACGCGGTCGGTCTCGGCAAGCACCTCTACCCGGGGAACGAGGGACGCTCCTCGCGTTCCCGGCTGCGGGACCTGATCCGGCACGACCCGATGGGCGGGCTGGTGGCGCACGCCGTGATGGACGTGCAGAACGGCGTCGCGGCACAGCCGCGGCGGGCTCCGGCGGCGGCCGGAGGCAACGGCGGCGGTCCGGGACGCAGGGGCACGGCAGTGCGGCCCCCGTCCGAGGCGGCCGCGGTGGCCGCCGCGCAGCAGGCGCCGCACCGTGGCGTCATGGCTCGCGCGGGCGTCTCGTGAAACGGTTCGCCAGCCGCTGAGCCGGCCGTCGGACCACGCAGTGTTCCTCCGTACCACCCGACCGCTCCACCGACCGCACCGGCCTACCGTGACCCGGTTCGGAAGCCGCGACAGCGCGCGGGGCGGCGGGCCCGCCCGTCCACATCCGGACGGTACGGTCCCGCCGCCCCGCGCGCCTGTCCGCGCGCCCTTGCGTAGGTGTACCTACGTCACGCGCACCCAAGTGCCGGTTATCACAAGCGGACTTGGTGTAAGCATTTTCCAGCGCCGCCCCGGCCAGTGGTGGCAGGCTGCGGAGCAGGAGACAGCAGCATGACGGAGCCGGAGGTGCGTCCCGTGGCGTCCAGTGTCAACCCCACCGTAAGGCGGCGCCGATTGGGGCAGGAGCTGCGCAAGCTCCGTGAGCTCAAGGGCATGACGGCCGAGGAGGTGGCCGAGCGGCTACTGGTCTCGCAGTCGAAGATCAGCCGTCTGGAGAACGGCCGCCGCAGCATCAGCCAGCGCGACGTCCGCGACCTGTGCAGCGTGTACGGGGTCGAGGACCACCGCATTGTGGATTCCCTGATGCAGATGGCCAAGGAGTCACGCCAGCAGGGCTGGTGGCACGCCTTCGGCGATATTCCCTACAGCGTCTATATCGGTCTGGAAACCGACGCCGCGTCCTTGCGCGTGTACGAGGCCTCGCTCGTTCCCGGCCTGCTGCAGACGCCGAATTACGCCAGCGCCGTGACCGAGGGATCGTGGCCGGAGGCGACGGCAGCGGATGTCGAGAGGCGTGTACAGGTGCGGATGCGTCGTCAGGAGCGCATCACTGACCCGGAGAACCCGTTGCGGCTGTGGGCGGTGATCGACGAGTCGGCGCTGCGCCGGATCGTCGGCAGCAGGGCCATCATGCGCGAACAGATGGAACACCTGGTGGAGTTCAGCCTCCAGCCGCACATCACCGTGCAGGTGCTCCCCTATTCGGTGGGCGCGCACCCGGGCATGTACGGAAAATTCTCGATCCTTGAATTCCATGACCCGCAGGACGCCAGCACGGTGTATCTGGAAGGGATCACCAGCGATCTCTACCTGGAGAAGCCGAATGACGTCCAGGCGTACAGCGTGATGTATGAGCATTTGCGAATGCAGGCGCTCAACGCGGAGGACTCCCGGCGGTTCATCCTCCAGGTGGCCACGGACTGGGAGGAGCCGCCCCGCTCCGACCAGGTCGGCTGACCGGGCGGCGAGGCGGCGCACCGTACACCGCCCGCAGCCCGGCGCGGAAGGGGTGAATGGAATATGCCATCCGGTCGAGTGAAGAGCCCGTTCATCAGGTGATGTTGGCGCGTAACGTCGATCGCACCTCGGGAAACCGGCGGTCTGATCCACCGGGATCAGGGCTCATCAGCACACAGCTGCACTCATAGGCATCGGAGTAACTCATGGCGATTCAGCAGGGAAAGACCACGTGGCGGAAGTCCTCGTACTCGCTGGCCAACGGCGACTGCGTCGAGGTCGCGTCCCCTGTGCAGCGTTCCATCGCGGTTCGTGACTCGAAGGCCCCGCAGGGTCCGGCCCTGGCCTTCACCCCCGAGAACTGGTCCGCGTTCGTGGCGATCGTCAACGACGGATCGCACGCTCTCTGACCGACCGCGGAACTTCCGGCACAGCGCTGCGATCGCCGTACCGACCCTGCCGCACAGAGCCCTCTCGCCTGGCACGCCGTCCCGGCCGAGAGGGCTCGGTCATGTCCGCCCGCCGCTTCCGTCAACGAGTGGCGGGCGCGGCGCTTAGCCCGTTCGGTCGACGCCGGCCGACCGAACGGACCCGCTCGCGCTCAGCCCTTCTTGTACGGGCGGACCGTGCCCATGATCTTGTCGATCTGCTCGGTGGACAGGGCGTCCGGGACGCCCTGGTCGGCGTAGATGACCCAGCCGTGGAAGGTGCCGTCGGGCATCTTCTGGGCGATGCTCTTGACGATCGCGGTGGGCGGCACGCAGGTGCTCGCGCGGTTGTTGACCGTGACCTTGGCGGTGGCGGTCCAGCCCTCGAGGCCGTTCTTCGTCCAGGCCTTCTCGTCGGTGATCTCGATCTTCGGCTTGTTGGTCTTGCCGCCGTAGGCCATGAAGCCCCAGTTGCCCGCCCAGTTGCGGGCGTTCGTCTTGAGGTCGCCGTCCTTGCCGCCGCCCGTGGTGCCGACGGTGGCGAGCTGGCCCTTGCCCGCCTCGCCGATCGAGTCGGGGTTGGCGTTCGAGGCGCAGCCGCCCTCACGGAAGTTGGCGGTGCCGGTCATGACGACGACGGGCTTGCCGTTCTCGGTGTAGGAGACGGCCGTGCCGGTGGGGAAGACCTTCCACTTGTCGTCCTTGCCGGGCACGTCGTACTGGTAGAAGTGCTCCTCGCGGACCTGCGTCTGCCAGCCGGCGACCATCGGCTGGGAGGCGCCGGGTGCCGCCGGGGCGGCGCTGCCGTTGTCGCCCTCGCCCGGCTTGCCGGGCTGCCGGCCGGGCTTTTCGGGCGCGCCGGAGGCCTGGGACGGGTTCTTGGCCTCGCTGGTCTTCTCGTCACCGTCGTCGCCGGTGAGGAAGAACACCGCGCCGCCGCCGATGACGGCCAGCGCCACGACGCCTCCGATGACGGCGAGCAGCGTCTTGTTGCTCTTCGGCGGCTGGGGCGCGGGCCCGCCGGGGGCCGCGCCGTACGGCGGCATCGGAGCCGGAGCCTGATGCGCACCGGGCGGCGGCACCATTCCCGGGCCGCCGTACGGGGAGGGGCCGGGCACCGGGACCGCGCCGGGGGCCGGGTGGGCCGCCTGGCCGGGCACCGGGCCCGGTGCGGGCGGCGGGGGCGGAGGCGGCGGGACCGCGCCGGACTGCGCCGGGCCCGGCGGCGGGGGCGGCGGGCCCGGGACGGCGGGCTCGGAAATCATGGTGGGCGGCGGCGGGGCGGGCACGGCAGGCTGAGCGATCATGGTCGGCTGCGCGTGACCGTCGCCGTCCGGGCCCCAGGTGGGTGGCGGGCCGAAGCCGCCCGGCGGCGGGTTCTGCGGCTGCTCGGGCTGGTGCGGCTGCTGAGGGTTCTGGGGCCAAGACATGCGGGACACCCTACGTGCGGATCTGTAGCCGCCGGGTCGGGGGGATGCGACAGATCCGCAACACTTGTGCGAACGCGGACCGGACCTTCGCCGGTCGTTCGCCGACCGCTCGCCGGCCGCCCGTCAGTCGTCCCCCAGGACCGGCAGCAGCTGCGGCAGATGGCCGTCCGAGGCCAGCGCCGCGTCCTGCCGCTCCTTCGGCACCTCCCCGTACACCGTCGTGCGCGGCCGCGCCGGGCGCCCGGCGGACTCCGCGATCGCCACCAGGTCCCGGATCGAGCGGTACGAACCGTAGGAGGAGCCCGCCATGCGGGAGATGGTCTCCTCCATCAGCGTGCCGCCGAGGTCGTTGGCACCCGAGCGGAGCATCTCCGCCGCACCCTCGGCACCCAGTTTGACCCAGCTCGTCTGGATGTTGGTGATGTGCGGGTGGAGCAGCACCCGGGCCATCGCCGTCACCGCGCGGTTGTCGCGCAGGGTCGGGCCGGGACGGGAGATACCGGCGAGGTAGACGGGGGCGTTGGTGTGGATGAAGGGCAGGGTGACGAACTCGGTGAAGCCGCCGGTCTCCTTCTGGATCTCCGTCAGCTGCCGGAAGTGGCCCAGCCAGTGGCGGGGCTGGTCCACGTGGCCGTACATCATCGTGGAGGACGAGCGGATGCCCACCTCGTGCGCCGTCCTGACGACCTCGACCCAGGTGGCCGCGGGCAGCTTGCCCTTGGTGAGGACCCAGCGGACCTCGTCGTCCAGGATCTCCGCCGCCGTGCCGGGGATGGTGTCGAGCCCGGCCTCCTTGGCCGCGGTCAGCCACTCGCGGACGGACAGCCCGGTGCGCGTCGCGCCGTTGACGATCTCCATCGGGGAGAAGGCGTGCACATGCATGCCCGGCACCCGCTCCTTGACCGCCCGCGCGATGTCGAAGTAGGCCGTGCCCGGCAGGTCCGGGTGGATGCCGCCCTGCATGCACACCTCGACCGCACCCACGTCCCAGGCCTGCGCGGCGCGGTCGGCAACCTGCGAGAGCGAGAGGGTGTAGGCGTCGGCGTCGGTGCGGCGCTGCGCGAAGGCGCAGAAGCGGCAGCCGGTGTAGCAGACGTTGGTGAAGTTGATGTTCCGCGTGACGATGTAGGTGACGTCGTCGCCGACGGTCGCCCGCCGCAGGTCGTCGGCGATGCGGCACAGGGCGTCCAGGGCCGGGCCGTCGGCGTGCAGCAGGGCCAGGGCCTGCGCGTCGGTGAGCCGGGTGGGGTCGTCGGCGGCCTGGCCCAGCGCCTGACGGACGTCGGCGTCGATGCGCTCGGGCACCATGCCGGGCGCGGCGGCCTCGCGCAGGGCCTCCCAGTCGCCGTACACGTCGTCGAAGTCGTCGCGGCGGTCGGACGTGCGGCCCTCGGTGTCGACGGTCCGGTGCAGGTCGGTGCGGCCGGAGGCGGTGAAGACCTCCTCGGGTTCCTGCCAGGGGAGGCCCTTGACCTCGGCGTTCTCATTGGCCAGGCCGGTCTCGGGGTCGGCCAGGGCACGCACGTGCGGCATGATGCGGGGGTCCAGCCAGGGCTCGCCGCGCTGGACGAACTCCGGGTAGATCGCGAGCCGTTCCTTCAGCGCGAAGCCGGCGGCGGCCGAGCGCTCGGCGAGCTCCTCGATCTGGGGCCAGGGGCGCTCGGGGTTGACGTGATCGGGCGTCAGGGGCGAGACGCCGCCCCAGTCGTCGATGCCGGCGCCGATGAGGCGCGCGTATTCGTCGTCCACCAGGTTGGGCGGGGCCTGGAGGCAGCCGGAGGGGCCCATGATGTGCCGGGCGACGGCGACGGTGGCGAGCAGGTCGTCGAGGGTCGCGTCCGGCATCCGGCGCATGGCCGTGTCCGACTTGGCGCGGAAGTTCTGGATGATGAGTTCCTGGATGCCGTGGTAGGCACGGGAGATGCGGCGCAGCGCGAACAGCGACTCGGCGCGCTCCTCGGGCGTCTCCCCGATGCCGATCAGCAGCCCGCTGGTGAGGGGCACGGAGCTGCGGCCCGCGTCCTCCAGGTGGCGCAGCCGGACGGCGGGCTCCTTGTCGGGCGAGCCGTGGTGCGGCATGCCCGGCTCGCTCCACAGCCGCTGGGCGGTGGTCTCCAGCATCAGGCCCATGGAGGGCGACACGGGCTTGAGGCGCTGGAAGTCGGTCCAGGTCATGACGCCCGGGTTGAGGTGCGGCAGCAGGCCCGTCTCCTCCAGGATGCGGATGGAGACGGCCCGGACGTAGGCGATGGTGTCGTCGTAGCCGTGGGCGTCCAGCCATTCGCGGGCCTCGGGCCAGCGGTCCTCGGGCTTGTCGCCGAGGGTGATGAGCGCTTCCTTGCAGCCGAGTTCGGCGCCGCGCCGGGCGATGGCCAGCACCTCGTCCGGGGACATGAACATGCCCTCGCCCGCGCGGCGCAGCTTGCCGGGGACGGTGGCGAAGGTGCAGTAGTGGCACTTGTCGCGGCAGAGGCGGGTGAGGGGGATGAAGACGCTCTTGGAGTAGGTGATGACGCCGGGCCGGCCGGCCGCCTCGAGGCCCGCGTCGCGCACCCGGGCGGCGGAGGCGCACAGGTCGTCCAGGTCGGCGCCGCGGGCCTGGAGCAGCACGGCGGCTTCGGCGACGTCGAGCGCGACGCCGTCGCGGGCGCGCTTGAGCGCCCGGCGCATGGCGTTGGCGGTCGGTGCGGCCTGCTCGGGCCGCTCGGGTCGCTGGGCGCTCGAAGTCATTGTCCGAGCATACGAGCGCCCGCTGACAGGCGGAGGTACTGGAAGCATGCCTTCCGTGTGCCTCTCGTCACGTCATACGGAGGCACCCTCCGGAATAGCCCGGGGGCCCTCTCCTAGAGGAACTCCGCGTGCGCGTCCAGCGCCCGCAGCACCTCCGACTCGGGCGCCGACGGCAGCCCGACCACGACCTCCTGGATGCCCAGATCGGCATAGTGCGCGAGCTTGCCCGCCGAGGGATGGACGGCGTACGGCACCACGTCCGGCTCCCCCGGTCGTCCCGCCTCCGACCACACCCGCCGCAGCTCCGGCAGCGTCTCCCGCAGCCCGCTGCCGCCCACCGGCATCCAGCCGTCCGCGTACTCCGCGACATGCGCGAACAGCTTCGGCCCGGCCGCCCCGCCGATCAGTGTGCGCGGGCCCGTCAGCGGCCCGGCGTCCTTGCGCTCGCGCGGCGCCCTGACCGGCTTGGGGTGCGCCCAGCTGGCCTCCACCGAGCCGAATTCACCCTCGTACGCCGTCGGTTCCGTCGCCCACAGCGCCCGCATCAGCGCCATCCGGTCACGCACCAGCTCGCGCCGCGTACGCCACTCCACGTCGTGGTCGCCGGCCTCCTCCACGTTCCAGCCGTAGCCGATGCCGAGCGTGAACCGGCCACCGCTGAGGAAGTCCAGCGAGGCCACCTGCTTGGCGAGAACGATCGGGTCCTGCTGGGCGACGAGCGTCACCCCGGTGCCGATCGCGATCCGGTGGGTGACGGCCGCCGCCTGCGCGAGCGCGACGAACGGGTCGAGGGCACGCCCGTACTCGCGCGGCAGCGGGTCACCGGCGGGCGCCGGGGTCACCCGGCTGACCGGGATGTGCGTGTGCTGCGGCAGGAACAGCCCGGCGAAACCGCGCTGCTCCAGCTCATGGGCCAGTCGCACCGGGCCGATCGTCTCGTCGGTGAGGAAGGTCGTGGTGGCGATGCGCATGCCGGGGGCACCTCCGTCGTCGCGTGTGACCCACGGTAAGCCCTGACAGGCCGCCACGGACCCCACGACAAACAGCCGACACACAACTGGCCGACGCGGCGGCGCCTCCGCCAGACTGCGGCAGGCACCCGGCACCCGGCACACGCCCCGGCAGGCGAAGGAGCCCGCATGCACCGGCGCGACGTACTCAAAATGACGGCTATCGCGGGAGCGGCGAGTGTGCTTACGCTCGACAGCGTGAGGTTCGCCCACGCCGACGGCCGCGACCGGACCGCCGGCGAAGAGACCCGCAAGGTCACCGGCCGGCTGCCGGCCGGCGCTCCGGACTACGTCCACCTCCCCGTGGAAGTACCGCGCGGCGTCCGTGAGATCGCCGTCTCCTACACCTACGACCGGCCGGTCGTCCCGGCCGGCACCCAGGGCAACGCCTGCGACATCGGCATCTTCGACGAACGCGGCACCGAGCCGGGCGGCCCCGGCTTCCGGGGCTGGTCCGGCGGCGCCCGCACCGAGTTCGCCATCAGCGCCGAGCGCGCCACCCCCGGCTACCTCCCCGGCCCCGTGCGCCCCGGCACCTGGCACGTCGTCCTCGGCCCGTACACCGTGGCCCCGCAGGGCCTGGCCTACGAGGTCACGGTGACCCTGCGGTACGGGCCCGCCGGCACCACTCCGGAGCCGGTCTACCCGCCGCCACGCGCGCGTGGCCGCGGCCGGGCCTGGTACCGGGGCGACAACCACCTCCACAGCGTCCACTCCGACGGCAAGCGCACCCCCGCCGAGATCGCCGCGGCGGCCCGCGCCGCCGGGCTCGACTGGATCACGACGACCGAGCACAACACGACGTCCTCGCACGGCGCCTGGCAGGGCCTGTGGGGCGACGACCTGCTGATCCTCACCGGAGAGGAGGTGACGACCCGCAACGGCCACGTCCTCGCCCTCGGCACCGACCCCGGCACCTTCGTCGACTGGCGCTACCGCGCCCGGGACCGGGCCTTCGGACGCTTCGCCCGCAGAATCCGGCAGGCGGGCGGACTCGTCGTCCCCGCCCACCCGTACGCCACCTGCGTCGGCTGCAACTGGAAGTCCGGCTACGAGCACGCCGACGCGGTGGAGGTCTGGAACGGCCCCTGGGACCGGGACGACGAGACGGCGGTCGCCGCGTGGGACGCGATGCTGGTCGCCGCCGACGGGCGGGACGGCGGCGGCTGGCTCCCGGCCATGGGCAACAGCGACGCCCACCGCGAGCCCCAGGTGGTGGGTATGCCGCAGACGGTCGTCCTGGCCGACGACCTGTCCCGCGAGGCCCTGCTGTCCGGGCTGCGGGCGGGCCGCAGCTGGATCGCCGAGTCGCGGGCGGTCGACCTGACGTTCTCGGTGACGGGCGAGAGGGGCACGCACGCGGGCATCGGCGAGCGGCTGCGCGCGCGTGCCGCGACCGCACGCCTGACGGTCAAGGGCACGCCGCCCGGCTGCACGGCGTCGGTCATCACCGACCAGGGGGTGCTGTTCACCACGGCCGTCCCGGCGGACGGCACGGTGGAATGGCGGACGACGCCGGAGCAGTCCACGTACGTACGGGCGGAGGTGCGGCACCCGTCGGGGGCGATGGCGGCACTGACGAACCCGGTGTTCCTGAAGCGCGGGTGACGGCGCAGGTGCACCCTGGCGGACGGGTGAGCAACGGGCCGTAGCCGGCGCGCCGGGCGGCGGCGGGCAGGTGGGCCGGCGGCAGGGCGGGCGGCCCGCTGCTGTGCGCGACGAGTGGGGGCGGCTGGGGCGGGCGCGGGTGGGGCGGACGCGGGTGGGTCCGGATGGCCCCTTGTGCGGTTTGTGCGGTTTGTGCGGCGCACCGTGCCCACCGCAGCCGAGGGCGCATCCGCTTCACGCCTTGTCCTCCTGCCGCAGCAGCCGCTGGTGATGCAGCAGGTCTTCGGCGGCCCGCCCCAGGCTCCGGGCGAACGTGACGGCGGAGGCGTACCCGTCCCCGGGCCCGAGCCCCAACCGATGCCGGGCCTCACGGACGGCGCCGAGGGCACCGGAACGGACGGGGTCACCGGCGGACCGCATGTAGGCGTCAATCTCGACGTCGTAGGCGAGCCCGCGGAGGTAGGCGTTGAGCCGAGCGGTGAGGGTCCGCACGCGGGCGGGGGCGGGCAGCGACCGTTCCATGGCGATGGCTTCGCTGATCACGGCCTCGATCGGCTCGAGCGGGCGGGGTGGCTTGCTGGTGAGCGGTGCGCCGCAGTTGGCGGTTCGGGGGAAGAGCATGGCGGCTCCTTCAAGCGCGTGACGACTGGCGTCGATGGCTGAATAACAGTCCCGCAGCGACTACTTCACCCGCAAGCTGGGCCAACTCCCTTGCCGTAATTGGCATATGCCAAGCCGGAGCATGGCTTGCACGGGCGCATACAGGGGATGGAAAACTGCCAACAGGGCGAGCTCGACGACCAACAGGGGTTCGCCGTCGGCCAACAGGGTCGCGCTAGCGGGGTACAGGGGCGCGACGCTGGGTAAAGCACCGGGAGGGCTCAGGGTGGCTGCACGACGCGGTCCGACGTTCCGTCGGAGGGAACTGGGCAAGGAGCTCAAGCGCCTCAGGGAGAGGAAGGGCTACGGCACCAAAGAGGCAGCCGATGCCATCGAAAGCTCGGAAACGAAGCTCAACCGAGTGGAATCCGGTCACAATCAGCTGCCACGAGTCCGGGATCTGGAAGACCTGCTCGATTTCTACGGCGTCACCGACCGCAACGATCGTGAACACCTGCTGACGCTCCACCGCGACTCACTCAGCGCCGACTGGTACAGGCCGCACCAGAACTTCATGCCGTCTGGACAGTTGCTGTACGTCGGACTGGAGACGGACGCCACGGCGATGCGTGCATGGCACTCACAGGTGGTCTTCGGCCTCCTGCAGACCGAGAACTACGCGAGGTCCCTGTTCGCCACATCGAAGCCGGTTGACGAAAGAACCACCGAGTTCGTGGAGGAAAACGTGGCCCTCCGCATGAAGCGCAAGCAGATCATCCACGGCGCGGACCCGGTCGAGCTCCGGGTCATCCTCGACGAGGCGGCGCTGCGCCGCGCGATCGGCGGCCCGGACGTCATGCGCGAGCAGTACGAAGCGATCGAGAAGGTGGCGAGTCTCGACCACGTGACCGTGCAGATCCTTCCTCTGGATCTCGTCAACGTACCGCGCATTCGACAACTTCGTCCTGATGGACTTCGAAGCAGGCCTCGACCCCGTCGTCATGTTGGATGGACCGTCGGTGATGACGGTCGCCGACAAACCGCGCGAAGTCTGGAAGTACGCCAGGCGGTTCGATGCAATGCGGGAGAGCGCTTTGGCGCCGTCCAAGACGGCCGACTTCCTACACCGACTAGCAAGAGAGATCGATGATCACTAACACGCACCTGACAGCCCTGGAAATAGCCGACGAGAAACGCTGGTTCAAGTCGTCTCACAGCATCGACACTGGTGGGGGTAGCTGCGTCTCGATCGCCCCGCTGACCGACAAGGTCGGCGTGCGCGACTCGAAGCGCAAAACCGGCCCCGCCTTCGTCGTCCCGGCAGCGGCCTGGGCGTCGTTCATTGCTGGCCTCCGCGCCGGCCGCCTCGGATAAATCCGCCGACCTCTCCACGCTGCCGCCCCCGGCAAGAAGGCACCTCTCCGCCGGGGTAGCAGCGGAGAGGCGTGGGGGCGGGGAGATGGGGCTACTGCTTCGGCACTACGAGGCCCACCGCCATGAAGCAGAATCGCACGGCCGCCCAGCTCGTATTTGTCGAGGTGTACACGATGACCGATTGGTTGCCGAGGCTACCGATCTGGGACTGCGCGTTATATCTCTCATCAAAGGGAGTGGCGAGGGCGATCGGCGGCGACATGAAGGCCTCGTCAAATTTGATATTGAACGTGTGGGCGTTTGACTTTGTTGCGGTGAAGCCGGTTCCGGACCAGGTTCCGTCAGCGTTGATGTATCCGTACACCCGCTTCTCCACGGGCGGCGGATCCCCCACGAGGATCTTCAGGTCCACGGCCGTCAAGCCGCCGGCGATGGATAAACCACCCGGCACGGTCTTCTCGCCGGGCTGGGCGTCCGCGGCAGCCTGGACCGGCACGGAGTAGTAGAAACCCCCTGTCCCGTTGCCGATCGCCCCGGTCTCGAACCGCACCCGCTTCCTCGCGTCCTCCACGCTCGTGACATGGCATTCCTGCGGGCTGGGGTCGCCGTCCTTCGTGTAGTGGACCAAGCCGTCCGTGGGGAAGGACAGCCTGTCCGGCAGTTGGACCGTGATCGCCTCCGGCCCGGGAACCCCTGCCGGCTCGGCCCACACCTCGAACGTGAGCTTCTGGGTTTCTCCCGGCTTCAGGGCGAGCGGGTTGGGGTTTCGCTGCTTGATGTAGAACGCCATGTCGTGTGCCTCTCTTCTCCGTGAGCGGTTCCGCGGCCGGTGCCGGTGGTAGCGAGTGAACCGCTGACGGGCAATGATTCGATGAACGATTCATTGACACGCAGATGGCAGAGCCGTATTTCCTTTCACCGACCCGGCGGGAGAAGAGGTTACCGGTCGGCGTATGGGTGAATACACCCCGCAATGATCCGCTTCCGGTCGGCACCGCGTTCATCAAGCCGGGTACCGGCCAGGGTTGCCGATACTGCCGACATGAACTGCGCGCGAATACCGCCTCGCCTGCTGAGCGTCAAGTACGCCTTCAACAGGAGAAACGGGGGGAAGAAACGTGGCTCGAAAGAAGCGAAACACCAACCGGTCAGGAACCGGCCGACTCGAACCCGTATCTGTCGGATGAACGGATAGTCGCCCCAGTTCGGCCGTGGGGCGTCCGCCGACCCGGTCGCGCGCCCAGAGCCGTGAGAAGAACCGGGCGCGGCCCGTCATCGAGGTGGCGGGCCTTTCACCACGCTCCGCGCGGGTCGGCGTCCGCGACTCCAAACGCAAGAACGGCCCCGCCTTCGTCGTCCCGACAGCGGCTTGGGCCGCGTTCACTCGCGAGATCCTCGCCGGTGGGCCACACTGACCCACCCGGAAGGCCGTACCCGTCTGATGCCTCTCTCAGGGTTTCCTCCGGGTCGGAATCAGGGATACGCCTGTTGAGCCGGTGATCTTCGTCGAAGAGACTCGAAGCTGGTCCGGATATGCCCATATCCGGGACGTTCGTTGCTCTTCGACGGGAGACCACATGCACCGTTCCGCACCCCTGGCTCTGGCCGCCTTGACCGCTGCCATGGCGGCATTCGCCCCGGCCCAGGCGGCGCAGGCGTCCGCCGGCCTGGACCGCGAGGCGTTGCAGGAGGCGATCACGGTCCATCCGGGCGATAGCCTCGCGGGTGCCGTGGCCCAGGTGTACGGGTCGGGGCAGACGTGGCGGGGGTCGTCCGGGGACCTCGTCACCGGCAGCCCCGTCAAGGCCGGGGCCCGCTTCCGCATCGGCAGCATTGCCAAGCCGATGGAAGCGGTGGTGCTGCTGCAGCTCTCCGCCGAAGGACGGGTGGACCTGGACGAGACCGTGCAACACTACCTGCCGGGCCTGCTGCCGGACTCCTTCGCGCCCATCACCGTACGGCAGCTCCTCAACCACACCAGTGGCCTGCCCCACGACTTCGAGGGCGCACCCGCACCGTCCCAGGACGAGGTGATCGACCACCGCTTCGACTACTTCACCTTCGACCAGGTCATCCAGCAGACGCTCCGGCCCGAGGACAGGCCCTGGCCCGGCCCGAGGTTCGCCCCCGGCACCAAGCAGGAGTACAACTCCTTCGCCTACCGCATCGCCGGGAAACTGATCGAAGACCTCACCGGCCACTCACTCCAGCGCGAGCTCACCACCCGCATCCTGGCCCCGCTGAAGATGACGGACACCACCGCGCCCGGCCGCAACGCCCGAATACCCCGCCCGTACCTGCCCGGATACCTACCGAACAGCAAGGGCAAGCTGATCGATGTCAACGAACAGGGCGGCAACCCCTCCAGCATGATTTCCACCGCCGCCGACCTCGACCGCTTCGTCACCAGCCTGTTCAACGGCCGCCTGCTGCGCCCCGCCCAGGCCGCCGAGCTGCGCACCCTGCCCCGCGGCGCCGACGGCAAACTCCTTCCCTACGCCGACGGCTCCAACTGCAACACTGGCCCCGACAAGGGGTACGCCTGCTACAGCGTCGGCCTGACGTCCTTCCCGTTGCCCAACGGCTCGGCCATCTGGGGCAAGACAGGCTCCGACCTCGGCTACAAGAGCGGCGTCTTCGCCTCGCCCGACCTGAACCACCACGGCGCCTACGCCGTGGGCTTGGCCTCCTCCGACGGCCGCACCGCCAACGCCATGGCCAACCGCCTCGTACTCGCCACCTTCAACCGCTGAACGGATGCACCAAACGAACCCGCCTAGAGCGTGTCTCCTTGATCCGTTTGTCGGTTGATCGGATATACCCGTCCGACTAGTGATCACTGATGCGATGTGGGACCGGTTCAAGCCGTTGATGCCAGCCGATCCTGTTCGCGGTCGACGGTGGGCCAGCATCCGTGTTCCGCGAAGCGGGCCAGGAAGACCGAGAACCCGACCGGGCATCGTGCTGGCGGACCGCGCGTATTCGTCACGCGCGATCCGGTGTCGTCTCCGCCAACGCGGGATCCGCGCTGTCATTCCCCAGCCGTCCGACAAGCTCGCCATCGCCTACGGGGCAGCGCTCTACCTCGCTGCCATCCTCATCTGGGCCCGAGCGTAAGGGTGTCGGGTCGCACATTTTGCAGAGGCACGTCCTCAGCCCAGCGTGACAGCATGCGGCAATGGTCTTTGGACACCCCGACGGCGACTACGCGATCACCGCGATGTACTCCGTGCCCGATGACGCCTGGTACCTGGAACTGGATCTCGTGGCCGGGCAACGGACTCTTGTGACCGCAATCGTCCCCGACGAGGATCCGGCACGGGAGCCGACGGTGTGCTTCAACCCGCACGCAGGACACACTGACGTCCCGTACGAGGTCATGCGCTGGTTCATGCACCAGGTCGATGAAGAGATCCGTACCTCCCGTGCCTGGATGCGGCTGAGGTCGGAGCTCGTCGAGATCATCTATCAACTCCGTCAGGAGCACATGGGCGTCATCGACGATGACGACTTTCCCCAGGTTCTGGCGGTCGTGCGCACCACGGTCCCCGAGGAAGACCTCCCCGCCGTTCTAGAGGCCGCCTTCGGGCGGAATCCTGACGGCACCACCATTAACCACCGGCAAACGCCCCGGCCTGTAGACGGTCAGGGAGACAGGACCTAGCCGTCGTCAGAGCTGGTCCGCCTCCGTCGCCGCAGCGGTGCTGTCACCCACATCGTCAGTCCGACAAGGGACAAGATCACCGACCCTACGATGAGAGTAGGGATGCTCACCATGACAAATATGGCAAACAGCAGCTCTGCCCACGTCGGCTCGTCGCCCATCGTGCTCCCACCTTGCGCCATAAACGCCACGACGCCGGCAAGCAGCGATCAGTTCCGGATGCACGCGCCCGGATAGCGGGCGGCGCCGGGCGTCCACCGACCCGGACGCGCGCCCAGAGCCGTGGGAAGAACCGGGCGCGGCCCGTCAGCGACGGCGGCGGGCGTTGAGGCGGGCGGCCTGCCGGGTCAGGTGGGCGCGTTCGGCGAGGTTGGGGGCCTTGAGGGCCGCCTCGGCGTACAGCCGGGCCGCCGTCGCCAGGTCGCCGGCGCGCTCGTGGAGGTATGCCGCCACCGCGGTGTGTCGGGGCAGGGAGGCGTCCAGCTCGGCGAGGGCCGCCAGGCCGGCGCGCGGTCCGTCGGCCTCGCCGACGGCGACAGCGCGGTTGAGCCGGACGACCGGGCTGTCGGTGAGGCGGGTGAGTTCGTCGTACCACTCGACGATCTGCGCCCAGTCGGTCTCCTCGGCGGTGGGCGCGTCGGCGTGGAGGGCGGCGATGGCGGCCTGGGCCTGGAACTCGCCCAGGCGGTCACGGGCGAGGGCCGCCTGGAGGATCGCGACGCCCTCGGCGATCAGCGCGGTGTCCCACCGACCCCGGTCCTGCTCGGCGAGCGGCACCAGGCTGCCGTCAGGCGCGGTCCGGGCGGCGCGCCGGGCGTGGTGGAGCAGTATGAGGGCGAGCAGTCCGGCCACCTCGGGGTGGTCGATGGCGGCGGCGAGCTGCCGGGTGAGCCGGATGGCCTCGGCGGCGAGGTCGACGTCGCCGGAGTAGCCCTCGTTGAAGACCAGGTAGAGGACGCGCAGCACGGTGGCGACGTCGCCGGGCCGGTCGAAGCGCACGTCGGAGACCGTGCGCTTGGCGCGGCTGATGCGTTGGGCCATGGTCGCCTCGGGCACCAGGTAGGCCTGGGCGATCTGGCGGGTGGTCAGCCCTCCGACGGCGCGGAGGGTGAGCGCGACGGCGGACGCCGGTGTCAGCGACGGGTGGGCGCACAGGAAGTAGAGCTGGAGCGTGTCGTCCACGGCGGGCGCGGGGCCGGGCGCCGGTTGCTCGTCGACGAGGTCCTCTCGCCGGCGGCGGGCGGCGTCGGCGCGAGTCGCGTCGAGGAACTTGCGCCAGGCCACGGTGATCAGCCAGCCCTTGGCATCGCGCGGAGGGTCGGCCGGCCAGACGCGGAGGGCCTCGACCAGCGCGTCCTGCACGGCGTCCTCGGCCGCCGCGAAGTCGGCTCCGCGGCGGACGAGGACGGTGAGCACGCTCGGCGTGAGGCTCCTGAGCAGGGCCTCGTCCGTCGGAGACGCCTGGGGGGTCACTCCGTGATGGTGGGCGGCGCGACCAGGAACGGGCGTACCTCCAGCCACTCGTGGATCGGCTTGCCGCCGGCCCCCGGCGCGGCCGACAGCTCGCCGGCCAGCTCGACGGCGCGTTCGTAGCTGTCGACGTCGATGATCATCCAGCCGGCGATGAGGTCCTTGGTCTCGGCGAACGGTCCGTCGGTGACCGGCGGGCGCCCCTCGCCGTCGTAGCGGACCCACGCGCCTTCGGGGGCGAGCGCCTGGCCGTCGACGAACTCTCCGGTCTTCTCCAGCCGGGCCGCGAAGTCGTTCATGTACTGGACGTGGGCCGAGATCTCCTCCGGCGTCCACTGGTCCATCGGCACGTCGTTGACCGCGGCCGGGGCGCCGCGGTAGTGCTTGAGCAGCAGGTACTTGGCCATGATGGTTCTCCTCGGTGCTCGTGCGACCCATTGTGGTCGCGTTCACCCCGGGGACGGAGCGGGACGCGGGTTCTCGACATCGCCGTCCGATTTTTTTCGGATTCGTGCCTCTAGCAGGACTCTTCCAAGTACGTGCGCGCCAGCGCCCCCGCCCGGGTGAACCAGTCGGCGATCACGGCAATTTCGTCCGGCGCGTACTCCTCGAGGAGCTCCGTGAGGAGTGCGTAGTACGGCCCGTAGACGGCCATCACCCGCTCGGTGGCGGCCGGGACGGCGATGACGCGTACGCGGCGGCGGTCGGCGGGGTCCGGCTGCCGGGTGACGAAGCCGCCGCGCTCGAGGCGGTTGAGGATGCCGGTGACCGCGCCCGTCGTGACGTGGGCGCGTACGGCCAGGTCGCCGGCGGTGACCGGGGAGTCGCCGGCCTCCAGGACGTACGCGAAGCAGATGAGGTCCGTCACGCTCAGGCCCAGGTTCCGGGCGAACTCCTGCTGGCCGATCGCGCTCGTCGCGATGAGGTGGTCCATTGCGGTGATCGCGTCCGCGGCGGAGGCGGCAGGGCGGTTCTTGCCCTCCATTGAAAGTCCCTTAGTGCGTGAGATAAATTCCTTACTTGCTAAGCCATCATAGGTCGGCGCCGGTGGCTCTGCCGCGGCATGCCGTGGCACGACCGGCCCGAACAGGGGGAGTCAGGGCACATGAGCGGACACGACGACGGGCACACCATCGCCGGATGGACCGGTTGCGCCATCGCGACGGTCGGCGCCGGGATCACCGGCGCGGGCATCTGCGGCTGGAGCCCGGGGATCTGGCTGGGCATCGGTGTGATGGCGGCAGCGCTGGTCGTCACCTGGGCCCTGCACCTCGCCGGCTGGGGCAAGCCGCCCGGCATCCGGCCCACCGCCCAGCGGGGCATGAGGGTCCGGGACCACGCGGCGCGTGACGGGCACGCCGGCTGCCTCGGCTGCCGGCTGGCCGGGCGACGCGGCACCCGGACGCGCGAGGACGCCGCGCCGGAGCCCGTTGTCATCGCGTCCTCCCGGTAGGAAGTCGGCGGCCGACCTGTGGCGGCCGACCTGTCGTCCTGACGGGCCAGGCCCGGCGCGTCCTGACGGGGCCCGCGCCCGGCGCGTCCCTCCGACGGACCCGCGCCCACCCCGTCCGGACAGACCCGCGCCCGGCGCGTCAGGGGCGCCGGGGCGGGACAGTGAGCAGGGCGCGGTAGGTCGCGGCGTCGGCCGGTTCGCCGACGCGTCGGCCTTCGGCTTCGACCCAGGCGTGGGCCGCGAACGGGTGGGTGCGCACCCCGGTGGTCCAGGTCGGCCAGACGCCGCGCATCCGGCACAGCAGTGCGGTGGCCAGGGAACGCTGCAGGCAGTACCTGCCGGAGCACAGCACGCTGACCGCGACGACATCGCCGCGCGCGGTCAGGGCCTGCTGGTACGTGGCCGGTGCGGCGCCGCGGCGCGCGGCGCACAGCAGGGCGCGGATGCGACGCGGGGGCAGGTGGGCCAGCAACCGTGCGGCGGCCACCGCGATGTGTGCCGCGAGGCGACGGCGCGGACCGGGCGCACGGCCGGCCGGCAGGACCTGGCTCACCGGGTCACCAGGCCGGCTCGGGTCAGCTGCTCCAGGAGCGCGTCGACGTCGGCACCGGCCTGCTGCCCGCTCACCGGGCAGGTGGCGGTCAGGCCGGCGGCGGCCTGCTCCGGGCCGGCGCCGTCGAGGAGGGCGTGGACGACGATCGCGCCGGTGCGGTTGAGCTGCCAGTAGCGGCCGGTGCGCTCGTCCAGCAGCACCATGCCGTCGCCGGTGTCGCACGCGGTGACGTCAGTGCGCAGTCGCATGCTCATCGGTGTGCTCCCTCAGGTAGGCGGGGACGGGGTGGGCCGCCACGTCGCGCAGCCATTCCTCGACGGCGAGGGTGGCCTCCAGCGCGGGTCCGGACCGGTCGAGCAGACCGGGGCTGAGCAGGGCGTGCCGTAGCCCGCGCTCGTCGGCGAGGCCGGCGGCGACCAGGTGGGAGTCGGCGGCCCAGGCCGCCAGTTCGGCCTGGTGGTGACGCAGGCCCGCGTACCACTCCACGGTGGAACCGTCCTTGCTGGTGCGGGCGAGGATCCGGTCGGGGACCAGGCCGCGCATCGCCTCGGACAGCAGGGGCTTGTACGACCACGGGGTGCGGGTGTCCTGCAGGCGCACGGCCAGACAGGCGCTGACGACCGCGTCGTCGCAGTACGGCGAATCCGCCGGAAGGCCGGCGGCCGCCGCCTCGAAGGAGAGCTGCGCGGCGGTGCGTCCGGCGGCCTGGGCCTGATCGATCCAGGCGTGCCGTCCCCGGTCGCCGGCCAGCGGTGTGGCGTCCCGGGCGGCCTCGCGCAGCAGGGCGGCGGCGATCTCGGCCGCCTGGTGGCTCGCCCAGGCCGGAAGCGCGGGGCGGGGGCCCCACCCGATCGGTGCCGCGCCCGGCCCGGCGTCCTGGTGCAGTGCCATGGCGGTGGCGGCCAGCCAGGCGGCGTAGGAGCGAGCGTCGATCAGCGCGCGGGCGGTGGTGCGCAGCGGCCAGCGCCCGCGGGCGCGGTAACCGGCGACGTGCCGCAGCCCGACGGCCGGATGGTGACGCACCAAGGGGTGCACGTACTGGACGGGAGCCTGGACGACATGGTCCCCGCCGAGCCCCGACAGGCGCCGCACGGCCCCCGCCGCGCGCATCGCGTCCGCGATGTGCCGCTGCTGGGCGCGATCGCGCAGCGCGACGGACGGCTCGTCGCCCGGCTCGCGACGTTCCCCGATGCCGGTGAGGCAGACGGGCAGGTCGCCGGGCCCGAACACCAGCCGTTCGGCGCCGGGCAACTGGGCGGCGGCCCGGTCGGCGAAGGCGGCGTCCTCGCTGCCGGGCGCCGCCCAGTGAATCGTCGCGGTCACCAGGTCGGCTCCCGCTCGCGCGGCCAGGAAGCACAGCGAGGTGGAATCCAGCCCGCCGGACAGGTCCGCGCCCAGCACGTGTCCCGGGCGCACCCGCGCCTCGACCGCCTCCAGCAGGGCCCGGCGCACCCCGGGCGCGCCGACGGCCAGGGGCAGCTCGCCGGGCGGGGCGGTCCACCAGCGCGTCGTCCGGGAACCGCCGTTCCCGTCGCGGTGCGGACCGCCGTGCCCATCGAGGTGCGAACCGCCGCCCCCGTCGAGGCGCGAACCGCCGTCCCCGTCGAGGTGCAGCGCCTCGCCTCCCGGCACCGCGCGCACGCCCCGCCACATTCCGCCGCCGGCCAGCGGGTGCGGCAGGGCGGGAAGGACCAGGCGCGACGCCAACTGCCGCACATCCGGCTCGGCACCGGTCAGCCAGGCCAGCGTGCGGGCCCGGTCGGCGGCGACCGTCACCCCGTCGATCTCGGCCCGGTACAGACGCCGGGCCCCGGACAAGGTCCCGCGCGCGTACACCCGGCCGGCCACGGAGGCGACCACGTGGAAACTCCCGGCGGCGTCGACCACAACCGATTCGACGTCCGAGGCGGCACGCACCGACCGCAGCCGCCCGGCCAGCGTGCTCTCGCCGAGTGAGCACGTCCCGGCCAGCGCCACCCGCGTGGTGCCGCGAGCCGCCACGGTGACCTGCCCCGGCTCCCAGCAGCCGACCAGCCACGGCCGGCCCGAGGCATGCGGCAACCGCCGGCAGGCGTACCGGCGGAGCTTCTCGGCGACGGCGGGCGCCGGTTCGCGGTCCGGGAGGACCACGAACCAGCAGGTGCCGGACTCAGCCATCGAAGTAGCTAAGGGGTCCTTCCCATTCCCAGCCTCCGTCGCCCTCGGTCCTGTCGGTGAAGTCACCGACCTCCACGAGCAGCGGCGGCTCATACACCGTCTGGGGCTGTTCGATCTGCCGTGTCTCATCCATCACGAGATCACCTCCCGAACGTAGGTGCGGAACTTCCGCACTCCACCAGGCGAGCAACCGACGAGGACCGGCGCAGCTGGGATGCGTCCGAATGGGTGAACGAGGACGGCGAGGCCCCGCGGGCCCCGGACGGTGACGTCAGCGTCCCCCGGACGCCGTCTCCGACCACACGACCGCGTCCGCCATGACGCCCGTCGTGAAGCTCTCGCTCGTCGCCGTGACGGTCAGGGCGGCCATGCGGCCACCGTTGGTCCTGACGCAGAGCACGGTGCCCTTCGACACCTCGGCGAACTTCATCCCCTGCGTGGAGACAAGGTCCGCGCACTCCTTGCGGCTGGGCTTGCCCCGGCCCTGCCAGACGGCGAGATTCGTCTCGTTGTCCAGGCTGTCCGAGCCGGAGAGCCGGGGCGGCTTGCTGACCAGGCCCAGGCGGACGTCCCTCGTGTACCTCTCCATGGTCGGCGGGACGGCATCGAGCTTTGGCCCCTGCTCGGCGAGGCGGACGGTTCCCGTCCACTGGACCGCGTCCTCGGTCGGGGACACAGCCCCGGAGGGGGACGAGCCGACGCCCCCGGCACCCGCCGCCCCCGCGCCCCCGCCCGCCTGAGCCGAAGGCGAAACGGGTGCTGTCACCGATGGCGAGGTACCCGGCGGGACGGCACTGTTCGGCGAGGCACCGTCCCGGTTCCCGTCATCGTCGCCGAGCTTGAGCATGAGCACGACCGCGCCAACCGTCACCACCACGGCCGCCGCGCCCGTCACCGCGAGCCACAGCTTGCTGCGCGGTTCGGCGTAGTGGTTGACCTGGGTGTTGAACTGGCCGGTCTGCGCCGCGGCTGGCCCGCGGAAGTCGTTGCCGGAGGTGCCGGCCCTGGGCCCCTCCCCCGCCCCGGGCTCGCTCACGCCCCGCGCCCGAAGTAGTTGCGCTGCTGGTTGTGGTCCCCGGTCTGTACGGCGGTGGGGCCGTGGAAGGTGTTTCCGGACACGCCTCCGCCGCCGGCCGGCGCCTGCCGCGCCCGGTCCTCGACCAGGGCCCGGATCTCGGCCACGACGTGCGCGCGACGGTCCTCGGGCAGGCTCTCCAGGAGGTCGGCGACGCGCGTCTCCCAGGCCACCTGCTGACGCTGCCGCTGCCTCTCCCCCTCGCCCGTCTGCCCCTCCGGCCCCTCGAGGCCCTCCAGGGCCGCGGCCGTCCGGTCGAGCCGTTCCAGTTCGACCCGCTCGCGCCCGCTGTCCCCCATCCCCAACAGCCGGGCCAGCCGGCCCCGGAAGCCGTTCCAGGCATCCGTACCGGCGGCCTGGACCACCGCGGTGCCGACTGCCGTGGCCAACACCGTCAGCGACTCACCGAGCATCTGCATCCCCCTCTTCAACACCCGCCCTGCAACACACGTCTACTACACGCGCGTTCGGGCATCGTACGGCGGTGTCGGCCGCGACATCCATGGATGGCCGACACCTGATCCACTCTGATCCGCCCTGATCCGCCTGACTGGCCCCACCCGACCCGGCCGGGCACGGATTGTCGGGTCCGGCAGGGTGGTGCCTTCGTAGCGTGGGTGAACGAAAGGGAAGGAGGCCGCGGTGCTGGAGCGGCTGAACCAGGCCATGGAGCACATCGAGTGCCGTCTCGATCAGCGGATCGACGTGGCCGAACTGGCACGGATCGCGGTGACGTCGGAGTACCACTTCCGTCGGCTGTTCTCCGCGCTGGCGGGGATGCCGCTGTCGGAGTACATCCGGCGCAGGCGGCTCACCGTCGCCGGTGCCGAAGTGCTGGCCGGGCAACGGACGCTCCTCGAGATCGCGGTGCGGTACGGCTACACCTCCGGGGAGGCGTTCGCGCGGGCGTTCCGTGTCATGCACGGGGTCGGTCCGGGCGAGGCCAGACGGTCCGGTGCGAGCCTGCGGTCGCAGTCACGGCTCTCCTTCCGTCTCACCGTCGAAGGGAGCAGCGACATGCGATACCGGATCGTGGAGAAGGAGGAGTTCTGTGTGGTGGGGAGGAAGGCGCGCGTCCCGCTCGTGTACGAGGGGCTGAATCCCGCCATCGCCGAGTTCATCCGGAGCCTTGGCCAGGAGACGCTGGAGCGCATCGAGCGCCTGTCCGATCAAGAGCCGCAGGGAATCGTCTCCGCGACCGACAACCTCGACCCCTGCCGTACGGAGGGAAGCGAACTCGACTACTACCACGGGGTGGTGGCCCACGCCGCCGTCCCGGTCCCCGAGGACATGGACGCGCTCTCCGTCCCGGCCGGGACGTGGGCCGTCTTCGAGTACTCCGGGCCGTTCCCGGAGGCGCTCCAGCACCTGTGGCGGGACGTCTACACGCAGTGGTTCCCGTCCAACCCCTACCGGAGCCGGCCGGGCCCCGAGATCCTGCGCACCCGGCTGTCGGAGGACGGGGCACGGGCGGACGCGGAATTGTGGATACCGGTGGAACGGACGCCGGCAGCCTGAGTAATCAGCGCAATCAGCAGTGACGTGCGGCGGGGGCCTGGTGCCGCCGCCGCACACCGCACACCGCACACCGCACACCGCACACCGGCAAAGTGCCGCCTACCGGCAGAACGCGTGCGCGGTGCCCAGGATCTGCGTCGTCTGCTGGGTGTTGGTGCCCAGTTCCCGCATCGTCTTCTTGACCGCGTCGCCGAGGGCCGCGCCCCGGGCGGCGCAGAGCGCGTTGCCGTGGGTGACGAGCACGTCGTCACCGAGGTGGTCCAAATCCGGGTAGTTCTTCCGCAAGGTCCTCAGGTAGAGCGCGGACGACATACCCGTCAGCGTGCGTGCTTCCGCGGACGGGGACGCCGGCGCGGGAGCGGAGGCCGACGGGGACGCCGACGGGGTGGACGGTGCCGACGAGGCACTCGAGGGGCTGCCGCCGGATGCGTCGCACGCCGTGGTGCCGAGAGCGGCGACCGTGAGGCAGAGGGCGAGCAAGGGCAGACGCTTGTTCATGAATCTCCTGGTACATAGGTGAGCGGGAGACATTCTCACCTATGTCCCGTGCGTCACTCCTGACGACCGGAGAAGCGCGGGCGGCCGGGCCGGCCCTTGACCTCAAGTCCACTTCAGGTGTGAGGCTTCAGCCATGACCACTCCCACGGATCACATCGCCATCAGCACGCACGTCAGCACGCACGTCAGCGCCCTCATCAGCGGCCTCTTCCTCGAGCTCGACAAGCGGGAGTTCGCGCCGGACTGGGCCCGCTCCTACTTCACCGACGACACGCGCATGGTGACGCCCATCGGCATCGTCGAGGGCATCGAAGCCGTGCGGCAGCACACCGAGGAGGCGATCGGGAGGTTCGCACGCACCCAGCACACCGCTTCCGACGTGCTGGTCCGTCATGACGCCACCACAGGACGGACCACTGTCTCGTGGAACGCCCTGATGACGCACGTGCACCTCGACTCCACCCTCCAGGCACGTGGCGCGGACGCCAACCCCCTCTTCACCGTCGGCGGCCGCTACGAGGCCGAACTGATCGACACCCCGGACGGCCGGCGCCTCCGCCACGTGACCGTCGACGCCATCTGGACCACGGGCGAACCGCCCGTCCTCCCCGTCGGAGCCCTGCGGATATAGGGGATATAGCGGATACCGCGGATACCGCGGATACAGCCGTTCACCCGGCTCGCTCCTCCTCCACCACCACCAGCGCCGGCGTCGACCGCGTCAGCACCTCGCCGCGGAAGAACTCCGGGCTGCGGCGCCGCATCAGCTCCATGAGCGCGGCGCCGACGACCAGCAGGCCCACCCCGATCACGAAGACCGAGCCGACGCCGAGCACCGCGCTGCCGCTGCCGTACTCCGGATCCCACATGTCGTACAGCGTCTTGCAGAAGACGGCCGCCAGCAGCAGTCCGCCCACCACAGGGAAGACGCCCTTCAGCAGCGCGTCCCGCGCCGACTTCCGCAGCTCGCCGCGGAAGAACCACGCGCAGGCGAACGCCGTGATCGAGTAGTAGAAGCAGATCATCAGGCCCAGCGCGTACACCGTGTCGATCAGGATGTTCTCGCTGAGGAAGCTCATCACCGCGTAGAAGACGCCGGTGGCCGCCCCGGCGGCGATCGTCGCGCGCCCGGGGGACTTGAAGCGCGGGTGTATGCGGGCGAAGGACGGCGGCAGCGCCCGGTAGCTGCTCATGGCGAGCACGGTCCGCGCGACCGGCAGGAACGTCGTCTGCAGGCTGGCGGCCGCCGACGCCAGGACGGCGACGAACAGCAGGACGCCCAGTCCCGTGCCCATCACGGGGTCGGCCAGCGCGGCGAAGACGTTGCCGGAGGTGTCGGGGTTGCCGAGGCCGGTGCCCTTGTCGCCGACGCCCGAGAACATCTGGGCGGCCACGGCCGTCAGCAGGTACGAGCCGACGAGCACGACCATGGCGAGGAGAGCGGCCCGTCCGGGGGTCTTCGCGCTGCCCTGCGTCTCCTCGTTCACCGTCAGGCAGGCGTCCCACCCCCAGTACATGAAGATCGACAGTGACAGGCCGGCCGTGAAGGCGCTGAAGGACTCCACGCCGAAGGGGTTGAGCCACGTCCAGGAGAAGTCGATGGAGCCGGCGAGCTCGCCGGAACGGGCCTTGGTGACAGCCATCGCGACGAACACCGCCAGCACCGCCAGCTGGAGGCCGACCAGCGCGTACTGCACGCCCTTGGTCGCGGTCATCCCGCGGTAGCTGACGGCGGTCGCGACGGCGATGAAGGCCAGGCAGGTCGCCACATGGACGATCCGGTCGTCGTCGAGGGCGGCGATGCCGTCGTTGCCGGTGATCTCGCCCAGCAGCAGGTAGAAGAAGGAGGTCGCGACGCCCGCGAGGTTCGACAGCACGATGATGGTCGCGATGACCAGACCCCAGCCGCACATCCAGCCGACGCGGGGGCCGAAGGCCCGTACCGTCCAGGTGAAGGACGTACCGCAGTCGGGCAGCGCGGCGTTGAGCTCGCGGTAGGCGAAGGCGACGAGCAGCATCGGGAGGAAGCCCGCGAGGAAGACGGCGGGCATCTGCACCCCCACCTCACCGACGGTCGGGCCGAGGGTGGACGTCAGGCAGTACACGGGCGCGACGGTGGAGATCCCGATGACGGCACTGCCCAGCAGGCCGACGGAATTCCCGCTGAGTCCCTTGGCGCGCACTCTTCCCGCGTCGCGGCCGGCGACGCTCATTACCGTGTCTCCGGCCCGTGGCCGCGGATGTACGTGAACCATGGCGAGGACGTTAAGTCCTGCTGTTTCCGCAACCGGAGGGCAAACATCCGGAGAGCGAACCTTTAACGGGCCGCCGACTGAGATGAGTTGACCTTGCAAACGAAGGGGGTTCGCGGGTTACGACCGGTAACATCGCGACCCCACCGCCCGCGCATCCTCCTACGGGAACCGCACCCGAGCCCCTTTTGCCCCGATTCAAAATTTTCCCGCCGCCGACGTTCACGCCATCCCCGACGTTCACGCCCTCCCCGACGTTCACGCCCTCCCCGGCATTCCCGCCATCCCCGCCCTTCACGCCGTCCCCACCGTCTCCGTGTCCCGCCCCGACCGCAGCACCCGCCCCGGCACCGCCCCCGTCACCACGTCGTGCCGCACCGTCTCCACCCCGTTGACGCGCACGCTCACCACTCCCACCGCCCGCGCGTCCAGCCGTGCGCCGCCGCCGGGCAGGTCGCGCACCAGCGTCGCCGCCCCCGCGTCGATCCGTTCCGGATCGAACAGCACCAGGTCCGCGCACCAGCCCTCGGCGATCCGGCCCCGCCCGCGCAGTCCGAACAGCCGCGCCGGCGCGTCGCTCAGCATCCGCACCGCCCGCTCCAGCGGCACCAGCCGCCGCCCCCGCAGGCAGTCACCCAGAAAGCGCGTCGTGTAGGGCGCGCCGCACATCCGGTCCAGGTGCGCCCCCGCGTCCGAGCCGCCCAGCAGCACGTCCTCGTGGTCCCAGACGCGGCGGCGCAGCTCCCAGCTGGCCGGGTCGTTGTCCGTCGGCATCGGCCACAGGACCGTGCGCAGCTCGTCGGTGACGCAGATGTCGACCAGTGTCGCGAAGGGGTCGGTGCCCCGCTCGGTGGCGATGTCCTCGACCACCCGCCCGGTCAGGCCGTCGTTCTCCTTGGCGTACGTGTCACCGATGACGTACCGGCCGAAGTCGGTCAGCCGCCGGAAGACGCCCGCCTCCGGGCTCGCCGCGCCCCGCAGCAGTGCGGCCCGCACGGCCGGGTCGCGCAGCCGGTCGATCCGCTCGGGCACCGGCAGGCCGAGCACGTCGCCCCAGCCGGGCAGGAGGTTGAGGGCGCAGAAGGTGCCCAGCGACATGTTCATGGGGGTGAGGATGGGCATCGTCAGGGCCACGATCCTCCCGCCACGCGCGCGTGCGCGCTCGCTCGGGGCGAGCTGGTGCGGCACGCGGTCGGGCGCGGCCGAGTCGATGGTGAAGACGTTCCAGTTCAGGGGGCGCCCGGCGGCGGCCGTCATCCGCACCAGCAGCTCGGACTCCTCCTCCGAGAAGCGGTCCAGGCAACCGGCGACGATCGCCTCCAGCTGGGTGCCCTCGTGTTCGCCGACCGCGCGGGCGAGGGCGAGGAGTTCGTCCGGCAGCGCGTGGCGGGAGGCCACCGGGTCGCCGGCGCCGTCGGAGTGGGAGTCGGACCGGGTGGTGGACAGGCCCCACGCCCCGGCGTCCATGGCCTCGTGCAGCAGCGCGACCATCCGCCGCAGCTGCGTCTCGTCGGGCGTGCCGCCCACGGCGTCCGGGCCCATCACGTACCGCCGCAGCGCGCAGTGGCCCACCATGAACCCGGCGTTGACGGCGATACCGGCGGCCCCCAGGGCGTCGAGGTAGTCGCCGAAGGACGACCAGTTCCACGGCGCGCCCTCCTCCAGGGCCGCCAGCGGCATGCCTTCGACCCTGCTCATCATCCGCCGCGTGTAGTCGGCGTCGGCGGGCCGGGCGGGGTTGAGCGGGGCGAGGGTGAACCCGCAGTTGCCCCCGACGACCGTGGTCACGCCGTGGCTCATGGACGGGGTGGCGTACGGATCCCAGAAGAGCTGCGCGTCGTAGTGCGTGTGCGGGTCGACGAAACCGGGGGCGAGGACGAGCCCGTCCGCGTCCTCCTCGACGCGCGCCCGCTCGCCGAGCCGTCCGCCCGCCTTCACCCTGACCGGGCCGCGTCCCCGGTGGCGCTCGATCACCGCGATGCGGCCGTCCCGTATGCCGACGTCGGCGACGTAGGCGGGCCCTCCGGTGCCGTCGACGACGGTGGCGCGGCGGTAGAGGTGGTCCAGCACGGTGATCGTGGTCCTCTCGCTCGGCGTTCCGGCGGCCGCGCGCGCCGGGCCGGCGGCACGCGCGCGTACAGCCCCCGTAAGCCCTGACAAACCCCAAGGGCCGGGGCGGCGACCCGGGAGGCGCCGCCCCGGTGCGCGGGGGCGCCTCGCTCAGGCCCTGGCCGCGGCCTGGCGGAAGCGCGTGGTGCGGTGGACCGGGTCCGTGTCGATCTTCGGGACGACGTGCTCGCCGATGAGCCGGATCGTCCGCAGGGTGTCCTCGTACGGGACGCCCACCGGCAGCCCGAAGGACAGCTGGTCGGCTCCCGCCTGCTCCCAGCGCTTGCACTGCCGGAAGACCTCGTCCGGGTCGCCGCAGATCATCAGCTCCTCGGCGATGAGCAGCTCGATGATCTCCTCGGTGTACTCGGGCAGCAGCTCGGGCCACCGCGGGATGCCCTCCGGACGCGGGAAGGTGTCGTGGTAGCGGAAGAGCAGCGACTGCAGGTAATGGAGACCGCCGCCGGCGGCGATCCGCACCGCCTCCTGGTGGGTCTCCGCGCAGATCGCGGTCGTGGTGACCATGACGTTGTCGTTGACGAAGTCGCCGACGGGCCGGGCCTCCGCGACCGCCGTGCGGTAGGAGTCGACGACCCACTCCATGTCGGAGACCTTCTGCACGCTGAACCCCAGGACGCCCAGCCCCTTGCGGGCGGCCATCGCGTAGGAGGAGGGCGAGCCGGCGGCGTACCACATGGCGGGGTGGGAGGGCCCGTACGGCTTGGGCAGGATCCGGCGCGGCGGCAGCGACCAGTGGCGGCCGGTGAAGCCCTCGTACTCCCCCTGCCGCCACATCTTGGGGAATTCGGCGATCGTCTCTTCCCAGATCTCCTTGGTGGCGTCCATGTCGGTGACGCCCGGCAGGAAGCCCAGGATCTCGTGGCTGCCCGCGCCTCGCCCGGTGCCGAACTCGAAGCGCCCGCCGGAGAGGTGGTCGAGCATGGCGGCCTTCTCGGCGACCTTGGCGGGGTGGTTGACCTGCGGCAGCGGGTTGAAGATGCCGGAACCGAGGTGGATGCGCTCGGTGGCGTGGGCCAGGTAGCCGAGGAAGACGTCGTTGGCGGACAGGTGCGAGTACTCGTCCAGGAAGTGGTGCTCGGAGGCCCAGGCGTACTTGAAGCCGGACCTGTCCGCCTGGATGACGTATTCGGCCTCCTCCATCAGCGCGTGGTGCTCGGCCTGCGGGTCGGTCCGGGACCGGCTCGCCGGTACGTAGCCCTGCACGAAGATCCCGAACTCCACGGAGGCCACCGCCTGTCTTCCGATATTTCTGACTAGTCGTCAGATCGAGTAGGTGCGACTGTGGCACCGCGTGCGGGGAGCGTCAAGAGGCCGGTCGCCGGGCACCCCGGACCGCCGCCCTCGGCCGTCACGGATGCCCCTGGCCGCCACCCTCGACTCCTGGCCGCCCGAGGCCCTGGCCGCCCCTCAGGCCCCCGCCCACAGCCCGTCCCCTGTCAGCCCCAGCAGCTCGATCGCGTTGCCGCGCACGACCTTCTCGGTCACCTCGGGCGCGAGGTGGCCCATCTGCCGCTCGGCCACCTCCCGCGACCGGGGCCAGGTGGAGTCGGAGTGCGGGTAGTCCGTCTCGTAGAGGACGTTCCCGGCGCCGATGGCGTCCAGGTTGCGCAGGCCGAAGGCGTCGTCGAAGAAACAGCCGAAGACGTGCTCGGCGAACGCCTCCGACGGGGGCCGCAGCACCTTGTCGGCGATGCCGCCCCAGCCGCGGTTCTCCTCCCACACCACGTCCGCGCGCTCCAGGACGTACGGGATCCAGCCGATCTGACCCTCCGCGTACATGACGCGCAGGTCGGGGAAGCGGTCGAATTTGCCCGACATCAGCCAGTCGGCCATCGAGAAGCAGCAGTTGGCGAAGGTGAGCGCCGAACCGACGGCGGGCGGGGCGTCCTCCGACGTCGAGGGCATGCGCGAGGACGAACCGATGTGCATCGCCACGACCGTCCCGGTCTCGGCGCAGGCGCGCAGGAACGGATCCCAGTCGTCGGAGTGGACCGACGGCAGGCCCAGATGGGGCGGGATCTCGGAGAAACACACGGCCCGCACGCCCCGGGCGGCGTTGCGCCGCACCTCCTCGGCGGCCAGGGCCGCGTCCCACAGCGGCACGATGACGAGCGGGATCAGCCGGCCGCCCGCGGCCGGGCCGCACCACTCCTCGACCATCCAGTCGTTGTAGGCCCGAACGCACAGCAGCGCCAGCTCCCGGTCGGCGGCCTCGGTGAAGGTCTGGCCGCAGAAGCGCGGGAACGTCGGGAAGCACAGGGCCGACTGGACGTGATTGAGGTCCATGTCGGCCAGTCGCTCGGGAACGCTGTACGAACCCGGCCGCATCTGTTCGTAGGTGATTCCTTCGAGCCGGATCTCGTCCCTGGAGTATCCGACGGCGGTATCCAGCCGCGTGAGAGGACGGCACAAATCCTCATAGACCCACCAGTCCGCCACCGGCCCGTCGCCCCCGGGAGGCCCCATGACGGGTGCGAAGCGTCCGCCGACGAAGGTCATCTCCTTCACGGGGGCCCTTACGATCCTTGGCCCGACGTCGCGGAATTTCGCCGGAAGCCGGTTCCGCCAGACGTCGGAGGGCTCGACCGTGTGGTCGTCCACCGAGATTATCTTGGGGAAGCTCGCCATGGCCGACACGTTAGCGCCGATCTGACGCAGCGTCAGCCAAGCGGCCGGACGGCCCCCGGCGGGCCTCGTGGAGAGGCCGGACCCCTGCTGACGCAGAGGCCCTGAACAAGGCAGACTGGCCGGTGCGACCGAGCAGGACAGGGCAGGGGGTCACGATGGCCGGTGATACAGGGCACGGGCAGCAACTGCGTTTCGCCGTGCTCGGGCCCGTCCGCGCCTGGCGCGGGGAGGAACCACTCAGCACCGGCTCGCCGCAGCAGCGGGCCCTGCTCGCCGCCCTGCTGCTGCGCGGCGGGCGCACGGCGACGGCAGCGGAGCTGGTGGACGCCCTGTGGGGCGGCGAGCCGCCGCACGCGGCACTGGCGGCGCTGCGCACGTACGCCTCGCGGCTGCGGAAGGCCTTCGGCGCGGACGCGGAAGCGCTGGTGAGCGAGGCGGGCGGCTACGCGATACGCGTTCCCGCGGACGGGCTGGATATCGACGAGGCCGAACGGCTGGCCGCCGAGGCCGACAAGGCCCGCGGGCTCGGCGACCGGGCGCGGGCGCGGGAGTTGCTCAACCAGGCCCTGGCGCTGTGGGACGGCGAGCCGCTGGCCGGCCTGTCGGGGCCGTACGCCCAGACGCAGCGGACCCGGCTGGAGGAGTGGCGGCTGACGCTGATCGAGACCCGGCTCGACCTCGACCTCGAGGTCGGCGGGCACGCCGAGGCCGTCTCGGAGCTCACCGCCCTGACGGCCGCGCACCCGCTGCGCGAGCGGCTGCGCGAGCTGCTGATGCTCGCCCTGTACCGCAGCGGGCGGCAGGCCGAGGCGCTGGCGGTCTACGCGGACACCCGGCGGCTGCTGGCCGACGAGCTCGGCGTGGACCCGTGCGCCGAGCTCTCCGAGCTGCAGCAGCGCATCCTCAACGCCGACACCGACCTCACCGTGCACTTCTCCCCCGCCGAGCGCGGCTCGGCGGGCCCCACCTTCATCCGCCCCGCCCAGCTGCCCGCCACCGTCTCGGACTTCACCGGCCGCGCCGCGTTCGTCCACGAGCTCAGCGACCAGCTGGCCACCGCCGAGGGCCGCATCATGGCGGTCTCGGCCGTCGCGGGCATCGGCGGCGTCGGCAAGACCACCCTCGCCGTGCACGTCGCGCACGCCGCCCGGCACCGCTTCCCCGACGGCCAGCTGTATGTGGACCTGCAGGGCGCCGGGCCGGTCGTCGCCGAGCCGGAGGCGGTCCTCGGATCCTTCCTCCGCGCCCTCGGAGTGCCGGATTCCGCCATCCCGGAGGGCGTCGAGGAGCGCGCCGCCCTCTTCCGCTCCACCCTCGACGGCCGCAAGGTGCTCACCCTGCTGGACAACGCCCGCGACGCCGCCCAGGTCCGCCCGCTGCTGCCGGGCAACGAGGGCTGCGCCGCGCTCGTCACCAGCCGCATCCGCATGGTCGACCTGGCCGGCGCGCACCTGGTCGACCTGGACGTGATGAGCCCGGAGGAAGCGCTCGTCCTGTTCACCCGGATCGTCGGCGAGGAGCGGGTCGGCGCGGAGCGCGACGCCGCGATGGACGTCGTCGCCGCCTGCGGCTTCCTGCCGCTGGCCATCCGCATCGCCGCCTCCCGGCTGGCCGCCCGGCGCACCTGGACCGTGTCCGTCCTGGCCCGCAAGCTCGGGGACGAGCGCAGGCGCCTGGACGAGCTGCGGGCCGGCGACCTCGCCGTCAAGGCCACCTTCGAGCTGGGCTACGGGCAGCTCGAGCCCGCCCAGGCCCGCGCCTTCCGCCTGCTGGGCCTCGCCGACGGGCCGGACATCTCGCTCGCCGCCGCGGCCGCCGTCCTCGACCTGGACCCCGACGACACCGAGGAGCTGCTGGAGTCGCTGGTCGACACCTCGCTCCTGGAATCCGCCGCACCGGGCCGGTACCGCTTCCACGACCTCGTACGCCTCTACGCGCGTGCATGCGCCGAACGGGACGAGCAGCCGCCCGCCGAGCGCGCGGCCGCGATGTCCCGGCTGCTGGACTTCTACCTCGCCACCGCCGCCGGCGTGTACGTCCTGGAACGGCCCGGCGACCAGCTCCTGGCGCACCTGACCCCGACCTCCCACCCGGGCCTGACGTTCACCGACCGCAGCGCGGCCGGCGACTGGCTGTTCGCGGAAGCCGGCTGCCTGCTCGCCTGCGTCCGCCAGCACGCGAACGCCACCGGTGACACCCTGCGGCGCGCGGTGGACCTGCTGCTCGCGGCGAAGGACCTGGCCGAGTCCGGCGCCGACTCCCGCCAGTACGAACTGGCCGCCACCGCCCTGCTCGCCGCCACCCAGGCGGCCGGCGACGCCCGCGCCGAGGGGCGCGCGCGGACGGTGCTGACGCACGTCTACAACTGGTCCGACCGCTTCGCCCTGGCCGACGAGCACGGCCGCCACGCGGTGCTCCTCGGCCGCGCCAGCGACGACCCCATCGCCTGCTGCTACGGCTCCAACAACCGTGCCATCGCCGCCATCTACCAGCAGCGCCACGAGGACGCCGAGAAGTACGTCAGCCAGGCGCTGAGTTACTTCCGGGCGGACGGCAACAGGCCCGGCGAGGCGAGCACCCTGAGCAACCTCTCCCGGGTCCACCTGGGGACGGGACGGGTGCAGTCCGCCGTGCGCCTGGCCGAACAGGCGCTGGACATCTACCGCGAGGTCAACGTCTCCTGGCGGCTCGCCAACGGCCTCTACGCGTACGCCCTGGCGCTCACCGAGGCCGGGCGGTTCGACGACGCGCTGGCCCGGCTGCACGAGGCGCTGCCCATCTTCCGCGACAACCGGCAGCGGCTGTGGGAGGGCATGACCGTCTTCCGCATGGCCGAGCTGCACTTCGCCGCCCGCCGGCCCGCCCAGGCCGCCGCCCACGCCGAGCAGTCCCTGGTACAGCTGCGCGGCATCGGCGGGGCCAGGCGGCGCGCGACCACCCTGACCGTACTGGGCCGTTCCCTGGACGCACTGGGCCAGCCGGGCCGTGCCCACGCCTGCTGGACGGAGGCGCTGGCCATCTTCGAGCAGCTGGGCTCGCCGGAGGCGGCGGAGGTACGGGGGCTGCTGACGCCGGTGGCGGCGGCTTAGGGCGTTCTGCGGGACTGTGACGTGTGACGTGTGACGGTTCGTGACGGATTTCGGCGCGCCTTCAGAATGGTGCAAAAAGGGTCCGCAACTCTCCGAAAAACGCTGTCACGTGCCCGTTCATCGATCGTTTATCGCGAGACGGCACTCTAGAAGACGTCGATCCGTCGCGTCGGGGGGCAGGCGGGTCGTAGGTGAGGCCTCACCTTCAGGGTGAACAGCCCTGATGTGCCCGTCCGGCGGTCCTCGGGGGAGTCGCCGGGCGGGTTCTGCAGTCCCCATCAAACCTTACGACTCGCATTGACCACCTGGAGCAGACACCATGAGCGACGAGCCGCAGCTCAAGCCAGTCAAGGCAGCGCCGGGGGACGATCACCCCACCGGGGGTGAGCCGTTCGTCGCGATGCAGGCCCGGCCCGGGGACGACCACCCGACCGGGGGTGAGCCGTTCGTCGCGGCGCAGGCCCGGCCAGCGGACGACCACCCCACCGGGGGTGAACCGTTCGTCCTGAAGGACGACCACCCCACGAGTCCGCCGCCGCTGCGTCTGCTGGACGACCACCCGACGACCGAGAAGCCGTTCTGACCTGACGCGTGCGTCGGGGAGCTTCCGCCAGACATCGGCCGGAAGCTCCCGGACCCACCAGGTCCCCTGGGGGCGACGGGGGAAAACAGGGGACGAGGGAAGAGCGAGTCCCGGCCGGGAAACCGGCCGGCGGTGAACCGGCAGGGCGTCGGCAGGGCAAGCACCGGGGGATCCTGCCGGCGGCCTGACGGGGGACACGAAAGCGGTACCACGGGGGAAGCAGTACGACGGGGGAACGGGAAACGGGGGAACGGGAACGGACGCGGTACTGCCACGGGGGAACGAACACGGCAGCACGGGGGACGCGTCCACGGGGGAGCCCCTCGACGGGGGAAGCCACTCGACGGGGGAACCGTCCGGCAGTCAACGGGGACGGTTCGCGAGTGGCCGACGAGGGGCGGCAAGAACAACGGGGGATCGACAGGGGCCGGCGTCGACGGCGGGGAGGGGGAGCCGTCGATGCCGGCCCCTGCGTGTTGTTCCGGGCGCAGCCGCGCCCCACCGGACGGTTCGTCGCGACGTTCACCGGAGTCTCTACCGGAGCCTTTACCGGAGCCTTCAACCGGGACGTCCACCGACGATCACCACCCAGCGACCCATGCGCCACAACCCCCGAACAGAGGAGCAGCGATGAACCGCACGACGACGAACGCCCCGACGGCCCGCCGCCGCAGGACACTGGCGATACTCGGCGTCGCCGCCGCGGCCGCGATACTCGGCGCCGTCCCGGCCGTCGCCGACGACGACCACCCGGCCACCGAGACCGCCGCCGTGCAGCTCACCCGGGTCTTCGACGACCACGCGGACGGTGCCGACGACGACCACCCGGCCATCACCCTCAACGGCGGTTCGGACGACCACCCGGCCGACACCCACCACATCGCCTGACGCCCACCGCGTCGGACGATCCCACCGCGTCGGCTGACCGCACCACGCCAACCGACGCCCACCGCGCCGGACCGGGCTGACAGAACAGACGACTCGGCCCGTCCGGTGCTCGTGGGGCGGCTTCCTACCGTTGCGGCCCCTCACGGAGCACGCCCTTGAGCACCTTTCCCGCCGCGTTCCGCGGCAGCGCCGCCACGAACTCCACCTCCCTCGGCACCTTGTAGTTCGCCATCTCCCGCCGCGCCCACGCGATCAGCGCCTCCACCGTCACCCGAGGGCGCACGCCGGGGCTCCGCACCACGAACGCCTTGCCCACCTCGCCCAGGCGCGCGTCCGGCACCCCGACGACGGCCACCTCCGCGACCCCCGGATGCCGGCCCAGCACCTGCTCGATCTCGGCGGGGTACGCGTTGAACCCACCCACGATGAACAGGTCCTTCAACCGGTCGGTCACCCGGAGGTTGCCGTCCGCGTCCAGCACGCCGATGTCCCCGCTGTGCAGCCAGCCGTCCGCGTCGACGGCCCGCTCCGTAGCCTCCTCGTCCTCGAAGTAGCCGGACATCACCTGGTAACCGCGCACCAGGATCTCCCCGGCCTCACCGGCCGGCAGCGGAGCTCCGTCCGCCCCCACCACCCGCACCTCCGTGCCGGGAACGGGCCGCCCCGACGTACCGGCCACCACCTGGGCCGGGTCACCGCGCCGGCACATGGTGACCACCCCCGTGGCCTCGCTCATGCCGTACGCGGTCAGCACCGTCGGGATGCCCAGCTCGTCCGTCAGCCGGTCGATCAGCCGCCGGGGCACCACGGCCGCCCCCGTCACGACGACCCGCAGGGACGACAGGTCGTGGGCCGCCAGCCCCGGATGATCGAGCAGCGACTGGTACAGGGTGGGCGGCCCCGGCAAGACACTGATCCGCTCGGCACCGATGGTGGCCAGCACCGCCTCCGGACTGAAGACCGGCTGCGGAACCATCGTCGCGCCGCGCATCATCGCCGCGATGATGCCCGCCTTGTACCCGAAGGCGTGGAAGAAGGGGTTGACGATCAGATAGCGATCTCCTTCCCGTAGCCCGGCCAGCGTGCCCCAGTCCGCGAACGCACGCAGCGTCTGCGCATGGGTGATGACGGCCCCCTTGGGCACCCCCGTGGTGCCCGAGGTGAAGAGGATGTCGGACGCGGCACCGGGATCGACGGCGTCGGCCCGTGCCCGTACCGCCCCGGTGGGCACGGCGCCCCCGGCCGCGAGGAACTCCCGCCGGCTGAGGAAGTCGGCGGGAGCGTCGTCGGCCAGGACGACGACGTCCCGTAAGTGCGGCAGCCCCGGCAGCGGCCCCCGCCGAGGGCCGTCAGGCCCCGGGCCGGCCCCCGGACCCGTCCCCGGTCCGGCCCCCGCCGCGCTGCGCAGTGCGGCGACGTAGGACGTGCCGAGGAACGTGCCGGTGACGAAGAGGAGCCGGGCCCGTGTGCGCGCCAGGACCTGGACGGCCTCCGCGCCCTTGAAGCGGGTGTTGACCGGGACGAGCACCGCGCCGGCCGTCACCGCCCCCAGGGCGGAGACGATCCAGTCCAGGGTATTCGGGGCCCAGAGGGCCACCCGGTCCCCCGCCTCGACCCCGGCGGCCAGGCACGCGGCGGCGGCCCGCTCCACGCGCTCACCGAGCTGCCGGTAGGAGACCCGGGTGCGGCCCTCGACGACGGCCTCGCGGTCGGCGTAGCGCTCCGCCGCGATGCGGACGAGCCGGGGTATCGAGCCGAATTCCAGGTCACCGCGCATCGCATGCCCTCCCGGGCACCGGGCCGGCGCCCCGCCAACGCCAGTAGCTGACTGTTCGTCAGATTAGCGATACCCTTCCGCGCTGTCAGCATCGAAAGCGCAGGTCGCGCGCAGAACATCAGGACACTGAACACCCGAACGCCGAACACCAGGACGCGGAACAGCAGTCCGGAGGTCGTGATGACGGCAACACTCAAGGACACCACCGCGATCGTCGGCATCGGCCAGACCCCCTTCGCCCGACAACTTCCGGAATCCGAGAAAACCCTCGCGTGCCGCGCCGTCCTCGCCGCGCTGGACGACGCCGGCATCCACCCTTCCGAGGTCGACGCCTTCGCCTCGTACACCATGGAGGAGACCGACGAGGTCGAACTCGCCAAGGCCATCGGCGCGGGCGACGTGACCTTCTTCTCCCGGGTCGGCTACGGCGGAGGCGGCTCGTGCGCCACCGTCGCCCACCTCGCCGCCGCGATCACCACCGGCCAGGCCACCGTCGGCGTCGCCTGGCGCTCACGCAAGCGCGGCTCGGGCCCCCGTCCCTGGAGCAACGTCCGGGCCCAGCTGCCCACTCCGGGGCAGTGGACCCGTCCGTATGGCCTCCTCCGCCCCGCCGACGAGATCGCGATGCTCACCCGCCGCTATCTGCACGAGTACGGCGCCACCCGCGATCACCTCTTCAACGTCGCGCTGGCCTGCCGCAACCGCGCCAACCAGAACCCCGCCGCGGTGATGTACGAACGCCCGCTGACCCGCTCGATGTACATGTCCTCCCGCTGGATCAGCGAGCCGCTCTGCCTCTACGACAACTGCCTCGAGACGGACGGGGCACTGGCCTGCGTCGTCGTCTCCGCCGAGCGCGCCCGCGACTGCCGCCGCGCCCCGGTGTACGTCCACTCCGCCGCCCAGGGGCTTCCCGCCCAGCATCACGGCATGGTCAACTACTGGACCGACGACCCGCTGTCCGGCCCCTCCTGGACGGCGGCCCGGCAGCTCTGGAAGCACGCCGACTTCGGCCCCGGCGACGTCCATGTGGCCCAGATCTACGACGCGTTCACCGCGCTCGTCCCACTCTCGCTCGAGGGCTATGGCTTCTGCGGACGCGGGGAGGGCGCGGCTTTCACCGAGGGCGGCGCCCTCGAACTCGGCGGCCGGCTCCCGGTGAACACCGGTGGCGGCGGTCTCAGCGAGGCTTACGTCCATGGCTTCAACCTCATCAACGAGGGCGTCCGGCAACTCCGCGGCACCTCCACCGCGCAGGTGTCCGGCGCCGCGACCTGCCTGGTCACGGCGGGCGAGGGCGTCCCCACATCGGCACTGCTGCTGAGGAGTTGAGTGCTCATGTCCTCCATGATGAGGGTCACCACTGACAACGGCCTGCTGCTGCCCGTCCCGGACGCGGACGGCCGGCCGTTCTGGGAGTACGCCGCACGCGGTGAGCTGCGCGTTCAGGCCTGCGGCGGCTGCGGCGCACCCCGTTTCCCGCCCAGGCCCTGCTGCCCGGCCTGCCAGTCCTTCGCCGTCGAGTGGCGGCGAATGTCCGGACGCGGGCACATCTGGTCGTACGTCCTGCCCCACCCGCCCCTCCTGCGCGCCTATGCCGAACAGGCCCCGTACAACGTCGTCGTCGTGGAGCTCGCCGACGCCCCCGGCATCCGCCTCGTGGGCAATGTGGTCGCGGCACCCGACGCGGGCCTCGACTCCGTTCCCGCGTCCCGGCTGCGCGCCGGCGCATCCGTCCGAGTGGCCTTCGCCGAGATCGCACCGGGCGTGACCATGCCCCGCTGGCTGCTGGAGCAGCCATGAGCGTCCGCGTCGAGAAGCGCCCGGACGGCGTCGCCCTCGTCACCCTCGACCGGCCCGACCGCCACAACGCCATCGACCTGGCCACGGCCGCCGAACTGGCCGCGCTGTGGGCGGATGTGCGACGCGACGACGACGTGCGGGCCGTCGTCCTCACCGGCGCCGGGGACCGCGCCTTCTGCACCGGCATCGACCGTTCCGCCGACGTCCCGCAGCCCGGTTCGCCGTACTCGCTCGACGATCCCCTGCGCGGCATCGGCCCCAAGGCCGCCGACCTGTGGAAGCCCGTCGTCGCGGCGGTCGGCGGCATGGCCTGCGGCGGGGCGTTCTACCTGCTGGGCGAGGCCGAGTTCGTCGTCGCCTCCGAGAACGCGACCTTCTTCGACCCGCACACCTCGTACGGCATGGTCAGCGCGTACGAGTCCATGCTCATGGCCCAGCGGATGCCGTTCGGGGAAGCGGCGCGGACGGCGCTGATGGGCACCGCGGAGCGCCTGTCGGCGCGCCGCGCGTACGAGATCGGGCTGGTCTCGGAGCTGACCCCACCCGGCGGGGCCGTGACCGCGGCCCTGCGGGCGGCGGCCGTCATCGCCTCGTACCCGACGGAGCCCGTGCAGGGCACAGTGCGTTCCCTGTGGGCGGCCAAGGAGGCCGCCCGCGCCCATGCCCACGCCCTGGCGCCGCACCTCATCTCCCTGGGGAGCCTGCCCCCGGCCGCCCAGGCGGCCCGCTTCGCCGCCCGCACGCGCGAGCACCGCGTGCGGTGAGGGGCGGGAGCCCCCTTACGGGGGCCCTTACGGGGGCCGCCGTCAGCGTCGGGAGAGCCCCGTGCCCTTCGCGGCGTCCAGTGCGTAGACGCAGCGGTCCTTGCTGCAGGCGTAGACGACGCCGTTCGCGGCCACCGGCGATCCCGTGATCTCGCCGCCGGTGGCGAGCTTCCAGCGCAGCTGGCCGCCCGCGGCGTCCACTGTGTAGAGGCAGTGGTCCGCCGAACCGAAGTGCACCCGGCCGTCCGCGACGACGGGGGAACCGACGATGTCGCCCCCGGCCGCGAACCGCCACCTGGGCGTACCGGTGACGGCGTCCAGCGTGTAGAGCGCGCCGCCGCTGCCCAGGTGAACGGCACCGGCCGAGAGCAGCACCGGTTCGGTGGACTGACGGGCCTCGGTGGCGATGCGCCAGCGGTCGCGGCCGGTCGCCGCGTCCAGGGCGTAGACGGTGCCCAGGTAGTCGGCGATGTAGACGCCACCGCCGGTCACCGAGGGGCCGGACGCGAACGCGGGCGGGCTCAGGAAGACGGCCGGCGCCTCGAACCGCCAGCGCACGTCGCCCCGCGCCACGTCGATCGCGAGCACGCGCGTGCCCGCGGCCACGTAGACCACGCCGTCGGGCGCGGCGAGCAGCCGCACCGGCACTCCGCCGCAGGAGGCGGTGTCGCCCACCGGGTACGACCAGCGCTCCACGCCCGTGCGCGCCTCAAGGGCGCGCAGCCGGGCGTCGGCCCACACGTACACCGTGCCGTCGTGGACGACCGGCCCGCAGTCGGGGGTCTCGAAGTCCGTCTGGGCGCCGCCCATCTCCCACAGCAGCTCGCCGTTGGCGGCCTCCCAGGCCTGGACGCCGCCGCCGCGGGTGCCCGTGACGACGGTGCCGCGGTCCGCCTTGAGGGAGTAGACCCAGCCGTCGGTCGACAGCCGCCACCGCTCCGTGCCGTCGGCGGCGTCCAGCGCGTAGAGCGTCGGCCCGTCGGAGGCGTGTATGCGACCGTCGGCGAGAGCCATGGCCCAGGCCACGTCGCGGGTCTTGAACTGCCGCCGTCCGCTGGCCACGTCGAGGGCGTGCACCTCGAAGGACGTGACGTACAGCAGCTCGGCGGAGACGACGGGCGTGCCCCACACATCGTTGGACATGCGGAACCGCCACGGCCGCCAACGTCCCGGGGCTGCCTGGGCGTTGGTGCCGCCGTCCGGGGTGGGGTCGGGGGCGGGGGCCTGGGCGGGAACGGCCGCGGCGGAAGCGCCGGCCGGGGGGCGCACCCAGCCGGTGGTGGGGCCGGTGCCCGTCCTGTCGTGGGCGTCGCGCGCGTCGGCGACGCGGGGGCCGGGGCCGATCGGCACCTGCGAGCCGGCGAGCCGGACGGTACCGTCGGACGCGGCCACGGCGGGCGCTCCCGCGTGCCGCCCTTGCGGGCCGGCGGCAGCGCCCGCCGGTACGCCGTGCGGGCCGCTCAGCCCACCGCGGGGGTCCGGGGCGCTCACGACGGAGGACCGGCCGGTACCCGCGCCGCCCGCGTGCCCGTCGGCCCAGCCGGCGGCACGGCCGCCGGGCGGCTCGTAGGCGACGACGGGCTCGGGGGCCGGAGCGGGGCTCGGGGCGCGAGGGGGCGTCGGCGGCTGAGCTGGCCGGGGCGGGACGCCCGGACGGCTGCGGCCGCCGCGCGCGTTGCCGGAGGCCGCGGGCCGGTGTCCGGCGCGGCGCTGCTCGATCAGGGAGACGGCGTTGTCGGGCAGCCACGCGGAGGCGGTGCCGCTGTCGTCTCCCCCGCCGGAAGCGAACAGGTGGGGGGCGAGCTGCGACTGCAGATCCGCCGGGCTGGGCCGGTTCTCCGCCGCCATCTGCATGCAGGAGTCGATGAGGGGCCGCAGCTCGTCCGGCAGCCCGCTCAGGTCCGGGCCCTCCCGCAGCAGCATGAAGACGGTCTCGACGGGGTTCGCGCCGTGGAACGGGGCGTGTCCGGTGGCGGCGAAGACCAGCGTGGAGCCGAGGGAGAAGATGTCGCTGGCGCCGGTGACACTGCGGGAATCGCGCGCCTGTTCGGGTGACATGTACGCGGGCGTGCCGACCGCGACGTTGGTCATGGTCAGCCGCGTGTTGGAGACACCCGAGGCGATGCCGAAGTCGATGACCCTCGGGCCGTCCTCCACCACGAGCACGTTCGACGGCTTGAGGTCGCGGTGCACGAGCCCCGCGCCGTGAATGGACTGCAGCGCCTCGGCGACCCCGGCGGCCAGCCAGCGCACGGCCTGGGCCGGCAGCGGCCCGCACTCGTTGACGATCTCCTCGAGGGACGGCGCGGGAACGTAGGCGGTGGCCAGCCACGGCACGGCCGCCCGCGGGTCGGCGTCGACGACGGCGGCGGTGTAGAAGCCACTGACCGCACGGGCCGCTTCCACCTCACGGGTGAAGCGGACACGGAAGAGCTGGTCCTCCGCGAGCTCCGTGCGCACCGTCTTGATCGCCACTCGCCGGCCGGACGCCGAGCGGGCGAGATAGACCAGCCCCATGCCGCCGGCACCGAGTCGGCCGAGCACCTCGAACGGGCCGATCCGTCTCGGGTCGTGCTGCGTAAGCTGCTCCACCACTGACCTGCCACCTCCCCGTGGGGGCTTGATGAGTTTCAGCCCCGTGCAGCGCCTCACCGCGAAATTATCCCGGGGTACGCACCCTGATTCTTCCTGGCGAAGCCCGTGGTTGCGAACCCGGGTGACGCTTCGCCGTGTCTCCGCCATATCCAGCCATATGCCACCACATGCGGATCACTCGCCCCTACCCCCCTCCCCGTCCCACCGTCCCCGGCCCCGCGCGACCCGTCGCCGCGCCCACTGCCCCGGCCCGGCCCAGGAGGCCGACGACTGCCGGCCGTCGGCTAGGAGGCCTCCGAGGCCGTCTGCGCGGACGCCTCCGTCACGTCCGAGAGGTCGATGACGGCGAAGTCGGCACCCTGGTCGTCGGCGAGCACGGCGAACCGCCCGTACGGGGTGTCCTGCGGCTCCCTGCGTATCCGCCCGCGCAGCCGCAGCGCCGTGCCCACCGTGGCGTCACAGTCGGAGACCACGAAGTAGACCAGGTAGTGGGCGGGCATCTCCTGCGGGAACCTGCCGTCCATGACAGCGCGGCCGGCGACCGCGTTCTCCGGCGTCGCGGGCTTGCCCTCCGGGGTCCAGACCGCGAACTCGATGCCCGCCTCCTCGCTGACGTCCTGGGTGCGGAAGCCGAAGACCGCCTCGTAGAAGGGATCGACCGCCTTCACGTCCCAGGTGAAGACCTCGGTCCAGCCGAAGGAGCCCGGCTCGCCCCGCTTCTCGAAGCCCTTGTGGCTGCCGGCCTCCCAGACGCCGAAGACCGCGCCCCCGGGGTCGGCGGCCATGAGCATCGTGCCGAACGGGCCGATCGCCATGGGTCCCATGACGATCTGCCCGCCGGCGGCACGTATCCGGTCGGCGGTGGCCGCGGCGTCGGCGGAGGCGAAGTAGACGGACCAGGCCGTCGGCATCCGGCCGTCGGGCTTGGGCGCCAGCGCCGCGACGTTCTTCCCGCCGTGGAAGGCCTGGGTGTAGTGGCCGTACTCGCCACCGCTGTCCTGGAAGGTCCAGTCGAGGAGCTCGCCGTAGAAGCGCTTGCCGGCCTCGACGTCGGGCAGCATCACATCCGCCCAGCAGGGCACGCCTTCCTGGATTCCGTCCGTGGCTGTGCTCATGGTCGGCTCCTTCCTGCGCGACCGGGCTGCGCGACCGGGCATGAGACCCTGCGGCGCGGAGTGTTCTCGCTGCCACGGTAAGGGGGTTTCACGGATCTCGCGCGGCCTGTGGATAACCTCCGGAATGGCCTCGCGGATATCGACGTCCACAGCTTGTTGATAGGACAATTCACCGGTACGGGCCAATCCACTTCAACTGTCTTCCCGCCCCTTCACACCCCCTTTGACCTGCACATATACCCCACCGTCGACCCCCGCCCCCATTTGCATGCGGCCGAATCGCGCTCCGATCACCCCTCGGTAAGCTGACGGCATGACAGGACAAGTACGCACCGTCGACGGCCGCGTGGCCGGTCGGCGCGGCCAGGCGACGCGGCAGAAGCTGCTCGACTGCCTCAGTGAAATGCTCAGCTCCTCGCCCTACCGGGATGTCAAGGTCATCGACGTCGCCCGGCGGGCCGGCACCTCGCCCGCGACCTTCTACCAGTACTTCCCCGACGTCGAGGGCGCCGTCCTCGAGATCGCCGAGGAAATGGCCAAGGAGGGGGCGAGCCTGACCGAATTCGTCGCCGGCCGCTCCTGGGTCGGCAGGTCCGGCTGGCAGGCCGCCGAGGAACTCGTCGACGGATTCCTCGGCTTCTGGCGCAAGCACGACGCGATCCTGCGCGTGGTCGACCTCGGGGCGGCCGAGGGCGACAAACGCTTCTACAAGATCCGCATGAAGATCCTCAACGCCGTCACCAACTCCCTCACGGACTCCGTCAAGGAGCTCCAGGCCAAGAACAAGGTGGACAAGGACGTCAACCCGGCCGCCGTTGCCGGCGCGCTGGTCGCCATGCTCGCGGCGGTGGCCTCGCACCAGAAGGGCTTCCAGAGCTGGGGCGTCAAGCAGGCGGAGCTCAAGCCCAATCTGGCGCTGCTGGTGCACCTGGGCATCACCGGCAAGAAGCCGACGAAGTGAGCCGCTAGTACGACGGCACCCGGCGCGAGAACGCCGCTCCACCACGCACGTCCTGTCATAGCCGCGGCGGGGGGGGCCGGGGGGGGCCCCCGCCCCCCCCCCCCCCCCCCCCGCGTTTCGGGGGGGGGGGGGGGGGGGGGGGCCCCCCCGGGGCCCCCCCCGCCGCGGCGCAACAACTCCTGCCGCCGCTACCGCCGCTCCAGCCGGAAGAGCCGGATCCGGCGCTCCACACGTGCCTGGTAGCGGGCGTACGGGGGCCAGAAGTCGAGCACCGCCGTCCACACGGCCTCCCGTTCCGCGCCGCGCAGCAGCCGCGCCCGCACGGGAATGTCCCGCCCCTTCCAGCTGATCTCCGCATCCGGATGCGCCAGCAGGTTCGCCGTCCAGGCGGGGTGACCGGGCCGGCCGAAGTTGCTGCCGATCAGGATCCAGCTGTCGTGGTCCGCGTCCCGCTCCCGCATGCACGCCAAGGGCGTCCGACGGGCCAAGCCGCTCTTCGCCCCCGTCGAGGTCAGCACCACACCGGGCAGCATGCGCGCGCTCAGCAGCACCTTGCCGCCGGTGAGCCGGTGCACGGTGCGGTCCAGCGCCGGTATGAAGTGCGGGGCGATCTTCGCGAACGCACGGCTCGATGACACCCTCTGGACCTGACGTTCGAAGGCATCCATCACAGCACCACCGCTTCCCGGTCCGCCCCGAGGTCAAACAGTCCGGCAATGGCCGCCGCACGCGCCCGCAGCTCGTGCACAGGTCCGAACAGCAACGCGTCCGACGCCGCCCGTTTGAAGTACAGCTGCACGTCGTGCTCCCACGTCACCCCGATGCCGCCGTGCAGCTGAATCGCCTCTCCCGCCACCGCCCCGGCCGTCTCCAGGGCCTGCGCGAGGGCCACTCCGGCCGCGGCCGCCCTCTCGGCGGACGTCCGCCCCTCTCCGGCGGCCCATGCCGCGTAGTACGCCGCCGAGCGCGCCGCTTGGACGGCCACGTGGAGATCCGCCAGCCGGTGCTTGACTGCCTGGAAGGAGCCGATCGGCCTGCCGAACTGCTCGCGCACGCACGCGTACTCCACCGTCAGCTCCAGCGCCCGTTCCGCCGCCCCCACCGCCTCGGCCGCCAGTACGGCCGCCACGCCGGGGACGAGCGCCGCCAGGGCCGCGCACGCATCGCGGTCCTCGGCCGCGCCGAGCGGCTCCGCCCGCACCTCGCGCAGTTCGACACGGGCCTGCGGCCGGGTCTCGTCGAGCGAGGTCAGCCGGGTACGGGTCACACCTCGTTCCCCCTCCGGCCGGACGACGAACAGCAGCGTGCGGCCGCGTGCGTAGCCGCCGGTGTGCGCCGCGATCAGCAGCAGATCCGCGCTGTGCCCGTCCAGCACCTGGCGGGCCTCGCCGTAGAGCCGCCATCCGTCGTCCGTCCGCCGCGCCTGCACGCCTCCGGACCGGCCACCACCGGACCAGGAGGCGGCCTCGTCGCCGCCGGACCCGTTCCCGCCTGCCGGGCGGCCCGGCGGGCCGGTGAGCCCGAGTGCGCGCGGGAGTGTGGCGCCCGGCAGCACGAGCGCTCCGGTCAGCTCGCCGGCGGCAAGGCACGGCAGCAGCGTCCGGCACTGCTGCGGGGTGCCGAGGGTGGCGACCAGCGGGGCTGTCAGTGCCGCCGTCGCGAACAGCGGTGACGGGCAGAGCACGCGCCCGGTCTCCTCGGACGCCAGGGCGAGCTCGGCCGGGCCGCGACCGGCTCCCCCGTAGCGCTCGTCCACCGCCAGCCCCGGCAGCCCCATCCGCTGTCCCAGCTGCCGCCAGAGCGTTGCGTCGTAGCCGGTGGGCGTCAGTACCGCCTCCCTGACCTGCTGGGGGCCGGAGCGCTTGAGCAGCAGTGCGCGCAGAGCGTCGCGCAACTGGCGCTGCTCCTGGCCGATCGTGGCATCCATGGGCAGACCCTCTCGCCATGCTGACGGGGCGTCAGCATAAGTTCCGCGACGCGGCATGCCCAGAGCGCATCTGATGTACCGTCAGGTACATGACTTCGGCCGAACGCAGAGCCGCCGTCGTGGGCGTCGCCCTCGCGGACTGCGGCCGCCTCGACACCGTCACCCCCTACGCCCTGCACGCCCAGGCCGCCCGCCGCGCCCTGGCCGACTCCGGTCTCGGCAAAGAGGTCGTCGACGGATTCGCCTCGGCAGGGCTCGGCACGCTCGCTCCCGTCGATGTCGCGGAGTACCTGGGGCTGCGGCCCACCTGGGTGGAGTCGACGGCCGTCGGTGGCTCGACCTGGGAGGTCATGGCCGCCCACGCGGCCGACGCCATCGCGGCGGGTCATGCGAACGCCGTCCTGCTGGTGTACGGCTCCACAGCCCGCGCCGACATCAGGGCAGGCCGCCGCACCGCCACCCTGTCCTTCGGCGCCCGGGGCCCGGCGCAGTTCGAGGTTCCCTACGGGCACACCCTCATCGCCAAGTACGCGATGGCGGCCCGTCGCCACATGCACGAGTACGGCACGACGCTCGAGCAACTGGCCGGCATCGCCGTGCAGGCCCGCGCCAACGCGGCGCACAACCCGGACGCGATGTACCGCACACCCCTCACGGTCGACGATGTCCTCGGCAGCTCCGTGATCGCCGACCCCTTCACCAGGCTCCAGTGCTGCATACGCTCCGACGGCGGCTGCGCCGTGCTGCTGGCCGCCGAGGAATACGTCGCGGACACGGCGAAACCCCCGGTCTGGATCCTGGGCACGGGCTCGGCCGTCTCGCACACCACCATGTCGGAGTGGGAGGACTTCACCGTCACCCCGGCAGCGGTCTCGGGGCGCCTGGCCTTCGAACGCGCGGGGGTCGCCCCGCACGAGATCGAGTTGGCCGAGCTGTACGACGCCTTCACGTACATGACGCTCGTGACGCTCGAGGACCTGGGCTTCTGCGCGAAGGGCGAGGGCGGCGCGTTCACCGCGAACGGCCGGCTGACGATCGGCGGCGACCTGCCCGTCAACACCGACGGCGGCGGGCTCTCCGCCTGCCATCCCGGCATGCGGGGCCTGTTCCTGCTGGTGGAGGCCGTGCGCCAGCTGCGCGGCGAGGCACAGGAGGGCCGTCAGGTCCGCACGGCGGGCGGGCGGCCGCCCCGGCTGGCGGTCGCGTCGGGCACAGGAGGATGGTTCTGCTCCTCCGGGACGGTCGTCCTCGGCCGCGACTGACGCGAGCCCGTCACATCCTCCTCACCCCTCCCCCTCACCGCTCCACAACCGGCGGCCGGAAGACCGGAATCACCACCGGGACGCCGGGATCCCGGCGGAATCCGACCCGCAGCCGCATTCCGACACGCAGGGAGCCCTCGGGGCAGTTGATCACCTCGCTCATCATGCGCGGCCCCTCCTCGAGGTCGACGACGGCCGGCACGTAGGGCAGGCGGGATCCGAAGGGTGCCAGATCGTTCACATGGACCACCGACCAGGTGTAGAGCGTGGCCCGGCCGCTCGCCTCCTCCCAGACGACGTTCTCGCTCCAGCACCGCGGGCAGAATTCGCGCGGATAGTGGTGCGCCCTGCCGCACCCGGCGGCACGGCAGCGACGTATCAGCAGCCGCCCGTCGGCCGCGGCCTCCCAGTAGGGGCGCGTGAAGTCGTCGATCTCCGGCACATCGGAGCGCGGCGATCCGTTCAAGATGCCCACCTGCCCACCTCGCCGGGCCCTACGGCGGCCTCACGGACATCCGCGAGGTCCGCTCACGACCGTCCGTGCCGCGCGATCCGCCGACGCCCGGCTGATCGCATTCCGGCTGTTCCACCGCAAGACCATTCCTGCTGGCTTGTCAGATCGGTAATCTGACTCAACGTCAGTTTATCGGCCATCGAGCAGGAGTGGGCGAGAACGATGCTCGGATCGACTCACGGCACCCTCACCACCACCTCCCGTCCGTCCCGCGTGGTGGCCTGTGGCAATCGCCCCGGCCCGGTGGTCCACGGCACCGCCACCGAGGACGTGGACGTCAGCGGACGCCCCCTGCATGCGGACGTCCCCGACCTGGACCGCTTCTTCCGGCCCGAGACAGTGGCCGTCATCGGCGCCTCCGAGACCGAGGGACGCCCCAATACGGCGATCACTCGCAGGCTCATCGCGTGGGCCGAACGGGCCGGAGCCCGCATCCACCCCGTGCATCCCACCCGTACCACCGTTTTCGGCCTCCCCTGCCATCCGTCGCTACGCGACCTGCCCGAGCAGATCGACCTGGCCGTCCTCCTCGTCGGCGACCCGGCTCCCGTGATCGAGGAACTCTCCGACTGCAAGGTCCGGTTCGCCGTCGTCTTCGCCTCCGGTTTCGCCGAGACCGGCGCCGAGGGCGCCTCGGCCCAGGCCAGGCTGGCCGCGGCCGTCGAGGGCACCGGCATCCGGCTCCTCGGGCCGAACACCAACCTCAACGCCTTCGAGCACTTCCGCGACGACCTCGACGGCCCCGCCATCGCCCTGGTCACCCAGTCGGGCCACCAGGGCCGGCCGGTCTTCGCCCTGCAGGAACTGGGCATCCGGCTCTCGCACTGGGCCCCGACCGGCAACGAAGCGGACCTGGAGTGCGCCGACTTCATCTCCTACTTCGCCACCCGGCCGGAGGTCGGCGCCATCGCCGCGTATGTGGAAGGGCTCAAGGACGGTCGCGCCTTCCTGCTCGCCGCCGACCGGGCCGCCCGCCACAAGGTGCCCGTCGTCGCCGTCAAGGTCGGCCGCACCGAGACCGGAGCCCGCACCGCCGCCACCCACACCGGCAAGCTGACCGGCGCGGACGACGTCGTGGACGCCGCCATGCGCCAGTTCGGCGTCATCCGGGTGGACGGGCTGGACGAGCTCCAGGACACCGCCGCCCTGCTCGCCCGTTCCCGCCCGCCCCGGGCCGCGGGTGTCGCCGTCTATTCGATCTCCGGTGGCACAGGCGCCCACTTCGCGGATCTGGCCACGGCCGCCGGCCTCGAACTGCCGGTCCTGTCCGCCGCCAGGCAGAGCGAGCTCCACCAGTGGATCCCGGGCTACCTGAGCGTCGCCAACCCCATCGACAACGGCGGCCATCCCGTCGGCGACTGGCGCGGCCGCAAGATCATCGATGCCGTGCTCGCCGACCCTTCCATCGGCGTCCTCGTCTGCCCGGTCACGGGCCCCTTCCCCCCGCTGAGCGACAGGCTCGTACAGGACCTCGTCGACGCGGCGGAGAACACGGACAAGCTGGTGTGCGTCGTCTGGGGCTCCCCGGTCGGCACCGAGGACGCCTACCGCACCACCCTCCTCGGCTCCTCGCGCGTGGCCACCTTCCGCACCTTCTCCAACTGCGTCACCGCAATCCGCGCCTACCTCGACCACCACCGCTTCACCGCCGGCTACCGCTCCCCCTTCGACAACGCGCCGCGCACCCTTTCCCCCTCGGCACGCAAGGCGCAGGCACTGCTGCGCCCCGGCGAGCAGCTGAGCGAGCACGCGGCGAAGCAGCTCCTGCGCGCGTACGGCATACGCGTACCCCGCGAACAGTTGGTGACCAGCGCCGCAGCGGCCGTGCGCGCGGCCGCGCAGATCGGCTATCCGGTCGTCATGAAGGCCTCGGGCCCGCAGCTGGCCCACAAGACCGAACTCGGGCTGGTCAAGATCGGATTGACCTCTGCCAGCCAGGTCCGCGACGCGTATCGCGAACTCACCGAGATCGCCCGCTACGAGGAACTGCCCCTGGACGGCATCCTGGTCTGCCAGCTGGTCGGCCGCGGTGTGGAGATGGCCGTCGGCATCGCCCACGACCGCCTCTTCGGGCCCACGGTGACAGCGGGCCTGGGCGGGGTGCTGGTGGAGGTCCTCAACGACACCGCCGTTCGCGTCCCGCCGTTCGACGAGGACCAGGTGCGCACGATGCTCGGCGAACTGCGCGGACGGGCCCTGCTGGGCGGCGTCCGGGGGGCTCCCCCGGCAGATGTGGACGCTCTCGTGGAGACGGTCCTGCGCGTTCAGCGCATGGCGCTGGAACTGGGCGACGTCCTCGTCGAATTGGACATCAACCCGCTGGTGGTTCTCGAGCGCGGCCAGGGCGCTGTGGCCCTCGACGCGCTGGCGTTCTGCCGCTGAGCGGCGGCCGGGCAGGTCCGTATCCGCTCGCGGGCCCGCGTCTCCCCGCAGCACCTGGCCCGTATTCGCCCGCAGGACAAGGAGCTTGCCCATGAGTCTCTCCCCCCGTGAGACAGCCGGCGGCGCCAGTGGACACGGCAGAGCCGACGGGTCCGCGGCGTCCACCGAATCCGTTGAGTCATTGGTACTGCACGCCACTGACAACGGGGTCTTGTCGATCACCCTCAACCGGCCTCACGTGCTCAACGCCATCACGTCCGACCAGCGCGAACAGTTGATTTCGCAGCTTTGCCAGGCCTCGGCCGACCAGGCGGTCCGGGCTGTGATCATCACCGGTGCGGGCAAAGGATTCTGCGCGGGAGCGGACCTGCGCGCCACGCCGGGGACGGCCTTCGCCGAGCGCGCACCCGGCGATGTGGCCCGGCTGATCAAGGCCGGTGCACAGCGGCTGATCAGCGCGGTGCTGGAGTGCGAGAAGCCCGTGATCGCCGCCGTGAACGGCACCGCCGCCGGCCTCGGCGTGCATCTCGCGCTCGCCTGCGATCTGGTCCTGGCCGCCGAATCCGCGCGGTTGGTCGAGGTGTTCGTGCGCCGGGGCCTGGTGCCCGACGGCGGCGGCGCCTACCTGCTGCCCCGCCTCGTCGGGCCGCAGCGCGCGAAGGAGTTGATGTTCTTCGGCGACGCGCTTCCGGCCGCCGAGGCGGAACGTCTCGGGCTGGTCAACCGGGTGGTGGCCGACGAGGAACTGGCTGAGACTGCGCGGGCGTGGGCCGAGCGGCTGGCGAACGGCCCGACCCGAGCGCTCGCACTCACAAAGCAGCTGGTCAACGCCTCGCTCGAGACGGACCGGACGACTGCTTTCGCTGCCGAGGCAGCGGCACAGGAGATCAACTCGGCGACGGCCGACGCGGCCGAGGGCGTCGTCGCTTTCGTGGAGCGACGTGCCCCCGCCTTCCGGGGGCGCTGAACCACGCGACGCACCGGTCCGTCCCGGCCGGTTCGGGTCCGGGCCTCGCCCCCACGGGGTTCACACCTGATGTCACATCAGATTCAATGGGCGCCATGATGGGACACGCCGGAATGGCGGCCATCGCCGTGCGCTGTCTGTGCCCGACGGGCTCGCCGGCCGCCGACAGCCCGCCTCGCGGACCCCTGCACGGCCCTCCGCTGCGGGCCGTACAAGAGGACGAGCGGCCTCCACCCACTCCGGAGGAGTTCCGGAGTGTTCTCGGCCACTTCGCCAGCGGGGTCACAGTGATCACCGCGCCGGGCATGGACGGGAAGCCACCCGCGGGCTTCGCCTGCCAGTCCTTCTCCTCGTTGTCGCTCGAACCGCCGCTCGTCGTGTTCATGGTCGGACGCTCCTCCACGAGCTGGCCGCGCATCGCCCGCGCCGGGGTCTTCTGCGTCAACATCCTGGGATCGGGACAGAAAGACCTCTGCCGAGGTTTCGGAGCCAGAAGCTCGCAAACGGCCGACAAGTTCGCCGGGGTGTCGTGCAAGCCGTCGCCGGTGACCGGCTCACCGTTGATCGCGGGCGTCCCGGCCTGGGTCGACTGCACGATTCACGCCGTGCACACGGGCGGGGACCACCTGATCGTCATAGGACGTGTGGAGGCTCTCGGGACGGACGAGGGCGCGGCGGGCGACGGGCCGCTGCTGTTCCACCGGGGTGCGTTCGGCACCTTCGACGCGTTCGGAACGTACGACACCTGAGGACGCCGACACCTGAGGACGCCGACGCCCGAGGACGGACGGCACCCGAGGACGGACGGCGCCGGGGCACGCGCACGGCCCCTCGTGCTACTTCTCGCGCTTGACGACCTTGGTGAGCACGTAGCGCTTGCCCGAGCCGGGCTTGCCCACGTCGTGGTAGATCCGCGGCTCCTTCTGCGTACCGATGACGCTCCAGTCGCGCCTCAGCTCGCAGGCGCTGATGCGCAGGGAGACCCCCGAGACCCTGCCGCTCTCCGTGATCGGCTTCCAGCTCCCGGATCCGTCGCAGTCCGTCGGCTTGTCCTTGCCGGTACCGTCCCAGACGAAGTTGTCGAGCCCCTGAGCCGTCGCGTTGCCGTCGGGGCCGAGCCTGACCGTGCCGCCACGGCCGTCGGTCCACGTGCCGGCGAGGTCCGACGTGGTCAGGCGGGGCGGTTCGTAGACGCTCACCAGTCCCGTCCCGTACGCCCCCGCACCCAGCGCTCCGACGACCAGCCAGGCGAGCGCACTGTCGCGCATCACCCTGCGGGCGACGCTTCCGGAGCGACCCTCGCGCACACGGCGGGCCGCGGCCCGGCCGACCAGAGTCGCTGGCAGCAGTGCCGCCGTGAGCGCTCCCCACCAGACGAGGTAGCGCAGCGGCTGCGCGAAGGAGAGGCTGCCGAGCGCCGCGATGCCGCCGAAGACGCCCACCACCGCAGCCGAGACCACCGGCACCGCTCCCACGGTCCGCAACGGGCCGCCCGTCCGCCCCTTGCCGCGTGCCGAACGGCGCGCCAGGCCCAGGGCGGGCATGACGGCGACGGCGGTGACGAAGCCGCTCACGAGCACTGTCAGGAGCAGGACCCCGAGCGTGAGGGCGACGATCAGCAGCAGGCTGTCCGGGATCCCGTCGTGCTCACGGGAGAGCAGGAAGAGCACGGCTGCCGTTCCGCCGATGACGGCCTCGGCGCTGAGCGTGGCCATCGAGGCGCAGAACGCGGCGCCGAAGCCGTCGCCGTGCGGCACGCGCTCGGGCGTGGCACAACAGGTGCCGGGCGCGGTGTCCGTCGCCTCGTCGGGTATCGCGTGCTGCTCAGCCTGCTGAGTCATCGTCGCCCCTCCCTCTCCCAGGATGAGTCCTCCAGAGGTCGAGAGGTTCCGCTGCGAGGAGTCCGGGACAGCGCTCGATGCCCCTACTGGTCGAAGGAAAGGACGCCGCGCGCCACCGTACGGTTGATCACGTCGGCGGCGGCACGTTCGAAATCCTCGACCGGGTATACCTCGCTGATCAGCTCGTCGAGCTTGAGCAGCCCTTCGCGGTACAGCTGCGCGTAGAGAGCGATGTCGTGCTGCGGCCGGGAGGAGCCGTAGCGGCAGCCGAGGACCGACTTGTCCAGGTAGAGGGACGAGACGCGGAACGACGCCTCCGCACCGGCGGGCGGCACGCCCAGCAGTACCGCCTGTCCGTGCCGGTCGAGGAGGTCGATCGCCTGCCGCACGAGGCGGGGATCGCCGACACACTCGAACGAATGATCAACTCCCGTCGGCAGGATCTCCCGCACCGCCGACAGCACGTCCGGTACGGCAGAGGCGTCGACGAAGTGCGTGGCGCCGAAGCGCAGGGCCAGCGGCCCCTTCGCCGGGTTGGCGTCGACGGCGACAACGGTGGACGCCCCGGCGATCCGCGCGCCCTGCAGAACGTTCAGCCCGATGCCACCCGCGCCGATGACGAGTACGGACTCGCCCTGACCCACCCGGGCGCGGTTGAGGACCGCGCCGACACCGGTCAGCACCCCGCAGCCGATGAGGGCCGCGGGGATCAGTGGCACGTCGGAAGGGAGCCTGACCGCCTGAACGGCCTTGACGACCGTGCGCTCCGCGAAGGCGGAACAGGAGGCGAACTGGAACAGCCTCTCTCCACGGCGCGAGAACGGCGTGCCTGGTCTGCCGATCGACGTACGGCACATGGTCGGTCGGCCGCGGTCGCAGTCGGGGCACGCACCGCAGTTGGCCAGCGTGGACAGCGCGACGTGATCGCCGGGCGTGACGTGGCCGACGCCCGGACCGACCGCCTCGACCACCCCCGCGCCCTCATGGCCGAGCACCACGGGGACGGGGTAGGAGATGCCGCCGTCGACGACCGAGAGGTCGCTGTGGCACAGGCCTGCGGCGGCGACGGCGACCAGGACCTCGCCCGGACCCGGATCCCGGACCTCCAAGTCGTCGACGACCTGCGGGCGCTTGCCGTCGAAGATGACGCCTCGCATGGATGGTTGTCCTCTCCGGCGCTGGGGCGGATGGCATGGCGGGACCGCTGATCACGACGGCCCGGCGGTGCGGGTCACGACGGCCAGACGACCGACTGGAGTTCGCTGTAGGCGTGGAGTGCGAAGGAACCGCCGTCGCGCCCGACGCCGCTCTCCTTGAAGCCCCCGAAGGGCGCCTCGGGGTGCCGCTGGACGGTGTTGATGCCGACGTTCCCGCTGCGCAGCCGGGCGGCGAGGGCCCAGGCGCGGCTGGTGTCGGTGCTGAAGACGTAGTCGTAGAGGCCGTAGGAGGTTCCGTTAGCGATACGGACCGCCTCGTCCTCGTCGTCGAAGGCGAGGGCCACCACGACGGGGCCGAAGAGTTCTTCACGGGCGACGGCCATCTCGGGGTTGGCGTCGGTGATCAGGGTGGGGGCGACGTAGAACCCGGGACGGATTCCGGGGCGGGTGCCTCCCACGGCGATCCGGGCGCCTTCGTCCCGTGCTTTGGCGACCTGGGCCTCGACGCGGTCGCGCTGCGCGGCCGAGATCACCGGGCCGACGATCACGGAGTTATCCACAGGGCTCCCGATTGTCAGTGCCCCGGCGTAGCGTGTGAGCCCGGTGACGACCCGCTCGTACAGCGATCGATGGACGAGCACGCGGGTCGGCGCTGTACAGACCTGCCCGCTGTGGAAGGACCAGACCGAACCGACCGCCCCGATCGCCGACTCGAGCACCTTGACGTCGGCATCCCCCAGGACGATGGCTGCGCCTTTACCACCCAGCTCCATCAGGGTGCGCTTCATCGACCTCCCCGCTGTCTCGGCGATCTTCCTTCCCACCGCGGTGGAACCGGTGAAGCTGACCATGTCGACGCCGGGGTGGGCCACGAGCGCTTCTCCGGCGCCCGCGCCCGATCCGGTGACCACGTTGAACACTCCGTCCGGGAGGCCGGCCTCCCGGAAGAGCGGTCCCAGTTCGAGACAGCAGAGCGGGTCCTGTGGTGCCGGCTTGGCGACCACGGTGTTTCCCATGGCCAAGGCAGGGGCCACTTTGCCCGCGAGATTGACGACCGGGAAGTTGTAGGAGGTGATGCAGCCGACGACGCCCACGGGGCGACGGACCGCGGCGGCGCCGATCAGGCCGCCGGGGGCCAGCGGGCTCGCCTTGGCGGGCCACGGCGCGAGCGGGAGGACGTGCGGTTCCATGGCGCCCCGCGCGTAGCGCCGGAAGCGGTCCGCTGCCGCGGGCAACTGCAACGCCGAGGCGACGCGGAGGGTTGCGCCCGTCTCGGCCTGGAGAAGGGGCACGAGGTCCCCTCCTCGTTCCGTCAACAGATCAGCGATCCGGTCCAGGACGGCCGCGCGCTCGCGCGGTGCGGTACGGGACCAGCCGCTCTGCGCGGCCCGCGCGGCGGTCACGGCGTCGGCGACTTCGGCGGGAGTCGCCTCCGGGGCCTCCCCGACGACCTCTTCGGTCGCCGGATTGACAACTGGATAGTGCCCTTTATCCGGCGCGTGCCAGGCGCCGGCGATCCAGTGTCCGTACGCCCTCATGGCCGGGCCTCCTTCGGCAGGCCGAGTACGCGCTCGGCGATGATGTTGCGCTGGATCTCGTCCGAGCCGCCGTAGATGGTGTCGGCTCGGCTGAAGAGAAACAGGCGTTGCAGGGCGTCCAGTCGGTACGGCCTGTCGGCGTGCCAGTCGTCCGGTCCCAGGGCGGCGGGGGCGCCACGCACCTGCATCGCCAGTTCGCCGAGCCGTCTGTGCCACCCGCCCGACAGCAGCTTGGCCACACTGGCGGCCCCGGGGTCACCGTCGGCCCCCAGGGTCCGCAGCGCGTTCCAGCGCATGGCCTGCAGGTCGGCCCACTGCCGTACGAGCCGGTCCCGTACCACCGGCTCCGCTGCGGCACCGGTCCGTACGGCCAGGCGGATCACGCGCGCCAGTTCGACGGCGAAGCCGATCTGCTGGGTGAGGGTGGACACTCCGCGCTCGCGCGCGAGGAGGCCCATCGCGACCCGCCAGCCGTTGCCCTCACCGCCGACCAGGTGCTCGGCGCCGGCCACCGCACCGTCGAAGAACACCTCGTTGAAGTCGGCCTCTCCCGACAGCTGCCGGATCGGGCGGACCTCGATGCGGCCGGGCTGGTCCATCGGCACGAGAAGGAAGGAGAGTCCGTGGTGCCGCCGTGACCCCTCGGTGGTGCGGGCCAGCACGAAGCACCAGTCGGCCTCGTGGGCGAGCGAGGTCCAGATCTTCTGTCCGGTGATCCGGTACGTGCGGCCCCGGTCCGCCCGCTTCGCGAGGGTCCGGACGGCGGCGAGGTCCGATCCCGCCCCCGGTTCGCTGTAGCCCTGGCACCACAGCTCCTCGCCCCGGGCGATGGCGGGGAGGAAGCGGGCGCACTGGGAGTCGTCGCCGTGGGCGAGGAGGGTGGGGGCCAGCAGGTTCTCACCGATGTGGCCGAGGCGGGCGGGCGCCTGGGCACGGGCGTATTCCTCGGCCCAGACGACCTGACCGGTCAGGGTCGCGGTGCGGTTTCCGAAGGTGCCGCGGGATGCGTGCCACCCGAGGCCGATCCAGCCGCCGTCGCCCAGTTCGCGCTCCCAGTCGCGGCCCACCGTGCGGGGCCGGCCGGTGGCGAGGTGCTCGGCCAGCCAGGCGCGCGCCTCGTGGCGGAACGCGTCGTCCTCCGGCCCGAATGCAAAGTCCATTGCCTCTCCCTGGCCTGCCTCGCGGTGGACGCGTCACGCGTTGGGACGTTCACCGGCGGCGGCCGCATCGGCCATCTCCCGGAGCCGCTCCAGCATGGGCATCGGGTCCGTGCCGACCGTTCCGGGGAGGAGGTCGGCGATCCGGTCGGGGGTCCACGGTCCTTCGGCGTAGGCGGCACGGAGTTCGCGGGGCTGGGCCCAGACCGCGATCTTGGGTCCGGCCACGGTGTAGACCTGCCCGGTGATCCCCTCCTGGCGGGCACGCTCGCTGAGCAAGTAGACCACCAGTGCGGCGACGTCTTCCGGCTCGCCGATCTCCTTCAGCTCCGCCGGCACGTTGGCGGACATCCGGGTGCGGGCCACGGGGGCCACGCAGTTGGCCGTCACCCCGTACTTGTGCAGCCCCAGCGCGGCACTGCGGACCAGGGAGATGACCGCGCCCTTGGCGGAGGCGTAGTTGGCCTGGGACGCACTCCCCTGGTGGCTGCCGCTGGTGAACCCGATGAGGGCTCCGCCGCGCTGCCTGCGCATGACCGCGGAGGCGGCCCGGAAGACGGTGAAGGTGCCCTTGAGATGGGTGGCGATGACCGGATCCCACTCCTGCTCGGTCATATTGAAGATCATCCGTTCGCGGAGGATGCCCGCGACGCACACGGCGCCGTCGAGCCGTCCGTACCGCGCCAGCGCCGTGTCGACGATCCGCTGACCGCCTTCCATGGTGGCCACGTCGTCCGCGACGGCGACCGCTTCGCCGCCGGCCGCCGTGATCTCCTTGGCCACGGCCGTCGCGACCTCGCTCGTCGGCGCGTCGCCGGTGATGGACACGCCGTAGTCGTTGACGACGACCCGGGCTCCCTCCGCCGCGCAGGCCAGGGCGACCGCCCGGCCGATGCCCCGCCCGGCTCCGGTGACGGCGACCACCTTGCCTGCCAGGAAGTTCCCCATGGTGCACCCCTTCCCGCCCGATCTGACGATCCGTTAGATTTTTCGGCAGGGCGAGTCCGAGCACAAGACATGCAGCGAAGCGGAAAACGGCCGCGAGGGGCCGACTACTTCGGGGAGGGCACCCATGGCGCTGCCGGCCGAGTTCCATGAGCTGGCCAAACGGCTGAACAACTGGGGTCGGTGGGGCGAGGCGGACGAGATCGGCACCCTCAACCTCATCACCGACGATGTCGTGCGCGCCGCTGTCGCGACCGTCGCGAGCGGGCGCCGCGTTCCGCTGGCCGTGCCGCTGCAGCACGACGGGATCCAGACGGGCGTGATCCCGGGCAGGGTCAACCCCCTGCACACCATGGTCGCGGTCAACATGGAGATGTTCGGCCCCGGGACCGTCGCCACGAGCGACGACGTCGTGACCATGGGCCTTCAGGCCGGTACGCACTGGGACGGACTCGCCCACGTCTCGCACAGCGGCAAGCTCTACAACGGTCGCCCCGCGGACTCGATCACCGCTCATGGGCGCGCGGCGTTCCACGGCGTCGAGAAGGCGGGGCACATCGTCTCGCGCGGCGTGCTGCTCGACGTGGCGCGGGCCAGGGGTGTGAGCCGGCTCGACGGCGACCACGCGGTGTCGCCCGAGGACCTGGAAGCGGCGGCGGAGTTGGCGGGGGTTACGGTCCGGCCCGGCGACATCGTGCTGGTGCGGACTGGCCAGATCCAGCGCTACCTCGCGGGCGACAAGCAGGCGTACGCCTATCCTTCGCCCGGCCTTTCGATTCGCACACCGGAATGGTTCCACACACGGGACGTCGCGGCCGTCGCCAACGACACTCTCACCTTCGAGATCTTCCCGCCGGAGATCGAGGACCTCTGGATGCCCGTTCACGCGCTCCACCTGGTGGAGATGGGCATGCCGCAGGGTCAGAACTGGAACCTCGAGGGTCTTTCGGAGGCCTGCGCGGAAGCGCGGCGTTACGCGTTCCTGCTGGCGGCGATGCCGGAACCGTTCGTGGGCGGCACGGGAACACCGGTGGCCCCGGTGGCCATTCTCTGAGGACGGCGCCGCACGGCACGGCCGGGCCCTCAGCCCCTCGTGAGGACGGGCGGGCGGCGGCGCACAGATGCGCACCCCGAGCACGGCACCGTACGCCGCCACCCAGCTCCGGCGCCCGAGCCCTGTTGTCGCGCCGGATCGCGACCCGCACTCGCCAAGGCAGCCCTGGAAGACGGGCCTCTCGACGTCCCCTCGCAACGAATCGCTGCATCCAAGGGTGATCACGTGACCACTTCACGTCAACACCTGGTCTGGACTTTGTCGACTAAGCCCGATTTGTCGCGGCGTGTTGTGGCTCAAAAACACCACTCCAGTACGGCTCCCCGCGATCGACCTCGCACCAGATGCGCTTGCCGGCACCCTCCCTGTGCCAGCCCCAGCGGTCGGCGAGGCCGTCGACCAACTCCAGTCCCCTGCCGCCCGTCTCGTCGCCGTCCGCCCGGCGGCGCCGGGGCTCGCGGGCGCTGACGTCGGCCACCTCGACGCGGACGGTGCCGTTGCCCGCCCTGCCCGCCGCGCCCGCGACGCCGCCCACACCGGGGAGGAGCATCCGCAGCACGGCGGGGCATCCGGTGTGCACCACGGCGTTGGTGACCAATTCCGAGATCAGCAGGATCAGCGTCTCGGCGAGAGGTTCATCGACCCCTATGCCCGATCCGGCCAGCCGCGACCGCGCCCACCGCCGAGCCCGGCCCACTTCCGCGGGGTCGGCCCGAACCTCCATCTGCATCTGAAGCACCTGCACCGCTCACACCATCCGAACCGGCGGACACAACGCCTCGCGTCTTGGGGAGATCACAGAATGTGACATCCTCTCGAGACAGCATGGTTGACGTTCAGTTACCCCAACAAGCGCTTCAGGCATATTCCGGCGCAAAGGAGTATGCGTGCTGCATACTGTGCGACGCGCGCCGCGGGGACTCGAACGCCGGGGCGTTTCGCGCCCCGGACCGATGCGAGCGCAGCGCATTGGCCGACCCGGCACATCAGCCCCTTCGGGCCCGCCGACTTTGTTGCGCCTCTGAACCACTCGCACCCCACGGAGGGTACCCGAGGGGCGCCGCGACTCCGCACTGTGACGAGTTACGCGAAGAACACAACTCGATATCGACGCAGCGTGATCATTCGGCAGCGATAAGCCGGGTAATTCACCCACATCGATTACACAGCGCCATTCGTACGGTTCGCGATTTCCGCCGAGCAATTCTCCGGGCCGCCCAGGAGGGCCGCCGCCAGCTCCTCCTCGGCCTCAGCCGTCGACTGCCACTGCATACGTCGGACCCAAGCCCGTTTCAGGTGGAGATGGACATCCGCGTCCCAGGTGAAGCCGACACCGCCGTGCAGTTGCAAACAGTCACGGGCATTACGGACAGCAGCCTCATCGGCGAGCAGTTTCGCCCCGGAAATGTCACTTGGGGTAACCGTCAGCGATGCGGCATAGACGCTACTGCGTGCGATTTCCGTACGCGCGAGCATGTTCGCGCAGAGGTGCTGCACCGCTTGGAACGCCCCGACAGGGCGGCCGAACTGCCGGCGGTCCTGCACATGGGACACCGCCATCCACAGCGTGCGGACCGCGCTGCCGAGTTGCTGCGCGGCGGTCAGCAAGGAGGCCTCGCGGCACAGCAGGGCGGCATCGGGTGCGCCGGCGACAGGGACGGCCGCGAGCGGGACACCACCGGCTTCCGGTACATGATGCAAGGGGGTTGCGGGATCCACCGATGTGAGGGGCCGAGCGGGGCCCATGGCCGGTGGCCAGCTGTCGCCCGGTTCCAGGACACGGACCGTCGGCCCGCCGAGCAGCAGCACGGCGTCCGCCGAGCCGAGATGTTCGACCGTGCCGGAGCTCTCGAGAGCCGTCACCACGGCTGTACCTTCAGCGGCACCGGGCACCAGGCCCGCCGCGAGGTGGGTGGCGACCAGCGGTCCGGGAAGCAGGACCCTCCCCGCCTCCTCGAAGAGAAGTACGGCCTCGGGCAGCCCGAGAGCGGCCCCGCCGTCCACCTCCGGCAGCCGCAGCGAGAACAGGCCCGCTTCCCCCAACTCCCGCCACAGGGTGCGGTCAAGACCGGCTGTCCCGCCCACCTCCGATTCCACCGCCTCCCGGAGCTTCTCCCGGGGAAATCGCGCCGCCAGGAGATCGCGCATTCCCGCCCGCAGCGCCCGCTGGTCGTCGCTCAGCCGGAAATCCATGATCGCTCTCACCGCCCTCTGGGAAGACCGAGCATGCGCTCGGCAATGATGTTCTGCTGGATCTGGGTCGTACCGGCGGCGATGGTGTACGAGAGAGAGGAGAGACGCTCGAGGGTCCACTCGTGTGCGGTGTCCAGCGACAGGGGCCCGAGGATGTCGGCCGCCGTGTCGTACAGATCTTGACGGGCCCTGGAATAGCGCAACTTGAAGACCGAGGCCCCCACCCCCGGCACTCCGCTGCCACCGGTGCGAAGCCCGTGCTCGGCCTCGCTCGCATTCCACTGGGCAAGCCGCCACAGCGCAGAGAATTCGGCGTTCAGACGTCCCAGTGCCCGGCGGAGCACGGCATCGTCCCAGCGCCCGTTCTCCTTTGCCGTTCGGGCGAGCAGCGCCACGGTGCGGCGGCAGGCGACGACCTCCCCGGCGAAGGCGGTGCCGCGCTCGAAGGAGAGGGTGACCATGGTGACGCGCCAGCCGTCGTTCTCGGCCCCCACGCGATGGGCGACCGGCACCCGCACCTCGTCGAGGAACACCTCGGCGAACTCCGTGGAACCGGCCAGGGTGCGCAGCGGGCGCACGGTCACACCGGGGGTGTCCATGCGCATCGCGAGCCAGGTCAGGCCGCGATGGCCCGGGGTGGAGGGGTCGGTGCGGACGAGGAGTTCGCACCAGTCGGCGACCTCGGCGTGCGAGGTCCAGATCTTGCTGCCGGTGACGACGTACGCGTCGCCGTCGCGCACCGCGCGAGTGCGCAGGGAAGCGAGGTCGGAGCCGGCCTCGGGCTCCGAGAAGCCCTGGCACCACACCTCCTCGCCGCGCAGGACGGGTGGCAGCCAGCGGGCCCGCTGGGCGGCGGTGCCATCGACGGCGATGGTGGGCCCTGCATGCAGCAGGCCCACGAAGTTGGCGCCCACGTAGGGGGCTCCGGCGCGCTCGGTCTCCTCGAGGAAGATCAGGTGCTGGGTGGGGGTGGCGCCCCGGCCGCCGGAGTCGGCGGGCCAGTGCAGGCCCGCGTAACCGGCGTCGTACAGGGCGCGTTGCCACGCGCAGTCGTAGGCGCGGCGGGCGGGCCAGTTCGCGGGGGACGGCTTGGGGGGCAGCGTGGGCAGCGTCCGGCGCAGCCAGGCGCGCAGCTGCCGGCGGAAGTCCTCGTCCTCCGCGCTGAGGGTGAGGTCCATGGCGCTCACGCGTCCGTGTCGTCGAGGTCCAGGCCGAGCATCCGGATGGCGTTGCCGCGCATGAGTTTGTGGACGGTCTCCTCGTCCAGACCCCGTACGTGGTCGAGGGCCACCTCCTTGGTGTGCGGAAAGGTGGAGTCCACATGGGGGTAGTCGGTCTCGAAGGTGGCGTTGTCGCGGCCCACGGCGTCGAGTGAGGCGATCCCGTGCTTGTCGCGGAAGAAGCAGCAGAAGATCTGCCGGTAGTAGTAGGTGGAGGGAGGTTCGGGGATCAGGTCGCGTACGCCGCCCCAGGCGCGGTGCTCCCGCCAGACGTCGTCCGCGCGCTCGAGGGCGTAGGGGATCCAGCCCATCTGGCCCTCGCTGTAGGCCAGTTTGAGGCCGGGGAAGCGGACCAGGACGCCGCTGAAGAGGAAGTCCGACATCGATGCCATGGCGTTGTTGAAGGACAGGGTCGCCTGCACGGCGACCGGTGCGTCGGGGGAGGCGGCGGGCATCTGCGAGGAGGAGCCGATGTGCATGTTGACGACGGTGCCGGTCTCCTGGCAGACGGCGAAGAGGGGATCCCAGTAGCCGCTGTGGATGCTGGGCAGGCCCAGGTGGGTGGGAAGCTCGCTGAAGGTCATGGCCCGCACGCCGCGGGCCGCGTTGCGCCGGATCTCCGCGACGGCGAGGCCGATGTCCCACAGCGGGACGATGCACAGCGGAATGAGCCGGCCGCCGCTGTCACCGCACCATTCCTCGACCATCCAGTCGTTGTAGGCGCGGACGCAGGCGAGAGCGACCTCCTTGTCACGCGCCTCGGCGAAGGTCTGGCCGCAGAAGCGGGGGAAGGTCGGGAAGCACAGGGACGCCTCGACATGGTTGAGGTCCATGTCCTTCAGGCGCTCCGCCGGATCCCAGCAGCCCGGCCGCATTTCCTCCCGGGTGATGCCCTCCAGGGTCATGTCGTCGCGGTCGAATCCCACGGCGGCGATGTTGCGCTTGTAGGGGAAGCGGAGGTCCTCGTAGACCCACCAGTCGGCCGGCGGCCCGTCCGGGTCCATGGTGACGCGATACTTGCCGCCGGTGTACACCAGCTCACCGATACCGGTGGTGACGGACCGGGGTCCGCGGTCACGGTATTTGGCGGGCAGCCAGCTGTCGAAGAGGTGGGCCGGCTCGATGACGTGGTCGTCGACGCTGACGATGCGCGGCAGCTCCATGAGGACGACTCCCCTCTACTATCTGACGCTCCGTCAGTTCTCTTGCGGAGGCTAGCCCGCACCCCCTGGACCGACAAGGTGTGACGCCCTACGCTCCCGCCCTACATGACAGCACGTCAGTTCAGTGCGGAGGCCGCCATGCAGTCCGGCACCGACCGGGACCTCGCCCGCTCGCACACCCTGTGGGAACTCCTCGAGCGGCGTGCCGCCCTCACCCCCGACGCTCCGGCGCTGATCCAGGCCGACGAACCGCCGGAGGCACCCGGGCCGCCCGATGCGCCGGCCGGCAGCACCGCAAGCGCGCCCGGCGACGACCGCCGCCTGACGTTCGGCGGCCTGCGCGAGAGGGCCGAAGGCGTCGCCGCCTGGCTGCACACCCTGGGGCTCCGGCCGGGAAGCCGCGTGGCCTGGCAGTTGCCCACGCGCATCGAGACCGTCGTCCTCAGCCTCGCACTGGCCCGCCTGGGCGCTCTCCAGACGCCGCTCATCCCCTACTGCCGCGACCGCGAGGTGGGCCACGCGCTGCGGGCCACCGAAGCCGAGTTCTTCGCGGTACCGGGTGTGTGGCGGGGCTTCGACCACACGGCGATGGCCCACCGGCTCGCCCTGACGCTTCCCGATCCGCCGCTGGTGTTCACCGCCTACGACGCACTGCCGGAGGCCGACCCGGCGCTTCTGCCGCCCCCGCCCGCCCGGGGCACGGACGTCCGCTGGGTGTACTGGACGTCCGGAACGACCAGCGAGCCCAAGGGCGCCCTGCACACCGACCGAAGCCTCATCGCCTCAGGGGCCTGTCTCGCCGACGCACTCGGCCTCACGTCCGACGACGTCGGTTCGATGGCCTTCCCGTACGCGCACGTGGCGGGCCCCGACTACACCGTCACCGTTCTCCTGCGGGGCTTCCCGGCCCTTCTGCTGGAGTACTTCTCCCTGCCGGGCTCGCTGGGCGCCTACCGCCGCCACGGCGTGACGGTGGCGGGCGGGTCGACGCCGTTCTACTCGATGTTCCTCGCCGAGCAGCGCAAGGATCCCGGCCGCAGGCTCATCCCCACCCTGCGCCTCATGGCGGGCGGCGGCGCGCCCCGGCCACCCGAAATGTACGGCGAGGTCGTCCGCGAGCTGGGGTGCGCGCTCGCGCACGGGTACGGCATGACCGAGGCCCCGATGATCACCATGGGTTCCCCGAACGACCCGGCGGACAGGCTGGCTACCACGGAGGGCAGGCCGCCCGCGGGCATGGAAATCCATGTCGTCGGACCCGACGGCGAACCGGTGCCGGCCGGTACGGACGGGGAGATACGGCTGCGGGGCGAGGCCGTCTGCCGGGGCTACCTCGATCCCGAGCGGACCGCCGAGGCGTTCGACGCCGGCGGCCGGCTCATCACCGGCGACCTCGGACACCTCACCGAGGACGGCTACCTCGTGCTCACCGGGCGAGCGAAGGACATCATCATCCGCAAGGGCGAGAACATCTCGGCCCAGGAGATCGAGCAGCTCCTCCACGGGCTGCCGGGCGTGGCCGATGTCGCCGTGATCGGCCTGCCCGACGCCGCGCGCGGCGAGCGGGTCTGCGCGGTCGTCGAACAACCCCCGGGAGCGGCGCCCCTGACCCTGGGCGAGGTGACCGCCCACCTGCGCAAGGCGGGGCTGGCCGTGCACAAGCTGCCCGAGCAGCTGGAGACCGTCGACGCGCTGCCGCGCAACGACACGCTGCGCAAGGTCCTCAAGTACAAGCTGCGGGAGCGCTTCACCAGCTGACCGACCGGGGGCGGCCGGGGGGGCGGCCGGCCTCAGCCTCAGCCGGACCTCAGCCGTGGGCCCGGTACGTGCCCACGGCCTGCTCGAAGAAGGCGTCCACCGAGCGCTGTTCGTCCATCGGGCCCCTGACCAGCAGCAGGTGATAGCGGTCGGCCCGGATCATCGCGGCGTTGCGCACATAGACCTGCCGGCCGCTGCTGTCGTTCCAGTTGAAGGCGCCCTCCGCCGCCGCGCCGCCCACGTCGCTGCGGCGCAGGCCGGAGGAGCCGGACCAGGACGAGGAACGGTACGGGGCCAGCTCGGGCTCCTTGTCCTGCTGGTAGGCCATCGGGTCGCTGCCGAACTCCGACACCTTGTCCCGCCCCGGCACCACGATCAGCTCGTAGTCGCCGCCGACGTAGACGACCTGACCCCGCTCGTTCTCGCCCCGGCGCTGCCAGCCCTCGGCGACGGCCACGGTGAAGCCCTTGGCGTCCTTGCGCAGGGTGAACCCCTTGGCGACACCGCCGGACCTCCCGGACCCGCCGGTGCGCTCGTCCTGCGCTCCGGAGGCGGCGGTCTGGCCCACCCGTCCGGCGGAGCCGGGATAGTTGGGGGCGGCGCTCAGCGCTTCCGGGGTGCCGGTGCGGTCCGTCGGCGCCTGCCCCGCGCTCTCCTCCGCGCGTGGCATGAACAGCAGCGCGTACAGCACGGCCGCGATCAGGGTGAGCAGGATCAGGCCGAGCAGCATCCGGCCCAGACGGTGGGGGGACGGTGCGGTGTCCACCCGCTCCTCGCGGAGGTGCCCCACGGTGTGGAACCGGCCGCGCTCGTGGGCCTGCGGGGCCCGGCCCTGGTCCTTGGCCGTTCGCTTGTGCCGTCCGTGTGCGGCCGCCGCCGTCTCCGAGGAGGCGCGGCCGCGCCGGCGGCGGGCGACTTCGCCGCGCCGCCGGACGACAGGCAGCCGGCGCGCGTCGGTGGAGGCGGGCGTACCGAGCGACGGCACGGTGACCGTGCGGCTGCCGATGTCCGGCTCCGGGGCCGACCGGATGAGCGAGCGGAGCCAGCCCCGCAGTTCCTCGAACTCCGGGCGCTCGGCCGGGTCCTTGCGCATCAGGGACTCGACGACGGGCCGCAGCGCGCCGCATTCCTCGGCGTACGCGGGAGGTTCGGCGCAGACGATCTGCACGAGCTCGGCGGTGCTGTCCTCCGGGTAGGGGGCGTGCCCCTGCACGACGCGGAAGAGCAGCGCGCCCAGCGCCCACAGGTCGGCCGCGGGCCCGACGGGGGGCGCGAGCTGCCAGTTCTCCTGGACCGGCCAGGCCTGCTCGGGTGCCCAGCGCTCGGTGACGGCGCCCACCACGACCATGCGCGCCTGCCGGGCCCGCTCGGCGGCCAGGGCGCTGCCGGGACCTCCGGCATGGCCCCACCCCTCCGCCGGCCCCGGGGAGGGGACAGAGAGGGCTTCGGGCCGGAGCTCGCCTGCGACGGCGGGCGGCGTGGGGTGGGCCGGGCCGGGCTCCGGCGCGGCCGTTCCGGTGCCGGGACGGCCGCCGCGGCCGGACGAGGGGCCGTGCAGCAGGGTGTCCGGGCTCCGCGGCGGGGTGGAGCCGGGCGCGGGCGCCGTGCCACTGGCGGCGCTTCCACCGCCCCAGGTGGATGCTCCGGCCGCCGGTACGGATGTGGCCTCGGCCGCCGCGCGCGCGGCGGCGGCACGGGCCGCCGCGTGGTACGCGGCGATGGCACCGGAACGCACCGCGCGGGCGTTACGCGAGGCGTCCCCGTCGCCGGCGTCCCCACGGGCGGGCCCGCCGGCCGGGGTGGGCCGGCCACGGCCGGCAAGGCCCCCTTGGCCGACGGCACCTGCCGAGGGGTACGACGGTCCCGGGACCCCTGGAACCGCTGGGACCCCAGGGACCGCCGGAACCACTGGAGGTGTGCGAGGGACGGGGTCGTAGCCGCACAGGGCCTCCTCGGCCGCGCCGGCGGCCAGGCCCGTGAGAATGGCACGGCCGTCGTCGCAGATGAGGACGGTGCGGGCGGTGATGTTGCGGTGGGTCCAGCCCTGGGAGTGAAGGGCGCGCAGGGCGGTGAGGACGTCGGCGGCGACCTCGGCGGCGCGGTGCGGGGTGAGGGTGCGCTCGGCGAGGAGCGCGGCGAGCGGCCGGGCGGAGACGAACTCGCTGACGATCCACAGGCTGCCCGCCTCGGCGAAGACGTGGAAGACCTGGTCGAGCCGGGGATGGTCGGGGATCTGCGCGGCGGCGGTCGCGGCCGCCAGCGCGCGGCGCACCGCCGGGTCGCCGGTGCCCTGGGCCGGCCGGCCCGTGCCCCCGCCGCCCGCTCTGCCCCCGGGCCGGCCCCGGGCCACGGTTCCGGACCCTGTCCCGGCCCCGGTTCCGTATGCGCCCCCGTCGCCCACGACGTCGGCGTCCACGAGCTCGGGCAGCGGAATCTGCCGGACCAGGACCTCCTGACCGCTGTATGTGTCGAAGGCCCGGGTCTCCACGAGTTCGAACGCCTCGGAAGGTGGCAGCGGCAGGCGGTAGCGGTCGGCGAGCACCCGGCCCGCGTAGTCGTCCACGACGCCTCCCCAAACGTGCGATCCGCCCGAACGTGCGATCCGCCCACCATTGCCCGAACGACCATCAAAGGCGGTCGTTCCACGCTTATTGCGGCTGCGTACGGTCCACGACGACTCACGATACGTGCCGAACCCGCCCCTTCGGGCCCGTACGGCTCAGTACGTCCCCCGGCCCGGCACCGGGTATGCCTGCGGACCGGTCCCCGACCGGCTCAGGGTGTCGGTACGGTCAGTTTGCGCGCGGAACGTCGCGCGTGCCGTCGGCCGGGGTGCCGTACACGGACGTCACCGACGAGACCGAGGCCTTCTTGTGCGGGGTGGTGGAACCGCCCTTGCCGTTCTCGTCCTTGTCGCCGCCGCTCAGGGCGAGGGCGAGCACGGTGCCGATGACGGCCAGCACGACGACGACCGCCGCGATGAGCAGCACGCGGCGCGGCACGACGTCGGTGATCGACGCGCGGCCGTACGTGGTGACCCGGCCGCCCCGGTTGGCGCGGGCGCCGGCGGCGACGCTGTCCACCCGCAGCTTCACGGGCTGCGCGGACCCTTCGGGCTCGGCGGTGACGGACGAGCTCGACGGAGTGTCGTCGCGCAGCGGGCGGAACGCTCCCCGCGTGCGCTCCGTGGCCGCGTCACCCGGACGCGAGCTCCTGGCGGAGACCGGGGACGACGACCTGACGGACGCCCCGGACGAGGCAGAGGCAGAAGCAGAGGCGGCGGAGGAGGAGGAACCGGCCGCGGGCGACGACCCCGACGACCGGCCGCCCGTGTAGCCGCCGTAGCCGCCCTTGCCGTAGCCGTCCTTCTTCGCCTTGGACGACGATCGGCCCGCCGACGAGGACGGGGAGGGCTTCTCCGGTATGGACGGCATGACGATGGCCTGGGTGGCGTCCAGGTCGGGGGTGGGCTCGGGCGGCTTGGGAAGGCGCTCGTCGGGGGCGTTGACGGCGTCCGTCAGCAGCGCCCGCGCGCCGGCCTCGTCGAGCCGCTTCTGCGGGTCCTTGGCGAGCAGTCCGTACATCACCTCGGCCAGCGGGCCGGCGTTGCGCGGCGGCCCCAGGGGCTCGGTCATGACGGCGGTGAGGGTCGCTATGGCCGACCCCTTGTCGTACGGCGGGACACCCTCGACGGCCGCGTAGAGCAGGCCGCCCAGCGACCACAGGTCGGCCGGGGGCCGGGCTTCTGGCCGCGGGCCCGCTCGGGGGATATGTACGAGGGGGCACCGACGAGCATGCCGGTCGAGGTGACCGACGGGTCGCCCTCGACCTGGGCGATCCCGAAGTCGGTGAGGACGACGCGGCCGTCGTCCGCGATGAGCACGTTGGAGGGCTTCACGTCGCGGTGCAGGATGCCCTCGCGGTGCGCGGCGCGCAGCACGTCGAGGACGGCGAGGCCGACCTCGGCGGCTCTGCGCCACTTCAGCGGTCCGTCCTCGCGGATGACGTCGGCGAGCGAGCGGCCCTCGATGAGCTCCATGACGATCCACGGACGGTCGTCCTCGTGGACGACGTCGTAGACGGTGACCGCGCCGGCGCTGCGGATACGGGCAATGGCCTTGGCCTCACGCAGAGTGCGCGTGATGAGGCGTCGCTTCTCGTCCTCGTCGATGTTGGCGGGGAAGCGCAGCTCCTTCACCGCGACGACCCGGCCCAGGGTTTCGTCCGTCGCCCGCCAGACCGTGCCCATGCCACCGCGCCCGAGGACGTCCCCGAGGCGGTATCGCCCGGCGAGGAGGCGCCCTGCCGTGCCCTGCGTCTGCTCCGCCTCCGACATGCGTCCCCTCTGGCAATCAGCTCTGCGACCAACCGACCCTGGCAGAGCGACCATTGTCTCTCATCCGCGGACCGGCGGAAGGCCAGGGTCCGAGAGGCCATGGATGATGAGCGCGTGCCGACGCGTTCCGCCCTCCCGCGCCTCATGGCGGCCATGGCCGCTCTGACCTGCGTCGTGGCGGTTTTCGTGACGACGGGACGCGGCGGCGTCGCCGCCCGCTCCCCTGTAGGGGACCTGGTTTCGGAGCGTACGGTTCCAGGCGCGGCGCAGCTGTCACAGGACGCTCATGGTGCGGCCCGGTTCAGCACGGCGGGCGTCGCGGACCTACGGACCGGACGCCCCATCCGCCTCACGGATCGCTTCCGGGCCGGGAGTATCACCAAGACGGTCATCGCCGTCGTCGTCCTCCAGCTCGCCGCCGAACGCCGGCTGAACCTGGACGATCCGGCCGCCGAGCACCTCCCGGCGGCGGCCGCCGCCGCCCTCCACCGGGCCGGGGCCGGCGGGCCCCCGGTCACCGTCCGTCAACTCCTCACGCACACCAGTGGGCTCTTCTCCTACACCGATGACCGGCCCTTCGGCCGCCGCGTCTTCGGCCAGGGCTTCGCCACGCACCGCTACGAGTCCCACACGCCCGACGCGCTGCTGCGGACCGCGCTCGCGCACCCGCCGTACGCACCACCCGGACAGCGCTACGGCTACTCCAACACGGGGTACCTACTGCTCGGTATGGTCATCCGTCAGGTCACCGGCCATTCCTACGCCGCCGAGGCCCGCCGCCGGGTCATCACCCCCTTGCGCCTCGCCGGCACCACCTTCCCCGGCGTCCGGCTCACGCTGCCGGCACCGCACGGCCGGGCGTACAGCGCGTCAGGGCGTCTGCGCGCGGACGCCCTCACCGACGTCACCGACCTCAATCCCTCCGCCGCGGGGGCCGCCGGTGAGCTGGTCTCCACCCTTCCCGACCTCAACCGCTTCTTCGCGGCCCTGCTCGGCGGCGCGCTGCTGCCGCCGCCTCAGCTGCGCGCGATGCGCGACACCACGGCGTCCGGCGGCCGGTACGGCATGGGACTGTTCCCCGTCCGGCTGCCCTGCCACCGCACCGTGTGGGGCCACAACGGCGAGATCAACGGCTCGTACGTGCAGACCCTGGGCACCGCCGACGGGCGACGCGTGGTCAGCTACCGCACCAACAGCGACACGCACATCCCCCAAAGGGCCGAAACACGGCTTCTGCGTGCCGCGTTCTGCCCGACCGGCGCTTGAGCGTGTCCGAGTTCCGGGCGGTACCCCTCAGATGGGCTGGATCTCCGGCGCGCCCAGCCGGGCCGCGTCCGCCGTCAGGTCGTCGGGCTGCCGCTGCGACTCGCGCTCCGCCTCCACCCGCTTCTCGTAGTGCTCGACCTCCTTGTCGATCTGCGCCGCGTCCCACCCCAGCACGGGGGCGATCAGCTCGGCGGCCTCACGGGCACTGCGCGTCCCGCGGTCGAAGGTCTCGATGGAGATCCGCGTCCGCCGCGTGAGCACGTCGTCCAGGTGGCGCGCCCCCTCGTGCGAGGCGGCGTAGACGACCTCCGCCCGCAGATAGTCCTCGGCGCCGGTCAGCGGCTCACCCAGGGAGGGGTCGGCCAGTACGTAGGACAGCACCTCGTCCACCAGCGAGCCGTACCGGTTGAGCAGGTGCTCCACGCGCGCGACGTGCAGGCCCGTGCGCCGTGCGAGCTGTGCGCGGCCGTTCCACAGCGCCCGGTAGCCCTCGGCGCCGACCAGCGGCACGTCCTCGGTGACACAGTCGGCCACCCGCTGCGCGAGGCCGTGGACCGCCTCGTCCACGGCGTCCTTGGCCATCACCCGGTACGTCGTGTACTTGCCGCCCGCGACGACCACCAGGCCCGGCACCGGGTGCGCCACGGTGTGCTCGCGCGAGAGCTTGCTGGTCGCGTCCGACTCGCCGGCCAGCAGGGGGCGCAGCCCGGCGTACACGCCCTGGACGTCGTCCCTCGTCAGCGGCACGGCGAGCACCGAGTTCACGTGCTCCAGCAGGTAGTCGATGTCGGCGCTGGAGGCGGCGGGGTGGGCCTTGTCGAGGTCCCAGTCGGTGTCCGTGGTGCCGATGATCCAGTGCCTGCCCCACGGGATCACGAAGAGCACGCTCTTCTCGGTGCGCAGGATGAGGCCGGTGGTGGAGTGGATGCGGTCCTTCGGCACGACCAGGTGGATGCCCTTGGAGGCGCGTACGTGGAACTGGCCGCGTTCGGCGATGAGCTGCTGGGTGTCGTCCGTCCACACCCCGGTGGCGTTGACGATCTGCCGGGCCCGGATCTCGAACTCGCCGCCCTGCTCCAGGTCGCGCACCCGGGCCCCCACCACGCGCTCGCCCTCGCGCAGGAATCCGACGACCCGGGCCCGGTTGGCGGCGTCGGCGCCGTAGGCGGCCGCGGTGCGCACGAGGGTGGTGACGTAGCGGGCGTCGTCCATCTGGGCGTCGTAGTACTGCAGGGCGCCGATCAGCGCGTCCTTGCGCAGGCAGGGCGCGACCCGCAGCGCCTTGCCGCGGGTGAGGTGACGGTGCGTGGGCAGCCCGCGGCCGTGGCCGGAGGAGACGGACATCGCGTCGTAGAGGGCCACGCCGGCGCCGGCGTAGAAGCGCTCCCAGCCCCGGTGCTGGAGCGGGTAGAGGAAGGGCACCGGCTTCACCAGGTGGGGCGCCAGCCGCTGCAGCAGCAGCCCGCGCTCCTTGAGGGCCTCGCGCACCAGGGCGAAGTCGAGCATCTCCAGGTAGCGCAGCCCGCCGTGGATGAGCTTGCTGGACCGGCTGGAGGTGCCCGCCGCCCAGTCCCGCGCCTCGACGAGCCCGGTCGTCAGCCCCCGGGTGGCCGCGTCCAGCGCGGTGCCCGCGCCGACGACGCCGGCGCCGACCACCAGGATGTCCAGTTCCCGCTCCGCCATCCGGGCGAGCGCCTCGCCGCGCTCGGCCGGCCCGAGTGTCGCTGTCCTCACCACTGCCTCCCGCCTGACCGCTGTCGCGGCCGTCGCCGGTGACCCGTCACTGCCGGTGCCGCACGCCGCCCGGTGCACCCTCGTCGCGCCGGACGACGGGCCGTCCTCCTTCGATGCTGCCCCAGATCGGCCGCGCGGGCCGGGCCGGACGCCCGAAGCCACCCCCGCCGACGCGGGTTCACCCCGGGGCGTCATCCCAGGCGCGCCCGCGGGCGTCGTCCCGGGCCCACCTCCGGACGTCACCCCGGATCCACCCCACGATCCGTCGGCGCGGCACCGACTCTCCCATGGCAATACGGGAAAACAGTCATATATCCGCCTAACCTGATGTAACGGCCTACCCCGCCGGAAACCGGCCGGTAATCCCCTCCGGGAAGGACCGCATCCCCCCATGCCCGCAGATCTCGCCGTCATCGGTCTCGGCCACCTCGGACTCCCCCTCGCCCAGGCCGCCACCGCCGCCGCCATCCCCACCGTCGGCTACGACACCGACCCCCGCACCGTCGCCGAGCTCCGGGCCGGCCGGGTGCCCGCCGATGTCTGCGACAGATCCCTGACCGCCGCCGGAATCCGCCGCATGCTCTCCGCCGGATTCCGCGCCACGACCGACCCCGCCGAGCTCGGCAGGGTCCGTACGGCCGTGATCTGCGCCCCCACCCGGCTGGGCGAGGACCGGGCCCTGGACCTGAGCGCCATCGACGAGGCGGCCCGCGTCCTGGCGGCCAGGCTGCGCCCGCGCACCACCGTGCTGCTGGAGTCGGCCGTCTACCCGGGCACCACCGAGGACTTCCTGCGCCCCGTCCTCGAGGCGGGCTCCGGGCTGCGCGCGGGCCACGACTTCCACCTCGCCTACTCCCCCAGCCGCCTCGACCCCGGCAACCGCCACTACGGCTACTCCAACACCCCCAAGGTCATCGGCGGCCTCACGCCCGCGTGCACGGAGGCGGCCGCCGCCTTCTACGGGCGCGTCTGCGAACGCGTCGTCCGCGCCCGCGGCCCCCGGGAGGCCGAGGCGGTCAAGGTCCTCGAGATCAACTACCGGCACGTCAACATCGCGCTCGCCAACGAGATGGCGGTCTTCTGCCACGACATCGGCGTGGACCTCTGGGACGTCGTGCGCTGCGCCGAGACCAAGCCGTTCGGCTTCCAGGCCTTCCGCCCGGGGCCCGGGGTGGGCGGCCACGGCGTGCCCATCGACCCCAACTACATCTCCTACAAGGGCCGCAGCCTCGGCTATCCGCTGCGCATGGTCGAGCTGGCGCAGGAGGTCAACGGCCGGATGCCGCGCTACGTCATCCAGCGCTGCGCCACGCTGCTCAACGAGCACGGCAAGTCGGCACGAGGCGCCCGCGTGCTGCTGCTGGGCGTCGGCTACAAGGCCGACGTGGGCGACCAGGAGGGATCGCCCGCCCGCGAGATCGCCTCCCGGCTGATGGAGATGGGCGCCCAGCTCACCTACCACGACCCGCACGTCCCGCAGTGGCGCGTCCTGGGCAAGCCCGTGCCGCGCGCCGACTGCCCCCTGGAGGCCGCGGCCGCCGCCGACCTGACGGTGCTTCTGCAGCACCACCGCTCGTACGACCTGCAGGGGCTCACGGTCAAGGCCCAGCTCCTGCTGGACACCCGGGGCGCGAGCCCCGCCGGAGCGGCCCACCGTCTCTAGGGCCGCGCCGGGAAGGACGTCCTACAGCCGCCCGGTCGACAGCATGCGCGGCTGGGCGTCCAGGACCGTGCGCAGCGCCGCGAAGTTCTCCACGCAGCGCCCGGTGCCGACGGCGACGCAGTCGAGGGGGTCGTCGGCGACGATGACGGGGATGTCGAGCTCCGTGCTCAGCCGCACGTCCAGGCCGCGCAGCAGCGCGCCGCCGCCGGTGAGGACGATGCCCCGGTCCATGATGTCGCCGGACAGCTCCGGCGGGGTCTCGTCGAGGGTCTGGCGCACGGCCATGACGATCGCGTCGACCGGCTCGGTCAGCGCGTGCCGGATCTCGTCGGCCGTCAGCTCGAGCGTCTTGGGCAGGCCGCTGACCTGGTCCCGGCCGCGGATCCGCAGACGGTCCCCGGGGCGCAGGCCCTGGGTCTCCTCCGGGTCGCCGCCCGCCCCCTCCGGGCCGCCGTCGCGCTCCAGCTGCTTGGTGAGGGCGGTGAGCCCGGACGGCGACCAGTAGCCGGTGGGCGAGGCCGAGCCGATGCTCATCTTGATTTCCTCGGCGGTGCGCTCGCCGATCGCGAGGGCGTACTCCTTCTTGATGTACGACATGATGGCCGCGTCCATCGCGTCGCCCGCCGTCCGCACCGAGCGCGCGGTGACGATGCCGCCCAGCGAGATCACGGCGACCTCGGTGGTACCGCCGCCGATGTCGACGACCATGCAGCCGGTCGGTTCGCTGACGGGCAGCCCCGCGCCGATCGCCGCCGCCATGGGCTCCTCGACCAGGTGCACCTGACGGGCCCCGGCGCCCGCGGCGGCCTCGATGACGGCCCGGCGCTCGACGCCGGTGATGCCGGAGGGGACGCACACCACGACGCGGGGGCGCGAGAAGCGGCGGTTGCCCATGACCTTCTTGATGAAGTGCCGCAGCATCCGCTCGGCGATCTCGAAGTCGGCTATGACGCCGTCCCGCAGCGGGCGGATGGCGACGATGTTGGAGGGAGTGCGGCCGATGGTCTCCTTCGCCTCGAAGCCGACCGACAGCACGCTGCCGTCCTCGGCGTTGACGGCGACGACCGACGGCTCGTTGACCACCACTCCCTTCCCCCGTACGTACACCAGCGTGTTCGCGGTGCCGAGGTCGATGCCCATGTCCCTGCCGCTGAACGACTTGCTTTGCGCCATAAGTCGCCAGTATTCCCTATGCTCGAACCTTTATACGGAGCTAACGGCATACGGAGCCAACGGCCTTGGCGGATCGGCGCGCAATAGCGCCGGCGGGCGCGGGAAACGGAAAGGGCCCGGACCGCCGAAGCGGTCCGGGCCCTCCTGACCGAAGGTCAGCGCTTGTCGTGCTGCGACGGAGCGACCGTCACCTCGACGCGCTGGAACTCCTTGAGGTCGCTGTAGCCGGTGGTGGCCATCGCACGGCGCAGGGCGCCGAACATGTTCATCGAGCCGTCCGGGGTGTGCGAGGGACCGGTGAGGATCTCCTCGGTGGAGCCGACCGTGCCCAGGTTCATGCGCTTGCCGCGCGGCACGTCCTCGTGGACGGCCTCCATGCCCCAGTGGAAGCCCCGGCCCGGCGCGTCGGTGGCGCGGGCGAGCGGGGAGCCCATCATGACGGCGTCGGCACCGCAGGCGATGGCCTTGGGCAGGTCGCCGGACCAGCCCACGCCGCCGTCGGCGATGACGTGCACGTAGCGGCCGCCGGACTCGTCCATGTAGTCGCGGCGGGCGGCGGCCACGTCGGCGACGGCGGTCGCCATCGGGACCTGGATGCCCAGGACGTTGCGGGTGGTGTGCGCGGCGCCGCCACCGAAGCCGACGAGGACACCGGCGGCGCCCGTACGCATCAGGTGCAGCGCGGCCGTGTAGGTGGCGCAGCCGCCGACGATGACCGGCACGTCGAGCTCGTAGATGAACTGCTTGAGGTTCAGCGGTTCGGCGGCTCCGGAGACGTGCTCGGCGGAGACGGTCGTCCCGCGGATCACGAAGATGTCCACGCCGGCGTCGACGACGGCCTTGGAGAACTGCGCGGTGCGCTGCGGGGAGAGCGCGGCGGCGGTCACGACACCGGAGTCGCGGACCTCCTTGATGCGCTGGCCGATCAGCTCTTCCTTGATCGGCTCGGCGTAGATCTCCTGGAGGCGCTTGGTCGCGGCGGTCTCGTCCAGCTCGGCGATCTCGGCGAGCAGCGGCTCCGGGTCCTCGTAGCGGGTCCACAGGCCCTCGAGGTTCAGGACGCCCAGGCCGCCCAGCTCGCCGATGCGGATGGCGGTCTCGGGCGAGACGACCGAGTCCATGGGGGCGGCCAGGAACGGCAGCTCGAAGCGGTAGGCGTCGATCTGCCAGGCGATCGAGACCTCCTTGGGGTCGCGGGTACGGCGACTCGGGACGACGGCGATGTCGTCGAACGCGTACGCCCGGCGGCCGCGCTTGCCGCGCCCGATCTCGATCTCAGTCACGTCTGTGGCCTTTCACTTTCCTTGGCGCTCCGTCTGCCGCATACCAGTATCCCCGACGCGGCGGAGCCCGCGGCCTGACGGCCACGGGCTCCAGGGGCGCTGTACGAAGCTCCGACTACTACCGGCGGGAGTAGTTGGGAGCCTCCACCGTCATCTGGATGTCGTGCGGGTGGCTCTCCTTGAGGCCCGCGGACGTGATCCGCACGAAGCGGCCCTTGTCCTTGAGCTCCTGGATGTCGGCCGACCCGACGTAGCCCATGGAGGCGCGCAGGCCGCCGATGAGCTGGTGGGCCACCGAGGAGAGCGGGCCGCGGTAGGGGACCTGGCCCTCGATGCCCTCGGGGACCAGCTTGTCCTCGGAGAGGACGTTGTCCTGGAAGTAGCGGTCCTTGGAGAAGGAGCGCGCCTGGCCGCGGGACTGCATGGCGCCCAGCGAGCCCATGCCGCGGTAGGACTTGAACTGCTTGCCGTTGATGAAGACCATCTCGCCCGGCGACTCCTCGCAGCCCGCGAGCAGCGAGCCGAGCATCACCGTGTCGGCACCGGCGGCGATCGCCTTGGCGATGTCGCCGGAGTACTGCAGGCCGCCGTCGCCGATGAGCGGGACGCCCGCGGCGTGGCAGGCCTGGGCGGCCTCGTAGATGGCGGTGACCTGCGGGACGCCGATGCCGGCGACGACGCGGGTGGTGCAGATCGAGCCGGGGCCGACGCCGACCTTGACGCCGTCCACGCCCGCGTCGATCAGCGCCTGGGCGCCGTCACGGGTGGCGACGTTGCCGCCGACGACGTCGACGCTGATGTTGGACTTGATCTTGGCGATCATGTCGAGGATGCCGCGGCTGTGGCCGTGGGCGCTGTCGACGACCAGGAAGTCCGCGCCGGCCTCGACGAGCGCCTGGGCCCGCTCGAAGGCCTCGCCGCCGACGCCCACCGCCGCGCCGACGACCAGGCGGCCCTCGGCGTCCTTGGCGGCGTTCGGGTACTTCTCGGCCTTGACGAAGTCCTTGACCGTGATGAGGCCCTTGAGCACGCCGGCGTCGTCCACCAGCGGCAGCTTCTCGATCTTGTGGCGGCGCAGCAGCTCGATGGCGTCCTCGCCCGAGATGCCGACCTTGCCCGTCACCAGCGGCATCGGGGTCATGACCTCGCGCACCGCACGGCTGCGGTCCATCTCGAAGGCCATGTCACGGTTGGTGACGATGCCCAGGAGCTTGCCCGCCGGGTCGGTGACCGGCACGCCGCTGATGCGGAACTTGGCGCACAGGGCGTCGGCCTCGGCCAGGGTGGCGTCCGGGCGGACGGTGATCGGGTCCGAGACCATGCCGGACTCGGAACGCTTGACCAGGTCGACCTGGTTGGCCTGGTCCTCGATGGAGAGGTTGCGGTGCAGCACGCCCGCGCCGCCCTGGCGGGCCATGGCGATGGCCATGCGCGCCTCGGTGACCTTGTCCATGGCGGCGGACAGCAGCGGGATGTTGACCCGCACGTTGCGCGAGACCCGGGAGGAGGTGTCCACGGCGTTCGGCAGGACCTCGGAGGCGCCCGGCAGCAGCAGGACGTCGTCGTATGTCAGACCGAGCATCGCGAATTTCCCGGGCATTCCGTCGACGTTGTCAGTCATGACACCTTCCCAAATGGTCTTGCCCCAGCGAGGACTCCCATGCTAACGGCCGTCACGCGTGTCCCATTCCACGATGACTGAGGCTCGCATCACTTGGAGATTCCTACGAACAGGGGCCCCCTTTGTGCCTTTCACTGCTCGGCGAGCGCCCTGAGCCTGCTGAGCGCCCGGTGCTGGGCCACCCGCACGGCGCCCGGCGACATGCCCAGCATCTGCCCCGTCTCCTCGGCCGTGAGCCCCACGGCGACCCGCAGCAGGACCAGCTCGCGCTGGTTCTCCGGCAGATTCGCCAGTAGCTTCTTGGCCCACTCGGCATCGCTGCTCAGCAGCGCCCGCTCCTCCGGCCCGAGCGAGTCGTCGGGCTGCTCCGGCATCTCGTCGGAGGGCACGGCGGTACTGCCCGGGTGACGCATGGCGGCCCGCTGCAGGTCGGCGACCTTGTGCGCGGCGATGGCCACGACGAAGGCCTCGAAGGGCCGGCCGGTGTCGCGGTAGCGCGGCAGGGCGCACAGCACCGCGAGGCAGACCTCCTGGGCGAGGTCGTCCACGAAGTGACGGGCGTCGCCCGGCAGCCGCGACAGCCGGGTGCGGCAGTAGCGCAGGGCGAGCGGGTGCACCAGGGCGAGCAGATCATGGGTGGCCCTGCGGTCGCCCTCGACCGCGCGGCTGACGAGGGCGCCGATCTCCCCCGGTCCGGCAGCCACGGGTGGCTCCGGGGTCTCGTCGTCGCGCATCGGTCCATGGTGCCTTGACGTCAAGCGATCCACGGCATCGCCTTCATCGTTGTGCGTCGAACCGTTACGCGTCGGTGTCCTCGCACTCACGTCTCGCGTCGCCCCCTTCCGGGTATACCCGCCCCGCGCCCACGACTCCACCGATAGCTTGAGCCCGTGCCGTGCGGCATCGGGCAGGGCCTGTCCGTCATGAGGTCTCTTCCGGCCGAGTGAGGAGCCTCGGCCTCCGCCGGGGAGGAGTCACACTCCAAGGATGCGGCATCCCTCGGAGTTTCGGAGTCGGACGCCTGTGACGGACGTGATCGCGCACCCGGCGCGCACGACCGCACACCCATGACGCGCGCGACCGGACACCCGTAACGGGTGGTCGCGCGCCCGCGACGGAGCATCGGCGGCCGATGCGATCGTGGCCGGCGTCATGAGGTCGCGGTGCGCACCACCTGTCCGAGTGACACGTACCGCGACCGCACGGCGCCCGGCGCCACGCCCGGCCTAACGGACCAGGCCCCAGCGGAATCCGAGCGCCACCGCGTGGGCCCGGTCCGAGGCACCCAGCTTCTTGAACAGGCGCCGGGCGTGGGTCTTGACCGTGTCCTCGGAGAGGAACAGCTCGCGGCCGATCTCGGCGTTGGACCGCCCGTGGCTCATGCCCTCGAGCACCTGGATCTCACGCGCGGTGAGGGTGGGCGCCGCGCCCATTTCCGCCGAGCGCAGCCGGCGCGGGGCGAGCCGCCAGGTCGGGTCGGCGAGGGCCTGGGTCACCGTGGCGCGCAGCTCGGCGCGCGAGGCGTCCTTGTGGAGGTAGCCGCGGGCCCCGGCGGCGACCGCGAGCGCGACCCCGTCCAGATCCTCGGCCACCGTGAGCATGATGATCCGGGCGCCCGGGTCGGCGGAGAGCAGCCGCCGGACCGTCTCCACACCGCCCAGTCCGGGCATGCGTACGTCCATGAGAATGAGGTCCGAACGATCGGCGCCCCAGCGGCGGAGGACTTCCTCGCCGTTGGCCGCCGTCGTCACGCGCTCGACGCCGGGCACGGTCGCCACCGCGCGACGGAGCGCTTCTCGGGCAAGCGGGGAGTCGTCGCAGACGAGGACGGATGTCATGGCCGCCCTCCGCAGCTGATGCGCGTCACCTTGAGCCTCCAGAGGCTGGTACTGATCGTCATCTGTGCGGTTGACGACGTCCGGGCACCTGCCACCGCCCGACTGCTTCACGCGTCAACCGTCTCCGCACTCTCAACGACGGTCACCCGAAAGAGTTACGGTCTCGGTCGGTCGTGTTCGGCACTCTACGTGAGGGCGCGGACACGGAGCAGGGCGCACAGAGGGCGCCCGACACATCGGCCAAGCTATGCCCCATTTGCCCACTCGGACCTGCTTTTCTTCCCATTTGCTGCCGTCTATGGCTAGATTCGCAATGAGTCATATTTTCATCTGCTCACACGGATCGCTTCACAGGTTCGCTGCGGCATCGCTTCGACATCGCTTCGATCAGATCGTCTCGAGGGGATAAGCAATGGCAGATTTCTCCCGCCTTCCCGGTCCCAACGCCGACCTGTGGGACTGGCAGCTCCTGGCGGCATGCCGAGGGGTCGACAGCTCGCTCTTCTTCCACCCCGAGGGCGAGCGGGGCGCGGCCCGCAGCGCCCGTGAGACCTCCGCCAAGGAGGTGTGCATGCGTTGCCCCGTGCGCGCGGAGTGCGCGGCGCACGCGCTGGCGGTACGGGAGCCCTACGGCGTCTGGGGCGGCCTCACCGAGGACGAACGCGAGGAACTCATGGGGCGCGCACGGCACCGGTCCATCACGGCGAGCGGCGCGGGCGCCGGCGCGATGACCGCCTGAACGAGCCCCCGGCGGCTCCACCCCCAGCGGTTCCGCCCGGCCACCGGCTCAGCGGCTCCCCGCCGCCGACAGCCGGTCCAGCATGGCCCCGACCGCCGGCACCCGTGCCAGGTCCGGCAGCGTCAGGGCCACGATCTCGCGCTGCACCACGGGCTCGACCGGGACGATCCGCGCCCCCTTGGGCCGTACCGACTCCAGCGCCAGCTCGGGCATCACGGCCACCCCGAGCCCGGCTCCGACCAGCCCGAAGACCGCCGGGTAGTCGTCCGTCGCGAAGTCGATCCGCGGCGTGAAGCCGGCGGACTCGCACACCTCGACCAGGTGCCGCCGGCAGCGCGGGCAGCCCGCGATCCACGGCTCCGACTCCAGCTCCGCGATCCCGATCCGCTCCGCGCCGGCGAGCCGGTGCCCCTCGGGCAGGACGCCGATGAGGCGGTCGGTCAGCAGGGGCCGGACGACCAGGTCGTCCCACTCCGCGCCGGCGGACGGGTCGGCGCCGCGCACATCGGGGTAGCGGAAGGCCAGCGCGATCTCGCAGTCGCCCTCGCGCAGCATCTCCACCGAGCGCGGAGGCTCCGCCTCCACCAGGGACACCTGTGTGCCGGGGTGCGCCGCCCGCATCTCCGCGAGCGCGGTCGGCACCAGCGTGGAGCTGCCGCTGGGGAACGACACCAGCCGCACCCGGCCGGCACGCAGCCCGGCGATGGCGGCGATCTCCTCCTCGGCGGCGGTCAGCCCGGCCAGGATCCCGGTCGCGTGCCGGACGAGGGCCGCGCCCGCCTCGGTCAGCCGCATCTCCCGGCCCGTACGGACCAGCAGCAGCGTGCCCGTCGACTGCTCGAGCGCCTTCATCTGCTGGCTGACGGCGGGCTGGGTGCACCCCAGCTCACGGGCCGCCGCGGAGAACGAACCGGTGCCGGCCACCGCGCGCAGCACCCTGAGATGACGTGCCTCGATCATGCCATCGAGCATAAGCCCACCTTGGGGGCGACCAAAAATGCCCGCATGCCGCTTTGAGAGATGGCCGCGCCATACCCCCTACGCTTGAGTTTCATGCACCTGATCTCCGTGAACACCGGCCGGCCCCGGACCGCCGACGACCGCTCCGGCCTCGGCGCCGCCTTCACCGGCGGCCTCGAGACCGGCATCGACAAGCGCCCGGTGAGCGGCCCGGTCGCGGTGGCCGCGCCCGGCCCCACGGGCACGGCGGGCAGCGGGGTCGCCGGGGACGCGGTGGTGAACCTGCGCCACCACGGCGGGGACCACAAGGCGGTGTACGCGTTCGCGCGTGAGGACCTCGACGACTGGGAGCGCGAGCTGGGCCGGGTACTGCCGAACGGTTCGTTCGGCGAGAACCTCACCACCGGCGGCATCGACGTCAACGGCGCGCGCATCGGCGAGCGTTGGCGCATAGGTACGGATCTGGTGCTGGAGGTCGCCTCGCCGCGCGTCCCCTGCCGCACCTTCGCCGACTGGCTGGGCGAGAACGGCTGGATGCGGCGGTTCACCCAGCGGGCCGCACCCGGCGCCTACCTGCGCGTCGTCGAGCCGGGCGTGATCCGCGCGGGCGACCCCGTCACCGTCGTCCACCGCCCCGCGCACCAGGTGACCGTCTCCTTCGTCTTCCGGGCGATGACGACCGAGCGGGACCTGCTGACCGAGGTGCCGGCCGCCGGGGACGCGCTCGATCCGAAGGTCCTGGCGAAGGCGCTGGCCCACAGCGAGCGTCAGGTGGCGGCCGCGGAGAGCCGGTAGGGGCCGCGAGAGGGACCGGAAGGCCGTCACGGGGTCGCGCCGAGCACTAACGTTCCCGTATGACGACTGCACTGATCACGGGGGCCACGGCGGGCATCGGCGCGGCCTTCGCCCGACGGCTCGCGGCCGACGGCCACAACCTGGTGCTCGTGGCCCGCGACGAGAAGCGGCTGAACGAGCAGGCGACCGAGCTCCACGACCGTCACGGGGTCGAGGCGGAGGTGCTGCGCGCGGACCTCTCCGAGGACGCGGGCATCGCGGCGGTCGAGGCCCGGCTCTCGGATCGCAAGAATCCCGTCGACCTGCTGGTCAACAACGCCGGGTTCGCCAACAAGGGCCGCTACCTCGAGGTCCCGATGGCCGACGAGCTGACGATGCTCAAGGTGCACTGCGAGGCCGTGCTGCGGCTGACCTCGGCCGCGACGGCGAGCATGCGGGAGCGCAGACGCGGCGGGGTGGTCAATGTCGCGTCGGTCGCGGCCTTCGTACCGCGCGGTACGTACGGGGCGAGCAAGGCGTGGGTGGTGCAGTTCACCCAGGGTGCGGCGCGTGATCTGGCGGGCAGCGGGGTGCGGCTGATGGCGCTGTGCCCCGGCTTCGTACGGACCGAGTTCCACCAGCGGGCCGGGATGGGCGTGGACAACGTGCCCGGCTGGATGTGGCTGGACGCGGACAAGCTGGTGGAGGCCGCGCTGAAGGACCTGGCGCGCGGCAAGTCCCTGTCCATCCCCGACCCCCGGTACAAGGCCCTGACCGGCCTGATGAAGCTGGCCCCGCGCCGGGCGGTGTCGCGGGCGGGGGCGACGACGGGCCGCAGGTACGGCCCGAACTGACGGAACACCGGCCTCTCGGGTGACAGACACAGGCAGGACATACAGGACTAGCCTGGAAATATCACCCGGGAGGCCGCCATGACTTTCGTGCAAGTAATCGACTGCAAGACGCGTCGGTACGACGACATGAACCGGCTCATGGACGACTGGGTCGCCGCCACCGAGGGCAAGCGCACCGCCACCCACTCCATCGTCGGCCGGGACCACACGGACAGCGAGCACTACGTCGAGATCATCGAGTTCCCCTCCTACGCCAAGGCGATGGAGAACTCCAACCTTCCGGAGACCAACCGGATCTTCGAGGAGATGGTCGCGCTCTGCGACGGCATGCCGACCTTCACCGACCTCGACGTGCTCCGCGACGAGCAGCTGAACAAGGCGACGGCCCGCCGCTTCTACGAGGAGGTGGCCGTCGGCGGCAATCTGGACCTCGTCGACGAGCTCTTCACCGCCGACTACCGCGACCACGACGTCGGCAAGGAGGAGCTGACCACGACCGGCTCCGATGTCATCAAGCAGGACGTCACCGGCTGGCGCGACGCGTTCGACTTCGACTTCGAGCTCGAGAGCGAGCTGGCCGAGGGCGACCAGGTCTGCGTCCGCTGGACCTGGCGGGGCACCCACCGGGGCGACTTCATGGGCCTGCAGCCCACGGGTCAGCAGGTCGAGATGACGGGCACGACGGTCTGGCGCTTCGAGGACGGCAGGATCTGCGAGGGCTGGTGGACCTACGACATGCTGCGGCTGCTGCGCGAGCTGGGCGCGGTGCGGTTGTAGCGGCGGGCCCGCAGCCGGCACGCCTGCGCACCGGCGCGCCCGTGAACGGGACCGGCCCGGCCCCCCCGCGATGGGGAGACCGGGCCGGACCACTACGAGCGGTGCGCGCGAGGCGCGACGCGTCAGTGCGCGTGGCCGTGACCGTGGCCGTGACCGGCCTCGGCGGGCTCCTCTTCCTTCTTCTCGACGACCAGGGTCTCGGTCGTGAGCAGCAGGGAGGCGATGGACGCGGCGTTCTCCAGCGCGGAGCGGGTGACCTTGACCGGGTCGATGACGCCGGCCTTCACCAGGTCGCCGTACTCGCCGGTCGCGGCGTTGAAGCCCTGGCCCTTGTCGAGCTCCGCCACCTTGGAGGTGATGACGTAGCCCTCGAGGCCGGCGTTCTCGGCGATCCAGCGCAGCGGCTCGACGGCGGCGCGGCGGACGACGGCGACACCGGTGGCCTCGTCACCCTCCTTGCCCAGGCCGCCGTCCAGCACCTTGACGGCGTGGACGAGGGCGGAGCCACCACCGGAGACGATGCCCTCCTCGACCGCGGCACGGGTCGCGGAGATGGCGTCCTCCAGACGGTGCTTCTTCTCCTTGAGCTCGACCTCGGTGGCCGCACCCACACGGATGACGCAGACGCCACCGGCGAGCTTGGCGAGGCGCTCCTGGAGCTTCTCGCGGTCCCAGTCGGAGTCGGTGGTCTCGATCTCGGCCTTGATCTGGGCGACGCGGCCCTCGACGTCGCCGGCGTTGCCGCCGCCGTCGACGATGGTGGTGTCGTCCTTGGTGATCGTCACGCGGCGGGCGGAGCCCAGCACGTCCAGACCGGCCTGGTCGAGCTTGAGGCCGACCTCCTCGGCGATGACGGTGGCACCGGTGAGGGTGGCCATGTCGCCCAGCATCGCCTTGCGGCGGTCACCGAAGCCCGGGGCCTTGACGGCCACGGCGTTGAAGGTGCCACGGATCTTGTTGACGACGAGGGTGGAGAGCGCCTCGCCCTCGACGTCCTCGGCGATGATCAGCAGCGGCTTGGAGCCACCGCCCTGGATGATCTTCTCCAGCAGGGGCAGCAGGTCCTGGATGGAGGAGATCTTGCCCTGGTGGATCAGGATGTACGGGTCGTCGAGGACGGCCTCCATACGCTCCTGGTCGGTGACCATGTACGGCGAGAGGTAACCCTTGTCGAAGGCCATGCCCTCGGTGAAGTCCAGCTCCAGGCCGAAGGTGTTGGACTCCTCGACGGTGATGACGCCGTCCTTGCCGACCTTGTCCATCGCCTCGGCGATGAGCTCGCCGACCTGCTTGTCCTGCGCGGAGAGCGCGGCCACGGCGGCGATGTCGGACTTGTCCTCGATCGGGCGGGCGGTCGCCAGCAGCTCGTCGGAGACGGCCTTGACGGCGGCGTCGATGCCCTTCTTCAGGGCGGCCGGGGAGGCGCCGGCGGCGACGTTGCGCAGACCCTCGCGGACCAGCGCCTGGGCCAGGACGGTGGCGGTGGTGGTGCCGTCACCCGCGATGTCGTTGGTCTTGGTCGCCACCTCCTTGACGAGCTGGGCACCCAGGTTCTCGTACGCGTCGTCGAGCTCGACCTCGCGCGCGATGGTGACACCGTCGTTGGTGATGGTGGGGGCGCCGAACTTCTTGTCGATGACGACGTTGCGGCCCTTGGGGCCGATCGTCACCTTCACGGTGTCGGCAAGCTTGTTGACGCCGCGCTCGAGGGCGCGACGGGCGTCCTCGTCGAACTTCAGGGTCTTGGCCATGGGTTACGTATCCTTCGCCGTATCTCAAACGAACTGCGCCCCCGGTGCCCGGCTAGCAGGCACGGGTACCAGGGGCGCAGATCAAAAGCTTCGAAAGCTCGAAGGCCGCAGGGCCTTCGGCCTCGGGCTCAAAAGCCTGGGGTGAATTACTTCTCGATGACCGCGAGGACGTCGCGGGCCGAGAGGACGAGGTACTCGTCGCCGTTGTACTTCACCTCGGTGCCGCCGTACTTGCTGTAGAGCACGACGTCGCCGACCTGCACGTCGAGCGGCAGGCGCTCGCCGTTCTCGAAGCGGCCCGGACCCACGGCCAGGACAACGCCCTCCTGGGGCTTCTCCTTGGCGGTGTCCGGAATGACCAGGCCGGAGGCCGTGGTCTGCTCGGCGTCGAGCGGCTGGACCACGATGCGGTCCTCGAGCGGCTTGATGGCAACCTTGGAGCTGGCGGTCGTCACGATCCGACCTCCCCCTTCGGAGATCTCACGGGGTTAACTGTCTGAGGTGGCGACCAGGTGGATCCGTCGTCGCGGGTGCCGGACCTGCCCGTCGCTGCGTTTGGCACTCGCCAGTGGAGAGTGCCAACGACGCCGAGACTATGACGCGGTTAGCACTCGGTCAAGCGGAGTGCCAATTCGCCGTGCGGCGAGCTTTGGCTACCCCACACGCGGGGGACCTACTCCTGACCTGCCGCCGGCCTGCCGCAGGGCCCTTCCGGGCCGGCTGTTCCTAGAGGTAATCCTCCAGCCGGGCGACCGTGTAGCCCTGCCGCTGGACGCTGCGCAGCATGTTGGTGACCATCTTGGCCATGGAGGTGCCCTTGAGCTCCCCCGGACCGCGGAAATGAGCCAGGACGATCTCTCCGGGGCGCAGCGTGTCGCCCTGCGCGTAGCGCATGTCGTTGATCTGCATCGTGGCCTCCCAGAGCACCACCGCGCGCACTCCGCAGCTTCCGGCGGCGGCGAGGGTGGCGTCGTTGTAGTTGCCGTACGGCGGCCGGAAGAGGGTGGGCCGGGCGCCGAAACGCTTCTCCAGGGCGTCCTGCTGCCCGCATATCTCGCGCTTCTGCGCCTCGGGGGACAGGGTGCGCAGGTTGGGGTGGGCGAGGGTGTGGTTGTGGACGCCGTTGCCGAGGGCGCGGAGCCGGTCGAAGTAGCCGTAGCCGCGGCCGGCGCGGGCGATGTCGTCGGTGAGGAACATCGTGAACGGCAGCTTCAGCTCCTCGGCCATCCGCACGAACTCCGGGTCCTTCTCGGCCCCGTCGTCGATGGTGATGAAGACGACCTTGTCGCTGGTGGGTATCCGCCGCACCACCGGCGGAAGGCCGCCACCGGTGGCACCCGCCACGGGCTTCTTCGCCGGCGGGGCGGGCGGCGGCGCGAGGGGCTTGTCCAGACCCCAGCGGCGGTAGGCGTCGTCGGGCTCGGAGGACGCGTTCGGGGACGCGACGGCCGTACCGGCACCCTTGCGGGGCTTGTCCCCTCCGCCGGAGGACGAGGCTCCGGAGGACGAGCCGGACGAGCACCCGGCGAGGACGCCGGTCAGCAGCAGGGCGGCGGAGGCGAGGACGGCGGCGCGGCGGCGACCGGAAACAGACTGGCTCACCCGGACGATTGTTGTGCATGCGTTCGGGCCCGGTGCGGGGGCCTGCGTGGGTGGCCCGCGAGAGAGAATGAGACACGTGCCCGCACCGAATCCCGCCGCCACCGACGCCTTCACCGCCCTGCTCACCGAGGAGGGCCGCGCCCTCCTCGAGCAGCTGCGCGCCTACGACCCCGCGCAGGAGCTCGCCACGGCGACCCGGCTGCGCCGCGACCACCCCGCCGAGCTGGTGTCGGCGGCTCTGGGCCAGGCGCGGTTGCGGCAGCGGGCGGTGGCGAAGTTCGGCGCGGAGGACGCGTACCGGATGTTCTTCACGCCCAACGGCGTGGAACAGGCCACACGCGCCGTCGTCGCGGCCTACCGCGCCCGGCGCTTCGAGGCACTGGGCGTGCGCCGGGTCGCCGACCTGTGCTGCGGCATCGGCGGCGACGCGATCGCGCTGGCGCGCGTCGGCATCGCGGTACTCGCCGTCGACCGCGACCCGCTGACGTGCGAGGTCGTCCGCGCCAACGCGGAAGCGCTGGGCCTGGCCGACCTGATCGAGGTGCGCCACGCGGACGTCACGGAGGTCGACACCTCCTCGTACGACGCGGTCTTCGTCGACCCGGCGCGGCGCGGCGGGCGTGGCCGGATCTTCGACCCCGAGGCCTACTCTCCCCCGCTCTCCTGGGCAATCGAGGCGGCGCGCACGGCCCCGCACGCGGCACTGAAGATCGCGCCCGGCGTGCCGCACGAGGCGATCCCCGAGGACGCCGAGGCCGAGTGGATCTCGGACGGCGGTGACGTGAAGGAGGCCGTGCTGTGGTTCGGCACGCGGCCGGGTGCCCGGCGGGCGACCCTGCTTCCGGGCGGCGCGTCCCTGGTCGGTCGCGACCTGCCGGATCCGGCCGTGCGGCCGGTGGGCCGGTACCTGTACGAGCCGGACGGCGCGGTCATCCGGGCGCACCTGGTGGCGGAGGTCGCCGAGGAGCTGGGGGGCGACGCCGGGCTGATCGACGAGACGATCGCGTACGTGACGAGCGACGAGCTGCGGGATTCCGCGTATGCGGCGGCGTACGAGATCACGGATGTGCTGCCGTTCAACCTGAAGCGGTTGAAGGCGATCGTGCGGGAGCGGGAGATCGGCGTCGCCGTCATCAAGAAGCGGGGCTCGGCGGTGGAGCCGGAGGAACTGCGCAAGAAGCTCAAGCTCGCGGGCGCGAATTCGTGTGTGATCGTGCTGACGCGGGTGGCGGGCGCGCCGGCCATGCTGCTGGGCCGGCCGGCGCGATCTGCCGGGTGAGGGGTGACGGTCAGAGGTCCTTGAAGGGCGGGATGATCCGCGTGATGACGATCGACCGATCTCGTGGGGAAACGAGAAAGAAGAAGAAGCCGCCTGCGGTCCTCATCTCCCGCAAGCCACCGGGCTGCCGATCCTGTCTGTACCCGATGTGATCGAGGTCGGCGCCCATACTCGCCAGCTCGGCAAGCTCTCCCGCAAGCCGCTCGACCACAGCCACTACAGCAGCCGGTATGCCACCCGCGACGTGCTCTTCGTCCGGGTTGTACTCCCAGCCCCAGGCATCGCTCAACGCTTTCCCAGCCCAATCGCCTCACACGCGTCGTCGAGGATGCGGCCGAGCTCGGAGACCGCCGCCCGCCTTTGATCCCGGTCCTCGCTTTCGACCGCCAAGATTTCCAGCTCCCGAAACCTGGCTGCGACCAGTGGCTGACGCTGAATCTGTACGTGAATCGACCAGCTCGTGGTGAAGCGCCACACAGGGCCGAAGTCCGCTTCCTGACGCGCCTGATCCACAGCCTCGTCCAACTGATCAGCAAAGGCGGGAAGAGCGGACGGGGTGATCCGAGCGACAGCTTGCCGCAACGCAGCCACCGTCGCAGGCGGCTGCGGGATCAGGGGCCGCTCAGGAACATCGGCAGTCATAGGTTCTCCCATGGACGGAATTCTGTTCCGCGCGCTCACCGTACCGGGCCCAAACAAGCACTCGACCACCCGAACGGGGAGCCGGTGAAGCGGTCTTGACCGCTCCGCCTACGAGTACAGATTGTCCTTGCTCAGCTCGTGGAAGTGGTCGTGGTCATGGGAATGCCCATGGTCGTGCCCCGGCACGTGCGTGTCCGTCACCGGCAGCGACGAGTCCGCCGACAGGTCCCAGGACGACGCCGCGCGGCCCCGGGCCACCATTTCGGCGCCCAGTGCCGCCACCATCGCGCCGTTGTCCGTGCACAGCTTGGGGCGCGGGACGCGCAGCGTGATGCCCGCGTCCTCGCAGCGGCGTTCGGCCATCGCGCGCAGGCGGGTGTTGGCCGCCACGCCGCCGCCGATCATCAGGTGGTCCACGCCGTGGTCCTTGCAGGCGCGCACCGCCTTTCGGGTGAGGACGTCGACGACCGCCTCCTGGAAGGAGGCCGCCACGTCCGCCACCGGCACGTTCTCGCCGGCCGCGCGCTTGGACTCGATCCAGCGGGCCACTGCGGTCTTCAGGCCGGAGAAGGAGAAGTCGTATATCGGGTCGCGGGGGCCCGTCAGGCCGCGCGGGAAGCGGATGGCGTCCGGGTCGCCCTCGCGGGCGTAGCGGTCGATGACCGGGCCGCCGGGGAAGCCCAGGTTCAGCACGCGGGCGATCTTGTCGAAGGCCTCGCCCGCCGCGTCGTCGATGGTCGAGCCGAGGGGGCGCACGTCGGCGGTGATGTCGGGCGCGAGGAGCAGGGAGGAGTGGCCACCGCTCACCAGCAGGGCCATCGTCGGCTCCGGCAGGGCGCCGTGCTCGAGCTGGTCGACGCAGATGTGCGAGGCGAGGTGGTTCACGCCGTAGAGCGGCTTGCCCAGGGCGTAGGCGTAGGCCTTGGCCGCCGAGACGCCGACGAGCAGGGCGCCCGCCAGGCCGGGGCCGGCCGTCACCGCGATGCCGTCGAGGTCCTTCGCGCTCACCCCGGCTTCCTTCAGGGCGCGCTGGATCGTCGGCACCATGGCCTCCAGGTGCGCCCGGCTGGCGACCTCCGGGACCACGCCGCCGAAGCGCGCGTGCTCGTCGACGCTGGAGGCGACCGCGTCGGCGAGCAGCGTGTGGCCGCGGACGATGCCGACGCCGGTCTCGTCGCACGAGGTCTCGATGCCGAGGACGAGGGGTTCGTCAGCCTTGCGAGCCATGGGTCATTCCTTGCACTGCGAAGTTCGGATCGGTCAGACGCATCACGAGCGCGTCGACGTTGCCGGGCTGGTAGTAGCCGCGGCGGACGCCGACCGGCTCGAAGCCGAAGCGCTCGTACAGGCGCTGGGCGCGGGTGTTGTCGACGCGCACCTCGAGCAGGACCTCGCGGCAGTCGAAGGCGGTCGCGGTCGTGAGGAGTTCGGTGAGCAGGCGGGCGCCCAGGCCCGTGCTCCAGTGGTCCTGGGCGACGGCGATGGTCTGCACGTCGCCCGTGCCGTCGATGGCGGCCAGGCCCGCGTAGCCGACGATGCGGGCGGAGCCGTTGTCGTCGTCCTCGCCCGCCGGGCCCGTCCCGCCCGTCTCGGCGACGACGTACCGGCGGTTGGCGTTCGCCCCGCGCGCGTGCGCCAGCTCGGACCAGAACAGGCCCTTGGACCACGCGTCGTGCGGGAAGAGGATGCGCTCGAGCTCGAGCACCGGCCCGATGTCCCACCAGCGCATCTCGCGGATGCGTACCGCCGCCGCGGCTGTCCCGGTCACTGCGGCGTGACCACCTTGTAGTTGGCCGGCACCTGCGCATCCGGGCGGCGCAGGTACAGCGGCTGGTCCGGCAGGAACTCCCCGCCGGTGCGCAGCTTCTCGACGGCGAGCGCGGCCAGCGCGCCCGCCGACTGGTGCTGCGGCAGGTCGGCCCGTACGTCGCTGAAGGCGTCCTGGTAGAGCACGGCGCCGGCGCCAACGGCGGTCAGGCCGGCGAGGGGCTCGGTGAGCTCGGCGGGGCGGTCGACGGCGGGCTCGGTGACGCGGGTCCGGGCGTCGGCGTACCGCGCCCAGTACACCTCCTTGCGGCGGGCGTCCGTCGCGACGACGAATTCGCCCTCCAGGCCCGCCCGGCCGGCCGCGTAGGCGATGCCGTCGAGCGTGCACAGGCTGTGGACGGGCACGGACAGCGCGGCGGCGAAGGTCGCGGCGGTGACGATGCCGACGCGCAGGCCGGTGTACGGACCCGGGCCGACGCCCACGACGATGCCGGTCACGGCGTCCAGCGTGCGGCCTGCCTCGGCCAGCACCCGGTCCACGGCGGGCAGCAGCAGCTCCCCGTGCCGGCGTGCGTCCACCTGACTCGACTCGGCGACGACGGACTCGCCGTCGTGGAGGGCGACGGTGACAGCGGGGGTGGCGGTATCCAGAGCGAGCAGCAGCACGTGACAAGCCTACGGCGCGCCATGGGGCGTCCGGTGCGCGCATTGGCCTTCGCCGGGGGCGCGGCGGGGTCGCGCCCGGGTGCTACGGTCAGCCGCAAAGCCGTGCGAGCGGCCGTACGAGCGGGAAGCACCACTGGTGACGGGCCCGCACGGCGGGCTCGTACGGACCGGTACGCGGGAACGAAACCAGCACGGGAACGAAAGGTGCGCACCGTGGCACGCAGCAGCTCGGGGGCGATCGTGGCCGTGCTCACGGCGGCGGCACTGGGCGGAGTCGGCTTCCTCGCCTTCCAGGCGGAGGCCGCGCCCGACCGCCCCGCGAGCGCGCACGCCGCGGCCGCGGCCGGCAAGGACAAGGGCGAGCAGGGCCAGGACGCGGGCAAGGGCGGCGGAGCGGCCGGCCAGGACCAGGCCAAGGCCGCGAACGCCGTCCCGGAGAACTCCGGCACCGGCCTGCGCGTCGTCTACGCGCTCGGCCAGAAGCGGGTGTGGCTGGTCGGCTCGGACAACAAGGCCACCCGGACGTACGAGGTGGCACCCAGCACGGTGAACCCGCCGCCCGGCTCCTACGCGGTGACCTCCCGCGACCCGCAGGTCGTGGGCTCGGACGGCATTCCGATCGAGCACGTGGTGCGCTTCCACAAGGACACGGCCGGGGTGGTCTTCGGCTTCAGCGCGGCCGTCGACGGCTCGTCGCCGAAGCTGGACCCGACGAAGAAGACGGGCGGCATCCGGGCGCAGCCGGCGGACGGCCGGGCGATGTGGGAGTTCGCGGTGAACAACACCAAGGTGGTCGTCGTTCCGTAAGGGCGGGGTTCCGTAAGGGCGGGCGGTCAGGACGGGCATGCCGTAAGGCGGGCGTGCGGACCCTGGCCGCGTCCTCCGTTCGGGCTAAGACGCGCCGGCCGCGCCGCCGCTACGGCGCCCGCGTCACGCCGCGTCGCGCTCCTCCGCGCGCTCGTCCCCGTTCCCGCGGCGCCCCCGTGCGGCGTCAGCCGCAGGCGGCGCCTTCGGCGGGGTGGAGACCGCGTCGGCCGCGGCGCAGGCCGCGAGGAGGTCGCGCATCGACAGGGGCCGGGGCCGCTCCTCGGAGCGGTCCGCCGCGGGGGCGGGCTCTCGGTCCGTCATGAATGCCTCCTGGGCAGCTCGGGCCGGGGGAGCAGGTTAGGCAGACCTAACCACGTCTCCGTTCTCCATGTGACCACGCCCGGCGCCACGCGCGCAACATCTTGCCGACGCCTTGTCGGAATCTGTCGGAAACTACAGCGGCGCCTGTGCCCTGCCCCGGCCGCTCGACCGGCCCGGCGGCCGTCAGCGCAGGACGTCGAGGTCCACGCCCGCCCAGCGCTCGCCGATGCCGGTGACGGTCACGCTGCGCACGTCGTCCGTGTCGTCGGCCGGGGCGTCCGCGCCCACCGCCCGTTCGATGACCACGCGCAGGCGGTCCTCCGACAGGTCCTCGACCTTGCCGTCGCCCCACTCCACGACGACGACCGACTCCGGCAGCGAGACGTCCAGGTCCAGGTCCTCCATCTCGTCCAGCCCACCGGACAGCCGGTAGGCGTCGACGTGGACCAGGGCCGGGCCGTCCACCAGTGACGGGTGCACGCGGGCGATGACGAAGGTCGGCGACGTCACGGCGCCGCGCACGCCGAGGCCCTCGCCGAGCCCGCGGGTCATCGTCGTCTTGCCGGCGCCCAGCTCGCCGGAGAGCAGCACCAGGTCGCCCGGCCGCAGCAGCGCGGCCAGCCTGCGGCCCAACTCCCGCATGTCGTCGGCGGACTTCACGGTGAGCTGCGTGGCCGCTGTCGCGGCGGTGTCGTGCGGGACGTTCATATCCGTCGATGGTACGGGGCCGGGTGCCTCCGGCGGCAATGTCGCTATTCCGGTGCGGCCCGGCGGTCGGTTCGCGCCCACCTGTTCCGGCCGGCGGAAGGACTGCCCGCGAACCGGCCTGCTACCGCGCCGAGGAGCTCCGTCAGCCGCTCGGACACCAGCTCCGAGCGCTCCATCATCACCAGGTGTCCCGCCCCCGGCACGATCACCAGGTCCGCGTCCGGCAGGGCACTGGCGATGACCTCACTGTGCCCGCTCGGGATGACCAGGTCCTTGTCGCCCGCGAGGACGAGCACCGGCCGGTCGCCGAAGGCGCCGAGCGCCGCCAGCTTGTCGTGCGCGTCGAACGCCGGATAGAACTCGGCGACCACGTCCACCGGCGTCGCCTCGATCAGCCGCTCGGCGAACCGTGCCACCGCCGGATCGACATCCCGCGACCCGAACGAATAGCGCTTGATGATTGCGCCGATGAATTCGGCGGTCGCCCGGCGGCCCTTCTCGACCAGCTCCGTGCGGTCCGCCATCAGCCGGAACGCGCCCGGCAGCACCGCCCGGCGCACCAGGTTCATCCCGGCGGCCGGCAGCCCGTACGTCACCTCCGAGAGCAGGCCCGAGGACGTGCCGATGAACGCCGCCCCGACCACGCGCTCGGCGATCAGGGCGGGGAACTGGTCGGCCAGCGCCATCGTCGTCATGCCGCCCATCGAGTGCCCCACCAGCACCAGCGGCCCCTCGGGGGCGGCGGCGTCGATGACGGCCTTGAGGTCGCGGCCCAGCAGGTCGATGCTGACCGGTTCCCGCCCGTCGCGCTGCGCCTTGCCGCGGGCCGAGCGGCCGTGGCTGCGCTGGTCCCAGTAGACGGTGCGGACGACCCCGCGCAGCGCGGCGCGCTGGAAGTGCCAGGAGTCCTGGGCCAGGCAGTAGCCGTGGCTGAAGACGACGGTGACGGCGGGCGCGGGGCGGCGCCCGAAGAACCGGGGGCGCCCCTCCCGCGCGGGCCTGCCGGCCCCGTCGGCGCCTTCGTCCGGCCCGCCGTCGACCTCGTCCACCTCGTAGTAGAGCTCGGTGCCGTCCTCGGCGACGGCGGTCCCGGGTGTGCCGCGCAGCGTCCCGTACGGGCCCGCCGCGTCCAGCGCGAGCCGGGCCTTGCGGCGCATGCCGCGCCCGACGGTCAGCCGTTCCACGGCGACGCCGACCGCGGCTCCGGCGGCGACGATCCCGACGGCGGCTCCCGCGAGGCCCGCCCCGCGCCGCCAGGCGGCGGCTCCGATCCCCGTGACCCCCGCGGCCGCCGTGACGCCCGCGGCGGCCGTGCTCACTGTGCCCGCGCTGTCGCCGCCCTCGCTCATCTCACTCCCCCGTGTCGCCGCTCTCGGTGCCCTCCTCCGGGACCTCCCCGGTATAGACGCGGGGCACGCGCGCGGAGATGCGGGTGACCACTTCGTAGGCGATGGTTCCGGTCGCCCGCGCCCAGTCCTCGGCGGTCGGTTCGCCCCGGTCGCCCGGACCGAACAGCACCGCCTCGTCGCCCGCACGGGCGGTGTCGCCGCCCAGATCGACCACGAACTGGTCCATCGCGACCCGGCCCGCCGCCGTGCGCCACTTGCCTCCCACCAGCACCGGACCGGTGCCGGAGGCCGCACGCGGGATGCCGTCGGCGTAGCCGACCGGAACCAGCGCCAGGGTGGTCTCGCCGGGGGTCGTGTAGAGATGGCCGTAAGAGACCCCGTGCCCACCCGGCACCCGCTTGACGGACGCCAGGGACGCGGTGAGCGTCATGACCGGCTTGAGGCCGAAGTCCTCGGGGAGGCCGATCTCCGGGCTCGGCGATATGCCGTAGATCGCCAGGCCGGTCCGTACCAGGTCGAAGTGGGTCTCCGGCAGGGTGAGGGTGGCCGGGGAGTTGGCCAGGTGCCGCACCTCGGGGGTCAGCCCCTGACGCTCGGCGTAGGAGACGGCGTCCTTGAAGACGTCGATCTGCGCCCGGATGGAGGGGTGCCCCGGCTCGTCCGCGCACGCGAGGTGCGACCACACACCGGTGACCTTGATCAGCCCATCCCGCTCGGCGTTGCACGCGGCCGCGACCAGCTTCTCCCAGTCGGCGGGCTGGCAGCCGTTGCGGCCCAGACCCGTGTCGATCTTCAGCTGGACGCGGGCGGGACGGCCCGCCGCACGCACGGCCGCCGTCAGCTCCTCCAGGGCCCACAGGCCGGAGACGGACACGTCGATGCCGGCCTCGACGGCCTCCCGCCACGGCCCGCCGGGCGTCCACAGCCAGCACATCAGCCGGCCCGTGTCGCCCGCCGCGCGCAGCGCCAGCGCCTCCTGCGGAGTGGCGGTACCCAGCCACTCCGCTCCGGCCTGCCGGGCCGCCCGCGCGCAGGGCACCGCCCCGTGCCCGTACGCGTCCGCCTTGACGACGGCCATCAGCTGCGCCCGGGGGGCGCGAGCCCGCAGAGCACGTACGTTGGCCCGCAGGGCGGCCAGGTCGACCACGGCACGGGCGCGCATCGGTGTCTCACTCATCCCCGCCAGTGTCTCAGGCCAGGGCCGGGGACGGGGCAGCCGGTGTGTCACGGCACCCGCCGCCCCCGGTGGCCGCGGCCCGCGCGCCTGCGGGAGGCTGACCCCATGAGGACCGCCCACAGCGTGGAGACCGTACGTACCGCCGAGCAGGAACTCATGGCCGTCCTGCCGCCCGGCACCCTGATGCAGCGGGCCGCCGCCGGCCTCGCCGCGGCCTGCGCCGACCTGCTCGGCCGCCGCGTCTACGGGGCCCGGATCGCCCTCCTCGTCGGCAGCGGCGACAACGGCGGCGACGCCCTGTACGCCGGCGCCCGCCTCGCCCGGCGCGGCGCGGGCGTCACCGCGGTGCTGCTCAGCCCCGACCGGGCGCACCCCGGCGGGCTGCGGGCCCTGCGCGCGGCCGGCGGCCGGGCGGTGCCCGCCCCGGACGGCGTACGGGCCGTCGAACGCGCCGACCTCGTCGTGGACGGCATCGTCGGCATCGGCGGCAAGGGCGGGCTGCGCCCGGACGCCGAGGCGCTGGTGCGCGCCGCCGACGGAGCGCTGGTCGTCGCCGTCGACCTGCCGAGCGGCGTCGACGCCGACAGCGGCGAGGTGCGGGGCGCGGCGGTGCGCGCGGACGCGACGGTGACGTTCGGCGCGTACAAGCCGGGTCTGCTGATCGACCCGGCGCGCGAGTACGCCGGCGCGCTGCGGCTCGTCGACATCGGGCTCGGGCCCCACCTGCCCGCCGTCCCCGGCGTGCAGGCCCTCCAGCACGCGGACGTGGCCGACGTGCTGCCCTCCCCGGCCGCCGAGAGCGACAAGTACCGCCGGGGCGTCGTCGGCATCGTGGCCGGCTCGGCCCGCTACCCGGGCGCGGCGGTGCTCGCCGTGGCGGGCGCGCTGAGCGGCGGCGCCGGCGCGGTGCGCTATGTCGGGCCCGCCGTGGACGCGGTGATCGCCCGCTTCCCGGAGACGCTCGTGACGGCCGGCCCGCCGGGCAAGGCGGGGCGGGTGCAGGCCTGGGTGGTGGGTCCTGGCCTGGGCGACGGCGCCGACGCCCGGCAGGCCCTGGAGGACGTGCTGGCCTCCGACGTACCGGTGCTGGTGGACGCGGACGGCTTGCGCCTGCTGGACACCGAGGCGCTGCGCACCCGGCGGGCGGAGACGGTGATCACGCCCCACGCGGGGGAGGCGGCGGTGCTGCTGGGCGTCTCGCGGGAGGAGGTCGAGGCGTCCCGCCTCACCTCGGTGCGCGCGCTGGCGGCCCGCTACGGCGTGACGGCCCTGCTCAAGGGCTCGACCACGCTGGTGGCCGACGCCGACGGCTCCCCCGTGCGCGTCAACCCGACGGGCACCCCTTGGCTGGCCACGGCCGGCAGCGGCGACGTCCTGTCGGGCCTGACCGGCTCCCTCCTGGCAGCCGGCCTCCCGAGCCGGGAGGCCGCCTCGGCGGGGGCCTATCTGCACGGGCTGGCGGCCCGCCGGTTGGGCGAGGCCCCGCTGACGGCCCTGGAGGTGGCCGGTGCGCTGCGGGGGGTTTGGCGGGAGGTGTGGGGGCAGTAGCCCAACGGTCGCCGGTGCGCGGTCCGTTGGCGTTCTCCCCCGACCTGCCGGGAGTACCGTTCTGAGTGTCGATGTCAGAACGGAGCGATCCATGCCCTCGCACCATGACGAGCACACCGGCGCACGCATCAAACGAGCGCGGAAGATCCGCCGCTTGACGCAGCGCGAACTGGCCGAACTGTCGAACGTTTCCTACAGCACCCTGACCAAGGTCGAGCAGGGCGCGCTCCCCGCGAGCCCTTCGGTCATAGGGGCCGTCGCCCGCGCTCTGTCCGTCTCCGTGGCCGAGCTGAACGGTCAGCCCTACTTCGAGGAACTGCGCCAGGACCAGTTGGACGTGCTGATCCAGCCGATCCGCGAGGCGCTGAACGTGTACGACCTCGGGCCCGATCCGGACGTCAGGCCACGGCCGGTGAAGGAGTTGGAGGCACACGCCGACAAGCTGTGCGAGCTGGTGCGCGCGACCAACATCAAGCAAGCCGCCGCCGACCTGCCCGCCCTGATCCGTGAAGCCACCACGACGGCCCACACGGCCGGGAACGACAGGAGCTGGCGCCTGCTCGCCAGCACGTACCGCACCGCGTACGACGTCACCACGAAGCTCAGCTGCCCGGACCTGGGCATGGTCGCCCTCGACCGGATGGGGTGGGCCGCCGAGCGCGCGTCGGACCCGGTCCTGGCCGCGATCCGCCAGTACATGCGCGGCGTCGCCTACCTCCGCGCGGGGGACTACCGGACAGGACGGCGGCTCGTTCGGCTGGGCATGTCCGCCTTGGACCAGGCTGATCCGAGCCGGGTGAGGGACGTCGCGACGGGCCAGCTGAACCTCGGCTCCGCCGTGCTGGCCGCCAGGGGCATGGACGATGACGCCGCCGGTGCGCACCTGGACCAGGCGCAGCGCATCGCGGACCGCACCGGACCGGCCGAGGCCGTCCACTGGCTGTCGTTCGGCCCGACCAATGTCGGAGTGCACCGGGTGAGCGTGCTCGCCGAGCTGGGCCGGTATCCGGAGGCCGTGGAGGCCGCGAGGAAGACCCCGATTCCGGACGGCTGGATTCCGTCCCGCCTCGCGCACCACTACACGGAGGTCGCCCAGGCGTTGATGTGGACCGGTCGCACGGAGGCGGCCTTCAAGAACCTGCAGAAGGCGCGCAAGCTGGCGCCGCAGCAGACCAGGTACCACTCGTTGGTGCGGGAGACCTACGCCGGCCTGGAGTCGGCGAAGCGGCGGATGCCGGACACGTTCAGCAACTACGGGGCCTGGCTGGGCATGTGAGGGGCGTAACCGCCCGCGAACCATTGGCCGGGGCTATCAGCAACGTCTGATAGTTCCGGCCTTGTTACGTCGGCACGCTGTGACGGTCAGCAAGGACCCCCGCGGCCGGTGTAAGCGGCCCGGGGGCGTGGCCAACGCTTCGAAGGAGCGCCGACAATGCGAGACCTTATCCGCCGCCTGGCCCAACGGGCGAGGGCACGTTCCGGCCCCCGAACGCCCGCGCTGCGCGCCCCGCACGGCACGTGCGCCCCGCGCACACCCGCCCCGCCGGCGCCGGCGACCCGCAGCCCGTACCGCGCGGTGATGACCGCGCACGGCATCGACGTCGTGCTGCCTTCCAGGGGGCAGCTGTGAGCGCGTGCATCGTCACGGCGGCGGCGCCGCCGAAGGAGACCTACCGGCTCATCGCCCCGGTGGCACCCGGCACGGCCCGGCTGGCCAGGGAGTTCGTGACCGCCTCACTCGTGGCGGCGGAGCGGCAACCGTTGATCGAGAACGCGCGGATCTGCGTGTCGGACGCCGTCGCCAACGTCGTCCGACACGCGCGCGTGCCCGAGCTCAGCGTGGAGGTGACCGTGCGGGCGGCGAGCGTGATCGTGGGGGTGCGGGACGACGATCCCGGAAGACTGCCGTGGCCGGCCGCACGGCCACACGGCGAGTGCGGCGGGAGGGGGCTGACGCTGGTGCGCCGCCTGTCGCACGCGTCGGGGATCCGGTGGGTGTGGGACGAGCTCACGCTCGTCGGCAAGCAGGTCTGGTTCGAGCTGCGGGAGGGCGATCCGGAGCAGGTCGTGACCTAGCCTTTGACTCTCCAGCGACGGGAGACCCCAAGGTGGCGGACATGGACGACGACACCACCCTCTACTCCATCGGGGAGCTGGCGCGGCTGACCGGGCTGACGGTCAAGACGATCCGGTTCTGGTCCGATGAAGGGGTGGTGCCGCCGGCCGACCGCACACCCGCGGGCTACCGCCTCTACGGCCGGGACGCGCTGGCGCGCCTCGGTCTCGTCCGCACACTGCGCGAACTCGGTGTCGGCCTCTCGACGATCCGGCGGGTGCTGGAGCGCGAGGTCACCGTCGCCGAGGTCGCGGCCGTGCACGCCGAGGCCCTGGAGACGCAGATCCGCACATTGCGGCTGCGCCAGGCCGTGCTGCGAGCGGTGGCGGGACGCGGGTCGACACCGGAGGAGATGGAACTCATGCACAGGCTCGCCAACCTTTCCGATCAGGAACGCCGCCGACTGATCACCGACTTCGTCGACAGTGCCTTCGACGGCATGGACGTCGACCCCGACTTCGTCGCCACCATGCGCAACGCCCTGCCCGTCCTGCCGGACGACCCGTCGCCCGCGCAGATCGACGCGTGGGTGGAGCTCGCGGAGCTGGTGCAGGACGACGCGTTCCGGGCCGGCATGCGGCGGGCGGCCGCCGACCAGATGCGGGTGTGGGCCGAGTCCGGCCGGCCCGACCCGGACGCCGTGCAGCGGATGGCCGGCCTGATGAAGGAGCGGATCGGCGCCGCCCGGCAGGCCGGCGTCGATCCGGGGTCGGCGGCGGCCCGACCGGTGGTCGACGAAGTGGCGGCGCGGGCCGCGGAGCTGTCCGGCCGGGAGGACGGGCCGGAGTTCCGGGAGTGGCTGCTGGAGCGCCTGGAGATCGGCAATGACTCGCGGTACGAGCGGTACTGGAGGCTCGTCGCGGACATCAACGGCTGGCGGCGACCCGACATGGGGCCGGTCGTTCAGTGGCTGATCGCGGGGCTGCGGGCCGGCTGAGGCCCGTGGGGCGCGCGGGGGCCCGCCCTCCCCGAGAGGGCGGGGCCTCGTGCGTCGCGCAACCGCAGGCTCCTTCCCGGTGTTCTCCAAGTGAGGCTGGCGTATCGTCTGGTCCGCTTGGGAGGCGAAGGGGGAGAGCTGTGCACCCGGCGAAGGAACGCATCGCGGCGGTTTTCGGAAGGAGTCAGGGGAGCGGGTATCTCCTGGCGCCGAATGTGGTGTTGACGGCGGCTCATGTCGTGCGGGGCTGTGATGCGCCGCGGGTGATCGTGCCGGGCGGGGTCGGCCGGGTGCGCTGCCGCGTCGGGTGGGCGCGGGACGACAACCGGCGGTGCGACGTGGCCCTGCTGGTGGCCGAGCGGAACCTGGTGCCGGACGAGGTCGCGGAGGCGTTCGAGCCGCTGGTCTGGGGGCGGTCCTACGACCTGCGGGCCTGGCCGGGGGCGCAGGCGATCGGCTTTCCGCAGGTCCAGCGCGACGCGGACCATGAGCTCGACACCGAGCAGATCGTCGGCACGCTGAAGCCGGGCAGCAATCTGCTGAGCGGACGGCATGTGCTGGACAGCGAGTTCGGCGCGCCGGAGCGGCCCGGCGACGGAGGCTCGCCGTGGGCGGGGATGTCCGGGGCCGGCGTGTTCGTGGACGGGCTGCTGGCCGGTGTGGTGTGCGCGGATCCGAGCGGCTGGGGGCACGGGCGGCTGACCGTCACGCCGTCCGAGACGCTGTGGCAGGACTTCCGCTTCCTGCAGGAGTGCCTGCTGGCGGGGCACAAGCCGGAGTCGCGTTCGCTCGCCTCACCGCGGCAGCTCGAAGTCGAGGCCTTCGAGCGGCGGTTACGCGACTACGTGGTCGATAAGGCGAGCGAGCTGACCATCATCGGGCTGACGCTCTCGGACGGCGAGGGCGAGACGTGGCCGCTCGACGCGGCGTATCTCAGCCTCGAGCTGACCGGCGCCTCCCGGGAGGACGCCGTCTCCTCGCCCCAGCGGGCGGAGGAGGCGCTGAGCGGGCAGCGCCGGGTGCTGCTGCGGGGCGCCGCCGGATCGGGGAAGACCACGCTGCTGCAGTGGCTCGCGACGATCACCGCCCGGGGTGATCTGCCGCCGGGGCTGGGGCATCTCAGCGGCTGTATGCCGCTGACCCTGCCGCTGCGGACGCTGATCCGCCGGGGCGAGCTCCCGCAGCCGGAGGAATTCCTCGCGGCCGCCGCCGGCCCGCTGTCCGGGCTGCCCGCCGCGCAGGGCTGGGTGACCCGCCGGCTGACCGAGGGCACGGCGCTGCTGCTGATCGACGGCGTGGACGAGGTGCCCGAGGCCGACCGCCGGCGCACCCTGGCCTGGGTCAAGGACCTGCTGGCCGCCTATCCCGAGGCGCGGTACGTCATCACCACCCGGCCGTCCGCCGTGCGCGAGGGCTGGCTGGCGGACGCGGGCTTCACGGAGCTGGAGCTGCTGCCGATGAGCCGCGGCGACGTCCTGGCCTTCATCGACCGCTGGCACGACGCGGCCGGGCAGAAGAACGACGAGCGGGTGCGCGCCTTCGCCGCCGCGCTGTCGGCCGCGGTCGTCGCCAAGCGCGACCTGGGACGGCTGGCCACCAATCCCCTGATGTGCGCGATGATCTGCGCCCTCAACCGCTCGCGCCGCGGCTATCTGCCCCACGGCCGCATGGAGTTGTACCGGGCCGCGCTGGAGCTGCTGCTGATCCGGCGCGACCGCGAGCGCGAGATCGTCGTCGGCCTGGAGGGGCCGGAGCTGGAGCAGGCGCAGGTGGCGTTGCTCCAGAAGATCGCCTACTGGCTGATCAGGAACGGCCGCGCCGAGATCGAGTGGCACAAGGCCGTGGAGATCCTCGAGCGGGCGCTGCCCGCGATGCCGGCCGTGGCGGCGAAGGGCGGCGCGGAGGACATACTGCGACACCTCGTGGTGCGCAGCGGGCTGCTGCGCCAACCCACGAGCGAGACGCTGTCCTTCATCCACCGCACGTTCCAGGACTACCTGGGCGCCCAGGCCGCCGTCGACGACTGGGACTTCGACCTGCTCGTCAACCACGCCCACGACGACCAGTGGGAGGACGTCCTGCGCATGGCGGTCGGCCACGCGCCCCCGCGGGCGCGGGCGGAGCTGCTGCGCAAGCTGCTGGAGCGCGGCGAGCGGGAGGGCGGCAACCGCCACCGCCTCCATCTGCTGGCGGCCGCCTGTCTGGAGCAGGCGACGGAGGTCGATCCGGCGGTCCGCACCCGGGTCGAGCAGGCGGCGGCCGAGCTGGTGCCGCCGCGCGACACGGAATCCGCCAAGGCCCTGGCCGAGGCCGGAGAGATCGTCCTGGACCTGCTCCCGGGCCCGGAGGGCCTGACCGACGAGGTGGCCCACGCGGTCGTCGTCACCGCCACGACCGTCGCCGACGACCGGGCGATCCCCCTGCTGTCCGCCTACGCCACACACCCCTCGCGCCAGGTCCGCGCCCAGCTGGCCTGGGCATGGGACCGCTTCGACACCGAGCACTACGCCGACGCGGTGATCGGCAGACTCTCGTACGACGACGGCCTGGCCTTCGTGGTCAAGAGCGACGCCCACCGCACCGCCCTCACCAGACTCGGCGGCCGCCCCGAGGTCTGGCTCAGGGGGGAGGCGGCAGGGGGCGCGGCCCCACCCCCGTGAAGGCCGCGCCCGGTCCTACGACCGCCGCCGCTCCCCGCGCGTCAGGGACTCGCTCGCCGCGCCCACCGCGATGCCCAGGACCACCATCACCACGTAGCTGTAGACCTCGTAGCCGTCCGGGGCCAGGAAGCGCAGGAAGCCGAAGAGACGGAACCAGCCGAGCCATTCGTGCAGCAGGCAGCTGATGCCTCCGGCGATCAGCATGAAGCTGACGAAGCCCAGCAGGCTCTTGAGGCCCTTCAGCCCGTTCTCGGAAGACCCGTTCTCGGAAGAGGAAGGAGAAGGGGAGGAGCCGGAGTCGGAGTCGGAGTCGGAATTCTTCATGCCCTGAACGTAGGAGCCGCCGGCCGGGCCCGGCATCGGCCGTCGGCACCCGTCGCCCCGACCAAAGTCTCGACCCCCGCACCCTCACTCATCCGAAAGTATCGACCCGCCCCTCCGCGCCTCCGGGCCCGCCTCACCGGAACGTAGATTCGTTCATCGTGCGCCGTATTCACCGAACCCGCCGCGACTGGGCCGTCGACATCGGGCTCTTCGTCTTCGCGGCCTGCTTCGCCGCGATCAGCTCCCGGTCCATTCCCGTCTCGGAGGACCTGAGCCAGGGCTGGCGGGTCGCCGACCAGGTCGCGGGCGGCCTCGGGTGTGCGGCCGTGTTCCTGCGGCGGCGGTGGCCGGTGCAGCTGGCCGTCGTGCTGCTGGTGGCCGGGACCGTGGCGCACTATCTGACGGGGCCCGCCCTCGTCGCCGTGTTCACCGTGGCCGCCGGCCGGCCGTGGCGCAGCACCGCGTGGGTCGCCGCGCTCGCGTTCGCTCCGCTGCCGTGGTTCCTCTCCGAACTGCCGGAGATGTCCGAGGACCGGGTCGGCTCCGCGGTCACCTACTTCGCGCTGATCGCCGCGGCCATCGGCTGGGGGCTGTTCCGCCGCTCCCGGCAGCAGTTGATCGACTCACTGCGGCAGCGGGCCGACCTGGCCGAGGCGGAGGCGGCACTGCGCGCGACGGAAGCCGCACGGCAGGCGCGCGAGGAGATCGCCCGCGAGATGCACGACGTGCTCGCACACCGCCTGTCGCTGCTGAGCGTGCACGCGGGAGCGCTGGAGTTCAATCCGGCGGCCCCGCCGGCCGAGATCGAGCGGGCGGCCGGAGTCATCCGCGACAGCGCGCACCAGGCGCTGCAGGACCTGCGCGAGGTCATCGGCGTTCTGCGTGCCCCCGTGGGCGACAGCCGGCCGCAGCCGACGCTGGACGACGTCGCCCGGCTGATCGAGGAGGCGCGGGAGGCCGGGGCCCGGATCGACTACGCCTACGAGCCCGCCGCCGGCGCCGAGGCCCCCGCCGCCCTGGGCCGCACCGCGTACCGCATCGTCCAGGAAGGCCTCACCAACGCCCGCAAGCACGCCCCGGGCGCCCAGGTGAACGTCACCGTCTCCGGCGGTCCCGGCGACGGGCTCCGCGTCGAGGTGCGCAACGCACTGACCGAAGGGACCACCGGCGAGTCCATTCCCGGCGCCGGACAGGGGCTCATCGGGCTCGGGGAGCGGGCCGCGCTCGCCGGGGGGCGGCTGGAGCACGGCCGGGTCGGGGCGGACTTCCGCCTGGCGGCCTGGCTACCCTGGCCGCCGACCGGACGCCGATCCCGGCCGATGGGACGCTGAGCCCGACGACGAGCCACCAGACTGCGAGGCCCCGCCCTTGAACACGCCCGACGCGCCGTCCGCCCCCATCCGCGTGCTCCTCGTCGACGACGACCCCCTCGTACGGGCCGGCCTGCGTCTGATGCTCGGCGGCGCACCGGACCTCGAGGTGGTCGCGGAGGCCGCCGACGGCGCCGAGGTGCAGGGCCTGGTCGCGGCCCACTCCCCCGCCGTCGTCCTGATGGATATCCGGATGCCGGGCGTCGACGGCCTGGCCGCCACCGAGGCGCTGCGCCGGCTCCCCCGGCCGCCCGAGGTCATCGTGCTGACCACGTTCAACACCGACGAACACGTGCTGCGCGCCCTGCGCGCGGGCGCCGCCGGGTTCGTCCTGAAGGACACCCCGCCGCGCGACATCGTCGCCGCCGTGCGCAAGGTCGCGGCCGGCGAGCCCGTACTGTCGCCGGCCGTGACCCAGCAGCTCATCGCCCAGGTGTCGGGCGGGAGCGGCCAGGACACACGGGCGGCCGCCGCCCGTGCGCGGCTGGCCGTGCTGGGCGAACGGGAGCGCGAGGTCGCCACGGCGGTGGGGCGTGGCAAGTCGAACGCGGAGATCGCGGCGGAGCTGTACATGTCCGTGCCCACGGTCAAGACGCACGTCTCGCGCATCCTCACCAAGCTGGACCTCAACAACCGGGTCCAGATCGCCCTGCTCGTCCACGACGCCGGGGAGGTCTGAGCCACGCCGGGGAGGTCTGAGCCACGCCGGGGAGTCCGGCCGACCGGACTCCCCGCCCCCCGTCATCTCTCCGCGATCACCACCGCCGACGCCACCCCCGCGTCATGGCTCAGCGAGACGTGCCACGAGGTCACCCCCAGCGCCTCCGCCCGCGCGGCCACCGTCCCGGTGACCACCAGCCGCGGCTGCCCGCTGTCCTCGGTGGTGACCTCCGCGTCCGTCCAGAGCAGCCCCGCCGGCGCCCCCAGGGCCTTCGCCAGGGCCTCCTTGGCCGCGAAGCGTGCCGCCAGCGAGGCGATGCCGCGCCGCCTGCCGTCGGGCAGGTAGAGCTCCCGCTCCACGAACAACCGGTCGGCCATGCCCGGCGTGCGCTGCAGCGCCGCGTCGAACCGGTCGACCTCGGCGACGTCGATGCCCACTCCCACGATCATTCGACCGTCACCGACTTGGCCAGGTTGCGCGGCTGGTCGACCTCGTTGCCGCGGGCCGTCGCCAGCTCGCACGCGAAGACCTGCAGCGGCACGGTGGCGACCAGTGGCTGCAGCAGCACAGGCGTCGCCGGGATCTCCACCAGGTGATCCGCGTACGGGCGTACGGCCTCGTCACCCCGCTCCGCGATCACGATGGTGCGGGCGCCCCGCGCCCGGATCTCCTGGATATTGGAGACGATCTTGTCGTGGAGAACGGACCGCCCCCGCGGCGAGGGGACGACCACGACCACCGGCACGTCCCGCTCGATCAGCGCGATCGGCCCGTGCTTGAGCTCACCGGCCGCGAAGCCCTCCGCGTGCATATAGGCGAGCTCCTTGAGCTTGAGCGCGCCCTCGAGGGCCACCGGGTAGCCGACGTGGCGGCCGAGGAACAGCACCGTGTTCTTGTCGGCGAGGGAACGGGCCAGCTCGCGCACCGGCTCCATCGTCTCCAGCACTTCCTCGACCTGCGTGCCGATCTCCGACAGCTCGCGGACCACGCTGAACACCTCGTCGCCCCACTTGGTGCCCCGCACCTGGCCCAGGTACAGCGCGACCAGGTAGCAGGCCACCAGCTGGGTCAGGAACGCCTTGGTGGAGGCGACCGCGACCTCGGGCCCGGCGTGCGTGTAGAGCACCGCGTCCGACTCGCGCGGGATCGTCGAGCCGTTCGTATTGCAGATGGCCAGCACCTTCGCGCCCTGCTCGCGCGCGTGGCGCAGCGCCATCAGGGTGTCCATGGTCTCGCCCGACTGGCTGATGGCGATCACCAGCGTCCGCTGGTCCAGGATCGGGTCGCGGTAGCGGAACTCGCTCGCCAGCTCCGTCTCGCACGGGATGCGGGTCCAGTGCTCGATGGCGTACTTGGCGATCAGGCCCGCGTGGTAGGCCGTGCCGCAGGCCACGATGACGACCTTGTCGACCTCCCGCAGCACCGAGTCGGGGATGCGGACCTCGTCCAGCGTCAGCGAACCCGCCGCGTCGATCCGGCCCAGCAGCGTGTCGGCCACGGCCTTCGGCTGCTCGGCGATCTCCTTCAGCATGAAGTAGTCATATCCCCCCTTCTCGGCCGCCGAGGCGTCCCAGTCCACGTGGTACGTCCGTACGTCGTCGTCCGCGGGCGCGCCGTCGAAGTCCGTGACGGTCACGCCATCGCGCCGCAGCTCGACGACCTGGTCCTGGCCCAGCTCGATCGCTTCCCGCGTGTGGGCGATGAAGGCGGCGACGTCCGACGCGAGGAAGTTCTCACCATCTCCAACACCGACGACGAGCGGAGAGTTGCGCCGCGCCCCGACCACCACGTCCGGCTCGTCCGCGTGCACCGCCACGAGGGTGAACGCGCCCTCCAGGCGGCGGCAGACCTGCCGCATGGACTCGGCGAGGTCGCCGCACGAGGAGAAGGACTCGGACAGCAGGTGCGCGACGACCTCGGTGTCGGTCTCCGACTCCAGCGCGTGCCCCCGCCCGGCCAGCTCGGCGCGCAGCTCGGCGAAGTTCTCGATGATGCCGTTGTGGACGACCGCGACCCGGCCCGGATTGTCCAGGTGCGGGTGGGCGTTGGCGTCCGTGGGGCCGCCGTGCGTCGCCCAGCGGGTGTGGCCGATTCCGGTCGGCCCGGACGGCAGCGGGCGGTCGCTCAGCTCCTTCTCCAGGTTCGCCAGCTTGCCCGCCTTCTTCGCCGAGGCCAGCCCGCCGTCGGCCAGGACCGCCACCCCGGCCGAGTCATAGCCGCGGTACTCCAGCCGCCGCAGCCCCGCCAATACGACATCGAGGGCGCACTGCCCTCCCACATAGCCAACGATTCCGCACATGGTGTGCAGCGTACGGCCCGGGGGTCGGCGCCCGCGGCCCAACGACCGGGCCCGATCCGGTCAACCGGCAGAGCCCGCTCCGGTCAACCGACCGGGCCCCTTCCGGTCAACCGGCAGAGCCCGCTCCGGTCAACGACCGCGCTCGATCCGGTCGATGGCCTCCTGCACCAGCTCCAGGTACTCGACCTCCTCGCAGCGCGGTTTGCTGCCGAGAACGTAGCGGTCGAGGCAGTCGTCGAGGTCCTGGCCCAGGTCCTCGTCGGGCAGCTCGGCGGCCAGGTCGCCGTGCACCCGGTCGGCGAAGGAACCGAGGGCGGCCCCGGCGCCCACCCCCGCGCCGGCACCGGCGTACGCCCGCGGCGCCCCGCGGCGTACCAGGCGCCGTACGCCCTTGCCGACGCGGCGGACACGGCGGAGCAGAAGCAGGAAAACGAACACGGAGCGACGCCCCTCGCGTGGTGCGTGCGGACAGGAGCCCGGACGTTATTCCTGACCGGCAAGTAAGTACAGACCCCCGGGAGAAACTTCACCCACCGGTACCCCGCGATTCCCTCGCGTCACTGCGCAAACGCACACCCCGACGTGATCCGCCCGCCCCGCCCGCGCACAATGGGGCCGTGCCGACCACCACCGAGCAGCCGCCGCAACGACGCCGCGCAGACTCCTCGCCCTTCGTGGACCTGACGCGCGCCGAATGGAGCGCCCTGCGGGAGAACACGCCGCTGCCGCTGACCGCCGGGGAGGTGGAGCGGCTGCGCGGGCTCGGCGACGTCATCGACCTGGACGAGGTCCGCGACATCTACCTGCCGCTCTCGCGCCTGCTCAACCTCTACGTGGGCGCCACCGGCAGCCTGCGCGGCGCGCTCAACACCTTCCTGGGCGAGAAGGGGGCCCAGCGCGGCACCCCGTTCGTCATAGGCGTCGCCGGCAGCGTCGCGGTGGGCAAGTCGACCACGGCCCGCCTGCTGCGGGCGCTGCTGGCCCGCTGGCCCGAGCACCCGCGCGTGGAGCTGGTCACCACGGACGGGTTCCTGCTGCCCAACGCGGAGCTGCAGGCCCGCGGCCTGATGTCGCGGAAAGGTTTCCCCGAGTCCTACGACCGCCGTGCCCTCACCCGGTTCGTCGCGGATGTGAAGGCCGGCAAGGACGAGGTCTCCGCGCCCGTCTACTCGCACCTCATCTACGACATCGTCCCCGGCGAGCGGCTGACCGTGCACCGCCCGGACATCCTGATCATCGAGGGCCTCAACGTCCTGCAGCCCGCCCAGCCGGGGCAGGACGGCCGTACGCGCGTCTCGCTCGCCGACTTCTTCGACTTCAGCGTCTACGTCGACGCCCGCGCCGAGGACATCGAGCGGTGGTACTACGAGCGGTTCAAGAAGCTGCGCGCCACGGCGTTCCAGAACCCGGACTCCTACTTCCAGCGCTACACGCGGGTCTCCGAGGAGGAGGCAATGGACTACGCGCGCCGGAACTGGCGCACCATCAACAAGCCGAATCTGCTGGAGAACGTGGCGCCGACCCGGGGCCGCTCGAACCTGATCCTGCGCAAGGGCCCGGACCACAAGGTCCAGCGCCTCTCCCTGCGCAAGCTCTGACGCCGACGCGCCGGCGCCGGCGCCGGCACCAACAACGCTGCCCCGCCCGGAACCACGTCCGGGCGGGGCAGCGCGTACGTTCGACGCCAGGGGCCGGGCCTAGCCCAGCGCCGACTTCACGACGTCCGCCAGCCGCTGGGCGACCGCGCGGGCCTGCTCGATGTCGGCGGCCTCGACCATCACCCGGACGAGCGGCTCGGTGCCGGACGAGCGCAGCAGCACCCGGCCGGTGGAGCCCAGCTCCTGCTCGGCGGCGTTGACGGCGGTGGCGAGCTCCTCGGAGGAGCCCACGCGGGACTTGTCGACGTCGCGGACGTTGATCAGCACCTGCGGCAGGCGCTCCATGACGGCGGCCAGGTCAGCCAGCGAGCGGCCGGTGGCGGCGACGCGCGCGGCCAGCATCAGGCCGGTCAGGGTGCCGTCGCCGGTCGTGGCGTGGTCCAGGACGATGACGTGGCCGGACTGCTCGCCGCCCAGGGCGAAGCCGTTCGACTTCATCTCCTCCAGGACGTAGCGGTCACCGACCGCCGTCTGGACGAGCTGGACGCCCTCGCGCTCCATGGCCAGCTTGAAGCCCAGGTTGGACATGACCGTCGCGACGACGGTGTTCTTGCGCAGCGAGTCCGCCTCGCGCATGGCGAGCGCCAGGACGGCGAGGATCTGGTCGCCGTCGATCTCGTTGCCCTTGGCGTCCACGGCCAGGCAGCGATCGGCGTCGCCGTCGTGGGCGACGCCCATGTCGGCGCCGTGCTCGACGACGGCGGCGCGCAGCTTGTCCAGGTGGGTGGAGCCGCACTCGTGGTTGATGTTGAGGCCGTCGGGCTCGGTGCCGATGGTGACGACCTCGGCGCCGGCGCGCGAGAAGGCCTCGGGCGAGACGCGGGAGGCCGCGCCGTGGGCGCCGTCGATGACGACCTTGAGGCCGTCGAGGCGGTTGGGCAGGACGCCGATCAGGTGGGCGACGTAGTTGTCGAAGCCCTGGTCGTAGTCCTTGACGCGGCCGACGCCGGCGCCGGTGGGACGGTCCCAGGGCTCGCCGGAGGCGTGGGCGCGGTAGGTGCGCTCGATGCGGTCCTCGAGCTCGTCGGCGAGCTTGTGGCCGCCGCGGGCGAAGAACTTGATGCCGTTGTCGGGCATGGCGTTGTGGCTGGCGGAGAGCATCACGCCGAGGTCGGCGCCGAGCACGCCCGTCAGGTAGGCGACGGCCGGCGTGGGCAGCACGCCCACGCGCAGGACGTCGACGCCGGCGCTGGCCAGGCCGGCCACCACGGCGGCCTCCAGGAACTCCCCGGACGCGCGCGGATCACGTCCGACCACCGCCACCGGGCGATGGCCCTCGAACGTGCCCGCCTCGGCGAGCACGTGCGCCGCCGCGACCGACAGGCCGAGCGCGAGCTCCGCCGTCAGATCGGCGTTGGCGACACCGCGCACACCATCCGTACCGAAGAGTCGTCCCACTGGTGTCCTCCGAAAAAACGGGCGGGGCCACGCGCCGAGGCCCCGAACATACGTACCAAGTCCTGACCGTTAATGGCCGAACGCCCCGGCGGGCACGGATCGTGCCGCCGGGGCGTTCGGGCAGTGCAGCAAAGCGCGGAGATTTAGCGCTTGCTGTACTGCGGAGCCTTGCGGGCCTTCTTCAGACCGGCCTTCTTGCGCTCGACCGCACGGTCGTCGCGCTTGAGGAAGCCGGCCTTCTTCAGCGGGCCGCGGTTGTTGTCCACGTCCGCCTCGTTGAGCGCGCGGGCCACACCGAGGCGCAGGGCGCCGGCCTGGCCGGAGACGCCGCCACCCGCGATGCGGGCGATGACGTCGTAGCGGTCGTCGAGCTCGAGCACCTTGAAGGGCTCGTTGACTTCCTGCTGGTGCACCTTGTTGGGGAAGTAGTCCTCAAGGGTGCGACCGTTGATCTTCCACTTGCCGGAGCCCGGAACGATCCGGACGCGGGCAATGGCGTTCTTGCGACGGCCCAGGCCGGCGGCCGGCTGCGGGTCGCCGAAGCGGGACGCGAGGGACTCGGAGGTGTACTCCGACTCAACGACCTCGGTCTCGGTGGTGTACTCCTCGACGCCCTCGACCGGCATCTCGGCGGTGGTCTCAGCCACGATTCTCCTCAGACTTTCTGGTTCGGCGGTGGCCGGGACTTAGCCCTGCTTGACCTGGGTGATCTCGAACGGAACAGGCTGCTGGGCGGCGTGCGGGTGCTGGTCGCCCGAGTAGACCTTCAGCTTCGAGAGCATCTGACGGCCGAGGGAGTTCTTGGGCAGCATGCCCTTGATCGCCTTCTCGACGGCCTTCTCGGGGTTCTTGTCGAGCAGCTCGTCGTAACGGACGGAGCGCAGACCACCCGGGAAGCCAGAGTGGCGGTAGGCCATCTTCTGGGTCTTCTTGTTACCGGACAGGTGCACCTTGTCGGCGTTGATGATGACGACGAAGTCACCCATGTCCATGTGCGGGGCGTACACGGTCTTGTGCTTGCCGCGCAGCAGGGAGGCGGCCGTCGAGGCCAGACGGCCCAGGACGACGTCCTGCGCGTCGATGATGTGCCACTGGCGCTGGACATCGCCGGGCTTGGGGCTGAACGTACGCACGGTCGTAGCCTTCGCTTCTTCGTAATGGGGTCTCCCCGGGCCCGCTAGGGCCGAGGGGACGGGTCCTGACACGGTCCACCAGGACCGATCACGCAGCGATGGCCGCACATCGGGGACGCAACCCGAGTGCCGACCACTGGCGATCCGTCCAGTGGACAAGCGTAAGGGCCCCTCGCGTGAGAACGACCAAGCCAATACGCATAACGAACTCGTAGAGTACCCGTCGCCCACCGGCGGGGTCAAAACATGGTCGCACCGGTCACCACCGGCTACCGCTTACGGGCCACCCGGGCCTCGTCCCACACCGGCTCCGGCACCTCCCGCACCGTCCCGTCCGCACCGAAGACGACGAACCGGTCGAAGGACCGCGCGAACCAGCGATCATGCGTGACGGCGAGGACGGTCCCCTCGTAGGCCTCGAGACCCTCCTGCAGGGCCTCGGCGCTCTCCAGGTCGAGGTTGTCGGTGGGCTCGTCCAGCAGCAGGGCGGTGGCGCCCGCCAGCTCCAGCAGCAGGATCTGGAAGCGCGCCTGCTGGCCGCCGGAGAGCTTCTCGAAGGGCTGGTCGCCCTGCCGCTCGAGCTCGTAGCGGCGCAGGGCCGACATCGCACCGCCGCGATCACGCGCGTGCTCCGTCCAGAGAATGTCGACCAGGGTGCGCCCCAGGAGCTCCGGATGCGCATGCGTCTGGGCGAAATGCCCGGGGACGACCCTCGCGCCCAGCTTCCACTGGCCCGTGTGCGCCACCGGATTCTCGGTGTCCCCGGCGAGCAGCCGCAGGAAGTGCGACTTGCCCGAGCCGTTCGACCCCAGGACCGCCACCCGCTCGCCGTAGAAGACCTCCAGGTCGAACGGCTTCATCAGGCCCGTCAGCTCCAGCCCCGCGCACGTCACGGCCCGCACGCCCGTGCGCCCGCCGCGCAGGCGCATGCGGATGTCCTGCTCGCGCGGCGGCTCGGGCGGCGGGCCCGCCTCCTCGAACTTGCGCAGCCGGGTCTGGGCCGCGGCGTAGCGGGAGGCCATCTCGTGGCTGACCGCCGCCGCCTGCCGGAGGGTGATCACCAGCTTCTTCAGCTGGGCGTGCTTCTCGTCCCAGCGCCTGCGCAGCTCCTCGAAACGGGCGAAGCGCTCCTTGCGGGCCTCGTGGTAGGTGTCGAAGCCGCCACCGTGCACCCAGACGTCACTGCCCGCCGGGCCCGGCTCGACGCTGATGATCTTCTCGGCGGAACGGGCCAGGAGCTCGCGGTCGTGGGAGACGAAGAGGACGGTCTTCTTCGTCTCGCGCAGCTTCTCCTCCAGCCAGCGCTTGCCGGGGACGTCGAGGTAGTTGTCCGGCTCGTCCAGCAGCAGCACCTCGTCCGTGCCGCGCAGCAGCGACTCCAGCACCAGGCGCTTCTGCTCACCGCCGGAGAGGGTGCGCACCTGGCGCCACTGGGCCTTCTCGTACGGGACGCCGAGCGCGGCCATGGTGCACATGTCCCACACGGTCTCGGCCTCGTAGCCACGTGCCTCGGCCCAGTCGGCGAGGGCCTGCGCGTAGCTCATCTGCGCGGCCTCGTCGTCCTGCTCCATGATCGCGAGTTCGGCGGCGTCGACCGCCCGCGCGGCCTCGCGGATGCGCGGCTGGGCGACGGACACCAGCAGGTCACGGACCGTACGGTCGTCCCGCACAGACCCCACGAACTGCGGCATCACCCCGAGCCCGCCCGTGACCGAGACCGAGCCGCCGTGCGGCTGGAGCTCGCCGGAGATCAGCCTCAGCAGCGTGGTCTTGCCCGCGCCGTTGGCCCCGACGAGGGCCACCGAGGCCCCCTCCCCCACCCGGAACGAGACATCGCCCAGGAGCGCCCTCCCGTCGGGAAGGTAGTACTCCAGATGTGCCGCTTCCAGGTGTCCCATGCGGTGAATTCTCGCCGCTCCCTGGCCGCCGACCAACCGGTTTACGATGCACGCCATGAGTTTTGGGCAGGGAGGGCCGCACGAGCCCTCGGGGGATTCCGAGCCGATCACGCCGCCGTGGGGCCCGCCCCCGCCGCCGGCCCCTTCGACACCGGCGCAGCAGGCCCCGCAGGCCCCGCAGTCACCTGCGCCCCAGGGGCCTCAAGGGCCCCAGCCGCCGCATGCGCCCCAGGCACCGCAGCTTCCGGCCGCGCCCGCCGCCGGCCCCGGGGCACCCCTCGACCCCCGGTCGGGCTGGGCGCAGGCACAGCCCCAGGCCCCGGCCCACCCCGCGCCGCAGCAGCCGCAGCAGCCGCACCCACCGGCGCAGCCGCAGGCACAGCAGCCGCCCGCCCACCCGCGGACCGAGCAGATACCGGCCCTCCAGCCCGGGATACCGAGCGGACCGACCGGCGGACCGGCCGCCGGCCCCGTCGGCGGCCCCCTCGGCGGACCGTCCGCCGGCCCGCCCGCCGGCCCCCTCGACGTCCCCGCCACCGGCCCCACCCCCGACTGGAATCAGCTCGCCGACACCACCGCCGCCCGCGGCCGCCGCCGCAAGCTGCTGATGGTGGGCGGCGGCGCCCTGGCCGCCGGCGCGGTCGCCGCGATCGTGGCCACGGCCGTGGTGATGACGGACAAGGGCGGCAAGGACAAGCCCGCCGAAGCCAAGTCCCCCGGCGCCTCGGCGACCGCCGAGCCGACGTTCTCGCCGGTCGCGCCGCCCAACCCCCGCGAGTTCATCGCGAGCGCGGACAAGGACAAGGCGCCGCTCACCACCAAGACGCTCTTCCCGCACTCGCGGCCCAACCTCGACAAGCGCACCTACAAGCGCGTCGACACCGCCACCACCACCGACTGCGACTCCGCCGCCCAGAACGGCCTCGGCCAGGTCCTCAAGGACAACGGCTGCCGCAAGGTGCTGCGCGCCACCTATGTACGGGACGGGGTCGCGGTCACCGTCGGCGTCGCCGTCTTCGACAACAAGGCGGCCGCCGACAAGGCCAAGGCCAAGTCCACCGGCAACATCGAGGCCCTCACCGGCGGCGACGCCCCCTCCTTCTGCCGTAACACCGCCTGCCGGCTGACGGCGAACGCCGAGGGCCGCTACGCCTACTTCACCGTCGCCGGCTACACCAACGGCGACGCGGTGCCCTCCGACGACACCAAGGCGCTGCAGGCAGGCCGCGACGTGGCGGGCTACACCTTCCGCCGCATCATGGCCCGCGCCAACGCCCAGGCGACCGCGTCGGGCAAGCCGTCGGCCAAGCCCTCCGCCAAGGAGTCGGCCAAGGAATCCGCCAAGCCCTCGGCGAAGCCCTCCGCGTCCGCGTCGACCAAGGACTCCAAGGACTCCAAGGACTAGCCCGCAAGGACCGGCCCGCCACACCACCGGGACGGCCGGCCCTACTCCTCCTCACCCCCGTCACTGTCCCCGGCCTCGCCGCCCTCGGCGAGGCCGGCGTGCGGGGGCGGCTCGGTGGGCGGGCGCTCGGCGCGCGCCAGCCGCTCCACCTTCGCCACCTGCGCCGCCACCAGCCGCTCCGGGATCTCCACGCGCCCGGGATCGGCCAGGTTCGTCGCGAAGAACATCGACAACGTGGTGCCCGTCCGCACCACCGTCACCAGGCTCGGCGCCTCCTCCGCCGCGTTGACCAGCCGGTAGGCCATCGCCTCGTCACCCAGCTCCGGCGGGGGCAGGACCCGCACCGCCTCGAACCGCTGGGGCTCGCCCTCGCCCGTCGTCATCCCGAAGCCGTCCTCGCACTCCGCGGCGGCCGCGCGCAGCTCCCGCAGCGTCGTCCGGGCGTCGTCGCCCTCGTACGACGAGACCCGGATCGTGCCCAGCAGGCCCTGGAAGTCACGGGCCCCGGTGGGCCCGGCGAAGGTGTTGACGACGGATGCCACGGGCGCCGGCTGCGGCAGCGAGCCCATGGCCACCACCAGCGGACGGCAGGCGCGCCGGTCCGTCCCCGGACGGCCGTGCCCGGCCGTCACCGCCGAGCCCTTCTCGATCACCAGACCCGGCACCTCGCCCGTCCCCAGCTCCACGTGCCCCAGCTGGGCCGCGCCCAGCACCTTCAGCAGCCCCGGCTCGTCCTTGCCCTCCACGTTCCTGCCGCCGCCCCCGGCACCCGGCCCGCCGCCACCGCAGCCTGCCGCGCACCCCAGCACCACGACCGTGACGGCGACCGCCGCCAGCGCCCGCGTCCGCACCTTTCCCCGCCTGCCAGCACCCACCGAGCCGGCCCTCCTCACACCCTCTTGCGACGTGACCCAAGCCACAATGTAGGCTGCGCAGGCAACCGAAATCCCTCCCAACGGTCTTAACCGACGGATCGGACCGCACAACCAACCGACGGACCGGTCGCACGGGACGACCCGGACATCACCCAGGCCACGGGGGAAGGACGGACGCGGCGCCACGGGCAGACCGCGACACACACCGCCATGAAGATTTCTTTCCTTTTGCAGAACGCCTACGGCATCGGCGGCACGATCCGGTCCACGTTCAATGTCGCGAGCGCACTCGCCGCCCGGCACGACGTCGAGATCGTGTCCACCATGAGGACGGGCGAGAAGCCCAGCCTTCCTCTGCACCCCAAGGTCAAGCTGGTCAACCTCATAGACCAGCGGGCCGAGAAGGGCGCCGACCGCGACAACCCCCTGCTCAAGCAGGACAGCCAGTACATCCCGCCGGTCGAGGCCAAGGGCGCGCACTTCAACGCCCTCACCGACCAGCGCCTCGCCGCGCACCTCGCGGAGACCGACGCCGACGTCGTCGTGGCCACCCGGCCCGGCCTGGTGATGTACCTCGCCGAGTTCGGCCGGGACCACTACCTGCGCATCGGTCAGGAACACCGGATCTACGGCACCCACGAGCCGACCATCCGCGCCTACCAGGACGCGTCCATCCCGCACCTCGACGCGCACACCACCGTCTCCGAGGCCGACGCGCGCACCCACCGGGAGCAGTTCCCGGACGTCAAGACCAAGATCGTCTGCCTGCCGAACGGCTGCCCCCCGTCCGAGGTCGAGCCCTCCGACGGCAGCGCCAAGCTCGTCGTCGCCGCCGGCCGCCTCATCCCCGTCAAGCGCTACGACCTGCTGGTCAAGGCCTGGGAGACGGTCGCCGCGGCCCACCCCGACTGGAAGCTGCGCATCTACGGCCGCGGCCCCGAGCTCGCCAAGCTCCGCGCCCAGGTCGACCGGCTCGGCCTCAACGAGGCCATCACCCTCATGGGCGCCCACTCCCCCATCGAGACCGAGTGGGCCAAGGGCTCCATCGCCGCCGTGACCTCCCGCGAGGAGTCCTTCGGCATGACGATCGTCGAGGCCATGGGCTGCGGCGTCCCCGTCGTCGCCACCGACTGCCCGCACGGCCCCGGCGAGATCATCAACGACGGCCACGACGGCCTGCTCGTCCCCGTCGGCGACAGCGACGCCATCGCCAAGGGCCTCCTCAAGCTCATCGAGGACGACGACCTGCGCCGCACCATGGGCGCCGCCGCCCGCGAATCCGCCCAGCGCTACGCCCCCGAGCGCATCGCCGACGCCTACCTCGAGCTGATCGACAGCCTCGGCGGCCCCCGCGTCTCCAGCAGCGCCAAGCCCGCGACGGCCGACGCCGGCAACCAGCCCGTCCCGCTCGGCAAGCTGCTGCGCCGCACCGCCGGCAAGATCGTCCGGCCGCTGCGCCGCCGCCCGGTCGCCAAGGCCGCCAAGCCGCCGGTCAAGACCGTGCTGAAGGACATCGTCGTCCGCAAGCCGCTGCGCCCCGTGGCCTCCTGCCGCGTCGACACCAACGGCGACATCCACGTCTCCGTGCAGGGCAAGGGCGTCAGCGGCGAGCAGCTCTCCCTGACCGTCACCCGCCGCAAGGAGGGCAAGCCGGTCGCCGTGCCGCTGCACAAGCCGGCCACCGACGGCGGCCCCTGGACCGCCGTCCTCAAGCGCGCCGACCTGCGCCTGGGCGAGGGCCGCTGGGACCTGCACGTGGTGCGCGCCGACGACAAGGCCCGCCGCCGCGTGGTCTCCCACCTCGCCGAGGGCCGGGGCCTGGTCGACCTCCAGCCGCTGCCGGGCGCACCCTTCACCTGGTGGGTGCCCTACCCGACCGTCGACGGCTACCTCGCGCTGCGCGCCTGGCACCGCGACGCCCACGCCGAGGCCCGCTCGGTGCGCCACGACGGCGACGCGTTCACCGTCGAAGGCACCCTGCACGGCACGGAGTTCACCGCCGACAGCAACCCCGTGGTCATCGGCACCCCGCGCGGCGACAGCGGGGCGTCCGAGGTGTCGGCGGACGTCGAGGTCGTCGACCCCACGTCCTTCCGCGTCACCGTCCCCTACGCGGTGCTGCGCTCGGCCCGCGACGGCGCCGAGGCCACCACGTGGGACCTGACCCTGCGGATCGCCGCCGGCACCGACCCGATCCGCATCGGCCGGATCGTCGGCGACATCGTCGACCGCAACAAGACCGACCTCTACCCGACGGTCGCGGGCGTCCGCCCGTACTTCACGATGGCCAGCGACCTGGCCGTCAACATGCCCGCCACCGAAGGGGCCTGACGGTACGTGTGCTGATCCGTCAGGCCCGTCCGGCGGATCAGCAGCACCCCGCGCCGGGGAGCGACCGCTTGTTGCGCGCTTCCCGGTTGCGGGCCGCGAGCTCGGAGTCGGCCGGGTAACCGACCTCCTCCAGCGTCAGCCCGTGCGGCCGTACGACGTGCACCGCCGAGTCCCGCACTCCGGCGGCCAGCACCTTGCCCGGCCAGTCCACCGGCCGGTGCCCGTCACCCACGAACAGCAGCGCGCCCACCAGCGAACGCACCATGTTGTGGCAGAAGGCGTCCGCCCGCACGGTCGCCGTGACGACGCCCGACTCGTCGCGCTCCCAGCTCAGTTGCTGCAGCGTACGGATGGTCGTCGCACCCTCGCGCTTCTTGCAGTACGCGGCGAAGTCGTGCTCGCCGACCAGCTTCTGCGCGGCCGCGTTCATCACGTCCACGTCCAACGGCCAGTCGTGCCACAGGACATGACCGCGCAACAGCGGATCCACGCCGCCGGGGTGGTCGACGACCCGGTAGGCGTACCGCCGCCAGATCGCGGAGAAGCGCGCGTTGAACCCGGCGGGCGCCTCGGTGGCACGCCACACCCGGACGTCGTGCGACAGCCGGCCGGCGAGCCGGCGCAGCAGCTTGTCCTCGTGCTCGGCCCACACCTCGGCCGGCAGGTCGACGTGCGCGACCTGACCGCGCGCGTGCACCCCCGCGTCCGTCCGGCCGGCGACCGTCAGCTCGTACGTCTCCTTGGATCGCGTCACGGTCCGGATCGCGTCCTCGAGCTCGCCCTGGACCGTGCGCTGGCCCTCACGCTGCTTGGCCCAGCCGGAGAAGTCCTTGCCGTCGTACGACAGGTCCAGCCGCACCCGGACGAAACCGGGCTCCACCTCGTCACTCACCGAGTGTTTCCTCTCAGAATGCGGGACGGGCCCGCCCCCGGAAAGGGGCGGGCCCGTCACTGACACGTCAGACGCGTCAGGCGTCCTTCGACTCCTCGGCCGGAGCCTCGGCGGCAGCCTCGGACTCCTTGACCGCACGCTTGGTGGCGGCCTCGGCCTCGGCGACGGTCGCCTTCTTGGCGATCTCACCCTCGACCAGCTCGATCACAGCCATCGGGGCGTTGTCGCCACGACGGTTGCCGATCTTGGTGATGCGGGTGTAGCCACCCGGACGCTCGGCGAAGCGCGGAGCGATCTCGGTGAAGAGCACGTGGACGATGCCCTTGTCCGTGATCGTCTGCAGCACCTGGCGACGGTTGTGGATGTCGCCCTTCTTCGCCTTGGTGATCAGGCGCTCGGCGACCGGACGCAGGCGGCGGGCCTTGGCCTCGGTCGTCGTGATGCGGCCGTGCTCGAAGAGCGACTTGGCGAGGTTCGCCAGCATCAGCTTCTCGTGCGCGGCACCGCCGCCCAGACGGGCACCCTTGGTGGGACGCGGCATGGTGTTTCTCCTAGGTGTCTGCCCCGGCCGTATCAGGTACCGGAGTCAGTATCCGAGCAGGCGGTCGCCTGTCGGAGATCCGGGCAGCCCCCGAAGGGGCGCCCGGAAGGGGCGCGGGGAACTGCGCGACAAGCCACAGCGCACCCGCACCCGAAAACCATCAGTACTGCTCGGTCTCGACGAACCCGGCATCCGCGTCGTCGTCGGCGCCAAAGGCGTCGGCCGCGGCGGTCGGGTCGAATCCGGGCGGGCTGTCCTTGAGGGCCAGGCCCATGCCGGCCAGCTTCGCCTTGACCTCGTCGATCGACTTCGCACCGAAGTTGCGGATGTCGAGCAGGTCGGCCTCGGAACGGGCGACGAGCTCACCCACGGAGTGGATGCCCTCGCGCTTGAGGCAGTTGTAGGACCGAACGGTGAGCTCGAGCTCCTCGATCGGCAGCGCCAGGTCGGCGGCCAGGGCGGCGTCCGTGGGGGACGGGCCCATGTCGATGCCCTCGGCGTCGATGTTGAGCTCGCGGGCCAGACCGAACAGCTCGACCAGGGTCTTACCGGCGGACGCCATGGCGTCGCGCGGGCGCATGGCCTGCTTGGTCTCGACGTCGACGATCAGCTTGTCGAAGTCGGTGCGCTGCTCGACTCGGGTCGCCTCGACCTTGTAGGTGACCTTGAGAACCGGCGAGTAGATGGAGTCGACCGGGATACGGCCGATCTCCTGGCCCACCTGCTTGTTCTGGACGGCGGAGACGTAGCCGCGACCGCGCTCGACGGTCAGCTCCATCTCCAGCTTGCCCTTGGCGTTCAGGGTCGCCAGGACCAGGTCGGGGTTGTGCACCTCGACACCGGCCGGCGGGGCGATGTCGGCGGCGGTGACCAGACCCGGGCCCTGCTTGCGCAGGTACATCACGACCGGCTCGTCGTGCTCCGAGGAGACGACCAGCTGCTTGATGTTGAGGATCAGGTCGGTGACGTCCTCCTTGACGCCCGGCACGGTGGTGAACTCGTGCAGGACACCGTCGATACGGATGGACGTGACCGCCGCACCCGGGATCGAGGAGAGGAGCGTACGACGCAGGGAGTTGCCGAGGGTGTAGCCGAAGCCCGGCTCGAGCGGCTCGATCACGAACCGCGAGCGGAACTCGTCGACGACCTCTTCGGTCAGCGAGGGACGCTGAGCGATCAGCATGCGATGAATCCTTCAGTCATGGACACCCACTATTTGATGTCCTGAGGTATTACAAGGGTACGGGCGATACGGCCCCGAGGAGCCGTACCGCCCGTGTGCCGTACGAAGCGGCGCGAAGATGATCAGCGGGCCTCGCGGCCCGACGGATCAGACGCGGCGGCGCTTCGGCGGACGGCAGCCGTTGTGCGGGGTCGGGGTGACGTCCTGGATGGAGCCGACCTCGAGGCCCGTCGCCTGGAGCGAACGGATGGCGGTCTCGCGACCGGAACCCGGGCCCTTGACGAAGACGTCAACCTTGCGCATGCCGTGCTCCTGCGCGCGGCGGGCGGCCGACTCGGCGGCCATCTGCGCGGCGAAGGGGGTGGACTTGCGCGAGCCCTTGAAGCCGACGTGGCCGGCGGAGGCCCAGGAGATCACGTTGCCCGTGGGGTCGGTGATCGAAACGATGGTGTTGTTGAACGTGCTCTTGATGTGCGCGTGGCCGTGAGCGACGTTCTTCTTTTCCTTGCGGCGCACCTTCTTGGCAGCGCCCTGACGACCCTTGGGGGGCATGTCTTACTCCTGGATGGAGGGAGGTGGTCGGTCCTACAGCGAAGACCGCTGGTGAGCGTCCGCTGCGGACTACTTCTTGCCCGGCTTCTTCTTGCCGGCGATGGCGCGACGCGGGCCCTTGCGGGTACGAGCGTTCGTGCTGGTGCGCTGACCGTGGACGGGCAGGCCACGACGGTGACGCAGACCCTGGTAGCAGCCGATCTCGACCTTGCGGCGGATGTCGGCCTGGATCTCGCGACGGAGGTCACCCTCGGTCTTGAGGTTGGCGTCCACGTACTCGCGGATCTTGACCAGGTCCTCTTCGGGAAGGTCACGAACGCGGGTGTTCGGGTTCACACCGGTGGCGGCGAGGGTCGCCTGCGACTGGGTGCGGCCAATGCCGAAGACGTAGGTGAGTGCGACCTCCACGCGCTTGTCGCGCGGGATGTCAACACCGGAAACGCGTGCCATTCAATGGCTCCAGATGTTCTCGGGGGTCTGACACAGAACCGATCCCGGCCGCCGTACTAGGTACGTTCCGGGTCCCCGGCCCCCGCCGGAGGTGTCGCCAGTGATCACTGGACGGGTTCTGCGTATGTACGTTTTTTGCTCGCGTCGCGCGAAGAACTGCGGAGTGCAGGCTTCTGCGTCAGCCCTGGCGCTGCTTGTGGCGCAGGTTGTCGCAGATGACCATGACCCGGCCGTGGCGGCGGATCACCTTGCACTTGTCGCAGATCTTCTTGACGCTCGGCTTGACCTTCATGGGATGTGAGGTTCTCCGGGTCAGTGCCGTCGCCCCGCCGGAAGCGGGGCGTCGACAAGATCTACTTGTAGCGGTAGACGATCCGGCCACGCGTCAGGTCGTAGGGAGACAGCTCCACGACGACCCGGTCATCCGGAAGGATGCGGATGTAGTGCATACGCATCTTGCCGCTGATGTGCGCGAGGACCTTGTGACCGTTCTGGAGCTCCACCTTGAACATGGCGTTCGGCAGAGACTCGATCACGGTGCCCTCGATCTCGATGGCACCTTGCTTCTTGGCCACGCTTCGCCTTTCGAATCGGCTACCTTGATCGACTCCCCCGTATGCACGCAGGCATGCGGATACACGAGAGCCGACGCATCAGTCTACGTCAGGGCAACCGGAAAGACTAATCCAGGGTGCTTGCCCCGCCGCAAAGATCCTTAAGCCAGCGGGTCGGGCGCCGCCGTGACGCCGTACTCCGCCAGCTTGGCGCGGCCTCCGTCGACCGCGGTGAGCACCAGCGGGCCCTGCTCCGTCAGGGCGACGGAGTGCTCCCAGTGGGAGGACCAGCTCTTGTCGTCCGTGAGGACCGTCCAGTCGTCCTCGAGGACGTGCGTCTTCGCGGTGCCCAGGCTCACCATGGGCTCGATCGCGATGCAGAAGCCCGGGACGAGCCTGGGGCCCTTGCCGCGCTTGCGCGAGACGTAGTTCAGCAGGTGGGGGTCCATGTGCATCTCGGAACCGATGCCGTGGCCGCCGTAGTCCTCGATGATCCCGTACTTGCCGCTGGCCGGGCGGGGCTGGCGGCGGATGTAGCCCTCGATGGCCTTGGAGATGTCCACCAGGCGGTTGCCGTTCCTCACGGCCGCGATGCCCGCCCACATGGACTCCTCGGTCACCCGGGAGAGCTCAATCAGCTCCGGAGCGTGACCGGTGCCCACGAAGGCCGTGAAGGCGGCGTCGCCGTGCCAGCCGTCCACGATCGCGCCGGCGTCGATCGAGATGATGTCGCCGTCCTTCAGGACGGTCCTCTCGTCCGGGATGCCGTGGACGACGACCTCGTTCACCGAGGTGCAGATCGTCGCGGGGAAGCCGCCGTACCCGAGGAAGTTCGACTTGGCGCCGTGCTCGGCCAGCACCTTGCGGGCGACCTCGTCCAGGTCCCTGGTCGTGGCACCGGGCACCGCGGCCTCCCGGGTGGCCGCGTGGATGGCGGCGACGACCAGCCCCGCCTCGCGCATCTTCGCGATCTGCTCCGGGGTCTTGATCTCGACCATGACGGCTGACGCCTTTCTCGACGACGGATGAAACGTTCTGTCTGGAGGGCGCCGCCCGGTCCTCCCGGGGCGCGGGCGCGCCCGCCCGAACACAATACGGCCGCGATGCCCGGTCGGGCATCGCGGCCGTATGGACCCCGGCGGGGTCAGGACTCCTCGCGCTCCAGCGCGGACATGGCCCGCTGGGTCACCTCGGCGACCTTGCCGAGGGCCGAGATCGTCACCACCAGGCCCTGGGCCTTGTAGTAGTCGATGATCGGCTCGGTCTCGCTGTGGTAGACCTCCAGCCGCTTGCGGACGGTGTCCTCGCTGTCGTCCTCGCGCTGGTACAGCTCGCCGCCGCAGGTGTCGCAGACACCCTCCGCGGCCGGCGGGTTGTAGATCACGTGGAAGATGTGGCTGCTGTCCTTGCGGCACATCCGGCGGCCGGCGATCCGCTTGACGACCTCGTCCTCGGGGACCTCGAGGTCCAGGACGGCGTCCAGCTTGAGGCCGTCGGCCTTGAGGATCTGGTCCAGCGCCTCGGCCTGGGCCAGGTTCCGGGGGAAGCCGTCGAGCAGGAAGCCGTGCGCGGCATCGGGCTGCTGCATGCGGTCCTTGGCCATCCCGATGGTGACCTCGTCCGGCACGAGCTGGCCGGCGCGCATGTACTCCTGGGCCTTCTGGCCCAGGGGCGTGCCCTGGCTGATGTTCGCCCGGAAGAGGTCGCCCGTCGAGATGTGCGGGATCGCGAGGTTCTTGGCGAGGTACGCGGCCTGCGTACCCTTGCCGGCGCCGGGCGGCCCGACGAGGACGATTCGCATCAGCGGAGGAACCCTTCGTAGTTGCGCTGCTGAAGCTGGCTCTCGATCTGCTTCACAGTCTCAAGACCGACACCCACGATGATCAGGATGCTGGTTCCACCGAACGGGAAGTTCTGGTTCGCGTTGAGTGTGACCAGTGCCACGGTCGGCACCAGGGCGATCAGGCCCAGGTAGAGCGAGCCCGGCCACGTGATGCGGTTCAGCACATAGCTCAGGTACTCGGCCGTGGGACGGCCGGCCCGGATGCCCGGGATGAACCCACCATACTTCTTCATATTGTCGGCAACTTCTTCGGGGTTGAAGGAGATGGCGACATAGAAGAACGCGAAGAAGACGATCAGCAGGAAGTACGTGACCATGTAGATGGGGTGGTCACCCTTGACCAGGTTGGCCTGCACCCAGTTCGCCCAGTCCGCCTTGGAGCCCGTGAACTGCACCAGCAGTGCCGGGATGTAGAGCAGCGACGAGGCGAAGATGACCGGAATCACACCGGCCTGGTTCACCTTGAGCGGGATGTAGGTCGACGTACCGCCGTAGGACCGGCGGCCGATCATGCGCTTCGCGTACTGCACGGGGATGCGGCGCTGGGCCTGCTCGACGAAGACCACCAGCGCGACCATGGCCAGACCGCAGAGGATCACCAGGCCGAACTCCAGCCAGCCGTCCATCAGCTTGCCCTGCATCTTGATCGCCCACAGGGCGCCCGGGAAGCCGGCCGCGATGGAGGTGAACATCAGGATCGACATGCCGTTGCCGATGCCGCGGTCGGTGATCAGCTCACCGAGCCACATGATCAGCGCGGTGCCCGCGGTCATGGTGATGACCATGATGGCGGTGGTGAAGACCGACTTGTCCGGGACGATCTGGTTGCCGACGGTGCAGTTCCCGAACAGCGCGCCGTTGCTGGCGGTGGCGACGAGGCCGGTGCCCTGGAGGATCGCCAGGGCGACGGTCAGATAGCGCGTGTACTGCGTGATCTTTGCCTGGCCGGACTGGCCCTCCTTCTTGAGGGCCTCCAGACGCGGGATGACAACGGTGAGCAGCTGAAGGATGATGCTCGCCGTGATGTACGGCATGATGCCGAGCGCGAAGATCGTGATCTGCAGCAGCGCACCACCGCTGAACATGTTCACGAGGCCGAAAAGGCCCATCCCGCTCTTGGCCTGGTCCATGCAGGTCTGGACATTGCGGTAGTCGACACCGGGCACGGGTACATGCGCACCCAGCCGGAAGAGCACCATGATGCCCAGCGTGAACAGCAGCTTCTTGCGCAGGTCGGGCGTCTTGAACGCCCGGGCGAACGCGGTGAGCACGGTGCCTCCTGCGCCTCTCACGCAGCCACGTGAGAGGTGACGGTGTTGTGGTTCGACGAATACATAACTGTCAAGTCCGCCCGGACACAGGCCGGGCGGCTCGGAGGCATGGGCCCCCACTGATACAGCAACAGTGCACGCCACCTTACCGGCGACCGTGCCCCCCTTGGAACGACCAACCGGGGATGCCCCTTTTGGGACATCCCCGGTTGTCAGATCAACGAACTCAGATGAGCTCGGAGACGGTGCCGCCGGCGGCGGCGATCTTCTCCTTGGCGGAGCCGGAGACGGCGTCGACCGTCACCTGCAGCGCCACGGAGATCTCGCCCTGGCCCAGGACCTTGACGAGCTCGTTCTTGCGAACCGCACCCTTGGCGACCAGGTCGGCCACCGTGACCTCGCCACCCTGCGGGTAGAGCGCGGCCAGCTTGTCCAGGTTCACGACCTGGAACTGCTTGTGGGCGGGGTTCTTGAAGCCCTTCAGCTTCGGGAGGCGCATGTGGAGGGGCATCTGCCCACCCTCGAAGCGCTCCGGAACCTGGTAACGGGCCTTGGTGCCCTTGGTACCACGACCTGCGGTCTTACCCTTGGACGCCTCACCACGACCGACACGGGTCTTGGCGGTCTTGGCGCCCGGGGCAGGACGGAGGTTGTGGACCTTCAGCGGGTTGTTCTCCGCCATGTCAGTCGACCTCCTCAACCGTCACGAGGTGGCGGACGGTGTGCACCATGCCGCGGATCTCGGGGCGGTCCTCCTTGACAACCACGTCGTTCATGCGCTTGAGGCCAAGCGAACGAAGGGTGTCGCGGTGGTTCTGCTTGCTGCCGATGTAGGACTTAACCTGCGTGACCTTGAGACGAGCCATTACGCACCCGCTCCCGCACGCGCCCGCAGCAGAGCCGCGGGGGCGACGTCCTCGAGCGGCAGACCACGACGGGCGGCGATCTCCTCGGGACGCTGCAGTCCCTGGAGGGCCTCCACCGTGGCGTGCACGATGTTGATCGGGTTCGACGAACCGAGCGACTTCGACAGGATGTCGTGGACGCCGGCGCACTCGAGCACCGCACGCACCGGGCCACCGGCGATAACACCGGTACCGGGGGTGGCGGGCTTGAGCAGGACGACACCGGCCGCCTTCTCGCCCTGGATCGGGTGGGGGATGGTGCCCTGGATACGGGGGACCTTGAAGAAGTTCTTCTTGGCCTCTTCCACGCCCTTGGCGATGGCAGCCGGAACTTCCTTGGCCTTGCCGTAACCGACACCGACCGTGCCGTCACCGTCGCCCACCACGACCAGCGCGGTGAAGCTGAAGCGGCGACCACCCTTGACAACCTTGGCGACGCGGTTGATCGCGACTACGCGCTCAACGTACGCGGTCTTCTCGGCGGCAGCGCCACCGTCGCGACCCTTCCGGTCCCGCCGCTCGCCGCCACCGGCACCGCTTCCGCGGCGCTGGGGTCCAGCCATTGGAATTACCTCTCTCTGTTACGTCCGCTAGCTCCGGAACCGGGGCTTAGAACTTCAGCCCGGCTTCGCGGGCGGCGTCCGCCAGAGCGGCAATGCGCCCGGCGTACTTGTTGCCACCGCGGTCGAACACGACGGCCTCGACGCCGGCGGCCTTGGCACGCTCGGCGACCAGGGCGCCCACCTTCGTGGCCTGGGCGCTCTTGTCGCCCTCGCCACCACGGATCGACGCGTCCAGGTGGGACGCCGACGCCAGGGTGTGACCCTTGATGTCGTCGATCACCTGGGCGGTGATGCCACGGTTGGAGCGCGTCACGACCAGGCGCGGACGCTCGGCCGTACCCGACATGTTCTTGCGGATGCGGATGTGGCGGCGGGCCTTGGCGGCGCGCTTGTACGCGTCACCCTTGGCGATCTTCACACCGTATGCCATGGCTTACTTACCAGCCTTTCCGACCTTGCGGCGGATGACCTCACCCGCATACTTCACGCCCTTGGCCTTGTAGGGGTCGGGCTTGCGAAGCTTGCGGATGTTGGCGGCAACCTCGCCGACCTTCTGCTTGTCGATGCCCTCGACGCTGAGCTTGGTGGGCGACTCGACCTTGAAGGTGATGCCCTCGGGGGCCTCGATCAGGATCGGGTGGCTGTAGCCCAGGGCGAACTCCAGGTTGGAGCCCTTCGCCTGGACGCGGTAACCGACACCGCTGATCTCAAGAGCCTTGCTGTAGCCCTGGGTCACGCCGGTGATCATGTTCGCCACCAGCGTGCGGGACAGGCCGTGCAGGGCCTTGTTCTGACGCTCGTCGTTGGGACGGGTGACGTTGAGAACGCCGTCCTCGCCCTTGGCGATCTCGATGGGCGCCGAGAGGGTGAGGTTCAGGGTGCCCTTGGGGCCCTTCACCTGCACGTCACGGCCATCGATGGTGACATCCACACCAGCGGGAACCTGGATGGGCAGCTTGCCAATACGCGACATTAGCTATTCCTCCGTTCCCGATTACCAGACGTAGGCGAGGACTTCCCCACCCACGCCCTTCTTGCTGGCCTGCTGGCCGGTCAGGAGACCGTGGGACGTGGAGATGATCGCCACGCCCAGGCCGCCGAGGACCTTCGGCAGGTTGGTGGACTTTGCGTAGACCCGGAGGCCCGGCTTCGAGATCCGCTTGATGCCCGCGATGGAGCGCTCACGGTTCGGGCCGAACTTGAGGTCGACGACGAGCTTCTTGCCGACCTCGGCGTCCTCGACCTTCCAGCCGGCGATGTAGCCCTCCTGCTGCAGGATCTCGGCGATGTGCGCCTTGATCTTGCTGTGGGGCATCGCCACGGAGTCGTGGTAAGCCGAGTTCGCGTTCCGCAGACGGGTCAGCATGTCTGCGATCGGATCGGTCATGGTCATGTTTGGCCTTCGGCCTCTCTCGCCGTGGTTTCCTATCTGCGCCATCCCTCTCCCCGAACTTGACGTCGGAGCGGGTGCGGCGCGGGGACCTACGGCGTAGTAAGACGGTCATGGGCGGCGGGCGCCCAACCCTTCAACTCTACGCGAGTCAAGGGCTGGGCCCCACCGTCCTTGATGCTTACCGAGAGCCCTGGTCAACCCAAGTGGGTTGTTACCAGGAGCTCTTGGTCACGCCCGGCAGCTCGCCACGGTGAGCCATCTCACGAAGGCACACGCGGCAGAGGCCGAACTTGCGGTACACGGAGTGCGGCCGGCCGCAGCGGTTGCAGCGGGTGTACGCGCGCACCGCGAACTTGGGCTTGCGCGAGGCCTTAGCGATCAGAGACTTCTTCGCCATCTCGGTTACGCCTCCTTGAAGGGGAAGCCGAGGTGACGAAGGAGGGCGCGGCCCTCGTCGTCGTTGGTCGCCGTGGTCACCACGGTGATGTCCATACCCCGGACGCGGTCGATCTTGTCCTGGTCGATCTCGTGGAACATGACCTGCTCCGTGAGACCGAAGGTGTAGTTGCCCCGACCGTCGAACTGCTTCGGGGACAGACCACGGAAGTCGCGGATGCGCGGCAGCGCGAGCGACAGGGTGCGGTCCAGGAACTCCCACATGCGGTCGCCACGGAGGGTGACGTGGGCGCCGATCGGCTGGCCCTCACGCAGCTTGAACTGCGCGATGGACTTGCGAGCCTTGGTCACGGCGGGCTTCTGGCCCGTGATCGTGGTGAGGTCGCGGATGGCGCCCTCGATCAGCTTGGAGTCGCGGGCGGCGTCGCCCACACCCATGTTGACCACGATCTTGGTGAGGCCGGGAACCTGCATGATGTTCTCGTAGGAGAACTCCTCACGCAGCTTGCCGACGATCTCTTCGCGGTAGCGCAGCTTGAGACGCGGCGCGTTGGTGGTGGCAGTCATCAGATGTCCTCACCGGTGCGCTTGGCAACGCGGATCTTGTTGCCGTTCTCGTCGAAGCGGTAACCGACACGCGTGACGACCTTCTTGCCGTCCTTCTCCACGACGAGCTGAACGTTGCTCACGTGGATGGGGGCCTCGGTCGTGACGATGCCGCCGGTCTGCGAACCACGAGCGGTCTGGCCGGCCTTGGTGTGCTTCTTGACCCGGTTGACACCCTCGACGAGGACGCGGTTGTCGGCGGGGAAGGCCACGATGACCTTGCCCTGCTTGCCCTTGTCCTTACCGGTGATGACCTGGACCAGGTCGCCCTTCTTGATCTTCATCGGTTACAGCACCTCCGGCGCGAGCGAGACGATCTTCATGAACTTCTTCTCGCGCAGCTCTCGGCCCACGGGGCCGAAGATACGGGTGCCGCGGGGGTCACCGTCGTTCTTGAGAACGACAGCGGCGTTCTCGTCGAAACGGATGTACGAGCCATCCGGACGGCGGCGCTCCTTGACGGTGCGAACGATGACGGCCTTGACGACGTCACCCTTCTTCACGTTGCCGCCGGGGATCGCGTCCTTGACGGTGGCGACGATGACGTCACCGATGCCCGCGTAGCGGCGACCGGAACCACCGAGAACACGGATGCAAAGGATCTCCTTGGCACCAGTGTTGTCGGCGACCCGAAGTCGCGACTCCTGCTGGATCACGTCTATCTCCTGATCGTCTGCCGGTTCCCGGCGGGGGCCTCAACGGGTGAGGCCCCACGCCGAGCCTGGCGGAACTTATCTGAGGGAAAACCCCTCAGAAATTACTTGGCCTTCTCGAGGATCTCGACGATGCGCCAGCGCTTGGTCGCCGACAGCGGACGCGTCTCCATGATGAGGACGCGGTCGCCGACGCCGGCAGCGTTCTGCTCGTCGTGCGCCTTGAGCTTGTTGGTACGGCGGATGACCTTGCCGTACAGCGCGTGCTTGACGCGGTCCTCGACGGCGACGACGACGGTCTTGTCCATCTTGTCGCTGACGACGAGACCCTCACGGGTCTTGCGGAAACCGCGCTCGTTCGTCTCAGTCACATTCTTCTCGCTCATCAGGCGCTCTCCACCGTCTCGATGCCCAGCTCACGCTCGCGCATCAGGGTGTAGATCCGGGCGATGTCCTTACGGACGGACTTGAGCCGACCGTGGTTCTCAAGCTGCCCGGTCGCCGCCTGGAAGCGGAGGTTGAACAGCTCTTCCTTGGCCTCACGGAGCTTCGCGACGAGGTCCTCGTCGTTCAGCTCACGCAGCTCGGTCGCCTTGATACCAGCGGCCATCACGACTCACCTGCCTCGCGCCGAACAATGCGGCACTTCATCGGAAGCTTGTGGGCGGCGCGGGTGAGCGCCTCCTTAGCGACCTTTTCGTTCGGGAAGGACAGCTCGAACATCACCCGACCGGGCTTGACGTTCGCGATCCACCACTCCGGAGAACCCTTACCGGAACCCATGCGGGTCTCGGCCGGCTTCTTCGTCAGCGGACGGTCCGGGTAGATGTTGATCCAGACCTTGCCGCCACGCTTGATGTGACGGGTCATGGCGATACGAGCGGACTCGATCTGCCGGTTCGTCACGTAGGCCGGGGTCAGGGCCTGGATGCCGTACTCACCGAACGCCAGCTCGGTGCCACCCTTGGCCATGCCGTTCCGCTTGGGGTGGTGCTGCTTGCGGTGCTTGACCCTGCGAGGGATCAGCATGTCGGTCAGGCCTCCGTTCCGGTGGACTCAGCCGGAGCAGCGGTGGCCTCGGCCTTGGGGGCCTCGGCAGCCTGCTGCGGCTTGCGGCCGCGGCCGCCACGCTCGCCACCACGGCCACCACGGGCCGGGCGGTCGCCGGCGCCACGGGACGGGCGGTTGCCCGCACGCGCGGCAGCGTTCTCGGCGCGGACCTCGGCGATGTTCTTGACGTCGCCCTTGTAGATCCAGACCTTCACGCCGATGCGGCCGAAGGTGGTCTTGGCCTCGAAGAAGCCGTAGTCGACGTTCGCGCGGAGCGTGTGCAGGGGCACACGGCCCTCGCGGTAGAACTCCGAGCGGGACATCTCGGCGCCGCCGAGACGGCCACCGCACTGGATCTTGATGCCCTTGGCGCCGGCCTTCATCGTCGACTGCATGCTCTTGCGCATGGCGCGACGGAAGGAGACGCGGGAGGACAGCTGCTCGGCGACGGCCTGGGCCACCAGCTGAGCGTCCACCTCGGGGTTCTTGACCTCGAGGATGTTCAGCTGGACCTGCTTGCCGGTCAGCTTCTCCAGCTCGCCGCGGATGCGGTCGGCCTCGGCGCCGCGGCGGCCGATGACGATGCCCGGACGAGCGGTGTGGATGTCAACGCGGACGCGGTCGCGGGTGCGCTCGATCTCAACCTTCGAGATACCGGCGCGCTCCATGCCCTTCGTCATCATGCGACGAATGGCAACGTCTTCCTTGACGTAGTCCTTGTACAGCTTGTCGGCGTACCAACGCGACTTGAAGTCGGTGGTGATGCCGAGCCGGAACCCGTGCGGGTTAACCTTCTGGCCCATTACCGGGTTCCTTCCTTGCTGCTGACGACCACGGTGATGTGGCTGGTCCGCTTGCGGATCCGGTAGGCACGGCCCTGAGCGCGCGGACGGAACCGCTTCAGGGTCGGGCCCTCGTCCACGAACGCCTCGCTGATGTACAGCGACGAAGCGTCCGTGTGGTCGTAGTTGTGCGCGGCGTTGGCAATGGCGCTGTCCAGCACCTTGCCCACCGGCACGCTCGCGGCCTGCGGGGCGAAACGCAGGACCGCCTGAGCCTCCGTGGCGTCCATGCCACGGATGAGGTCCACCACGCGGCGGGCCTTCATGGGCGTGACGCGGATGTACCGCGCCTGGGCCCTGGCTTCCATGGTTGTCCCTTCGGTGTCAGTCATAGTCGTTCACACCCCGCCTTAGCGGCGCTTCGACTTGCGGTCGTCCTTGACGTGGCCGCGGAAGGTGCGGGTCGGCGAGAACTCGCCGAGCTTGTGGCCGACCATCGACTCGGTGACGAACACCGGGACGTGCGTCTTGCCGTTGTGCACCGCGAGCGTGTGGCCGAGCATGGCCGGCACGATCATGGAGCGACGGGACCAGGTCTTGATGACGTTCTTGGTGCCGGCTTCGTTCTGGGCGTCCACCTTCTTGATCAGGTGGTCGTCGACGAAGGGCCCCTTCTTGAGACTACGCGGCATCTAAACCCGCTCCTAGCGCTTCTTGTTCGTCTTGCGGCGGCGGACGATGTACTTGTTGCTCGCCTTCTTGGGAGAACGAGTACGACCCTCCTTCTGACCCCACGGGGAGACCGGGTGGCGACCACCGGAGGTCTTGCCCTCACCACCACCGTGCGGGTGGTCAACCGGGTTCATGGCGACACCGCGGACGGTCGGGCGAACGCCCTTCCAGCGCATACGGCCGGCCTTGCCCCAGTTGATGTTCGACTGCTCGGCGTTGCCGACCTCGCCAACGGTGGCGCGGCAGCGGACGTCGACCAGGCGGACCTCACCGGACGGCATGCGCAGGTGGGCGTAGGCGCCCTCCTTCGCCAGCAGCTGCACGGAGGAACCGGCGGAGCGGGCGAACTTGGCACCACCGCCGGGACGGAGCTCGATCGCGTGGATCGTGGTACCGACCGGGATGTTGCGCAGCGGGAGGTTGTTGCCCGGCTTGATGTCGGCCGTGGGGCCGTTCTCGACCAGGTCGCCCTGGTTGAGCTTCGCCGGGGCGATGATGTAGCGCTTCTCGCCGTCTGCGTAGTGCAGGAGCGCGATGCGCGCGGTGCGGTTCGGGTCGTACTCGATGTGAGCGACCTTGGCCGGCACGCCGTCCTTGTCGTGACGACGGAAGTCGATCACGCGGTAGGCGCGCTTGTGGCCGCCACCCTGGTGGCGGACGGTCACGCGACCGGTGTTGTTACGGCCACCCTTGCTGTGCAGCGGGCGGACCAGCGACTTCTCCGGCGTGGACCGCGTGATCTCGACGAAGTCGGCGACGCTGGAGCCACGACGGCCCGGGGTCGTCGGCTTGTACTTGCGGATACCCATTTCTCAGTCCTCGTCCGATTTCGGACGATCCAGACCGCCGTTAGGCGGTCGGACCGCCGAAGATGTCGATACGGTCGCCCTCGGCGAGGGTCACGATGGCGCGCTTGGTGTTGGCGCGCTTGCCGAAACCGGTGCGGGTGCGCTTGCGCTTGCCCTGGCGGTTGATCGTGTTGACCCCGGTGACCTTGACCGAGAAGACCGCCTCGACGGCCTGCTTGATCTGGGTCTTGTTGGCGCGCGGGTCGACGATGAACGTGTACTTGTTCTCGTCCAGCAGCGCGTAGCTCTTCTCGGAGACAACCGGCTTGACCAGCAGGTCACGCGGGTCCGAGAAGGTCTTGCTGGTGACGACGGCCTCAGTCATCAGGCCTCGCTCCCTTCGGTCTCAGCGTTCCGTCCAGCGGGCGCGCCAGACACGAAGGACTCGAAGGCGGCCTGGGTGAAGACCACGTCGTCGGAGACGAGCACGTCGTACGTGTTCAGCTGGCCCGGCTCCAGGATGTGGACCTGGGGCAGGTTGCGGGCGGACAGCCACGCGGCCTCGTCGGACCGGTCGGCGACCAGGAGCACGTTCTTGCGCTCCGAGATCTTGCCGAGCAGGGTCTTGGCGGCCTTGGTGGACACCGCGCCGTCGACCACGCCGGAGACGACGTGGATACGGCTGTGGCGCGCCCGGTCGGTGAGGGCACCGCGCAGGGCGGCGGCCTTCATCTTCTTGGGCGTGCGCTGCGAGTAGTCACGCGGCACGGGACCGTGCACGACGCCACCACCGGCGAACTGCGGCGCGCGGGTCGAACCCTGACGGGCGCGACCGGTGCCCTTCTGGCGGTAAGGCTTGCGGCCACCGCCGCGGACCTCGCCACGGGTCTTCGTCTTGTGCGTGCCCTGACGGGCAGCGGCCAGCTGCGCGACGACGACCTGGTGGATCAGCGGAACGCTGACCTTCGCGTCGAAGATCTCCGAGGGGAGCTCGACGGTCCCGGCCTTGTCGCCTGCCGGCGAAAGGATGTCAATGGTGCTCATCGTTACCTCAGGCCCCCTTGGCCGCGGTACGGACCAGGACGAGGCCGCCGTTCGGACCAGGAACCGCGCCCTTGATCAGGAGCAGGCCCTTCTCCGCGTCAACGGCGTGGACGGTCAGGTTCTGGGTGGTGACCCGCTCGTTGCCCATGCGGCCCGCCATGCGGAGGCCCTTGAACACACGGCCCGGGGTGGCGCAGCCACCGATGGAACCGGGGGAGCGGTGCTTGCGCTGGGTGCCGTGCCCGGCGCCGAGGCCACGGAAGTTGTGACGCTTCATGACACCGGCGAAGCCCTTGCCCTTGCTCTTGCCGGTGACGTCAACCTTGACGCCCGACTCGAACACGGCAGCGGTGATCTCCTGGCCGAGCGTGTACTCGCTGGCGTCAGCGGTACGCAGCTCCACCAGGTGGCGGCGCGGGGTGACGTCGGCCTTGGCGAAGTGGCCCTTGAGGGGCTTGTTCACCTTGCGCGGGTCGATCTCGCCGAAGGCGATCTGGACCGACTCGTAGCCGTCGATGTCGTTGGTGCGGACCTGGGTGACGACGCAGGGCCCGGCCTTGACGACGGTCACCGGGACAACCCGGTTGTTCTCGTCCCAGACCTGGGTCATGCCGAGCTTCTCGCCCAGGACGCCCTTAATGTTCTTAGCCATCTCGCGCGTCACCTCAGAGCTTGATCTCGATGTCGACGCCAGCCGGCAGGTCGAGACGCATGAGCGAGTCAACCGTCTTCGGCGTGGGGTCGAGGATGTCGATGAGGCGCTTGTGCGTGCGCATCTCGAAGTGCTCGCGCGAGTCCTTGTACTTGTGCGGCGACTTGATGACGCAGTACACGTTCTTCTCAGTGGGCAGCGGCACCGGGCCCGCGACCGACGCACCAGTGCGGGTCACCGTCTCGACGATCTTCTTCGCCGAGGAGTCGATGACCTCGTGGTCGTAGGCCTTGAGCCGGATGCGGATCTTCTGTCCCGCCATGGCTACTCAGTAGTCCTGTCTCTCGTAACGCTCTGGGACTCGGCCGGCTGTGCCCCCGGAAACCTCCGGAAACACCGCTCCTCCCCACTCCACCTCCGACCCACGCGGTCGGGCGTGTCGCGCCCCTTCCAGCAGAATCCCCAAAGGGGATTCCCTGCTCAAGGGGTTTGTGGGGGAAGAACACCCACCGAGCGCCTGGCTGGGGCCCCGCTGACACTTCCCGGAAGATTCCCGTACTTCCGCCTCTGAAAAGAGGCGACGAGTACTGCGGGACTCGCTTCCAGTCCTCCCGGCGGGAGGCGCGCAGCATCGGCACTCAACCGAGCAACCTGAACAGTGTGCCATACGCGCCCGAAGAGGCGCCAATCGCGGCCGAAGACGGTACCCCGAGCGGCGCACTTGTCAAACCACCCCGCCGACATACGGGACACTATGGTCGCGAACAGCCTGGTGTCACGGCTGTCACGCCCCGGCGGGCGTGTGGGACGGTTCCGCCTCGCCGGACCGGCAGGCTTTGTCAGGGCTTGGGCAACCCATGCCCCGCTCCAGCCGTCCCCTATCTCGCTGGGGCAGCCGGGGCTGCGCGCGCTGGACGACGGGACGGAGTCACTTTGTTGAACACCTCACAGCGCAGGGGCATCTCACGCCGGGCCGTCCTCGCGGGCGTCGCCGCCACCACGGCGGTCACCGCGGCCGGCTGCAGCACAGGCTCCGGGCGGGTCGCTCCCGGCCCCGACGCCACGCGGTCCGTCGATCCCAGCGCCACGCAGTCGTTCAACAACCCCGAGGGCTCCCTGCTGCTGCAGGTCATGGCACACCCCGACGACGACCTGTTCTTCATGAACCCCGACGCCCAGCACCTGGTCACCGCGGGCGTCCCGGTCGTCTCCGTCTACGTCACCGCGGGCGAGGCCGTGGGGCAGAACTGGACCTCGGGCATGCCCCTGCCCAAGCCCAAGCCGGACAAGGCCGCCTATTCCGCCGCCCGCCACCAGGGGCTCCGCCAGGCCTACGCCGAGATGATCGGCAAGGACAGGTTCACCCCATGGAAGAAGTCCGTCATGGACCTTCCGGGTGGTGTCCGCGCCGAGACCAACGAGCTCGCCAACGGCAGGCGCAGGGTCCGGCTGGTCTTCCTGAACATCGCCATGCTCTCCAGCGGCAACACCCGCCTGCCCCAGCTGTGGGAGCGCCCGTACGCGGTGATGCAGAGCATGGTCGCCAAGGACTCCCCCTGCACCAGCGTCACCACCTACCGGCACCGGACGCTGGTCGACGCGCTGGCCGCGATCATGGCCAAGTTCCGGCCCACGGTCGTCCACACCATGGACCCCGACCCCGACTACCAGGTCCACGACGCCACGCACCCCAAGGACAACGACTACGGAGCGTGCTCGGACCACCGCGACCACACCCCCACCGCGCTCTTCACCTGGAAGGCCCTCGCCCAGTGGGTGGCCGAGAGCACCCGGCGCGCCGGGCACCCGCCGCGCTTCACCGTCAACGCCTTCCGCGGCTACTACAACCAGCGCTGGCCGCACAATCTCCCTCCGGAGATCGTCAAGGACAAGCACCGCCTGGTCGAGGCCTACGGCGGCTCCCCCTCCTGGCAGTGCGGGAACGCCTCCGGCTGCGGCGACTACGGCCAGGGCGGCGACCGCCCGCTGAAGAACCGCAAGGGCTGGATCCGCTCCACCCACTACCGCTACCCGGGGTCCACGGTCGCCGCGGACAGCGACCGCGCCGGGCGCCTCGAGGCCTTCGGCGTGCTCGGCATGCAGGCCGTCCGCTGGCAGGAGTCCTCCCCCGGCAGCGGCCGCTGGGGCGACCCGCAGAACCTCGGCGGCGGGCCGCTCGCCCCCTCCCTGGCCTCCGTCAAGGACGCCAAGGGCCGCCGCCTGCTGTTCGCCCTGCGCTTCTCCGGCCTCGAGGGCCAGGGGCGCGCCAACAGCCGCGAGATCGTCGTCCTGGAGCAGCGCACGCCCGGCGGCTCCTTCAAGGCCTGGACGGGCCTGGGCAACCCCGAGCGCAGGACCGAGCGCGGCCGCCGGGTGGGCATGCCCGCCGCCGTCGCCACCCCGGACGGACGCGTCCACCTGTTCGTACGCAACGCCGGCAAGGGCCTCTCCAGCCGCGTCCGCGAGCCGGACGGCACCTGGGGCAAATGGCGCAGCCTGCACGGGCAGGACATCCAGGAGGGGCTGACCGTCGCCCTGGACCGGCAGCAGCGCGTCCACGTCTTCGGCGTCGGCCGGGACACCGTGCACCACTGGAGCCAGGAGGCCCCGGACAAGCCGGTCCGCCACATGCCGCTAAAGGACCTGCCGGGCCCCGGCGGCGACCGCGTGGGGGCCGCCCTCGGCCCGGACGGCGCGCTGACCGTCGTCTACCGCACGCCCGCCACCGCGGAGCCCGCCGCTTTCAGACTCACCGAGGACGGCTCCAGCGCCGAGCGGACCGCGGGCTCCGGGCTGCGGGGCTTCGCCGGGTACGGGGCCATAGGCGCCGTCACCGTGCCCCGGCGCGGCCGCAAGGACTCCCTGATGGTGCTCAGCCGCGCGGTGAGCGGCGAGATACAGCTCGCCGACGCCGAGGACGGCGACTCCCCCGTACGCCCGTCCCGCGCCCTGGTCCCCGTCGGCTCCCCGGCGCTGCTCACGGACGCGAGCCACCGGCTGTGCGCCGTGGGCCTGGGCCCGGACGCCACCCCCTGGGTGTGGCGCCCGGCGCCCGGATCGGGCGCCTGACAGACCGCGCGCACCAGGTTCACCTGGAAGTGGCTGAGGAGGTTCCTCCCCGGCCACTTCCACGTTCAAGCCGCTCCCCACGGGGCAGTGGCAGGGCGTGCGCATTCACTTCACCGGCGTCGACCTCGGCCGCATCAGGATGTCCGCCGAGCCCGACCTCCTGTGGGAGACGCTGCTGGCCGCCCACATGGTCCAGACCGGGCAGGGCCCCCTGATCTTCGGCGAATGGCGCAACCGGATCCGCGACCGGCTCACCGACCCCATGCGGCGCCTGCTGGCGCTGGCCCCGCCCCGGGGCTACTCCCCCGACTTCCTCACCCCGCCGGAGGCCACCGAGGGCCTGACCACCGGCCTCGACGCCATGCTCTCCCTGCCCCGCGCCACCCTACGCCGGGACCTGGAGCTGCTCGCGCCCGAGCGCCAGGACCTGAACTTCGTCCGAGCCCTCGCCGAGGGCCGGGTACCGGCGCTGAACGCCCTGGGCGACGGCATCACCGCCTTCCACGACCTGGCGGTCCGCCCCTACCTGGGCAAGATGCGGGAACACATTTCGGCCGACCGGGCCGCCCGCACCCAGGCCATCCTGCTGAGCGGGGGCGAGCAGCTGCTGTCCACCCTGCACCCGGCCATCCGCTGGAACCCACCGGTGCTGGAGGTGGCCGTCCCCGGCACCACCGAGGACCTCTATCTGGAGGGGCGCGGGCTGCGGCTCGTGCCCTCCTTCTTTTGCTGGCGCGCCCCCACCGTGCTCCGCGACCCCGAGCTGCCGCCCGTGCTCGTCTATCCGATCACGCACGACCCCGCCTGGCTCCTGGACATCCACGGCCCGCGCGGGGGCGGGAGCGGCGAGCCCCCGCTCGCGGCGCTGCTCGGCCGCACCCGGGCCGAGGTGCTGGAGGCCACCGCCCGCGGCTGCACCACCAGCGAGCTGGCCCGCCGGGTGCGCATCGCCATGGCCACCGCCAGCCACCACGCCACCGTCCTGCGCGACGCCGGGCTGATCACCACCCACCGCGCCAACGGCAGGGCGTACCACACCCTCAGCGTCCTGGGCCGGGACCTGCTCAACGGCCGGCGGCCGCTCACCAGGGAGACCGCCGGCTGAGCGGAGCTGCCGATCCACGGCCGATCGGCGGATTCCTTGATTACGCCCCGCTGTTGACGTCCCGTCAACCCGCACCGCCTACCGTGGGTGCATGCAGCAGCCGAATGCGACCAGCCCAGGCCGACGGCTCTTGGCCGTCAGCGACCTGCACACCGGCATGGCCGACAACGTGCCCATCGCCGAGTCCCTGCGCCCCACCACCGACGACGACTGGCTGATCGTGGCCGGCGATGTGGCCGAACGCTTCGAGGACGTCGAGCGCACGCTCAAGCTGCTCGCCGGCCGCTTCGCCAAGGTCGTCTGGACGCCGGGCAACCACGAGCTGTGGACCCCGCGCACCGACCCGGTGGAACTGCGCGGGCGGGCCCGCTACGAGCACCTGGTCCGGACGTGCCGGGACATGGGCGTGGTGACGCCGGAGGACGCCTGGCCGGTGTGGGAGGGCGAGGGCGGGCCGGTGGCGATCGCGCCGCTGTTCACGCTGTACGACTACACCTTCCGCACCCCGACGGCCGCCACCAAGGAGGAGTCGCTGGCCCAGGCCCACGAGGCGGGTGTCGTCTGCACGGACGAGTACCTGCTGCACCCCGAGCCCTACGCGGGTGCCGACGACTGGTGCCGGGCCCGGGTCGCGGCCACCGAGGAGCGGCTGGCCGCGCACGATCCGTCCGTGCCGCTGGTGCTGGTCAACCACTGGCCGCTGGACCGGCGGCCGACGGACGTCCTGATGTACCCGGAGTTCGCCCAGTGGTGCGGCACGGAGCTCACGGCCGACTGGCACACCCGCTTCAACGTCGCGGCGGTGGTCTACGGGCATCTCCACATCCCCCGGACCACCTGGTACGAGGGCGTGCGCTTCGAGGAGGTCTCCATCGGCTACCCGCGCGAGTGGCGGCGCCGGGGCCACCCCAAGGGGCTGCTGCGCCAGATCCTCCCGTACCGGAGCGCGTAGCGCCGAAGCGGCCCCGGAAAACACGAGAGGGCCCGCACACCTCGCGGCGTGCGGGCCCTCTTGTCGACCGTCAGGTCAGACCGTCAAGCAAGCGGACTTACTTGTTGATCTTGGTGACCTGGCCGGCGCCGACGGTGCGGCCGCCCTCACGGATGGTGAAGCGCAGGCCCTCCTCCATGGCGACGGGCTGGATCAGGGAGACGGACATCTCGGCGTTGTCGCCGGGCATGACCATCTCGGTGCCCTCGGCGAGGGTCACAACACCGGTCACGTCAGTCGTACGGAAGTAGAACTGCGGACGGTAGTTGTTGAAGAACGGGGTGTGACGGCCACCCTCGTCCTTCGACAGGATGTAGGCCGTGGCCTCGAACTCGGTGTGCGGGGTGACCGAACCCGGCTTGATGATGCACTGGCCGCGCTCGACGTCCTCGCGCTTGATGCCGCGGAGCAGCAGACCGACGTTCTCACCGGCCTGGCCCTCGTCGAGCAGCTTGCGGAACATCTCGATACCGGTGACCGTGGTGGTGGTCTTCTCGGTCTTGATGCCGACGATGTCGACGGTCTCGTTGACCTTGAGGACACCGCGCTCGATACGACCGGTGACGACGGTGCCACGACCGGTGATCGTGAAGACGTCCTCGATCGGCATCAGGAACGGCTTGTCGACGTCACGCTCGGGCTGCGGGATGTTCTCGTCCACGGCCTTCATCAGGCCGAGGAGCTTCTCGCCCCACTCCTTGTCGCCCTCGAGCGCCTTGAGCGCCGAGACCTGGACGACCGGAGCGTTGTCGCCGTCGAACTCGTACTCGTTGAGGAGCTCACGGACCTCGAGCTCGACGAGCTCCAGGATCTCCTCGTCGTCCACCATGTCGGCCTTGTTCAGGGCGACAACGATGTACGGAACGCCGGACTGGCGGGCCAGGAGCACGTGCTCCTTGGTCTGCGGCATCGGACCGTCGGTCGCGGCGACCACGAGGATCGCGCCGTCCATCTGGGCGGCACCGGTGATCATGTTCTTGATGTAGTCCGCGTGACCCGGGCAGTCGACGTGGGCGTAGTGACGCGACTCGGTCTGGTACTCGACGTGAGCGATCGAGATCGTGATACCGCGCTGACGCTCCTCGGGCGCCTTGTCGATCTCGTCGAACGGCGTGAAGGGGTTCAGGTCCGGGTACGCGTCGTGCAGCACCTTGGTGATCGCCGCGGTAAGAGTGGTCTTACCGTGGTCGACGTGACCGATGGTGCCGATGTTGACGTGCGGCTTAGTCCGCTCGAACTTCGCCTTCGCCACTGGGGTCCTCCTGGGAGTGGTTCTGTACGCCTTACTTCGATCGGCGCCAGGGATCTTTGCTGGGGTGCCGGCCGCCGGGGCACCCGCGGCGAAACCTTACGGTTTGCCGTGGTATGCCCCAGCGGTCGGTGTCAAGCCTACGGCGTGAGCCTCGTCTGTGGAGACGGGAGCTCGTTACTCGCCCTTGGCCTTCGCGATGATCTCCTCGGCGACGTTCCGCGGAACCTCGGCGTAGGAGTGGAACTGCATCGAGTAGCTTGCGCGACCCGAGGTCTTGCTGCGGAGGTCGCCGACGTAGCCGAACATCTCCGACAGCGGAACCAGGCCCTTGACGAGCTTGGCGCCGTGACGGTCCTCCATGGCCTCGATCTGGCCACGGCGGGAGTTGATGTCGCCGATCACGTCACCCATGTAGTCCTCGGGGGTGGTGACCTCGACCGACATCATCGGCTCCAGCAGAGCCGGCGACGCCTTGCGAGCACCCTCCTTGAACGCCATGGAACCGGCGATCTTGAACGCGAGCTCCGAGGAGTCGACGTCGTGGAAGGCACCGTCGAGCAGCGTCACCTTGACGCCGGTCAGCGGGTAGCCGGCCAGAACACCGAACTCCATGGCCTCCTGGCAACCCGCGTCCACGGACGGGATGTACTCCCGCGGGATACGGCCACCGGTGACCTTGTTCTCGAACTCGTAACCGTCGCCCTCGAGGGGCTCGATCGCGATCTGCACCTTGGCGAACTGGCCGGAACCACCAGTCTGCTTCTTGTGCGTGTAGTCGATACGCTCGACGGCCTTGCGGATCGTCTCGCGGTACGCGACCTGCGGCTTGCCGACGTTGGCCTCGACGCGGAACTCACGGCGCATACGGTCGACCAGCACGTCGAGGTGCAGCTCGCCCATACCCGCGATGATGGTCTGGCCCGTCTCCTCGTCCGTGTGGACCTGGAAGGACGGGTCCTCCTCGGCCAGACGCTGGATGGCGACACCCAGCTTCTCCTGGTCGCCCTTGGACTTGGGCTCGATGGCGACCTGGATGACCGGGGCCGGGAAGTCCATCGACTCGAGGATCACCGGGTTCGCGGCGTCGCAGAGGGTCTCACCGGTGGTGGTCTGCTTCAGACCCATGACGGCGACGATGTCACCGGCACCCACCGAGTCGATCTCCTCACGCTTGTTCGCGTGCATCCGGTAGATCTTGCCGATGCGCTCCTTCTTGCCCTTCACGGAGTTCTGCACCTGGGTGCCGGCCTCCATGCGGCCCGAGTAGACCCGGACGAAGGTGAGCTTGCCGAGGTGCGGGTCGCTCATGATCTTGAAGGCAAGACCGGAGAACGGCTCGTCGTCGGACGGCTTGCGCTTCACGACCTCGTCGGCGTCGTTGACCGCGTGGCCCTCGACAGCCTCGATGTCCAGCGGCGACGGCAGGTAGCGGACCACGGCGTCGAGCAGGGGCTGAACGCCCTTGTTCTTGAACGCGGTACCACAGAACACCGGGGTGACGGTGACGGAGTCGCCGCCGCCACGCGAGGCGAGGGTGATGCGGCGGATGGCCGCCATGAGCTGCTCCTCGGTGGGCTCCTGGCCCTCGAGGAACATCTCCATCATCTCGTCGTCGTGATCGGCAACGCCCTCGAGGAGCTTGCCGCGCCATTCCTCGGCAGCCTCGACGTGGGTGTCCGGGATGTCGACGACGTCGTACATCTCGCCCTTGGCGGCCTCGGCGGACCAGACCAGAGCCTTCATCCGGACGAGGTCGACCACGCCCTTGAAGTCGGCCTCGGTGCCGATCGGCAGCTGCATGACCAGCGGAACCGCGCCCAGGCGGTCGACGATCATGTCGACACAGCGGTGGAACTCGGCACCGGTACGGTCCAGCTTGTTCACGAAGCAGATGCGCGGCACGCCGTAACGGTCGGCCTGACGCCACACCGTCTCCGACTGCGGCTCGACACCGGCAACGCCGTCGAACACCGTCACGGCACCGTCGAGCACGCGCAGGGAGCGCTCCACCTCGACGGTGAAGTCGACGTGACCCGGGGTGTCGATGATGTTGATGGTGTGATCGACGTTGTCGAGCGGCCAGTGGCAGGTCGTCGCGGCAGACGTGATCGTGATGCCGCGCTCCTGCTCCTGCTCCATCCAGTCCATCGTGGCAGCGCCGTCGTGGACTTCACCGATCTTGTACGAAACACCGGTGTAGAACAGGATCCGCTCGGTGGTGGTCGTCTTGCCCGCGTCGATGTGGGCCATGATCCCGATGTTGCGGACCTTGGCCAGGTCAAGCGAAGTGGTGGCCATATGGCTCAGTCTTCTCTCGGTTCTCGATGGGGGTAGCGACTACCAGCGGTAGTGCGCGAAGGCCTTGTTGGACTCGGCCATCTTGTGCGTGTCCTCACGCTTCTTGACCGAGGCGCCGAGACCGTTCGAGGCGTCCAGCAGCTCGTTCATGAGGCGCTCGGTCATGGTCTTCTCGCGACGGGCGCGGGAGTAACCGACCAGCCAGCGCAGCGCCAGGGTGGAGGCGCGGCCCGGACGGACCTCGACCGGCACCTGGTAGGTGGCGCCACCGACGCGGCGGGACTTGACCTCGAGAGCCGGCTTGACGTTCTCGAGGGCGCGCTTGAGGGTGATGACCGGGTCGTTACCGGTCTTCTCGCGCAGACCCTCCATGGCGCCGTACACGATGCGCTCGGCGGTGGAGCGCTTGCCGTGCAGCAGGATCTTGTTGATGAGCGACGTCACCAGGGGGGAGCCGTAAACCGGGTCGATGATGACCGGGCGCTTCGGGGCGGGGCCCTTACGAGGCATTCTTACTTCTCCTTCTTGGCGCCGTAGCGGCTGCGAGCCTGCTTGCGGTTCTTGACGCCCTGGGTGTCGAGCGAGCCACGGATGATCTTGTAGCGAACGCCCGGCAGGTCCTTCACACGACCGCCACGCACGAGCACGATGGAGTGCTCCTGCAGGTTGTGGCCCTCACCCGGAATGTAAGCGGTGACCTCGATGCCGCTGGTCAGACGCACACGCGCGACCTTACGGAGCGCCGAGTTCGGCTTCTTCGGGGTGGTCGTGAAAACACGCGTGCAGACGCCACGGCGCTGGGGCGAACCCTCGAGTGCGGGCGTCTTGTTCTTCTCGACCTTGTCCTGCCGGCCCTTTCGGACCAGCTGCTGGATCGTAGGCACCGTTTCTCCGGTTTCTGTGTGCCGATCACGATAAAACTAACCTGGAACCACCGACCCACGCGGTCGGGTGTGTCGAAGGCTGCAGACCCCCGCCGATGGCGGCTCGATGCAGATTCCAGTGTCTCCGGGCCGGTATGGAAACCGTCCGGTTCCGGGCTCCCCGTGCGGTCTGACGGCACGCACAAGAGCCCAGGGACACCCCAGGCACAAGGTCAGAGCGTACCTACCGCATGGGCTGCGGTCAAAACAAATGCACACGCAGAGGACACCCTGATGTGCTGCAAATGTCGCATCCCCGGGTCGAGTTGGCCTGACCTGCCACTTCCGCGACCGCCGTATGGGTGAAATCACGCCGCAGGGCGGCCACCCCCGAGGGGGTGACCGCCCTGTTGCGATCAGTGATCAGCTCACTGGTTGTACGGACCGTAGTCGTAGTCCTCCAGCGGAACCGCCTGGCCGGAGCCGGTGCCGAAGGGCGAGTAGTCGATGTCGTCGTAACCGACGGCCGAGTACATCGCGGCCTTCGCCTCCTCGGTGGGCTCCACCCGGATGTTGCGGTAGCGGGACAGGCCCGTACCGGCCGGGATGAGCTTACCGATGATGACGTTCTCCTTGAGGCCGATCAGGGAGTCCGACTTGGCGTTGATCGCCGCGTCGGTCAGAACCCGGGTCGTCTCCTGGAAGGACGCCGCCGACAGCCAGGACTCGGTCGCGAGCGAGGCCTTGGTGATACCCATCAGCTGCGGACGGCCGGAGGCCGGGTGGCCACCCTCCGTCACGACCCGACGGTTCTCGGACTCGAAGCGCGAGCGCTCCACGAGCTCGCCCGGCAGCAGCTCCGCGTCGCCGGACTCGATGATCGTCACGCGGCGCAGCATCTGCCGGATGATGATCTCGATGTGCTTGTCGTGGATCGACACACCCTGCGAGTTGTAGACCTTCTGGACCTCGCCGACCAGGTGGACCTGGACGGCGCGCTGGCCGAGGATGCGCAGGACGTCGTGCGGGTTGGTGGCACCCACGGTGAGCTTCTGGCCCACCTCGACGTGCTCGCCCTCGGAGACCAGCAGACGGGCTCGCTTGGAGATGCCGTAGGCCGTCTCGTCGGAGCCGTCGTCCGGGGTGACGACGATCTTCTTGGTCTTCTCGGTCTCCTCGATACGGACGCGGCCGGCCGCCTCCGAGATCGGGGCGACACCCTTGGGCGTACGGGCCTCGAAGAGCTCGACGACACGGGGCAGACCCTGGGTGATGTCGTCACCGGCCACACCACCGGTGTGGAAGGTACGCATCGTCAGCTGGGTACCGGGCTCACCGATCGACTGGGCGGCGATGATGCCGACCGCCTCGCCGATGTCCACCAGCTTGCCGGTCGCCAGCGAGCGGCCGTAGCAGAAGGCACAGGTGCCGACCGCGGACTCGCAGGTGAGGACCGAGCGGGTCTTGACCGTCTCGACGCCGTGGGCGACGAGCTGGTCGATGAGCACGTCACCGAGGTCGACGTTGGCCGGCGCGATGACCTTGCCGTCGACGACGACGTCCTCGGCCAGCATCCGGGCGTACACGCTGGTCTCGACGTCGTCGGCCTTGCGCAGCACGCCGTCGGCGCCCTTGGAGGCGATCGTCAGCTTGAGGCCACGGTCGGTGCCGCAGTCCTCCTCGCGGATGATCACGTCCTGCGAGACGTCGACCAGACGACGGGTGAGGTAACCCGAGTCGGCGGTACGGAGGGCGGTGTCCGCGAGACCCTTACGGGCACCGTGGGTGGAGATGAAGTACTCCAGCACGGAGAGACCCTCACGGAACGACGCCTTAATGGGTCGCGGAATGGTCTCGTTCTTCGCGTTCGACACCAGACCACGCATACCGGCGATCTGCCGCATCTGCATCATGTTTCCTCGGGCACCCGAGTCAACCATCATGAAGATGGGGTTCGTCTTGGGGAAGTTGGCGTTCATGGCCTCGGCGACCTCGTTGGTCGCGTTGGTCCAGATGCCGATGAGCTCCTGCGTGCGCTCGTCCTTGGTGATCAGACCACGCTCGTACTGCTTCTGGATCTTCTCGTCCGCGGCCTCCCAGCGGGCGACGATCTCCTTCTTCGCCTCGGGGACGACAACGTCGGAGATGGCCACGGTGACACCGGAACGGGTCGCCCAGTGGAAGCCGGCCGCCTTCAGGTTGTCGAGCGTCGCCGCCACGATGACCTTGGGGTAGCGCTCGGCGAGGTCGTTGACGATCTCGGAGAGCTGCTTCTTGCCCACCGAGTAGTCGACGAACGGGTAGTCCTCGGGCAGCAGCTCGTTGAAGAGCGCGCGGCCCAGCGTGGTGCGCAGGCGGAAGCTGTCGCCCTGCTGCCACTCCGGCTCGCCCTCCTCCGCGACCGGGGGAACCCAGCCGCGCGGCGGAACGGTGCCGATCGGGAAGCGGATGTCGACCTTCGCCTGGAGCGAGAGCTCACGGGCGTCGAACGCCATGATCGCCTCGGCGACCGAGCCGAAGGACCGGCCCTCGCCCACGACCTTGCGCTCTTCCTCGTCGGTGGTGAGGAAGAACAGACCGAGCACCATGTCCTGGGTCGGCATGGTGACCGGACGGCCGTCGGCCGGCTTGAGGATGTTGTTCGAGGACAGCATCAGGATGCGGGCCTCGGCCTGCGCCTCCGCGGAGAGCGGCAGGTGGACGGCCATCTGGTCACCGTCGAAGTCCGCGTTGAACGCGGTGCAGACGAGCGGGTGGATCTGGATGGCCTTGCCCTCGACCAGCTGCGGCTCGAAGGCCTGGATGCCGAGGCGGTGCAGCGTGGGCGCACGGTTCAGCAGCACCGGGTGCTCGGCGATGACCTCTTCGAGGACGTCGTACACGACGGTGCGGCCACGCTCGACCATGCGCTTGGCCGACTTGATGTTCTGCGCGTGGTTCAGGTCGACCAGGCGCTTCATCACGAACGGCTTGAAGAGCTCCAGCGCCATGGCCTTGGGCAGACCGCACTGGTGCAGCTTCAGCTGCGGACCGACGACGATGACGGAACGCGCGGAGTAGTCCACACGCTTACCGAGCAGGTTCTGACGGAATCGACCCTGCTTACCCTTCAGCATGTCGCTGAGGGACTTCAGCGGACGGTTGCCGGGGCCCGTGACCGGGCGACCACGACGGCCGTTGTCGAAGAGGGCGTCGACCGCCTCCTGGAGCATCCGCTTCTCGTTGTTCACGATGATCTCGGGGGCACCGAGGTCGAGCAGACGCTTCAGACGGTTGTTGCGGTTGATCACACGGCGGTACAGGTCGTTCAGGTCGGAGGTCGCGAAGCGGCCACCGTCCAGCTGCACCATCGGACGCAGGTCCGGCGGGATCACGGGGATGCAGTCCAGCACCATGCCGCTGGGGCTGTTGCGGGTCTGCAGGAAGGCGGAGACGACCTTGAGGCGCTTGAGCGCACGGGTCTTCTTCTGGCCCTTGCCGGTCCGGATGATCTCGCGGAGGCGCTCGGCCTCCTCGTCGAGGTCGAAGGACTCCAGGCGCTTCTGCAGCGCGGCGGCGCCCATCGCACCCATGAAGTACGTGCCGAAGCGGTCACGCAGCTCGCGGTAGAGCAGCTCGTCGCCCTCGAGGTCCTGGACCTTGAGGTTCTTGAAGCGGCTCCACACCTCGTCGAGGCGGTCGATCTCGCGCTGCGCGCGGTCGCGCAGCTGCTTCATCTCACGCTCGGCGCCCTCGCGCACCTTGCGGCGCACGTCGGCCTTGGCACCCTCGGCCTCGAGCTCGGCCAGGTCGGCCTCGAGCTTCTTGGCGCGGGCCTCGAGGTCGGCGTCGCGGCGCTGCTCGATCTGCTGGCGCTCGACGGAGACGTGAGCCTCCAGCGAGGGCAGGTCGCGCGTGCGGCGCTCCTCGTCCACCCACGTGATCATGTAGGCGGCGAAGTAGATGACCTTCTCGAGGTCCTTCGGGGCCAGGTCGAGCAGGTAGCCCAGGCGCGACGGGACGCCCTTGAAGTACCAGATGTGGGTGACAGGAGCGGCAAGCTCGATGTGGCCCATCCGCTCACGGCGCACCTTGGCGCGCGTGACCTCGACGCCACAGCGCTCACAGATGATGCCCTTGAAGCGGACACGCTTGTACTTGCCGCAGTAGCACTCCCAGTCCCGGGTGGGGCCGAAGATCTTCTCGCAGAAGAGTCCGTCCTTCTCGGGCTTGAGGGTGCGGTAGTTGATGGTCTCCGGCTTCTTGACCTCGCCGTGGGACCAGGTCCGGATGTCGTCCGCGGTCGCCAGGCCGATCCGCAGCTCGTCGAAGAAGTTGACGTCGAGCACTGTTCGTCAATCCCTCTTTCAGGGTCGTGCCCCTCGCGTTAGCGATTTATGGGCTCTACATCAGTGGTCTGGGGGTCCGGGGACGGGAGGGGGCTCCGGGGTTCGAAGCCCCCTCCCAGACCCGTCAGACCTCTTCGACGCTGCTCGGCTCGCGCCGGGACAGGTCGATACCGAGCTCCTCCGCCGCGCGGAAGACGTCCTCGTCGGTGTCCCGCATCTCGATGGACATGCCGTCCGAGGACAGCACCTCCACGTTGAGGCAGAGGGACTGCATCTCCTTGATGAGCACCTTGAAGGACTCGGGGATGCCGGGCTCGGGGATGTTCTCGCCCTTGACGATCGCCTCGTAGACCTTCACTCGGCCGGTGACGTCGTCGGACTTGATGGTCAGCAGCTCCTGGAGGGCGTACGCGGCGCCGTAAGCCTCCAGCGCCCACACCTCCATCTCACCGAAGCGCTGGCCACCGAACTGAGCCTTACCACCCAGCGGCTGCTGGGTGATCATGGAGTACGGACCGGTCGAACGGGCGTGCAGCTTGTCGTCGACCAGGTGGTGCAGCTTGAGGATGTACATGTACCCGACGGAGATCGGGTCCGGGAACGGCTCGCCGGAGCGGCCGTCGAACATCCGCGCCTTGCCGGACGGGAGCACCAGGCGCTCGCCGTCGCGGTTGGGGATCGTGGACTCGAAGAGACCGGCGATCTCGTCCTCGCGGGCACCGTCGAAGACCGGGGTCGCGACGTTGGTGCCGGCGGCGACGTCGTCGGCGCCGATCGCCTGCAGGCGCTTCATCCACTCCTCGTCGCCCTCGACCTTCCAGCCGCGGCTGGCGAGCCAGCCGAGGTGGATCTCGAGGACCTGTCCCGGGTTCATTCGGGACGGGACACCGAGCGGGTTGAGGATGATGTCGACCGGGGTGCCGTCCTCGAGGAACGGCATGTCCTCGACCGGGAGGATCTTGGAGATGACACCCTTGTTGCCGTGACGGCCGGCGAGCTTGTCACCGTCGGTGATCTTGCGCTTCTGCGCGACGTAGACGCGGACCAGCTGGTTCACGCCCGGCGGCAGCTCGTCGCCCTCTTCGCGGTCGAAGACGCGGACGCCGATGACCTTGCCGATCTCACCGTGCGGCACCTTCAGGGAGGTGTCACGGACCTCGCGGGCCTTCTCACCGAAGATCGCGCGGAGCAGGCGCTCCTCCGGGGTCAGCTCGGTCTCACCCTTCGGGGTGACCTTGCCGACCAGGATGTCGCCGGCGACGACCTCGGCACCGATGCGGATGATGCCGCGCTCGTCGAGGTCGGCGAGGACCTCCTCGGAGACGTTGGGGATGTCCCGGGTGATCTCCTCGGGGCCCAGCTTGGTGTCACGGGCGTCGACCTCGTGCTCCTCGATGTGGATCGAGGAGAGGACGTCGTCCTGTACGAGGCGCTGCGACAGGATGATCGCGTCCTCGTAGTTGTGGCCCTCCCACGGCATGAACGCCACGAGCAGGTTCTTGCCGAGCGCCATCTCGCCCTCGTCCGTGGACGGACCGTCGGCGAGCACCTGGCCGGTGACCACGCGGGCGCCCTCGTCCACGACGACCTTCTGGTTGAAGGAGGTGCCCTGGTTGGAGCGGGAGAACTTGGCGACGCGGTAGGTGTTGTACGTGCCGTCGTCGTTGGCCACCGTCACGTAGTCGGCGGAGACCTCCTGGACGACACCGTCCTTCTCGGCCTTGATGACGTCGCCGGCGTCGACCGCGCAGCGGTACTCCATGCCGGTGCCGACCAGCGGCGCCTCGGCCTTGATCAGCGGGACGGCCTGGCGCATCATGTTCGATCCCATGAGCGCGCGGTTGGCGTCGTCGTGCTCGAGGAAGGGGATCATGGCGGTCGCGACCGACACCATCTGGCGCGGCGAGACGTCCATGTAGTCGACCTCGTCCGGCGCGATGTAGTCGATCTCGCCACCACGGCGGCGGACCAGCACACGGGCCTCGGAGAAGCGCATGTCCTCACCCAGGGCGGCGTTCGCCTGGGCGATGACGAAGCGGTCCTCCTCGTCGGCGGTCAGGTAGTGCACCTCGTCGGTGACCTGGCCGTCCACGACCTTGCGGTACGGGGTCTCGACGAAACCGAACGCGTTGACGCGGCCGTACGAGGCGAGCGAGCCGATCAGACCGATGTTCGGGCCTTCGGGCGTCTCGATCGGGCACATGCGGCCGTAGTGCGACGGGTGGACGTCTCGGACCTCGAAGCCGGCCCGCTCACGGGAGAGACCGCCCGGACCCAGCGCCGACAGACGACGCTTGTGGGTCAGACCCGACAGCGGGTTGGTCTGGTCCATGAACTGGGACAGCTGGCTGGTGCCGAAGAACTCCTTGATGGAGGCGACGACCGGCCGGATGTTGATCAGGGTCTGCGGCGTGATCGCCTCGACGTCCTGGGTGGTCATCCGCTCGCGGACGACGCGCTCCATGCGGGCCAGGCCGGTACGGACCTGGTTCTGGATGAGCTCGCCGACGTTGCGCAGACGACGGTTGCCGAAGTGGTCGATGTCGTCGGTCTCGACGACGATCGAGGTGCCGTTCTCGCCGACGGTCTCGACCTCACCGGCGTGCAGCTTCACCAGGTACTTGATCGTCGCGATCACGTCGTCGACGGTCAGCACACCGGCGTCGAGCGGGGCGTCGGCGCCCAGCTTCTTGTTGACCTTGTAGCGGCCGACCTTCGCGAGGTCGTAGCGCTTGGGGTTGAAGTAGAGGTTCTCGAGCAGCGTCTGCGCGGCCTCACGGGTCGGCGGCTCGCCCGGACGCAGCTTGCGGTAGATGTCGAGCAGCGCGTCGTCCTGGCCCTGGGTGTGGTCCTTCTCCAGGGTGGCGCGCATGGACTCGTACTCGCCGAACTCCTCGAGGATCTGCTCGGTGGTCCAGCCGAGGGCCTTCAGGAGGACGGTGACGGACTGCTTGCGCTTGCGGTCGATGCGGACACCGACCATGTCGCGCTTGTCGACCTCCATCTCCAGCCAGGCACCCCGGGACGGGATGATCTTGGCGGTGAAGATGTCCTTGTCGGACGTCTTGTCGATGGAGGAGTCGAAGTAGACACCGGGCGAACGGACCAGCTGCGAGACGACGACACGCTCGGTGCCGTTGATGCAGAAGGTGCCCTTGGGCGTCATGAGCGGGAAGTCGCCCATGAAGACCGTCTGGGACTTGATCTCACCGGTCTCGTTGTTGGTGAACTCGGCCGTGACGAAGAGCGGAGCCGCGTACGTGAAGTCGCGCTCCTTGCACTCGTCGATGGAGTTCTTCGGGGGCTCGAAACGGTGGTCGCGGAAAGTCAGCGACATCGACCCGCTGAAGTCCTCGATCGGGGAGATCTCCTCGAAGATCTCCTCCAGACCGGACTTGGTGGGGACGTCCTGACCAGACTCCAGCGCAGCCTCGACGCGAGCCTTCCAGGCGGCATTGCCGAGCAGCCAGTCGAAGCTCTCGGTCTGCAGCGCAAGGAGGTTCGGAACCTCGAGGGGCTCCTTGATCTTCGCAAAAGAGATGCGCAGCGGGGCGGTGCTGGCGCCGTTGTTCGTATTGGCGGTCGAGGCGTTGCGCGAGGCGGCCAAGAGGGGGTCCTTCCGAGGGCTCGGACTCACTACGCGCGTACCGGTCCCACTCCGTACATAGGAGAGAAATCCCAGCTCAGGGGGTTTCCATCAGCTGTGCTCGGAAGTGGGCATGCCCCTGGTGACGGGCAGGGAGCAGCTAACAGGCAGCGCAAAGGGTCAGTGTAGCCACTTGGCCCACTGATGTCCAGAGCGGATTTCCGGAGACCGGTGCGATACCAATCTCTCCCTCCGGGATCCTCTGTTGTTCCTCATCGCCTGGCGCCCGCCCGACGCATGCCATGCGCCGCAAGCGCATGACGATACTTCCCTCTCCGCCCTCGATCCATGCCTCGGACGGAGGATCGATATCGCGGTGCGTCCTGGGACGCGTCCTGAGAATCGCGCGCGGCGTGCCGTTCGTCAAGGCCCTCGGGCCCCGGCCGCCTCCGGGTGACGGCCCCGCGGCCTGCCCGCGGCGGTCCGCCGCTGGACGCGGCCACGTCAGGACAACGAAGATCACCATACTCGTACCGGCGGCCTCGCGCGCGCATCCGTCCCGGGAACGCCTAAGGGCGACCACCCGCATGGGTGATCGCCCTTAGGTTACTGACGTACGTCAGAGAGAGGTCGGCAGACCTCGTCGGGTCACTTGACCTCGACGGAGGCGCCGGCGGCCTTGAGGGCCTCGGCAGCCTTGTCGGCGGCCTCCTTGTTGGCCTTCTCGAGGACCGGCTTCGGGGTGCCGTCGACGAGCTCCTTGGCCTCCTTCAGACCCAGGGAGGTCAGCTCGCGCACGACCTTGATGACCTGGATCTTCTTGTCGCCGGCCGCGGTGAGGATGACGTCGAACTCGTCCTTCTCCTCCTCGGCGGCGGCCTCGCCACCGGCGACGCCGCCGGCCATGACGACCGGCGCAGCGGCGGCGGCGGTGACGTCGAACTTCTCCTCGAACGCGGACACGAAGGCCGCGAGCTCGATGAGGGTCATCTCCTCGAACTGCGCGAGCAGCTCGTCCTGGGTGAGCTTCGCCATGATGGCGGGTCCTTCCACTAAATCGGCAGGTGCCGGGATGTACATGTCGGCGGGCGTACGGCCCGCTGTGATCAGCGCCTCACGCGGCGCGGATCAATGCGCGAGCCGAATTACTCGGCACCGCCCTGCTCGGCCTGCTTGGCACGGAGCGCGTCCACGGTGCGGACGAGCTTCGTGGGCAGGGCCTGGAAGAGCGAGGCAGCCTGGGACTGCTTGCCCTTCATGGCACCCGCCAGCTTGGCGAGCAGAACCTCGCGGGACTCGAGGTCCGCAAGCTTCTTGATCTCATCGGCGGACAGCGCCTTGCCGTCAAGGACACCGCCCTTGATGATCAGGTTCGGGTTGTCCTTGGCGAAGTCACGAAGACCCTTCGCCGACTCCACCGGGTCACCGGTGACGAAGGCGACGGCCGTCGGACCAGCGAAGAGCTGGTCCTCGAGCGTGATGCCGGCCTCACGGGCCGCAATCAGGGTCAGGGTGTTCTTCACCACGGCGTACTGGGCGTTCTCACCGAGCGAACGACGCAGCGTCCTGAGCTGCGCCACGGTGAGACCGCGGTACTCGGTCAGCACGGCGGCGTTCGAGGTGCGGAACTTGTCCGTCAGCTCGGCAACCGCGGCTGCCTTGTCGGGGCTAGCCATGAGCACGGCCTCCTTCCGGGGTGATTCGGACCGCATAGGCGCGAGAAGGGACCTGGGCAAAACGAAACGCCCCGGCGCAGGCGTCGGGGCGTGACTCGACCGTGCGGACGCAATTTCCTTACGCCCTGACGGGAGTGCAACCTCTGTCACCTGCGCAGGTCGCCCGCAGCTCTAGCGGATCCTTCGGCCACCACGCCTCCGGGAGGAGGCACAGCAACGACCAGCGGTCTTTGGCTTCTGCAGGAGATTACGCGATAGGTGCACAAGGATGCAAATCGAGCCGGGCCCCGCACCTTCGAAAGGTGCGGGGCCCGGCCCTACGACGCGCGCTACGCGCTACAAGACCGTCCTCAGACGGTCTCGTCCTCCACGAGGAGGTTGCGGGTGCGGTTCGGGTCCAGCGCGATGCCGGGGCCCATCGTGGTGGTCAGGGTCGCCTTCTTGATGTAGCGGCCCTTCGCGGCGGACGGCTTGAGGCGGGTGATCTCCTCGAGCGCCGCGGCGTAGTTCTCCACCAGCTTGGCCTCGTCGAAGGAGACCTTGCCGATGATGAAGTGCAGGTTCGAGTGCTTGTCGACGCGGAACTCGATCTTGCCGCCCTTGATGTCCGTGACAGCCTTCGCCACGTCCGGGGTGACCGTGCCGGTCTTCGGGTTCGGCATCAGGCCACGGGGACCGAGCACGCGGCCGAGGCGGCCGACCTTGCCCATGAGGTCCGGGGTGGCGACGACGGCGTCGAAGTCCAGACGGCCCTTGGCGACCTCGTCGATGAGCTCGTCGGCGCCGACGATGTCGGCGCCCGCGGCACGCGCGGCCTCGGCACGGTCGCCGGTCGCGAAGACCAGGACCCGGGCGGTCTTACCGGTGCCGTGCGGAAGGTTCACGGTGCCACGGACCATCTGGTCGGCCTTGCGCGGGTCGACACCCAGGCGCATGGCGACCTCGACGGTCGCGTCGAACTTGACGGAGGTGGTGTCCTTCGCCAGACGGACGGCCTCGAGCGGGGCGTACAGACGCTCCCGGTCGATCTTCGCGTCCGCGTTGCGAAGAGTCTTGCTGCGCTTCACTGAAACTCCTCAGTGGTGATTGGAGTCGTGGTACGGGCCGGCGCTGGCCCTTCCACGGGGTGCTGCCGAAAGGCGGGGGACGATCAGCCCTCGACCGTGATGCCCATGGAACGGGCGGTGCCGGCGACGATCTTCGCCGCGGCGTCCAGGTCGTTCGCGTTCAGGTCGGGCATCTTGGTGGTCGCGATCTCGCGGATCTGCGCCTCGGTGATCTTGCCGACCTTGGTCTTGTGCGGCTCGCCGGAGCCCTTCTGCACGCCCGCGGCCTTCAGGATCAGCTTGGCGGCCGGCGGAGTCTTGGTCACGAAGGTGAAGGAACGGTCCTCGTAGACCGTGATCTCCACCGGCACGACCATGCCACGCTGCGACTCGGTCGCGGCGTTGTAGGCCTTGCAGAACTCCATGATGTTGACGCCGTGCTGACCCAGCGCGGGGCCGACCGGCGGAGCCGGGTTGGCGGCACCAGCCTGGATCTGGAGCTTGATAAGCCCCGTGACCTTCTTCTTCTTGGGAGGCATTGCTCTCTCCGGGTCCTAGTGAGAGTTTTTTTGCCTGCGACACACTGCTCGCAGGCATACCGCACCACGATAACGGGTAACGTGGCCGGGCCAAAAACCGAGAGGTCAGACGGGCTGAATCAGCCCGTCTGACCTGTTCGGAAGTGTTCGACCAGAAGTGTCAGTTCTTCTGGATCTGGTCGAAGCTGAGCTCGACCGGGGTCTCGCGACCGAAGATCTCGACGAGGCCCTTGACCTTCTTCGAGTCGGCGTTGATCTCGTTGATCGTGGCCTGCAGCGTCGCGAACGGACCGTCCGTGACCGTGACCGAGTCGCCGACCTCGAAGTCCAGCACCTGGACCTCGACCTTGCGGCTGGGGGCCGGACGGCCCTCGGCCTCGGCGGCCTCCTTGGCGGCCTTGGCCTCGGCCTCGGGGGCGAGCATCTTGACGATCTCGTCCAGGGTCAGCGGGTACGGGTCGTAGGCGTTGCCCACGAAGCCGGTGACGCCCGGGGTGTTGCGGACGACGCCCCAGGACTCGTTCGTCAGGTCCATGCGCACCAGCACGTAGCCGGGGAGCTTGTTCTGGCGGACGGTGCGGCGGTCGCCGTTCTTGATCTGGACGACCTCTTCCTGCGGCACCTCGGCCTGGAAGATGTAGTCCTCGACGTTCAGCGAGACGGCACGCTGCTCGAGGTTGGTCTTCACGCGGTTCTCGTAACCCGCGTAGGTGTGGATGACGTACCACTCGCCGGGCAGGCCACGGAGTTCGTCGCGGAGCGCGGCGACGGGGTCGACCGGAGCGGCCTCCTCCTCGGCTTCCTCGGCCTCGGCTGCCTCCTCGGCGGCCTCGGCCTCCTCGCCGGACTCGACGCGCAGCGCGGCCTCCTCGGCGGGCTCGCCGGCGGCGGCTTCCTCGGCGTCGAGCTCGTCGACGTTGTCGGCGTTCTCGACGATCTCCTGCGCGGTGTCGTCGCCCTCGACCTCGGCCGAGACAGCCTCGTCAACGTTGGCCTCAGCCGCGACGGGCTCGGCGGCGTCGTTCAGGTTCGGGTCAGACACGTGGCTGCTTCTTCCTGGCTTCAAGGGGTGGAACGAGCGAAGAGGCGTACCTCCGGAAAGGCCGCCTTACGCGCGGGCTCAGCCGAAGACGTACTTGACGGCCTGCTCGAACCCATAGTCAATCACGGTCACCAGACCAATGACGATGACAACAAAGACGATCACCACAGTGGTGTACGTCGACAGCTGGCTCCTGGTGGGCCAGACGACCTTGCGGAGCTCGGCCACAACCTGGCGGTAGAACAGCGCGAGGCGGCCCAGAGGGCCCTTCTTCCCACGCTTCCCGCCACGGCGGCCCTTCTTGGCGGCCACCTCGTCCTCGGGACGACCGCTCTCAGGCGTCGCGGTGGAGCCAAGGGCTTCCGTCACTACGTCCTCACCTGAATCCGGGTCGTGGCCGTGCCGCGCCCGGTTGAGCCGCACGGCGGTGCATTTCAGTACGTACGCACGCACGCACCCTGGTGACGATGCGTGTAGCAGGGCCGAAGGGACTTGAACCCCCAACCGCTGGTTTTGGAGACCAGTGCTCTACCAATTGAGCTACGACCCTTTGTTGTGTTCCCCCAACGTACCGCATCCATCCGGATGCACGATGTACACGGGACGGCGTTGCCGGTGAGGGGCCAACGACGCATGAGTGTACGTGGTCCTGGGGCTGGCGTCGAACAGCAAGCCCGGCGGAGCGGGTGTCGGGGCGGGGCGGGCGTCCGTCCACGGGTCCGCCGAGGGGTCTGTGAAACCCGTGTGTCCCCGCCCTTCGAGGTCTGCGACGATGCCCCTATGAGCGCTGCGACTCCTCCCGTCCCCCCCGCCCAGTCCCCCACCGAGCGCCGGGTCTCGGCCCGCATCGGCTCGATCTCCGAGTCCGCCACCCTCGCGGTGGACGCCAAGGCCAAGGCCCTCAAGGCCGCCGGCCGCCCGGTGATCGGCTTCGGCGCCGGCGAGCCCGACTTCCCCACGCCCGGCTACATCGTCGAGGCCGCCGTGGAGGCCTGCCGCAACCCCAAGTACCACCGCTACACCCCGGCCGGCGGCCTGCCCGAGCTCAAGGCCGCCATCGCCGCGAAGACGCTGCGCGACTCCGGCTACGAGGTCGAGGCCTCCCAGGTGCTCGTCACCAACGGCGGCAAGCAGGCCATCTACGAGGCGTTCGCCGCGATCCTCGACCCGGGCGACGAGGTGATCGTCCCGGCCCCGTACTGGACCACCTACCCCGAGTCGATCCGCCTCGCGGGCGGCGTGCCGGTCGAGGTCGTCGCCGACGAGACCACCGGCTACCGGGTGTCGGTCGAGCAGCTGGAGGCCGCGCGCACCGAGCGCACCAAGGTGCTGCTGTTCGTCTCGCCGTCCAACCCGACCGGCGCGGTCTACTCGCGCGAGCAGGTCGAGGCCATCGGCCGCTGGGCCGCCGAGCACGGCCTGTGGGTGCTGACGGACGAGATCTACGAGCACCTGGTCTACGGCGACGCCGAGTTCTCCTCGCTGCCGGTCGTGGTGCCGGAGCTGCGCGACAAGTGCGTCGTCGTCAACGGCGTCGCCAAGACGTACGCCATGACCGGCTGGCGGGTGGGCTGGATCATCGGCCCCAAGGACGTCGTCAAGGCCGCCACGAACCTGCAGTCGCACGCCACGTCGAACGTGAGCAACGTCGCGCAGGTCGCGGCGCTGGCCGCCGTGTCGGGCGACCTGACGGCCGTCGAGGAGATGAAGGTCGCCTTCGACCGCCGCCGCCGCAAGATCGTGGCCATGCTGAACGAGATCGACGGCGTCCTCTGCCCGGAGCCGGAGGGCGCGTTCTACGCCTACCCCTCGGTCAAGGAGCTGCTCGGCAAGGAGATCCGCGGCCGCCGGCCGCAGACGTCCGTCGAGCTCGCCGCGCTGATCCTCGAGGAGGCCGAGGTCGCCGTGGTGCCGGGTGAGGCGTTCGGCACACCGGGTTACCTGCGGCTGTCGTACGCGCTGGGTGACGAGGATCTCGTCGAGGGCGTGTCGCGGATGCAGAAGCTGCTGGCGGAGGCGAAGGCATAGCGCCTCGTTCTTTCCGTCGATACGGGCTCATGCGGGCTCCCGGCTGCGGCCGGGGGCCCGCTTTTGCTTTCGGGCCGGTCCCCGTTCAGGGAAAGTCCCTTCCGGTTGACCGGTGGGTACGGCAAGATCCTGGGATGGAGAACGTTCGCGACGTCAGGAAGCTGCCGAAGGCCCATCTGCACCTGCACTTCACCGGGTCCATGCGCCCTTCGACCCTGCTGGAGCTGGCCGACAAGTACGGCGTGCACCTGCCGGAGGCGCTGAGCAGCGGGGAGCCGCCGAAGCTGCGGGCCACGGACGAGCGCGGGTGGTTCCGCTTCCAGCGGCTGTACGACATCGCGCGGTCCTGCCTGCGGTCCGAGGAGGACATCCGGCGGCTGGTGCGCGAGGCCGCCGAGGAGGACGTGCGGGACGGTTCGGGGTGGCTGGAGATCCAGGTCGACCCGACCTCGTACGCGCCCCGGCTGGGCGGGCTGATCCCGGCGCTGGAGATCATCCTGGACGCCGTCGAGGACGCCTCGCGCGAGACCGGGCTGGGCATGCGGGTGCTCGTCGCCGCCAACCGCATGAAGCACCCGCTGGACGCCCGGACGCTGGCCCGGCTCGCGGTGCGGTACGCCGACCGGGGTGTCGTCGGCTTCGGCCTGTCCAACGACGAGCGGCGCGGGCTCGCCCGTGACTTCGACCGCGCCTTCGAGATCGCCCGTGAGGGCGGCCTGCTGGCCGCGCCGCACGGCGGCGAGCTGACGGGGCCGAGCAGCGTCCGGGACTGCCTGGACGACCTGCACGCGGCGCGGGTGGGCCACGGCGTGCGGGCCGCCGAGGACCCGCGGCTGCTGCGGAAGCTCGCGGAGCGCGGCGTGACGTGCGAGGTCTGCCCGTCGTCGAACGTCGCCCTCGGTGTCTACGACAAGCCGGGCGACGTGCCGCTGCGGACCCTGTGGGACGCCGGCGTGCCGATAGCGCTGGGCGCGGACGACCCCCTGCTCTTCGGCTCCCGCCTCGCCGCCCAGTACGAGCTGGCCCGCGAGCACCACGCCTTCACGGACGAGGAGCTGGCGGAACTGGCCCGCCAGTCGGTACGGGGGTCGGCTGCGCCGACGGAGGCACGGGAGCGGCTGCTGGCGGGCATCGAGGGGTGGCTGGCGCCCTGACGGTTGTGGGCAGTCGTTCCGCTGGGGCGGAACGGGTGGGCACAACCGAACCCGCAGCCGGACGACTACAGGCTGACCCCGACGGTCACCGGCTCGTTCACCAGGGTCACCCCGAAGGCGGCGTGGACGCCGTCCCGCACCTCGCGGGCCAGCGCCAGCAAATCTTCGGTCGTGGCTTCGCCACGATTGGTCAGGGCCAGCGTGTGCTTCGTCGAGATCCGGGCCCTCCCGGCCCCGTACCCCTTCGTGAAGCCCGCCCGGTCGATCAGCCAGGCGGCGGACGTCTTGACCATGCCGTCGCCCGCCGGGAAGGCGGGCGGCGCCACGTCGGGCCCGAGCCGCTCGGCGACCCGGGTGAGGAACGCGGCGTGCTCGGCGGCCGTCAGGACGGGGTTGGTGAAGAACGATCCGGCCGACCACGTGTCGTGGTCCTCGGGGTCGAGGACCATGCCCTTGCCGGCGCGCAGCTTGAGCACCGTCTCGCGGGCGCGGGCGGCCGGGACGCGGTCGCCGGCCTCGACGCCGAGGGCGCGGGCGGTCTCGGGGTACTTCAGGGGGGCGGAGAGGCCGCCGGCGTCCTCCAGCTCGAAGCGGACCCGCAGGACGACGTAGCGGCCGGTGTCCTCCTTGAAGCGGCTGTGGCGGTAGGAGAAGGCGCACTCGGCGTTGGGGAGGGTGACCGTCTCGCCGGTGCGGCGGTCGTAGGCGATCACTTCGGTGATCGTGGAGGAGACCTCCTGGCCGTAGGCGCCGACGTTCTGGATGGGCGTGGCGCCGGCGGAGCCGGGGATGCCGGCCATGCACTCGATGCCGGCGAGTCCGGCCTCGACGGTGCGGGCGACGGCGTCGGACCAGTTCTCGCCGGCGGCCAGCTCGAGGCGGGTGCCGTCGAGGTGGAAGCCGGTGGTGGCGATGCGCAGGGCGATGCCGTCGAAGCCCTTGTCGGAGATGACCAGGTTGCTGCCGCCGCCGATGATCAGGAGCGGGGTGCCGGTGGCGTCGGCCTCGCGGACCGTGTCGATCACCTCGGCGTCGGTGACGGCGGTGACGAGGCGGGTGGCCGGGCCGCCGAGGCGGAAGGTGGTCAGGGGGGCGAGGGGGGCGTCGTGTCGTTCCTGCACGGGCACCAGGGTACGGGGGCCCGGCGGGGGCGCCGCCCCGGGCCGGGGCCGTGTGGTGCCCCGGAAGGCCGTAAGGGGCGCCCTCCATGGAGAGGCGCCCCTTACGTCAGGTGAGTCGCGTCACGCGAGCCTGACCACCGCGCGGGACATGCCGAGGACCTTCCGGCCCTCGTTCATCGCCACCAGGTCGACGCGGACCGTGCGGGCCTCGTCGTCGAGCTTGGCCGCGACCTTGCCGCTGACCTCGATGACCGCGCCCTCGTCGTCGTTCGGGACGACGACCGGCTTGGTGAACCGCACGCCGTACTCGGCCACGGCCGCCGGGTCGCCGGCCCAGTCGGTCACCACGCGGATCGCCTCGGCCATGGTGAACATGCCGTGCGCGATCACGTCCGGCAGGCCGACCTCCTTGGCGAACTTCTCGTTCCAGTGGATCGGGTTGAAGTCGCCGGAGGCGCCCGCGTAGCGGACGAGCGTCGCCCGGGTCACCGGGAAGGACTGCGCGGGCAGCTCGGTGCCGGCCTCGACGTCGTCGTAGGAGATCTTCGCGGCCATCACGCCTCCTCGGCGGCGCGCGCCACCAGCGTCGTGTGCGCGGTCACGACGTGGGCGCCGTCGGCGTCGTGGACCTCGCCGCGGACCGACAGCACGTCGTTGCCCGCCAGGGACTTGATCGACTCGATCGTCGAGGTGACCGTCAGGCGGTCGCCCGCGTGGATCGGGCGGGTGTAGACGAACTTCTGGTCGCCGTGCACCACACGGGAGTAGTCCAGCCCCAGCTGCGGGTCCTCGATGACCTGACCGGCGGCCTTGAAAGTGATGGCGAACACGAAAGTCGGCGGGGCGATCACATCCGGGTGACCGAGCGAGGCGGCGGCCCCGGCGTCGGTGTAGGCCGGATTGGCGTCGCCTACGGCCTCGGCGAATTCGCGGATCTTCTCCCGGCCGACCTCATAGGGCTCGGTGGCCGGATAGGTCCGTCCGACGAAGGACTGGTCGAGCGCCATGGGCCCGGCACCTCCTGATGGACTGATTTTCCGTGGGTGGATACGCCATGAGGCCGCCCCCAGGTTCTGGGGGCGGCCTCATGAACGAGACTTAGCGTCAGCGCGTTTCGCGGTGCGCCGTGTGGGCGTTGCAGCGCGGGCAGTGCTTCTTCATCTCAAGGCGGTCCGGGTCGTTACGCCGGTTCTTCTTGGTGATGTAGTTCCGCTCCTTGCACTCCACGCAGGCCAGCGTGATCTTCGGGCGGACGTCGGTGGCAGCCACGTGAGTGCTCCTTGACGGAATGGACGGATTAAACGCAGAAAAGAGTAGCCGATCGGAGGACCGACCCCACAATCGGCTACTGTGTGTAGCGGTGACCGGACTTGAACCGGTGACACAGCGATTATGAGCCGCTTGCTCTACCGACTGAGCTACACCGCTTTGATGCGGGAGAGCTTCCCCGTCCTAAGACGGGGAAACCTTCCACACCAGAGCCCCAAAACGGAATCGAACCGTTGACCTTCTCCTTACCATGGAGACGCTCTGCCGACTGAGCTATTGGGGCGAGCGAGGAAGACATTACACGGTCTGCGGCCGAAGGTGAAATCCGTATCCGGCCGCCCCCGCCTGGCCCTTCTCCCGCGGCTCGCCCGCGGCCCCGGTGACCACACCAGTACGACTATTCGTCGCCTGCTCGAACCGGCTTCCTACGCGCCCTACGCTCGGACCACGCTGCGTGATCATGCCCGCCCCGGCCCACCGGAGGATCGCGATGCCCGACAGTCAGCCGCAGCCCGCCAGAAGCCCCGACGGCGACGCCGCCACCCCGCAGTCCGGCGACGGCCCCCTGGTGCTCTGCGGCGCCCGGCTCACGGACGGACGCGTCGTGGACGTGCGCCTCAGCGGCGGCCGGATCGAGGCCGTCGGCACCGCCGGCAGCCTCGCGCCCGGCCCGCGGGTCGACCTCAGCGGCTACGTCCTGCTGCCCGCCCCCGCCGAACCGCACGCCCACTACGACACCGCGCTCACCGCCGACCTCGGCGGCCCCGTCCCGCACTCCGTCGAGGACGTCCAGCGCCGGGCCACCGAGGCCGCGCTGCTGCAGCTGGGACACGGCGCCACCGCCGTACGCGCCCATGTGCGCATCGGGGACGTGCAGGAGCTCCGCTCGCTCGAGGCCGTGCTGCAGGCGCGCAGGTCGCTGCGCGGGCTCACCGAGCTCACCGCCGTACCGGTCCCCCGGCTGCTGACGGGCGCCGCCGGAGCCGACGGGCTGGCCATGCTGCGGGACGCCGTCAAGATGGGCGCCACCGTCGTCGGCGGCTGCCCCGACCTCGACCCCGACCCGACGGGCTACGCCGAGGCCGTGCTGGCCATCGCGGCCGAGCACGGCTGCGCCGTCGACCTGCACACCGACGGCGCCGACCCGGCCCGGCTGGCCCGGCTGGCCGCTATGGCGGGCGGACTGCGGCCGGGCGTGGCCATCGGCCCCTGCGGAGGCCTGGCCCGGCTGCCGTACGAGCAGGCCGCGCGGGCGGCCCAGCAGCTCGCCGCGGCCGGCGTGACGGTCATGTGCCTTCCGCAGGGCGACTGCGGGGTCTCCGGCGGCACACGGGCCCCCTGGTACGCGCCCGTACGCCTGCTGCGGTCGGCCGGGGTCCGGGTGGCGGCCGGCAGCGGCTCGCTGCGCGACGCGGCCAACCCCGTGGGGCGGGGCGACCCCCTGGAGGCCGCGTTCCTGCTGGCCTCGCGCGGCGAGCTCAGCCCGGAGCGGGCGTACGAGGCCGTCAGCGGGCGCGCCCGCACGGCACTGGGGCTGCCTGAGGTGCGGGTGGAGGCCGGGTTCCCGGCCGAGCTGCTGGCGGTGCGGGGTTCCGGGATCGCCGGGGTGCTCTCCCTGGGCTACAGCCGGCTCGTGGTCCACAAGGGGCGCGTGGTGGCCAGGACGAGCGCGGTGCGGGAGTACGGGGACGTCCAGGCCACCGTGGCCCTCGACCTGCCCCGCCAGTCGCCACGCGGCGGCGATCCGGCCTGAGGCGCCCCTCCGGGGCGTACGGTCGGATCATGCGCATTGTCATCGCAGGAGGACATGGTCAGATCGCGCTGCGGCTGGAGCGGTTGCTCGCCGAGCGCGGTGACGAGGTGGCGGGGATCATCCGCCGCCCGGGACAGGCGGGAGACCTGCTGGCGGCCGGAGCCGAACCGGTCGTGTGCGACCTGGAGTCGGCGACCGTCGCGGACGTCGCCCGGCACCTGGAGAGCGCCGACGCAGCCGTCTTCGCCGCCGGCGCCGGGCCCGGCAGCGGCATCGACCGCAAGGACACCGTCGACCGCGGGGCCGCCACCCTGTTCGCCGACGCGGCCGAGGCCGCCGGCGTGCGGCGCCTGATCGTCGTCTCGTCCATGGGCGCCGACAGCGAGCCGGCGGAGGGCACCGACCCGGTCTTCGCCGCCTACCTGCGCGCCAAGGGCGCCGCCGACGCCGACATCCGCGCCCGCAGCGGCCTGGACTGGACGATCCTGCGCCCCGGCCGCCTGACGAACGACCCGGGGACGGGCCGGGTGACCCTGTCGCCGGGCTCCACGGGCCGGGGCGAGGTGACCCGGGACGACGTGGCGGCGGTGCTGGCGGCGCTGCTGGAAGACGAGTGGGGGGCGCTGGGCCTGACGCTGGAGCTGATCGGCGGCGACACGCCCGTGACGGAGGCGGTCAAGGCACTGGCGGACTGACGGCCGCTGCGGGGACACCCCGGCAACAAAAGAGGCCCCTGACCTTCGCAGGTCAGGGGCCTCGTTCTGTGGCGGCGCCAGGATTCGAACCTGGGTAGGCTAAGCCGACGGATTTACAGTCCGCTCCCATTGGCCACTCGGGCACACCGCCATGGGCTGTCACCTCGGTCGCTCTTTCGAGTCGCTCCGGGGCAACGACGTAAACCATACCCGATGACCTGGGGTGGTCCGCCACTCGGTTCACAGCCCCTCGATCGGCCCCCGGGTGACTAGGCTGGCAGCGCGGCCCATCAGGGGCCGCGCCCCCTGATGGATCTACGTACGAGGAGCCAACTCAATATGGCCGACTCCAGTTTCGACATCGTCTCGAAGGTCGAGCGGCAGGAGGTCGACAACGCCCTCAACCAGGCCGCCAAGGAGATCTCCCAGCGCTACGACTTCAAGGGCGTCGGCGCCTCGATCGAGTGGTCCGGCGAGAAGATCGAGATGCGCGCCAACTCCGAGGAGCGCGTCAAGGCGATCCTCGACACCTTCCAGTCCAAGCTGATCAAGCGCGGCATCTCCCTGAAGGCCCTGGACGCCGGCGAGCCGCAGGCCTCCGGTAAGGAGTACAAGCTCTTCGCCACGATCGTGGAGGGCATCTCCCAGGAGAACGCCAAGAAGATCGCCAAGATCATCCGTGACGAGGGCCCGAAGGGCGTCAAGGCTCAGGTCCAGGGCGAGGAGCTGCGCGTCTCCTCCAAGAGCCGCGACGACCTGCAGGCCGTCCAGGCGCTACTCAAGGGCAAGGACCTGGACTTCGCGGTCCAGTTCGTCAACTACCGGTGATGTAGGTCTCTGACCTGCACATATGCACTTTAGGCGGGCCGGGCAGGGCACAACGGGGGCACATCGCCGAGGACTTCCTCGACGGCGGCCCTCGTTGTGTCCTCGTCGTCCGGCCACAGATGCGTGTAGGTGTCGAGCGTGATCGACGGCTTCGCGTGGCCGAGCCGCTTCTGCACCGTCTTGACGTTCTCGCGGTGCTTGATCAGCAGCGACGCGTAGAAGTGGCGCAGGTCGTGCATGCTCGCCCCTTCGGGGACTTGCAAGAGTTCAGGTGCCTTGCCTTCCGGCTTCCCCCTCTTGACCCACCCCGCGTGGGCGCGCCCGTGCGCCGCAGTGCGCCTCCGGCAGCTTAAAGTCACAGCTCAAAGGGCTGGTCTGACCGGTGCTCGGGGTGCTCACGCTGGTCGTGGGCGGCAGTCTGCGGGGTAGATCGTCTGTCAGCCCGAGTTCCGGTCCTGCCGCCTGCGCCAAACGGCCACCGCCGCGCAGCCCGCCGCGCCCGCGAGGCTCGTCAGGAGAACCGGGTTGACCGCTGCGGGGATGAAGTCGACAGGAGTGTGAATGTCAGAGACGCAGCGGGCCTTCAGCGGAAACCAGCTGTTTTCCGTACGGGGGTGAGGGGACACGGTCGATGGATCGGGGTCGTCGGAGAACTTCACCACCGGGCACCAGTCGGGCCACGGGGACAGGAACATGGCCCCTACCCCCACTCCGTACGCCAGCACCGCGCCACACAGCAGCCAGCCCGCCCCTTCCGCCCATGCAGCGGCGCCCTTCCTGCGAGTCAGCCGCCGGGTCACCACAACGCGCACAGCCTTCACGAGCAGCAGGCAACCGACTACCGGCACGGCAAGAAGAAGCGTCACAATCACGACAAGCACGTGATCACCATGCCATATGGCCTGCTCAGGAGCGTCGGCCCACGCGACGCCGTCGTCACGGGCACGGAGGCTCAGCGGCTGACTGCAAGGTTCGTCAGGACGAGCAGGGCGCGCAGGAGGCGGGTCGCGCAGGCGGGGTCGGTGCGGAGTTTGGTGAGGACCCGCCAGTTCTTGAGATGGGCGATGCCGTGCTCGACCGGTGCCCGTCCGACGGCGAGGACGCGATTGGCGGTCTTCTGGCCGGGTGTGAGCTTGTGGGAGCGGGTGACTGTGAACCCGGTGACGACCACGGGGTCGCGTACGTCGTTGTCCAGGCCGCGGAAGCCGAGGTCCGCGAGGGCGCCCAGACCGGCGGTGCGCAGGTGGGCCAGGATGTGGTCGCGGCGGGCGGCGGTGACGTCGTGGGTGCGGCCGGGCCGGGCGGCCGATATCCGGATCAGCCGGCCCTTCTCGTCGGTCAGGGCGAGGAAGTGCAGGCCGTGACGGCGGTGTTTGCCGGAGTGGTTCCGGCGGTCGGCCCTTCCGGTGCGGCGCTGGGTGGGGATGAGGGTGCCGTCGATCAGGACCACCTCCCCGCCCAGCTTGGTGACCTTCTTCAGAGCGCGGTCCAGGCGCGGGGCGTCCAAGCTCTCCGACTCCTGTCGTATCAATTCGGTGCTCACACCGGCCTTTCGCCGGTGGCCAAGCCATGGGCGTGGATCACGACCAGTTCCCTCGCCTGGATTCGTCACGCCAGCACGGCAGCATCGGTCTCCGGGCAGGCCACGTGCGGGGCAATCATGGCTCCTGCCGGGCGGCGTCCCCGCTTCACTGTGCTCAGCGCACGTCGAGCAGCATCACGTCATGGAGGTCCGCGCCCTCCCACGGGCGTGCCTCGCCGATCTTGCGATATCCCCACGTCCGGTAGGCGGCCGACGCTGCCTTGCTGTCCGGGTGGACGTTGAGCAGCACACGCTCGGCCTCGATGCCGTCGAGCAGCGTCTCGTGCAGGCGATGCGCGATGCCCTGCCGGCGCCACGGCCCGCGCACCGCGAGCTCAATGAGCCCGAAGGTGCGGCGCCCGTCTTCCCGCCGCATGTCATCGGACACGGGATCGGTCAGTTGGTCCCACCACCCCGTGTTGGGACCGAGTGGGTAGCCGTACGCCATGCCGACCGGCTCGCCGTCCTCGGCGCGCGCCAGGGCAGCGCGGAAGGTGCCTTTGCGGGTCTGGGAGCGGAAACGCCGGAAGGTGGCTGCCACGTCGCCCGCGGTCTCGTTGTACGGCGGCTCTGCGAACGCCTCGGCGTAGACCAGCCTGAACGCTTCCTCGGCCTCAGCGGCAGCAGCGCCATCCATGCGCTTTACCGTGATGGCCCCTTGCTGCGTCACGTGGTGCCTCCTCGGACGGTCTCGCGGATACGCTCACCGCACTCGCGGACCGCGATGCTGTCGACGCCGGCCGCGGCCTGCTGGAACTCTCGGATCTTGCCCAGCAGCCGCGGAGAGGCGATACCGCCGGATGCGTCGAGAGCAGCGCCCATCTCCGCGCAAGCTTCGTCGACCTCCCCGGCGGCGAGAAGTACATCTGCGAGCTTCACGCGGTATGAGGCGCTGTTGCGACTAAGTCGCCGCCGATGCCGCGCACGGCGGCGCGCAGGAATGGCACGGCCTGTTTCGGCTGCTCGGCCCGCACGTACATGTCCGCCGTGGCGTAGTCGACCTCGAACGGGCCGACGAACCGGGCCCACTTCGGCACCTCGGCATCCATGTCCGCGCGTCCTTGGTGGCTGACGGCCCGACTCAGCGCGCGGCGCGCCCCGGACAGGTCTCCCGCGTGGGTCGCGACGTTCGCATCCCGCAGCGCGATCACCAGGTGCACCGTGTGACCGGCGCCCGCGCGCGTGGCGAGGCGGTACGCGTTCTCGACCGCACTCGCCGCTTCCCATGCTCGCTCCGCCTTGATCGCGAGGAGCACCAGCGTCTCGAGCACGGAAATCCGTAGCAACGGATTGTCGACAAGTTGCGCCGCGGCGAGCGCTTCCATGCAGGCGGCGCGCCCCTGATCAATGCGCCCGCCGTCGTAGCCGTACCAAGCCCGGTGGCCATGCAGCTCGGCAAGCATCGTCTGCAACTCGCGACCAATGCGGCTGGTGTACGAGGCGGCGCCGAGAGCCTCTGTAATCTCACCCTCGATACGGCCCGCCTGCGTCATGGCCGGCATGCTGCCCATGGTGTGGTCCGTCTGGTACAAGCCGTCGAGCCTCGACCGCAGACGGGCCATGTCGGACGTACCGATCCGCGGCCCCGGTCGAACAGGAACAAGGGTCGCTGCGGCGAGTGCCCCGGCGTCGGCGACGAACGTTCTCCGCTTCACCTCTCCAGCGTCGCTGTTCGGCACTGCGACCGTCACGCGGTGCTTCGGGACGTCGAAGCCCATCTCGGCCAGCGGCACGCCGAACATGGCTTCCAGTGCGGCCTGCTGACCCGGGTGCGGCAGAGGCGGCGGCGTTTCTCGTTCCCACCGGCGCAGCTGCCGCACACTGAGGGAAGCCGCGACCCCAAGGCGCGCAGCCTCCTCGAGGAACGCCGCTACGAATGACGCTTGCGTGTACCCGGCGGCCCGGCGTAACTGCGTCAGCCGGCTGATCGTCTTGCCCGCCATGCGCTCTCCTCGCGACCGCGGATTCCCTCCACACCGTAATGACTTGACGCCTGCGCCGACCCCGAAAACGTCCGCCTAAACGTCCGGTCCCGCGACGCCCGCAGCGCCCGCTCGAGCAGTGCACTGGTGGTGCACCACTTCGAGCTACGCCAGCGAGGGGGCAAGACGTGAGCAAGTCCGTAAGAGCGCACGCCGGACGGCCGGCGCAGGCTGCCCGTTCTTGGCTCCTTCCCCCGCGCTTCCTTCGGTCGCACCCTGCGGTCCGCAAACCAGCGGGGTGAGCACGACATCACCGCGCACTCGCCGTCGCTTCAGCTGCTGCTGAGGCGAGAGAGGTCACCGAACTATGAACACTCGCGCCGCCGCGCCCCGGTTTGCCGGGCCGAGCCCGCTCGGCGAAAGCGGCTTCCGTACCGGCATCGGCTGGCACCTGAACGAGGTGGCGCGCGGCTGCGGCGCCGAAGTTACAGCCACGCACCTCGACAGCCGTACCGAGGTCACCCCCGAGGCTCATCTGCGCATCGAGTGGGCCGCCTACGCCGTGCGTAGCCCCGGGCTGCTCCGCGCCGTCCAGGACGTCATCGGCAACGCCGTGGCCGTTGAGAAAACCTTTCTCATGGTCAAGTGGCCGGGACGCGAGTTCCTGGTGCCCTGGCACCAGGACGGCACGAATGAGCGCATGGACCTCGACCCCGAACGGTCGGTCGCCGCATGGCTGGCCATCACCGACGCGACCACCGGGAACGGCTGCTTGCAGGTGCTGCCGGGATCACACGCCGCCGGTTACCTCCCCAACGGTCGGGAGAGCGGCGACGCGGCGCGCGGCAAGGCGCTCGGGGTGCACGGCATGGCGGACGGCCCGCACGAGCGCGGGGTGTGGCTGCCTCTTGATGCCGGTCAAGCCTGCTTGATGGACGTCCGTCTCATCCACCGCTCGGACAGCAACACCGCCGATGAGCCCCGCGTCGGCCTGAACGTTCGCTACGTCGCGCCCGGCGCTGTTCAGGCGCGCGGCGACTACAGCCCCAGCCTGTACCCGCTCACCGGATCGGGCTGGTAGCCCAACAAGGCACCAATGGGAGAGAGAGGAGCACCAACCGTGACCATCCTCGAGACCGGCGCACCGCCGATCACCCGTGTGCGCGTCCTCACCGGCGACGACGCCGACCCCGCCCGCAGGGGCAGCAAGACGGTCATCGCGTTCAGCGACTGCCGCTACTACTGCCCCGACGCCGCCACCGTCGAACGGTGCGTCGAGCACCTGCGCGCCAGCGACGAGCGGCTCCGTTCCCGTCCCGAAGAGCAGATGCTGTGGGACTGGCAATGCACCTACTTCGAGGCCGACACCGACAACGCCAACGGCGGTGGGACGGTCATCCTCGGCGTCTCCTGGTACGACCGGGCATTCTTCGACGACCGCCGCGACGCCTGGTTCGGCGCCATGCACACCCGCATCTACAAGGAGATCGGCGTGCCCATGGAGGACGTCACCGTGGAGCACTGGCTCGCCCTCGAGGTGGCCCAGTGGAAGGCCGAGCCGCAGTCCGCGTAGCAGCTCGACACCGGCCGCCTGAACGGGCGACTTCCCCGTAAGCCCTCGGCCCCGTCACGCCTGCACCGCGTGGCGGGGCCGAGGCACGTACCCGGCTATTCCGCAGTCACCGCTCGCCCACGGGCCGCCGCGGGTACAGGCAGGGCGGCGTCCGGGCGCAGCGCCCGGGAGGCGACTAGCAGCGCGCCGAGCGCCGTGCCGGCCACGATGCCCCCGCCCGCCACGAACGCACCGCGCGGCGAGGCGTCGACCAGGAACGGCAGCATCAGCATTCCGGCCGTACCACCGGCACGGATCACGGTCTGGTCCACGGACATCAATCGCAGGCGCTCAGCAGGGGCGAATACGCCAAGGCGCGCCCGCAAGGTGACGCTTGTAGCGGGGGTGACCAGACCGGTCACCCCGGCGAGCAGCAGCAGCACGGGCAGACTCAGCACCAGCCCCATGCACGCCGTTGCTACGCCTTGCACCACCCACGCCGCGCAGTACACGCTCATCCAGTCGCTTGGGCGCCGATTACTGGCAAGGGGGTTGCCCAGCAGCGCCCCGACGCCCACAGCAGCGGTCACAAGCCCGTAGACGGCCGCCCCGGCGCCGTACCGGGTGGCGAGCAGCGCCGGCATGCCGACTGCCGTCACGGCCGAGCAGAACAGCGCGACGCCGTGCACCCCGATCGCGAGTCCGACGCGGGGGTGGGCGCGAACCGTCGGCCATGCTTGTACCGCCGGCCGCGCCCCGCCGGACTGCTCCGCCCCCTCAGCGCCGGCCGCCAGGGCGTACCGCCGTGCCAGCCATCCGAGTGCCACCGCGGACACTGCGAACGTCACCCCGTTCAGTGCGAAGAGCTGCGCCTCGGAGACGACGAGCAGCAGCAGACCGATACTCGCCGGACCCGCGATCCGGGCAATGCGTCCCGTGAGGTCGAACAGTCCCGTGACCTGTTGAACCCGCGCGGGCTCGACGAGATCCGGCACCAGGGCGCCGAGGTTCGGATCGAACAAGGCTCCTAGAGTGCCGAGCAGCAACACCCCGACGAGTAGCAGCGCCACGCCCTGCGCGTCCGGTGACCACAGGAAGGGCAACGCGACCGCGACCAGCGCCCGCGCCGCGTCGACCCACGCCAGCCGCCCGAATGTCGAGAACCGTGCGACCGCATGGCGCCCGGCGGTGCCGAGCACGACGTACGGCAGCGACTCGACGACCGCGATCAGCCCCATGAGCGAGGCCGAGCCGGTCGCGGCGTAGACGACCCACATCACCGCGAGCGCGTACAGCCGATCCCCGAGCACGGAGAGGCTCTGTGCGAGCCACAGCACCAGTACGGACCGCTGCCGGAGCAGCCGCAGGTAACTCACGTGCCCTCCGAGCCGGGGCGTAGGGACCGGAAGCGCTCGCCCCAGTGGAACCGGCGCCCACCCTAGGACCCTCCGGGCGCAGCGGGCCCGCCGTTCCCCAACACCTCACACGAATGCGGCAGGGTCCACGCGACACAGATGGCTTTGCCCTACGACCGATGTCGCAGGGCAGGAACGAGGGGGTGCCCCCGGTGCCCCGAGGGCACACTCAGGGCACAAGAACCAGGAAGACCCCGGAACACGGCGGCAACTACTGAGGGTAGTTTTCGCACGTCAACCGGGGTTTTCTTGGATCAACGCAGGTCAGACGATCGATCGAGCGGTTCGTCAACTACCGGTGACCTTCCGCCGGTAGGCGGTTCGGCGGCACCAACGAGGGCGCGCCGGGCGCGGACTTGTGTCCGCCCCGGCGCGCCCTCGTGCGTCGTGGTGCCTCAGCGGGTCGCGAACGGCCGGTCCGTGGGGACGATTTCGCGGCCCAGCGGCATCAGCGAGACCGGGATCAGCTTGAAGTTGGCGATGCCGAGCGGGATGCCGATGATCGTCACGCAGAGCGCGATGCCCGTGAGGATGTGGCCGAGGGCCAGCCACCAGCCCGCGAAGACGATCCAGATGACGTTGCCGATGAGCGACCCGGCACCGGCGTCCCGCCGCTCGACCGTCGTCCGGCCGAAGGGCCACAGGGCGTAGGAGGCTATGCGGAAGCTGGCGATGCCGAACGGGATGGTGACGATCAGGACGCAGCAGACGATGCCGGCGACGATGTAGCCGAGCGCCATCCACAGCCCGCAGAGGACCAGCCAGATTACGTTCAGGATGAACCTCATGATGTAAGCCTTCCACGCGACCGGTGCTATGGCCACCAAGACGCCGGGCCGCACGGTCGCGGTTGCGTGAACGCGCAGGTGAGGACCCTGAGCGGGCCCCTAGGGGACGCATGGGGGACGGCCGGCGGGGATGCTTCGGTGGGTCGCCACCGGCCCCCGGACGGGTCAGTTCGGCGCGCGCGGTCCGGCCCTGTGTGGTCATGGTGGGGCGAGCCCGGGGCTCGCCCCGTCGCGCACACCAGGAGGAGTCACCATGCGCGTACACCTCATGACCGGAACGGCCGTCACGGCGGTGGCGCTGGCCGCCCTGGGGGCGTTGGGCGTCGCCGGTGCCCGTCCGGCGGGGGCGGCGGACATCGGGCCGCGGGAGTGCATCGACGGGGGCGGCACGATCACCGTGAAGGTGGGCGGGACGTTGCTGGCGCCCACCGTGCAGCAGGTCTGCTCCGGCGGCACCCAGGACGGCAAGGTGCTGGGCACCTAGGGCGGGCGGTCAGCGGCCGCCGGCCATCTGCTCCAGGCGGCTGATGCGCTCGCGCATCGGGGGGTGGGTGGAGAACAGCTTCGTCATGCCCTCCCCCGCCCGGAACGGGTTCGCGATCATCATGTGGCTGGCCGTCTCCAGGCGCGGCTCGGGCGGCAGGGGACGGCGCTGGGTGCCCAGCTCGAGCTTGCGGAGGGCGGAGGCGAGGGCCAGGGGGTCGCCGGTGAGGCGGGCGCCGGAGGCGTCGGCCTCGTACTCGCGGGAGCGGCTGACGGCGAGCTGGATGAGGGAGGCCGCGATGGGGCCGAGGAGCATGATCATGATCATGCCGATGATGCCGGGGCCCTCGTCGTCGTCGGAGCGGCCGATGGGGATCAGCCAGGCGAAGTTGACCAGGAACATCACCACCGAGGCGAGCGCGCCGGCGACGGAGGAGATGAGGATGTCGCGGTTGTAGACGTGGCTGAGCTCATGGCCGATGACGCCGCGCAGCTCGCGCTCGTCGAGCAGGCGCAGGATGCCGTCGGTGCAGCAGACGGCGGCGTTGCGCGGGTTGCGGCCGGTTGCGAAGGCGTTGGGGGCCTCCGTCGGGGAGATGTACAGGCGCGGCATGGGCTGGCGTGCGGCGGTGGAGAGCTCGCGGACCATGCGGTAGAGCTGTGGTGCCTCGAACTCGCTGACCGGCCGGGCGCGCATGGCGCGCAGGGCGAGCTTGTCGCTGTTCCAGTAGGCGTAGGCGTTGGTGCCGAGTGCCACCAGGACCGCGACGATCAGGCCCGTACGCCCGAACATGCTGCCGATGACGATGATGAGCGCGGACAGCCCTCCGAGGAGGACGGCGGTCCTGAGCCCGTTGTGCCGGCGGTGCACGGTACGCCCTCCAAATGGTGCGGCAGGGGAACCCTTGAACCAGTGGAACCTTTCGAACTGGTCAACGCCAGGCGAGGGCGGCTGGTTCCCTTGCGCACGCGGGCCGGCGCTGGTCCGACCGGGTGACGCCGGCTACAGGCGCCGGCTGCGGACGCCGCTACAGCAGCGCCCGTGAGGCGAAGCGGAGGACGAGCTGGGGGGCGCCGGAGAGGGCCACGCCGGTCACCGCCGTCAGGGCGATGGCCGTCGTCAGGGGGCGGGAGGTGCGCAGCGGCTGCCGTTCCTGCTCCGTCTCGGCGCCGCGGAAGAGCACCGCTGTCCACTGCAGGTAGTAGAAGAGCGCGATCACGACGTTGAGCGCCATGACGACGGCCAGCCAGCCCAGGCCGGCGTCGACGGCCACCGAGAAGACGGTGACCTTCGCGAAGAGGCCGATGATGCCGGGCGGCAGGCCCGCCAGGCAGAGCAGGAAGAAGCCCAGCGAGAGCGCGGCGAGCGGGCGGCGGGCGTACAGGCCCCGGTAGTCGGTGATCCGGTTGTCCGGGCTGGTGCGGGCGACGAGGGCGGCGACGGCGAAGGCGCCCAGGTTCACAGCGGCGTACATCAGGGCGTACGCGACGGTGGAGCCGATGGCGCGGGAGGGGGCGTCGGTGTAGCCGGCGGCGGCGATGGGGACGAGCAGGTAGCCCGCCTGGCCGACCGAGGACCAGGCCAGCAGGCGTACGGCGCTGCGCTTGCGGCCGGGGCGCTGGCGCAGGGCGGCGACGTTGCCTGCGGTCATGGTGAGGGCGGCGAGCACGGCGACGGCCGGGGCCCATACGTCGGCGTAGGAGGGGAAGGCGACGACCGTCACCAGGATGAGGCCGGTGAAGCCGACGGCCTTGCCGATGACCGACAGGTAGGCGGCGACGGGCAGCGGGGCGCCAGCGTAGGTGTCGGGCACCCAGAAGTGGAAGGGGACGGCCGCGGTCTTGAAGGCGAAGCCGACGAGGGTCAGGGCGACGCCCGCCTGGGCGAGGACGGCCAGGCGCGGGTCGACGTCGGTGAGGCCCTGGGCGATCGCGGTGAGGTGCAGGGTGCCGGTGGCGGCGTAGACGAAGCTGACGCCCAGCAGGGTGACCGCCGTCGCGGTGACGGAGGACAGGAAGAACTTCAGTGCCGCCTCGGAGGAGCGGCTGTCGCCGCGGCGCAGGCCGACGAGGGCGAAGGCGGGCAGCGAGGCCACCTCGAGGGCGACGACGAGGGTGGCGAGGTCGCGGGAGGCGGGCAGCAGCGCGGCGCCGGCGGCCGAGGACAGCAGGAGGAACCAGAACTCCCCGGCGGGGAGTTCGGAGTCCACGATGTCGCCAATGGACAGCAGCGCCGTCAGCAGGGCTCCGCCGAGCACCAGGAGCTGGATGACGAGCGTGAAGTGGTCGGCGGTGTAGCTGCAGGCGTCACCGGCCGTGGTGCCGGTGAGGCAGAAGGTCGAGCGGTCGCCGTCCAGCAGCGGCAGCAGGGACAGTCCGGCCAGCAGCAGGCCCGCGACGGCGATCCATCCGAGCAGCGGCTTGCGGTGCTCGGCGACGAAGAGGTCGGCCACCAGGATCACCAGGGCCACGACGGCCGTGACGGTGGGCGGGGCGATGGCGAGCCAGTCGACGGACTGGATCAGGGAGCCCATCAGTTGCCTCCTGCGAGGAGCTGCTGAACGGCCGGGTCGGTGAGGCCGAGGAGGGCCGCGGGCCAGAGTCCGGCGAGGACGGTGAGGGCGACGAGCGGGGTCCAGGCGGCGAACTCGTACGGCTGGACGTCCGCGAGGGCGGGGGTCTCGTCGCGCTTCTCCCCCATGCACACCCGGCGCACGACGACGAGCAGGTAGGCGGCGGTCAGCAGGGTTCCGAAGCCGGCCAGGGCCATGAAGACGAGGAACGCGGGGCGGCTGAGCCCGTCGGCGGGGCGGAAGGAGGCGAACATCGCGAGCATCTCGCCCCAGAAGCCGGCGAGGCCGGGCAGGCCGAGCGAGGCGACGGCGCCGAAGGCGAGCAGGCCGCCGAGGCGGGGGGCCCTGCCGTAGAGCGCGCCGCCGGTGAGGCCGGAGAGACCGTCGAGGTCACTGGTGCCGTAGCGGTCCTTGATGGCCCCGACGAGGAAGAAGAGCAGGCCGGTGATCAGGCCGTGGGCGATGTTGGCGAACAGCGCGCCGTTGATCCCGGTGGGGGTCAGCGTGGCGATGCCCAGCAGCACGAAGCCCATGTGGCCGACGGAGGAGTAGGCGATCAGGCGCTTGAGGTCGCCCTTCGCGCCCCTGCGGGCCAGGGCGAGGCAGACCAGGGAGCCGTAGACGATGCCGACGGCCGCGAAGGCGGCGAGGTAGGGCGCGAAGGTGTGGGCGCCGTCCGGGGCGATCGGCAGGATGATGCGCACGAAACCGTAGGTGCCCATCTTCAGCAGCACGCCGGCCAGCAGCACCGAGCCGACGGTCGGGGCGGCGGTGTGGGCGTCGGGCAGCCAGCTGTGCAGGGGCCACATGGGGGCCTTGACGGCCAGGCCGGTGCCGATGGCCAGAACCGCGATGAGCTGCGTGGTGTGACCGAGCGACGACCCGTTGTCAGTGGCGAGTGCCACCATGTCGAACGTGCCGCCCTTGATGCCGACCAGGAGGAGGCCGAGCAGCATCACGACGGAGCCGAGCAGCGTGTAGAGGATGAACCGCCACGCGGCGCGTTCCCTGCCCTCGCCGCCCCAGCGGGCGATGAGGAAGTACATCGGGATGAGCACCATCTCGAACGCCAGGAAGAACAGCATCAGGTCGAGGACGGCGAAGGTCGCGAGGGTGCCGGACTCGAGGACGAGGAGCAGCGCGACGAATGCCTTGGGGGACGGGCCCGCGGGCATGCGGTGGTAGCTGTACAGCGCGCAGAGGAAGGTCAGCAGCGCCGTCAGGACGAGGAGGGGGAGCGAGATGCCGTCGACGCCGAGGTGGATACGGATGCCGAGGGCCGGGATCCAGCTGATGTCGGTGGTCGCCTGCATGCGCGCGGGGCGGTCGTGGTCGAAGCCGGCGGCAAGGGCCACGGACAGCGCGAGGACGACGCCGGTGACGGTCACGCCGTGCCGCAGCACGGCCTGGTCGGGGCTGGTGCCCTTGAGGCCGGGCGGGGCCGGGAGCAGGGCGGCGACGGCTCCGGCGAGGGGGACGACGACGATCGCAGCGAGGAGGATCTGCATGACGGTATGACTCACGGTCAGGCTCCGGTGGCTACGAGAACGGCGGCGACGGCCAGGACGACGGAGCCGGCGAGCAGGGCGCCGAGGTAGGTCTGCACATTGCCGGTCTGGGCGCGGCGGACGGCCGCGCCGAGCAGGCGGGGGGCGCCGCCCGCGCCGCGCACGTACGCGTCGACGACCTCGCGGTCGAGGAAGCGGGCGAGGCGGGCGGCGGCGCGCACGGGCCGGACGAAGAGCGCGGAGTACACGGCGTCGAGGTGGAAGCCGGTGACCGCGTGGCGGTGCAGCGGGCCGAGGAGGAGCCGGCCGGGGTCGGCGGGGTCCGGGGCGCCCGCGATGCCGCCGTAGGCGGCCTCGTGGGTGGCGATGGCCTCCTCCTCGGAGACGTACGGGGCGGCACCGGGGTCGGCGGCCACGGCGCCCAGGGGCGTGCGGGCGGCGGCCGCGACGGTCCTGCGCCAGGCCGCGTACATGACGAGCACGCCCGCGAGGGCGCAGCCGGTGGACAGGACGGAGGTGGTGAGCGTCGGGGTCAGCGAGCCCCCGTCGAACCAGTCGGGCAGCTCCCAGGCGGCCAGGCCGAGCACGGTGGTGGGCACGAGGAGGACCCAGAGGACGGCGTTCATCACGGCGGGCGTCTTGGCGGGGTACGCCACCACGCCCGCGCTGTCAGTGGAGTCCGCTACGTTCGGTCCCGTCGGCGCCTTGTCGGCGGCGATGCGGTCACCGGCCCTGCTCTTGCTCCGCGTCAGCGGAGGTGAGCCGGCCAGCAGCCACAGGCGCGTGGCATAGGCGGCGGTGAGCAGGGCGGTGGCCATTCCCGCGACCAGCACGATCCAGCCAACCCCACTGGGCACGCCCTGGGTCTGGCCGGTGGCCGCGTGTTCCGCCGCGCCGAGGACGGCTTCCTTCGAGAAGAAGCCGCTGAAGGGCGGGATGGCCGCGAGGGCCAGTAGCGCGACGGTCATGGTCCAGAAGGCATCCGGCGCGCGCCCCCAGAGGTCCCGCATCCGGGCCATCGCGGCCAGCGAGTTCGTTCCCGCCGCGTGGATGATCACGCCCGCGCCGAGGAAGAGGAGGGCCTTGAACGCGCCGTGCGAGATGAGGTGGAAGACGGCCGCGCCGCGGTCGCCGACGGCCAGGGCGCCGGTCATGTAGCCGAGCTGGCCGACGGTGGAGTAGGCCAGGACGCGCTTGATGTCGTCCTGGGCCAGGGCGGCGAGGGCCGAGCCGGTCATGGTGACCGCGGCCATCACGGCCAGCACGACCAGGGCCGCCGCCGAGGCGGCGAAGACGGGGAGGAGCCGGGCGATGAAGTAGACGCCGGCCGCGACCATCGTCGCGGCGTGGATCAGCGCGGAGACCGGGGTGGGGCCTGCCATCGCGTCGGGCAGCCAGGTGTGCAGCGGGAACTGCGCGGACTTGCCCGCGACTCCGGCCAGGAGCAGCAGCGCGACGAGGGTGGGGTGCTCGATGCCGCCGGAGACGGCGGCGGTGAGGATCCCGTTGATCCGGAACGTGCCGGCGTCGGCGGCCAGCGCGAAGAGGCCGATCAGGAAGGGGACGTCGCCGAGCTTGGTGACCAGGAAGGCCTTGAGGGAGGCGGCGCGGGCGGCCTCGGTCTCCCAGTAGTGGCCGACCAGGAAATACGAGCAGATGCCCATGATCTCCCAGCCGACCAGCAGCACCATCAGGTCGCCTGAGTAGACGACGAGCAGCATCGCGGAGGTGAAGAGGGAGACGAGGGCCGCGTAGGAGGGGTAGCGGGGATCGTCGCGCAGGTAGGCGGTCGAGTACAGCTGGACGCAGGTCGCCACGACGCCGACCAGCACGGCGACGAGCACGGCGAAGCCGTCCAGCTGCAGCGCGAGGTCGATGGGCACGGACCCGGTGGGGGTGAGCCGGGTGGCGGCGGTCAGCGCCTCGCCCCCGCCCTGTCGCCAGGCGACGACGACCGCGAGGACGGCGGCGGCCAGCGTGGGCAGCACGGCGAGCGGCCGCACGGCTCCGGGGACGCGGCGGCCGAGGAGCAGGCCGGCCGCGGCGCCGAGGAAGGGCAGCAGGGGGACGAGGACGGCGGTGGTCGTGGTGCTCACGCGGCGGCCTCAGCCTTCTCGTCGCGGTCTGCCGGTCGTTCGGTGGCGTCCGTGCCGTCCTCGGCGTCCTCGCGCAGGTCGCGGAGCCGGTCGATGTCGGCGGTGCCGCGGTTGCGGTACACGAGCAGGACGATCGCCAGGCCGATGCCGATCTCGGCGGCGGCGATGGCGATGGTGAAGAGGGTGAGCGCCTGGCCGGCGTGGAGCGCGTCGCGCAGCCACACGTCGAAGGCGACGAGGTTGAGGTTGACGGCGTTGAGCATCAGCTCGACGGACATCAGGACGAGGATCGCGTTGCGCCGGGCGAGCACGCCGTACAGGCCCACGCAGAAGAGGAGGGCGGCGAGGACGGTGGGATAGGCGAGATGCATCAGCGCTCCTCGTTCTTCCTGCGGGACAGGACGATCGCGCCGACGAGCGCGGCGAGCAGCAGCACGGACAGCGCCTCGAACGGCAGCACCCAGTGCCGGAAGAGGATCTCTCCGGAGACCTTGGTGGAGCCCTGCGGCGCGCCGTCCAGGTCGATCCAGGTCGCGCGGAAGGCGTCCACGACCACCCACACGAGCGCGGCGGCGGCCGCGACGGCCACGCCGAGGGCGGGCCACCGGTTGGCCGAGTCGGCGTCCGGTGAGCGCCCGATGGGGGCCTTGGTGAGCATCAGCCCGAACAGGAGGAGGACCACGACGGAACCGACGTAGATCAGCACCTGCACCCAGGCGATGAACTCCGCCGTCAGCAGCAGGTACTCCACGGCGAGCCCGCCGAGCGCCACCACCAGCCACAGGGCGGCGTGCACCAGCTGCTTGGTGGTGACGGTGACGACGGCCGCGCCGAGGGTGACGAGGCCGACCAGGAGGAAGGCGACCTCGACACCGGTCGGGGAGAGGAATCCGTGCGCGTTCGCGGCGAGGAGGGTGGGGCCGGTTCCGGTGCCGGTCATGCTCACGCCTCTCCCTCCTTCTCCTGCTGCTCCTGCTGCTCCGCGGCCTGCTGTGCGGCGAGTTTCTCGGCCGTCTTGCGGGCCGCCGCGATCTCCTTGGGCTCCTCGGCCGCCGCGTCCAGCGCGGGCGGCTCGGGCACGGTCCACATCCACTCGCGGAGCTTGTCGCGCTCGTGGGTGAGCTCGTGGATGTCGGTCTCGGCGTACTCGAACTCCGGCGACCAGAACAGCGCGTCGAAGGGGCACACCTCGATGCAGATGCCGCAGTACATGCACAGCGCGAAGTCGATCGCGAAGCGGTCGAGGACGTTGCGGCTGCGCTCGCGGCCGCCCGGGGTGGCGGCGGGCACCGTCTCCTTGTGGGAGTCGATGTAGATGCACCAGTCGGGGCATTCGCGGGCGCACAGCATGCAGACCGTGCAGTTCTCCTCGAACAGCCCGATGACGCCGCGCGTACGGGGCGGCAGCTCGGGCTGGACGTCCGGGTACTGCGCGGTGACCGAGCGGCGGGTCATCGTGCGGAGGGTGACGGCGAGGCCCTTGGCCAGGCCGGATCCGGGGATACCCATGGCTACTGGATCACCACCTTGACGACGCCGGTGAGCGCGATCTGCGCGAGGGCGAGCGGAATGAGAACGGTCCAGGCGAGCTTCTGCAGCTGGTCCTCGCGCAGGCGGGGATAGCTCACGCGAAGCCAGATGACGACGAAGGCCAGGACCGCCGTCTTGAGCAGCGTCCACACCCAGCCCAGGCCGTCGGCCCCGAAGGGGCCGTGCCAGCCGCCGAGGAAGAGGACGGTCGTCAGCCCGCACAGGACGACGATGCCCGCGTACTCGGACAGCAGGAACATCGCGAAGCGCAGGCCCGTGTACTCGGTGTACGCGCCGAAGATGATCTCGGAGTCGGCGACGGGCATGTCGAACGGGGGCCGCTGCAGCTCGGCGAGCCCGGCGGTGAAGAAGACCAGCCCGCCCACGATCTGCCACGGCACCCACCACCAGTGGAAGGCGTCGACGATGCCGGGCAGCGACACCGTGCCCGCCGCCATGGCGACGGAGGCCGCGGCGAGCAGCATCGGGAGCTCGTAGGCCATCAGCTGGGCGGCCGTGCGCAGGCCGCCGAGCAGGGAGAACTTGTTCGCCGAGGCCCAGCCGGCCATCAGCGAGCCGAGCACTCCGACGCCCATGACGGCGAGCACGAAGAAGATGCCGGCATCGACGACCTGGCCGACGGCGTTGCCGGGCCCGACGGGGATCGCGACGAGCACGAGCAGGTACGGCAGCAGCGCCACGGCGGGCGCGAGCTGGAAGATCCTTCGGTCCGCGCCGGCGGGTACGACGTCTTCCTTCTGCGCGAACTTCACACCGTCCGCGACGAGCTGCGCCCACCCGTGGAAACCGCCGGCGTACATGGGCCCGAGGCGGCCCTGCATGTGGGCCATCACCTTGTGCTCGGTCTGCCCGATGACGAGCGGCAGCACGAGAAAGACGACGAACACGGCGGCGAGGCGCAGGACGACGTCGAGTGTGTCGCTCATGCGGGGTCGCCTCCGGCGGGGTTCGGGTCGTTCTGGGGTTCGCCGCCGTCGGCTGCCGCGTCGGCTGCGCCGGGCTTGGGCGGTGCGCCGGGTTCGGCCGGTTCAGCCGATTCGGCTGCCGGGTCGGCTGCGCCGGGCTCGGTGGGTTCGCCGGTTCCGCCTGCCGGGTCGGCTGGGCCGGGGGCTTCGACGTGCGCCGAGTCCGGCACCGCCGGGCCGCGCCCGGGGGGCTGATCACCGTCGCGGCGGGAGGAAACGGGCTTGCCCGGCGCCTCGGAGGCCGGGGCCTCCGGCTCGACGGGTACCTCGGCCTTGCCGGCCCGGCCGGGGGCGTCCGGCACCGCCGGGCCGCCCGCGGTGGGCTTGTCGCCGTCGCGGCGGGAGGAAACGGGCTTGCCCGGCGCCTCGGAGGCCGGGGCCTCCGGCTCAGCGGGCACCTCGGCCTTGCCGGCCCGGCCGGGGGCGTCCGGCACCGCCGGGCCGCCCGCGGTGGGCTGGTCGCCGTCGCGGCGGGAGGAAACGGGCTTGCCC
>NZ_JBITZS010000006.1:458719-578351 GCF_044547045.1 Streptomyces sp. NPDC053048
GCGCCTCGGAGGCCGGGGCCTCCGGCTCAGCGGGCACCTCGGCCTTGCCGGCCCGGCCGGGGGCGTCCGGCACCGCCGGGCCGCCCGCGGTGGGCTGGTCGCCGTCGCGGCGGGAGGAAGCCGGCTTGCCCGGCGCCTCGGAGGCCGGGGCCTGCGGCTCGGCGGGTGCCTCGGCCCTGCCTTCGGTGGACGGCTTCGTCGGGGCCTCGTCGAAGGCCGGGCGGGCGTGGTGCCAGGGGGCGTCGGACGAGCGCGGGGACGGCCGGGACGTCGTGGGCCCGGTCTCGGCGCCTTCCGCCTGCGCCTGCCGGCTCGCGGAGCCGTCGGCAGCGCTGCGCGTACGGCGCGGCGCAGGGGCTGCCCCTTCCGCCTGCTGGCTCGCCGAACCGTCCGCCGCACTGCGCGTACGACGCGGCACAGGCGCAGCACCCTCCGCGGCGGCCTGGCTCGCCGAACCCTCCGCCGCGCTGCGCGTACGACGCGGCACAGGCGCAGCGCCCTCCGCCGCGGCCTGGCTCGCCGAACCCTCCGCTGTGGTGCGGGCGCGGCGGGGTGTGGGCTCCGCGCCCTCGCCTGTCGGCCTGGCGCGGCGGACCGGGCGCTCCGCGCCAGCGGTAGCGGCACCGGCCGCGCGGGGGGTGCGGGCCGGGCGGGCGGGGGCCGGGGGGAGTTGGCCCTTGAGGGGGCCCCATTCGTTGGGGTCGGGGACGCCCGGTGGGAGCATCTGGCGGCGCTTGGGGCCGCCCTCGGCGGACTCGCCGGGCTCCTTCGCGCCCGGCCAGGCCTTGACCACGCGCGCCGCGAGGACGAAGTCCTTGCGCAGCGGGTGGCCCTCGAAGTTCTCGGGCAGCAGCAGCGGCACCAGGTGGGGGTGGCCCGTGAAGCCGATGCCGAACATCTCGTGCGTCTCGCGCTCGTGCCACGCCGCGCCCGCGAACACGCCGACAGCCGTCGGCAGCGCCGGCGCCTCGTGCGGCACCGTCGTCCGCAGCAGCAGGCGGCGCGTGTCCTTTCCCCCGCCCGGCAGGGCGGCGACGTGCGCGCACACGCGGAAGCCCGTACCCGGCTCGTCGACGGCGCTCAGCCAGTCGAAGAACGTGCAGCCCAGCCGGTCACGCGCGGTCTCCAGCGCCGCGATCCACGCCTCGGCCGGGACGTCCACCGTGAGCAGGCCGTAGGCCTCCTCGGCCGTCGCGCCCTCGCCGAAGAGGTCGGTCGCCTCGCCGGGCAGCCACGTCATCGGTCCGTCTCCTTGGCGTCCGAAGCCGATGCCGAAGGCGTCGGCGGCGGCGTCACCAGCCCGCTGCGCAGCTGACCCGCCGAGGCCGTCGCGCCGGCGGCGCCATAGCGCTCGCCCAGCGACTCCCGCGCGATCTTCTCCTGCAGCTTGATGATGCCCTGCAGCAGCGCCTCGGGACGCGGCGGGCAGCCGGGGACGTACACGTCCACGGGGATGATCTGGTCGACGCCCTTGGTCACGGAGTACGAGTCCCAGTAGGGCCCGCCGCAGTTCGAGCAGGCGCCGAAGGAGATGACGTACTTCGGCTCGGGCATCTGCTCGTACAGACGCTTGACCGCGGGCGCCATCTTGTCCGTCACCGTGCCGGAGACGATCATGAGGTCGGCCTGGCGCGGGCCCGGCGCGAAGGGGATGACGCCGAGGCGGATGAAGTCGTGCCGCGCCATCGACGCCGCGATGAACTCGATCGCGCAGCAGGCCAGGCCGAAGTTGAAGACCCACAGGCTGTAGCGGCGGCCCCAGTTCAGGACGACCTTCATGGGTTCCGGCGCGAGGCGGGCCAGCGGCCCGAGGCGGCGCGGCTCGGGCAGGTCCACCGGGGGTGTCACGTCCATTCGAGGACGCCCTTCTTCCATGCGTACAACAGGCCCACGGCGAGGAAGCCGAGGAAGATGAACATCTCCACGAGCGTCGCCCCGCCGTAACCGGGTGCGGCGAACACCGTCGCCCAGGGGAACAGGAAGATCGAGTCCACCGCGAAGATCACATACAGGAAGGCGTAGACGTAGTAGCGCACCTGGGTGTGCGCCCAGCCCTCACCGACCGGATCCACTCCGCACTCGTAGGCGAGCAGCTTCTCGGGCGTCGGCGCCACCGGCCGCAGGAGCCGTGCGGCCCCGAAGGCCACGGCGACGAAGAGTACTCCGACCACCGCGATGAGACCGACCACGGAATAGCTGTGGAAGTAGTCCGCCGCGAGCTGGACATCGGCGCTACTGGTGCGCACGGTCGCCTCCGGCACGTCCGCCCCTCGTTCCCTGTCCTGTTTGTTCGACGATCTGTACGCACGCGAGTCTAGGCCCTGCCACGGCCGAGGTGAGCCGCGCTGTCCGGCCGGAGGTGGGGTTATCCCCACCCGTCCCCACCCATGGCCCCCATGGCGACGGCCCGTCCGGGCGGGGCAGGCTTGCCGTATGAACGCCAGCAGTCCCACCAGCGAAACCCATGATTCCGCTGATTCCGCCGAGTCCGCCGGCTCCGCCGGCGACCGGCTGCCCCCCGCCCGCTTCGCCTTCGGGGCGCAGACCTGGAAGGAGGTCGCCCACCTCCTGATCAATCTGCCCGAGGGCATCATCGGCTTCCTCTACGTCTCCCTCTGGCTCTACGCGGGCGTGGCGCTGTCGGTGACCGTCGTGGGCCTGCCGCTGCTCGCGCTCGGGCTGATGGGGTCGCGGCTGCTGGGGCGGCTGGAGCGCGGGCGGGCGCGCGGCCTGCTGGGCGTGCGGATCGACGAGCCCAGCCCGCTGGCGCGGGCGCGGGACACCGGCGGGTTCTTCGGCTGGCTGTGGGCGACGCTGAAGGACCCGGTGGCCTGGCGCAGCACGCTGTACGCGTTCATACGATTGCCATGGGGCGTTCTCACTTTCTCGGTCGTCCTGGTGTCCCTGTTCGTCGCGTGGCCGGTTCTGGGCCATCTGGCGCGCGGTCTGACGCACGTGGACCGGGCGATGGTGCGCGGGCTGCTGTGCCCCTCCAGCGAGCTGGAGCGCCGGGTCGCCGAGCTGGAGGAGGACCGCGGGGTGGTGGTGGACACCGCGGCCGCCGACCTGCGCCGCATCGAGCGCGACCTGCACGACGGCGCCCAGGCCCGCCTCGTCGCCCTCGCCATGGGCCTGGGTCTGGCCAAGGAGAAGCTGGAACAGGACCCGGAAGCCGCCGCCCGGATGGTGGACGAGGCCCACGGCGAGGTGAAACTCGCCCTGCAGGAGCTGCGTGACCTGGCCCGCGGCATCCACCCGGCCGTGCTGACGGACCGGGGCCTGGACGCGGCGCTGTCGTCGGTGGCGGCACGCTGCACGGTCCCGGTGAAGGTATCGGTGGACCTGCCGGCCCGTCCCGCGCCCGCGATCGAGGGCATCGCCTACTTCACCGTCTCCGAACTCCTCCAGAACATCAGCAAACACAGCCACGCCCACACCGCACGCGTCGACGTCTGGCGCTCCGCGAACCGCCTCATGCTCCAGGTGAGAGACGACGGCCGGGGCGGCGCCTCGACGGCGAAGGGCACCGGCCTGGCGGGCCTGGCCGAACGCCTCGGCTCGGTCGACGGGGTCTTCGTCGTCGACTCCCCGGCGGGCGGCCCGACCACCGTCACGGCGGAGCTGCCCTGGCGGGACCGCACCGGCGCCTGAGATCCCCACCGCGGGGGTGGGGACACCCCCACCCCCAGGACACCTACCCGCCGCATGGCCCCGGCCCCTGCCCGGCGGGAGCCTTGGGGCGGAAGATTCGGCGGACGACGAGGACGAGGTCATGGCCATCGACTACGGATCCCCCCGGCGGGAGGCGGCCGGGCCCCACCGCGTGCCCGCGGTGCTGCGCGCGCCGCTGGAGGGCCGCACCTGGCGCGAGTTCCTGTACCTGCTGACCGGGCTGCCCATCGCGACGGCCGCGTTCTGCTACGCCGTGACGATGACCGCGCTGGGCGTCGGCCTGCTGGTCACCTTCCTCGGCGTGCCGGTGCTGGCCGCCACGCTCGCCGGGGCGCGTGGACTGGGCGTGCTGGAGCGGGTACGGGCCCGGTCGCTGCTGCGGCTGGAGGTCGCCGAGCCCGAGCCCGTACGACCGCGCGGCGGGAAGAGCGGCCCGATGGCCTGGGTGGGGGCGCTGCTCAAGAGCGGGACGTCCTGGCGGCACCTGCTGTACGCGGTGCTGCACTTCCCGTGGGCGATCGTCACGTTCGTGGTGTCGCTGGTACTGATGACGGTCAGCTGGTCGCTGCTGCTGTACCCGCTGTGGCAGTGGACCCTCCCCACATACGGCGATCAGCCGGGCATGCAGCTCTACGGCGACTCCGACGGGTACGCCTTCTACGTGGACAGCCCCTTCGAGATCGGTGTGGCCAGCGGCTTCGGCCTGGTGCTGGTACTGATCACCCCGTGGATCGTCCGGGGACTGGCACAGATGGACCGGCTGCTGGTGTCGGGGCTGCTGGGGCCGTCGCGGCTGGCGGCGCGGATGTGGGAGCTGGAGGCGGACCGGGGGGTGGTGGTGGACACCGCGGCCGCCGACCTGCGCCGCATCGAGCGCGACCTGCACGACGGCGCCCAGGCCCGCCTCGTCGCCCTCGCGATGGATCTGGGTCTGGCCAAGGAGAAGCTGGAACGGGACCCGGAGGCCGCGGCCCGGATGGTCGACGAGGCCCACGGCGAGGTGAAACTCGCCCTGCAGGAGCTGCGCGACCTGGCCCGCGGCATCCACCCCGCGATCCTCACCGACCGCGGCCTGGGCCCGGCCCTGTCGGCACTGGCGGCACGCTGCACGGTCCCGGTGAAGGTGTCGGTGGACCTCCCGGCCCGCCCGGCGCCCGCCATCGAGGGCATCGCCTACTTCACCGTCTCCGAACTCCTGCAGAACATCAGCAAGCACAGCCGCGCCCACACCGCACGCGTCGACGTCTGGCGCTCGGCAAACCGCCTGATGCTGCAGGTCTCGGACGACGGACACGGCGGCGCCTCCACCGCGAACGGCACCGGCCTGGCGGGCCTGGCCGAACGCCTCGGCTCGGTCGACGGCCTCCTCCTGGTCGACTCCCCGGCGGGCGGCCCGACCACGGTGACAGCGGAACTCCCCTGGCGCGCGACGAAGGCGTAGGAACGCGCCGAGGCTCGCACCGGCACCCGCCCCAAAGGACACCGCCGCAAAGGACACCGCCCCCGCCCCACCGACCTGCGATGCTGTTCGCGTTCATCAGTTCAGCGTCGTAGTCGCCTGGGGGCCGGAAGATCGTGATCGTTGAGGACAGGGTGCGGGTGGTCATCGCCGAGGACTCGGTACTGCTCCGGGAGGGCCTGACCCGGCTGCTGACCGACCTGGGCCACGAGGTCGTGGCGGGCGTCGGCGACGCCGAGGCGCTGATCGCCTCGATCACGGAGCTCGCCTCCGCGGGCGCCCTGCCGGACGTCGTGGTCGCGGACGTGCGGATGCCCCCGACCCACACCGACGAGGGAGTCCGGGCGGCGGTGCGGCTCCGGCGCGAGCACCCCCGTCTGGGGGTGCTCGTCCTGTCGCAGTACGTGGAGGAGCAGTACGCCACGGAACTGCTCGCCGGCAGCAGCCGGGGCGTGGGCTACCTGCTCAAGGACCGGGTCGCCGAGGTGCGCGAGTTCGTGGACGCGGTGGTCCGGGTGGCCCGGGGCGGCACCGCGCTGGACCCCGAGGTCGTCGCCCAGCTCCTCGGCCGCAGCCGCAAGCAGGACGTGCTCGCCGGGCTCACCCCGCGCGAACGGGAGGTCCTCGGTCTCATGGCCGAGGGACGGACGAATTCCGCCATCGCCAAGCAGCTGGTGGTCAGCGACGGGGCGGTGGAGAAGCACATCAGCAACATCTTCCTGAAGCTGGGGCTGTCACCGAGTGACGGGGATCACCGGCGGGTTCTGGCCGTGCTGACCTATCTGCGGTCCTGACGGCCCGCCGTGGCCGGACCATGACGCTCCGGATCGGCCGACGTGGGTATGACGCCACGTCAGCGGTCCAGGTCGGAGGGCCGCGGCGGCTCACGCCACCGGCAGGCCCTACGTCCAAGGAACGAACGGGAGCCCGACCCGAGGCCCCTTCGAAGCAGGGATCATGGGCCCGCAGAACCCTGACAAACAGGGGCGAATCGCTGCCTCCTCCTGCGGTTTATCCAGTGATCCATCCCGGGAACGCCGACCCCGCCCACGTACGATGGCCGTGGGAACGCCGGTCGGCGCCACCGAGTGCGCGGCGCCGCCATGAGGGAGGTCCGAAGCAGTGACCAGCCAGGTCAGCAGCCCGGCCGAACAGGCCGATTCAGCCGATCAGAACGGCGAGAGCACGGCCGGGGAGCGGCCCGCCGCGGAACAAGGCCCCGGCGCGGAACACGGTGCGGAACACCGCGCCGCCGCGGGAGACGGCCCCGGCGAGAACACCCCGGGCGGCGGCAAGGAGGTGCGCCGACTGGACCGCGTCATCATCCGTTTCGCGGGTGACTCCGGTGACGGCATGCAGCTCACGGGAGACCGCTTTACATCCGAGACCGCGTCGTTCGGCAACGACCTCTCCACTCTCCCGAACTTCCCGGCCGAGATCCGCGCCCCCGCCGGCACGCTCCCAGGAGTGTCGTCCTTCCAGCTGCACTTCGCCGACCACGACATCCTCACCCCCGGCGACGCGCCGAACGTGCTGGTGGCGATGAACCCGGCCGCGCTCAAGGCCAACATCGCGGATGTGCCCCACGGCGCGGAGATCATCGTCAACACGGACGAGTTCACCAAGCGCCCGATGGCGAAGGTGGGTTACGAGAGCAACCCGCTGGAGGACGGCTCCCTGGCGGCGTACCACGTCCACCCGGTGCCGCTGACGACGCTGACGATCGAGGCGCTCAAGGAGTTCGGCCTCTCCCGCAAGGAGGCGGAGCGCAGCAAGAACATGTTCGCGCTCGGCCTGCTGTCGTGGATGTACCACCGGCCGACCGAGAGCACCGAGGCCTTCCTGCGGAAGAAGTTCGCGAAGAAGCCGCAGATCGCGGAGGCCAACGTCACCGCCTTCCGGGCCGGCTGGAACTTCGGCGAGACGACGGAGGACTTCGCGGTCTCCTACGAGGTCGCCCCGGCCACCGCCGCCTTCCCGCCGGGCACCTACCGCAACATCTCCGGCAACCTCGCCCTGTCGTACGGGCTGATCGCCGCCGCCCGCCAGGCGGACCTGCCGCTCTACCTCGGCTCGTACCCGATCACCCCGGCCTCCGACATCCTCCACGAGCTGTCGAAGCACAAGAACTTCGGCGTGCGCACCTTCCAGGCGGAGGACGAGATCGCCGGCATCGGCGCGGCGCTGGGCGCGGCCTTCGGCGGGGCGCTCGCGGTGACGACCACGTCGGGGCCGGGTGTGGCGCTGAAGTCGGAGACGATCGGGCTCGCGGTCTCGCTCGAACTGCCGCTGCTGATCGTCGACATCCAGCGCGGCGGCCCCTCGACGGGCCTGCCCACCAAGACCGAGCAGGCCGACCTGCTGCAGGCGATGTACGGGCGCAACGGCGAGGCGCCGGTGCCGATCGTGGCCCCGCGGACGCCCGCCGACTGCTTCGACGCGACGCTGGACGCGGCCCGCATCGCGCTGACCTACCGCACGCCGGTGTTCCTGCTGAGCGACGGCTACCTCGCCAACGGCTCCGAGCCCTGGCGGGTGCCGGAGACCGAGGAACTGCCCGACCTGCGCGTGCAGTTCGCCTCCGGCCCCAACCACACCCTGGCCGACGGCACCGAGGTGTTCTGGCCGTACAAGCGGGATCCGCACACCCTGGCCCGCCCCTGGGCCGTGCCCGGCACGCCCGGCCTCGAGCACCGCATCGGCGGCATCGAGAAGCAGGACGGCACGGGCAACATCTCCTACGACCCGGCCAACCACGACTTCATGGTCCGCACCCGCCAGGCCAAGGTCGACGGCATCGCCGTCCCCGGCCTCGAGGTCGACGACCCCTCGGGCGGGGCCCGCACGCTCGTCCTCGGCTGGGGGTCGACCTACGGGCCCATCACCGCGGCCGTGCGGCGCGTGCGCGCCGGGGGCGGCCGGGTCGCCCAGGCCCACCTGCGTCACCTCAACCCCTTCCCCGGCAACCTCGGGGACGTCCTCGCCCGGTACGACCACGTGGTCGTGCCCGAGATGAACCTCGGCCAGCTCGCCACCCTGCTGCGAGCGAAGTACCTGGTCGACGTCCGCTCCCACACCCAGGTGAGCGGAATGCCGTTCAAGGCCGAGCAGCTCGCCGATGTGCTCAAGGAGGCCATCCATGACTGAGGCACTGTCCCTGGTGCCCAAGGCCGAGGCCCAGCAGTCCATGAAGGACTTCAAGTCCGACCAGGAAGTGCGCTGGTGCCCCGGCTGCGGCGACTACGCCATCCTCGCCGCCGTCCAGGGCTTCATGCCCGAACTCGGCCTGGCGAAGGAGAACATCGTCTTCGTCTCCGGCATCGGCTGCTCCTCCCGCTTCCCGTACTACATGAACACCTACGGGATGCACTCCATCCACGGCCGCGCCCCCGCCATCGCCACCGGCCTCGCCTCCTCGCGCCGCGACCTGAGCGTGTGGGTGGTCACCGGTGACGGCGACGCGCTGTCCATCGGCGGCAACCATCTCATCCACGCGCTGCGCCGCAACGTCAACCTGAAGATCCTGCTGTTCAACAACCGGATCTACGGGCTGACCAAGGGCCAGTACAGCCCCACCTCCGAGGTCGGCAAGATCACCAAGTCGACTCCGATGGGCTCCCTGGACGCGCCCTTCAACCCCGTCTCCCTGGCGATCGGCGCCGAGGCCTCGTTCGTCGCGCGCACCGTGGACTCCGACCGCAAGCACCTGACCGAGGTGCTGCGCCAGGCCGCCGCCCACCCGGGCACGGCGCTGGTAGAGATCTACCAGAACTGCAACATCTTCAACGACGGCGCCTTCGACGTCCTGAAGGACAAGCAGCAGGCGCAGGAGGCGGTCATCCGCCTGGAGCACGGGCAGCCCATCCGCTTCGGCGCGGAGCTGGAGAAGGGCGTCGTGCGTGACCACGCCACCGGCGACCTGAAGGTCGTGCCCGTCACGGCGGAGAACGAGGCCGACGTGCTGGTCCACGACGCGCACGCGGCGTCGCCCACCACGGCGTTCGCGCTGTCGCGCCTGGCGGACCCCGACACGCTGCACCGCACGCCCATCGGCGTCTTCCGCAGCGTCGACCGCCCGGTGTACGACACGCTCATGTCCGACCAGCTCGAGGCGGCGACCGAGCAGCAGGGCAAGGGCGACCTGGCCGCACTGCTGGCCGGCAACGACACCTGGACGGTCGTCGGCTAGGGCGTGTCCGATGGGTCGGTGCGGGTCCTGCGGCGTCTGGTGCGGTGCATCGCAAGGCGGAGCATGACCCGCGTACTGGGCGTACTCGGGTGATGCGACAACGCGGCGAGGTGCCGTGCCAGGCGTCGCAGGGCCCGTGCCGACCCATCGGACACGCCCTAGCCCCTCGGCAGGCAGGTACGCCCACCCGTCCGCGGCCGGACACCCGATCGGGGTGTCCGGCCGGGGCGTCTGACGGGCCGTCGCCGGGGCACCCGCTCTGATATGGGTATGGCCGACCCCGATGCCGTCGATCCCCGCGCCGCCGAGACGCCCCCGGCCCCGGTCGTCCGCGACCGGCTCGCCTACCGCGTCAAGCGCCTGGTCCTGGGGCCGCCGCTGGTGACCGAGCAGCTGCGCACCGAGAAGCTCTCCAACCCGATGGCGCTGGGCGTCCTCGCCTCGGACTGCATGTCCTCCACCGCGTACGGCTCGGAGGAGATACTGCGCATCCTGGTGCCCGTCGCCGGGCTGGCCGCGTTCACGCTGCTGATGCCGGTGACGGGGGCGATCCTGTTCGTCCTCCTCCTGCTGACGCTCTCCTACCGGGACGTGGTCTCGGTCTACACCCGGGCCGGGGGCTCCTACGTCGTCGCCCGCGAGAACTTCGGACCGCGCGTCGCCCAGATCGCGGCGGTGGCGCTCCTCGTCGACTACATCGTCACCGTCGCCGTGCAGACCGCCGCCGGCACCGACGCCCTGATCTCCCTCGCCCACCTCACCGGCGAGGGCTACACCGGCATCGACCACCTCAAGCTCCCCATCACGGCGGGAGTGGTGGTGATCCTGATGTACGGGAATCTGCGCGGGGTGCGCGAGGCGGGACGGGCCTTCGCGGCGCCCGCGTACCTGTTCATGCTGGCGGTGGCGCTGATGCTCGTCGTCGGACTGGTGCGGGCGCTGGACGGCGGGCTGCCGCACGCGGACGTCCACGCGGCGGGCGCGGTCCCGCTGGGCACGTCCGGGCACGGCTGGCTGTACGGGGCGTCGCTGTTCATGGTGCTGCGCGCCTTCGCCAACGGGGGCTCCTCGCTGACGGGCCTGGAGGCGATCTCCAACAGCGTCTCCGCGTTCCGCCGGCCCGAGGGCGTCAACGCCCGCCGGACGCTGACCGTCATGAGCTGCGCCCTGGGCACGATGGTGCTGGGCGTCTCCACCCTCGCCCACTTCACGCACGCGATCCCCTACGAGGACGGCAACCCGACCGTCATCGCCCAGGAGGCCCACCTGGTCTTCGGCGACGGCTGGGCCGGCACGGCCGGGCTGGTGTACGTACAGCTCGCCACGGCCCTCATCCTCTACACGGGCGCCAACACGCCCTTCACCGGCTTCCCCTTCCTCGCCAGCTTCGTCGCCGAGGACCGCTTCCTGCCCCGCCAGCTGATGCGGCGCGGCCACCGGCTGGCGTTCTCCAGCGGGATCATCAGCCTGACCGTCGTCTCGCTGGCACTGCTGCTGGTGACGCGCGCCAACGTCGACAAGCTCGTCGCGCTGTACGCCATCGGCGTCTTCACCGGCTTCACGATGGCCGCGGCCGGGATGGCGGCCCACTACTGGCGGCGCCGGGAGAGCCACTGGAAGACCGCGGTCAACGTGGCCGCGGCCGTCGTCTCGGCGCTGGTGGTCGTGATCTTCGCGATCACCAAGTTCACCGAGGGCGCCTGGCTGGTCGTGGTGGTCTTCCCGCTCGGGGTGTGGGCGCTGATCCGCATCAACCGGCAGTACCGGGAGGAGGCCGCGGCCCTGGAGAACGTGCCGCTGCGGACCACGGACCGGCCGCACTGGCGGCGGCACGTGGTGTACGTCCTGGTGGACAACCTCGACCTGGCCGCCGTGAAGGCGCTGCGCTACGCGCACGAGCTGCGGCCCGACGAGGTGCGGGCGCTGCACTTCGTGATGGACGAGTCCCGGGGCCGCCGCCTGGCCGCGCGCTGGGAGCGGTCGCTCGGCACGAGCGTGCCGCTGGAGCTCGTGGACTGCCCCGACCGGCGGCTGCGGCACGCGGTGGCCGCGCTGGCCGCCCGGACCACGGCGGACGGCTCCACCGCCCTGACCCTCCTCATCCCGCGCCGCACCTACTCCACCCCGCTGGGCCGGCTGCTGCACCGGGGGACGGCGGAGGAGATGGCGAGGGTCCTGGAGCAGCTGCCGAACGTGGCCGTGACGATCCTGCCGTTCGACGTGACCCGGGCGATCGAGCGGTTGCACAGGGCGCGCGCCTGACCGCCAGGACAGCGCGCGCCCGACCGCCAGGACCGTCATGCGATACGGGCATGACAGCCCGGCCGCGTGGCCGTTACCTTCGCAGGGTCGCCGTCGCACCGTCCGGGAGGGAACCCATGCCACCGAAGCCGTCAGCCAGCGAGACCCGAGCGGGGCTGCTGTACGGGGTCGCCGCCTATGGCATCTGGGGGCTGTTCCCCCTGTACTGGCCGCTGCTGGAGCCGACGGGGGCGGTGGAGATCCTCGCGCACCGGATGGTGTGGTCGCTGGTCACGATCGTGGCGGTGCTGGCGATAACCCGGCGCTGGCAGTGGATACGCCCGCTGCTGCGGCAGCCGAAGCGGCTGGCCATGGCGGCGCTGGGCGCGGCCATCATCTCGGCGAACTGGTGGGTCTACATCTGGGCCGTGAATTCCGGGCATGTTGTCGAGACGTCGCTGGGGTACTTCATCAACCCCCTCGCCACCATCGCCCTCGGCGTGCTCGCGCTGCGCGAACGGCTGCGCGCCGCGCAGTGGGCGGCCGTCGGGGTGGGCGTCGCCGCCGTCGTGGTGCTGGCCGTCGGCTACGGCAAGCCGCCGTGGATCGCACTCGCGATCGCGGCGACGTTCAGCACCTACAGCCTGGTGAAGAAGAAGGTGGGACTGGGCGGCCTGGAGTCGATGGCCGTCGAGACGGCCGTGCAGTTCCTTCCGGCGCTCGCCGTGCTGCTCTTCCTCGGCGCGCGCGGCGAGTCCACCTTCGCCTCCGAGGGCACCGGGCACACCCTGCTCCTGCTGGGCACCGGCGTGATCACCGCGGTGCCGCTGGTCTCCTTCGGCGCGGCGGCCGTGCGGCTGCCGCTGTCGGTGCTCGGCATGCTGCAGTACCTCGCCCCGGTCTTCCAGTTCGCCCTCGGTCTGCTGGTCTTCCACGAGGCGATGCCGGCCGAGCGGTGGGCGGGCTTCGCGCTCGTGTGGCTGGCGCTGGCGATGCTCACCTGGGACGCGCTGCGCACGGCCCGTCACGCACGGGTGGAGCTGGACGCCGCCCGGGAGCGTGCGGCAACTGGTAACCCAGAAATAACAATTGCCCCTGAGGTCACAGAAACCACAGCTCAGCGCGGGTGAACAACTGCCCGATATCCGGAAACCGGTGATCGGTGTCCGAAATCCGCCCTTGACGCAATATCAGGGGGCCCTCAACATCATGGCCACGTCAAATGGAGTTGGGAGCCCCCCCATGCTTGAACTCAACGGACCCACCCTGCCCCGAAGATCACGCCGCGCCGCCGCCGCGCTCACCGCCGGCGCGGCCGTGACCGCCGCCCTGCTCGGCCTCTCCTCGGCACCGGCGACCGCGGCCCCCACCGCCGCGAACGCCACCGCCGGGAAGAGCGCCGCCGCTGCCGCGCCCGACATCTCCGTCGCCAACGTCAAGGCGCACCTGAACCAGTTGCAGTCCATAGCCGCCGCCAACGGCGGCAACCGCGCCCACGGCCGCAGTGGCTACAAGGCGTCCCTGGACTATGTGAAGGGCAAGCTGGACGCCGCCGGATTCACCACCACCGTCCAGCAGTTCACCTCGAACGGCGCGACCGGCTACAACCTCATCGCCGACTGGCCCGGCGGCGACGCCGACCACGTCCTGTTCGCCGGATCCCACCTCGACTCCGTCAGCCGGGGCGCCGGCATCAACGACAACGGCTCGGGCTCGGCTGCCGTTCTCGAGGTCGCCCTCACCGTGGCCAAGGAGGGCTACAAGCCCACCAAGCACCTGCGCTTCGCCTGGTGGGGAGCCGAGGAGCTGGGCCTGGTCGGGTCGAAGAACTACGTCGGCAAGCTGCCCGCCGCCGAGCGCGCCAAGATCGACGGCTACCTCAACTTCGACATGATCGGGTCGCCCAACCCCGGTTACTTCGTCTATGACGACGACCCCACCATCGAGGGCGTCTTCAAGAACTACTACGCCTCGAAGAACATCTCCACCGAGATCGAGACCGAGGGCGACGGCCGCTCCGACCACGCGCCCTTCAAGAACGCGGGCGTCCCCGTGGGCGGCCTGTTCAGCGGCGCCGACTACACCAAGACCGCCGCCCAGGCGGCCAAGTGGGGCGGCACGGCGGGCCAGCCCTTCGACCGCTGCTACCACTCGTCCTGCGACACCACCGCGAACATCAACGACACGGCGCTGGACATCAACAGCGACGCCGTCGCCCACGCGGTCTGGACGCTGAGCGGCGGCTCCACCACCCCGCCCACCGGCAAGGTCTTCGAGAGCAAGGCCCAGGTCACCATCCCCGACGCGGGCGCGGCCGTCGAGTCCCCGCTCACCGTCTCCGGGGTGACGGGCAACGCCCCGGCCGGCCTCAAGGCCGCCGTGGACATCCGGCACAGCTACCGCGGCGACCTGGTCGTCGACCTCGTCGGCCCCAGCGGCAAGGCGTACCGGCTGAAGAACTCCAGCAGCGACTCGGCCGCGAACGTCACCGAGACCTTCACCGTCAACGCCTCGGCGGAGACGGCGAACGGGACCTGGAAGCTGCGCGTCCAGGATGTGGCGGCTCAGGACACGGGCCACATCAGCAGCTGGAAGCTCACGTTCTAGAACGTGTCCCAACCCCCCATGGAGCGGGTGCCGGGCCGGCCCACCACGGTTCCGGTGCCCGCTCACACCGTGATGTCCTTCGCCGTGAAGCGCGCCCAGGCCGCCGAGCCGAACACGGCCGCGTACAGGGCCTGCAGCCCCAGATTGCGCAGCAACTGGTCCCAGTAGACGGGGTCACGCAGCAGGTCCGCGAAGCTCATCCAGTAGTGCGAGAACAGATAGGGCCGCACGGCGCTCAGCTGCGGGAACTGGTCCAGTATCTGCACCGTGATCAGCAGCCCCACGGTGGTGGCCATCGCCGCGATGCCGCTGTTGGTGAGCGTGGAGACGAACAGGCCCAGCGCCGCGACGCCCACCAGGGACAGCGCCACCACCCCCGCGATCGCCAGCGCGCGCAGCAGCCCCTCGCCGAACGACACGGTCGTCCCGCTGATCAGCGTGACCTCGCCGAGCGGGAAGAGCAGCGCCCCCACCGCCAGCGCCGACACGGCGACGACGAGCGTGGCGGCGCAGCAGAAGGCCACCGCCGTCGCGTACTTGACCAACAGCAGCCTGGTCCGTCCGGCGGGCGCGACCAGCAGATAGCGCAGCGTGCCGGAGCCCGCCTCGCCGGCTATGGAGTCGCCCGCGACCACGCCGATCGCCATCGGCAGGAAGAACGGCAGGGTCGCGGCGAGCGAGGTGAAGACCAGGAAGAGACCGTTGTTGGTGATCTGGCTGATGAAGGCCGGTCCCCCGCCGCCGTGACCCGCCCCGTCGTCGCCCCCGGTCTCGATCTTCACGGCGATCCCGACCAGGACGGGAACGGCCGCGAGCACGCCCAGCAGCGCGAGGGTGCGCCACCGCCGGAAGGTGACGGCCACCTCGCTGCGCAGCAGCGAGAGCCCCCACAGCGGACCCGGGGCCCGCATCACGCCCGCGCCCGCGCCCGCCGTCTCAGCCCGCGACATCGAATCCCTCTCCGGTGAGCGCCACGAACGCGTCCTCCAGCGAGGCGCGTTCGGTGCCGAAGGCCCGTACGCGCACGTCCGCCCGGACGAGCGCGGCGTTGAGGTCGGCGAGCTCGAGCGGCGGGCCGGCCGGCAGTTCGCCGGTGACCCGGTCGTCCAGCACCGCGAGGTCGTTCACTCCGTGCTCCTTGAGGACCCGTACGGCCTCCGCCGTGTCGGGGGTGGTGACGGCCAGCCTGCCGCGGGCGGAGGAGGCCAGTTCGCCGACGGTGCCCTGGGTCAGCAGGCGGCCGCGGGCCATGACGGCGGCGTGCGTACAGACCTGCTCGATCTCGTCGAGGAGGTGGGAGGAGAGGAAGACCGTGGTGCCCTCCGCCGCCAGCGAGCGCACCAGTGCCCGGATCTCGCGCATGCCCTGCGGGTCGAGGCCGTTGGTCGGCTCGTCCAGCACGAGCAGCTCGCGCGGCTGGAGCAGGGCCGCGGCCAGGCCCAGGCGCTGCTTCATGCCCAGGGAGTACGCGCGGGCCTTCTTGCCCGCGGCGCCCGTGAGCCCCACCCGCTCCAGGGCGTGGCCGACCCGGGCCCGCCGGGTGCGGGGGTCGGCGGTGGGGTCGGCGGCGTCGTAGCGCAGGAGGTTGTCGCGGCCGGAGAGGAAGCCGTAGAGGGCGGGCCCTTCGATCAGGGCACCCACCCTGGGCAGCACCCGCCGCCCGGCGCGCGGCATCGGCTCGCCGAGCACGCGGGCGGAGCCGGACGTCGGCTCGATCAGGCCCATGAGCATCCGGATGGTGGTGGTCTTGCCGGACCCGTTGGGGCCCAGGAAGCCGAAGACGCTGCCGCGCGGCACGACGAGGTCGAGCCCGTCGACCGCGGGCCGGCCGCCGCCGTACCGCTTGGTGAGCGCGTGCGTCTCGATCACGGGAGCCCCGTCGGTGGCGCCGGGCCACGGCTCCGGCCTGGACCGGCCCTCCACGCTCTCTCCTCTCGCGATACGGCCGCGGGCCGTGCCGGGGCCCGGGGCCCCGGCGATCACCGGGGCCCGCGGGGCCGCGCACGGGCAGCGGCCTGCTTACTTGGCGTTCGCGGCCTTGACCAGCGCGTCCTTGGAGACCGCGCCGACGTAGACGGTGCCGTCGTCCGTCACCAGAGCGTTGACGATCTTGGTGCTGAAGACCCGGCCGGAACCGAAGTCGCCCGAGACCTTGGAGGCGAAGCCGTCCAGCAGCGCCTCCGCACCGGCCGCGCCCTTGCCGCTCTCGCCCTTCTTGCCGGCGCTCTTGTCCCCGCCGGTGACGGCGGCGCCCGCCTCCTTGCCGGCGGAGAACCGGGCGATCGACGCCCAGCCCTCGCCGGTGACCTTCGCGTCGGAGGAGTCGGCGCCGTTCAGGCCGGGCAGGCCCAGGGCCTCGGGCAGCTTGCCCTTGTGCTCGCGCTCGGCTGCGGCCTTGTCGCCGGCCTCGGTGACCTTGGTGCCCTTGGGCGGGGTGAAGGCGAACGTGCCGGCGTCGGGCTTGCCGAAGTCGACCTTGGTGAAGCCCGCGTCGACGACCGCCTTGCCGCCGCTCTTCGCGGCGAGGGTGAACTTCAGCGGCACGCCGGTCTTCGCGTCGACCGCGATACGGACCGAACCCACCGTCGACTCGGCCTGCTTGGGCTTGATCACCAGCTGGTAGGCGTCCCGGCCGGCCACCTTCGCGGTGCCGTCGATCGTCAGGGACGTCGTCCCGTCGGCGGCCTCGACGGCCTTCTTGGCCAGCTCCTGGGGCGAGGCCGCGCCGACGCCCCCGGGCGCCTTGCCGTCCTTGCCGGACTTGCCGGCCTTGCCCTCGGCGCCCTTGGGGGCCTTGGAGTGGTAGGCGGTGTTGCTCGCGCTGTCGTACGCCCAGACCTCGTCGCCGTTGCGGATCACGCTGTACTCGGCGGCGCGCTCGACGACCGACAGGCGCTGCTTGTCGGGCCCGTCGGCGGCGACGCGCAGCGTGTGCGAGCCGGAGAGCAGCTCGGTGAGCTTGGCGTCCGGGGAGGGGGCGGAGCCGCCCTTCTTCCCTTCGGCCGGACCGCCGAAGGAGGCGCCGGAGGGCAGCGACGGCAGCCCGAGATCCGTGCTGATCTTGACCGTGCCCGATATTCGCTGGTTGTCGGACGCGGCCATCTTGGCTATGAGGTCCTGCGCACTGATCTTCGGCAGGTCCGGGTCACCGGTGCTCGCGAGGGCCGAGGTGATGCCGATCGTCGCGGCCGCGATGCCCGCCACCGCGACCGGTACCGCGTAGCGGACGGTCTTCCGGCGGCGGCTCGTGCCTCCGCCGGGCCCGTCGGCGCCGTCGGTGCCCGGTGTCGGTTGGATGCGTGCCATGTGCTCTACCTCCGTCGTCGGCGGCGGTCTCTCGCGTCCTGCACTCGCCCACACCTGGGCCAAGGGTGGCCCGACCGCCCGGTGGAGGCGCTGGAGTCCGGGGACTTCCCCCGGTGAAGACGCCTTCAATTCCACCAAACCGGCCCCGGGAAGTCGTCAGCCGACGGGATCAAGTCACCGTACGTCTCCGGTATGACTCCCCCTAGGGGCCACACCTCCGCACGGCGGATCGGACCGGTCCCGAGCGCGGCCGGCCGAGCCTCGGCCGGGCCTCAGCCGGCCCGGTGGACCACCAGGTCGCACAGCTCCTCGAGCGCCGCCTTCGCGGAGCAGTCCGGCAGCGGCGCCAGCGTCGCCCGCGCCTCCTGCGCGTAGCGGACGGTGTCGCGCCGCGCCTGCTCCAGCGCCGGGTGGGCCCGCAGCCGGCGCAGCACCTCGGCGTGCCGGGCGTCGTCGGTGAGGTCGCCCTCCAGCAGCTCGCACAGCTCGAGGTCGGCCGCGTCACCGGTGGCCGCGGCGGCGGCCCGCAGGTGCAGCACCGGCAGCGTGGGGATGCCCTCGCGCAGGTCGGTGCCGGGGGTCTTGCCCGACTCGTGGGAGTCGCTGGCGATGTCGAGGACGTCGTCGGCGAGCTGGAAGGCGACGCCGAGCCGCTCGCCGTAGTGGGTGAGGATCTCCACGATCCGCTCGTCCGCGCCGGACATCATCGCGCCGAAGCGCCCCGCGACCGCGATCAGCGAGCCGGTCTTGCCGGCGATGACGTCCAGGTAGTGCTCGATGGGGTCGCGCCCGTCGCGCGGGCCGGCGGTCTCCAGGATCTGGCCGGTGACCAGCCGCTCGAACGCCTCGGCCTGGATGCGGACGGCCTCCGGACCGAGGTCGGCCAGTATGTGGGAGGCGCGGGCGAAGAGGAAGTCACCCGTCAGTACGGCCAGGGAGTTGCCCCAGCGGGCGTTGGCGCTGGGCACGCCGCGGCGCACCTCGGCCTCGTCCATGACGTCGTCGTGGTAGAGCGTCGCCAGGTGGGTGAGCTCGACGACCACCGCGGAGGGCACCACCCCCGGGGCGTACGGGTCGCCGAACTGCGCGGCGAGCGCGACCAGCAGCGGACGGAACCGCTTGCCTCCGGCCTGTACCAGGTGCTGTGCGGCCTCGGTGATGAAGGGCACGCCGCTCTTGGTGGCCTCGAGGAGGCCCTCCTCGACGGCGGCCAACCCGGCCTGGACATCGGCTTCAAGAGCCTGGTCCCGCACGCTCAGCCCAAAAGGCCCGACGACGGTCACGAGGGGTACTCCTGTCTGCCTGCGAACACGGGGATTGTCGATGTGTCGCTGTCTTCACCAAAAGTCAGCGTATCCGGTCGGCTCTCGATCACCGTGGGCGCCGTCCCCTTCGGGCGCCCACCGCCGGCCTCCCCGTGCCGTTCCCAGGCCGATCCCAGGCCGATCCGGGCATGTTCCCGGGTCGTACCCCGGACCGCCGGACGCCGGGCGGCCGATGGACCGGCCGCCCGGCGTCTGCGCATTTGTCGGACTCTGCGCGTGGCTGATTCGGATCTATGCCTGTCCCACCGCCCTGGCCAGCCGCGGCGAGGCGTACTCCGTGCCGCACACGAACCGCATGACCGGCCCGTAGCTCGCCGCCGCCGGCAGTCCCGTGAAGAACAACCCCGGCACCGACGACCGGTACCCGGCGCCCAGCCGGGGCCCGCCCGCGGCCACCGCGAGACGGGTGCGCAGCCCTGGACCGAGGAAGTCCAGCGCCGCCACGTCCACCCGGTAGCCGGTGGCCGCGATGACGTGGTCGGCGCGCAGCTCGCTCTCGGGGGCGCCCTCGCCCTCACCGGCCAGCGTCAGCACCGGGCGTCCCGACTCCACCCGGGTGCGCAGGATGCGCTTGCCCTCGGTGACCCGTACCCGCCCCACGAACCTCTCGCGCAGCCACCACGCGCCCAGCGGCCCCAGCACCCGGCGCACCAGGTACTGCCGGGTGGGCGCGGGCAGGCGCCGGAAGCCGTCCGCGTGGTACGAGAACGCGTACAGCGACCAGGCCCGTCCGAAGGGGGTGTCGGGCTTGAGCGGCGACTGCCCGTCCGGCGCCGCCCCGAAGCGGACCGCGCCGCGCCGCCGGGCGACCACCCGCACGGCCGCGCCCGCCTCGGCCAGCAGCACCGCGCTCTCCAGCGCCGACTGCCCGGCGCCGACGACCACGACCTCGCGTCCGGCGAACACCGACAGGTCGCGGTGCTGTGAGCTGTGCGAGACGGGCCCGGTCGTCGAGGGCCCGGCCGGCACGGCGGAGGCCAGCTCGGGCGGCAGCTGTGCCAGCCCGCTCAGCCCCGTGGCGACGACGACGGCGCGCGCGGCGAACTGCTCGCCGGAGTCCAGCTTCAGCTCGAAGCCGCCGCCGGCGTCGCGCCGCTCGACCGAGACGACACGCTCGCGCTCCAGCTGCGGCACCAGCCGCTGCTGGAACCACAGCCCGTAGCGGGCGAAGGTCTCGACGGGGATGGTGTCCCAGTCCGACTCGAAGCGGCGCTCGCCCACGTCCTGGCAGAAGTCGAAGAGGGTGTGGCCCGGCTGCGGCGCGTCGATGCTGGAGGCGGCGGGGGTCGATTTCAGCAGCATCCCGGCGGGCATGTGCTCGCGCCAGCTCACCATCGGCGAGCCGAAGACGCGCGTCGGCACCGCGCGCGCTTTCAGGTGGGCTGCGGTCGACAGGCCGTACGGACCGGCGCCGATCACGGCTACGGGAAGTGTCACGAGTCCCCTCCCAGGGCGTTGCTGCTGGGCACGTTGTCGCTCGGATACTCGGTGTTCGAACTACTCGGAACTGCTCGGACTGCTCGGGACCAAGGGCTACGGACTACGGGCTACGGACTACGGGCTACTCGGAGACGGCAGCGGAACGGCGCCGGGAACGCCACAGCTGCCACAAATGGCGCAGGCCCGGTCGTACGAACCGGGCCAGCATGGTGAAGAACGGCTTCATGTCGTCGCGCGCGGCCCAGGCCAGCTCCGTGCCGCTGGCGCGGGCGGGCGCGTGCGGGGTGGTGTAGCCGCTGCGACGGTAGGCCGCGAAGGCGGGCAGGTCGATGTTCTCCACGACGAAGCGGCGCCCGGTGAGCTGCTCCCCCTCGGGCACCGGCCGGCCGGTGAGGTCCAGGTGCTGGGCCCGCACGACGTCGATGCCCGCCTCGTTCTCGAACATCCGGAACTGGGCGCCCATCCTGGGGTTGAAGTCCAGCAGCTTGTAGCGCCCGTCCCGGCGGTCGAAGCGCCAGTCCAGGTCGACGATCCCGCAGAAGCCGATCTGCTTGATGAACTGCGCCGCCATGGCGGCCAGTTCCGGATTGTCGACGATGTAGGCGTTCGCGGTCATGCCCGCGTGCGGCGGCCAGGAGCGCACCTTGACGCCCGTGAACATCGCCAGCGGGGTGCTCTCGGCGTCGAAGTAGGCGTGGACGATCCAGTCCTCGGCGTCCTCGCGCGGCAGGTACTCCTGGAGGATCACTCCCGGCGAGGGCCCCCAGCCGCGGGCCAGCTCCAGCAGCTCGCGGGGGCCGCCGATGCGCGTGGTGCCGTGCACGGCGGGGTGCCGGCGCCGCTCGAAGGCCTCCCGGTTCTTGGCGACCAGCGGAAAGGAGGCCACCGACGCGTACTTCTCGATCTCCTCGTACGAGGCCGGGAAGAGGGCCGAGGGCGACGGCACGCCGTGCTCCACGCACAGCTCGTGCAGTCCCTGCTTGCTCGCGAGCCTGCGCGGCAGCTCCCGTTCCACGGGCGGGAAGAGGAACGACTCCGCCAGCGCCGGCGCGTGCTCGGCGATCAGGACGGCGGCCTCCTCGTCGGTGGGGATCAGCACCGCCGGCCGGCCGATCCGCCGGCCGATCCGCAGCAGGCCGGCCACCAGCTCCTCGGACCGTTCCGTTCCGGTGGTCGGCCAGACGAAGCAGGAACGCAGGTAGCGGGAGACGGCCGCGGGGGTCCATCTGTCCTCGGTGACGGCGTACATCGGGACGCCCAGCCGGCCGAGGCTGCGGATCGCGCCGACCCCGCCGTGATGCAGGGGATAGTCGCCGATCTTGACAATCAGACCGGGTACGGACCGGTCCGCCGCTACGGGCGCGCTCCTGCTCGCCACCAGCACCCCCCTCGGCCACTCAGCCTCAGCGGCCCCCCACTGTGTGTGACCCGACTTAGGACGCTACTTCGGAATCGAGGCCTCCAGCAAGGAGTTACCGGACATTGCCCTCCCATTGGCCAGCGGTCGGACACCTGTCCCGCACCCCTTGCCCGACGGGCCCCAGCACGTAATGTGAGCACCGGCCCACCGGGCCCCGGCTGACGAACCGTCCAGGACGAAGGCGAGGCAGCGTCCCCATGCCCCAGCACCACCCCCGCGACCTGGCCGAAGGCGACCCCTTCGGCGCGGACACCCTCCCGTACGGCGTCTTCACCACCCCCGACGCCCCCGACCGCCCCCGGGTCGGCGTCCGCTACGGCGCGTACGTCCTCGACGCCGCGGCCGCCGCTGCCGCCCACGGTTCGACTCACACGCACCTGCTCGAGGCCCCCACGCTCAACCCGCTGCTGGCCGCCGGCCGCCCGGTGTGGCAGGCCGTACGGGCGGAGGTGCGCGGCTGGCTGGACGGGCCGCACTTCCACCCGCTGGACGAGGTGACCCTGCGCCTGCCCTTCGAGGTCGCCGACTACGTCGACTTCTACGCCAGCGAGCACCACGCCACCAACGTCGGCCGCATCTTCCGCCCGGACGGCGAGGCCCTGACGCCCAACTGGAAGCACCTGCCCATCGGTTACCACGGCCGCGCCGGGACGGTCGTGGTCTCCGGGACGGACGTGGTGCGCCCGCAGGGCCAGCGCAAGGCCCCCGCCGACTCCGCGCCTTCCTTCGGCCCCTCGCTGCGCCTCGACATCGAGGCCGAGGTCGGCTTCGTCGTCGGCACCCCGGCGCCCGCGAGCACGCCGGTGCCGCAGTCCGCCTTCCGCGAGCACGTGTTCGGCGTCTGCCTGGTCAACGACTGGTCGGCGCGCGACCTCCAGGCCTGGGAGTACGTGCCGCTGGGCCCCTTCCTCGGCAAGTCCTTCGCGACCTCCGTCTCGGCCTGGATCACCCCGCTGGACGCCTTCGACGAGGCCCGCACGGCGCCGCCGGAGCGCACCCACCCGCTGCTTCCCTACCTGGACGACTCCGACGCCGAGCCCGGCGGCATCGACCTGCGCATCGAGGTGCGGATCAACGGAGAGACGGTCTCCCGGCCGCCCTTCTCCGCCATGTACTGGACCGCCGCCCAGCAGCTGGCCCACATGACCGTCAACGGCGCCTCGTTGCGCACCGGCGACCTCTACGCCTCCGGCACGGTCAGCGGCCCCGAGCCCGACCAGCTGGGCTGCCTGCTCGAGCTCACCCAGGGCAAGGGCCCCTGGCTGGCCGACGGGGACGAGGTCACCCTCACCGCCTGGGCACCGGGCCCCGACGGCGCCCGGATCGGGCTCGGCGAGGTCACCGGCCGCGTCGTCCCGGCCCGCACGGAGCCGCACACGGCATGAGCACCACGCCCGACCCCGCCTCCTCCATACCCGGCCCCGCGGCCGGGCTCACGCTGCCGGAGGAGCTGCTGCTGCTCGCGCACCACCCGGTCGAGGGCACACCGCTGTGTGCCCGGAGCGTCCTGCCGTACGGCATGGCCGGAGCCGTGCTGGCCGAGCTGGAGCTGGGCGGGCACGTCACGCAGGAGCGCGGGCGGCCCGTCGCGGCCGCCGGCGCGCCCCCGGCGGACCAGCGGCTGGCCGGGCCGCTGAAGAGCCTGCCCGCGCCCGGCGGAAGCGGCCCGAAGACACAACGGTGGATCCGCGTCGCGGCCCCGTACGCGCTGGGTCCCTGGACCACCGGGCTGCTGGAGCGCGGGGCGCTCGGCGCGAAGGTCCCCGGCCGGTTCGACGTCGTCCGTGCCATGCGCTACCCGGTGGGCACGGTGGACCTGACCGCCCCGACGCGCGGGCGCTTCGAGGCGGCGCGGCAGGCGGGCTTTCCCGACCCGCGCAGCCGGGCGCTGGCCGGTCTGGTGGCCGCGACGGGCCTGGCGATCGCCCTGTACCCGGGGCTGTCCGGCTGGGGCGAGCGCAGGCAGCTGCGCCGCCACATGCGCGACGGGTGGATCTCCTGGGCCGTGTACCGCAACCGCCTGCGGGAGACGCAGGCGAGTGGCGGCAGCAGCGGCGGTGGCCACGGCTGCGGCGGCGGCTCCTGCGGGAGCTGCGGCGGCGGAGGCGACTGAAGCCGTTATCAGCCCGTCACCGACACCCTCAGTGATCGTTTATTCGTGCTGCTAGCTTGTCGTGCCCGGCCCGCGCGAGGGCCGGACATGACAAAGGAGAGCGCACGTGCGCAAGGCAGTACAGACCACGGGGGCGGCGCTCATCGCCGCTGTGCTGATGACGGGCTGCGGCAGCAGCGGCGACGACAAGAAGGCGGACACCAAGCCCAGCGCGGACGCCCAGCAGTCGAAGCCCGCGGACGCCGCCAAGGACAAGCCCGCCGAGGCCCCGGCCAAGCCGGTCACGGCCAAGGACCTCGAGGGCGGCTGGGCGAACGACGGCAAGGCCGCCGACAAGAGCCTCATGGTCCTCACCTTCGCGGAGAAGATCGTGGCCCTCAAGGGCAAGAGCACGTGCACCGGCGAGGTCGTCGACAACGCCCAGCCGGTCACCATCAACATCAAGAACTGCCTGGACGGCAGCAAGGACTGGACCACCGGCACCGTCAAGGGCTTCGACGGCAAGACCCTGACCGTGGCCTGGGCCTCCGGCAAGGAGATCAAGTACACCAAGGCCGTGGGCGCGGACGGCAAGCCCGCCGCCGGCTTCCCGGCGGACCTGCCCAAGCCGGGCAACTGACGCCCGCACACCGCACGCCGCTGCCCGGCACCCCTTCCGCAGGGGGATACCGGGCAGCGGCGTGCGGTACGGCCGGGTGACGGGCCCGGGTCGGGGCGTCAGCGGACGAACACCCCCGACTGCCCGGCCAGGTCCAGGAAGTACTGCGGGGCCACACCGAGCACCAGCGTCACCACCACGCCCACGGCGATGGCGGTGGACGTCAGCGCGCTGGGCACCGCGACCGTCGGCCCGTCCGCCCTGGGCTCGCTGAAGAACATCAGCACGATGACCCGGATGTAGAAGAACGCGGCGATCGCCGAGGCCAGCACGCCCACGATGACCAGCGGAGCGGCGCCGCCCTGCGCCGCCGCCTTGAACACGGCGAACTTCCCCGCGAAGCCGCTCGTCAGCGGGATGCCCGCGAAGGCCAGCAGGAAGACCGCGAAGACGGCCGCGACCAGCGGCGAACGGCGGCCGAGCCCCGCCCACTTCGACAGGTGCGTCGCCTCGCCGCCCGCGTCGCGCACCAGCGTCACCACCGCGAAGGCGCCCAGGGTGACGAAGGAGTACGCGGCCAGGTAGAAGAGCACCGAGGAGACGCCGTCGGGGGTGGTCGCGATGACGCCGGCGAGGATGAACCCGGCGTGGGCGATGGAGGAGTAGGCCAGCAGCCGCTTCACGTCCGTCTGCGTGACGGCCACCACCGCGCCGAAGAGCATCGTGACGATGGCGACGCCCCACATCACCGGCCGCCAGTCCCAGCGCATGCCCGGCAGCACCACGTACAGCAGCCGCAGCAGGGCGCCGAACGCGGCGACCTTCGTGGCGGCCGCCATGAAGCCGGTCACCGGCGTCGGGGCGCCCTGGTAGACGTCGGGCGTCCACATGTGGAACGGCACCGCACCGACCTTGAACAGCAGCCCCATCAGCACCATCGCGCCGCCGATCAGCAGCAGCGCGTCGTTGCCCGTGGTCGCCGCGAGCGCCGGGTCGACGCTCCGCGTGGTGCCGCCGACGACGTCGGCGATACCGGAGTAGGTGACCGTGCCCGCGTAGCCGTACAGCAGCGCCACCCCGAACAGCAGGAAGGCGGAGGAGAAGGCGCCCAGCAGGAAGTACTTGACGGCCGACTCCTGCGACAGCAGCCGCTGGCGGCGGGCGAGCCCGCACAGCACGTACAGCGGGAGGGAGAACACCTCGAGGGCGATGAAGAGGGTCAGCAGGTCGTTGGCGGCGGGGAAGACGAGCATGCCGCCGATCGCGAACAGCGTCAGCGGGAAGACCTCGGAGGTCGTCAGGCCCGCCGCGACGGCCTTGCGCTCCGCGTCGCCGCCCGGCACGGCGGCGCCCTGCGCGGCGAAGGAGTCGACGGGCCGGCCGTGCGCGGCGGGCTCCAGCCGGCGCTCGGCGAAGGTGAACACCGCCACCAGGCCGACGAGGAGGATCGTGCCCTGCAGGAACAGCGCCGGACCGTCCACCGCGACCGCGCCCATGGCCGCGACGCGCGCCTTGTCAGTGCCGTAGCCGCCCGCCGCCAGGGCGACCACCGCGGCGAAGGCGGCACCCAGGCCGACCACGGTCAGCAGGAGCTGCGCGTGGTGACGGGCGCGGCGCGGCAGGAAGGCCTCGAGGAGGATGCCCACGACGGCCGCGCCGAGCACGATCAGCGTCGGGGAGAGCTGGGCGTACTCGATGCGCGGCCCGGGGATCCGGTTCGGCGCCCCGTCCGCCGCCAGTGTCCACAGGCTGTGGACAGTTGCTGCGTGGCTCACTTCGCGGCCTCCACATCGTTCACGCGTACATCGCGTACATCGGGCTCGGGGTCGCCCTTGTGCACCTGCGACATCGTCCGCTCGACGGCCGGGTCGAGGATCCGGGTCACGGGCCCGGGGTAGACGCCCAGGACGAGCAGCAGCGCGATCAGCGGCGCCACGACGACGAGCTCGCGCACCCGCAGGTCCGGCATCCCGCGGACCTGCTCGGTGACCGGCCCGGTCATCGTGCGCTGGTAGAGCACCAGGACGTACAGGGCGGCGAGCACGATGCCCACGGTGGCCAGGACGCCGATGACCGGGTACCGGGCGAACGTGCCGACCAGGACGAGGAATTCGGAGACGAAGGGCGCGAGCCCCGGCAGCGACAGCGTGGCCATGCCGCCGACGAGGAAGGTGCCCGCCAGGACCGGCGCCACCTTCTGCACGCCGCCGTAGTCGGCGATGAGCCGCGACCCGCGCCGGGAGATCAGGAAGCCGGCGACCAGCATCAGCGCGGCCGTGGAGATGCCGTGGTTGACCATGTAGAGCGCGGCGCCGCTCTGGCCCTGGCTGGTCATCGCGAAGATGCCCAGGACGATGAAGCCGAAGTGCGAGATCGAGGCGTAGGCGATCAGGCGCTTGATGTCCCGCTGGCCGACCGCCAGCAGCGCGCCGTAGAGGATGCTGATCAGGGACAGCACCAGGATCGCGGGCGTCGCCCACTTCGAGGCCTCCGGGAACAGCTGGAGGCAGAAGCGCAGCATCGCGAACGTGCCGACCTTGTCGACCACCGCGGTGATCAGCACGGCGACGGGGGCGGTGGCCTCGCCCATGGCGTTGGGCAGCCAGGTGTGCAGCGGCCACAGCGGCGCCTTGACGGCGAAGGCGAAGAAGAAGCCGAGGAACAGGGCGCGTTCGGTGGTGGTCGCGAAGTCCAGCCTGCCGTCGGCGCGGGCCTGGACGATCTCCGTCAGGGAGAAGGTGCCGGTGCCCAGCTGGTGGGCGGTGACCGCGTACAGGCCGATGACGGCGGCCAGCATGATCAGGCCGCCGGCGAGGTTGTAGAGCAGGAACTTCACCGCGGCGTAGCTGCGTTGCGCGGCGGACTCCGCCTCGCCGCGCTCGCCCGCCCGGTCGCCGAAGCCGCCGATGAGGAAGTACATCGGGATGAGCATGGCTTCGAAGAAGATGTAGAAGAGGAAGACGTCGGTGGCCTGGAAGGCGATCACCACCATCGCCTCGACCATCAGGATCAGCGCGAAGAAGCCCTGGGTGGGCCGCCAGCGCGAGGACGTGGTCTCGAGGGGGTCGGCGTCGTGCCAGCCGGCCAGGACGATGAAGGGGACCAGCAGCGCGGTGAGCGCGATGAGCACCACCGAGATGCCGTCCACGCCCAGTTCGTAGCGGACCCCGAAGTCCTTGATCCAGGCGTGCGACTCGGTGAGCTGGAACGGGCCCTTCGCGTCCGGGTCGAAGCGCACGAGCTGCGCCGCCGCCAGTGCCAGCGTGACGAGCGAGAAGGCCAGCGCGAGCCACTTGGCGGCCGTGCGCCGCGCGGCGGGGACGGCGGCGGTGGCGACCGCGCCCAGTGCGGGCACCGCCGCAGTGGCCGTCAGCAGGGGAAATGACATGACTAGACCGCCCTCATCAGCAGGGTCGCGGCGATGAGCACCGCCGCACCGCCGAACATCGAGACCGCGTACGACCGCGCGTAGCCGTTCTGCAGCCGGCGCATCCGGCCCGACAGGCCGCCGACGGAGGCGGCGGTGCCGTTGACGACGCCGTCGACCAGGGTGTGGTCGACGTAGACCAGGCTGCGGGTGAGGTGCTCGCCGCCGCGGACCAGCACGATGTGGTTGAAGTCGTCCTGCAGCAGGTCGCGGCGGGCGGCCCGCACCAGCAGCCCGCCGGGCGGCGCGGTGACCGGCACCGGCCGGCGCCCGTACTGCGACCAGGCCACCGCGGCGCCGACCACGAGGACGACCATGGTGGCCGCGGTGACCTGCGTGGCGGTGAGCGGCGAGTTGCCCTCGGCGTGCCCGGTGACCGGCTCCAGCCAGGTGAGGAAGGCGTCGTTGACGCTGAACAGGCCGCCGGCGAACACCGATCCGAACGCCAGCACGATCATGGGGATCGTCATGGTGCGGGGCGCCTCGTGGGGGTGCGGCATCTCGCCGTGGGCGTTGGGCTGCCAGCGCTTCTCGCCGAAGAACGTCAGCAGCATCACCCGCGTCATGTAGTACGCGGTGATGGCCGCGCCCAGCAGCGCCGCGCCGCCCAGGATCCAGCCCTCGGTGCCGCCCTTGGCGAAGGCGGCCTCGATGATCCGGTCCTTGGAGAAGAAGCCGGACAGCCCCGGGAAGCCGATGATCGCCAGATAGCCCAGGCCGAAGGTGACGAACGTGATGGGCATGTACCGGCGCAGGCCGCCGTAGCGCCGCATGTCGACCTCGTCGTCCATGCCGTGCATCACGGAGCCCGCGCCGAGGAAGAGCCCGGCCTTGAAGAAGCCGTGGGTCACCAGGTGCATGATCGCGAAGGCGTAGCCGACCGGCCCCAGTCCGGCGGCGAGGATCATGTAGCCGATCTGGGACATCGTCGAGCCCGCGAGGGCCTTCTTGATGTCGTCCTTGGCGCAACCGACGATCGCACCGAACAGGAGCGTGACCGCGCCGACCGCCACGACCGCCGTCTGCGCGTCGGGCGCCCCGTCGAAGATCGCGCCGGAGCGGGTGATGAGGTAGACGCCGGCGGTCACCATCGTCGCCGCGTGGATGAGCGCGGAGACCGGCGTGGGGCCCTCCATGGCGTCGCCGAGCCAGCTCTGCAGCGGCACCTGGGCCGACTTGCCGCAGGCGGCGAGCAGGAGCATCAGCCCGATGGCCGTCAGCTTGCCCTCGCCCGCCCGCCCGGCGTCCTCGAGCACGGGGCCGAAGGCGAAGGTGCCGAAGGTGGTGAACATCAGCATGATGGCGATCGACAGCCCCATGTCACCGACGCGGTTGACGATGAAGGCCTTCTTGGCCGCCGTCGCGGCGCTCGGCTTGTGCTGCCAGAAGCCGATCAGCAGGTACGAGGCGAGGCCGACGCCCTCCCAGCCCACGTACAGCAGCAGGTAGTTGTCGGCGACGACGAGCAGCAGCATCGCCGCGAGGAAGAGGTTGAGGTAGCCGAAGAAGCGCCGCCGCCGCTCGTCGTGCGCCATGTAGCCGACCGAGTAGAGGTGGATCAGCGAGCCCACGCCGGTGATCAGCAGCACGAAGGTCATCGACAGCTGGTCGAGCTGGAAGCCGACGTCGGCGCGGAAGCCGCCGACGGGCACCCAGCTGAAGACGGTCGTGCCCAGCTGTCGGTCCTCGGCGTCGCGGCCCAGCATGTCGGCGAAGAGCGCCACGCCGATGAGGAACGACACGGCCGCGAGCAGGGTGCCGATCCAGTGGCCGCCGCGGTCGAGCCGGCGCCCGCCGCACAGCAGCACGCCCGCGCCCAGCAGGGGCGCCAGGACGAGCAATCCGATGAGGTTCTCCACCGTCGTGTCCCCTTAGAGCTTCAGCAGGCCGGCGTCGTCGACCGAGGCCGAGTGGCGGGAGCGGAAGATCGTCACAATGATCGCCAGGCCGATCACGACCTCGGCGGCGGCGACGACCATCGTGAAGAAGGCGATGATCTGGCCGTCGAGGTTGCCGTGCAGCCGGGAGAAGGTGACGAAGGCCAGGTTGCAGGCGTTGAGCATCAGCTCCACGCACATGAAGATGACGATCGCGTTCCGCCGGATGAGCACACCGGCGGCGCCGATGGTGAACAACAGGGCGGCCAGATAGAGGTAGTTGGCCGGGTTCACTGAGCACGCTCCTCGGAACGGTTGTGGTCCCTCTCCAGCCACTCCTGCGACCGCTGCTCGAGCGCCGCCAGCTCCGCCAGGGCCTCGCCCGACACGTCGCGGATCTGGCCCCGCGCCCGCAGGGTGGCGTTGACGGTGAGGTCGGACGGCGTGCCGTCGGGCAGCAGCCCGGGGACGTCGACCGCGTTGTGCCGGGCGTAGACGCCGGGCGCCGGCAGCGGCGGGAGGTGCTTGCCGCGCACGCGCGCCTCGGACCGCTCGCGCTGGGTGGCGGCGCGCTCGGTGCGCTCGCGGTGGGTGAGGACCATCGCGCCGACGGCGGCCGTGATCAGCAGGGCGCCGGTGATCTCGAAGGCGTAGACGTACTTGGTGAAGATCAGCGCCGCCAGGCCCTGGACGTTGCCGCCCGCGTTGGCCTGGCCCAGCCCGTTGAAGTCGCGCAGCGAGGCGTTGGCGATGCCGGCGCCCAGCAGGGTGCCGAAGCCCAGGACGCACAGCGCGGCGAGGGTGCGCTGGCCGCGGATGGTCTCCTTCAGGGAGTCCGCGGCGGTGACGCCGACCAGCATCACCACGAACAGGAACAGCATCATGATCGCGCCCGTGTAGACCACGATCTGCACGATGCCCAGGAAGTAGGCGCCGTTGGCGAGGTAGAACACCGCCAGGACGATCATCGTCCCGGCGAGGCAGAGGGCGCTGTGCACGGCCTTTCTCATCAGCACCGCGCCCAGCGCGCCGGCCACGGCGACCACCGCCAGCAGCCAGAACTGGACCGCCTCACCCGTCGAGGTCGTCGAAGCGGCGGCGGCGAGAGCGCTCATGCCTCCACCCCTTCATCGGACGGCTTCTCGCCCTTGGAGACGGCCACTTGGCGCACCGTGCCCGGCGCGGCCTCGGTCACCAGGCCCCGGTAGTAGTCCTTCTCCGTCATGCCGGGGTAGATGGCGTGCGGGGTGTCGACCATGCGGTCCTCCAGCCCCGCCAGCAGCTGCTCCTTGGTGTAGATGAGCGACTCGCGGCTGGCGTCGGCCAGTTCGTACTCGTTCGTCATCGTCAGCGCCCGCGTGGGGCAGGCCTCGACGCACAGGCCGCACAGGATGCAGCGCAGGTAGTTGATCTGGTAGACGCGGCCGTACCGCTCGCCCGGGGAGTAGCGCTCCTCGTCGGTGTTGTCCGCGCCCTCGACGTAGATCGCGTCGGCCGGGCAGGCCCAGGCGCACAGCTCGCAGCCGATGCACTTCTCCAGGCCGTCCGGGTGGCGGTTGAGCTGGTGGCGGCCGTGGAAGCGCGGCGCCGTGTGCTTCTTCTCCTCCGGGTACTGCTCGGTCAGCCGCTTCTTGAACATGGCCTTGAAGGTCACGCCGAAGCCGGCCACGGGGTTCTGGAAGGGGGCCCGGGGGGCGTCCCCCCGGGAAGAGTCGTCAGACACCGTCAGCCTCCTTTCGGTCACTCTGAGCGTCCACCCCGCCACTGACAATGAGCTCCCGGTCCCGGCGGGACGGGCGCCTGGGCACGGGCGGCAGGCTCTGGCCGGGCAGCGGGGGCACGGGGAACCCGCCCGCCATCGGGTCGAACGCGGGCGGCGGCCCACCGGCCTCCGCGCCCTCCGCGCCCTTCTCCCCGTCCCGGCGGGCCCGGAAGACGTCCGCGAGCAGCGACAGCAGCAGGATCACCAGGACCGCGCCCCCGACGTACAGCACGATGTCCTGGAAGTCGTAGTTCTCGTTGCGCAGCGCCCGCACGGTCGCCACCAGCATCAGCCAGACCACCGAGACCGGGATGAGCACCTTCCAGCCCAGCTTCATCAGCTGGTCGTAGCGCACCCGGGGCAGCGTGCCGCGCAGCCAGATGAAGAAGAACAGCAGCAGCTGCACCTTGATGACGAACCACAGCATCGGCCACCAGCCGTGGTTGGCCCCCTCCCAGAACGCCGAGACGGGATACGGGGCCTGCCAGCCGCCCAGGAAGAGCGTGACCGCGACCGCCGAGACCGTCACCATGTTCACGTACTCGGCCAGCATGAACATCGCGAACTTGATGGACGAGTACTCGGTGTTGAAGCCGCCGACCAGGTCGCCCTCGGACTCCGGCATGTCGAACGGGGCCCGGTTGGTCTCCCCCACCATCGTCGCGATGTAGATCAGGAACGACACCGGCAGCAGCAGGACGTACCAGCGGTCGTGCTGCGCCTCGACGATCGCCGACGTCGACATCGACCCGGAGTAGAGGAAGACCGACGCGAAGGCCGCGCCCATCGCGATCTCGTAGGAGATCATCTGCGCGCAGGACCGCAACCCGCCCAGCAGCGGGTAAGTCGAGCCCGAGGACCAGCCGGCCAGCACGATCCCGTAGATGCCGACCGAGGCGACCGCGAGGATGTAGAGCACCGCGATCGGCAGGTCCGTCAGCTGCATCGTCGTCCGGTGGCCGAGGATCGAGACCTCGTTGCCCGCCGGGCCGAAGGGGATCACCGCGATCGCCATGAACGCCGGGATGGCGGCCACGATCGGCGCGAGGACGTAGACGACCTTGTCGGCGCGCCGGACGATCACGTCCTCCTTGAGCATCAGCTTGATGCCGTCGGCCAGCGACTGCAGCATGCCCCACGGGCCGTGCCGGTTGGGCCCGATGCGCAGCTGCATCCAGGCGACGACCTTGCGCTCCCAGACGATCGAGAACAGCACGGTCAGCATCAGGAAGGCGAAGCAGAAGACGGCCTTGATCACCACGAGCCACCACGGGTCCCTGCCGAACATCGACAGGTCCTCGACGGCCAGTTCCATCGCGCCGGGGGTCACGGCCGCACCTCCCGTCCCGCGTCCCCGGCGCCTGCGCCGGTATCCGCGCCGATCCGTACGAGCTCTCCCGGCCGCACCCCCGCGTCGGAGGCCACGCCGCCGCCCGTGGAGTTCAGCGGCAGCCACACCACCCGGTCCGGCATCGGCGTGATCCGCAGCGGCAGCCGCACGGAACCGGCCGGGCCCGTCACCACCAGGCTCTCGCCGTCGCGCACCCCGGCCTCGGCGGCCGTTGCCGCCGACAGCCGGGCGAGCGCCTCGTGCCGCGTGCCGGCCAGCGCGTCGTCACCGTCCTGCAGCCGCCCCTGGTCGAGCAGCAGCCGGTGCCCGGCGAGCACCGCCTCGCCCTTCTCGGGACGCGGCAGCGCCCGCCCCGGCTCGGACGGGCCCGCCGGCCGCTCGCCGCGCCAGGCGCCCAGCCGCGCCAACTCCGCCCGGACGGACGGGACATCGGGCAGCCGCAGGTCCGCGTCCATCGCGTCGGCCAGCATGTGCAGCACGCGCGCGTCCGGCAGGACGTGCCGCCGCGCCTGCTGGTCCGGTTTGACCGCCGCCTCGAACGGCCGTGCCCGGCCCTCCCAGTTGAGGAACGTGCCCGCCTTCTCGACGACCGCCGCCACCGGCAGCACCACGTCCGCCCGGTCCGACACCTCGCTCGGCCGCTGCTCCAGGCTCACCAGGAACCCGACCGCGTCCAGCGCCTCGCGCGCCAGCGCCGGATCGGGCAGGTCCGCGACCTCCACGCCGCCCACCAGCAGCGCGCCCAGCTCCCCGGTGGCCGCCGCCTGGAGGATCTGCCCGGTGTCCCGGCCCGGACTGCGCGGCAGTTCGGGCACGCCCCAGGCCGCCGCCGTCTCCTCGCGCGCCCGCGGGTCGGTCGTCGGCCGCCCGCCCGGCAGCAACCCCGGCAGCGCGCCCGCCTCGAGCGCGCCCCGCTCGCCCGCCCGGCGCGGGATCCACACCAGCGCGGCACCCGTCGCGTCGGCCGCCGCCACGGCGGCCGTCAGCGCGCCCGGCACACCCGCCAGTCGCTCCCCCACGACGATCAGCGCGCCCTTCGCCCGCAGCGCCTCGGCGGCGACGCGGCCGTCCGCGTCCAGCCCCGAGGAGCCCGCCAGGGCCCGCAGCCACTCCGGCTCCGTGCCGGGCGCCGCCGGCAGCAGCGTGCCGCCGGCCTTGGCCAGGCCCCGGGTGAGATGCGTGGCCAGGGAGAACGTCCGCTGGCCGCGCTTGCGCCAGGCCTTGCGCAGCCGCAGGAAGACGCCGGGCGCCTCCTCCTCCGCCTCGAACCCCACCAGCAGCACCGCCGGCGCCTGCTCCAGCGCCGCGTACGTCACCCCGGCGCTGTCCAGGTCCCGGCCGCGACCGGCGACCCGGGCGGCCAGGAAGTCGGCCTCCTCGCCGCTGTGCGTCCGCGCCCGGAAGTCGACGTCGTGCGTGTCGAGCGCCACCCGCGCGAACTTGGCGTAGGCGTACGCGTCCTCGAGCGTCAGCCGCCCGCCGGGCAGCACCCCGGCCCTGCCCCGGGCCGCTGCCAGCCCCCGGGCCGCCGCCTCCAGGGCCTCCGGCCAGCTCGCGGGCTCCAGCGCACCGGCCTCGTTGCGCACCAGCGGGGTCTCGAACCGCTCCGGCCGCTGCGCGTAGCGGAACGCGAAGCGCCCCTTGTCGCACAGCCACTCCTCGTTGACCTCCGGGTCCTCCGCGGCCAGCCGGCGCATCACCTTGCCGCGCCGGTGGTCCGTACGCGTCGCGCAACCGCCCGCGCAGTGCTCGCACACCGTCGGCGAGGAGACCAGGTCGAAGGGCCGGGCACGGAAGCGGTAGGCGGCCGAGGTGAGCGCGCCCACCGGGCAGATCTGGATGGTGTTGCCGGAGAAGTACGACCGGAAGGGATCGCCCTCCCCCGTGCCGACCTGCTCCAGCGCGCCGCGCTCCAGCAGCTCGATCATCGGGTCGCCCGCGATCTCGTTGGAGAAGCGGGTGCAGCGCGCGCACAGCACGCACCGCTCGCGGTCCAGCAGGATCTGCGGGGAGATCGGCACCGGCTTGGCGTAGGTGCGCTTGCGGCCCTCGAAGCGGGAATCGGCCTGGCCCGCGGACATCGCCTGGTTCTGCAGCGGGCACTCGCCGCCCTTGTCGCAGACGGGGCAGTCCAGCGGGTGGTTGATCAGCAGCAGCTCCATCACGCCGCGCTGCGCCTTCTCGGCGGCGGGCGAGGTGAGCTGGGTGCGCACGACCATGCCGTCGGTGCAGGTGATCGTGCAGGAGGCCATCGGCTTGCGCTGGCCCTCGACCTCGACGATGCACTGCCGGCAGGCACCGACCGGGTCCAGCAGGGGGTGGTCGCAGAACCGCGGGATCTCGATGCCCAGCAGCTCGGCGGCCCGGATGACGAGCGTCCCCTTGGGCACGGAGATCTGGATGCCGTCGATGGTGACGGACACCAGGTCCTCCGGCGGCACCGGCGCGTTCCCCCCTCCGGAGGGGGCAGAGGTGGTGACTGTCATGCGTTCACCCCCACGGGAGTGCTCTTGGGGCCGTCGGCCCAGATGGTGGACTTGGCCGGGTCGAAGGGGCAGCCCCGGCCCTTGATGTGCTGCTCGTACTCGTCGCGGAAGTAGTTCAGCGACGAGAAGATGGGGCTCGCCGCGCCGTCGCCCAGCGCACAGAAGGACTTGCCGTTGATGTTGTCGGCGATGTCGGCGAGCTTGTCGAGGTCGCTCATGCGGCCCTTGCCGGCCTCGATGTCGCGCAGCAACTGGACGAGCCAGTAGGTGCCTTCGCGGCAGGGCGTGCACTTGCCGCAGGACTCGTGCGCGTAGAACTCGGTCCAGCGGGTGACGGCCCGCACCACGCAGGTGGTCTCGTCGAAGCACTGCAGGGCCTTGGTGCCGAGCATCGAGCCGGCGGCGCCCACGGCCTCGTAGTCCAGCGGCACGTCCAGGTGCTCGTCGGTCAGCAGCGGGGTCGAGGAGCCCCCCGGGGTCCAGAACTTGAGCCGGTGGCCGGGGCGCATCCCGCCGCTCATGCCGAGCAGCTGGCCGAGCGTGACGCCCAGCGGCGCCTCGTACTGGCCGGGGTTGGCGACGTGGCCGCTGAGCGAGTACAGCGTGAAGCCCGGGGACTTCTCGCTGCCCATCGAACGGAACCACTCCTTGCCCTTGTTGAGGATCGCGGGCACCGAGGCGATGGACTCGACGTTGTTGACGACGGTGGGGCAGGCGTACAGGCCCGCGACAGCCGGGAAGGGCGGCCGCAGCCTGGGCTGGCCGCGGCGGCCCTCGAGGGAGTCGAGGAGGGCGGTCTCCTCGCCGCAGATGTAGGCGCCCGCCCCCGCGTGCACGGTGATGTCGAGGTCCAGGCCGCTGCCCATGACGTTCCGGCCGAGGTAGCCGGCCGCGTACGCCTCGCGCACCGCCTCGTGCAGCCGGCGCAGCACGGGCACGGTCTCGCCGCGCAGGTAGATGAAGGCGCGGCTGGAGCGGATCGCCCAGCAGGCGATCAGCATGCCCTCGATGAGGGAGTGCGGGTTGGCGAAGAGGAGCGGGATGTCCTTGCAGGTGCCGGGCTCGGACTCGTCGGCGTTGACGACGAGGTAGTGCGGCTTGCCGTCGCCCTGGGGGATGAACTGCCACTTCATGCCGGTCGGGAAGCCGGCGCCGCCGCGGCCGCGCAGCCCGGAGTCCTTGACGTAGGCGATGACGTCGTCGGGGGTCATCGCGAGCGCCTTGCGCGCGCCCTCGTAGCCCTCGTGCCGCAGGTAGGTCTCCAGCGTCCAGGAGCGGGGTTCGTCCCAGAAGGCGCTCAGCACGGGTGCGAGCAGTTTCTCGGGGCTGGTCTCGAAGATCTCGGGTGCCACGGTCATCCCTCCCCCTCCTCGGTGACCGGTCCGCTGGGGTGATCGGGGTCCGAGGCGGATGTCTGCTGGGGCGCGTCGTGGGAGCTGAGGTGCTCGGGGGGGTGCTCGCCGCGGGGCGGGGCGCCGCGCGGGGGGCCCACCCGGGGCGGTCCGCTCTCGCCCCTGGCCAGCCGCAGCCCGGCCAGCGAGGCGGGGCCGGCGCCGCCGCTCGCCTCGACGGCGCCGGGACGCCCGTCGGGGAAGCCGGCCAGGATGCGGGCCGTCTCCCGGTAGGTGCACAGGGGCGCGCCGCGGGTGGGTTCGACGGTGCGGCCGTCGCGCAGGTCGTCGACGAGCCGTTTGGCGCTCTCGACGGTCTGGTTGTCGAAGAACTCCCAGTTGACCATCACCACGGGCGCGAAGTCGCAGGCGGCGTTGCACTCGATGTGCTCGAGGGTGACCTTGCCGTCCTCGGTGGTGCCGCCGTTGCCGACGCCCAGGTGGCGCTTGAGGGCGTCGAAGATGGCGTCGCCGCCCAGCACCGCGCACAGGGTGTTGGTGCAGACGCCGACCTGGTAGTCGCCGCCCTGCTCGCGCCGGTACATGGTGTAGAAGGTCGAGACGGCCGTGACCTCGGCGGTGGTGAGGCCGAGCAGTTCGGCGCAGAAGCGGATGCCGGTGCGGGTGACGTAGCCGTCCTCGGCCTGCACGAGGTGCAGCAGCGGCAGCAGGGCGCTGCGGCTGTCGGGGTAGCGGGCGATCACCTCTTCGGCGTCCGCCTCGAGCCGGGCGCGGACGTCGGCGGGGTAGTCGGGTGCGGGAAGCGAGGGCATTCCCAGCTGTACGTCATTGCTCACTGCTCCTCCCCGTTCTCCCCCAGAGCTGACGCCTGGGAGGTGCCCCCATCTCCGCCCGCGCGGCGCAGCGGCGCGGCAATCGTTGTTGTCTGCGGCCCGGCGGCCGCGCGTGCGACGCTCACCGGTCGACGCCTCCCATCACGGGGTCGATGGACGCCACGGCGACGATGACGTCGGCGACCTGGCCGCCCTCGCACATCGCCGCCACGGCCTGGAGGTTGGTGAAGGAGGGGTCGCGGAAGTGGACCCGGTAGGGGCGGGTGCCGCCGTCGCTGACCACGTGCACGCCGAGCTCGCCCCTGGGGGCCTCCACGGCCGCGTACGCCTGTCCGGGCGGCACCCGGAAGCCCTCCGTCACCAGCTTGAAGTGGTGGATCAGGGCCTCCATCGAGGTGCCCATGATCTTCTTGATGTGGTCGAGGGAGTTGCCCAGCCCGTCGGGGCCCAGGGCCAGCTGGGCGGGCCAGGCGATCTTCTTGTCCGCGACCATGACGGGCCCCGGCTGCAGCCGGTCCAGGCACTGCTCGATGATGCGCAGCGACTGGCGCATCTCCTCCAGGCGGATCAGGAACCGCCCGTAGGCGTCGCAGGTGTCGGCGGTGGGGACGTCGAAGTCGTAGGTCTCGTAGCCGCAGTAGGGCTGGGCCTTGCGCAGGTCGTGCGGGAGACCTGCGGCGCGCAGGACGGGCCCGGTGGCGCCGAGGGCCATGCAGCCGGAGAGGTCGAGGTAGCCGACGTCCTGCATGCGGCCCTTGAAGATGGGGTTGCCGGTGGCGAGCTTGTCGTACTCGGGAAGGTTTCTGCGCATCTTCTTGACGAACTCGCGCACCTGGTCGACGGCGCCGGGCGGCAGGTCCTGGGCGAGGCCGCCGGGGCGCACATAGGCGTGGTTCATCCGCAGGCCGGTGATCAGCTCGAAGATGTCGAGGACGAGCTCGCGGTCACGGAAGCCGTAGATCATGATCGTGGTGGCGCCGAGCTCCATGCCGCCGGTGGCGATGGCCACCAGGTGCGAGGAGATTCGGTTCAGCTCCATCAGCATCACGCGGACGACCGAGGCGCGGTCGGGGATCTGGTCCTCGATGCCCAGCAGCTTCTCCACGGCCAGGCAGTAGCCCGCCTCGTTGAAGAAGGGCGTCAGGTAGTCCATGCGCGTCACGAAGGTGGTGCCCTGGGTCCAGTTCCGGAATTCGAGGTTCTTCTCGATGCCGGTGTGGAGGTAGCCGATGCCGCAGCGGGCCTCGGTGACGGTCTCGCCGTCGATCTCCAGGATCAGCCGGAGCACTCCGTGGGTGGAGGGGTGCTGGGGGCCCATGTTGACCACGATGCGTTCGTCGTCGGCGCGCTTGGCGGCGGCCGCGATCTCGTCCCAGTCGCCGCCGGTGACGGTGTAGACCGGGCCTTCGGTGGTCTCGCGGGGGCTGGCGTCGTTCGGGGTGGTCATCAGCTGTACGACCTCCGCTGGTCCGGAGCCGGGATCTGGGCGCCCTTGTACTCGACGGGGATGCCGCCGAGGGGGTAGTCCTTGCGCTGCGGGAAGCCCTGCCAGTCGTCCGGCATCATGATCCGCGTGAGCGCCGGGTGCCCGTCGAAGACGAGGCCGAAGAAGTCGTACGTCTCGCGCTCGTGCCAGTCGTTGGTGGGGTAGACCTCGACGATCGAGGGGATGTGCGGGTCGGCGTCGGGGGCGCTGACCTCCAGCCGGATCAGCCGGTTGTGGGTGATGGAGCGCAGGTGGTAGACGGCGTGCAGCTCGCGCCCCTTGTCGCCGGGGTAGTGCGCCCCGCTGACGCCCGTGCACAGCTCGAAGCGCAGGGCGGGGTCGTCGCGCAGGGTGCGGGCGACGCGCGGCAGGTGCTCGCGGGCGATGTGGAAGGTGAGCTCGTCGCGGTCGACGACGGTCTTCTCGATGGCGAGGTGCGGGGCGAGGTCCTGTTCCTCCAGGGCGCCCTCGAGCTCGTCGGCGACCTCGTCGAACCAGCCGCCGTAGGGCCGGGTGGCCTCGCCGGGCAGCCGTACGGTCCGCACGAGCCGGCCGTAACCGGAGGTGTCGCCGCCGTCACCGGCGCCGAACATGCCGCGGCGGACGCCGATGACCTCGCCGCCCTCGAGCCGCTGACCTGGGAGGTTCTGCGCGGCGAGGTCCTTGTCGGGGTTGACGCCGTTGGGGCCCTTGGGGGCCGGGCCGCCGCTGGTGCCGTTGGCGTTGCTGTTGCCGTTGGCGTTGGCGTTGCCGTTGGGGCCCTTGGGGTTCGGCTCGCTCATCGCAGCAGCCCCTTCATCTCGATCAGCGGCAGGGCCTTGAGCGCCGCCCGCTCGGCCTCCTGCTCCGCTTCCTCCCGCTGCACGCCGAGCTTCTCGTTCTGGATCTTCTTGTGCAGCTTGAGGATGGAGTCCAGGAGCATCTCGGGGCGGGGCGGGCAGCCGGGCAGATAGATGTCGACCGGCACGATGTGGTCGACGCCCTGGACGATCGCGTAGTTGTTGAACATGCCGCCGCTGGACGCGCACACGCCCATGGAGATCACCCACTTGGGGTTCGGCATCTGGTCGTAGACCTGCCGCAGGACGGGCGCCATCTTCTGGCTGACCCGGCCCGCCACGATCATCAGATCGGCCTGGCGGGGCGAGCCGCGGAAGACCTCCATGCCGAAGCGCGCCAGGTCGTAGCGGCCGGCGCCGGTGGTCATCATCTCGATGGCGCAGCAGGCCAGGCCGAAGGTGGCGGGGAAGACGGATGACTTGCGCACCCACCCCGCGGCCTGTTCGACGGTGGTCAGCAGAAAGCCGCTCGGCAGCTTCTCCTCGAGTCCCATGTCCCGGACCCCCTTAGTCCCATTCCAGGCCGCCGCGCCGCCATACGTAGGCGTAGGCGACGAAGACGGTGAGCACGAAGAGGAGCATCTCCACGAGCCCGAACAGCCCCAGGGAGTCGAAGGTGACGGCCCAGGGGTAGAGGAAGACGATCTCGATGTCGAAGACGATGAAGAGCATCGCCGTCAGGTAGTACTTGATCGGGAAACGGCCGCCACCGGCCGGATGCGGGGTCGGCTCGATGCCGCATTCGTACGCCTCGAGCTTGGCCCGGTTGTAGCGCTTGGGCCCGACGATCGACGCCATGACCACGGAGAAGATCGCGAAGCCTGCACCGAGGGCTCCCAGTACGAGGATGGGCGCGTAGGCGTTCACCGCTCCTCGCTCCTTCCAGTCTGTCGACGCTGACTGCTGGCTGACCGGACCCGGCGGCGGAGGTCCTTGGCGAAGATCGCCAACATGTGAGGCAGTTCACAAGCCCGGGTCGACTGCATCCTATGCCCGCCGGTCTGTGATCTGCGACACGGCGTACAGGACCGCGTTTGTGATCTCCACCACCTGACGAACGATCATCAAGTCGGATGATCGGTGATCTTCATACGCGAAGCGGTTGAGTGATCACCAGAGGTGACATTCGGGGGTCGCGGCGCTGGTGGCGAGGGGTGAGCCATTATCAAATCGTGGCTGTGCCACGCAAATTGACATGATCGATTGTCAACTGATAAAGGAGCGCCGCCCCGTGGGGCGACGACGGTCAACGGACGTCCCGGACCGGTCGGCGGCCTACCACCTCGCGCATCGGTTCACGAGCCCGGCGCGGGGCGCGCGTTGCGTGAGTTCTGCCACGCGACGGGAGGTTCGAAGGCCGGATTCGATGGGTAGCCTCGACGCGCGACCTGTAAAGGTGATAAGAAGCCCGCCGACCAGCGGCGGCGGCCGAAAAGCCGTGCTGAGGCGCATGATCGACTGTCCGGCCCGAGTCCGGTCCGTGACCCTCCCGTGATCAAAGCCGGGAATTTTCGACGTGTCCACGCCAAAAGTGGCGCAGGTCACTTATCTTGAACTCAACGTGCGCGGACTGATAGTCCGTTGTCCCATGTCCCCGAACGCGCACATAACCAGCCACCGGAAGCCCCGTCGCCCCGCCTCCCAGTCCTGGGTCGTCCGCACGGGTGTGGCCGGTGGCGTCCTCAGCACTCTGGCCGTGGCCGGCGCGGGCTCCGCCTCCGCCTCCGCCAACGACAAGCCCACCGAGGCGACGATGGAGATGCCCGCGTTCAACGCGGACCTCGCCACGTCCATCGCGCAGAGCGCGGTCGCCACGCAGCAGACCGCCGTCGACTACCAGGTCCGCGCGCAGGTGGAGGAAGCCCTCGACAACGCCAAGGCCGACGCCAAGAAGGCGAAGGACGAGGCGGACCGCAAGGCCGAGGCGGAGCGCAAGGAGAAGGAGAAGCGCGAGGCCGACGAGGCACGCGCCTCCCGCGGTGGCGAGCGCTCCTCCCTGGGCACCAAGTCGGCGTCCGCCTCGGACGACGAGTCGGGCTCCTCGGCGTCCACCACCTCCAAGAAGTCGAGCGCGACGGGCAGCGCGGCCACCCTGGTCGACTTCCTGCGGGCGCAGGTCGGCAAGCCCTACATCATGGGCTCCACCGGTCCGTCCGCCTACGACTGCTCCGGCCTGGTCATGGCCGCGTACAGCCAGATCGGCATCGACCTGCCGCGCGTCTCGCAGGACCAGTCGACGGCCGGCACCCAGGTGTCGACCTCCAACCTGCAGGTCGGCGACATCCTCTACTGGGGCTCCGCGGGCAGCGCGTACCACGTCGCCGTCTACGTCGGCGGCGGCAAGTTCATCGGCGCGCAGAACCCGAGCACGGGCATCGTCGAGCGCGACATGAGCTACTCCCCGCCCACGGGTGCCGTGCGCGTCATGTGACGCGCGCCCGTCCGGAACGGGTTCGTTTCGCTTCGGCTTCGGAAGGCCGCCGCTCTCCCCGCTCGGGGGCGGCGGCCTTCGGCGTGTCCGGGTGCCGGGACATCCCGTCCGGGCCGGCGTCGTGCCCGGGTGCCCACCCCCGTTGTCCCGGGCACCCGGACCCCCCGTGCCGTACCTGGAGTGTGCGCATCCGGCGAACGAACCCGCAAACCCCTTCGGCCCGAGTCGAAATCGGGCGTACGAACGGTCGGGCGAGAGAGCCGGACGGTCAGGGCCCGGGTCTCGACACCTCGCAGGTCAGACAGGTGGCGCTGCCGTGCGGCGCGGGTTCGGTGACGACCGCCGCGGCCGTCGCGACGGTGGCCGCGAGAGCGGCGACGGGGAGGACGAGCGTGGCGGTGACGGTCGCCAGACGGGCGATGAGGGAGCGGGTGTCCATCGTCGGATTCTGCACGGGCCCATGTCCCTTCGGACGGGATGGAATGGAACCGGAGCATTCGGTTCATCCCCGGTAGGGCCAGGTGATCAAACGGATCATAGGGGCCACGTTGGGGTGAATCGGGAGGGTGGGCCGTAACCGGGGGCCGCTTGATCGTGCCGCAGGGGAAGGGCCGATGCTGTAGACCACCGAACACGGGCCGACAGGGGGAGCACGACATGAGCGACGTGAACGACATGAGCGGATCGCCGTTCGAGGACGCCGCCGGGCAGGCCGTGTCGGCCGCCGCGCGCAGCACCGGGTTCCTGATCGACCTCGCCCGCTCCCGGCGGCACGGTCCGGCCGACACGGTCGTACGCACGGCCCACACCGCGTCGGAGGCGGACGCGGCACGCGCCCTCGCGGCGGAGTCCCGCGGCCGTGCCGAGGAGTTCGCCGGTCGCGGGGACACCCCGGCCGCCGAGGCGGCGGCCGTCGACGGGGCCGAGCTCGAGGGCGTGGCCGCCGAACGGGACAAGTCGGCCGGCGAACTGCGGGCCGAGGCCGCCAACTCGTACTCGGTCACGGCCCCGGGCGGCCCGGCACGCGACGGGGCCGGCACGACGACCGCCCGCCCCGGACAGGCCCCCGCCCAGGCCCCCGGGCAGACCCGGACCACGGCACAGCGCACCACCCCCCAGCGCACCGGCACTCCGCGCCGGAGGCCCTAGTCCGAGGGGGGTACGAGCCCCTAGCCGTAGGGCAGCGGCTCGACCGGCGGCTGCGGCAGCACCGTGTGCTGCGGCCGCTCCGGGTGGGTCATGCACGCCGCGAACGGCCCGGAGGGGTCGCGCAGTTGCCCGATGCAGGGGTCGAGGTGGTCGCGGGCCCACACGCTCGGGCCGGTGTAGCCGCCGGACTCCGGCGTGGTGAGTTCCTGCCAGGCCAGCCACAGGGCGTGCAGCCTGGTCACGGCCTGCGGGTGCTCGAACCACCGGGTGCACCAGGGCGCCGACGAGGACACCTCGGTCAGGTAGCAGGCGGCCAGCACGTACTCGACCCAGAGGGCGAGCGCCGACAGCTCGGCGTCGTACGCCTCGCCCTCCAGTTTGAGGATCAGCGGCGGTATGCCCGGCTCCTGCGGTTCCGCACCCGTCTCCTCGAACCCTGTCATGCCCGGCCCGGTCATATGACGGCCGCCTTCCGCGCGCGTTCGGTGATGGCCTTGGCCTCGGCGTCGGCCGCCGCGGCGAGCTCCGCGGCACCCGGCTCGGCGTACCAGGGGCGCAGCTTGACCATGGCGACAGGGACGCCGGTGGCCAGCAGCAGGGCCCGGCCCTTGGGCATGGCGCGGATCTGCGCCGCCTCCATGATGCGTTCGCGCTGCCGGGACGTGCTGGTGCTGCGGCCGCCGGAGCTGTGCGAGACCGACATCTCCTTGACCTTGTGCTCGCCGACGAGGCGGGAGACCTTCTCCACGAAGTCGGCGTCGTCCAGGCCCGCGCCGAGGAGCTTGACCGTGGAGGCGGACCACAGGGCGTCCATGCCGACCTCTCCCCAGACCCGCACGCCCTGCCGGTAGCTCTGGAGGATGGTGACGGGGGTGATGCCGCGTGATCCGAGGTGCGAGTAGAGGTCGGGCAGGTCCTCGATGCGGCAGACGTTCGCGGCTTCGTCGAGGACCGCCCGCAGCGGCGCGTCGAGGCGGCCGCCAGCGCGTTCGGCCGCCTGGACACCGGCCCGGAAGACGGAGTCTGCGGCGGCCGCGATCACTCCGGCCGCGCTGCCGCCGCCGTCCTTGCTCAGCAGGTAGAGGGTGTCGCGGGACTGGACGAAGGCGGTGGGGTCGAACTGCGCGCGGTGCCTGTCCGGGGTCACCCATGCCGCGATCTGCGGATCGAGGAGGCAGGCGACGCACTGACGGGCCGTCTCGTACACGCCGTCGCGGGTCTCGGGGGCGCCGGCCACGGTGGAGGCGAGCTGGTCGGCGAGCGCGGTCATGCCGTTGGCCCGCAGCGCGTTGACCGGTGCGCGGTCGGCCGGCGTCGACAGCCACGCGAGGACGTCGGAGACGGTCCCGCCGTTGAGCGCGGCGGCGTGGAAGAGGGCGGTGAGGGTGTTGAGGGCCGCGTTCATCCAGAAGTCGCGGCGGGCGGCGCTGTCGGAGCCGGCCGCGATGAAGTGCATGGCCAGCCGCCGGGCGCCCTCGATCGTGCGGGCGGAGGCCAGCATGTCCCACCACAGCTCGCGCTCGGCGTGGGCGACGCTCTGGGCGTCGAGGACCCAGGTGGTCCCCACGCGGGCACGGGCCTGACGGGTGATGGCGTACACGTCCGACTTGTTCGACGTGAGCAGGGCGGCACCCGGCGCCTCCAGCACGGTGGGGGTCGCCAGCGCCGTCGACTTGCCGGCGCGCGGCGCCATCAGCGCCAGGTAGACGTCCTCGTCCGAGCCGCGCAGCTCGGGGCCGCGCGGCTCGAGGTCGCCCAGCAGCACCCCGCGGTCGCGGGGCTGGATCTCCTTGACGAGCTTGAGGGAGGGCCGCAGCTCGCGGGCGCGGGCTTCCGCGCGCTTGGGTGCCAGTGCCGCCATCTCCTTCCGCCCGGCGAGCCCGCCCTCCCGGGAGGAACGCCGCCAGAGCCATACGCCGCCGGCCACCAGGGCCGCGACAAGGAGGAGCAGGAGGACGACCATCCCGGCCACGGCGCCGGTGGGGGCCGCGGGCCAGAGCACGGACGGGCCGCGGGAGAACAGGTGGACCGCCGAACGGAGGGAGAACGGTGGGGGTGCCCAGCCGCCGCCCGCGACGGCCGCGCCCAGGGTGCCGCCCAGCCAGGCCCCGGTGAACAGGGCGCCGCCGCCGAAGATGGCGCCGAGGATCGACAAGGGGGCGGCCATGCCTCCCCCGCCGTTCGCCGGCTGATTGCCGCTCACTTGTCGTTCCTCTCCCTGCGCATGGCCCTGTCCGTGTCGAACAGGCCCTTCTCGGTGTCCGTGAGCTCCAGCCGGGTGGGTGTCCCGGCCCGCGTACCGATCTTGATCAGGTACTTTCCGCGGCCGCGGTGCTGCTGCGTGGTGCCGTCCACTCCGGTGATGGTCGGGCTGGACCAGGACGACACCATGGCCATCTCCGCGTCGGTCAGCGGTCGTTGCGCGCTGACCCGCTCGAGCTCACCGTGCGAGAGCGCGCCCAGGACCAGTGAGTCGCACCGGTCCATCAGGCCCAGGGCCTTGGCCCGGTCCTCGGCCGTCGGCAGGCTCTCGGGGTCGCGCAGCGAGTGCGTCACGAAGATCGTCACCTCGCCCTTGGACCGGTTGAGGCGGGTCATCGCGTCCATCGCGTCGACCATGCCGGCGCCCGCCCGCAGGGCCCGCCACATCTCGTCGAGCGGCAGCACCAGGGGCCGGTCCATCATGCCGACCGCGCGGGCGGAGTCGATGCTGGAGTACGCGTACGCCCACGTGGCCAGCAGTCCGGCGGCGACGACGTTGTTCCCGGCGGTCAGCAGCGCGGACAGGTCGACGCTCAGCGCGGGCGCCTCGAGGTCCACCGGTGTGGTGGTCGGTCCGTCGAAGATGCCCGCCAGGGGCCCGTCGCACAGGTTCTCCAGCGCCAGCGTCACCTCGCGGACGTGGCCGCGGTACTCGTCCTCGCTGTCGACCATGAGACGGGACCACAGCACGTCCGAGCCGTCCCGCAGCAGCCGCACCACGTCGGGGACCACCGGGTCCTCGCCCAGCCGCTTCTCGGAGACGACCCGGATCGCGTGCGTGACCACGTTCGACTCGGTGGCATTGGGCCGCCGCCCCAGGCCCACCTCGGTCGCCAGCAGTGCCTGCAGCAGCTCGCCGCGGCGGCCGTTGATCTCGGCCAGCAGCGGCTCGCGACGGGACTCGGGCAGCGTGGGCAGCAGCGGCCGCAGCGGGCCCGAGTCCAGCGGATTGAGCCGGTCCAGGCCACGGCCGATACGCACGACCTGGCCGCCGAGGGTCCGGACGATCGGCGCGTACTCGCCCTTCACATCGCCGGGAACGACCATCTTGTAGCCGTAGGCGCTGTAGCCGATGGCCACCCGCTTGGTGAACGCCGACTTCCCCGCGCCCGGCTGGGCCATGACCCACACACCGGGGTTCTGGGTCAGCTTGCCGACCCAGCCGCCGGGGTCGAAGCAGACCAGTTCGTGCGTGAGCATGTCCGGGCCGATCGGCACCCCCTCCGGGGGCAGTCCCGCGCCCAGGACGAAGGGGTACAACCCGCCGACCTGGGCCGTGGTGCCGATGTAGACGGCACCGCGGTCGAGGTTGGCGGCCCGCCCCCGGCCCGCGCCGGGCCAGCCCCAGCGGCCGGCGATCACCTTGGGGTTGAGCTGCCACGACGCCTCGGCGGCCGCCTCGGCGGGCGCCGCCGGGGCCTTGGCGGCCCTGGCGGACTTGCTGCGTCCCATCGTCCTTCTCCCTGTCGCCGTCGGTCAGGCCAACGGATTGACGCCGACCGGCAGCCCGACGGCGAACGCCGCGGCCTGCCCCCCGTACGCGTAGCGGAACCGCAGACCGCCGCTGAGCTTCGCGGCCTTCTCCACCTCGCGGATCGCGGCCGGCAGGTCGTCCTTGTCCCCCACCGTCGTGGTGACGTACACGGACCACTGCACGAGACCGGCGCCCAGCGCCTCCTCGGTGGCCGAACGCTCGGCGTGCGCGGCGTCGACCCGCTCACGCCGCGTGGTGCTCCGCTGGGTCCGGCGGCGGTACTCGGCACGGGCGTCGGACGCGTTGACCTCGCGCTCGACGACCGCCGCGGCCTCGTCCGTGGGCAGCACCCGGTAGGCCAGCGTCACGCGGCGCGCGAACGTCCCCGGTGCCAGGAGCTTGAGCAGCACGTCGTACGGCACGGGCTTGCGGGGCGCCTCGCGCAGCACCCACGACACCGAGTACGAACCGTCGTGCTGGTAGACCGTCCAGGCGTCCTCGGCGGCCACGGGACCGGTCTCGTTCCAGGTCATGGCCGCGACCTGCTCCTGCGGGGCGTCCATGTCGGCGGGCGAGAACGCGCCCCGCACCAGCCGCATCAGGTCGGCGTCCGTCGCCCGGCGCACGATGTCCGCGCCCGCGCCCGAGAGGTCGACGCCGTCCAGCACGCGCAGCGTCTCCGCCGCCGCCTCGGCCGGGTTCCGCGGCTTGTGCGCCGAGGAGCGGTACGGGTCGACGGTGAGCGTGAACCACGCCGCCAGCTGGGCCGACGCGCGCGGCGCGCGGGCCACGAGCTCCCGCACGGCCTGCCGCGCGGCGGCGGGAGCGGAGGGGTCGGTGCGCTCCTTGACGTGGTCGGCGAGCGCCTGCCCGGAGGAGGGCCGCACCTGGATCGTGACCGAGGCCCCCATCAGCGTCTCCTCGTCGGCGAGCCGGGCGAGGGCCTCCCCCCACGCGGCGGCGCTGCCGTTCTGGGCGTCGGACGGCGCGAGCAGCGCGCCCGCCGGCGACAGCAGCACCGTCGCCGACATGCGCCCGTCGCGCTGGTTCCACACCAGGCCCACCGGCGCGTCGCCCGTGGCGTCCGCCACGCGCAGCAGCTTGGTGGGCGCCACGATGCCCGGCAGATCCAGGGCCTGCGGGGAGACGAGGAACTGACCCCGGTAGGACGTCTCCCCGCGCCAGTTCGCCCACTGCCACCGCAACCGGGCGCCCAGGAAGGACAGCAGAGGCGTGCCGTGCCGCTGCCACACCGTCAGCACCATGACCACCAGGGCCACCGGAATGGTGACCGGCAGCGTTCCCATACCGGCGATGTTCAGCAGGAGGATCGGCACGATCAGCGACACCACGACGACGGCCGTCTGGCCGGTGTTGAGATGGCCGATGCCCATCGTGCGCGACCGTCGCCAGCCGCCGTAGAGCTTCGGTTCCTGAGCACTCACCTGTTACTGCCCTCCGCCCATGGTCTTGCCGGCGGTCTGAACGCCCTGGTGCACGGCCTCCGCCGCGACGATCGCGATGCCGACCGGCCCCGCGGCCGCCGCCGCGCCACCGGCGGCCGCACCGCCCGCGGCCGCACCACCTGCGGCACCACCGGCCGCTCCCGCACCCGCGGCACCACCGGCGCCGGCCGCGGCCGCGCCTTCGGCACCCGCCGCGCCCGCCGAACCGGCAGCGCCCGGCGCGCCGGCGGCTCCGCCCGCTCCCGCCGCGCCCTCGGAGCTCGCGGCGTGCTGGACGGCCGTGTCGCCGCCGCCGGAGGAGGGAGAAGGAGAGGAAGAGGGAGAGGGGGACGGGCCGTCGCCGCCGCCCTGTCCGCTCATGTAGTTGGCGTGGTCGGTGGCCGACGTCGGTCCACCGCCACCACCGCCGCCGCCGGCCGCCTTGCCTGCCAGGTCCATCAGCGGGCTGAGCATGGACGACCCGCCGCCGCCCGCGGCGGCGACACCGATCGGGGCGAAGATGCCCATCAGGGCCTTCAGCGCGAAGACCGACAGCACCAGGGTGACCACACCGCGGATCCAGTCGACCATCGTGGGCGCGTTGACCATCTCGATGAACCCGACGCTGATGATGACCGCGGCCACCGGCTTGTAGGCGATCACGGTGAGGATCGCGGTGACGAGCCGGGGCAGCCACTGGCGGGTGGAGGGACCGCCGACCTGGCCGGAGGCCGCGATCGGCAGGATCAGGGCCTGGATCGGGATGGCGGCCTGCCGCAGGAACAGCAGGACCATCTGGCACAGACCGACCAGCAGGACGATGATCGCCATCAGGATCACGGCCATCGGGTTGGCCATGGCCGGCAGCAGGACCTTCATGATGACGTTCGGCGCGTTGTCCCGGCCGTTGAAGGCGACGTCCAGGATCTCCTCTGTCAGCATGTCGGAAGCGACCAGCAGGGAGTCGATGACCGCGATGCCGACGGCACAGGTCAGCACGGCGATGATCAGACCCTGCAGCGCCTCCACCAGCGGGGTGCCCTTGCGCCGGATGGCGGTGCGGATGCCCTGAATGATCGTCAGCAGCGTGGCGATCATGACGCCGATGCCGAAGAGGATGGCCTGGAGCGAGACGGAGTTGTACTTCGCGCCGGTGCCGGCGCAGCGCGCGTCGCCCTCGTCCTTCTTCTTCTCCTCCTCGGCCTTCTTCTTCTCCTCTTCCTTCTTCTTCTCCTCCTCGGCCCTCTTCTTCTCCTCCTCGGCCTTCTGCTTGTCGTCCTTGGGTTTGTCCTCGAGCTTGTCCCCGACGTCCTTGAGTTCGTCCTTGGGCTTGTCCTCGAGTTTGTCCCCGGTGTCCTTGAGTTTGTCCCCGTCGTCCTTGTCGCTCCGCTGCGCCTTTCTGCACTCGGGAGCGTCCACGGAGGTGACGCCACTGCTCTTGACCTGCACGGACCGCGTGGTCAGCCACCACGTCATGGTCTCTTTGATGGTCTCGGCGGTGAAGGCGGCTATGCCCTCCGCGACCGGCTTGACCACGGTGCTCTCGAGAGCACCGACGAAGGCCTCCTTCGCCTCCTTGACGACCTTCTTCGTGGCTTTGCACATGGGACGCCCGGCGATCGACCCGAGGATCGGGCCTCCGATGACGACCGCGCCCACATGGCAGGCGGTGTCGAACAAGCCCTTCTGAGGCAGGGCCGCCGGCGTCACCGCGGCGGGCGCCGCAACCGCGGGGGAGGCGGTGGCGGCCGGGGCCGAGAAGGAGATGAAGACCAGCAGGGAGGCGAACGCGACGAGGAGTCGCCTGGAGAGAGTCATTTCTTGCTCCCGTCCTGGATGGCCTTCCACCCCGCGCCGTTGAATCCGGCGTCCCCGATGTCGAAGGGCTCGGGGTTCTGCACCGGAGGAACGGAGGCGTTCTTCCAGTCGCCGTCGGTCCAGACGGCCATGCCGGTGGTGGAGATCAGCTGGGTCTCGGGTTCCTTGCCGTTGCCGCCGCCGATGACCGTGCGCACGTTCACCGACACCTTCACATGGGTGTCGTCCTGACGGCTCCACTGCACCCCGATGGGGATGACCGAGAAGGCCAGGTCCTGGGGCGGCGGGCCGTTGTCGGGGACACCGGCGTTCTTCCGGTTCCCCGCGGCCACGTCCCGGGCCGCGGCCTTGACCTCGTCGCGCTCCTGCGGCACGGAATAGGTGACGGCCGATCGCTCGATGTCCTTCTGGTCGAGCTTCCAGCTGCTGCGGATGACGGCGACCATCATGGCCGCCGCGCCCTCGTCGCTCTTGGGGAACTTCACCGGCAGACCGTTGTCCTTACCGGCCCCTTCCGGCAGCAGCACCCAGTTCTTCGGCTGGGTGAAGGTGTCGGACGGTTTGTGGGTGACGGCCGGGGCGGGCTTGCCGGCCCCGGCGCCGGAGCCCTTGTCGGAATCCTTCTTGCCGCCGCCGGTGAGGAGCAGGAGCACCACGACGACGGCGAGCACGACAACGATCGCCGCCAGCGTGATCAGGCCCCGCCGCATCCGCTTGTTGGCGGCCGCTTGCAGGTCGAGAGACATCCCCGGCCCCCGATCAGGCGCCGAAGAACATCGGGACGGCGCCGCCCGCGAGGCTCGCGACGGATATGCCGGCGATGACCCAGATGATGCCGGAGGCGCCCTCGGCGGCCAGGTGCGAGCGGTTGCGGCGACCGACCATCATCATGATGCCGCAGGCGATCAGGCCCAGGATGCCCGCCATGACCGCGATCCACTTGGCCCAGGAAACCCACTCCCCGAACACACCACTCATTCCGTGCGGCGCCTTGGGCTTGGGGTTGGGGAACTCGCCTTCGGCGAGCGTGATCATGTCAGACATATGGGCCATGAGCTGGGACACGAGGAGACTCCCTGAGTTCTTTCAGTCGGTGAGGCGAAGGCCGGCCCGCAGAGCGGCGGCGGCCTTGACCACGGAGCGGTGGTGCAGCGCTTCCGCCGGCGTCTCGGCGTTCCGCAGGGCGGCCAGATAGGGCACGTGCACGGTGCCGAGCACCCGCGACCCCAGTGCGCGCAGCCGGTAGGTGACCATGGGCAGTTGCGGCAGCGGGGCGTCACGGACGACCACGAGCCAGGGGCGTCCGAGGCCCGGGTGCCAGTGACCGAGCAGGTGCGAGACCTGGCGCATGCCATAAGCGGTGGAACGGACCACCACGACCGGGACATGATCGGGCGGCAGCGGCGCGCCTGACGGGAGCTCAACGGCCAGACCCTGCTGCTGCGGGTCGAGAAGGGCGACCGTCGTCGACACCCCCGCCCCGCCATGAGCGCCGAGAACGGCGAAACGCGGGCGGTAGGAGTGATCCAACGTCAACTCCCCCCTAGGACCTGGATCTTGCAGGGCGGTAGGCTAACATAGCCGACTGTCCAGTACGACTTAGTATTGCAACTGACATAGGTTGGGGTATGACGCGAAGCGGCGGCATGGCGACCTTCCGGCCCGACCTTATGCGTGACCACCGACAACGGGCCGGTCTGAGCCTGGAGCAGCTGGCCGTGCTCGCCGACATCAGCCCGGAGACCGCGCGCAGGGTCGAGGCCGGGGCATGCCGGCCCACCGCACGCGTCGCCGTCGCCCTGGCCCAGGCTTTACAGGTCGAAATGGACATTCTCGCCCCGTCGCCACCGGGGCCCGAGACCTTAAAGCACCTGCGGCAGCGCACGGGCAAGACGCAGCGTCAGGTCGCCGACGAGGTCGGCATGTCGGCCCAGATGGTCAGCCGCGTCGAGTCCGGCGTGTACCGGGTGCGCGAGCCGGGCCGCTGGGCGCCCGCCTACGGGGTCACGCCGCAGCAGTGGCTGACGGCCTGGCAGGCCGGGCGTGACGAACGGCGACGGCGCATCGAAGAGGTTCGCGGGGGGACGCAGGAGTGAAGAAGCCGATAGTCGTGGTCGTCATGGCCCTGGCAGCCATACCGCTGCTGGTGCTGTTCCTGATAGCCGGCGTGGTCCTGGCGGCCGAAGGCGGTGGCGGCAGCAGCGGGGGCGGGGACTTCTCCGGAGGGGGAGGCGGCGGCCTCAAGGAAGGCGTCGGCGGGAAGTGGCGGCCCTGGATCCTCAAGGCCGGCACACTGTGCCCGAAGGCCTCGCCGGCGGTCCTGGCGGCCCAGCTGCAGGCGGAGAGCAACTTCGATGACACAGCCGAGGGCCCGCTCCTGGACGACGGCACCAAGGCACTGGGTATCGCCCAGTTCATTCCGTCCACCTACGAGATGTACAAGAAGGACGACGACGGCAACGGCCGGGCGAGCCTCTGGGACGGCGGCGACGCGATCATGGCCCAGGGCCGCATGATGTGCGAGCTCATCGGGCTTGCGGAACGGTCCCCCTACTCAGGAGGAACGATTCAGCTCGCACTGGCCGGCTACAACGCCGGCTGGGGCAAGGTCCAGAAACACAGTGGCATACCCCCGTATGGGGAGACCACCAGGTACATCGCCGACATCATGAAGCAGGCCGCCGAGTGGACCGTGGCCGGCGGCGGCGGTGGGGGCGGCACATTCACCGACGGCCGCCAGACCTGGAAGCTGAACAACCCCAGATCCGTGGAGCAGGCCATCGCCTGGGCCAGGAACAGCGCGGGCGCCAACTCGAGCGGCGAGTGGTACAACCGCTGCCTCGCCTACACCGCGATCGTCTACGGATGGAACGTCTCCGGAGTCCACCACGCCATCGACCACTTCACCGTCGTCCCCAAGGAAATGCAGCACCGCGGAGACCGCAACCCGCCTCCCGGCGCCCTCATGTACTGGGACACGGGAAGCCGCTCGGGGCACATAGCCGTCTATCTGGGCGGCGGAAAGATCGTCTCGAACGACATCCTGCGGAAGGGCTACCTCGACATCGTCAACGCCGACGAGGTCGAGAAGCGGTGGGGAGCGAAGTACGTGGGCTGGACGCCGCCGTATTTCCCGCATGCGGGGTGAAACGTTTCTGCTTGTCGCCGTGCCGGCGCGTGGCGGCACGGCGGGAGACGTCTAACAGAGGTCGCGCAGCTCGAACCAGACGCGCTTGCCGATGACGTCGAGGCCGTTCCAGGCGAGGGTCACGCCGGAGGCGTGGGCCAGGCCGCGCATGAGGGCGAGCCCTCGGCCGCTCTCCGCGTCGGCGTCGGCCTGGCGCCGGTACGGGTGCCGGGCCGCGTCGGCGTCGCGTACGGCGATGACGGCGCGGCCGGGGCGGACGGTGACCTCGACGGAGAGGGACGGCACGCGCGCGTGCTGCACGACGTTCGTCACGGCGTCGGAAACGCAGACGCGTGCGCTGTCGATGAAGGCGAGGTGCCCGGTCGCCTCGAGCGTTCCGGTGACGAATTGGCGGGCCAGGCGGGGGGTTGTGGCGCTGGCCGGTGCGGTGAGTTCGTAGAACTCCTCGCCTTCGTAGCCGATTGCGGTGCGGGGGTTGTCGAGTGTGCCGGTTCCCATGACGGGGTCTCCCAACGTGGTCGTCTTTGACCGTCCGCACATCCGTCCGTCCGTGGCCCGGCCACCGGGGTTGGCTGACGCCAACTTTGTTGCGGGTGGCTGCACTTCGGGTCTTCCCGGCCTGCGTGTGCGGCGTGGCCAGGACCATAGGGCACATACATGAGCCCATTCAAGCGCGGGCCAAAGCCTGCGCGCCCATCTGTGGACCCCCGAGACTGAACGCGACACACTTGGCACGCCAACCTGGAGAGGGACGTTCAATGCCACCCCGGAGCAGTCCGACCGCGAGGCAGGCACGACTTGGCGCGGAACTCCGCAAGCTCCGCGAGACGTCCGGGACGCTCGCCCGCGCCGCCGGCCAGCTGCTCGGCGGCAACCAGGCGACGATCAGCCACATCGAGGCAGGCCGCTGGGGCGTGAGCTCCGTGCGCGTCCGGCGACTTGCAACGTTTTACGGTGCGACCGACGCCCAACTGGTCGACGAGCTCTGCCGCATGGCCGACGAGCGCGGCAAAGGCTGGTGGGTGGCGTACCGGGGCGTCCTGCCGGTCAGCTTTCTCGACATCGCCGAACTCGAACACCACGCGTCATCTCTGCGCTCGATCCGCATGCTGCATGTACCCGGAATCTTTCAAACACCGGATTATGCGCGCGAGATGATCCGCAGCGGGGTGTCGGAGCTTTCCACCGACCAAGTAGACGCTCGGGTCGAGCATCGAACGCGACGTCGTGAGATTTTCCAGCGTTCGTTCCCTCCACGATTCGAGGCCTTCATCCACGAAGCCGCGCTGCGCATGCAGTACTGCACCGACAAGGTCATGCGATCACAGCTCGAACTTCTGCAGGAGGTCTCCCGCTGGCCAAGCGTGAGCATCCGCGTCATCCCGTTCGACGCGCGCATCACCGCCTCGGCCCACTCCGTGCTCTACGCCTGTGGCTCCATCCCGAAGCTGGACACCGTGCAGCTCGACAGCGCCTTCGAAGGAGGCTTTCTTGACGCGGCGACCCATCTGGCACGGTACCGAGCACTGTTCGACGCAGTCGGAGAGATCGCGCTCGGCGCAGCCGAGTCCGAAAAGTTCATTCACCGCATCGCACAGGAAATGTGAGCAGACCGATGACCGGAACGAGCTGGCAGAAGTCGTCCTTCTCGGGCCCCGACAACAACCCCGACTGCATTGAGCTGGCCGCTGTTACAGACTCCATACTGATACGCGAGAGCGATGCCCCGGAGCCAATCATTCGGACCACCCGCATCAGGCTCGATTCACTGATCACCCGCCTCAAGAACGAAGGGCTGCGATGAACTCACTTCCAGAGTGGCAGCGCGCTTCATCCTGCGCCGGAGGCGGCAACAACTGCGTGGAGCTGAGGAGAGTCGGCGACGCAGTCGCCATGCGCGAGAGCGACGTTCCGGGGGCCGTGCTCACGGCCCCCGCATCGGCCGCCCGCGCCCTCCTCCTCACCCTGAAAGCCGGCGCTCTCGGCGCCTGACGTACCGCACATAGTGGTCCGGGCTGGTCGTCCGCATGAACCCGTTCCTGACCAGCACCCGGCCCGACGCGTCGTTGCCGGGCCGGTGTCTGGCGCGGACCGAGCGGACGCCCAACGTGGTGAAGGCCAGCGTCAAGGCCTCCGCGACGGCGCCCGTGGCGTAACCGCGCCCCCGCGCGTCCCGGTGGAGGACGTAGCCGATCTCGGCCTCGTCCGGCGTCGTGCGGTGCAGGGTGATCAGGCCTATGAGGCCGTCCCCGGCATCGATGGCGAGGCTGTACCGCACCGGCATACGGATCCGGCCCTGCCCGAGGACGTACGTGGTCCACGCCACGGCGGCGGCCGGGCCCATCGGGTCGGTGGTGGCCGCGAAACGCCCCGCCACGCTGCCGTAGACGCGCTGGACGGCCGGCGCATCGGCGGTCGTCAGCTCCCGCAAGAGAGTCACACTGCTGAATACACCAAGCGGCGGTGGACCGCCCGCCGTGCGGGGGCGTTCGCACGGCGGGCGGGGTACAGCGGGCAGGAGCCCTGTCAGAGTTCGCAGTTGGCCGGGCGGTTGCCCATGTCGACGCGGCAGACGTCGAAGCCCGGCCCTCCGTCCGTCCCGCCGAAGTTGACGTGGACGTGGACGAAGTCGTTGCCGGTGCCGCCGAGCGCGCGGCCCGTGGGGCCGAGCGTGCCCCGCAGGTCGATGAGGTCGTCGCCATCGGTGCCGTCGAGGCGGCCCGCGTACGGCAGGGGTGCGGGCTCGACGCGGATGACGTCGTCCCCACCGGCACCGAAGATGTTCGCCGTCTGCTCCACGCGAGCCGTCGCGTGGACGTTCAGCACGTCGTTGCCCTGCCCGCCACCGATGCGGCCCCGCACCACGCCCCTGATCTCGACGAGGTCGCTGCCGAGCTGCGTGTCGACGAACGCCGCCGGGCCCACCACGCTGCCGGGGGCGAGCGCGACGCGGTCGCGGCCGAGGCCCGCGCCGACGCGGCTGTTCACGGTGCCGTTGAGGACGATGGTGTCGTCCCCGCCACGGGCGTCGACGATCGTTCCCGCGTCCACATCGCCGCAGATGATCACGTCATCGCCGCCCGTCCCGCTGACGAGCGGGCCCGAGGCGGGTACGCCGTTGACCGTGCAGGCCGTCACGGCGTGCGCGGGCGTCGTCGGCAGGGCCGTGGACAGCAGCAGGGCGGCTGCCGCCACGGCGGCGAGCCGCCCGGCACGTCTCCTGGCGTCGTTCAAGACGACCACATCCCCTCCACGTGGCAGCCGTTCCGACCCCAACCGGAACCGGGCAACCGGGCTTAACCCGATATTTCCGCAATGCCAACACGCCGAAACCGTGCGGAAATTACACGAAAGGGTGAATGTGGTGCGTTCGCCTACGCGCCCCTACGGGCTCCGCCGAGCCCCTACGAGCGCGGCGCCACCTTCGACAGGCCGTTGATGATGCGGTCCATCGCGTCCCCGCCCGTCGGGTCCGTCAGGTTCGCCAGCATCTTCAGCGTGAACTTCATCAGCACCGGGTGCGTCAGCCCCCGCTCGGTCGCGATCTTCATGACCTTGGGGTTGCCGATGAGCTTCACGAAGGCGCGGCCGAGGGTGTAGTAGCCGCCGTACGTGTCCTTGAGGATCTTGGGGTAGCGCTGCAGCGCCAGCTCGCGCTGGGCGTAGGAGGCACGCGCGTGTGCCTGCACGATGACGTCCGCCACCAGTTGGCCGGACTCCATCGCGTAGGCGATGCCCTCGCCGTTGAACGGGTTGACCAGACCGCCCGCGTCACCGACGAGCAGCAGGCCGCGCGTGTAGTGGGGCTGGCGGTTGAAGGCCATGGGCAGGGCGGCGCCGCGGATCGGGCCCGTCATGTTCTCGGGTGTGTAGCCCCAGTCCTCCGGCATCGAGGCGCACCACGCCTTGAGCACCTCGCGCCAGTCCAGCTCCTTGAAGGAGTCGGAGGTGTTGAGGACGCCCAGACCGACGTTGCTGGTGCCGTCGCCCATGCCGAAGATCCAGCCGTAGCCGGGCAGCAGCCGGTCCGGGCCGGGGCCGCGGCGGTCCCACAGCTCCAGCCAGGACTCCAGGTAGTCGTCGTCGTGGCGCGGGGAGGTGAAGTACGTGCGGACGGCCACGCCCATCGGGCGGTCGTCGCGGCGGTGCAGGCCCATGGCCAGCGACAGCCGCGAGGAGTTGCCGTCGGCCGCGACGACGAGCGGCGCGTGGAAGGTGACGGGCGTCTTCTCCTCGCCCAGCCGCGCCTCGACACCCGTGATCCGGCCCGTACGGTCGTCGATGACGGGGGCGCCGACGTTGCAGCGCTCGTACAGCCGGGCGCCGGCCTTCACGGCCTGCCGCGCGAGCTGCTCGTCGAAGTCGTCGCGCTTGCGGACGAGTCCGTAGTCGGGGTACGAGGCCAGGTCCGGCCAGTCGAGCTGCAGCCGCACGCCACCGCCGATGATGCGCAGGCCCTTGTTGCGCAGCCAGCCCGCTTCCTCGGAGATGTCGATGCCCATCGCCACGAGCTGCTTGGTGGCGCGCGGGGTCAGTCCGTCGCCGCAGACCTTCTCGCGCGGGAACGCCGTCTTCTCGAGGAGGAGGACGTCGAGGCCCGCCTTGGCGAGGTAGTACGCGGTCGTGGAACCGGCCGGGCCCGCACCGACGACGATCACATCAGCGCTGTGTTCGGAGGGGGACTCGGTCACGGCGGGGACTCCCGAAGACTCGTCGGTTGGGGACGTACGCAGTCTATGGGGGAGCCCCCGCCGGGACGCCGGGGGTCAGTTGAAGTCGACGGGGATGACCGACCAGGTCGACAGCACCGTGTCGAACACCTTCCGCGCGGCCGACCAGTACTCGTCCCGCTCCTGGTAGTAGACGGCGTACTCCGTGCCGGCCTCGTTCACGTACGCCTGGTCGACGGCGTGCATCGTCCGCCCGGTGTCCCGCTCGGTCCAGGTGAACTCCCAACGGGCGCCGGGACGGCCCTGGAAGGTGTTGCTCTCGAGGGCGACCCGCTTGTACGTGCTGTTCTTCTCCTTGAGCGTCTTCTCCAGGTCCTTGAAGTGGTCGTACGCGGACTGCTTGCTCTTGAGCACCAGGCCGACCCGGATGTACGCGCCACCCGTGGGCGGCTCGTAATCGGTCTGGAGGTCGCCCTTGTCCTTGCGCTTCCAGCCGTCGGGGGCCGCGAAGTTGAAGCCGAGCGGGTCGTTGCGCATGGAGTAGCCGGACGGCACGCCGGCCTGGCCGGAGGCCAGGGGTGAGGGCGTGTCGCTCGGGGTGGCATCGCCGGACGGCGTGGGCGCGGCCCCGGACTCGGACGCACCCGGCGCCGGCGACGGCCCGGCGCTCGCGCCGGCCGAGGGGCCGGCGACCACGCGCTTGTCGTGCGCGTCGTCGCGCTTGGCGTCGTCGGCCTTGCGGGCCAGGAGCACACCGCCGGTCGCGGCACCGCCGACCAGGAAGGCCGCCAGGCCGATGGCCACCCAGACGAGCGGCCGGCGGACGGTCCGCTCGCGCGGGGCGGCGGCGGACGGGGGCGGGGCCGGGACCTGAGCCTGAGCCTGGGCCTGGTAGGTCCAGGGGGCGGGGTGCGGGGCCGCCTGCGGGGCCGCCTGCGGCGAGGCCTGTGCCGGGTGCGGGGGCTGCGGAGCCTGCGGGGTCCGGTGCGCCGACGGGCCGGGCACGGCCAGGGCCGCAGGGGCCTCAGGGCCGTCAAGGGCGACGGGCTTGGGCGGGGAAAGAGCGGCCGCGGGCGCGGGCACTGCGGGAGCCGCGGGTGCGGCGGACGCCGGTGCGGCGGGAGCCACGGGCCCGGCGGGCGCAGGCGCGGCAGGCGCCGCCGGTGCGGCAGGTGCCGCGGGTGCCGCAGGTGCCGCCGGTGCCGCCGACGCGGCAGGCGCGGCAGGCGCAGACCCTGCAGGCGCGACTCCGGCCGACGCGGCAGAGGCTGCAGGGCCGGCCGGCGTAGCAGCACCAGCGGAAGCAGCGGAAGCAGTCGGCGCACCCCCGGCCGCCGCCGCCCCAGCCACCGACTTCGGCGCCCCCGGAGCCTCCACCGGAGCCGCCCCCTGCGGAGCCGCAGGCGCCACCGGCGCCACCGGTGCCGGCCCCTGCGGCGGCAGCACCGGCAGTGCGGCCGTCCGGCCGCCCTCCGGCGCTCCACCCGGCGCCCCGCCCGGCGTCCCCTCCGGCGCGAACCCCGGTACCGGCGGCATCGGCGGCACCGGCCCGAAGCCCGTCGTACCGCCACCGCCGCCACCCGGACCGCCGAAGCCACCCGGACCGCCGAAGCCACCCTGGCCGCCGAAGCCACCGAAACCGCCGCCGCCCAGGCCGTTCGGCATCCGTCGTCCCAGCGTCACCGCCAGCAGCACCGCGCCCGCCGTCCACAGCAGGCCGAACAGCAGCAGCTCGCCCATGTTCGTACCGAACGACGCCTCCATCCCGCGCGAGCGGTACGAGAAGGACGAGCCCGCCGTCATCTCCATCGAGGCACCGGAGAAGAACGACAGCAGCCAGAACGTCGCGAGGAAGAACACGCCGGACAGCACCTGCTCGCGGCGGTCCGCCGAGCGTCGCGCGATCATCACGGCGAGCAGCACCGCGCAGACCACGCCCAGCATCACGGCTCCGGCCTGCGCCCAGCCGCCCGCTTCCTCGCCGAGCTCCGAGAGGCCCATGGTGCCGCCCTCGTGGCGGCCGCGTTCGCTCATGGAGCCCTCGATGCCCGCGCCCCAGGACAGGCCCAGCGTCATCAGGCCGCAGTTGACCAGGGCGGGCAGCACGGCCAGCCAGGCCCACTCGGTGTCGTCGTCCTGGTTCGCGGCGACCACGACGAAGCCGACCAGCGCGCACAGTGCGACCGCCAGGCCCAGGGCGCGTACGGCCGTACCCACCGCCCGTACAGCCATCCGTGCGTCGGGGCCCAGGCGGGCGGCGAGGGTGTCGCGGCACAGCACCGCGCCGCTGACCGCGCCGGCCAGCGCGAAGGAGAACAGCGCGGCGAGCGCCGGAGTGGTGGAGACCGCCACGACGGGAACGTCCGGCTGGCCGATGAGGCCGAGGATCAGCACCACGCCACCGCACAGCAGCGCCACCCGCAGCGCGGCCTCGGCGCCGCCGCCGGAGCCGGCGGGGCGGGCGTCGCGCAGGCGCTTGGCGCCGAGGGCCACCATGACCGCCCACAGCAGCGTGATGGTCAGCGGCCAGAAGGAGACCGAGCCGCTGCCCCTGATGAACAGCGACAGCAGTCCGCCGCTGCGCATCTCGACGTCCAGCGTGGCGCCGAGGCCCTGGAGCAGCAGCGCGAGGGCGATCTGGAAGCGGTCGGACCAGTTGCCGAACTCAGCGCCGTCGTACTCGTCGGAGGACGGCACGGAGATCACGAGCGCGAGGAAGAGCAGCAGGGCCGTCGGCCACACCGCCGCCTTGAGCGCGCCCGGCCAGTCGCCACCGAACGTGCCTCGCAGGAACAGCGCGGCGCGGGAGGGCGGTGCGTAGGGGGCGTACCCGGGCGGGCCGCCGGGGTAGGGCCGCTGCCCCGGCAGGCCCGGTGGGGCGACCGGAGCGAGGGGCGGGGGCAGAGGCGGAGGTGCCATCCCGGGAACAGGCGGGGCGCCCGGCACGGCCGGGGCCACGGGCGCCGGTGCGCCACCGGCGACAGCCGCAGCCGCCGGGGCCCCTTCCGGGCGTTCCTTCCCGCACTTCATGCAGAAGCGCGCGTCCGGTACGAACGCGGAACCACAGGCGGGACAGAACGACTGCATAGGGCGCTCCGAGGCTGGGGCGAGGGCGTGGAGAGGCGTGGCCGGAAGTCGGCCGATCAAGATCGTACCGACCCGGCGCAGCCTGCCCATGACAATCGTCGACAAGCGCGGCAACGTCCCCTATGCGGGGTTTCCACGGGGCTAGGCGGGGATATCCGCCATGTTCCGGGGGCTGTTCCTGGGCTGTGCAGAGGCTGCTCGTCAGGCCTCGGGCTTGGTCGCGCGGTGCAGGGCGACGATGCCACCGGTCAGATTGCGCCATGCGACCTTCGACCAGCCGGCGCCCTGCAGCCGCGCGGCGAGCGCGGGCTGGTCGGGCCAGGAACGGATGGACTCGGCGAGGTAGACGTACGCGTCGGGGTTGCTGCAGACCGTGCGCGCGATGGGCGGCAGGGCGCGCATCAGGTACTCGGTGTAGACGGTACGGAAGGGCGCCCAGGTGGGCTGGCTGAACTCGCAGATCACCACGCGCCCGCCGGGCTTGGTCACCCGCAGCAGCTCGCGCAGCGCGGTGTCGGTCTCCTGGACGTTGCGCAGCCCGAAGGAGATGGTGACGGCGTCGAAGACGTTGTCGGCGAAGGGCAGGCGGGTCGCGTCACCGGCGGTCAGCGGCAGCCAGGGGTTGCGCTTCTTGCCCTCGCGGAGCATGCCGAGCGAGAAGTCGCACGGGACGACGTAGGCGCCGTCGGCGACGAAGGGCAGGGAGGAGGTGCCGGTGCCGGCGGCGAGGTCGAGGACCTTCTCCCCCGGACGGGCGGCGACGGCCTGCGCTACGGCCTTGCGCCACAGGCGGGCCTGGCCGAGCGAGATGACATCGTTGGTGAGGTCGTACTTCGCCGCCACGTCGTCGAACATCGCGGCGACTTCGTGCGGCTGCTTGTCCAGGGATGCTCGGGTCACGAGCCCATTGTTCACCACGGGCCTCGCGGGACTCTGGACGGGGACGGCTCGCCCGGGAAGGACCCGGCTGCCCCACGGTGCTCGACTGCGCGTACTCCTGTGGGCCCCCCGGCCCCAAGGACCACCGGTCCCCCCACCCGTCGCCCCCTCGGCAACGTGGCTTCCTACCGGCAGTGCGCGTCCTTGCGGCCTGTCTGTACGACTGGGCCCTCCACATTTCGCACCGCGGGACCGCCGGCAGCGGCCGTCCCCGCGCTGCTCATCCTGCCGGGTGAAAGCGGTAGGAAGGGCTCCCCTTAATGCCGCCCTGACGTGCGGGGATGTGGTCCTTACGGATCACTGACGGGGCCGGTCAGAGCCGTACGAGGCTCGCCAGGTCGATGTTCACCGGAAACGGGCGGTCCGTCTCCAGCCTTCCGCTGTGGCGGGGGCGATCGCAGGCCGAGATGTACGCGCCCGTATCGCGATGGAGCCAGTACTCGTGCACCTCGGGGGAATCGTCCTCAAGCCGTTCCACGCGCCAGAAGTTCCGTAGCCGGGCCCCGGCGAACACCGCCGGCTTGAGGACGCGATCCAAGGACCGGGACGTCGGCATCATCACGACCTCGACGGCGAGCTTCACGCGCTCCACTGGCACGTACTCGGCCGTGCTGAGGTCTACTTCCCCCGCATCGACGACAACGACGTCCGGCTTCACCACGAGGTCTTCCTCGATCACGACAGGCATGCCCGTGACCGCGCAGCAGGCCCCCTGTCCGGCGGCGTCGAGGCGATCGCGCAGATTGCTCCGCACGAGGTTGTGCCACGCGTCGGTCCTCCCATGAACCCGGACCCAGCCGTCCCAGAGCTCCCAGACGACGGGCAGCTCCAGCCCCTTGACCTGTTCGAACGTCCAGCCGTCCGCCCCAGGGGGGTTCCACACGTTCGCGGCCATGGCCCGCTTCACCTGTTCTCGCCACACGGCTTCTTGCAACACGGCGTGAGTCTGGACGCGGGTACGGATCGCGGTCTCATATACGACCGTAGCGTCACCCGAAGTAATGAACGGGCTCCCGCGCCGGAACCGCCGCCGCCCTCAGCGGCGCCGGTACACCAGCCGTCCGTCGAGGACCGTCACCAGTGCCCCGCCGTCGTCCGCGAACACCGCGAAGTCGGCCGCGCCGGACAGCGTCAGGGCCCTGGGCCGGGGACCGGGCAGAACGCGGATGCCGGACCGCTCGACGGCGGTACGCACCGCCGCCCGTACGAAGGGGCCCGACAGGGCCGTCGTCCCCACCGCCAGCAGCCGCTGGACGCCGCGCCGGGCGCTGTGGCCCCAGCGGGTGTCCGTCATCTCCAGTGCCGCGAGCGCGGGGCCGGTCAGTGGGGCGGTGCCCAGCTCGTCGGCCTCGCGGGGGTCCGGGTGGTACATGGCTTCCAGATACGCGGCGCCGTCGGGCTCGTACCGGCCGGGCGTCAGAACGCCGTCCCACTCGCGCACGCGCGCGTGCTCTCCGGCTTCCGCGCGCACCCGCTCGTACGGGCCGATGGCGGCGAACCGGCCGCCGGAGACGGCGACGGCACAACCGCCGGGAGCCTCGAGCAGCTCACCGTCCTCTGTCAGCCGTAGCGCGCGCACGCGGTGGACCGTGGACATCGTCCGTCCGTCAGCTCGCCTGGACGATCTTCAGCTCGGGATGGGCCGTGCCGCCCTCGATCGCCGTCGAGGACAGGTGCGAGACCACGCGGTCGTCGACCGGGTCGTTCGCCGGGTCGTCGTGGACGAGCAGGTGCTCGTAGGTGGTCGCGCGCTGCGCCGGGACGCGGCCCGCCTTGCGGATGAGGTCGATGATCTCCATCCGGTTGGAGCGGTGCTTGGCGCCGGCCGAGGAGACCACGTTCTCCTCGAGCATGATCGAGCCCAGGTCGTCCGCGCCGTAGTGCAGCGAGAGCTGGCCGATCTCCTTGCCCGTCGTCAGCCACGAGCCCTGGATGTGGGCGACGTTGTCGAGGAAGAGCCGCGCGATGGCGATCATGCGCAGGTACTCGAAGATGGTGGCCTGCGTGCGGCCCTTCAGCGCATTGTTCTGCGGCTGGTACGTGTACGGGATGAAGGCGCGGAAGCCGCCCGTGCGGTCCTGCACGTCGCGGATCATCCGCAGGTGCTCGATCCGCTCGGCGTTGGTCTCGCCGGTGCCCATCAGCATGGTGGAGGTCGACTCGACACCCAGGTTGTGGGCGAGCTCCATGATCTCCAGCCAGCGCTCGCCGGACTCCTTCAGCGGCGCGATGGCCTTGCGCGGCCGCGCCGGCAGCAGCTCGGCGCCGGCGCCCGCGAAGGAGTCGAGGCCCGCGGCGTGGATGCGCCGGATGGCCTCCTCGGCGCTGACGCCCGAGATGCGCGACATGTGCTCGATCTCGGACGCGCCGAGGGAGTGGATGACGAGCTGCGGGAACGCCTTCTTGATCGCCGAGAAGTGCTCCTCGTAGTACTCCACGCCGTAGTCCGGGTGGTGGCCGCCCTGGAACATGATCTGCGTGCCGCCGAGCTCGACCGTCTCCGCGCAGCGGCGCAGAATGTCGTCCAGCGGGCGGGTCCAGACCTTGTCGCTCTTGGGCGGGGCGAAGAAGGCGCAGAACTTGCACGCGGTGACACACGAGTTCGTGTAGTTGATGTTGCGCTCGATGATGTACGTCGCGATGTGCTCGGTGCCCGCGTAGCGCCTGCGGCGCACGGCGTCGGCGGCCTGGCCCAGCGCGTGCAGCGGCGCGGACCGGTACAGCTCGAGCGCCTCCTCCGGGGTGATCCGGCCACCTGCTGCGGCACGGTCGAGGACCAACTGAAGGTCGGCGTTCTCGGTCACCGGGCGTCCCTTCGGAGGGGGTATGCGAATACCGGGCCAGCCTACGCGAGGGCCTTGCCGCGCCTCGGTCCGGTCCGGTCACCGAGCAGTTCGTCCCGTCAGCTGCCGCTCCTGGTGAGCGTCGCCGTCGGTCTGCCGCCCTTGGCGTCGTCGGAGGTGAAGGCGAGCCGGCCGCCGTCGGTGCGCGTGTACGTCACGGTGGACGTTCCGCCCGTGCACAGGGCCCTGCGCTCCCCGTCGGTGCTCTCCCGCAGCGTGAGTTTGTCGTCGGTGGCCGAGAGCAGCTTCGCCTTGGCGCGGCATTCCACGACGCTGAGCACCGAGTATGTCGTGCGGATGACGTAGGTGCCCTTGCCGCCGGCGGTGACGGTGCTGGTCATGGTGCCGTTGGGGGTGCCGTCGGACTGGATGACCTGGCCGGTCCAGGTGCCCAGGAACTCCTTGGGGACGTCGGAGCGGGCCGCCGGGCCGGATGCCGTGGCGGCCGGCGGGGCCGCGGTGTCGTTGCCGCCGGAGGAGCCACCCGGGCTGGTGCCGGGCAGCAGGCCGCTGACGAACGCGCCGGTCAGCAGACCGGCGGCCAGCACCCCGGTGACGGTCAGCACGAGCGTGCAGCTCACCTTGCGACGCTCCGTCCCGGCAGAGGCCCCGCCGGAGGCCCCGGCGGAGGAGGCGGACAGCGCGATCCGCTTCTTCCCGTCCTTCCCGCCCTTCCCGTCCTTCCCGTTCTTCCCCGACCCGGCGGGCGCCGGCTGCGGCGGATGGGAGGGCTGGGTCGAACCCGGCCCGTACGCGGCGTGCGGCGGCCCGAACGCGCCCGGCGCGCGGGCCGGCGCGCCCGTCGCCCCCGCCTCCAGGTCCAGCAGTTCCACCGCCTGCCGGCTGACCCGCTCCACCAGCGCCGCCGGCAGCCAGCCCGAGCGTACGAGCCCGCTCGCGCCCTCGGCCGGGGCGAGGCGGCGTGCCACCTCCTGCGGGCCGGGCCGGCCCTCGGGCGCCTTGGCCAGGCAGCGCGCGACCAGCTCCCGCAGGTCACCGGTCAGGCCCGCGCCCAGCACGGGCTCCTCGTGGACGACCTTGTACAGCAGCACCGCCGAGCTGTCGCCGATGAAGGGCGGCGCGCCGGTGGCCGCGTACGCCAGCACCGCGCCCAGCGAGAAGACGTCCGCCGCCCCGGTGACGCCCTTGCCCAGGATCTGCTCGGGCGACATGTAGCCGGGCGAGCCGATGGAGACGCCGGTCGTGGTGAGGGAGGCCGTGCCGTCGGTGGCGCGGGCGATGCCGAAGTCGATCAGGCGGGGGCCGTCCAGCGCCAGCAGCACGTTCGAGGGCTTGACGTCCCGGTGCACCAGCCCCAGGCCGTGCACCGCCGCCAGCGCCTCGGCCAGGCCCGCGCCCAGCGTCCGTACGGTCGGCTCCGGCAGCGGGCCCAGCTCGGCCACGGCCTGGGTGAGCGAGGGGCCGGCGACGTAGCCGGTGGCCACCCAGGGCACGGCGGCCTCCGGGTCGGCGTCCAGGACGGGCGCCGTCCACACGCCGCCGACCTTCCGGGCGGATTCCACTTCCCGCCGGAAACGCGCCCGGAACTGCTCGTCCAGGGCGAAATGCGGATGTACCGCCTTGACGGCCACCGTGCGGCCGCCGGCGCTGCGCCCGAGGTAGACCCGGCCCATGCCGCCTGCGCCGAGCCGGCCCAGCAGCCGGTACGCCCCTATGACCTGTGGGTCTTCCGCCGTCAGTGGCTGCATCGGGCCCTTCGCCTCCCCCTGTGCGGGCCCTGCGGCCCCGATTTTCAGCCTATGACTCAATTCACGGGACCGGCCAGGAACCCCGCAGCCTGGTTTGCCCATCCACTAGGACGGAACAAACCGTCATGTCCTTCGGGGCAGCAGCATCATCCGGAGCGACGCGATGACGCACTCACCCAACGGGGGCTACCAGCCCAACGGGGGATATCAGCAGCCGCGCGGCGGCTACCAGGGCGGCGGGAACTACCCGCCGCCGCCCGGTGGCGGCTACCCGCAGCCCGGTGGCTACCAGCAGACCGACACCTACCCGCACCCGGGTGGCGGCGACTACGAGCCCCACGACTACCAGTCGCAGGGCCGCCGCCGGGCCGGGCGGGCCAAGAAGTGGACGATCATCGTGGCGTCCATAGCCGTGCTCGGCCTGGTCACCGCCGGTGTGCTGAACTACTTCAAGATCGGCCCGTTCTCCGACAAGGGCAAGCCGGTCAGCTTCGGCCAGGACCAGGCCGGCGGCAAGAACGGCGGCGGGGCGAACCAGCAGAAGAAGGACTCCAAGGTCCTGATGCCGACCGGCCCGCAGGCGGAGTTCAAGAACACCAGCACCCTCTCCGACGGCACCCAGGTCGCCGTCACCACGCTGGACGGCAAGAAGTCCGGCTTCAAGGGCAAGGTGTGGGTGTGGGCGCCCAAGGCCTACAAGGACCCGAAGTTCAAGGACCACGGCTTCCCGGTCCTGATCGCGCTGCCCGGCGGCCCCGGCTTCCCGAACAACTACTGGATGGACGACGGAGGCCTGCACCTCGAGTCGTCGATCACCAAGTGGTACAACGAGGGCAAGGGCAAGCCCTTCATCCTGGCGATGCCCGTGCTGAACCCGAAGCCGGACGACGGCGGTCTGTACTGGGACGGCAGTGACATCCCCAACCAGCCGAAGATGGGCACCTGGCTGACCGAGGACGTCCCGGACCTGGTCAAGGCCAACTTCCGCACGATCAAGTCGCGTGACGGCTGGGCGTACATGGGCTCCTCCTCCGGCGCCTTCGCCGGCATGAAGGCCGTGCTGAAGCACCCGGACAAGTTCAAGGCCGCGATCGCCTCCGGCCCGGACATCGTGCCGGACTCGCCGCTGTGGAAGGGCTTCGAGAAGGAGAAGGCCGCCAACAACCCCGAGGTGCTGGCCAAGGACCTGATCGCGCGCAAGGGCCCGGACGTCTACCTCGCCTTCCAGTACGGATCGGCGGAGCACTCGATCATCCGGACGAACGTGGACAAGTTCATCGCCACCTACGGCAACAAGGGCCCCGTCCACACCCGGCTGCAGGTGATCCAGGGCGGCAAGCACAACGCCAAGACCTACATCGAGGGCATGGACGCGGGCAGCATGCAGTGGATCAGCGAGCACATCGAGGGCCCGGTAGCCCCGTAGGCCCCTGATCGCGTGATCCCGCCCGCCGGCCCCCGTCCGTTCCACGGGGGCCCGGCTCGCGCCGATCCGTCGGACACGCCCTGAGAGCCCTGGTCCCTCCCCGGAGGGATCAGGGCTTCAGCAGTTCCACCCGTACGTCGGCGGGGAAGCCCGTGGTGGGCCCGGTGCGGCGGGCGAACTCCGCGACGCCCGCCAGCTGCTCGGGGCCGAAGCGGAAGTCGAGCGTGGTGAAGTAGCGCTCCAGCAGCTCGGCGTCGAACGCCTCCCAGCGCGCGGCCTGCTCGGCGACCTTGCCGACCTCCTGCAGCGACAGGTCCCGCGAGGCCAGGAACGCCTCGTGCACCTTGGCGACGATCCCCGGCTCACGCGCCAGGTAGTCGCGACGCGCGGCCCACACCGCGAAGACGAACGGCAGCCCCGTCCAGTCCTTCCACATCCGCCCCAGGTCGTGGACCTCCAGGCCGAGCCGGGGCGCGTCGTGCAGCGAGGCCCGCAGGGCGGCGTCCCCGATCAGCACGGCGGCGTCCGCCTCCTGCATCATCGCGCCGAGGTCGGGCGGGCACGTGTAGTAGTCGGGGGTGACCCCGTAGCGCTCGGCGAGCAGCAGCTGCGCCAGCCGCACGGAGGTGCGCGAGGTGGAGCCGAGCGCGACGCGGGCGCCGTCCAGCTCCTCCAGCGGCAGCTGGGAGACGATCACGCAGGACATCACCGGCCCGTCGCAGCCCACCGCGATGTCCGGCAGCGCGACGAGGTCGTCGGCGTTCCTCAGGAACTCGACCAGGGTGACCGGGGCGATGTCCAGGTCGCCCTGGACGAGCCGCTCGCTGAGCTTCTCGGGGGTGTCCTTGGTCAGGTCCAGGTCGAGCAGCGCGCCGGTGCGGGCGAGGCCCCAGTAGAGGGGCAGGCAGTTGAGGAACTGGATGTGGCCGACGCGGGGGCGGCTGCGGAGCGGCTCGCGGACGTCGTCGGCGATCGCTACGTCTGAGGCTGAATTGTCCACATCCGGAGGCTAGCCCCGGCTTCGCGCGGGCGCCGGGGCGGGGTGCCGGTGCACCGGCCCGAACGTGCATCTTTTCCGTCGTGAAGCACCGGAAAACCCTCCTTGAGCGTGATCTTTGACTCCTTCCCCGGAAGAACCTGGCGTGCTAGGCTCGCCGCAAGTTGCAGTTTGGTTTCCCTTGCAGTACAGAGCCTGCGGAGCATGTGACCCGCAGGCTTTTGTAGTTTTCAGACTTCTCGCAGGTTCTGGAGCAGGGCAACCCTTTGGGCCCAAGGAGGGCTTTATGGCTACCGGAACCGTGAAGTGGTTCAACGCTGAAAAGGGCTTTGGCTTCATTGCCCAGGACGGCGGGGGCCCCGACGTCTTCGTTCACTACTCCGCGATCAACGCCTCTGGCTTCCGCTCCCTCGAGGAGAACCAGCAGGTCAACTTCGACGTCACGCAGGGCCCCAAGGGTCCGCAGGCGGAGAACGTCACCCCGGTCTGATCCTCGGATCTCTCCGGCCCGACCGATCGCGGTCGACCAGCAGTACCGAAGGAGCCCTGCCTTCCGCACACGCGGGAGGGCAGGGCTCCTGCCTTTTCCGGAACGCCCCGGTCCTGTTTTTCCTTGCGTTTTCCTTACGGCCGTCACCGCATTTCCTGACGAACTTTTGTCCCCCTGTTCGTACAGCGCATCGATTTCCGCCGCATAGCGTTCACCGGCCCCTGCCCGCAGCAGTTTCGGAGAGTGGGCGCCGGCAGCCCGTTCCCGATGCCGAAGTCCTCGTTCGGCATCAAGTGCGCGCAGAGGCACCACTGACCCCGGCGCTCGACCACGGCTACCGTTCATGACATGGACAGGTCGACACTCGCGGTCCACCACGTCCGGGCCGCGCTCGGCGGCGCGCACCGGCTCGGCATCGACACCGTGCCACTGCTGCAACAGGCCGGCATCCCCCCGCTGCTGCCCGGCGACGACCGCGCCCGGGTGAGCGCCGAGCAGTTCGCCGGCCTGATACGGGCCCTGCACCGGGCCACCGGCGACGAGTTCCTGGGCCTGGGCCCCGCCCCCAGCCGGCCCGGCACCTTCGCCATGATGTGCCACGCCTGCCTCGGCTGCCGCGACCTGGGCACCGCGATCCGGCGGGCCGCCCGCTTCTACGGGCTCTTCCCCGGCGGCCCCGCGCTCGCCCTCGAACGCGAGGACGACGAGGCCTTCTTCACCCTCCGCGACGACCTGCGCGACCTCCCCGAGGGCCGCTTCGCGGCCGAGTGCGTCCTCGCCGTCTGGCACCGGCTGGCCGGCTGGCTCACCGGCCGCCGCATCCCGCTGCTGCGGGTCGGCTTCGCCTGCCCCGCACCGCCCCACGCCGACGAGTACGCGACGGTGTTCGGCTGCCCGGTGCGGTTCGGGGCCGTGCGCACGGGCGCCGCCTTCGACGCCCGTTGGCTGGCGGCACCCCTGGTACGGGACGAGGAGAGCCTGCGCGAACTGCTGCGCGGCGCCCCGGCCGGGCTGATGGGCCGCCGCGACGACCGCACCACCGTCACCGAACAGGTCCGGCGCGCCTTCGTCAGGGCGTTGCGCGAGGGCCGCCCACCCCGGCTGCCGGAGGTCGCGCAGCTCGCGGCGCGGCTGGCGGTGAGCCCGGCGACGCTCCGCCGCCGGCTGCGGGAGGAGGGGACCTCGTACCGGCTCCTGATGGACCAGGTGCGGCGGGACGCGGCGATCACCGGCCTGACGGAGGGCCGCGAACCGATAGCGGAACTCGCCGCCCGGCTCGGCTTCTCCGAGGACACCGCTTTCCACCGGGCCTTTCGCCGCTGGACCGGCGTCACCCCCGGCACGTACCGGCTCCGCGGTCAACGAAGCTGAGCGTCCCGGTCAGCATCAAGTTACCCATCGGTTACTACGTTCGGCCCAACTGCTTCGGCATCACTGGACAGTTGGGAGAGCCGCATGCGCCTGCGCACCAGAGCCCTCGCCGCACTCGCCGCACTCACCGTCTCCTTCGGCCTGGCGAACGGCACCGCCTCCGCCGACGACAAGCCGGCGGGATCCCCCGGCGACATCGTCACCTTCGCCCCCACCTCCTTCCACCCGCTGCCGGGCCAGCCCACCAATACCAAGGCCTGGCGCATCACCTACCGCTCCACCACCGCCAAGGGCGCCCCCAACGTCGTCTCCGGCACCGTGATCGTCCCCCAGGACGGCCGGACGGGCCCCCGCCCCCTGGTCACCTACGCCGTCGGCACGGTCGGTCTCGGCGACCAGTGCGCCCCCTCGGCCGGCTTCCCCCTCGGCACCACCCTGGAGGCCAACCTCATCCAGCAGCTCACCCTGCGCGGCTGGGCCGTCGCCGTCACCGACTACGAAGGCCTGGGAACCCCCGGCGACCACACCTACGCCGTCGGCCGCGCCGAGGGCCACGCCGTCCTCGACGCCGCCCGCGCCGCACAGCGGCTGCCGGTCTCCGGCCTGAGCAGGAAGAGCCCGGTCGGCCTCATGGGCTACTCCCAGGGCGGCCAGGCCACCAGCTGGGCCGCCGAGCTCCACGACTCCTACGCCCCCGAACTGGACGTACGCGGCACCGCCACCGGCGGCGTGCCCGCCGACCTGCTGAAGACCGCCGAGTTCAACAACGGCAACATCGGCGCCGGCCTCGTCCTGATGTCCGCCGCCGGCCACAACGCCGCCTACCCCGAACTGCGCCTGGACCAGTACCTCAACGCCAAGGGCCGCTCCTACGTCGACTTCATGAAGAAGCACTGCGTGGCGGTCAACACCGTCGCCGGGCTCTTCAAGCGCATCTCCGACGTGACCGTCAGGAACCCCCTGCAGGACGCCGACTGGCAGCGCGCCCTGCGCGCCTCCGACCTGGGCACCCGCGCACCCGGCCACCCCGTGTACCTCTACCACGGCGTCATCGACGAGCTGATCCCCTACTCCGTCGGCAAGCAACTGCGCGCCGACTGGTGCGCGAAGGGCGCCGACGTGCAGTGGAAGTCGCTGCCGCTGGGCGAGCACGTGCTGGGTGCGGTCACCGAGTCGATACCGGCCGCCAACTGGCTCGCCGACCGCTTCGCGGGCAAGCCGACGCGCGGCAACTGCTAGTACAGGAAGGGAAAGTGAGCCGGACGGGTCCGACCGGGCCCGTCCGGCTTCATCCGTCCCGCGCGCTCAGTTCTCGTACAGCGTCTCGATCTCGTCGGCGAAGTCCCGTGCGATCGCGGCCCGCTTGAGCTTGAGCGACGGCGTGATGTGTCCCGACTCCTCGGTGAAGGTCACCGGCAGGACGGCGAACCTCCGTATCGACTCCGCCCGCGAGACGAGGGAGTTGGCGTCGTCCACCGCTTCCTGCAGCGCGGCCAGCAGCCCCTTGTCGGCCACCAGCTCCTCCACCGGCACGTCGGTCAGGCCGTTCATCCGCTGCCAGTGCGCGAAGCCGTCCTCGTCGAGGGTGATCAGCGCGCTGATGTAGGGCCGGTCGTCGCCGAGGACCACGCACTGGTCGACCAGTGGATGGGCGCGCAGCCGGTCCTCCAGCGGGGCGGGCGCGACGTTCTTGCCGCCCGAGGTGACGATCAGCTCCTTCTTACGGCCGGTGATGGTCAGGTACCCGTCGCCGTCGAGTGCGCCGATGTCCCCGGTGGCGAACCACTCCCCCGCCCGGCCGTCCGGCGCCTGCCGCCCGGCGTCCCAGTACCCGGCGAAGACGTGCCCGCCGCGCAGCAGTACCTCGCCGTCGTCCGCGATGCGCACCCCGCCGCCGGGCAGCGGCCAGCCGACGGTGCCCGGCCGCGGGCGCAGCGGCGGGGTCATCGTGGCGGCGGCGGTGGTCTCGGTGAGGCCGTAGCCCTCGAAGACCTCGATGCCGGCGCCCGCGTAGAAGGCGGCGAGCCGGTGGCCGAGCGGGGAGCCGCCGCTGATGACGTAGCGGACCCGGCCGCCGAGGGCGGTGCGGATGCGGCGGTAGACCAGCGGGTCGTACAGGGCGCGGGCGGCGCGCAGCCGCGGCCCGGGGCCGGTCCCGGTGCCGTGCCGGAGCTCCGAGGTGGCCTCGCCGTGCCGGATGGCGACGCCCACCGCGCGGTCGAAGGAGTCGGCGCGACCCATGTGTTCGGCCGTGGCCCGGCCGGTGTTGTAGATCTTCTCCAGGACGTAGGGGATGGTCAGCAGGAACGTCGGCCGGAACCCGGCGAGCGCCGGGCGCAGTTCCTCGGCGCGCATGCCGGAGGAGTGGCCGAGCCGCACCCGTGCCCGTAGGCAGCCGACCGCGACCATGCGGCCGAAGACGTGCGACAGGGGCAGGAAGAGCAGGGTGGAGGCGGGCTCCTTGGTGGTGGCCCTGAAGACCGGGTGCAGCAGCTCGGTGGCGTTGTCGACCTCGGCGAAGAAGTTGGCGTGCGTCAGTACGCAGCCCTTGGGGCGACCGGTGGTGCCGGAGGTGTAGATGAGGGTGGCGATGTCGTCGGGGGTGCGGGCGGCGCGCGTCTCGTCCACGACCGCGTTCGGTAACGACCGTCCGGCGGCGACGAGTTCGCCGACCACGCCGCCGTCGAGGGACCACAGGTGGGCCAGGCCGGGCAGTGCCGCGTCCTCGACGGTCCGGGCCTGTTCGGCGGTCTCGACGACGCACGCGGTGGCGCCGGAGTCCTGGAGGATCCAGTGCACCTGGACGGGCGCGGAGGTGGGGTAGACGGGGACGGTGACCAGGCCCGCGGCCCAGGCCGCGAAGTCCAGCAGCGTCCATTCGTAGGAGGTGCGGGCCATGATGGCGAGCCGGTCGCCGGGCCGCAGGCCCCGGGCGATCAGGCCCTTGGCGACGGAGCGCACCTCGGCCGCGAAGCGGGCGGCGGTGACGTCGCGCCACAGGCCGTCGTCCTGCCTGCGGCTGATCACGACGTCGTCGGGGGCGGCGCCGGCGTTGTCGAAGGGCAGGTCGCCGAGCGAGCCCTGGGCGACGGGTGCGGCGAGCGGGGGGACCGAGGCCTCGCGGACGACTCCGGCGACGGCCGTCGTGCGGGGCGATACGAGTCGGGGGGCTGCGCTGGGCGGTACGGACACGTGCGGCTCCTGTTCCAGACCCACGTACGAGACCGGCAAGTAACCTTACTCAGCGGTAAATCTATGGCCGTAAATGTACGCCCGGGGGCGTACGCGGGACCAGACCGGGAACGGCGCCTCCACCGGAAGGCGGGCGCCGGCCCGCGGCACCGCGACGGGAGGGCTCAGGACATCGCGGCCGGCGTCCAGCGCCGTCCGTGCCTGAGGTTGTCCAGCCCCACCCACACCACGTCCATCAGCGTGCGGGCCGTCTCCTCCTCCGAGGGGGCGGCGCAGGCGTCGGTGTTGGCCCAGCCCGCGAGCGATTCGGCGGCGCCCACGAGCGCGTGCGCGAGGCCGGCCGCCTCGAGGGGCGCGGGCGGTACGGGGCGGTCGGCGGCCTCGGCCGTCTCGGTGATCAGCCGGGTGACCAGGGCCACCATCTCCTGCCGGAGCCCGGCCACCACCGGCGCGAACGGCTCGCCGTTGGTGCGGGCCTGGCAGGAGAGCACCGCCCAGCCGGCGGGATGGCGGGCGGTGTGCGCGAAGAAGGCCCGCAGCCCGCTCCACAGCCGCCGGTCGGCGGGCTCGTCCGGCTCGGACGCCGACCGCACGGCGGCCATCAGTGCCGCGGCCTCGCGCCGGATGCAGGCGCTGAAGAGGTCTTCCTTGGAGTTGAGGTAGAGGTAGACCAGCGGCTTGGACGCCCCGGCCAGCTCGGCGATCTCGTCCATGGAGGCCGCGTTGTACCCGCGCCGGGCGAAGACCTCCACCGCCGCGTCGAGCATCTGCCGCTCGCGCACCTCCCGGGGCATCCGCTTGGTCTTGCCGCCGGCCTTGCGGGTGGCCTTGGTCGGCACGGGCTCCACAGAATTCATGACAGTCACGACAAAAATCCCTCCCCCCCGTCACGTTACCGGCAGGTAATATCACGGGGAGGAGGGACGTCAAGGGTGGAGATCAAGCCGCCCGCGTCACGCTGCGACGGGCTCCGCCTTCGCCTGCGCCACCGGCTCGAGGTGCGAGCCGTCGGCCGTCTCGTACGCCTCGCGGTCCAGGATCTTCTCCCGGGCGGCGACGATCACGGGGATCACGGCCTGACCTGCGACGTTCGTGGCCGTCCTCATCATGTCCACGATCGGGTCGATGGCCAGCAGCAGGCCCACGCCCGCCATCGGCAGGCCCAGGGTGGACAGGGTCAGGGTCAGCATCACCGTGGCGCCGGTCAGGCCGGCCGTGGCGGCCGAGCCGATGACCGAGACGAAGGCGATCAGGACGTAGTCCTTGATCTCCAGCGGCACGTCGAAGACCTGCGCGACGAAGATCGCCGCGATGGCCGGGTAGATCGAGGCGCAGCCGTCCATCTTGGTCGTCGAGCCGAACGGCACCGCGAAGGAGGCGTACTCCTTCGGCACGCCCAGGCGCTCGGTGACCTTCTGCGTCAGCGGCATGGTGCCGACGGAGGAGCGGGAGACGAAGGCCAGCTGGATGGCGGGCCAGGCGCCCTTGAAGAAGCGCAGCGGGTTGACCTTGGCCACGGTGGCCAGCAGCAGCGGGTAGACGCCGAACAGGACGATGGCGCAGCCGACGTAGATGTCGGCGGTGAAGGTCGCGTACTTGCTGATCAGGCCCCAGCCGTAGGTGTAGACGGCCTTGCCGACCAGGCCCAGGCTGCCCAGCGGGGCGAGCCGGATGACCCACCACAGCACCTTCTGCAGCAGCTCGAGCACGGACTCGCTGAAGGCCAGCAGGGGCTGGGCCTTCTCGCCGATCTGCAGCACGGCGATGCCGGCGACGGCCGCCATGAAGACGATCTGCAGGACGTTGAGCTCGGTGAAGGGCGTGATGACGTCGGTGGGGACGATGCCGGTGAGGAAGTCGAGCCAGGAGCCCTTCTTCTTCGGGTCGCCGCCGTCGGCGGCGGTCAGGCCGGTGCCGGCGCCCGGGTCCGTGAGCAGGCCGATGGCGAGGCCGATGACGACCGCGATCAGCGACGTGATCATGAACCAGAGCAGGGTGCGGGTGGCCAGCCGGGCGGCGTTGGAGACGTTCCGCAGGTTGGTGATCGACACCAGGATGGCGAAGAACACCAGCGGGGCGACCACCACCATCAGCAGCTGGACGAAGATGCCGCCGATCTTGTCGAGGGTGGTCTGGAGCCAGGAGACGTCACCGCTCTTGGCGACCCAGCCCAGCAGGGCGCCCAGCACGAGGGCGAGCAGGATCTGGGCCCAGAACGGGACACTGAGGATGCGCGATATGCGCCCGCGCTGAGCGGACGCCGGGTTGGACGGGGGCGTCGACATGCCGAACACGGTAACACCGGTGCTTTGAGCAACCCAAAGAGAAACTTTGAGGCGCACGCAGCCGAAAACGCGCCGACGCCCTGTGGCGGAACGGCTGTTCCGCCACAGGGCGTCGGTAGGTATGTGAGGAGTCTTACACCCCTTGCCCGCGAATGAGGCGTTTTACCCCGCCCGGGACCCCGGAGTGCTCCGCGGCTCTACGCCCCGTCCTCCTGGCCGGCGTTCGCGTTGATCCGCGCCTTCGCCCGGTCCACGCGCTCCACGATCTGCTCGGACATGGCGTCGCGCTGCTTGCGCAGCAGGACCCAGCTCAGCGGCGCGGAGAGGACGAGCGCCAGCAGCACCATCCACGGCAGGTTCGAGTTGCCCACACCGAGCGGGATCAGCCGCGCCCAGCAGAGCCCGTAGACGACGGCGAAGCACACGATGAGCAGGCCCACTCGCGAGGCGGTGTAGCGGAGCGAGGCGTTCTTGTGGCTACTCACGGACGGGACCTTCTTCTCGATGACGACCGAAAGGTGCGGGTGCAGTCAAACACAGACCAGTGCAGTCAAACACAGCCAGTACAGCACGCCGCGGAGCGGATCCGAAGTGGATCTCAGACCCGCATCGGCTGCGGCGATTCGCGCAGCGAGGCGTCCGGGCCCGGGTACTCGCGGATGACCTCGTAGCGCGTGTTGCGCTCCACCGGCCGGAAGCCGGCCTCGCGGATGAGCTCCAGCAGGTCGTCACGGGTGAGCTTGTTGGGCGTGCCGTAGTTGTCGGCATCGTGGGTGATCTTGTACTCGACGACCGAGCCGTCCATGTCGTCCGCGCCGTGCTGCAGCGCGAGCTGGGCGGTCTGGACGCCGTGCATGACCCAGAACACCTTCACGTGCGGCACGTTGTCGAACAGCAGCCGCGAGACGGCGAAGGTCTTCAGCGCCTCGGCACCGGTGGCCATCGAGGTGCGCGACTGCAGCCGGTTGCGGATCTTGCCGTCCTTCATGTCCACGAAGTCGTGCTGGTAGCGCAGCGGGATGAAGACGTGGAAGCCGCCCGTCTCGTCCTGCAGCTCGCGCAGGCGCAGCACGTGGTCCACGCGGTGGCGCGGCTCCTCGATGTGCCCGTAGAGCATGGTGCAGGGGCCCTTGAGGCCCTTGGAGTGGGCGAGGCGGTGGATGCGCGACCAGTCCTCCCAGTGGGTGTCGTGGTCGACGATGTGCTGCCGCACCTCCCAGTCGAAGATCTCCGCGCCGCCGCCGGTCAGCGACTCCAGACCGGCGTCGATCAGCTCGTCGAGGATCTCGGAGGCCGGCAGCCCGGAGATCTTCTCGAAGTGCTGGATCTCGGTGGCGGTGAAGGCCTTCAGGGAGACGTTCGGCAGCGCCTCCTTCAGCGCCCGCAGGGAGCGCGGGTAGTAGCGCCAGGGCAGCGTGGGGTGCAGCCCGTTGACGATGTGCAGCTCGGTGAGGTGCTCGTTCTCCATCGCCTTGGCGAGGCGGACGGCCTCCTCGATGCGCATCGTGTACGCGTCCTTCTCGCCCGGCTTGCGCTGGAACGAGCAGTACGCGCACGACGCCGTGCACACATTGGTCATGTTGAGGTGGCGGTTGACGTTGAAGTGGACGACGTCACCGTTCTTGCGCGTGCGCACCTCGTTGGCCAGACCGCCCAGCCAGGCCAGGTCGTCGGACTCGTACAGGGCGATGCCGTCCTCGCGGGTGAGCCGCTCCCCCGCATGGACCTTCTCCTCCAGCTCGCGCTTGAGCCCCGCGTCCATGGATGCGCCCGCCTCTCTGTCATTTCCGCCGCTGCGTCAACCCCAACGAGCGTACTCCCCCGCCCTCAGGCGTCCTCGGGGAGCTCACCCACCCGGTTCTCCCACTTGGTGGAGAGCACGATGGTGGTCCGGGTGCGGCTGACGCCCTTGGTGCCGGACAGGCGGCGGATGGTGCGCTCGAGGCCGTCCACGTCGCCGACGCGCACCTTGAGCATGTACGAGTCGTCGCCGGCGATGAACCAGCAGTCCTCGATCTCCTCCAGGTCGCGCAGCCGCCGGGCGACGTCCTCGTGGTCGGCGGCGTCCGAGAGCTGGATGCCGATCAGGGCGGTGACGCCCAGGCCGAGCGACGCGGAGTTGACGGTCGCGCGGTAGCCCGTGATGACGCCGGCCGCCTCCAGGCGGTTGATCCGGTCCGTGACGCTCGGCCCGGACAGGCCGACCAGCCTGCCCAGCTCCGCGTACGAGGCCCGGCCGTTCTCCCGCAGGGCCTGGATGAGCTGCCTGTCCACCGCGTCCATTGCCTGGCACCTTTCAATAATCAGCGAACTCGCCGGTTTACGTGTAGAATCTAAGGCATACGAGGGTTCAGACCCCGTAAATCTTTCACCAGATCAGCGAATCGACGACGATCCTTCGATCCTCAGGAGTGAAGCAACCGTGTACTCGATCGAGATGGCCTACGCCCGCATGCGTGAGCTGCAGGACCTGGCCAACCGCTCGCGTGCCCACCAGTCCGCCACCCCCTCGCGCCGCACCGGCGCGAAGCTGCGCGCCCTGCGCACCAAGAAGCGCTAGGCCGAGAGGCGCTGGGCCAACAGGCGCTAGCCCGCCCGGCGGGAACCGCTCGCACCACCGAGTTCTCCTTCCCATCGGCGGTACAGCCGGTGCGGCACCCCTGCCGCGTCCAGCGCCCGCCCGGCGACGAAGTCCACCAGATCCTGGATGTGCGTCGCCCCCGCGTAGAACGCCGGCGAGGCGGGCAGCACCACGGCTCCCGCTTCGTCGAGCGCCACGAGCTGCTTGAGCGTCTGCCCGCTGAGGGGCGTCTCGCGCACCGCGACGATCAACGGTCGGCGCTCCTTGAGCGTCACGCTCGCCACGCGCTGCAGCAGGTCCTTCGACAGGCCCGTCGCCACTCCGGCCACACACGCCGTGCTCGCCGGGACGATGATCATCCCCTTGGCCGGGTACGAGCCCGAGGACGGTCCCGCGGCCAGATCGCCCGCCGCCCAGTACCGCACCCCGGACACGTCCGCCTCGAACGTCCCCGGCTTGCCGTCCGCGCCCAGCGCCAGCCAGGTGCGCAGGTCGTCCCGCCAGTGCGCGTCCCGGAACGAGATCCCGGTCTCGTCCAGCAGCGTCAGCCGCGAGGCCCGGCTGACGACCAGGTCCACGGCCTCCCCCGCGGCCAGCAGTGCACGCACCACGGCCGCGGCGTAGGGCGTACCGGACGCGCCGGAGACCCCTACCACCCAGGGCCGGCGCTGCGTTGTGAGTTCGTACCGCTCCACGCCCCGAGCCTATCCGCAGGCCGCAGGCTCGGCCGAAAAGTCCTTTGACATGCTTAATCTTCCTTGACTTAGTTAGGTTTTGCCCAGAGATCAGTCCATAGGGGGAGTCATCAACCACATCAAGCGCAAGGGTCTTGCCGCGTTCGGCTGCGTGGCCCTCGTGGCCGCCGTGTCCACCGCCTGCGATACGGCCGACAAGCTCGGGGCGGCCGCGAAGGTCGAGCGTGCCTTCGACAAGCTGGGCAAGCAGAAGTCCTACTCCGCCGAAATGGGCTTCGACGCGGACGCCGACAAGATCTACAACGCGTTGAAGGGCACCGACGACTTCGAGCGCGACGACGCCGACATCCTCGTCGGCATGAAGTACTCGTTCTCGGCCGGTTACGACAAGCCGCTCAAGGACGTCACCGACGAGGACAACAAGAACGCGAAGATCTCCTACAAGCTGGCCAAGAACGGCGGCAAGCCGCTCTTCGAGGCCCGCACGGCCGCCGGCACGTCCTACGCGCGCGGCGACCTGAAGGAAATCCTGTCGCTGGCCGAGAAGTCGGGCAAGGGCGGCGGGAGCGGCGAGCTGGGCGCCGGGAAGGCGGCCCTCGACGAGCTGATGAAGAAGACCGACCAGCTGCCCGCCTCCATGGGCGCCGTCAAGAGCGCCTTGAAGGGCGACTGGGTCTCCTTCGACAGCGCGGCCCTCGAGGAATTCGCCAAGTCCCAGGGCGGCAAGGACAAGTCCGGGGGGAATCCCTTCTCGCCCGACGGCAAGTCGCAGAAGCAGTTCCTCGACGCGGTGAAGAAGGCCCTCGGCGACAACGCGCACTTCAAGGACGCGGGCAGGAAGGACGGCGCGGACCATGTGAAGGTCACCCTGCCGGCCAAGAAGGTCGCCGCGGACATGCAGGAAAGCCTCAAGCCGCTCAAGGACAAGCTCGAGCCCTTCGGCAAGAAGGACGGCAAGTCCGCCGAGGACCGCCTGAAGAACGTCCCCGACAAGGACATCACCGTCGACGTGGCCGTCAAGGACGGCATGCTCGCCGGGCTGACCGTCGACGTCGCGCAGCTGGACACCGAGCTCAAGGGTGAACTGCCGCTCGTCATCACCGTCAAGGGCGGCGAGGCGGCCGAGGTCGAGGCGCCCACCGGCGCACAGGAGCTCAAGCCGCAGGACCTCTTGGGCGCGTTCATGGCCCTGGGCGGCGACCGCCTGGACGGCTCCGCCGGGAGCCGGGACCGCGGCAAGGACGCGGAGCGGAGCACGTTCGGCATCTAGGAGCACGACGCGAGAGGGCGGCCCACCGTTCGGTGGGCCGCCCTCTCGCGTTCGCTGGTGCCGGTTCAGGCCACGGCCAGGCCCCGCACCAGCAGGTCGAGCAGCGCGCAGACGAACAGCGCGATGCCGATGAAACCATTCACCGTGAAGAAGGCGCGGTTCAGGCGGGACAGGTCGCGCGGCTTGACGATCGAGTGCTCGTAGAGGAACGCGCCCGCGACCACCACCAGGCCGGCCCAGAAGAACACCCCCACGTGCGTCGCCAGCGCGTACCACACCAGCAGCCCCGTGGTGATCACATGGCACACGCGCGCGCCGTGCAGCGCGGCGGCGATGCCGAAGCGGGCCGGGGTGGACTTCACCCCGTGCGCCCGGTCCGCGGCCACGTCCTGGCAGGCGAAGATCAGGTCGAATCCGCCGATCCACACACCGACCGCCAGGCCCAGGACGACCGCGTCCCAGGACCACTGCCCCGTCACCGCCAGCCACGCGCCCACCGGGCCCATGGCCTGGGCCAGGCCCAGGATGGCGTGCGGGAAGTTGGTGAAGCGCTTGCCGTAGGGGTAGACCACCATCGGCACCACCGCGATGGGCGCCAGCGCCAGGCACAGCGGGTTGAGCAGGGCCGCGGCGCCCAGGAAGAAGACGACGGCGATCAGCGCGCCGGTCCACGCCGAGCGCACCGACACCGCGCCGGTGACCAGCTCGCGGGAGGCGGTGCGCGGGTTACGGGCGTCGATCTCCCGGTCGATGATGCGGTTGCAGGCCATCGCGAAGGTGCGCAGGCCCACCATGGCGACGGTGACGAGGAAGAGCTTCCACCAGTCGATGCGCTCGTTCGTCTCGAACATCGCCGTCAGCGCGGCGATGTAGGCGAAGGGCAGCGCGAAGACGGAGTGCTCGATCATCACCACGCGCAGGAAGCCGCGGGCGCGGCCCATCTGCGGGACGGCGGCGGCGGACGCGCTCACAGGCCGTACTCCGTCCAGCGGCGGTCGACCAGTGCGGCGGTCCGCGGATCCGACTCGACCATCCGCGGCCACCCGCCGTCGCGCGTGTAGCCCTCCTCGGGCCACTTCGCGGTGGCGTCGATGCCCGCCTTGCCGCCCCAGAACTGCTGGTAGGAGGCGTGGTCGAGGTGGTCGACGGGGCCCTCGACGACGGTGAGGTCGCGGGCGTAGTCGGTGTTGCCCAGGGCCCGCCAGGAGACCTCGTGCAGGTCGTGGACGTCGCAGTCGGAGTCCACCACGATGATCAGCTTGGTCAGCGACATCATGTGGGCGCCCCAGATGGCGTGCATCACCTTCTGGGCGTGCTTGGGGTACTTCTTGTCGATCGAGACGATCGCGCAGTTGTGGAAGCCGCCGGACTCCGGCAGGTGGTAGTCCACGATGTCGGGGACGATGACCTTCAGCAGCGGCAGGAAGAACCGCTCGGTGGCGCGGCCCAGCGGACCGTCCTCCGTCGGCGGGCGGCCGACGACGATCGACTGCAGCAGCGGGCGCCGCCGCATCGTCACGCAGTCGATCTTCAGCGCGGGGAACGGCTCCTGCGGCGTGTAGAAGCCGGTGTGGTCGCCGAAGGGCCCCTCGGGCAGCATCTCGCCGGGCTCCAGCCAGCCCTCGACGACAACCTCGGCGTTGGCCGGGACCTGCAGCGGCACGGTCTTGCAGTCGACCATCTCGATGCGCTTGCCCTGGATGAAACCGGCGAACAGGTACTCGTCGATGTCACCGGGCAGCGGCGCGGTGGAGGCGTAGGTGACCGCCGGCGGGCAGCCGAAGGCGATGGCGACCGGCAGCTTCTCACCGCGCTTGGCGGCCACCTGGTAGTGGTTGCGGCTGTCCTTGTGGATCTGCCAGTGCATGCCGATGGTGCGCTTGTCGTGGCGCTGGAGGCGGTACAGGCCCAGGTTGCGCACGCCGGTCTCGGGGTGCTTGGTGTGGGTCAGGCCCAGGTTGAAGAACGAGCCGCCGTCCTCGGGCCAGGTGAACAGCGCCGGCAGCTGCTCCAGGTCCACGTCGTCGCCGGTGAGGACGACCTCCTGGACCGGCGCGTCCTTGACCTTCCTCGGCGGCACATGGGCCATCGCGCCCAGCTTGCCGAACGCCTCGCGCATGCCGATGAAGCCCTGCGGCAGCTCCGGCTTGAGCAGCCCGCCGATCTTCTCGCTGATCTCCTCGTAGGACTTCAGGCCGAGCGCCTTCAGCAGCCGGCGGTCGGTACCGAAGACGTTCATGGCCAGCGGCATGGCCGCGCCCTTGACGTTCTCGAAGAGCAGCGCGGGACCGCCCGACTTGTTGACTCTGTCGACGATCTCCCCGATTTCCAGGTACGGGTCGACTTCTGCCTTGACGCGCTTGAGATCGCCATCGCGCTCCAGTGCCCGCAGGAAGGAGCGAAGATCGTCGTAAGCCATGCGTTCCAGTATCGAGCACGCACTACCCTGGAGCGGTCACGGGGGCCGCCGAGCGGCCCGTACCACCGCTTTCCAGGGGCCGCCACCATGCTCAGGTATCTGCCGTTTCTGCTGATCCTGGCGTTGTGGATCTATGCCTTCATCGACTGTCTGAACACCCCGGAGAACGAGGTGCGCGGTCTGCCGAAGCTGGCGTGGGTGTTCATCATCCTGCTGTTCGGCGAGGTGCTGGTGGGCCCGGTGGCCTGGCTGGTCGCCGGCCGCCCCAAGGCCGCGGCCCGCGCGGCCGGGGAGCGGCGCTGGGTGGCGCCGGACGACAACCCGGAGTTCCTGCGCTCGCTGAAGAAGGACGACCCGGACGACGGCAAGGACGCGGGCCCCCAGCGCTAGCCCTGCCCGCGCTCGTAGCGCTCGCGCAGCTGCCGCCACCGCTGCATCGTCCACTGCGACCAGTCGGCGGGATTCCCGCCGAGTGCCTGCAGCAGGTATTCGAAGTGGTGGTGCCAGCCCGCCAGGCAGTCCAGGCGCACGTCCTCGGGCCCGGCCAGTTCGTTGGTGAAGTGCAGCAGCGTCCCGCCGACACCCAGCGGGCCGGGCTCCAGCTCGAAGCGGATACGGCCGTGCACGTCCACGGTGTACTCCACCAGCCGCGGCGGATCCCACGCGGTCACCTGCCCGGGAGCGACGGTCGCCTTGCCCTCGGCGTCGGTGTTCAGCCAGCGCAGCGTGATCGCGCCGCCCTCGCGCTGCTCGAACGGCTCGGCGGCGGCCAGCCAGGTGGGCAGGCCCTCGGGCGTGGCGACGGCGGCCCACACCTCGTCGACGGGGTACGGGATCGACAGCTCGTAGCGCAGGGTGTGCGTGTCGCCGTGCGTCTCGGACGCGCCGTAGGGGGAGGGGATCTCCATACGTCCACGTCTAACACGGTCGGTCGCGACGCGCGCGTCAGTCACGGGGCCAGGATGTCGTGTCGACGACGATCTCCGGGAACGGAAGGGTGAACTTGCTCGTGAAGGTGTACGTCGTCTCGTCGGTGTACTCACCGTCACGGGGGGCGTGGAATACGTGCACGAGCCCGGTCTTGGGATCCGCGATCAGGTACGTGGGCACCTCGGCAACAGCGTAGGTCTTCAGCTTCGACCCGAAGTCGTCCCGCCGGCTGCTCCGGGAGACGACCTCCGCGACCAGCTCCAGATCTTGGTAACGGTAGAGGCCCTTTTCCGTCTTCTTGGCGCCCTCCCTGACGAGTGCCACGTCGGGAGCGAAGCCGTTGAGGCAGCCGGGAAAGTCGACACGTACGTCCCAGAGGATGCCGGGATAGTCCATGCCTCTCGCGTCCTCGAGGGCACGGGTGAACAACCGGATGATCATGGAATGCACATCGCGCTGCGGATTCAGGACGATCTCCCCCTCGATGATTTCCGCCCGGTACCCCGCGGGCACGTTCATGGCATCGATGAGGGCGAACATCTCATCGAGCTTCGCCGAGTCCTCCACGGTCGCCATCCGGCACCTCCCCAGTCCGTTCCGAGTCTAAGAATCCACCCCGCACTCCGCTCGCACAAAGGCCCGCTTCCCCCGAACGAGGGAGCGGGCCTTCGTAAGTGCGCGCTACGCCGCGGTCGTCACACCCCCGCGTAGGAGTGCTTGCCGCTCAGCAGGATGTTCACGCCGTAGTAGTTGAACAGGTAGCAGGCGAAGGCCAGCAGGGCCAGGTAGGCGGCCTTGCGGCCCTTCCAGCCGGCCGTGGCGCGGGCGTGCAGGTAGCAGGCGTAGGCGACCCAGGTGATGAACGACCAGACCTCCTTGGGGTCCCAGCCCCAGTAGCGGCCCCAGGCGGCCTCGGCCCAGATCGCGCCCGCGATGATCGTGAACGTCCACAGCGGGAAGACGGTCGCGTTGATGCGGTAGGCGAACTTGTCGAGCGTGGCGGCCGACGGCAGGCGCGAGAGGACGTTGTCCCAGGCGCCGCCCGTGCGGCCCTCCGCCAGGCGCACCTCGTGGCCGTCACGGAAGAGGTAGAAGAGGCTGGAAGTGGCACCCACCCACAGTGCCGCGCCCGAGATGATGGCGCAGGAGACGTGGATCCACAGCCAGTAGGAGTGCAGGGCGGGCACCAGCTGGTCGCTGTCGGTGTAGAGCACCGAGACGGCCAGGCCCAGGTCGAGCAGAATCGACGTGGTCAGCGGCAGGCCCAGCCAGCGCACGTTCTTCTTCGCGACGAGCAGGCCCAGGTAGACGCCGACGGCGGCCATGGCGAAGGTCGTGGAGAACTCGTACATGTTGCCCCACGGCGCCCGCTGCACGGACAGCGCGCGGCTGAGGACGCCGCCCACGTGCAGGGCGAAGGCCAGCACCGTCAGGGAGACGGCGATGCGCCCGTACAGGTCGCCCTTCTCGCTGCCGCCGGCCGCGCCGGGGCCGTCGGGGACGTCCCGGCTGCCGGGGGCGGCGCGGGTGACGACCTGGGGCCGTTCCAGGACGGCCGTGCCGCCGCCCTCCTTCTTCACGTTCACCGTCACGGCGGGCCTGGCCTCGGCGGTGATCGCGGCGGCGGTGCGGCCGACGGCGCTGCGGCTGCCGAAGACCCACTCGGCGATGTGTGCGAGGAAGGCGAGGGTATAGACAGCCATGGCCGAGTAGATCAGCACGTTGCTGATCTGGGCCAGGTTCTCGTTGGTTGCGGCGGCGAGGATCACGCGCGCGCTCCTTCGGACGTTGCGGCGGGGGCTGCGGGGTCTTCGGTGAGGCCTTCTGCCGGCTCACCGCCCGGCTCGTCGGACGGCTCGTCGCCGGCCACCGGCGGGGCGTCGGGCTGCAGGTCGGCCGCCAGGGCGGCGAGCTCCTCGGGCAGCCGGGCGGACTCGCTGCGGCCGAGGCCGGCCAGCTCCACGACCGTACGCCCGTCCGCGCCCCGGACCGCCCGCACCCACACCCGGCGGCGCTGGATGAACAGCGACCCGGCCAGGCCGACGAGCGCGGCGACGGCACCGGCCAGCGCGGCCTCGTTGCCCGGCTTCTGCGAGACCTGGAAGGTGGCCCACTCCTTGATGGCGTCGAAGTGCAGCGTGCCCGCGCCGTCCGGCAGCGTCATGGTGTCGCCGACCTTGAGCGCCTGGGCGAAGGCCTTGCCGTCCTTCGTCCTGAACTGCTTCATCTTGCGCGTGTCGAGCTGGTAGATGCTCTGCGGCACGCCCGAGTCGATACCGAGGCTGCCGCGGTAGGCGGTCAGCACCAGGCGGGGATTGTCCAGGGCCGGGAACTGGCTGAGCATGGTGCCGGTGCGCAGGTCCAGCGTCGGCACGAAGTTGCCCTGGAAGCCCAGGTCGTCCTTGTTGCCGTCCTTGTCGCGGTAGTCGCCCACCTTGAGCACCGAGGTCTCGGTGACGTTGCTGTCCAGCGGCAGCGAGGGCACCGGGCCGCGGAAGGCGATGTCGCCCTTGCCGTCGCGGACGGTCACGATCGGCGCGTAGCCGTGCCCGATCAGGTAGACCTTCGAGCGGGACGTCTGCAGCGGCTCGTTGACCTTGATGGTGGCCTTGCGGCGCGGCCCGTCCGGCTCGTCCCGGTAGGTGATGTGCGCGGCGTAGTCGCGCGGCGTGCCCTTCTGCGGGCCGCTGCGCTCGTACGTCCCCGAGAAGCTGTCGAGGTCGAACTCGAACGGATCGAGGTCGTCCGCGCTGAACAGCGAGCCGGCCTTGAAGTCGTCGTACTGGGTGAGCGTGTTGGCGAACCCGTCGCCCTCGACGACGAGCTTGCCGCCCTCGGACTTCCACAGCTGCCCGGAGGCGAACGCCACCAGCATCACGATCAGGGACACGTGGAAGAGCAGGTTGCCCGCCTCGCGCAGGTAGCCCTTCTCGCCGCCGACCGCGTCCCCGGACGCCTCCGTGCGGAAGCGGCGCCGCTTGAGCAGCTTCGCCGCCGCGGCCAGCACCTGCTCGGGCTCCGCCTCGGTGCGCCAGGTGGCGTGGGCGGGCATCCGGGTCAGCCGGCGCGGCGCCGCCGGCGGCCGGCCGCGCAGCTGGCCCACGAACTGCCAGGTGCGCGGGACGATGCAGCCGATCAGGGAGACGAACAGCAGGATGTAGATCGCGGAGAACCACACCGAGCTGTAGACGTGGAAGAGCCCGAGCTTGTCGTAGATCGGCGCGAGCGTCTCGTGCTCCTTCTGCCACTGCTCGGCCTTGAGCTGGTCCACACCGGTCTGCGGCACCAGCGAACCGGGGATCGTGGCGAGCGAGAGCAGGAACAGCAGCAGCAGCGCCACCCGCATGGAGGTCAGCTGCCGCCACAGCCAGCGCGTCCAGCCCACGGCCTCCCGGCCCGACCAGGCCAGCCACCCCAGCGCACCGGGGGCGCGCACGCCGCCGAACGAGCCGGGCATCGCCTGCCCGCCCTCCTCGGCGGGGGCGGTGGACATCCGCGCGCCCGCCGCGCCGGCGTCGGACTCCTCCGGCGCGGGAGCGGAAGCGCTGCTATCGGTCTTGGCCATCGATCAGATCCCAGGGGTGAAGTTGCTCGACCACGTCTGCAGGTCCGCGACCATGCTGTCCCACAAACCTGTGACGAGGAGCAGGCCGACCGCGACGAGCATCCCGCCACCGGCCCGCATGACCCACGCGTAGTGCCGCTTGACCCAGCCGAACGCGCCCAGCGCCCGCCGGAACGCCACGGCCGCCAGCACGAACGGCAGGCCCAGGCCCACGCAGTAGGCGACGGTCAGCAGCGCGCCACGGCCCGCACCGGCCTGCGTGGAGGACAGGGAGAGCACGGCGGCCAGCGTCGGCCCGATGCACGGCGTCCAGCCCAGCCCGAAGAGCACGCCGAGCATCGGCGCGCCCACCAGGCCCATGGTCGGCCGGGTGTGGAAGCGGAACTCGCGCTGGCCGAAAAGGTTGAAGACGCCCATGAAGCCCAGGCCCAGCAGGATCGTCACGCCACCCAGCACCACGGAGATCGTCCGCTTGTGCTCCAGCATCGTCTCGCCGAAGTAGCCGAACAGGGCACCGAAGGAGACGAAGACGGCGGTGAAGCCGAGGACGAACAGGGAGGCGCCCAGCGCCATCCGGCCCTTCCTGGCCTGTGCCATGTCGGCGCCGCTGACACCGGTGACGTAGGAGAGGTAGCCGGGCACCAGCGGCAGCACGCACGGCGAGAAGAACGACACCAGGCCGCCCAGCAGCGCCACGGGCAGCGCCAGGAGCAGGGCCCCGGTCATGACGGTCTGGTTGAGGTCCCCCGCTGCGGCCAGCGTGATCGTGGCGGTCACCGGGTCACTTCTCCGCGACCAGCGGGTCGAGCGTCTTGCGCAGCTCTTCCTCGGTCAGTGCCTTCAGCGCCCGCGCGGCGATCTTCCCGTCCCGGTCGATGAAGATCGTCGAGGGGATGGCCTGCGGGTTGAGGCTGCCCTTGGGGAAGCGCAGCAGCAGCTTGCCGGAGGAGTCGTACAGGCTCGGGTACGGAACCTCGAACTCCTTCTCGAACTTCAGGGCCGGGGCGGGGTCGGGGTCACGGGTGTCGAGCCCGACGAACTGCACGCCCTTGTCCTTGTAGTCGTTCGCGACCTTGACGAGGTTGGGCGCCTCCGCGCGGCAGGGCGAGCACCAGGAGCCCCAGACGTTCAGCACGACGACCTTGCCCTTGTAGTCGGCGAGGTCGAGCTTCTTGTCGTCCAGCGTCCGGCCGGACAGCTCGGGGGCGTCCTGCCGGCCGGCACGGTCCTTGACCACGCTCACACCGCCGGTGCCCTGCACGAACTGGGTCTGCCCGCCGCTGCCGGACGTCTTGCCGGAGCCGCAGGCACTGAGCGTCAGCGCCGCCACGACGGCGACGGTGGCGGCCGGCAGGGTGGTACGACGGCGGGAAAGTGGGCGTCGAAGGGCGCGGCAGGCACTCATGTGAAAAGTTTCGCATGGGCGGTTTGGGGATCTTCCGCACCCCCCTGGGTCCGCCGCGCCCCCTACGCCACGCCTGCCGCGCGGGGGGCCCGTCTCCGTGACAGGTCCCCGTCACACACTCCCGTCAGTCGCCCCGGGCACTCCATTTCTCACCGACGTCGAGCCGGCGCAGCTTCTTCAGGACGGCGGGGCTCTGCACGTCGAGCCAGTCGACGAATTGCCGGAAGGACACGATCCGCACATCGCGCCGCTTGTCGTCGGCCATGTACTTGAACGCCTCCTCCACGGCATCCATGTAAATCCCCCCGTTCCATTCCTCGAAGTGGTTCCCGACAAAAAACGGAGCCCTGTTCGTCTCGTACGCCCGGTTGAACCCCGCGATGTACGACTCGGTGGCCTGCCGGCGCCAGCCCGCGTTTGTACGAGGCTCCGCGCGTGGTGTTCTTCGACTGGTTGGCGAGGATGTTGTAGTCCATCGAGAGGACCTCGAAAGAGTGACCCGGGAAGGGCATCTGCTGCAGCGGAAGGTCCCACAGCCCGTGTTTCTTCTCGGGCCACACCTGCAGACCACCGGAAGAACTCGCGTCGTAGCGCCAGCCGAGTTTCGCCGCCGTCGGCAGCAGATTGTCCTGGCCGAGCAGGCACGGAGTGCGGGCGCCGACGAGTTCCTTGCGGTAGTCGAAGGGCAGCGGGTCCAGGTCGGTGAATCCGGTGTTCGTCCGCCACCGGGTGACGAAGGAAACCGCCTGGTCGATCTCCGATTCCCATTCCGCGGGCGTCCAGTGGGCGACCGAGCCGCGCCCGGAGCAGAAATGCCCGTTGAAATGCGTGCCGATCTCGTGCCCCTGCAGCCAGGCCTCGCGCAGGTTCTGCAGCGTGGACCTGATGTGCCCGTCGGTCAGGTAGCCGATGTCGGACGCGCCGACGGGATTGTTCGGCGGGTCGTAGAGCTCCTTCTTCGACTCGGGCAGGAGGTAGATGCCGGAGAGGAAGAACGTCATCCGCGCGTCGTGGTCCCGGGCCAGCTTCAGGAAGCGCGGGAAGAGGCCGTTGCCGACCTCGCCCGCCCCGTCCCAGGAGAAGATCACGAACTGCGGGGGCTTCTGGCCCGGCTCCAGCGGCACCGGCCGGGGCGGCTGGTACGGCTGCCGGCCCACGTCGGCCGTGGAGCCGTCACCGATGGGCCTGACCCTGGCGGCCGGCTTGGCGGCGGGATCCGCGGGCCCGCGGCCGGGCCCGGCGGCGGAACCGGACCCGGAGTCGGACGAGCAGCCGGCGACAGAACCCAGCGCGGCGGCCGCTCCCACCCCCATTCCGAGGAGACCCCGTCGGCTGATGTCGCGCATGTCGTCTCCGTCCCTGCTCAATGCGCCCCGATACCATATGTCGTCCATATAAATGGACATTGGGTATGAGGGCGCGTCGAACTACGACGGTTGCGCTCTTTCACCTGCCTTTAGGGTTCTTCACGGCCTTTTCGGATGCCCGACGCCCGACCGCACGCCGGGGCGCGCACGCCCACCGAGGACGCGCACGCCGACCCGGGACGAGCACGCCCACCCCGGACGCGCACGCCCACCAGGACGTGGACGCCGCTGCCCTACGCCCCGAACGCCTTCGCGCCGCCCTTGACCGGCTTCGCACCGGCCAGCAGATGCGCCGGCACCAGATCACGCGCCGGCTCGCTGTAACCCACCGAAACGATCCTGTCCCCCCGATAGGTGAACGTCGTCAGGCTCGCCAGCGTGCACTGCCGCCTGCGCGGGTCATGCCACAACCGGCGCTTCTCCACAAAACTCCGCACGATCCAGATCGGCAGCTGATGACTGACCAGCACCGCCTCATGACCACGCGCCGCGTCCTTCGCCGCATCCAGCGCGCCCATCATCCGCACGACCTGCTCGACATACGGCTCGCCCCACGACGGACGGAACGGATTCGTCAGATGCCGCCAGTTCGCCGGCTTGCGCAGCGCACCGTCACCCACCCCGAACGTCTTCCCCTCGAAGACATTCGCCGCCTCGATCAACCGCTCGTCCGTCGCCAGATCCAGACCATGCGTCTTCGCGACCGGCGCCGCCGTCTCCTGCGCACGCTCCAGCGGCGACGCGACCACGTACGTCACATCCCGATCCGCCAGATGCTCCGCCACCCGGTCCGCCATCCGCCGGCCCAGATCCGACAGGTGATAACCCGACCGCCGCCCGTACAGCACGCCGTCCGGGTTGTGCACCTCGCCGTGGCGCATCAGATGGACGACGGTGATGTCGTCCCGCTTGTTCTCCGCGCTCACTTACTTCCCCTCCTCGGTCGCCTCGGCCGCCGCGCGCGCCGCAGCCGGCAGCGCCGCCGCGATCCGCTCCACAGCCACCGCGTCATGCGCCGTCGAGACGAACCACGACTCGAACGCCGACGGCGGCAGGTACACACCCTGCGACAGCATCGAGTGGAAGAAGGCGTTGAAACGGAACGCCTCCTGCGCCCTGGCGTCGTCGTAGTTCCGCACCTCACGCCCGGTGAAGAACACCGAGAACATGTTGCTCGCCGTCTGCAGACGGTGGGCCACGCCCTGCTTGGTCAGCGCCTCGCTCACCAGCGAACCGATCTCGGCCGCCACCGCGTCCACCCGCTCGTACGCCGCGTCGTCCAGCAGCCGCAGCTGCGCCAGACCAGCCGCCGTGGCCACCGGATTACCCGACAGCGTCCCCGCCTGGTACACCGGACCCGCCGGAGCCAGGTGCGCCATCACATCGGCACGCCCGCCGAACGCCGCCGCCGGGAAACCACCGCCCATGACCTTGCCGAACGTCATCAGGTCCGGCTCGACCCCGTCGACGCCGTACCAGCCCGCCCGGCTGGTACGGAAGCCGGTCATCACCTCGTCGGAGATGAACAGCGCGCCGTTCTTGGCGCAGGCGTCCCGCAGCCCCTCGTTGAACCCCGGCAACGGCGGAACCACACCCATGTTCCCCGGCGACGCCTCCGTGATCACACAGGCGATCTCACCCGGATGGGCGTGGAACGCCGCGTGCACCGCCTCCAGATCGTTGTACGGCAGCACGATCGTGTCCCCGGCCTGCGCACCCGTGACACCCGGCGTGTCCGGCAGCCCGAACGTCGCCAGCCCCGAGCCCGCCGCAGCCAGCAGCGCGTCCACATGGCCGTGATAGCAGCCCGCGAACTTGATCACCTTGGCCCGGCCCGTGAAACCCCGCGCCAGCCGGATCGCCGACATCGTCGCCTCGGTGCCCGAGGAGACCAGACGCACCTGCTCCACCGGCTCGATCCGGTCGACGATCTCCTCCGCCAGCGCCACCTCACCCTCGCCCGGCGTACCGAACGACGTGCCGCGCGCGACCGCCTCCTGCACCGCGGCGATCACCTCAGGATGGGAATGGCCGAGAATCATCGGCCCCCACGAACACACAAGGTCCACATATTCCCGGCCATCCGCATCCGTCAGGTACGGACCGGTGCCGGAAACCATGAACCGGGGCGTACCGCCCACGGCACGGAAAGCGCGCACCGGAGAGTTCACGCCACCGGGCGTCACGACCGCCGCACGGTCGAAGAGCGTCTGCGAGACTGGGGCACTGTATGGGTAGCTCACGCTAGCCATGGTCTCAGAGCGCTCCGCGGAGTCGCGTCCGGGCGTTTCGCACGCCTCCCACGGGGGAGGTCTCTGAGACGATGATCTGGTTGCGCGGCGGGGGCTGTGCTGCGTAAAAAAGCGGTCGGGTGGAGATATGCATCGCGGTGGCGGACTGGGCGAGGGCACCGATGACCTGGGGCCCGAGCGAGCCCAGCGCGGACGACACCGCCGCGCCGAAGACCACCGCGAGCACAACGAGCACAGCACGGGAAGCAGGAGTGGCCGAGTGGGGGTGACCTACAAATACTTCGGGGCACCCAACGGCGCCACCGCCGCCCGCGTCCCCATCTCCATGCGCCCCGAAGAGCTCGGCGGCGACGAACTGGGCATGGGCGGCATGTTCACCAAGATCAAACCCGAAACCGTCGCCGCCATGGTCCTCACCGGAATCGAAGGCATACCCCTGCACAAGGTTCCCCCCCTCGAACTGGTGGTTCTCCACCCCGACTACGCCGTCGTCAAACTCCCCATGACCGTCGTCGACCCCCTGCGCGGCATTGGCGAGGAATCGGTGGGCGCGGCCGCCTTCATCTGGTCCACCGTCCCCGACCGCGGCGGCCCCCGCGACGCCTTCTCCGTCTACCGCCTCCTGCACGAATGGCAGGACTTCTCCCACCGCCTCCACGAAGCCGGACACCAGCCCTACTGCCTCGTCTGGCCCTGACCACCACCCCGGCCCCACCCCATGCTCATCGCCCGCTCCACCACCCTCTTCGTCCTCGCCGCCCTCCTCGAGATCGGCGGCGCCTGGCTCGTCTGGCAAGGCGTACGGGAGAACCGCGGCTGGGCCTGGATCGGCGCCGGCATCCTCGCCCTCGGCGCCTACGGCTTCGTCGCCACCCTCCAACCGGACGCACATTTCGGCCGAATCCTCGCCGCCTACGGCGGCGTCTTCGTCGCCGGCTCCCTCGCCTGGGGCATGGCCGCCGACGGCTACCGCCCCGACCGCTACGACATCACCGGCGCACTCATCTGCCTCGCCGGCGTAGCAGTGATCATGTACGCGCCCCGAGGCCGCTGACGCCTGCAGACCACCAGGCCTATGCCACCGCCAGGCCTCGGCCACCACCGGCCCATGCCACCCCCGGGCCCGCCACCCCCGGCCTATGCTGCGCACAGACCACGCCAGCCACAGGAGGCCCACCATGAGCACCCGCACCGCAGTCATCACCGGCGCGAGCAGCGGCATCGGCGCCGCCACCGCCCGACAGCTCGCCGCCGCCGGCTACCGCGTCGTGCTCACCGCCCGCCGCGAGGACCGCATCAACGCCCTCGCCGAAGAACTCACCGCAGCCGGCCACCAGGCCACCCCCCACGTCCTCGACGTCACCGACCGCACCGCCGTCGACACCTTCGCCGCCGGCCTCGACCGCGTCGACCTCCTCGTCAACAACGCCGGCGGCGCCATCGGCACCGAAACCGTCGCCACCGCCGACCCCGCCGACTGGCGCACCATGTACGAGGTCAACGTCCTCGGCACCCTCAACACCACCCAGGCCCTCCTCCCCGCCCTCACCGCCGCCGAAGGCACCGTCATCGTCCTCTCCTCCACCGCCGGCCTCGCCACCTACGAAGGCGGCGGCGGCTACGTCGCCGCCAAGCACGGCGCCCACGTCATCGCCGAAACCCTGCGCCTGGAACTGTGCGGCCAGCCCGTACGCGTCATCGAGATCGCCCCCGGCATGGTCCGCACCGACGAATTCGCCCTCACCCGCTTCCGCGGCGACAAGGACAAGGCCGACGCCGTCTACGCGGGCGTCGCCGACCCCCTCACCGCCGACGACGTCGCCGACACCATCACCTGGGCCGCCACCCGCCCGCCCCACGTGAACATCGACCTCCTCGTCGTCCGCCCCCGCGCCCAGGCCTCGAACTACAAGGTGCACCGCAAGGTCTGACCCCGACTGCGACCACGGTCCCGGGCCCCGCGACCGATGCGGAAACGATCACTCGCGCGCTAGCGTCGTAGGCACAGCCGCCCCACCCGGGCGGCCCGCACGGAAACACGGAAACAAGGGGGAACCCATGCGCGTCATCGCCTTCGACCACCTCGTCCTCAACGTCACCGACGTCGAACGCTCCCTGGCCTTCTACACCGGCCCCCTCGGCCTGGAGCCGGTCCGCGTGGACGAATGGCGCGCGGGCAAGGCCCCCTTCCCCTCCGTACGCGTCACCCCCGACACGATCATCGACCTGGTGGCCCGCGAGCGCGGCGAGTCCAACGTCGACCACATCTGCCTGGTCGTCGACCCCCTGGACTGGCAGGACGTCATCGACGCCGGCACCTTCACCGTCGTCGACGGCCCCGGCCCCCGCTACGGCGCCCGCGGCAACGCCGAGTCGATCTACGTCCTCGACCCGGACGGCAACACGGTCGAGCTGCGCTGGTACCCGCAGGACCGGGACGCCTGAACGGAAGCAGCGCGTACAGATACCGGTGCGCTCGCGAGTTCGAGTGACGCCCTGCTGTTCCGAATAACGGAGCGAACGGGTCCTCGGACGATCGAGGCATGACCTTCATGGACCTCGAGGATCCGAGGTACGCGTACATGTTCGGCTTCTTACAGGCCGATGGACACCTCTCAGCGGGCACCGGACAGAAAGGCAGGCTGAGCGTCGAGATCAGCTACCGCGACATCGACGTACTCCGCGCCTTCCAGGAACTCTGTCCGTACAACAGCACGATCAGCGAGCGCACGAGAGCGACGAACTTCTCGGAGAGCCACAGATCAGCGATCTGGACGGTGTGCTCGCTGGAGGCAAGAAACCGTCTGGTGGAACTGGGACTCCCCTACGGGAAGAAGGCAACAAGCATCACGCCGCCCCGGGTTCCGTTCTCCCAGCGGGACTATCTGCGCGGGCTCATCGACGCAGACGGCGCCGTGGGGTTCACCGCACAGGGGCTGCCGTTCGTCGGCCTCACCACGACCAGCACAGCCATCGCCACCTACCTGTGCCGCTACACCAAGCTGACACTCGGCATCGAGAAGCTGACCAGCCGGAACGCCCGCGACCGCGCGTACAACATCCTGTACATGCGTGAGACAGGCGTAGCAGTGGCGGATCACCTGTACTACGCAGAGAGCCTGGCCCTGGAGCGCAAGCGGTCGGCGGCGGCCGAAGTGAGCGCCTGGGTCCGTCCGGCACATATGGGTCCGCCTCGGCCGACCCGCAGGTGGACTCAGATGGAAGACCGCGTGCTGCTTGACGCGCCAACCATCGCAGAAGCGGCTGAAAAGCTCGGGAGATCGGAGCAGTCCTGCAGTCTCCGGCGCTGGCGCCTGCGTAAGAAAGCACAGGCCCAAACCGGCTGAAAAGCGAAAGGGGGGGGGCAGGCGCCTAGCGCCTGCCCCCCCCTTTCGCTTTTCGGCGTATCAGCCCTTCACGCAAACAACCTGCTTGAGCTTCGCCACGACCTCGACGAGGTCCCGCTGCTGCTCCATGACCTGCTCGATCGGCTTGTAGGCGGCCGGGATCTCGTCCACCACACCACGGTCCTTGCGGCATTCCACACCCTGCGTCTGCTCCGCCAGGTCCCGCTCAGAGAATCGCTTCTTCGCCTGGTTGCGGCTCATCCGGCGGCCGGCGCCGTGCGAGGCGGAGTTGAACGCGTCCGCGTTGCCCAGCCCACGCACGATGTAGGAGCCGGTGCCCATCGAGCCCGGGATGATGCCGTACTCGCCGCCGCCCGCGCGGATCGCACCCTTGCGGGTGACCAGCAGATCCACACCCTCGTACGTCTCCTCAGCCACGTAGTTGTGGTGGCAGGAGATGACCTGCCCGAACGTCACTTTGGCCTTCTTGAACTCCCTGCGCAGTACGTCCTGGGAGAGAGCCATCATGATCTCGCGGTTGTGCCGCGCGTACTCCTGCGCCCAGAACAGGTCGTGCCGGTAGGCAGCCATCTGAGGCGTATCAGCGATGAAGACTGCGAGATCCCGATCGACCAGGTTCTGATTGTGCGAGAGTTTGCGCGCTTCACCGATGTGATACTCGGCCAGTTCCTTGCCAATATTGCGCGACCCGGAGTGGAGCATCACCCATACCGAATTGTCCGAATCGAGGCAAAGCTCCCAGAAATGGTTGCCGCTTCCGAGCGTTCCCATCTGCTTTATGGCACGACTCTGACGGAATTTGACCGCCTCCGCGACCCCATCGAACCGCCCCCAGAAGTCGTCCCACCCCGCCGTCGGCAGCCCGTGCAGCCGCCGCGGGTCCACCGGGTCGTCGTGCATCGAGAAGCCCACCGGAATGGCCTCCTCGATCTTCGATCGCAGCCGCGAGAGATCGCCCGGCAGGTCGTTGGCCGTCAGCGAGGTCTTCACCGCCGACATGCCGCAGCCGATGTCGACGCCCACCGCCGCCGGGCACACCGCGCCCCGCATGGCGATCACCGAGCCGACCGTGGCGCCCTTGCCGAAGTGGACGTCCGGCATCACGGCGAGGCCCTGGATCCACGGCAGCGTGGAGACGTTCCGCAGCTGCTGCATGGCCTGGGCCTCGACCGAGGCCGGGTCGGCCCACATGCGGATCGGTACCCGGGCGCCGGGCACCTCGGTGTAGGACATGGCTTCCTCATTCCCCCGAAAAGTGTACAAAGCGCAAAAGCCGGACGTAAATGCTCATCCGCGACAGCGGGACGGCAGACGCGGCGGCGCGTGCGGTACACATTGTTTCCAGCCGCCGCCCAGCGGCGGCAACAGAATTTCGGCCGAAGGGAGCCACGGACAGTGCAGCGAAGGGCGTACGCACCGGTAGCCGCGCTGGCCGCCGTGGTGGTGCTGTCGGCGGGCCTCGCGGGGTGCAGCGGGGGCGGTGGGGCCGGCGGCAAGGGCATCGACGCGAAGGCCGGGCAGTCGGGGTCCTCGGTTCCGGCGGGGCCGCCGGGGAAGTACAACAGTCTTCCGGAGCCGTGCGGCTATGTCAGCCGGGACACGGTGCGCCGGATGCTGCCGGGTGCGGGTGACGGCGACGAGGCGGAGGCCGAGAAGCTGCTGCGCGGGCAGGCGGCGATCACGTATGACGCGGACCGGCGGGTCGGTTGTCGTTGGAAGCTGGAGACGCCGAACGGCACCCGGCATCTGACGGTGGACTTCGAGCGGGTGGTGTCGTACCAGCCGGGCGTCAGCGACGAGGCGCGTGCGGAGCAGCTGTACGAGCGGCAGGCGACGGCGGCGCGGATTCCGTCGGCCTCGCCGTCGGCGAAGCCGTCGGGGTCGTCGTCGCCGGCGGCGAACCCGAGCGCGAGCCCGAGCCCGAGTGCGAGTTCGAAGAATGATCCGGGGCCGGGTCCGCAGTTGGGGGATGCGTCGGTGGCGCCGTCGGCGGCGGGTGCTTCGGCGTCGGCGGATCCGCGGTTGGCGCCGCGGGTGCTGGATGATCTTGGTGATGACGCGTTCGTCAATGATGTGCTGGCGACGACGGGCTCGGGTGTGCACCGTGATGTGACGGTGGTCTTCCGGTCGTCGAACGTGCTGGTGACGATCGCGTACGACCAGTGGACGACGGACAAGCAGCACGTTCCGAGCAGTCAGGATCTGCAGGGCAAGGCGCAGGGGCTGGCTCGTGAACTCGACGCGGGGCATTTCGGTAATTAGCCGGGCGAAGAGGGCCTTGTCTTGGTCACGGCCGGGCGTGGGCCGCGTACCGTGCCGGTAGGCACCGCCGGGTGCCCTCGTGACACCTCGATCGAATGAGCGAAGGACCCATGCACCGACGTACAGCTCCGCGTCTCGCCCGAATTCTCGCCTGCGCCGCAGTACCGGTGATGCTCGTCGCCACCGGCTGCGGTGGTGACGACGACGGGGCGAAGAAGGAAAAGGACAAGCCCGCGCAGTCGGCGACTCCGACTGTCGCTCCGACGGTGAAGGCGGCGACGTTCGCCAAGTTGCCGGAGGTCTGCAAGACGGTCTCGGAGAAGACGGTCGACAAGCTGGTGCCGAAGGCGGAGAAGAAGGAGGGCAAGGCCCTTCCCGCCACGGACACGAACGATTCGGCGAGCTGCATCTGGAGCGGTCTTGACGACGAGGACGTCAAGGACATGCAGTTCCGGACGATGACGGTGTCGCTGAAGCGGTTCGCTTCGGATCCGACGCTGGGTACGGGCGAGAAGCGTGCGGCGGATTTCGTGGTGAAGCAGACGACGGCCGCGACGACGGCGGACGGTGCGAAGGACGCCAAGACGGACAAGGCCTCGGGCATCGGTGACGAGGCGAGCGTGGTGAGCGCGGATTCGAAGAAGGGCGACAACGACTTCAAGAACTCGACGGTCGTGGCGCGGACGGCGAATGTCGTGATCACCGTGAAGTACAGCGGTGCGGGTTACGAGGGTGCGAAGACGCCCAACGCGGACGACATCAAGAAGGACGCGCAGGAGGCGGCCAAGGAGGTCGTCAAGGCTGTGGGCGAGGCGAACAAGAAGTAGCGCTCGCGCGCCCGAGGTGAACAGGCACCCGAGGCGTACAGGCGTAGCGAACGAAAAGGGCCGCTGCCCGGTGTCGGTCACCGGGCAGCGGCCCTTTCACATTCGGTGCGGTGTCGGCCTTACGGCGCCGTGACGAGCTCGCGGACGCGGTCGGCGCCGACTGCGAGGAGCAGGGTGGGCAGGCGGGGGCCGGTGTCGCGGCTGACGAGGAGCTGGTAGAGGAGCACGAAGAAGGCGCGCTGGGCGGCCTTGAGCTCCGGGGTGGGCTTGGCGTGGGGTTCGAGGCCGGCGAGGACCTTGGGGACGCCGTAGAGGAGGGTGGTGAGTCCGTCGAGGGACCAGTGCTCGTCGAGGCCTTCGAGGAGGAGGCGGAGGGATTCGCGGCCTTCCTCGTCGAGCGAGCCGAGGAGCTCGGTGTCGGGCCGGGAGCGGACGATGGTGCGGTTCTCGGCCGGGACCTGGGTGAGCATCCAGTGCTGGGCGCGGTCCAGGCGGGGCCGGGTCTCGTCGAGGGTCTTGACCGGGTTGTCGGGGTCGAGGTCGGCGAGGATGCGGAGGGTCTGCTCGTCGTGGCCGGCGGTGATGTCGACGACGGAGGCGAGGGTGCGGTACGGGAGGGGGCGTGGGGTGCGCGGCAGCTCGCCGGCGGCGGTGCGGGCGGCGCGGCTGTGGGCTGCGGCGTCGGCGGGCAGGACGGTGCCGTCGGCGACCTTGGTCTCGAGCTTGTCCCACTCGTCGTAGAGGCGCTGGATCTCCTGGTCGAAGGCGATCTTGAAGGACTGGTTGGGCTTGCGGCGGGCGTAGAGCCAGCGCAGCAGGGGCGCTTCCATGATCTTCAGTGCGTCGCCGGGGGTGGGGACGCCGCCCTTGGAGGAGGACATCTTGGCCATGCCGCTGATGCCGACGAAGGCGTACATGGGGCCGATGGGCTGTTCGCCGCCGAAGACCTTGCGGACGATCTGGCCGCCGACGACGAAGGAGGAGCCGGGCGAGGAGTGGTCGACGCCGGAGGGTTCGAAGATGACGCCTTCGTAGGCCCAGCGCATGGGCCAGTCGACCTTCCAGACGAGCTTGCCGCGGTTGAACTCGTTGAGCAGGACGGTCTCGGCGTGGCCGCAGACGCAGGTGTAGGCGAGTTCGGTGGTGTCGTCGTTGTAGGCGGTGACGGTGGTGAGGTCGCGTTCGCAGGCGCCGCAGTAGGGCTTGTACGGGAAGTAGCCCGCCGTGCCCGCGCTGCCGTCGTCCTCGGCGGCGGCGCCGGAGCCCTCGGCGGCCTCGAGCTCGGCCTCGTCGACGGGCTTCTGCTGCTTCTGCTGGGGCTTCTTGGGCTGGCCGGTGGCCTTGTCCTTCGTCCGGTACTGGTCGAGGATCGCGTCGATGTCGCCCCGGTGCTTCATGGCGTGCAGGATCTGCTCGCGGTAGACGCCGGAGGTGTACTGCTCGGTCTGGCTGATCGGGTCGTACTCGATGCCCAGCTCGGCGAGCGCGGCGACCATGGCGGCCTTGAAGTGCTCGGCCCAGTTGGGGTACGCGGAGCCGGCGGGGGCCGGGACGGAGGTCAGGGGCTTGCCGATGTGCTCGGCCCAGCTGTCGTCGATGCCTTCGATGCCGGCGGGGACCTTGCGGTAGCGGTCGTAGTCGTCCCAGGACAGGACGTGGCGGACCTGGTGGCCGCGGCGGCGGATCTCGTCGGCGACGAGGTGGGGGGTCATGACCTCGCGGAGGTTGCCGAGGTGGATGGGGCCGGAGGGCGACAGGCCCGAGGCGACGACGATCGGTTTGCCGGGGGCGCGGCGCTCCCCTTCGGCGATGACCTCGTCGGCGAAACGGGAGACCCAGTCGGCCTCGGTGCTCTGAGCCTGAGCCACGGCACTTCCTTCCTTACGGTCCTGGCATGACCATTGTCCCAGACGGCCAGGGTGCCCTTGGGGTTGCCCGGGACGCATGGGAATTCCCGGCGGGGTCGTGGTACACGCGTGGGATACTCGGGGTGTCGAAAATGCCGCCTACCGGAATGGCACCTTTCCATGGCTTCGGTTCCCTCTCTCGCTTCCACGCTCGAACAGCGCATCGCGGACGCTCTCTCGGCTGCCCTGCCGGAGGCCGGTGCCGCCGACCCGCTGCTGCGACGTAGCGATCGTGCGGATTTTCAGGCCAATGGGATGCTGGCGCTGGCGAAGCGGCTGAAGGGCAATCCGCGGGAGCTGGCGGCGAAGGTCGTGGAGGGTCTGCCGTCGGGTGGGCTGATCCAGGACGTGGAGGTGTCGGGTCCGGGCTTCCTGAACATCACGGTTTCGGACGAGGCGATCACCCGGACGCTGGCGGCGCGTGCCGCTGATGACCGTCTGGGTGTGCCGTTCGCGGAGAAGCCGGGTACGACGGTGATCGACTGGGCGCAGCCGAATGTGGCGAAGGAGATGCACGTCGGTCATCTGCGGTCGGCGGTGATCGGTGATGCGGCTGTGCGGATCCTGGAGTTCACGGGTGAGAAGGTGATCAGCCGGCATCACATCGGGGACTGGGGTACTCAGTTCGGGATGCTGATCCAGTACTTGATCGAGCACCCGCATGAGCTGGACCACAAGGACGAGTCCTCCGGTGAGGAGGCGATGTCGAATCTGAACCGTCTGTACAAGGCGGCGCGGGCGGTGTTCGACGCGGATGCGGAGTTCAAGGAGCGTGCGCGGCGCCGGGTGGTGGATCTGCAGGCGGGTGACGAGGAGACGCTGGCTCTGTGGCAGCGGTTCGTGGACGAGTCGAAGATCTACTTCTATTCGGTCTTCGGCAAGCTGGACATGGACATCCGGGACGAGGACGTCGTCGGCGAGTCGGGTTACAACGACATGCTGGCGGAGACGTGCCGTCTGTTGGAGGAGTCGGGTGTCGCGGTGCGTTCGGAGGGTGCGCTGTGCGTGTTCTTCGGCGATGTGAAGGGGCCGGACGGTCAGCCGGTGCCGTTGATCGTGCAGAAGTCGGACGGTGGCTATGGCTATGCGGCGACCGATCTGTCGGCGATCCGGGATCGTGTGCAGAACCTGAAGGCGGACACGCTGCTGTATGTGGTGGACGCCCGTCAGTCGTTGCACTTCAAGATGGTGTTCGAGACGGCTCGCCGGATCGGCTGGCTGAACGAGGATGTGCACGCGGTGCAGCTGGCGTTCGGCACGGTGCTGGGCAAGGACGGTAAGCCGTTCAAGACCCGTGAGGGTGAGACGGTGCGTCTGGTGGATCTGCTGGACGAGGCGATCGCTCGGGCGACGGATGTGGTGCGGGACAAGGCCGAGAAGGTGGGTCTGTCGGAGCAGGAGATCGTCGAGAACGGCCGGTTCGTGGGTGTGGGCGCGGTGAAGTACGCGGATCTGTCGACGTCGGCGATTCGTGACTACAAGTTCGATCTGGATCAGATGGTGTCGCTGAACGGTGACACGTCGGTGTATCTGCAGTACGCGTACGCCCGTATTCGTTCGATCGTTCGGCGTGCGGGTGAGGCGCGGCCGGTGGCGCATCCGGAGTTGGCGCTGGCTCCGGCGGAGCGTGCGCTGGGTCTGCATCTGGATCAGTTCGGTGGGACGCTGCACGAGGTGGCCGGGGAGTATGCGCCGCACAAGCTGGCGGCGTATCTGTACCAGTTGTCGTCGCTGTTCACGGCGTTCTACGACCAGTGTCCGGTGATCAAGGCGGGCAGCGTGGAGGCGGTGGAGAACCGTCTGTTCCTGTGTGATCTGACGGCTCGCACGCTGCACCAGGGTATGGCGCTGCTGGGGATTCGTACGCCTGAGCGTCTGTAGTCGCCGGCCGGTGTCGCCGGCCGGTGTCGCCGGCCGGTGTTGTCAGCCGGTGTTGTCAGTTGCTGCCGACACCGGCTCCCGTTCCCGCTCCGGCTTCGGCTTCGGCCTGGGCGCCGAGTTCGAACCAGATGAGTTTGCCGACCAGTCCTTGGGGCTGGTCGCGCAGGGCGAATCCGCCCCAGCTGTCGGCGCACCATTGGACGAGTCCGAGGCCGCGGCCTTGTTCGGCGGTTTCGGTGGCGTCGGGGAGGGTGACGCCGTCGAGTGCGGGGAGGCGGGGGTTGGTGTCCCAGACGGCGACGCGTACCCGGTCTCCTTCGCGTTTGACGCGTACGGAGGCGGGGCCGTCGCTGTAGCGGTAGGCGTTGGTGACGAGTTCCGAGGTGAGGAGCTCGGCGGTGTCGGCGAGTTCGAGGAAGCCGTGTTCTTCGAAGATGGTGCGGAGTGTGCGTCGTGCGATGCACGGCGCCATGGGGTCGGAGGGGACTTGGAGGGTGTACTCCCAGTCCTCGGTGAGTTCGGGGTCATGACTCATGCACGCCTCCGTAGCGCAGTCGGCCTGACACACACGGTAATCATGGTGTGAGTCCGTGCGGGCCGCCTCGGTGATTTCGGCGAGAGACGACCTGTGTGGGTGACGATCGTGAACTATGCGCCTCCTCTGGCGTGAGCTGCGCAAATGTCGTGCAGGCGCGAGGGTGTCGCAGGTGCGGGTATGACGATGGCGGTGCTCCCGGGCCGGTGTGGCCGGGGGCACCGCCATTGCGTTGCGTGACGGGCGCCGTGGGGCGGGCGGTCAGAGGCGGCGTGCGGCCTCGGTCGCCCAGTAGGTGAGGATCATGTTGGCGCCGGCGCGCTTGATGCCGGTGAGGGTTTCCATGATCGCCTGGTCGCGGTCGATCCAGCCGTTGGCGGCGGCGGCTTCGACCATCGCGTATTCGCCGGAGATCTGGTAGGCGGCGACGGGCACGTCGACGCTGTCGGCGATCTTGGCGAGGACGTCGAGGTAGGGCAGCGCGGGCTTGACCATGACCATGTCGGCGCCTTCGGCGAGGTCGAGTGCGAGTTCGCGCATCGATTCGCGGAGGTTGGCCGGGTCCTGCTGGTAGCTCTTGCGGTCGCCCCGCAGCGAGGAGCCGATGGCCTCACGGAAGGGTCCGTAGAAGGCGGAGGCGTACTTGACGGTGTAGGCGAGGATGGAGACGTCCTCGTGGCCGGTCTGGTCGAGGGCGTCGCGGATGACGCCGACCTGGCCGTCCATCATGCCGCTGGGGCCGACGACGTGGACGCCGGCGTCGGCCTGGACCTGGGCCATCTCGGCGTAGCGCTCGAGGGTGGCGTCGTTGTCGACGCGGCCCTCGGCGTCGAGGACGCCGCAGTGGCCGTGGTCGGTGAATTCGTCCAGGCAGAGGTCGGACATGATGACGAGTTCGTCGCCGACTTCGGCCTTCACGTCGCGGATGGCGACCTGGAGGATGCCGTCGGGGTCGGTGCCGGCGGTGCCGAGGGCGTCCTTCTTGGCGTCCTCGGGCACGCCGAACAGCATGATTCCGGCGACGCCGGCCTCCAGCGCCTCGACGGCGGCCTTGCGCAGGGTGTCGCGGGTGTGCTGGACGACCCCGGGCATGGCCGAGATCGGCGCCGGCTCGCTGATCCCTTCCCGCACGAAGGCGGGAAGGATCAGGTCGGACGGGTCGAGCCGGTACTCGGCGACCATCCGGCGCATGGCCGGGGTGGTGCGCAGGCGCCGGGGCCGGGAGCCGGGGAACGTTCCGTAGGTGGTGCTCAACTGCGTGCCCTTCTGCGTGATCCGGGTCGCCGCTCGCTCGGGCGGGTGACCGGATCGCCGGCCTCGAGGGCCGCGTCGCGCCGGGCCGCGCCGAACTCCGCGAGCGCCTCGGCCAGCTTGTGCACCGAGGGCTCGGGCGACAGCACGTCCACCCGCAGGCCGTGTTCCTCCGCCGTCTTGGCGGTGGCCGGGCCGATGCAGGCGATGACGGTGACATTGTGGGGCTTGCCGGCGATGCCGACGAGGTTCCGCACGGTGGAGGACGAGGTGAACAGGACGGCGTCGAAGCCGCCGCCCTTGATCGCCTCGCGGGTCTCGGCCGGCGGCGGGGAGGCCCGTACGGTGCGGTAGGCGGTGACGTCGTCGACCTCCCAGCCCAGTTCGATCAGGCCGGCCACCAGGGTTTCGGTGGCGATGTCGGCGCGGGGCAGGAAGACGCGGTCGATGGGGTCGAAGACCGGGTCGTAGGGGGGCCAGTCCTCGAGCAGGCCGGCGGCGGACTGCTCGCCGGAGGGCACGAGGTCGGGCTTGACGCCGAATTCGACGAGGGACTTGGCGGTCTGTTCGCCGACGGCCGCGACCTTGATGCCGGCGAAGGCGCGCGCGTCGAGGCCGTATTCCTCGAACTTCTCGCGGACGGCCTTGACGGCGTTGACGGAGGTGAAGGCGATCCACTCGTAGCGGCCGGTGACCAGGCCCTTGACCGCGCGCTCCATCTGCTGGGGGGTGCGCGGGGGTTCCACGGCGATGGTGGGGACCTCGCTGGGCACGGCGCCGTAGGAGCGGAGCTGGTCGGAGAGCGAGGCGGCCTGTTCCTTGGTGCGCGGTACGAGGACGTTCCAGCCGAAGAGGGGCTTGGACTCGAACCAGGAGAGGCGGTCGCGCTGTTCGGCGGCGCTGCGCTCGCCGACCACGGCTATGACGGGCTGGGCGCCGTCGGCGGAGGGCAGGACCTTGGCGGCCTTGAGCGTCTGCTGGAGGGTGCCGAGGGTGGCGGTCCAGGTGCGCTGGCGGGTGGTGGTGCCGGCGACGGTGACGCTGAGGGGCGTGTCGGGCTTGCGGCCGGCGGAGACCAGTTCGCCGGCGGCTGCGACGACGCAGTCGAGGGTGGTGGAGACGACCGCGGTGACCTCGCTGGCGCCGACCTCGGCCCAGCAGACTGGGGTGGCGGTGCGGGCGTCGACGAAGCGGACGTCGCCGCCCTGTCCGTCGCGCAGCGGGACGCCGGCGTAGGCGGGTACGCCGACGGCGGTGGCGACGCCGGGTACGACCTCGAAGGTGATGCCGCCGTCGGCGCAGGCCAGCATCTCGTCGGCGGCGTTGCCGTCGAGTCCGGGGTCGCCGAGGACGGCTCGGACGACCCGCTTGCCGCTGCGCGCGGCCGACATGACAAGATTGGCGGTGTCCCTGAGGACGGGGATACCGGCGGACTTTGATGACTCGTCAGTAACCGTCTGCGCCGGCATGTCCACGCTGCCGCGGGCATGCGCGCGCACCACGTCGAGCACCTGCGGATCGGCGATCAGGACGTCCGCGGACGCCAGTGCCTCCACGGCGCGCAGCGTCAGCAGTCCCGGGTCTCCGGGGCCGGCACCGAGGAAGGTGACGTGCCCGTGCGCGGGGTGGTTCGGGGCGGTGGGGTTCAATGTGCTCGCTCCCCCATAAGACCGGCCGCACCCTTGTCGAGCATCTCGGCGGCGAGACCGCGGCCGAGGGCAAGGGCGTCCTCCTGGGAGGCGGGTACGGGACCGGTGGTGGACAGCTGCACCAGCGTCGAGCCGTCGGTCGAGCCGACGACGCCGCGCAGGCGCATTTCGGTGACAACCTGGCCGTCGCCCAGCAGGTCGGCAAGTGCGCCCACGGGCGCACTGCAGCCGGCCTCCAGGGCGGCGAGCAGGGCACGCTCGGCCGTCACGGCGGCCCGCGTGTGCGGGTCGTCGAGCGCGGCGAGCGCGGCGGCGAGGGGTGCGTTGGTCGCGGCGCACTCGATCGCCAGGGCCCCCTGGCCGGGGGCGGGCAAAATCTGGTCGGGCTCCAGGAACTGGGTGGCTTCCCCGATCCGGCCCAGTCGGGTGAGGCCGGCGGCGGCCAGCACCACGGCGTCGAGGTCGCCCTTGGCGACCATGCCGATGCGGGTGTCGACGTTGCCGCGGATGGGCACGGTCTCGATCTCGAGGCCGAGGGTGCGGGCCCAGGCGTTGAGCTGTGCCATGCGGCGCGGCGAGCCGGTGCCCACCCTGGCGCCGTGCGGCAGGTGCTCGAAGGTCAGGCCGTCGCGGGCGACGAGCACGTCGCGCGGGTCCTCGCGGCGCGGGATCGCGGCCAGCACGAGGTCGTCGGGCTGCGTGGTGGGCAGGTCCTTCAGCGAGTGCACCGCGAAGTCGATCTCGTCGTCGAGCAGCGCGTCGCGCAGCGCGGAGACGAAGACGCCGGTGCCGCCGATCTGGGCCAGGGCCTCGCGGGAGACGTCGCCGTAGGTGGTGATCTCGACCAGCTCGACCGGGTGTCCGGTCAGCTGTCGCACGGCCTCGGCCACCTGCCCGGACTGGGCCATGGCGAGTTGGCTTCGGCGGGTGCCGAGCCGCAGCGGGCGCCGCGGCGGGGTGGTGGTGTCGTTCATGCCGACTCCCGTGCTGTGTTGGGGCTGCCGGTGGTGGGGCCGGCGTGCCGGAGATCGGCCCGGCTGACGGCCGCGACCGCCTGCGGGTCGAGGTCGAAGAGTTCCCGCAGGGCGTCGGCGTAGCCGGCGCCGCCGGGGGTGGAGGCGAGCTCCTTGACGCGCACGGTGGGCGCGTGCAGGAGCTTGTCGACCACGCGGCGCACGGTCTGGGTGATCTCCGCGCGCTGCTTGTCGTCGAGGTCGGGCAGGCGGCCGTTGAGGCGGGCCATCTCGCCCGCGACGACGTCCGCGGCCATGGTGCGCAGGGCGACCACGGTGGGGGTGATGTGGGCGGCGCGCTGGGCGGCGCCGAAGGCTGCGACCTCGTCGGAGACGATGGCGCGCACCTGGTCGACGTCGGCGGCCATGGGGGCGTCGGCGGACGCCTCGGCCAGGGTCTCGATGTCGACGAGGCGGGCGCCCTCGCCGTCCAGGCGGTGGACGGCGGCGTCGATGTCGCGGGGCATGGCCAGGTCGAGCAGGGCCAGGGAGGTGGGAGCGCAGGTCTCCTCGACGGCGCACAGCACGTCCCGGCGGGCGGCCAGGGCCTCGCGTACGGCGTCGGCGGTCAGGACCAGGCCGGTGGCGCCGGTGCAGGAGACCACGATGTCGGCGAGTGCCAGCTCGCCGGGGACCGAGGCCATGTCTGCGGCGGAGGCGGTGAGGCCCGCGGGGACGCCGGGGGCGCCCGGCTCGGTGAGGATCTTCGCCAGGCGTTCGGCGCGTTCGGGGGTGCGGTTGGCGACGGCCACGTGGGCGACGCCCGCGCGCGCGAGGGTGGCGGCGGCCAGGGAGGACATGGAGCCGGCGCCGATGACCAGGGCCCGCTTGCCCGCGGCCCAGTCGGCGACGGTGCGGCCGCCGGCGAGCTGCTCGAGGCCGAAGGTGACCAGCGACTGGCCGGCCTTGTCGATGCCGGTCTCGCTGTGGGCGCGCTTGCCGACCCGCAGGGCCTGCTGGAAGAGGTCGTTCAGCAGGCGTCCGGCGGTGTGCAGCTCCTGGCCGAGCGCGAGGGCGTCCTTGATCTGGCCGAGGATCTGGCCCTCGCCGACGACCATGGAGTCCAGCCCGCACGCCACCGAGAACAGGTGGTGGACGGCCCGGTCCTCGTAGTGGACGTACAGGTAGGGGGTGAGCTCCTCCAGGCCGACGCCCGAGTGGTGGGCGAGCAGCGTGGACAGCTCGGCGACGCCGGCGTGGAACTTGTCGACGTCGGCGTAGAGCTCGATGCGGTTGCAGGTGGCCAGCACCGCCGCCTCGGTGGCGGGCTCGGCGGCCAGGGCGTCGTGCACGAGGCGGGCCTGCGTCTCGCGGGGCAGGGCGGCGCGCTCGAGCACGCTGACGGGCGCGCTGCGGTGGCTGAGGCCGACGACGAGCAGACTCATGCCGGCATCACGGCGGGTACGTCCCCGTCCGGTCCCTTCCTGCTGCCCGCGGCCGCGGCCGTACGGGCCTGGGTGCCCGTGCGCGGCTGCGCGGGCGCGGGCGTGGCGGTGGTGGCCTGGCCGGTCTCCTCGCCGGCCTTGCGCTGCTCGTGGAAGGCCAGGATCTGCAGCTCGATGGAGAGGTCGACCTTGCGCACGTCCACGCCCTCGGGCACGGACAGCACGGTCGGCGCGAAGTTGAGGATCGAGGTGATCCCGGCGGCCACGAGGCGGTCGCAGACCTGCTGGGCGGCGCCGGCGGGGGTGGCGATGACGCCGATGGAGACGCCGTTGTCGCTGATGATCGACTCGAGCTCGTCGGTGTGGCGTACGGGCAGCCCGGCGACGGGCTTGCCGGCCATGGCGGGGTCGGCGTCGATGAGGGCGGCGACGCGGAAGCCGCGCGAGGCGAAGCCGCCGTAGTTGGCGAGGGCGGCGCCGAGGTTGCCGATGCCGACGATCACTACCGGCCAGTCCTGGGTCAGGCCCAGTTCCCGGGAGATCTGGTAGACGAGGTACTCGACGTCGTAGCCGACGCCGCGGGTGCCGTAGGAGCCGAGGTAGCTGAAGTCCTTGCGGAGCTTGGCGGAGTTCACGCCGGCCGCGGTCGCGAGTTCCTCGGAGGAGACCGTGGGGACCGAGCGCTCGGAGAGCGCGGTCAGCGCACGCAGATACAGCGGTAGCCGGGCGACGGTGGCCTCGGGAATCCCTCGGCTTCGGGTCGCCGGTCGGTGAGTTCGGCCAGTTGCCACGGTGCTCCTGCGGGTAGAGCGGGGCTGCGGGCGGCGCCTCGTCCCAGGACCGCCCCGTCGAACGCAGGCTATGCCTTTGTGAACGCGTGCACAAAGATGGTGTCCGATTTGCCCGGCCAACGTGATGGGTGTCACGCGGTGATTCCGCCCGATCCGGGAACCGCCGCCCGCACCACCGCGACTGCCACACCAGCCACAGGAGCCCCATGGGCGCGTGGACGGGGACACGGGCGCTCACTCCTCACCGCTATACCCCCGGACACCAACAAAACGCCCATGATGGTAGTCGACTCAGGCACCCATTCCCGCGGCCCGGCACACTGGAGGCCATGAGCCCTCTCCTGCGCCGCGGCGCCCGCAAGAACCCCGCCGACAGCGTCGTCACGCTGATCGGCAAGCCCGGCTGCCACCTGTGCGACGACGCCGAGGCCGTCATCGCCGAGGTCTGCGGCGAGCTGGGCGCCCGCTGGGAGAAGAAGGACATCACCCAGGACGAGGAGCTCCACCGCAGGTACTGGGAGCAGATCCCGGTCGTCCTCGTCGACGGCGCCCAGCACGACTTCTGGCGCGTCAACCCCGACCGGCTGCGCAAGGCCCTCGGCGGCTGAATCACCCGCCGATCACCGGCCGATCGCCCGCGCGCGACGCGGCGGGTAACCGGCCGGACGCACAGAGTTCACGCCATCGCAGCGTCCCCGCTTCCGGTTACCCCGAACAAACTGGCTATGCTCGCGGCATGGCCGCACTCGGATGGATCACCCACCGCAGGCGCTCCGCCACCGCACGCAGCGTGCTGGCAGGCGAGGCCGCGGCGGAGGCAGCCCGCAAGTCCGCGCAGGAGAACGAGGAAGCGCTGGCCGAGGGCCAGGCCACCGCCCCCGAAGTGCCCGAGCCGGAATTCCCCGTCTCGGGTGACGAGCGTGCGGCCGCGTTCTTCGACCTCGACAACACGGTCATGCAGGGCGCCGCGATCTTCCACTTCGGCCGCGGGCTGTACAAGCGGCACTTCTTCGGCAAGCGCGAGCTGGCCCGCTTCGCCTGGCAGCAGGCCTGGTTCCGGCTGGCGGGCATCGAGGACCCCGAGCACATGCAGGAGGCCCGCGACAGCGTCCTGTCGATCGTCAAGGGCCACCGCGTCTCGGAGCTGATGACCATCGGCGAGGACATCTACGACGAGTACATGGCCGAGCGCATCTGGCCCGGCACCCGCGCCCTCGCCCAGGCGCACCTGGACGCCGGGCAGAAGGTGTGGCTGGTGACGGCCGCGCCCGTGGAGACCGCCACGATCATCGCCCGCCGGCTCGGGCTGACCGGCGCGCTGGGCACCGTCGCCGAGTCGATCGGCGGGGTGTACACCGGCAAGCTGGTCGGCGAGCTCCTGCACGGCCCCGCCAAGGCCGAGGCGGTACGGGCGCTGGCCGCGGCCGAGGGCCTGGACCTCTCGCGCTGCGCCGCCTACAGCGACTCCGCCAACGACATCCCGATGCTCTCGCTCGTCGGGCACCCCTACGCGATCAACCCCGACAGCCGGCTGCGCAAGCACGCGCGCGAGCGCGGCTGGCGGCTGCGCGACTACCGCACGGGCCGCAAGGCGGCCCGGATCGGCATCCCCGCGGCGGCCGGCGTGGGCGCCCTGGCGGGCGGCGCCGCGGCCGCGGTCGCCCTGCACCGCCGCCGCCACTGACCCCGTTCCGCGCACCCTTCACGGACGCACCCGGCGGACGCACTCCGCCCGCTGCCGTCCGCCCCCGTCCGCCCTTCCGCGAACTCCCGGGCCCGCGCGGGCCCGTTGGCGGCGTCAGCGGCGCCGTCACCGGTACGGGCGACAACTCCGGCGCGCCTCCTGGCCACAGCCCGTAACCGAACACGCCGCACAGGCAATCCTGTTGTCATACCCCCACATGGCCCACGACAGTCCTGTCGTGTCCGGATTGCCACAACACGCTGCCCAATCGGCCACACCATCGGCAAATTCGGTCAACTTCCGTTCGCAGTTCGATATTTGATCTGTCATCAATGGGATGCAGACCGAACGGAAACGATGATTTGAGCAACTCGGTGTAGCGCTGCCTGTACGAAGGGTTATTCTCCTCAGACGCAAGCCGGTACCCGCTTGTCCCTACGACGAGTGAACGGCCCGGCACTGCACGTGATGGAAGCTCTGCCTCTGGGAGTCCCGTGTACCCACACGTCGGGGTTGACGCCTCGGGCCTGGCTACGCTGCGCGCAGCGGTCGTCGACCGTCTGCGCGGCTTCGTCCCCACCGCGTACGCCGTCCCCGCCTTCGCCACGCTCGCCCCTGCCGTAGTGGGAGGCCCCGCCGGCCCCTGCTACGCCCTCGCCGAGAGCAGCGCGGCCGTCGGCAGACGCGCCCGCCGAGGGGCCGGCGCCGGTACGACCACTACGACCCGCCGCCCGAGCGCCGACAGCGACAGCGCCCGCATGCTCGACCTGGTCGAGCGCGCCCAGGCGGGCGAGGCCGAGGCCTTCGGCCGCCTCTACGACCAGTACGCCGACACCGTCTACCGCTACATCTACTACCGCGTGGGCGGCAGGGCCACGGCGGAGGACCTCACGAGCGAGACGTTCCTGCGTGCTCTGCGCCGGATCGGCACCTTCACCTGGCAGGGCCGCGACTTCGGCGCCTGGCTGGTGACCATCGCCCGCAACCTGGTCGCCGATCACTTCAAGTCGTCGAGGTTCCGCCTCGAGGTGACCACCGGAGAGATGCTCGACGCCAACGAGGTCGAGCGCAGCCCGGAGGACTCCGTCCTCGAATCCCTTTCCAACGCCGCCCTGTTGGAGGCGGTGCGCAAGCTCAACCCGCAGCAGCAGGAGTGTGTGACCCTGCGCTTCCTCCAGGGCCTGTCCGTCGCCGAGACCGCGCGGGTGATGGGGAAGAACGAGGGCGCGATCAAGACCCTGCAGTACCGGGCCGTGCGCACCCTGGCAAGACTCCTTCCGGACGACGCCCGCTGACATCACGCCGACCCGATGCCTGGATTCACTCGCCGGCGGTCACCTCGTTCTGGCCGCGTAACCCGACTGCCGCGCCGCTCGTTGTCCGGGATGCAGACTTCCCGATGCCACAACATGCCCGCATTCACTCACTCGATCGAGTGGATGTTCTCAAGGCGTGCAACCCTTCAGGTGCCCAGGGGAGTCGACCGTCATGACGAGAGGAGGTGCCGCCTGTGATCGCGAATGTATCGGCGCACCGGCGGGCGAACGCCTTCGCCCAGGCCCTGGAGGACCAGGAAGTCCAGAGTGCCGCGGCCGCACAGCCCGAGCCATCGGCGGAAGACGCCGAGCAGGCAAGGCTGTTGGCCGTGGCGGGCGGGCTCGGCGCACTGCCGTCGCCCGTGCTGGACGCCGAGGTCAAAACCGTGCAGCGGGCGCAGCTGATCGCCGCCATGGAAGCCCAGTTCGCGGGAGGGGCGGCCGTCCCTCAGCAGAGTTCCGGCCGGGGAGCACACCGGGCGGGTCCGCTGAGCCGGCTCAGGCCGCGCTCCCGCTGGTCCAAGGGGCTCGCCGCGGGCGGGCTCACGGTGGGCGTGGCGGCGGGCGCCTTCGGCGGCGTGGCCGCGGCGAGCACCGACGCCCTGCCCGGCGACACGCTGTACGGGCTCAAGCGCGGCATGGAGGACCTCAAGCTCGGCATGGCCGACGGTGACTCGGCCCGCGGCGGTCTGCTCCTGGACCAGGCCTCGACCCGCCTCGGCGAGGCCCGCAGGCTGATGGAGCGCGGCCGTTCGGGCGAGCTCGACGGCGAGTCGCTGACCGAGATCCGCAGGACCCTCTTCGGCATGCACCAGGACGCGGCCGAGGGCCACCGGCTGCTGCGCGGCGTCTACGAGCGCGACGGCTCGCTCGGGGCGATCCAGCGGCTGTCGTCCTTCGCCTCCTCCCAGCGTGATGGCTGGAGCCGCCTGCGCGACCGGCTGCCGGTCCAGCTGACCGACGTGGCCGACGATGTGAGTTCGGTCTTCGACGCCATAGACGATCAGGTCGGGCCGCTGCGGTCGCTGCTGCCGGACGACAAGCACGGCAAGGCCGGCTCGGCGGGCCGGGGCGGCTCCGCCCCGCACGGTGCCTCGGGCAGCAAGGGCCAGTCCGCGCCCGCCTCGAAGACCCCGGCGACGGCCGACGGCAAGCACCCCGGCGGGAAGCCGCAGCAGGCCTCGCCGGGCGCCCACGAGGACGAGGGCCTGCTGGGCGGTACGGGCCTGCTGCGCCCGGCGCCCAGCTCGGGCGGCGCGGGCCCGGACCGGGCGCACGGCAAGGACGGCAAGCCGTCCAAGCAGCCCGACATCACGATCCCCCCGCTGATCCCCCCGGACATCCTCCCGGGCCTCGGCATCCACGGGGACGACGAGCGGTAGGAGACGAGCGGCAGGACGAGCCCCGGCAGCGGGCTCGCTCACGGCGGTCGGTGTTCTTCGGCGGTCCGTCCGGATCATCCGGACGGATCAGAAGAACACCGACCGCCGCTGCACGAGCAGCTTGTAGAGGGTGTGCTGAATCGTTTCCCGCACCTGGTCGGTGAGGTCGAACATCAGCACAGGGTCGTCGGCCGCCTCCGGCGGATAGCCGTCCGTGGGGATCGGCTCCCCGAACTGGATCGTCCACTTCGTCGGCAGCGGCACCAGGCCCAGCGGCCCGAGCCAGGGGAACGCGGGCGTCAGCGGGAAGTACGGGATGCCCAGCAGCCGCGCGACGGTCTTGGAGTTGCCGAGCATCGGGTAGATCTCCTCCGCCCCGACGATCGAGCACGGCACGATCGGCGCACCGGCACGCAGTGCCGTCTGGACGAAGCCGCCCCGCCCGAAGCGCTGGAGCTTGTACCGCTCGGAGAACGGCTTCCCGATGCCCTTGAAGCCCTCCGGCATCACCCCCACCACCTCGCCGCGCTCCAGCAGCTTCTGGGCGTCCTCGGCGCAGGCGAGGGTGTGCCCGAGCTTGCGGGAGAGCTCGTTGATCAGGGGCAGCACGAAGACCAGGTCCGCGGCGAGCATCCGCACGTTGCGGCCGGCCGGGTGGTGGTCGTGCACGGCGACCTGGAGCATCAGCCCGTCGACGGGCAGGGTGCCGGAGTGGTTGGCGACGATCAGTGCCGCGCCCTTGTCCGGGATGTTCTCGATGCCCTTCACCTCGACCCGGAAGTACTTCTCCTTGAAGGGCCGCAGGACGGACATCACGACCTGGTCGGTGAGCTCCTGGTCGTACCCGAAGTCGTCGACCTCGTAGTCGCCGGTCAGGCGCCGCCGCAGGAAGCTCAGCCCGTGGGCGACCTTCCGCTCCCAGCCGCCGCCGTCCCCGGCCGGGGCCCGGCCGGCGGCGGTGTCCGGCTGCCCGTCGGTGGTGGCGGACGGCCGCTGCTCGTCCCGGGGGGCCGGTACGGGGGCGAGCGGGGCCGGTGCCCGGTTCGCGCGGCCCGTCCCCGAGCGCTTGGTCCTTCTCTTGGAGCGGGGCTCCTCGCCGAACGGGATGACCTTTGCATCGGCCATGGTGCGTGCGCTCCTCACTTCTGGCCGCGGCCGGCAGGCATCAGCGCGGCGATCCGGTCGACGGTACGGGCGAGGGTCTCGGGCGGCAGCAGCCCCGGGCCGCGGCTGCGGGCGAAGTCCTCGAAGGCCTCCGGGGTGGTGTACCGCGGCTGGAAGCCCAGCGTCTCGCGCATCTGCCGCGTCTCCACCACCCGGCCGTGGGTCAGCAGCCGGATCTGTTCGGGCGAGAAGTCCAGGAAGCCCGCCGATCGCAGGGCCGAGCCCACCCAGGTGACGGTGGGCAGGAAGAACGGCAGCGTGGGCCGTCCGAGGCGCCTGGCGGCCTGGGAGAGCAGCAGCACGCCGTCACCCGCGATGTTGAAGGTGCCGCTGTTGAGGGTGGATCGGTTGGTGTCGCCCGCGGCGATGCGCAGCACCTCGATGGCGTCGTCCTCGTGCACGAACTGCAGACGGGGGTCGAAGCCGAGGACGGAGGGCAGCACGGGCAGCGAGAAGTACTCGGCGAGCGGCGAGTCGGCGCAGGGCCCGAGGATGTTCGCGAACCGCAGCACGTACACGGCGACGTCGGGCCGACGGCGGGCGAAGCCGCGGACGTAGCCCTCGACCTCGACGGCGTCCTTGGCGAAGCCGCCGCTGGGCAGCGATTTGGGCGGGGTGGTCTCGGTGAAGACCGCGGGGTCGCGGGGCGCGGAACCGTACACGTTCGTGCTCGACTTCACCACGAGCCGCTTGACGGAGGGCGTCTTCTGGCAGGCGCCGAGCAGCTGCATGGTGCCGATGACGTTGGTCTCCTTGACCGTGGCCCGGCTGCCGCGCTTGCCCAGGGGGGTGCCGTTGACGTCCATGTGGACGACGGTGTCCACGGACTGCTCGGCGAGGACCCTGCCGATCGTGGGGTGGCGGATGTCCGCCCGTAGGAATTCGGCCCCGCCGAGATGGTGCTCGGGTGGCACTGCGTCCACCCCGATGACCCGGTCGACGTCGGGCTCGCGCTGGATCCGTCGGACGAAGCGACCGCCCAGTTGCCGTGCGACTCCGGTGACGAGCACGACCTTGCCCAAGATCAGCGCCTTCCTTCCCACCCTCACCCGACGAGCGGTGCCCCCGACGAGCGGTGCCTTCGACGAGGGGTGCGCGCGACAGGCGGAGCACTCGATGAGGGGTGCCCTGTCGCGGCCACCGTAGCGGGTCGTTGTTGCACTGTGATGACCGCCGGTGGGACCGGGCGACATTTCAAGCCGTAGCGAGAGTCTCACTCACCGCAACGCACCGCAGCCCTCCCGCCGAGGAACGGCGGGAGGGCTGCGGGTCGAGCACAGCGGCGCTGCTTACTTCTTGTTGCGACGCTGAACACGCGTGCGCTTGAGCAGCTTGCGGTGCTTCTTCTTGGCCATCCGCTTGCGCCGCTTCTTGATAACAGAGCCCACGACTACCCTCGCTTACATCGATTCACTCGGTGCGGGGCGTCCGAGCCCACACGACCTACATCGGGCCAGCCTACCCGGCACCGGGCGAACAGCGTAATCCGAGGGGACGATCAGGCTGTTTCCACCCCCACGAAGGACTCCCGGAGGTACTCGTGCACCGCGTTCTCTGGGACCCGGAAGGACCTGCCCACCCGGATCGCCGGCAGATGACCGCTGTGCACCAAGCGGTACACGGTCATCTTGGACACTCGCATCACCGAGGCGACTTCCGCCACGGTCAGGAACTGAACCTCGCTGAGAGGCCTTTCGCCAGCAGCCATGACACACCTGAACCTTCCGCACATGACGCGCACCGGCTTCCCCTCCGGTGACTCCTCGTCGCTGCGCGCTCACTCCCCAGGTTAGGGGCGGGTGATGCGAGTGGGGAAGAGGAGCAGCCATCGGCCGCCTACTGTGACAGACACGCTCGATTGAGTACATAGCGAGTAAGCGGTCGGTAGTAATCAGACCGCACAGTGTCATCAAGCGGAACGGCGACGGACACTCGCCCCTCGGCCTCTCCGACGAACAGCGCGGGGTCGTCGGAGTCGGCCAGCCCGATGGCCTCAATGCCCAGCTGACCTGCCCCGCAGACCCATCCGTGGTCCCCGATGACCAAGGCCGGCAGGGGCCCGTCACCCCCGGCCGCGACGGCCAGCGCGGTACGAACCGGGAGCGGCGAATGAGTATGCGCGCCCGGCTCACTCCGGGGTTTTCGCGCGCCGGGTTCACGCATCAGCGCGACTCCCCGGACGTAATCAAGGTTGTACGTGCGTACGCCGAACCGGGTCGTTATGTCGACACTTTGACCCTGCGCCGGGGTGAGGACATCGCACCCAGCCGCCGACAGGCCCGCCGCCAAGGCGGCGTAGAAGCCCAGGAGCCGGTGCGGATGACCGGTGCCCACGAGCACCGGCGAGCCGGCCGCGGCCACCGTGGCGAGGCGGTCCGCGAAGGCATCGAGTGCCACCATCGTGCGATCCGGGTCGATCACATCATGCCCTGAAGTGTGCTTGGGATCGGCTGAAACACCACACCTTTGGCTCATCAGGTGCAACAAGTCGGCGAAACGCCAGTCATATTTCGGCTCCAGACCGATCAGCGCCCGGGGGTCGCGGGCCGCGAACATCCGGTAGCGGTTCAGGCTCCGCTCCCGTTGGGTGGCGATGTCACCGGCGAGACGGGCGGCGAGGAGGTGGGCGCGAAGGGCCCGGGACGTGGGGACGGAGCGGGCAGCGGGGCTCGGCACGCCACGATGCTTGCCGAACGGGCCGGTTGGCACCGCCGATTCGCCGCGGCGGTCCCACGCGCGGGCTAACCGGGCCCGGTGACAACGAGCCGTCAGAGGCACGACAACGACCCGTCAGGGGGTGGACATCGACCCGCGACGGCTGCGGCAACTCCCGTGAGGGCTATGGCAACAACCCGTGAGGGCTACGGCAGCAGCCCGTGGGAAGGAAAGACAGCCCGGCGGGTGGCGAGCACGGCCTGGTCGAGGCGGTCGGCGGGGTCGTACCCGGAACTCACGAAGTCCTGCCACACGGGCTTCCGACCGTCCGTCATCCGCAGCGGTCCCAACTGGCGGGTGCGGCGGAAGACTTCACTGCGCCACTCCTCCGGCACGGCCGCCTCCGGATCGACGGGCCGCTCCGCCGCGATGCCCACGAGGTGGGTCCACGAGCGCGGCACCACGTCCGTGACCGCGTATCCCCCACCGCCCAGCGCCAACCACCGTCCCCCGGCGTGCTCGTGCGCCAGCGCGTGGCAGGCCTCCGCCACCAGCCGCTGTGCGTCGAGGGAGACGGCCAGGTGCGCCAGCGGGTCCTCGAAGTGCGTATCGGCGCCGTGCTGGGTGACCAGCACCTGGGGCTGAAAGGTCGCCAGAAGCTCCGGTACGACCGCGTGGAAGGCCCGCAGCCACCCGGCGTCCCCCGTTCCCGCCGGCAGCGCCACATTCACCGCGCTGCCCTCGGCGCCCTCGCCGCCCGTCTCCTCCGGCCACCCGGTCTGCGGGAAGAGCGTGCGCGGGTGCTCGTGCAGCGAGATGGTCAGCACCCGCGGGTCGTCCCAGAACACCGCCTGGACGCCGTCCCCGTGGTGCACGTCCACATCCACGTACGCGACCCGCTCGGCCCCCAGCTCCAGCAGCCGGGCCACGGCAAGGGCCGCGTCGTTGTACACACAGAAGCCGGACGCACCGCCCGGCATGGCGTGGTGCAGGCCGCCCGTGAAGTTCACCGCGTGCAGGGCCTCCCCGCGCCACACGGCCTCGGCCCCGCTCACGGACAGCCCGGCGATCAGCGCCGCCGCCTCGTGCATCCCCGCGAAGGCGGGATCGTCCGGCGTGCCGAGCCCGTACGAGCCGTCGGCGGACCGCGGATCGGCGGACGCGCGGCGCACGGCCTCGATGTAGTCCGGCCGGTGAACGAGCCGCAGCGTCGAATCGCCGGCGGGCGCGGCGGCCACAGTACGCGCCACCCGGTCCAGCCCGTACGCCTCGACCAGCCGCATGGTCAGGGCGAGCCGTACGGGGTCCATCGGATGCCCGGGACCGAAGTCGTAGCCCGTTACCGCCTCGTCCCACATCAGCATCAGCTGTGATCGGCCGCTCATGGCCGCAACGCTATCGGGGAACGCAAAAAAGCCGTAGGCTTCGAGGCGAATTTCTTCGTCTCGAAGCCCACGGCTTTCTAAAAGGAGTTCGGCGGCGTCCTACTCTCCCACAGGGTCCCCCCTGCAGTACCATCGGCGCTGAAAGGCTTAGCTTCCGGGTTCGGAATGTAACCG
>NZ_JBITZS010000007.1:0-465945 GCF_044547045.1 Streptomyces sp. NPDC053048
GGATCAGCGTAGACCGCCACACTGGCGATCCCCGCGTCCCGGCACGCACGAGCGACACGGACAGCGATTTCGCCACGGTTGGCGATAAGCACCTTACGCACAACAAACTCCTCAACAGGGGGGTGGATTCACAGGCACAGTTCAACGCGACCTCGCACAAGCCCGGCCACAGGCGTCCGGCAGTAGGGCGTTACGAGCGCGGCCGCAGGGGCAGGTGCAGGTCCACGCGGGTGCCGTCGACCGGAGAGCTCTCGATGGTCAGCCGGCCGCCGATGTCCTCCATGCGCTGCGCCATCGACGCCAGCCCCGCCCCTCCGGTCCCGCCGGCCTCACCGCCGGTGCCGGCCTCGCCACCGGCCGCGTCGAAGCCGCGCCCGTCGTCCTCCACCCCCGCGTGCGCCCACCAGCGCGTCGTGCGCAGCGTGACCGTGACCCGGCTCGCGTGGGCGTGCTCGAAGCAGTTGCGCAGGGCCTCGCGCACGGCGAGGAAGAGGGCGTGCCGGTGGGCGGTGGCGATGAGCTGTTCGTTGCCGGTCGCCCTGACCGTGACCTCGACGCCCGGCGGTGCGGTGCGTGTCGCGAACCGTTCGATCGCCTCGCGCAGCGGCGGCAGTTCCGTGACGGCGCGCAGCTCGCCCAGCAGTTCGCGCACGTGGGACTCGGCTTCGCGCAGCAGGTCGTGGGCGGCCGCCAGGCGGGCCGGGGCCTGCGGAGCGGCGGCGCTCTCCGTGATCAGCCGCCGGGCCGTGGCCAGCGTGCCGCCGATGTGGTCGTGCAGGTCGCGGGCCATGCGGCGGCGTTCGTCCCAGCGGCACTCGACGTGCGCGTCGCGCTCACCGGCGAGGCCGTCCCCTTCGACGTCCCCTCCGTGCGCGTCGCGACCGTCCTCCCCGGCCCACGGCAGGACCGGTGTCCGGCGCCCGGCGTCGGTCTCCGGGCGCGGGGCGCCCGCCGTGCGGGTGCCCGCCAGGCGGGCCAGGCCCTCGTGCAGGGCGCGGGCGAAGTCCTGTCCGACGGCCGAGGCCAGTACCGCCGCCCCCTCGGTCTCCATCTCTCAGCTCCTCGTGCCTCGAGGGGCCTTCGGGTGGCACGCCCCCACGGGCGACCCGCGGCCCCTCCCAGGCCCGAAAGCTAACCGGAGGGTTCCTACTGGGCACCCACCGTCGGGTAATCAGGCACTACGGGCCGGTCACTGGCCGTCTCACAGCCGGTCAGGCCGGTCAGGTACGACGTGGCGGGGGTGGTGCGGAGCGTGGACAGTTGATCCTCGACGACGAGGGCGCCGAGGAAGAGATCCCACATGCCGCTGATGCGCACGGCGAGCCGTTCGGGGCTCATGCCCCGGCAGGCGTCCGCCTCGGCGCCGGCGATGATCGCGGCCACCAGGGCCTCGGCCGAGTCGGTGGCGACGTCCGTACGCAGCAGCCGTTCGTGCCGCGCCTGGCTCAGCAGCCTCAGCGCCGCCTGGACGCACACCGAGTGGTAGTCGACGAACTGCTCCTCGTCGCTCGCGCGTTCGCGGCCGATGCGGAGGCTGGCCCGTACCGTCGGCTCCTCGCACACCCAGCGCGCCAGCAGATGGGTGACGTCGATCAGGGTCTGCACCGGGGAGCAGCCGTTGCCGTGCAGCAGCCGCGTGATGGTGTCCTCGAGCAACTCGCAGCCGGAGCGCTGAACGGCCTCGGCCAGATCGCCCTTGGACGCGAAATGGAAATACAGCGCGCCCGTGGTCACTTGGGCGCGGCGGCTGATGTCGGTCAGCTTGGCCTCGGCGTAGCCATGTTTGTCGATCTTCTCGGCGGCGGCCTCGAGCAACCTTCTGCGGGTTCGCTCCGATCTCTGCTGCATCGCCGATCAACACTCCTCCCGGCCCGGCCCACCCGGCCCTCGCTGGCTGTCCCGCGACGTCAGAATAGGCCCTGACGGGCGCCGTCAAAGGCCTGACGAAGGGGCCTGCCGGCCGCCTCGTGCGTATCTCGTCCAGTTCTCGAGCGCGCTGTCCGAAAATGCGGGCGGATACCGACCGCGACGCACGCGAGGAGAAGAAGCAGTGGGCGCAGTGGGCACTGAATGGTTCCGACGCTACGGACCGGCCTCGCAGGACGGCCCGCGGCTCATCTGCTTTCCGCACGCCGGGGGCGCGGCAAGCGCCTTCCTGGGCCTCTCGCGTGCGCTCGCCCCGGCCCTGGACGTGCTGGCCGTGCAGTATCCGGGCCGGCAGGACCGTCATCAGGAGACCCCGCTGGACGACATCGGCCGGCTGGCCGACCGGCTCGCGGAGGAGACGGCGGCGCTGACCGACCGCCCGTACGCGTTCTTCGGGCACAGCATGGGCGCCGTCCTCGCCTACGAGACCGCGCGGCGCCTGGAGCAGCGGTCGGTGCCGGGCCCGGAGCGGCTGTTCCTGTCCGGGCGCGGCGCGCCCGGCGCCCGGCCCAACCCGCACGACCAGGTGCGCACCGACGCCCATGTGCTGGCCGCGATCCGGCGTCTGGGCGGCACGACCGGCGGCGTGTTCCAGGACCCCGACCTGCTGGCCATGGTGATGCCGGCGCTGCGCGCGGACTACCGGGCGCTGAGCGGCTACGCCTGGACGCCGGGCGCGCCGCTGAGCACGCCGTTCACGGTGCTGATCGGCGACAGCGACCCGGTCGTCAGCGTGGAGGACGCCGCCGCCTGGCACGGGTTCTCCGCGGTCGCCGGCGATGTGCGGGTCTTCTCCGGCGGCCACTTCTATCTCGACCATCACACGGCGGAGCTTGCGGAGTTGATTTCCCGGACGCTCGGTGTGGCGGCGGTCGGCTCGGCGCTCTGAACGGTGGGCTCGGCGCTCTGAACGGGGGGCCGTCGCGGGTGCGGCGGCTCATTCCCGGGTCATCACTCGCCAACGCCGTTGCACAGAACGGCGGATGACCATTTCATTACTGGGCGTTTCCGGGGGATTACGCGGGCGCCCGTATGTTCGTCGCCATGAACGCTGAATCCCCTGAACTCGAACTCGCGGAACCTTACCTCCTCGAGTGGCTGGCCTCCGTCGGCCTCGACGTCGAGTACGTCCGGGCCGAGGGAAATACGCTCTACTACCTGGACGCGCAGGGCCAGGAAATTCCGGTGCTCGACTACGCGGGCGGCTACGGCTCGCTGATGCTGGGGCACAACAATCCCGAAATCGTCGAGTACGCCAAGTCGCTGCTCGACCGGGGGATCCCGGTGCACGCCCAGTTCTCCCGGCACCCCTACGCCCATCACGTCGCGGTGGCGCTGAACGAGATCCTGCACCGCGAACTGGGCGACGACGAGCCCTACTCGGCGATCTTCGCCAACACCGGGGCCGAGGCCGTCGAGGCGGCCGTCAAGCACGCCGAGCTCGACCGGGTCATGCGGATGACGGACCTCCTCTCCGCCGTCGAGGGCCGGATCGAGGCCGCGCGGGCGGCCGTCGCCGCAGGTGAGGCGACCGTGTCCGGCACCGCGTTCGACGCGCTGGGCATCGGCGAGCGGCCGGCGGGCGCGGCGGGCTTCGAGGCCCTGGCCGCGGAGATCGCCCGCCGCAACGCCGAGACCCGCTCGCGGGGCCCGGTGTTCCTGGCCCTGGAGGGCTCCTTCCACGGCAAGCTGATGGGCAGCGTCCAGCTGACCCACAACGAGGGCTACCGCGCCCCGTTCGCGACGCTGGCGGCACAGGCGCGGTTCGTGCCCCGGGACCGTCCCGAGGTCCTGAAGGAGATCGTCGAGGAGGAGCGGGCCGGGCTGTTCGACGTGGTCGTCGAGCACGGGTCCGTCGAGGTCGTCGAGCGGAACGCGCCGGTGTTCTGCGCGTTCCTGCTCGAGCCCATCCAGGGCGAGGGCGGCATCAACGTCGTCACGCGCGAGCTCGCCGCCGAGATCCAGCGGGTGTGCGCGGAGATCGACTGCCCGATCGTCGTCGACGAGGTGCAGAGCGGCATGGGCCGCAGCGGGGCGTTCCTCGCCGGCTCCCTGGTGGGCCTGCGCGGCGACTACTACGCGCTGGCCAAGAGCCTGGGCGGCGGCCTGGCCAAGGCCTCGGTGATGCTGGTGCGCCGCTCCCGCTACCGCAAGGAGTTCGAGCTGGTGCACAGCTCGACGTTCGCCAAGGACGCCTTCTCCTGCTTCATCGCCCTGAAGGTGCTGGAGCTGATGGAGGCCGACGGGGGCCGTGTCTACCGGCTGGCCGCCGAGCGGGGCGAGCGGATGAAGGCCATGTTCGAGGCGGTGCGGGCCGACTTCCCCGACGTCGTCAAGGAGTCGCGGGGGCAGGGGCTGATGCTGGGCTTCGAGTTCCGGGACCAGAGCCAGGCTGCGGATGCGGTGATTCGGGAGAATGCCGGGTTCTTCGGGTATGCGGTGGCCGGGTATCTGCTGCGGGAGCATCGGATACGGACGTTTCCTACGGCCAGTGCGGTGCATACGTTGCGGTTCGAGCCGTCGGTGTATGTGACCGATGAGGAGATCGGGCGGTTGGAGGCCGGGTTGCGGGACGTTTGCCGGGTGCTGCGGGAGCAGGACGGGGAGCGGTTGGTTTCCGTTCGGTAGGGCTTCGGGTGCGGGTGCGTGGTGGGGTTCTTTTCTCCCCCACCCCGCCCCTTCCCGTAACCGGGGGCTCCGCCCCCGGACCCCCGGTCCTCAAACGCCGGACGGGCTGAGTGGTTGCCGGGGCGAGCCGAGTGGTTCCCCGGACGAGCCGAGTGGTTGCCCGGACGAGCCGAGTGGTTGCCCGCACTCACACCGCCGCCGCCAACCCCCTCGGCTTCCTCAGCCTTCCGTACAAGTGCCGCAGTGCCCCCGACGGGGAGCCCGAGGCCAGGAGTTTGCGCATGTAGCGGCGGCGGTCGTCGGGAGCCTCGCCTACGTCGGCGAACAGGTCGCGGCGGTCGGCGGGGGCGGCGAGCATGAATTCGACCAGGTGGTCGATGGCGGCGTCGGAGAGTGGGTCGAGGCCTATGGTGCTGGCGTGTCGTTTGCCCGCGCCCCAGCCGGGGCGGCGCTGGAGCAGTTCGGGGCGGGCGGCGGCCACCACGAGCAGGGGGACCGCGCCCGCGGATTCGACCAGGCCCTCGACGCAGTCCAGCAGGGCGGCGTCCGCGCGGTGCAGGTCGTCGATGATCAGCACCAGGGGGCGTTCGGCGGCCAGGGCGACCAGGAAGCGCCGCCAGGCGTCCAGGACGCCGGCCGTGCCGGCGCCCAGCCAGGTCGCCGCCTCCGGTACGACGAGCGGGGTGAGCAGGGACAGCATCCGGTCCGTCTCCTGCTGGTCGCCCGTGATGCGGGCGACGGCTGCGACCAGCTTGGCGCGGGCGTCGTCCGCCGCCTCGCCGGGCAGGATGCCGCAGGCGGCCGCCAGGATCTCGCTCTGCACGGCGAGGGCGTTGTCGTCGAGGAACGAGGGGGTGCGGCCGATCAGGAAGCGCGGCGGTTCGCTCTTCTCCGCGAAGGTGCGCTCGAACTCCATGACGAAGCGGGTCTTGCCGATGCCCGGGTCGCCGAGGACGGTCACCAGGTGGGGCGTCGAGCGGTGCCGGGTGCGGCCGAGCAGGCCGTGCAGGACGTCCAGTTCGCAGTCGCGGTCGACGATCGGCACGGCGTGCTCGCCGGGGTATTCGCGGCGGATGCCGCGCACCTCCCAGCCGGTGGCGGGGTCGCCGACCGGGGAGAGGGCGAGCGCGGCCTCGGTGGCCTGCCGGGTCGCCGCGCAGACCCGGATCTCGCCGCCGGGCACCCGGGACAGCAGCAGCTGGCCGGTGTGCAGCAGGGTGCCGATGACGGTGGGCGGGGTGTCGGGGTCCTCGGGGCGGTAGCGGACGATGGCCTCGCCGGTGACGACCGCCGCGCGGACGGCGGGGCGGTGGGCGGGGCGGACGGTGGCGTACGCGGTCGAGCCGAGCGCCGCCCGGATGGCCATGCTCGCGTGGACCGCGCGTTCCGCCGCGTCCTCCTGTCCGCTGCACATGCCGAAGACGACCAGGGAGACCGGGCCGATGGAGGCCACCACGGTGCCGCCGAAGTACTCGGCCTTCTCCTGGATGGCCGAGGCCACGCCTTCCAGGGCGGTGTCCGCCTTCTCGGTGGCGGCGGCCGGCACGTCGTCCTGGTCGAACAGCTCGGTGGCGATGAGGGCGACGCTGACCTGGGTGCGCTCGGCGACGGTCGCCCAGGTCCGCTGCCCGGCGACCGGCGCGGGGGCCGCGGGCGCGGGCGCGGGGGTGGCGGGTGCCGGGGCGAGCGCCGGGACCGGGGCCGGCGGGGCGGGTGCCGCGGCCGGCTCGGGGGCGGTGCGGCCGTCGGCCGACCGCACCGTGTACGGGGCCGGGCCGGCCGGCGGCAGCGTCAGGGAGGGGTCGTGGGTGAGGATGGCGTGCTGGAGGCTGCGCAGGGAGCGGCCCGGCTCGAGGCCGAGGTCCTCCACGAGGGTGGAGCGCACCTTGTCGTAGGCGGCCAGCGCGTCGGCCTGCCGGCCGCAGCGGTAGAGGGCGAGCATCAGCTGCCCGCAGGAGCGCTCCCGCAGCGACTCGGTGGCGACCATGGTCTCCAGGTCGCCGAGGACGGCCTGGTGGCGGCCGCAGGCCAGTTCGGCCTCGAAGTAGTCCTCCATGGCGTCGAGCCGGGCCTTCTCCACCGCGGCCAGTTCCGGCCAGGCGATGCCGGTCTCCACCAGGTCGGCGAGCGCGGGGCCCTGCCAGAGGGTGAGGGCCTCGCGCAGCAGGGCGGCGGCGTCCTCCGGAGCGCCGGAGGCGAGCCGGGAGCGGCCCCGCTCGACCTGGCGCTGGAAGCGGTGGAGGTCGACCTCCTCGGGGTCGACGCGCAGGATGTAGCCGGGGGCCTGGGTGAGCAGCGCCGGGGCGGAGCCGTCGCCCGTCGAGAGCACGCCGCGCAGTCCCCAGACCGCGTTCTGCAGGATCTTCCGGGCCGAGGTGGGTGCCTCGTCGACGGCCCACAGGGCCTTCAGCAGCTGGCTGGTGGCCACCACCCGGTTGGCCTGCAGCAGCAGGAAGCCCAGGGTGGCGCGCTGCTTGATGCCGCCCAGGGCCACGGCCCGGTCCGCGTCGAGGACTTCCAAAGGACCCAGCATTCGAAACCGCATCGCTCACCCAAGTTCGTATGGCAAACCCACTGAAGCGGTGGAAACGGTAACGAGTGGATCTCGGAGGCTCCTCGGGGTGCTCTGGGAGACCTCTCGGGGTGCTGTCGGGGTCCGGTCGAGGCGCCCTTGGGGCGCTCTCGAGGATCCCTCGAGGAGGGCCGGTGATCCGCCCGGACCGGCGGGCTCAGCCCGAGGGGCGCAGCATGCGCAGCTCGTGCTCCTCGCCCCAGGCGGCGAGCGGGCGAAGACTCTCGTGCAGGGTGATACCCAGTTCGGTCAGCGAATATTGCACGGCCCTGGGTACGGTCTGGGGGCAGACGTCGCGGTTGACCACGCCGTCGAGCTCCATCTCGCGCAGCTGCTGGCTGAGCACCTTCTCGCTGACGCCCGGGATGGCGCGCCGGAGCTCGCCGAACCGCAGGGGGCGGCGGCGCAGTTCGGTAAGGATGATCGGCTTCCACTTGCCGCCGATGACGTGCAGGGCCGTCACCAGCCCACCGGTGAACGAATGCAACGTCTGCAACGACTGGTGTGCCATGCCCACTCCCCTACCCCCGCCACGACCGCGATCGACCGAGCCTGATGACCAATCAGGGCGACCATACCGCATAAACGGTATGTTTCTCCTGGTCAGGGGGCGGGGGACGGGGTGGTGCACGGCGAAGAGCCCTCGCCGCCGGGCGGGGGAACCCGGCGACGAGGGCTGGCGTGCGCCCGGGGCCGTTACTCGGCCACCAGGCCGTTCTTGGCGACGGGGCGGTCGATGGCCATCAGCCAGCGGCCGTCCTCGTTGCGGGTCAGGACGTCGGTGCAGACGCCCTCCAGGCGCAGCGGGGCGCCCTCGGCGTCGACGGTGTCGATGGCGTACTCGACGCCGATCAGCGCCACGTCGCCGGCCACGTAGGAGTGGGTGACCTTGGCCTCGAGCTTGGGCTTGGTCGCCAGGAACTCCTTGAAGAACTTCAGGCGGGCCTCGCCGGTCAGCGGCTCGCCGGAGAAGTTCGACACCGAGTCCTCGCGGTAGAGGCTGTCGAACCACTCGCCCTTACCGGAGTTGAAGACCTGGAGGAAGATCTCGTTCTGGGTCCAGGTGTCGTCGGTGAGGTCCGGGTTGCTGGGGTCGAAGTCGACGGTGAGGTTCGTCATGGCGGACTGTCCCACTTTCTTTGAGTCACGGGTCGTGGAGCATGGGTCATGGGGTCATGAGCGGGTGGCGGGCGCTCGGGCCCGCCACCCGTCACGGCGCTGCGGGGCCGGATTGCGGGGTGTGCGGGAAGTCCCGGCTCACATCTCGCCGTTGGCCAGCTGGGCGGCGCGCATGCCCGACTCGATGGCGCCGTCGATGAAGCCGCTCCAGCCGTTGGCGATGTCGCCGCTGGCGAAGGTGATGCGGGGGGTGGCCTGGTTGAGGATGTCCGGGTACAGCGTGGTCAGCTGGCCCGGCTTGCGGAAGGTCCAGCCGCCGCGGGAGAACTCGTCGGTGCCCCAGTTGTGCGCCCGGATGCCGATGATGTCCAGGTCGGCGCCGATCTTCCGGATCTCGTCCCTGACCTGGGTCTTGTTGGTCGGGTCGACCGTCGGGTCGACGCTGAAGGCGATGTAGAGCTGGCCCTCGGCGGTCTTCTTGTTGGGGATGAGCAGAGGGATCTTCGAGCCGCCCTCGGCGCCCTGGGCGACGACCCGGTCCGAGCCGCGCGCGTGGATCCACAGCTTGAGGGCGTTCTTCACCGACAGGCCCTGGGAGGCGGCCGCGGTGTGGACGGCCGGCAGGCCCGGCGACCACTTGATCGTGCTCCAGGAGTTGACCGGCATCGCCACGATCACGCCCTTGGCGCTGTAGGTCTTGCCGGCGCGCGTGGTCACCCGCGCCCACCTGCCGTCGTCGGTGATCGCCGAGACCGGGTTGTTGAGCATCAGCGTCGGCTTGGCCTCGTTGAGCATGGCCGAGATCATTCCGCCGGTGCCCGTCTTCAGCCGGTGGTAGGTGGTCTCGCCCCAGCCCTGGATGCTGTAGCCGGACAGTGCCCACCAGTGGGCGAACATCGTCAGGGCGCCCATGGAGCTCGTGCCGCCCGAGTAGATGGCCGTCTGGCCGTTGATCATCAGCTCGTCGGCGAGCGGCAGCTTGATCTCGTTGAGCTTGTCGCGCAGCGAGAGCTTGTCGATCTGCTGGAGCAGGTCCATCCGGGTGGTCGGCGCGTAGGGCTGCGGGAAGTAGTCCCGGGCGCCCGCGAAGAGCTTGTCGAAGGCGGCGCCCATGCGCGCGTTCGCCTCGTCCGCGGTGAAGGCCTTGGGGCCGTCCGGGGTCGGCATCATCATGCGCGAGGGCGCGTCGTCGTCCTCGAGCAGGAGGTTGTAACGCTTCAGCTCCCGGCCGATGTTGGGCTGGGTGGCCTCGACCCAGGTGCCGCCGACCTCGATCTGCTGGCCGGCGTAGGTGTCCGTCCACGTGCGGCCGCCGATCCGGCCCCGGGCCTCCAGGATCAGCACGCGCTTGCCGCGCGCCCGCAGTTCGCGCGCCGCCGTGACACCCGCGAAGCCCGCGCCCACCACGATGAAGTCCCAGGGGACGTCCTCGGCGCCCTCGGACCCCTCGGCCCAGGCCGGGACCGACAGGGTGCTCGCCGCAGTGGCGGCCAGCGCGGTCGCTCCGGCCGCCTTGAGGACCGTACGACGGGAAACATGACGGCGGCCGGCACCGGAAACGGCAGGCCCACCGGTGACGTCGTTCTCGAAGCTTTCGGTGTTCACAGTACTGCTTTCCCCCTGGGCGAATACGGACTGGACATCCGTGATCGGCGGTCGGAAGTGGACGGGAGGGAGTGCGGGCCGGCTCACGGCCGGACGGCCGCGAGCCAAACGGGAACCGGCAGTTTCGCTTTACTCGGCCTGGCCGTACGGGTCGTCGATGGCGTAGCGCCAGTGACCGTCGGTGCCCAGGCGCAGGACGTCCACACCGATGCCCTTCAGGTGCTCGGGCTTGCCCTCGTCGTCGACCGTGTCGATGGTCCAGTCGACGATGAGCAGCGCGGTGTCGCCGGTCACGAAGGACTGCCGGGGCACGGCCGTCATCTTCGGGCCCTTGGCAAGGAATTCCTTCACCGCGTCCTTGCGGGCCTGGCCGGTCAGCGGCTGGCCGGGCTCCCAGACCGCCACGGCCTCGTCGGTGTAGAAGGCGTTGACCGCGTCCGCGTCACCGGCGTTGAACGCCTCGACATACAGCGCGGTGTGCTTTTCGACGTCATTCGTGAGCTGTGCCATGACAGGACTGCACCCACTTTCATTTGGGGTAAGTGACCGGGAAATCGCGCTTGGACACTAACCGCACACTTCCAACCAAACGCTCACCGCGAGGTAATGACCGGCTCACCATCCGTCTGCGGCCGGTCAGTTACCGCGGCATGACCGCTCGCTGAAGTCCCGCTGGATCGCCCCTGCCTAGGATCGATGCAGGATTCAAGTGTTCTCACACGTTGCCGTAATTCATAGGCCGCTGGGGAAAATTCGGTCAGGAAAGGGCTGCTGAGCGCGATGACGAAGAAGCACAACCCCGAAGGGGTCACGGCGCTCCGGGGCGGGAGCGAGCCCATCGCGGTCGTCGGCCTGTCCTGCCGGCTTCCGATGGCGTCGGGCCCTGCCGCCTTCTGGGAGCTGCTGCGCGACGGCTCGAGCGCCATCACCGAGGCGCCGGAGGGCCGTTGGGAGTCCGCGCTGGAGGGCGCGGGCGCCGCCGGCCAGGACCGCGCGGCGCGCCGGGCCGGGTTCCTCGACGACGTCGACCGCTTCGACGCGGCCTTCTTCGGCATCTCGCCCCGCGAGGCCGCCGTCATGGACCCGCAGCAGCGCCTGGTGATGGAGCTGGCCTGGGAGGCCCTGGAGGACGCCGGCATCGTCCCCGCCACCCTCGAGGGCAGCCGGACGGCCGTCTTCGTCGGCACCCTGCGCGACGACTACTCGGCCCTGCTCTACCAGCACGGCGAGCAGGCCGTCACCCAGCACACCATGACGGGTGTCAACCGCGGCGTCATCGCCAACCGCGTCTCCTACCACCTGGGGCTGCGCGGCCCGAGCCTGACGGTCGACGCCGCCCAGTCGTCCTCGCTCGTCGCCGTCCACCTGGCCTGCGAGTCGCTGCGCGCGGGCGAGTCGTCGATGGCGATCGCGGCGGGCGTCAACCTCAACGTCCTGGCCGAGAACGCGGTCACCGAGGAGCGCTTCGGGGGTCTGTCCCCCGACGGCACCACCTACACCTTCGACGCCCGCGCCAACGGCTTCGTGCGCGGCGAGGGCGGCGGCGTCGTCGTCCTCAAGCCCCTCTCCGCGGCGCTGGCCGACGGCGACCACGTGTACGGCGTGATCCGCGGCAGCGCGGTCAACAACGACGGCGCCACCCCGGGCCTGACCGTCCCCAGCCGGGCCGCCCAGGAGCTGGTGCTGCGCGAGGCCTACGAGAAGGCCGGCGTGGACCCGGGCTCGGTGCAGTACGTGGAGCTGCACGGCACGGGCACGCCCGTCGGCGACCCCATCGAGGCGGCCGCGCTCGGCGCCGTCCTCGGTTCGGTGCGCGAGGGCGGCCGTCCGCTGCTGGTCGGCTCGGCCAAGACCAACGTCGGTCACCTCGAGGGCGCGGCCGGCATCGTCGGCCTGCTCAAGGCCCTGCTGGCCCTCGGCCACCGGAAGCTGCCCGCGAGCCTGAACTTCGAGACGCCGAACCCGCAGATCCCCCTCGACGAGCTCGGCCTGGCCGTGCAGCGCGAGCTCACCGACTGGCCCGCGCCGGACCGGGAACTGGTCGCCGGTGTCTCCTCCTTCGGCATGGGCGGCACCAACGCCCACGTCGTGCTGACCGAGGCCCCCGCGGAGGCCCGGCCGGCCCCGCGCGAGGACGTCACCGAGCCCGCCGTGACCCCCTGGGTGATCTCCGCCCGCAGCCGGGCCGCGCTGGGCGCGCAGGCCGGCAGGCTGCACGCGGCCGTCACCGCCGACGAGGGGGCCGCGACCGCCGACATCGGCTGGTCCCTCCTCTCCTCCCGCACGGTCTTCGACCACCGCGCGGTCGTCCTCGCCGAGGACCGTGCCGGGCTGCTGGACGGCCTGCGGGCGCTGGCCGAGGGCACCCCGGCGCAGGGCGTGGTCTCCGGCGCGGTGCAACCCGGACCCCTGGGTGTGGTGTTCACAGGACAAGGGGCCCAGCGAACGGGCATGGGGCAGGAGCTGTACGAGGCCTTCCCCGTGTTCGCCGAGGCGTTCGACGCGGTGTGCGCCGCGCTGGATCCCCATCTGCCGGGGGCGCTGCGGGAGGTGATCGCCGTGGGTGAGGGGCTGGACGAGACGGGCTGGACGCAGCCCGCGCTGTTCGCCGTCGAGGTCGCCCTCTACCGGCTCGTCGAATCCTGGGGCGTACGTCCCGACTACCTGGCGGGGCACTCCATCGGCGAGATCGCCGCGGCCCATGTGGCCGGTGTGCTCTCGCTCGAGGACGCCGCCGAGCTCGTCGCCGCGCGCGGCCGCCTGATGCAGGCACTGCCCGCCGGCGGCGCCATGATCGCCGTCCAGGCCACGGAGGAGGAAGTCCTCCCGCTGCTGGACGGCCGTACCGACGAGGTCGCGATCGCCGCCGTCAACGGGCCGCGTTCGGTGGTGATCGCCGGTGCCGAGGACGCGGCGCTGGAGATCGCCGGGCAGCTGCGCGAGCAGGGCCGCAAGACCAAGCGGCTCACCGTCTCCCACGCCTTCCACTCCCCCCTCATGCAGCCGATGCTGGAGGAGTTCCGCGCGGTCGTGGCGGGGCTGGAGTTCCGGGAGCCGCGCATCGCCGTGGTCTCGACCGTGACCGGCGAGCCGGTCACCGACGGGCAGTGGACGTCGGCCGACTACTGGGTGGAGCAGGTCCGGCGCCCGGTGCGGTTCCTGGCCGCCACGCGCGCGCTCGAGGAGGCGGGCGTGAGCACCTTCCTCGAGCTGGGCCCCGACGGCGTCTGCTCGGCGATGGTCGCCGACTCGCTGCGGGAGGCCTCCGCCGCCGCTGCCGTGCCGGCCCTGCGCAAGGACCGGAGCGAGCCGCAGACACTGCTGGCCGCCCTCGCCACGCTGTTCACGCGCGGCGCCTCCGTCGAGTGGGCCACCGCCTTCGAGGGCACCGGCGCGCGCCGGGTGCCCCTGCCCACGTACGCCTTCCAGCGCGAGCGGTACTGGCTCGACGGCGCGGCGCGGGCCGCGGTGCCGCTCGCCGCGGCACAAGAAACCGGAAGTGCCGCTTCCGTTCCGCGGGGCGAGCTGGGCCTCCGCCTCGCCGGGCTGTCCGAGGCCGAGCGCGAGCGGGCCGTCGCCGAGCTGGTCTCCGCGCACATCGCGGCCGTGCTGGAGTACGGCAAGGGGCAGCGCGTCGAGTTCCACGCGCCCTTCAAGGAGCTGGGCTTCGACTCCCTGATGTCCGTCGAGCTGCGCGGCACCCTGGCCGAGGCCACCGGGCTGCGGCTGCCCAGCGGACTGCTCTTCGACCACCCCACCCCCGCCGCCCTCGCCGCCTACCTCCAGGCCGAGCTGACCGGCGCCGGCGCCCTGGCGGGCGACGACCTCGCCGTGCCGGGCGACGACGGCGAGCCGATCGCCATCATCGGCATGGCCTGCCGCTACCCCGGCGGCGTGGCCTCCCCCGAGGACCTGTGGAAGCTCGTCGCCGCCGGCACCGACGCCGTCTCCGGCTTCCCCACCGACCGCGGCTGGGACGAGGACCTCTACGACACCGACCCCGGGCGCAACGGCAAGAGCTCCGTGCGCGAGGGCGGCTTCCTGCACGACGCGGCGCGCTTCGACGCCGGCTTCTTCGGCATCTCCCCGCGCGAGGCCCTGGCCATGGACCCGCAGCAGCGCCTGCTGCTGGAGACCGCCTGGGAGGCCGTGGAGCGGGCGGGCCTGGACGCCGGCGCGCTCAAGGGCACCCGCACCGGCGTCTTCGTCGGCGCCACCGCCCTCGACTACGGCCCCCGCATGCACGACGCCCCCGAGAGCGTCGAGGGCCACCTGCTCACCGGCACCACCTCCAGCGTGATGTCCGGCCGGATCGCCTACCAGCTGGGCCTCGTCGGCCCCGCCGTCACCGTCGACACCGCCTGCTCCTCCTCGCTGGTCGCCCTGCACATGGCGGTGCGCTCGCTGCGTTCGGGCGAGTCGACGCTGGCCATCGCCGGCGGCGCGACGGTGATGTCCTCGCCGGGCATGTTCGTGGAGTTCTCCCGGCAGCGCGGCCTCGCCGCCGACGGCCGCTCGAAGTCCTTCTCCGAGTCCGCCGACGGCACCTCCTGGGCCGAGGGCGTCGGCCTGCTCCTGGTCGAGCGCCTCTCCGACGCCCGCCGGAACGGCCACCGGGTCCTCGCCGTCGTCCGGGGCACCGCCATCAACCAGGACGGCGCCTCCAACGGCCTGACCGCCCCCAACGGCCCCTCCCAGCAACGCGTCATCCGCCAGGCCCTGGCCGACGCGCGCCTGTCCCCCGCCGACGTCGACGCCGTCGAGGCGCACGGCACCGGCACCAAGCTGGGCGACCCCATCGAGGCCGACGCACTGCTGGCCACCTACGGCCGCCGCCGCGACGAGTCCGCCGCCCCCGCCTACCTGGGCTCGCTCAAGTCCAACATCGGCCACGCCCAGGCCGCCGCCGGCGTCGGCGGCGTCATCAAGATGGTGCAGGCCATCCGGCACGGCGTCCTGCCGCAGACGCTGCACGTCGACACCCCCACCAGCCACGTCGACTGGAGCGCCGGCGGCGTCGAGCTGCTGACCGAGCAGCGGGAGTGGCCCGCCACCGGCGCGCCCCGCCGCGCCGCCGTCTCCTCCTTCGGCATCAGCGGCACCAACGCCCACGTCGTCCTCGAGCAGGCCGAGGAGGCCGCGCCGGCCGGATCGTCCGGCGAGCTCGCCGCCCCCGCGCCCTGGGTGCTCTCGGCCCGCGACGACGCCGCCCTGCGCGAGCAGGCCGCGCGGCTGCGCGAGCACGTGGCCACCACCGGCGCCCACCCGGCCGACGTCGGCCACTCCCTGGCCACCACCCGCGCCGCCTTCGAGCAGCGCGCCGTGGTCAGCGGCCGGACGGCCGAGGAGTTCCTGGCCGGGCTCGACGCCCTCGCCGCCGGCGCCGACGCGCCCGGCCTGGTCACCGGCAGCGCCGCCCGCGCGGGCCTGACCGCCTTCCTCTTCACCGGCCAGGGCGCGCAGCGCCCCGGCATGGGCCGCGAACTGCACGCCGCCCACCCGGTGTTCGCCGAGGCCTTCGACGCGGTCGTCGCCGAGCTGGACCGGCACCTGGAGCGGCCGCTGCGCGAGCTGGTGTTCGCCGAGGAGGGCAGCGCCGACGCCGCCGCCCTGCACGAGACCCGCCACACCCAGCCCGCCCTCTTCGCCGTCGAGGTCGCGCTGTTCCGCCTGCTGGAGCACCACGGCCTGACGCCGGGCCTGCTGGCCGGGCACTCCATCGGCGAGCTGGCCGCCGCCCATGTGGCGGGCGTGCTGTCCCTGCCCGACGCCGCCCGGCTGGTCGCCGCGCGCGGCCGCCTGATGCAGTCGGCCCGCTCCGGCGGCGCGATGATCGCCATCCAGGCCGCCGAGGCCGACGTGGCCCCGACGCTGGCGGGCAAGGAGCACGCCGTCTCGATCGCGGCCGTCAACGGCCCCGAGGCCGTGGTCATCTCGGGTGACGAGGACGTCGCCGAGTCGGTCGCCGCCCACTGGCGCGAGCAGGGCCACAAGACCCACCGGCTCACCGTCAGCCACGCCTTCCACTCCCCGCACATGGACGACGTGCTGGAGGAGTTCCGGGCGGTGGCCTCGGAGCTCACCTTCCACGAGCCGCGCGTCCCGGTCGTCTCCACCGTCACCGGCCGCCCGGCCGAGCCCGGTCAACTGACCTCGCCCGAGTACTGGGTGGGCCAGATCCGCGAGGCCGTCCGCTTCCACGACGCCGTGCGCACCCTGCACGAGCAGGGCGCGACCGTCCTGGTCGAGGCCGGGCCGGACGCGGTGCTGACCGCCATGGCCAACACCTCCCTGGCCGGCGAGGACGTCACCGCCGTCGCCCTGCTGCGCAAGGGCCGCCCGGAGGCCGAGACCCTCGCCGCCGGCATCGCCCGCGCCCACACGGCCGGGGCGCCGCTGGACGCCGCCTCCTTCTTCCCCGGCGCCGCCCGCGTCGACCTGCCCACCTACGCCTTCCAGCGCGAGCACTACTGGCTGGCGGCCGCGCCCGCCACCGACGCCCGCAGCCTGGGTCTGGACGTGGCCGGGCACCCGCTGCTGGCCACCGCCGTCGAACTCGCCGACCGCGAGGACCTGCTGCTCACCAGCCGCCTCGCGCTCGGCAGCCACCCGTGGCTCGCCGACCACACCATCACCGGCACCGTGCTCGTCCCCGCCACGGCCTTCCTCGAGCTGGCCGTCGCGGCCGGCGACCGGGCGGGCGCCGGCCAGGTCGAGGAGCTCACCCTGCAGGCCCCGCTCGCCCTGCCCGAGCGCGGCGCGGTGCGGGTGCAGGTCGCCGTCGGCGCCCCCGAGGCGTCCGGCAGCCGCCCGTTCACCATCCACTCCCGCCCCGAGACCGGCGACGACGAGCAGCGCCCCTGGACCCTGCACGCCTCCGGCGCCCTCGCCCCGGCCCCCGCCCCGGCGGCTCCCGCCGCCGGGCCCGGCCCGTGGCCGCCGGCCGGCGCGACCGCCGAGCCGCTGGAGGACGTCTACGAGCGGCTGGCCGCGCTCGGCTACGAGTACGGGCCCGCCTTCCAGGGCCTGAAGGCCCTCTGGCGCCAGGGCTCCGACCTCTACGCCGAGGTGCGGCTGCCCGACGACCACCACGAGGCCGCAGGGCACTTCGGCCTCCACCCCGCCCTCTTCGACGCCGTGCTGCACCCGCTGGTGCTGGCTGCCGCCAATCCGGCCGAGCCGGAGCGCATCAGGCTGCCGTTCGCCTGGGCCGACCTCGCGCTGTACGCGGCGGGCGCCACGGCACTGCGCGTGCGCATTGCCCCCGGAGCCGACGGCGACACCTTCTCCCTCGAGCTCGCCGACACCACCGGGCAGCCCGTCGCCTCCGTCGGCGCGCTCACCCTGCGCCCGGTCGACAAGGCCCAGCTGGCGCCGCGTGCGGCCGGGGCCGACTCCCTGTTCACGGTGGAGTGGACCGCGCTCGCGGCCGAGGCCGTCCCGGCGCCCGCCGCGTGGACCACGACGGACAGCGACGAACTGCCCGCGCTCACCGACGTCCCCGAGGTGATCGTGGCGACCCCGGCGGCCGGCGACGACGCCCGCGCCGAGGCCCGCCGCGCCCTGCGCCTGGTGCGCGCCTTCCTCACCGACGAGCGCCTGGAGGGCTCGCGGCTGGTGTTCGTCACCCACCGCGCGGTGGCCGCCGCGCCGGGCGAGGACGTCACCTCCCTGGCCTCCGCCCCCGTCTGGGGCCTGGTCCGCTCCGCCCAGTCCGAGCACCCCGACCGCTTCGTCCTCGTCGACACGGACGGTCCCAGCACCGACCCCGCTCTGCTCGCCGCCGCGATCGCCTCCGGCGAGCCGCAGATTGCCGTGCGCGGCGCGGAGTTGCGCGTACCGCGCCTGGCCCGAGCCACGGCCGGCGGGCAGGCGCCCGCCCTCGACCCCGAGGGCACCGTCCTGATCACCGGCGGCACCGGCGGCCTGGGCGCCCTGTTCGCCCGGCACCTGGTCACCGAGTACGGCGCGCGGCACCTGCTGCTGAGCAGCCGGCGCGGCGCGGACGCCCCCGGGGCCGAGGAGCTGGCCGCCGAGCTGACCGGGCTCGGCGCCCGCGTCACCCTGGCCGCCGCCGACGCGGCCGACCGCGAGACCGTCGCCGGCCTGCTCGCCCGCGTCGACGACGCCCACCCGCTGACGGCCGTCGTGCACACCGCCGGTGTGCTCGACGACGCCACCGTCGAGGCGCTGTCCGAGGAGCAACTGGACGCCGTCATGCGGCCCAAGACGGACGCCGCGTGGCATCTGCACGAGCTGACCGCCCACCTGCCGCTGGCCGCGTTCGTGCTCTTCTCGTCCGTGTCGGGCATCACCGGCACCGCCGGCCAGGCCAACTACGCGGCCGCCAACACCTACCTGGACGCGCTGGCCGCCCACCGCCGCGCCGCCGGGCTCGCCGCCACCTCGCTCGCGTGGGGCCTGTGGGACAGCACCCACGGCATGGGCGGCACGCTCGGCGAGGCCGACCTGGCGCGCTGGACCCGGGCCGGAGTGGCCCCGCTGACGCCCGAGCAGGGCCTGGCCCTGTTCGACGCCTCCCTGGCGGGCGGCGAGGGCCTGTACGTGCCCGCCACGCTGAACCTGGCGGCGTTCCGCGCCGCCGACGGCCCGGCGCCCGCGCTGCTGCGCGGCCTGGTCCGTACCCGCGCCACCCGCCGCGCCGCGAGCGCGGCCGCGGGCGACGGCTCCTCGTGGGCGCAGCAGATGGCCGCGCTGCCCGAGGAGCAGCGCACGGAGACGGTGACCGACCTGGTGCGCGGCCTGGTCGCCTCCGTGCTCGGGCACGCCGGGGCGGCCACGATCGACCCGGAGCGGGCGTTCAAGGAGATCGGCTTCGACTCCCTGTCGGGCGTGGAGCTGCGCAACCGCCTCAACGCCGTCACCGGCCTGAGGCTGCCCGCCACGGCCGTCTTCAACCACCCCTCGCCGGCCGCGCTGGCCGCGTTCCTGCTGACCAAGGTCTCGGACGTCCAGGGCGCCCCGGCGGCGCCCGTGGTCCGGGCCGCGGCCGCGGCCGACGATCCGATCGCGATCGTCGGCATGGCCTGCCGCTACCCGGGCGGCGTCAGCTCGCCCGAGGAGCTGTGGCGCCTGGTGGCCGACGGCGTCGACGCCATCAGCGAGTTCCCCGTCAACCGCGGCTGGGACCTGGGCGAGCTCTACGACCCGGACCCGGAGAAGACCGGCAGCTCCTATGTGCGCCACGGCGGCTTCCTGCACGAGGCCGACCAGTTCGACCGGGAGTTCTTCGGGATCTCGCCGCGCGAGGCCACCGCGACCGACCCGCAGCACCGCCTGCTGCTGGAGACCGCGTGGGAGACCTTCGAGAGCGCCGGCATCGACCCGGCCACCGTGCGCGGCTCCAACACCGGTGTGTTCACGGGCGCGATGTACGACGACTACGCGTCCCGGCTGGCGGGCACGCCCGAGGAGTTCGAGGGCTTCCTGCTCGCGGGCAACCTCTCCAGCGTCGTCTCCGGCCGGCTGTCCTACACCTACGGGCTCGAGGGCCCGGCGGTGACGGTGGACACCGCCTGCTCGTCCTCGCTGGTGGCCCTGCACCTGGCGGCCAACGCGCTGCGCTCGGGCGAGTGCGACCTGGCGCTGGCCGGCGGTGTGACCGTCATGGCCGGACCGCACGTCTTCATCGAGTTCAGCCGCCAGCGCGGCCTGTCGCCCGACGGCCGCTGCAAGTCCTTCTCCGCGGACGCCGACGGCACCGGCTGGGCCGAGGGTGTGGGCCTGCTCCTGGTCGAGCGGCTCTCCGACGCCCGTAAGAACGGCCACCAGGTCCTCGCGGTCGTGCGGGGCACGGCCGTCAACCAGGACGGCGCCTCCAACGGGCTCACCGCCCCCAACGGCCCCGCCCAGGAGCGCGTCATCCGCCAGGCCCTGGCCAACGCGGGCCTGGCGCCCTCCGAGGTCGACGCGGTCGAGGCGCACGGCACCGGCACCACCCTCGGCGACCCCATCGAGGCCCAGGCCCTGCTCGCCACCTACGGCCAGGACCGCCCGGCCGACCGGCCGCTCTTCCTGGGCTCGCTGAAGTCCAACATCGGCCACGCCCAGGCCGCCGCCGGCGTCGGTGGCATCATCAAGATGATCCAGGCGATGGAGCACGGCACCCTGCCGCGCACCCTGCACGCCGAGGAGCGCTCGCCGCACATCGACTGGACCTCCGGCGCGATGGAGCTGCTGACCGAGGAGCGGCAGTGGCCCGAGACCGGCCGCCCGCGCCGCGCGGGCGTGTCCTCCTTCGGCATCAGCGGCACCAACGCCCACGTCATCATCGAGCAGCCGGCCGACGAGAGCGCCGCCCCCGCCGAGCGCCCGGCCACCGGCGGCGTCCTGCCGTGGCTGGTCTCCGGCCGCGACGAGCAGGCCGTACGGGCCCAGGCCGAGCGGCTGCGCGAGTACGTCGCCGCCCGCCCGGAGCTGCACCCGGCCGACGTCGGCCTCTCCCTGGCCACCACGCGCGCCCTGCACGACCGTCGGGCCCTGGTGCTCGGCACCGGCCGCGACGAACTCCTCGAGGGCCTGGCGGCCCTGGCCGCCGGCGAGCCGTCGCAGGCCGTCGTGGAGACCGGCGGCGCGCGCCGCGGGAAGACGGCGTTCCTGTTCACCGGGCAGGGCTCGCAGCGCCTGGGCATGGGACGGGAGCTGTACGCCTCCTCGCCGGTCTTCGCGGCCGCCCTGGACGAGGTGTGCGCCCACCTGGACCGCGAACTGCCGCGCCCGCTCAAGGACGTGCTGTTCGCCGCCGAGGGCTCCGCGGACGCGGCGCTGCTGGACATGACGGTCTTCACCCAGGCGGCCCTGTTCGCCGTGGAGACCGCGCTGTTCCGCCTCGCCGCCCACCAGGGCCTGAAGCCGGACTACCTGCTGGGCCACTCCATCGGCGAGGTCACCGCCGCCCACCTGGCCGGTGTGCTCGACCTGCCGGACGCCTGCCACCTGGTGGCCGAGCGCGGCCGGCTGATGCAGGCCGCTCGCGACGGCGGCGCCATGGCCGCCCTGCAGGCCGCCGAGGCCGACGTCCTGGCCTCCCTGGAGGGCTTCGGGGACCGCGTCGCGGTCGCCGGGGTCAACGGCCCGCTGTCCACGGTCGTCTCCGGCGACGAGGACGCGGTCGAGGAGCTGGTCGCGCTGTGGCGCGAGCGGGGCGCCAAGACCAAGCGGCTGTCCGTCAGCCACGCCTTCCACTCCCCGCACATGGAGGACGTGCTGGAGGAGTTCCGGGCCGTCGCGGCCGGGCTCACCTTCCACGCGCCGCGCGTGCCCGTCGTCTCCAACGTCACCGGCACCCTCGCCACCACCGAGGAGCTGACCTCGCCCGACTACTGGGCCCGTCACATCCGCCAGGCCGTCCGCTTCCTCGACGGTGTGCGGTACCTGGAGGAGCACGGCGTCACCGAGTGGCTGGAGCTGGGCCCCGACGGGGTGCTGACCGCGCTCGTCCAGGAGTCCCTGACCGGGGACGCCGGCTCGATCACCCCCGCCCTGCGCAGGGGCCGGCCCGAGGAGCGCACGGCCGCCGCCGCGTTCGGCCTGCTGGCCGCCCGGGGCGTGCGGACCGACTGGGCGGCCGTCTTCCCCGGCGCCCGCCGGGTGGCCCTGCCGACGTACGCCTTCCAGCACCGGCGGTACTGGCTCGACGCGCCCGCCGTCACCGGCAGCGCGGCCGGCCTCGGCCTGGACACCGCGGGCCACCCGCTGCTGGGCGCCGCCGTCCAGCTCGCCGAGCGCGACGAGTACGTCTTCACCGGCCGCGTCTCCCGCCACACCCACCCCTGGCTGGCCGACCACGCCGTGTGGGGCTCGGTCCTGCTGCCGGGCACCGGGCTGCTGGAGCTGGCGCTGCGCGCCGGCGAGCAGGCCGGCTGCGACCAGGTGGAGGAACTGACCCTGGCCGCCCCGCTGGTGCTGCCCGAGAACGGCGCGGTCCAGCTGCAGCTGGCCGTCGGCGCCGCCGACGGCTCCGGCCGCCGCACCGTCGAGGTCTACTCCCGCCCCGACGGCGACGACGACCCGGCCCGCCAGTGGACCCTGCACGCCTCCGGCACCCTCGGCGGCGGCGCTCCCGCCGGCGATGACCTGCTCGTGTGGCCGCCGGCCGGCGCCGCCGAGGTGGGCCTGGACGGCGTCTACGAGCGCCTGGCCGACCAGGGCTACCAGTACGGGCCCGCCTTCCAGGGCCTGCGCCGCCTGTGGAAGGGCGAGAACGAGCTGTACGCCGAGGTGGCACTCGGCGAGGAACTGCGCGCGGACGCCGCCGCGTTCGCGCTGCACCCGGCCCTGCTGGACGCCGCCCTGCACACGCTGCTGCCGGGCGTCGCCGCCGAGGACGGCCCGTCCTGGCTGCCGTTCTCCTGGTCCGGCGCGAGCGTCCACGCCACCGGCGCCACCGCCCTGCGGGTGCGCCTGGCGCTGCAGAGCCCCGAGCCCACCACGCTGCTGGCCGCGCTGACGGTGGCCGACGGCACGGGAGCGCCGGTGGCCACGGTGGAGTCGCTGACCCTGCGTCCTCTGTCGAAGGAGGCCCTGAGCGCGGCCAACAGCGCCGCCCGCGACGGCCTGTTCAAGGTCTCCTGGAGCACGCCGCAGTCCGCGGGCACCCCGGTGGACCCCACCTCCTGGGCCGTCCTCGGCAAGGGCGGTTACCCCGACCTGGAGGCGCTGGGCGCCGCGGTGGCCGACAGCACGGCCGTCCCGGCCGTGGTGCTGGCGCCGCTCGCCCCGGCCGGTGCCGACGCCGCCTCCGTCCACGGCGTGCTGCGCGACGTGCTGGAACTGACCCGTCAGTGGCTGGCCGACGAGCGGTTCGAGGGCTCCCGCCTGGCGGTGCTCACCCGCCGCGGCGTCACCGCCGGGCACGAGGACGTCCCCGGCCTCGCCCACGCGGGCGTGTGGGGCATGCTGCGCTCCGCGCAGACCGAGAACCCGGGCCGGATCGTCCTCGTCGACCTCGACGAGGACACCCCGGACGAGCTGGTCGCCGCGGCGCTGGGCACCGGCGAGCCGCAGCTCGCGGTGCGCGGCACCGGCCTCCTCGTGCCGCGGCTGTCCCGCGCCGAGCGGGCCGGCGGCGAGGACGGGGCCCCGGTGGACGACGCCGCGCCCGCCTGGGACCGCGGCACCGTACTGATCACCGGCGCGACCGGCGCGCTCGGCGGGATCCTCGCCCGGCACCTGGTCACCCAGCACGGCGCCCGCCACCTGCTGCTGCTCAGCCGCCGCGGCATCGACGCCCCCGGGGCGGCCGAACTGCGCGACGAGCTCAGCGAGCTGGGCGCCGGGGTGACGGTGGCCGCCGTGGACGTCGTCGACCGCGACGCGCTGGCGAAGGTCCTCGCGGACATCCCCGCCGAGCGCCCGCTCACGGCCGTCGTGCACACCGCCGGCGTCCTGGAGGACGGCGTCGTCGCCCAGATGACGCCCGAGCAGCTGGAGAAGGTGCTGCGGCCCAAGGTGGACGCCGCCTGGAACCTGCACGAGCTCACCCGCGAGCTGGACCTGGAGGCCTTCGTCCTCTACTCGTCCGTCGCCGGTCTCCTGGGCACCGCCGGCCAGTCCAACTACGCGGCCGGCAACACCTTCCTGGACGCCCTCGCCGCGCACCGCCGGGCGCAGGGGCTGCCCGGCGTCTCGCTGGCCTGGGGCCTGTGGGGCGACACCAGCTCCATCGCCGGGCACCTGGGCGACGCGGACCTGCGACGCCTGGCCCGCTCGGGGCTGCTGCCGCTGCAGGCCAAGGAGGCCATGGAGCTGTTCGACGCCGCCCCCGGCACCGGCGAGGCCGTGCTGGCCGTCACCCGGCTCGACACCGCCGCCCTGCGCGCCCTCGGCGACGAGCCGCCGGTGCTGCTGCGCGGCATGGTCCGCACCCCCGTCCGCCGCGCCGCGGCCGCGACGGCCGCGGCCGAGGCCGGCCCGACGCTCGCCGAGCGGCTGGCGGGCATGTCGCCGGCCGAGCGGGAGCGGGCGCTGACCGACCTGGTCCGCGCCCAGGTGGCCGCCGTGCTCGGCCACGCGGACGCGAGCGGCATCACCGCCGACCGGGCCTTCGGCGACCTGGGCTTCGACTCCCTGACCGCCGTCGAGCTGCGCAACCAGCTGAACAGGGCGACCGGCCTGCGGCTGCCCACCACCCTCGTCTTCGACCACCCCAGCCCGGCCGCCCTGGCCGCCCACCTGGGGGACCAGCTGGTCGTCGAGGAGGCCTCGCCCGCCGAGCCCGTCCTGGCCGGACTGGCCGGGCTCCGGCAGGCCATCGAGTCGGCGGCCGCCACCGGCGCCGACGCCCACGAGCGGATCACCGCCCGCCTGCGGGAGCTGCTGGAGGCCGCCGAGGCGGCCGCCGGCACCCCCGCGGCGGACGAGCCGGCCGACAAGGACCTCGACGACGCGAGCGACGAGGAGCTCTTCGCGCTCTTCGACGGACTCGAGTGAGGCGGCCCGGCATGAAGCATCCGCACCGCACCCGCACCCAGACACCGCCCGCCCACGCACACACCATCAACGGGGAGCTGAAGACACGTGGCTGACGAGGTAAAACTCCGCGAATACCTCAAGAGGGCCATCGCCGACGCGCGAGACGCGCGCAAGCGTCTGCGCGAGGTGGAGGGCAAGGACCAGGAGCCCATCGCCATCGTGGGCATGGCCTGCCGCTACCCCGGCGGGGTCACCTCCCCCGAGGACCTGTGGAAGCTGGTCGAGGACGGCGTCGACGCCGTCTCCGAGTTCCCGGTCAACCGCGGCTGGGACGTCGACGGCCTCTACGACCCCGACCCCGAGCAGGTCGGCAAGTCCTACTCCCGCGAGGGCGGCTTCCTGCACGACGCCGACCTGTTCGACCCGGCGTTCTTCGGGATGTCGCCGCGCGAGGCGCTGGCCGCCGACCCCCAGCAGCGGCTGCTGCTGGAGACCGCGTGGGAGACCTTCGAGCGCGCCGGCATCGACCCCGAGGGCCTGCGGGGCAGCCGCACCGGCGTGTTCACGGGCGTGATGTACAACGACTACGGCTCCCGCCCCAACCTGCCCCCGGAGGGCTTCGAGGGCTACCTGTTCAGCGGCAGCGCCGGCTCCATCGCCTCCGGCCGGCTCGCCTACAGCTACGGGCTCGAGGGCCCGGCCGTCACCGTGGACACCGCCTGCTCGTCCTCGCTGGTCGCCCTGCACCTGGCGGCCAACGCGCTGCGCCGCGGCGAGTGCGACCTGGCACTGGCCGGCGGCGCCACGGTGATGTCCACCCCGGTGGCCTTCATCGAGTTCTCCCGGCTGCGGGGCCTGGCCGCCGACGGCCGCTGCAAGTCCTTCGACACCTCCGCCGACGGCACCGGCTGGGCCGAGGGCGTGGGCCTGCTCCTCGTCGAGCGGCTCTCCGACGCCCGCCGGAACGGCCACCGGGTCCTCGCCGTCGTGCGCGGCTCGGCCGTCAACCAGGACGGTGCCTCCAACGGCCTGACCGCCCCCAACGGCCCGGCCCAGGAGCGCGTCATCCGCCAGGCGCTGCTGAGCGCCGGCCTGTCCGCCTCCGAGGTCGACGCCGTGGAGGCGCACGGCACCGGCACCACCCTCGGCGACCCCATCGAGGCCCAGGCCCTGCTCGCCACGTACGGCCAGGACCGGCCCGAGGGCCGGCCGCTGTACCTGGGCTCGCTGAAGTCCAACATCGGCCACGCCCAGGCCGCCGCCGGCGTCGGCGGCATCATCAAGATGGCCCAGGCCATCCACCACGGCGTGCTGCCCCGCACCCTGCACATCGACGAGCCCACCCAGCACGTCGACTGGGTGCCGGGCGCCGTCGAACTCCTCACCGAGCAGCGCGAATGGCCCGAGACGGGCGCCCCGCGCCGGGCCGCGGTGTCCTCCTTCGGCTTCGGCGGCACCAACGCGCACGTCATCATCGAGCAGGCCCCGGGCGCCGAGGACGCGGCCGCCCCCGAGGACGCGGAGGGCGACGCCCCGGCGCAGGCGGCACCCGTCGCGGAGCCCGTCGAGCTGCCCGTCGTGCCGTGGCCGCTGTCCGGGCACACCGCCGACGCGCTGGCCGAGCAGGCCCGCCGCCTGCTCGAGCACGTCGAGTCCGACCAGGGCCTGTCCGCGACCGACGTCGGCTTCTCCCTGGCCACGGGCCGCACGGCGCTCGAGCACCGCGCGGTGGTCACCGGCACCGGCCGCGACGAGCTGCTGGCGGGCCTGAAGTCGCTGGCCGAGGGCGGCACCGGCGCGGGCGTGGTCCGCTCGGTGCGCACCGCCGGCCGCACCGGCTTCCTCTTCACCGGCCAGGGCGCCCAGCGCGCCGGCATGGGCAAGGAGCTCCACGCGGCCTTCCCCGTGTTCGCCCGCGCCCTGGACGAGGTCGTCGCCGAGCTCGACCGGCACCTGGACTCGCCCCTGAAGCCGGTGCTGTTCGCCGAGCCCGGCAGCGCCGACGCCGCACTGATCGACGACACCGGCCGCACCCAGCCCGCCCTGTTCGCCCTCGAAGTGGCCCTCTACCGCCTCGCCGAGTCCTGGGGCGCCCGGCCCGACTACCTCGCCGGGCACTCCATCGGCGAGCTGTCGGCCGCCCACGTGGCCGGGGTGCTGTCCCTGCCGGACGCCGCGAAGCTCGTCGCGGCGCGCGCCCGGCTGATGCAGGCCCTGCCCGGCGGCGGCGCCATGATCGCCGTGGAGGCCGCCGAGGACGAGGTGCTGCCGCTGCTCGAGGGATTCGAGGACCGGCTGGCGATCGCGGCCGTCAACGGACCCCGTGCCGTGGTGATCTCCGGTGACGCGGACGCCGCCGAGGAGGTGGCCGCCCGGCTGAAGGAGAGCGGCAGCAGGACCAAGCGCCTGACCGTCAGCCACGCCTTCCACTCCCCCCACATGGACGGGATGCTGGAGGAGTTCCGCACCGTCGCGGCCGGCCTGACCTACCACGCGCCCGCGATCCCCGTCGTCTCCACCCTCACCGGCAAGGTCGCCGGCGGCGACGACCTGCGCACCGCCGCCTACTGGGCGGACCAGGTGCGCGGCGCCGTCCGCTTCCTGGACGCCACCCGCACCCTCGAGGCCGAGGGCGTCACCACGCTGATCGAGCTGGGCCCCGACCCGGTGCTGTCGGCCATGGCCGCCACCATCGCCCCCGAGACGGTCGCCGGCGCGCCGATGCTGCGCGCCGGCCGCCCCGAGGCCGCCACCGCCGTCGCCGCGCTGGGCCTGCTGCACGCGCGCGGTGGCAGGGCCGAGTGGCCGGCGCTGTTCGCCGGCAGCGGCGCGCAGCGGGTGAGCCTGCCCACGTACGCCTTCCAGCACCAGCGGTTCTGGCTGGAGCAGTTGGAGCCGCGCACCGACGCGTTCGGCACGGCGGCCCCGTCCGGGCAGCACCCGGTGCTGGGCTCGCCGATCACGGTCGCGGGCGCCAACCAGATCCTGTTCGCCAGCCGGCTCTCGCTCAAGACGCACCCCTGGCTGGCCGACCACATCGTGCTGGGCTCGCCCGTGCTGCCCGCCTCCGCGCTGGTCGAACTGGCCATCCACGCCGGTGACATGATCGGCTACCCGGTGGTGGACGAGCTGAACCTCCAGGTGCCGCTGGTGCTGCCCGAGGACGGCCAGCTGCAGCTGCAGGTCCGGGCCGGCATCCACGACGACTCCGAGCGCCGCTGCCTGTGCCTGTACTCGCGGCCCGACGTCGCCGACGCCCCCTGGACCATGCACGCCGAGGGCTACTACCTGCCCGAGGACACCGAGCCGGCCGAGCGCCCCGCGGCGCAGGGCAGGACGGTGGAGTTCCAGCTGCCGGAGGAGCTGCGCGACGAGGCGGGCCGCTACGGCATCCACCCCGCCCTGCTCGACGCGGCCGTGCCGCGCCGGCCCGCCGACCCCGCCAACGGCACGGTGGCCGTGCCCGCCGACTGGTACGGGGTGCGGCTGCACGCCACCGGTGCCACGGCGGTGACGGCCCGGGTGACCGAGCTGGACGACAACAGCGTCGCACTGGAACTGTCCGATCCGTCCGGAGAGTTGGTCGCCACCGTCGAGTCGGTGGTCTTCCGCGACATCCCCAACGGCCAGTTCACCCCCCACGTGGACAGCACCGGCCGGGACTCCCTGCTGCGCCTGGACTGGGTGCGGGCCGGGGCCCTGGAGGAGGGCACGGGCGAGATCGAGACCGTCGTCGTCCAGGGGGCCGCGGGCGAGATCCCGGCCGCCGTCCACCGGGCCACCGCCGACATCCTCGAGCTGCTGCGGGGCCGGCTGTCCGACGACAGCCTTGCGGATGTCCCGCTGGCCCTCCTGACCCGGGGCGCTGTCTCCACCGCTCCCGGCGAGGACGTCACCGACCTGGCGGCCGCCGCCGTCTGGGGCCTGGTCCGCTCCGCGCAGTCGGAGCACCCCGACCGGTTCGTGCTCGTCGACACCGACGGCACGCACACCCCCGAGCAACTGTCCGCCCTGGCCGCCTCCGGCGAGCCGCAGGCCGCCGTGCGCGACGGCAAGGTGCTGCTGCCCCGCCTCCAGCGGCTCCCGGCCCCCGAGTACCGGCCGGCCCGCCCGGAGTGGCGCACCGACGGCACCGTGCTGGTCACCGGCACCGGCGCCCTGGGCGCGGTGTTCGCCCGCCAGCTGGTGGCCGAGCACGGCATCTCCCACCTCGTGCTGGCCAGCCGCAGCGGCGAGGGCACCGAGGGCCTGGCCGAGGTCGTCTCCGACCTCAAGGTGCTGGGCGCCGAGGTCACCGTCGCCACCTGCGACGTCGCCGACCGCGACGCGCTGGCCGCGCTGCTGGCGGCCATCCCCGCCGAGCACCCGCTGACCGGTGTCGTGCACACCGCCGGCGCCCTCGACAACGGGCTGCTGGACGCCCAGACGCCCGAGCGGCTGGCGTCGGTGCTGCGGCCCAAGGCGGACGCGGCCTGGCACCTGCACGAGCTCACCCGCGAGCTGGACCTCGCCGCGTTCGTGCTGTTCTCCTCCGCCGCCGGCGTCCTCGGCGGGCCCGGCCAGGCCAACTACGCGGCCGCCAACGCATTCCTCGACGCCCTCGCCCAGCACCGCGCCGCCCAGGGCCTGCCCGCCACCTCGCTGGCCTGGGGCCTGTGGTCGGTGCCGGGCGGCCTCAACAAGGACCTGGACGAGGCCGACCTCAACCGCTTCGCCCGCGACGGCTTCCGGCCGATCGCCCGCGTCGAGGGCCACTCGCTGTTCGACCGGGCGCTCGCCCACGACAGCGCGGCACTGGTGGGCCTCCCGGTGGGCACGGCGGCCGTACGGGCCCAGGAGCGCGTCCCCGCGCTGCTGCGCGCCCTGGTGGGCTCCACGGCACCCCGCCGCAGCGCGCAGGCCGCGGACGAGCGGGGCGAGTCGCTGGCCGACCGGCTGGCGGGCCTGGCCGCCCCCGAGCGGGAGGCACTGCTGCTGGACCTGGTGCGCACCACCGTGGCGGCCGTGCTGGGCCACGGCGACCCGGCCGGCATCGAGGCCGAACGCGCCTTCCAGGACCTGGGCTTCGACTCGATGACGGCCGTGGAGCTGCGCAACCGTCTGACGGTGGCCGCCGGTGTCCGGCTGCCCGCCACCCTGGTCTTCGACCACCCCACCTCGGCCGCGCTCGCCGGCTTCCTGCACCGCCAGCTGGTCCCGGACGACGGGGACGCCGCGCACCCGGTGCTGTCGGAGCTGGACCGGCTGGAGGCGCTGCTGCCGGGGATGGACGCGGACGATCCCGCCCGCGCCTCGGTGTCCGTACGCCTGCAGACGCTGCTGGCCAAGCTGAACGAGTCGGCGGCGGCCGCGGAGCCCGAGGAGGACGTGGCGGACCGGCTGGAGTCGGCCTCGGCCGAGGACATCTTCAGCTTCATCGACAACGAGCTCGGCCGCTCCGCCGGCTGAGGCACTCACCGACTTCCGTATCTCCTGGAGAGAGACGATTCCCGATGTCCAACCCCAATGAAGAGAAGCTGGTCGAGTACCTCAAATGGGTGACGGCCGATCTGAAGAAGGCCCGTGCCCGCCTCGCCGAGCTCGAGGCGGGCGCCGAGGAGCCCGTCGCGATCGTCGGCATGGCCTGCCGCTTCCCCGGCGGCGTGGCCTCGCCCGACGACCTGTGGCGGATGGTGGAGGGCGGCGTGGACGGCATCTCGCCGTTCCCCACCGACCGCGGCTGGGACCTGGAGAAGCTCTACGACCCCGACCCGGCCACCCCCGGCACGTCCTACACCCGTGAGGGCGGGTTCCTCGACGGCGCCACCGAGTTCGACGCGGGCTTCTTCGGGATCTCCCCGCGCGAGGCGCAGGCGATGGACCCGCAGCAGCGGGTGCTGCTGGAGACCGCGTGGGAGACCTTCGAGCAGGCCGGCATCGACCCGGCCGGCCTGCGCGGCCGGAAGGTGGGCGTCTTCGCGGGCGTCATCGAGCAGAGCTACCTGGGCCTGGACGGCCCCGAGGAGTTCGAGGGCTACCTGCTGACGAGCAAGCTCAACAGCGTCGCCTCGGGCCGCATCGCCTACACCTTCGGCTTCGAGGGCCCGGCCCTGTCGGTCGACACCGCCTGCTCCTCGTCGCTGGTCGCCCTGCACCTGGCCGTGCAGTCGGTGCGCCAGGGCGAGTCGACGCTGGCGCTCGCGGGCGGCTCCACCGTGACGGCGACGCCGGGCGGCTTCGTCGACTTCTCCCGCCAGAGCGGCCTGGCCCCCGACGGCCGCATCAAGTCCTTCGCGGCGGCCGCCGACGGCACCTCGTGGTCCGAGGGCGTCGGCCTGGTCCTGGTCGAGAAGCTGTCGGACGCGCGGAAGAACGGCCACCGGGTGCTCGCCGTGATCCGCGGCTCGGCCGTGAACCAGGACGGCGCCTCCAACGGCCTGACGGCCCCCAACGGCCCCTCCCAGGAGCGGGTCATCCGCGACGCGCTGGCGAGCGCCCGGCTGACCACCAACGACGTCGACGTCGTCGAGGCGCACGGCACCGGCACGCGTCTGGGCGACCCCATCGAGGCGCAGGCCCTGCTGGCCACCTACGGCCAGGGCCGCCCCGAGGGCCGTCCCCTCTACCTGGGTTCGCTCAAGTCCAACATCGGCCACAGCGTCGCCGCGGCCGGCGTCGGCGGCGTCATCAAGATGATCCAGGCGATGCGCCACGGCGTGCTGCCCAGGACGCTGCACGTCGACGAGCCCACCCCGATGGTCGACTGGGAGTCCGGCGCCGTCGAACTCCTCACCGAGCAGCGGGACTGGCCCGAGACGGGCGCCCCGCGCCGCGCCGCGGTGTCCGCGTTCGGCGTCAGCGGCACCAACGCCCACCTGATCCTGGAGCAGGCCCCCGCCGAGGAGCCCACCCCGGCCCCGGCCGCGCCGGCCACCCCGCCCGTCCTGCCGTGGCTGCTGTCCGCGAGGAGCGCCGAGGCGCTGCGCGAGCAGGCCCGGCGGCTGCTGGAGCACGACGGCCGCTCCCCGCTGGACGTGGCGTACTCGCTGGCCACCTCCCGCTCCGCCCTCGAGCACCGCGCGGTCGTCACCGGCACGTCCGGCGACGAACTCGCCGCGGGGCTGCGGGCGCTGGCCGACGGCGAGCAGCACCCGGCCGTGGTGACGGGCACCCGCGCCACGGGCAGGACGGCCGTGCTGTTCACGGGCCAGGGCGCGCAGCGCGCCGGAATGGGCCGCGAGCTGTACGCGGCGTTCCCCGCCTTCGCGGCCGCCTTCGACGCGGTGGCCGCGGCGCTCGACCCGCTGCTGGAGCGTCCGCTGCGGGAGGTCGTCGACTCGGGCGAGGGCCTGGACGAGACGGGCTTCACCCAGCCCGCGCTGTTCGCCGTCGAGGTCGCCCTCTACCGGCTCGTCGAATCCTGGGGAGTGCGCCCCGACTACCTGGCCGGGCACTCGATCGGTGAGATCGCCGCGGCCCACGTGGCCGGCGTGTTCTCCCTCGAGGACGCCGCCAAGCTCGTCGCCGCACGAGGCCGCCTCATGCAGGCACTGCCCGCCGGCGGCGCCATGATCGCCGTCCAGGCCACCGAGGACGAAGTCCTCCCCCTCCTCGAAGGCCGCACCGACGAGGTCGCGATCGCCGCCGTCAACGGGCCCGCGTCCGTCGTCATCGCCGGCGTGGAGGGCCCCGCCCTGGAGATCGCGGACAAGCTGCGCGAGCAGGGCCGCAAGACCAAGCGGCTCACCGTCTCCCACGCCTTCCACTCCCCCCTCATGCAGCCCATGCTCCCCGACTTCCGCAAGGTCGCCGAGAGCCTGACGTACCACCAGCCGACCGTCCCCATCGTCTCCACCCTCACCGGCACCCTCGCCGACCCGGCGCAGCTGTGCACCGCCGACTACTGGGTGCGCCATGTGCGCGAGGCCGTGCGCTTCGCCGACGCCGTGCGCACCCTGGCCGGCCACGGGGTGACGGCCTTCGCCGAGGCGGGCCCGGACGGCGTGCTCACCGCCCTCGCCCAGGACACCCTGGAGCAGGCGGGCACCGCCGTGGCCCTGCTGCGCCGCGGCCGGGAGGAGGCGGCCACCCTGGTCGCGGGTCTCGGCCAGTTGCACAACCACGGCGTGGCCGTGGACTGGCGGGCGTTCTTCGAGGGCACCGGCGCCCGCCGGGTGGACCTGCCCACCTACGCCTTCCAGCGCCGCCGGTTCTGGGTCGAGTCGGCGTCCGCCGGGGCCGACGCCGCGGGTCTCGGCCTCGCGCCCACCGGCCACCCGCTGCTGGGCGCGGCCCTGCCGGTCGCCGGCGGGGACGAGGCCCTGTTCACCGGACGGGTCTCGCTGCGCACCCACCCCTGGCTCGAGGGCCACCGCGTGCTGGGCACCGCCGTCCTGCCGCCGGCCGCCCTGGTGGAGCTGGCCGTCCGCGCCGGCGACGACCTCGGCGCCGACACCCTGCACGAGCTGACCGTCGACGCGCCCCTGGCCCTGCCGGAGTCCGGCGCCGTCCAGCTGCAGGTCCAGGTGGCCCCGCGGGACGCGGACGGCCGCCGTGCCGTCACCCTGCACGCCCGGCCCGACGGCCTCGACGTGCCCTGGACGCGCCACGCCCACGGCGTGCTCGGCACGGACGGCGCCGACGAGCCCTTCGACCTGGCCGCCTGGCCGCCGGAGGGCGCGAGCGCGCACCCCCTCGACGAGGACGCCGCCGCCCGCGGCCTGACGGCCCTGTGGCTCCACGGCGAGGAGGTGTACGCCGAGGTCCGCCTGCCCGAGGGCGCCGACCCGGCCGGCTTCGGCCTGCACCCGGCGCTGCTGGAGGCGGCCCTGCGCGCCGCCCTGGCCGCGGCCGGCCGTACGGACGGCGACGTGGCCGGCCGGTGGAGCGGTGTGCGGCTGCACGCCACCGGCGCCACGGCACTGCGCGTGCGGATGACGCCGGCCGCCGACGGCACCCTGGCGCTGCGCCTGGCCGACCTGAGCGGACAGCCGGTGGCCTCCGTCGCCGCGCTCACCACCCGCCCGGTCACCGCCGCCGGCCTGACCGGCGCGCTGGCCCGCCACCACGACGCCCTCTTCCACATGGCGTGGACGCCCGTCGCCCTGCCCGAGCCCCGGACGGAGCTCGCGTGGGCGGTCATCGGTGACGCGACGGCCGAAGGGCCGCGCCTGACCGGCCCGTCCGCCGTCGCCGAGGCCGTCGCGGCCGGACGCCGCTACGACGCGGTGTTGCTGCGGCCCTCCGCCGGGCCCGAGGGCGACCTGCCCGGTGCCGACCTGCCCACCACGGTGCACTCCACCGCGCGGCGCACGCTGGCCCTGGTCCAGGAGTGGCTGGCCGACGACCGGCTGGCCGGCATCCCGCTGGTGGTGGCCACCTCGGGCGCCCTGGCCACCTCGGACGAGTACGTCCCGGACCTGGCCGGCGCCACCGTGTGGGGCCTGCTGCGCTCGGCGCAGTCCGAGCACGCCGGCCGCATCGTCCTCGTGGACGCCGACGCCGAGGCGGCATCGGACACACTCCTCGCCCGGATTGCCGTCTCCGGCGAGCCGCAGGCGGCCGTGCGCGGCGACGACGTGCTCGTCCCCCGCCTGGCCCGCGCCGAGGAGGCGGCCCCCGGGGCCGCCGGCACCGGCTCGTGGAACCCCGACGGCACCGTCCTGATCACCGGCGGCACCGGCAGCCTGGGCGTGCTCTTCGCCCGGCACCTGATCACCGAGCACAAGGTGCGCCGCCTGCTGCTCACCAGCCGCCGCGGCCCGGCGGCCCCGGGCGCCGAGGAGACCGTCGCCGAACTGACGGCGCTGGGCGCCGAGGTGACCCTCGCCGCGTGCGACGTCACCGACCGCGACGCGCTCGCCGCGCTGCTGGCGGCCGTGCCCACCGAGCACCCGCTGACGGCCGTCGTGCACACCGCCGGTGTGCTGGACGACGGGCTGATCACCGCCCTGACACCCGAGCGGCTGGCCGCCGTGCTGCGCCCCAAGGTGGACGCGGCCTGGCACCTGCACGAGCTCACCCGCGACCTCGGCCTGTCGGCGTTCGTGCTGTTCTCCTCGATCGCCGGTGTCGTCGGCGGACCGGGCCAGTCCAACTACGCGGCCGCCAACGTCTTCCTCGACGCCCTGGCCCAGCACCGCGCCGCCCAGGGCCTGCCCGCCACCTCGGTGGCGTGGGGCCTGTGGGAGCAGGACGGCGGCATGAGCGGCCACCTGGACGACACCGACCTCCGGCGGATCGCGCGCAGCGGCTTCCGCCCGGTCACCGCCGCCCAGGGCCCCGCGCTGCTGGACGTCACCCTCGCCCTGCCGCACGCCGCCGTCACCGCCACCCCGCTGGACCTCGCGCCGCTGCGCGAGGCACCCGACCGGGCGCCCGTCGTGCTGAGCGCGCTGGTGCGCACCCCGGTCCGGCGCGCGGCCCGCAACTCCGAGGCGGCACAGGGCTCGCTCGCCGAGCGGCTGGCCGGGCTGGCGGAGGACGACCGGCGGCAGGCCGTGCTGGAGCTGGTGCTGGCCGAGATCGCCGGGGTGCTCGGGCACTCCGGGGCGTCCGGTATCGGCGCCGAGCAGTCCTTCGCCTCGCTCGGCTTCGACTCGCTCACCTCGGTCGAGCTGCGCAACCGGCTGGGGACGGCCACCGGCGTCAAGCTCCCGGCGACCGTGGTGTTCGACCACCCCACCCCGGCGGGGCTGGCCGGCTTCCTGCACACCGAGGCGCTGGCCGACACCGCCGGTTCCGGTGCCCCGGCGCCGGCCGGGGTGGACTTCGCCGCCGAGGTGACGCTCGCCGACGACATCCGCCCGGCGGCGGAGGTCGTCCGCACGGCCGGCGACCCCGGGCACGTCCTGCTGACCGGCGCGACCGGCTTCCTGGGGGCGTTCCTGCTGCGCGACCTGATGCGCACCACCTCGGCGCGCATCACCTGCCTGGTGCGCGGCGGCGACGAGGCGGACGCGCTGGCGCGGCTGCGCGCCAACATGGAGTACTACCGGGTGTGGGACGAGGTCGACCCCGGCCGGCTGCACATCGTCCTGGGCGACCTGGCCGAGCCCGGACTGGGCCTGGCCGCGGAGGTCTTCGACGAGCTGGCCCGCACGGTCGACGTGGTCTACCACAACGGCGCCCGCGTGCACTGGCTCCACCCGTACTCGGCGCTCAAGGCGGCCAACGTCCTGGGCACGGAGGAAGTGCTGCGGCTCGCCGCCCGGCACCGGACGGTGCCCGTCCACTACGTCTCGACGGTGGGCGTCTTCAACGGCGTGCTCGAGGAGGGCGTGCCGCTGAAGGTCACCGACGCGACCGGCCCGGCCGAGGCCCTGCCGAGCGGCTACCTGCAGAGCAAGTGGGTCGCGGAGCAGCTCATCGGGCTGGCCCGGGACCGCGGGCTGCCGGTGTCGGTCTACCGGGTCGACGTGATCTCGGGCGACCAGGTCAACGGCGCCTGCCAGACGGCCGACTTCGTCTGGCTGAGCCTCAAGGGCCTGCTGCAGGCGGGTGCCGTGCCCACGACGAGCGGCGGCCGCTTCCACCTGCTGCCGGTGGACTACGTCAGTGCCGCGATCCTGGGCATCTCCCGGCGGAAGGAGGGCGCGGGGGACACGTTCCACCTGTTCAACCAGAGCTCGCTGAGCCTGGGGACGTGCGTGGAGTACCTGCGCGAACTCGGCTACTCGCTGGGTGAGCTGGACTGGTCGACGTGGAGCGCGGCGGTGAAGGCCGACCGTGAGAACGCGCTGTACCCGCTGCTGCACGCCTTCGAGATGATGACGTCGGACACCGACGCCTTCTACCCGCCGATCGGCACGGACGAGACGGAGGCGGCGCTCGAGGGGACGGGCATCTCGTGCCCGGAGTTGACGCGCGAGCTCTTCGAGAAGTACGTCGCCTTCTTCGTGGAGGCCGGCCACTTCCCGGCCCCCGCGGCCGGCTGAGCGAGGACGCGCGTGGGGCCGGACGGGCTGATTCCGGTCCGTCCGGCCCCACGTGAGGACCACTTGGGCCCGGCTCGAGGACCACTTGGGCCCGGCTCGAGGGCCGCTTGGGCCCTGCTTGAGGGCCGCTTGAGCCCGGCCCGAAACGATCAAGCCCTGACACACTCGGGATCATGACGAACTATCGGCTTCTCGCAGGCAAGGTTGCGTTCATCACCGGCGCGAGCAGCGGCATCGGGGCCGCCGCCGCCCGCGTCTTCTCCCGGGAGGGGGCGGCCGTCGTCCTCACCGCCCGCCGCGAGGACCGCCTCGCCGAACTGACCCGGCAGCTGCGCGAGGCGGGCGCCGAGGCCTCCTACGTCGTCGCCGACGTCACCCGCCCCGAGGACGCGCGGCGCGCCGTGGCGTTCGCCGTCGAGCGCCACGGCCGCCTGGACGCCGCCTTCAACAACGCCGGCATCGGCGGCGACCGCACCCCGCTGCACCTGATGGGCGACGACGTCTACGACACCGTCATGGACACCAATGTCCGGGGGGTGTGGAACTGCCTGCGCCCCGAGATCGCCGCGATGCTCGCCGGCGGCGGCGGGACGATCGTCAACAACAGCAGCGTCGCCGGGCTCGTGGCCATCCCGTCCGCCGCCCCCTATCTGGCCGCCAAGCACGCGGTGGTGGGCCTGACCCGGGCCGCGGCCGACGAGTACGCCCGCCAGGGCATCCGGGTCAACGCCGTGGCCCCCGGCATCACCCGCAGCGAGATCACGGCCGACTGGTTCGGGCGCAACCCGGGCCTGGAGGAGATGGTGCACGCGATGACGCCGCAGGGGCGCACGGCCGAGCCGGAGGAGATAGCCGAGACGGCGGCCTGGCTGCTCAGCGACCGCTCACCGTTCCTGACCGGCGCGGTGGTGCCGGTGGACGGCGGCTTCGTCAACCAGTGAGGCGACGGCACCGGTGAGCCGACGGCCGGCGGGCCGGCGGCCGTGCGGCGCCGGATCGCGTGCGCAGCCGGATCCCGTGCGGCGTCAGCCGGCCGGCGTCAGCCCGACCCGGAAGGCCGTCCGGCCGTGCTGCAGGCCGGTGACCTCGACGCGGCCGGGCAGCACGGCCGCCTCCAGCAGGCAGGGCGCGTCGAACTCGACGTACCGCTGGTAGGAGGTGGTCACCTCGGTGACCACCAGGGCGCCTCCCGCCCCGGTGGCCACCCGGGCCGCCTGATGCGCGGCGGCGAGCAGGGTCAGGCCGGGGACGTGGTCGACGGGGTGGTCGAACTGGGCCGTGTTGGCGCTGTCGCAGCGCAGCCGCCAGCGCCCGGGGCGGTCGCCCGCCGCCAGGAGGACCTCGGCGGGCGCGACGCAGCCGACCGCGGCCGGCTCCAGGGGCGGCGGAAGCTCCCAGGCGCCCCAGTCGACGACGAAGTGCTCGCCGCGCAGCCGCCGGTAGACGCCGGGGGAAATCCACGCCTGTCGGGACTCGGCCCGGACGACCGTGTGGTCGCCCTGCCGGACCGTGAATTCCATGAATCCGGAACCGGTTATTCGTTCACCGCGCATGCCCGGTGGTGAACTCCGGACGTCGACCGTGAGCTGGAGCGGCCCATTCCGTTGTGCGGGATACGGGGAAAGCGTAGGTGCGATGGAGAGGTCGAGAACCCGAAAGAGGGATTGATAGTCGAGCGGAACATTGAACTCCGCGTGAGAAATGGCAAGTCCGCACTGTCGTACGGTCTGTGCGGCGAGCACGGGGTCGGGCCGGTGACCGGCCACGGCGGCGGGCCACCGGACGGCGCACGTGAATTCGACGGGCCCCCGGCGCACCCAGTCGCTGACGAGTACGGCCGACTCGTCCCGAAGATGCACGAATTCCTTGGCTACTCCACCCCCTGGCGCCCCCGCCGATTTCGGAATTGCGGCTTCCAGCGTGCAGGATTGCTGCAACGTTACGGACACGGTCCCCCCTGGGATGCCGGCGTGTACGTCTGAGTGATCAGGCACTGGACGCCAAAGATACCTACCGATCAGTACATTTCAAGGGGGGTCGGCTGAACAGAAGGAGGGGTTTCGTGGCGCAGCAGGAGCGTGCGATCCGGACCCGGCAGGCGATTCTCGAAGCCGCCGGAAAAGTCTTCGACGAGTGCGGCTACGAAGCGGCCACCATTGCCCAGATCCTCGCACGGGCCGAAGTGACAAGAGGCGCACTGTACTTCCATTTCGGTTCCAAGGAAGATCTGGCCCGCGGGGTCCTCGATCAGGCGGTGACGACGGAAGGCGTCCTTCCGCAACAGTTCAGGCTGCAGGAACTGGTCGACGCCTCGCTGCTGCTGGCCCACCGGCTGCCGAGGGAGCCGCTGCTGCGGGCGGGCCTGCGGCTGTCGGTCGACCAGCGGGCGCGCTCGCTGTTCGGCACCAAGTGGCCCGACTGGATCAGCGTCGCCGCCGGGCTGCTGGCCGAGGCACGCGCCAATGGCGAGATCCTGCCGCACGTGGAACCCGAGGAGACCGCCCGGCTCCTGGTGGGTGCCTGGACGGGGGTGCAACTGGTCGCGGAGGCCGTTCCGCGGCGCGGGGAGCTGATCGAGGAGATCTGCGCGCTGTTCCGGCTGCTGCTGCCGAACATCGCCGTCCCCGGCGTCCTGGCCAGGCTCGACGTCGCCCCGGACCGCCCGCTGCGGCTGGCCGGGGCCGAGGTCCCGGCCCGTAATTGAGCCGCCCGGCTGGGCCGTTCGGACTACCCCCGTCCGGGTGCACCAACGACACGCTAAACCGATCGTATGGTTTATTTACAGTGGTCTCCTCGGCGGGGCGGTTCCGCCCCACTTGAGGAGACTTCTCCCTGCCTCGGGACAGGCGCGGAACGCATAACCAACGGACCTCACGGATCAGCATGCGCACGTAGACCGGCCCGCCGGCCGAAGTTCAAGGGGGATTGATGGCAGCGTCGGACATCGGCCCACGGGGCCTGACAACGGCAAGCGGAGACGCGGACGACGACGGGGACGCGGTACTGGCGGACCTGTGCGCCGAGCTCTTCGCCTCGCTCCAGCGCAGCGACCAGCGCCTGCGGGCCGAGCAGTACGTGCGCGGCCTGCTGATGGCCGAGGGCCGCAAGACCCTGCGCAACATCGCGGACCAGATCGGCGGCGGAACGGCCCAGCAGAGCGTCCACCACTTCATCAGCGACTCGTCCTGGGAGTGGGGCCCGGTCCGCCAGGCGCTGCTGCGCCGCGCCGAGGACCTGCTCGCCCCCCAGGCCTGGGTGGTACGGCCCACCGTCATCCCCAAGGCGGGGGTGCACTCGGTGGGGGTGGAACCGCGCTTCCTGCCGGAGCTGGGCCAGACCGTCAACAGCCAGCAGGCGTACGGCGCCTGGCTGGTCTCCGAGCGGGCCGCCGTCCCCGTGGACTGGCGGCTGCAGCTGACGGAGAGCTGGCTGGCGGACCCGGTGCGCCGCCGCCGGGCCAACATCCCGGCCTGGCTGCGCTCCATCGCTCCCGAGGAGTGCGCGAGCCAGGTGGTGCCGCGCGCCGCGGCCGACGGGCCCCGGCGGCTGCCGGTGATCGTCAACGCGGAGGGGCTCGACGCCGCCGCGACCGTCCACCACCTCGACGGACTCGGCGCGCCGCTGATCGTCCGGGCCGATCCCACGACGCGCCTGAAGGCGGACGGCGCCCTCCTGCAGGGCTACAGCGACCGGGCGACGACCGCCGGGCAGCTGGTGGAGTCCATGCGACGCCTGCGCCGGCCCGCCGACTGGGCGCGCGCGGTGGTGACGTCGGTCCCCGTGCTGCTGCCGGGGGCGGAGACCTGGCGGCCCATGCGGCTGCTGGGCGAATGGCGCGGCACCGACCACCGGCAGGCACGGCTGTGGCTGACCGACGCGGGCCCCGAACAGCCGACGGGAGCGCTGCTGCGGCTGGCCCGCCTGGCGCGGGTCGCCGACCGCGACGCGGCGCGGATCGCCGACCAGGTCGGGATCCGCGACTTCGTCGGCCGGTCCTTCCAGGGCTGGCACCGCCATGTGACGCTGGCGTCCGTGGCACACCTCGCCGTGGTCATGGCGGGCGCCGAGGACTTCCCGGCGACCCGGGCGGCGGCGACCGGTACCGCGGCGTGAGGCCGGCGACAGTGAGGCCGACGACGTGCGGTCCGGCGGGCGGTGCGGCGGGCGTGCGGGTGCCGTCAGCCCTGACCGACGGCGGTCAGCTCGTGGAAGCCCCGCTGGAAGTACACCAGCGGCTCGCCCTCGCCCTCGTGGGCGTCGTGGACCTCGCCGATCAGGATCAGGTGGTCGCCGCCCGGTATCCGGCGCTCGGTGCGGCACTCCAGGCGCGCCAGCGCCCCCGGCAGGACGGGCTGGCCGGCGGCCGAGAGGGTCACGCCGGTGCCCGCGAACTTGTCCGCGCCCTTGCTGGCGAAGCGCCCCGCCAGCTCTTGCTGGCCCTGGGCGAGGAGGTGGATGACGAAGCCCTCCGACTGGTCGAAGGCGTCGAAGCAGTTCGCCTTGTTGTCCAGGCACACCAGCACCAGGGCGGGGTCCAGGGACACGGAGGAGAACGCGCTGGCCGTGAAGCCGTGGCTCTGCCCGGCGGCATCGCGCGTGGTCACCACAGTGACGCCGCTGGCCCAGTGGGAGAGTGCGGCGCGGAACAGGTCAGGGGAAATCGTCTCTGTGAGCACGGCCCAAGCCTGCGTCGTGGCACTCGAGTTGGGATCGAGGCACGGGTGAGATCCGGTGGAGTCCGGCCCAGGCGAAAGTCCAGCCCGTTTCGAGCCGCTCTATAGCGCGGCTCGCCACCCTGGGGGCGCCGAGCGCCACCGTAGGACCGGGGCGTTCCCGACCCGAGAGAGGCCCGCGTGAGCATCGTCGAGGACCAGTCGCCGACCGCAGCCCCGGGAGCCCCGGCCGACATGAACGGCCGCGTGGCGGAGCTCGCCGATCTGCGCGAGCGGATCCTCGAGGGGCCCAGCGCCAAGGCGACCGAGGCCCAGAAGGCCAAGGGCAAGCTTACGGCGCGCGAGCGCCTCGAGCTCCTGTTCGACAAGGGCACGTTCACCGAGACCGAGGCCTTCCGGCGGCACCGCGCCACCGGCTTCGGCCTGGAGGAGAAGAAGCCGTACACCGACGGCGTCATCACCGGCTGGGGCGAGGTGGACGGCCGTACCGTCTTCGCCTACGCGCACGACTTCCGCATCTTCGGCGGGGCCCTCGGCGAGGCGCACGCCCAGAAGATCCACAAGCTGATGGACCTGGCCGAGACCGCCGGGGCGCCCATCGTGGGCCTGTGCGACGGCGCGGGCGCCCGCATCCAGGAGGGCGTCACCGCGCTGGCCGGCTACGGCGGCATCTTCCAGCGCAACGTCCGCAACTCCGGTGTGCTGCCCCAGATCAGCGTCATCATGGGCCCCTGCGCGGGCGGCGCCGCCTACTCCCCCGCGCTCACCGACTTCGTCTTCATGGTGCGCGGCACCTCCCAGATGTTCATCACCGGCCCGGACGTGGTGCAGGCGGTCACCGGCGAGCAGATCACCCAGGAGGGCCTGGGCGGCGCCGACGTCCACGCCGAGACCTCCGGCGTGGCCCACTTCGCCTACGACGACGAGGAGGCGGCCCTGGAGGACGTCCGCCACCTGCTCTCGCTGCTGCCCGCCAACAACCGCGAGATGCCGCCCTCCGAGCCCGTGCACGACCCGGCGGACCGGCGCACCGACCGCCTCCTCGACCTGGTGCCGGCCGACGGCAACCGGCCGTACGACATGCGCGCCGTCATCGAGGAGATTGTCGACGACGGCGACCACTTCGAGGTCCACGAGCGCTGGGCGCCCAACATCATCTGCACCCTGGCCCGGATGGGCGGCGAGGTCGTCGGCATCGTCGCCAACCAGCCGCAGCGGCTGGCCGGGGTGCTCGACATCGAGTCCTCGGAGAAGGCCGCCCGCTTCGTCCAGATGTGCGACGCCTTCAACATCCCGCTGGTCACCCTGGTCGACGTGCCCGGCTTCCTGCCCGGCGTCGACCAGGAGCACGGCGGCGTCATCCGGCACGGCGCCAAGCTGCTCTACGCCTACTGCAACGCCACCGTGCCCCGGATCTCCCTGGTCCTGCGCAAGGCCTACGGCGGCGCGTACATCGTGATGGACTCCCGCTCGATCGGCGTGGACCTCGCCCTGGCCTGGCCCACCAACGAGATCGCGGTGATGGGCGCCGAGGGCGCCGCCAACGTGGTCTTCCGCCGCGAGATCGCCGCCTCGGACGACCCGGAGGCCACCCGGCAGGCCCGCATCGCCGAGTACCGCGAGCAGTTGATGCACCCGTACTACGCCGCCGAGCGCGGCCTGGTCGACGACGTCATCGACCCCGCCCTGACCCGCACCGCCCTGATCGACGCGCTCACCATGCTGCGCAGCAAGCACGCCGCCCTGCCCGCCCGCAAGCACGGCAACCAGCCGCAGTGACGGGGGCGTGTGACGGTTCCATGAACGGAGCAAGTGTTGACGGTAAAAATACTTACCGTTAGGTAACCTGACACTCTTGGGTCCTTACGGTGTGAATCCACACCGGACATGCCTAGTGTCTGAATCACCCTTTCAGGTGATCGGCGCGGGGGTATCGGGGCGCCGGGAACAGGAGTGTGGACAGTGAGGTTCAACCTCATCGGGCCGTTCGAGATCGTGGCCGAAGACGGCAGAACGTACGTGCCCAGCACTCCAAAGGTCTGTCAGGCCCTGGCACTTCTGCTGACCCGGCCGAACGAGATCGTCACCGCCGACGCGCTGATCCAGGAGCTGTGGGGCCAGAAGCCGCCGCGCAGCGCCCTGACCACGCTGCAGACGTACATCTACCACGCCCGGCGGATGTTCATCGGCGAGGACCTGGCCCCGTCGGGCCGGGTCCTGCTGGCGACCCGCGCGCCGGGCTACGTCATCCAGGTCGACGACAGCGAGGTCGACATCAAGGTCTTCGAGCAGCTGGTGGCGCGCGGCCACGAGGACCTGCAGAACGACGACCCCGAGTCGGCCGTGCTCCACCTCAACCAGGCGCTCGGGCTGTGGCGCGGGCCGGTGCTCTCCAGCATCCCCTCCGGGGACCTTCTGGCCGGCTCCATCGCCCACCTCGAGGAACTGCGCATCCGCGCCCTGGAGTTGCGCATCGAGGGGCAGACCCGGCTCGGCCGGCAGCGCGAGTCCATACCCGAGCTGCGGCTGCTCGTCCACGCCTACCCGCTCAACGAGTGGTTCCACGGCCGGCTCATCTCCGCCCTGCACGCCGCGGGCCGCCGCGCGGAGGCGCTGCAGGCCTACCAGAACCTCTACCGCATCCTCAACGACGAGCTGGGGCTGGAGCCCTCGCCCGAGCTGCAGCGACTGCAGCACGAGGTGCTCAACCCGGAGCACTCGCTGACCGGCTGAGCGCCGCGTCGGCACCCCGCGACGAAGGCCACCGGTACGGTCGGTTCCAATTACCGCAGCATGACCGGGGATTGGCCGGGCAAAGTCACCGCGTCAGTATCGTTGGTCGATGAAACTGGACTGACGAGGAGCCCTTTCCATGGCCACGAATGGCGACCTGGCATCCATTCTGGATGCGGTGAAGAACATTGTTCCGACCCTCCGCAAGAACGGCTTCGAGGCCGAGGAACGGCGCTGGATCCCGGACGAGAACATCAAGCTCCTCGAAGAGGCCGGCGTCTTCCGGATGGCCGTTCCCAAGCGGTACGGCGGCCTCGAGATGTCGCAGGGCGACCAGGCCAAGGTCATCGCCGAGATCTCCCGCGCCTGCCCCTCCACCGGCTGGGTCACCATGGTCTGGATGACCAGCACCTGGTGCGCAACCCTCTACTCGGACAAGGCCCAGGAGGAGATCTTCGCCAACACCGACACCCGGATCTCCATCGTCTTCGCGCCGACCGGCACCCTCACCCCCGTCGAGGGCGGCTACCGCCTCAACGGCACCTACCGCTTCAACACCGGCTGCCGCGGCGCCCAGTGGAACTTCGCCGCCGCCATCGTGGAGCACCCGGACGGCAGCCACGAGGAGGTCATGGCCATCGTTCCGATGGACAAGATGACCATCGAGGACGACTGGGACGTCTCCTCCGGAGCCGGCACCGGCAGCGCCACCACCCACGCCAAGGACGTCTTCATCCCCAAGCACCACACCGTGGACTACGGCGAGGTCATGGTCGGCGCCACCGGCGACCGCTCCAACACCGGCGCCACCGGCCGCAACTACGGCCTGCTCGCCTACATCCTCTCCGAGGTGACCGCGGTGTTCCTCGGCATCGCGCAGGGCGCCTACGAGCTCTTCGTCGAGCGCCTGCCGGGACGCGGCATCACCTACACCAACTGGACGGACCAGAAGCTCCACCCGCTCACCCAGATCCAGGTGGCCACCGCCCGCAACAAGATCGACGCGGCCGTGTCCCTCTCCGAGCGCTGGATCGAGGTCCTCCAGAAGCGCGCGGACGCCGGCGAGCAGCCCACCGACGAGGAGAAGGCGATCATCCGCGGCCAGACGGCCTTCGCCACCCAGCTGTCCAAGGAGGCCGTGGAGATCCTCTACAGCGCCAGCGGTGGCTCCGTCATCAAGCGGAGCGTCGACCTGCAGCGCTTCCACCGCGACATCCAGGGCTTCTCCCTGCACGCGCTGGCCCAGCTGAACGCCAACCTCGAGGTGCAGGGCCGGGTGCTGCTCGGCATGGACCCCGAGACCGACTTCCTCTAGGAAGGCCCGGGTCCGGCCCCCACCCGGACCCGCCGCGGAATTCCGCCCGCTTCCCCCACCGGGAGACCCGGAAAAGGCCCGGACCGCCGTCGGCGGTCCGGGCCTGATCCCGGGGGACGGAAAAGTGGTCTGCCCCCGATTTACGCAGCTGCGCGACGTCCGGGCAAGTACCCACTTGAAAGTGCCCACTTACCCGGAGGTGCGTACCGAAAGGTCACGTGTCGCGGGCCGAAAGGCCGAATGTGCCGGGACCGGGCGGTCGGACGGGCGGCCGCGCGTCAGCGGACGGTGCCGTCCCAGCGCCAGCCCACGCGGCGCTCGAGGCCCGGCAGCGCGATGCGGCCGGTGCACCACAGCAGCGTCTCGGCGGCGCCGAAGCCGGTGGGGGCGTCCGGGAAGAGGCGCTCGACCACCGGGGCGCACAGCTCGTCCGACGGGGTCCAGTCGATGCCCAGGGTCAGCGCGATGTCACGGCTGTGGACGACCATCTCGAGCACGCCCATCGCGGCGAAGCCGGGGCCGTCGGAGTGCCCGTAGGGGTGCCAGGCGCGGACCTCGGGGGCGGCGTCGCGGACGGTGGTGGACAGCAGCCGGCCCGCGATGCGGATGCCCTCCAGGGCGGCCGGGACGGGCGCGTGGGAGTCGATCGAGGAGAAGAGCGTGATGTAGCGGTCGGTCGGCTGGGCGATCAGCAGACCCGCGTAACCCACCACGCCGAGCGCGATGTGCGAAAGGGTCTCACGACAGTTCCAGTCCAGTTCGGTCGCCCTGCGGGACCAGTTCTGGTCGGCGCCCTTCAGCAGAACGGCGGTGCTTTCGTCGGCGGCGGCGGTCACAAGTTCGGGCCAAGAGATCGTCATGCAACGGATGTTGCCACACTGTGAACCGGCCTCCGGTCATGGGCGACGCATTCCACTGTGCGGCCCGCCGCGATCGGTCATCGCCCGTCCACCGGACGGTAATCGGCCGGTAATTGGCCCGTGGCGAACGTCTCGCGGGGACGGATTACTGCCGCATTACCGCGCGTGCTCGGCACCGTGACACCCACTCAGTATGGTTTTCGGGCACCGTGAGCGGAGTGCCTTGAGGCTATTACGCGCATCGTTCATGGCCGACGGAACCGGACTGACGAGGAGCCTTTGCATGGCCACGAATGAGGATCTGGCATCCGTGCTGGATGCAGTGAAAAGCATCGTTCCGACGCTCCGGAAGAACGGTGTCGAGGCCGAGGACCGGCGCTGGATCCCGGACGAGAACATCCAGCTTCTCGAAAAGGCCGGTGTCTTCCGGATGGCCGTGCCGAAGCGCTTCGGCGGCCTCGAGCTCTCCGTGGCCGACATGGCGAAGGTGGTCACCGAGATCGCCCGCGGATGTCCGTCCTCCGCCTGGGTGACCATGATCTGGGTCACCAGCACCTGGACCGCCTCCCTCTACCCGGACAAGGCCCAGGAGGAGATCTTCGCGGGCGACTCCGTCCGCATCTCCAGCGCCTTCGCCCCCACCGGCACCGCCGTGCCGGTCGAGGGCGGCTACCGCCTCAACGGCACCTGGCACTTCAACTCCGGCTGCCGCGGCGCCGAGTGGAACTTCACCGCGGCCATGGTGGAGCGCCCCGACGGCACGCACCAGGAGATCATGGCCGTCGTCCCGATGAGCGAGATGACGATCACCGACGACTGGGACGTCTCCTCCGGATCCGGTACCGGCAGCGCGACGACCCACGCCAAGGACGTCTTCATCCCCGCGCACCACGCGGTGGACTACGAGGAGGTCATGACGGCTGCCACCGGCGACCGCTCCAACACCGGTGCCACCGGCCGCAACTACGGCCTGCTGAGCTTCGTCATGTCCATCTGCGCCGCCGTCTTCACCGGCATCGCGGAGGGCGCCTACGAGCTGTTCCTCGAGCGCCTGCCGGGACGCGGCATCACGTACACCAACTGGACCGACCAGAAGCTCCACCCGCTCACCCAGATCCAGGTGTCCACCGCCCGCAACAAGATCGACGCGGCCGCGTCGATGGCGCCCCGCTGGCTGGACGTGCTCCAGTCGCGCGCCGACGCCGGCGAGCAGCCCACGGACGCGGAGAAGGCGATCGTCCGCGGCCAGACCGCGTTCGCGGCACAGCTGGCCAAGGAGGCGGTGGAGATCCTCTACAGCGCCAGCGGTGGCTCCGTCATCAAGCGGAGCGTCGACCTGCAGCGCTTCCACCGCGACATCCAGGGCTTCACGCTGCACGCCTTCGCCCAGCTGAACGCCAACCTCGAGCTGCAGGGCCGGGTACTGCTCGGCCTGGAGCCGGGCACCGACTTCCTGTAGGCGGCCCCCCGGCCCGCGGGGCCGGGCTTGCCGGCCGGCCCGTCATCGGGGCCGGTCGGCGGGAATAGAACGACCCTTACCAAGCGGTAAGTACCCACTTTGAAGTGGGTACTTGTCGCACATGAATTCCGTCAGTCAATCTACGAACGTGAGCGCCGGCCGCGGGAACCGCAAGGCCTGATCCGAATCCATGGCGCCCGTACACGTAGCAAGCAATTTCTCTGGAGGCACAGTTATGGGCGACAACCGCGCCCCGGTGACCGTCATCGGACTCGGCCTGATGGGTCAGGCGCTTGCCGCCGCGTTCCTCAAGGGCGGCCACCCGACGACCGTGTGGAACCGTTCGGCCGGCAAGGCCGAGCAGCTCGTCAAGGACGGCGCCGTCCTCGCGGCCACCCCGGCCGAGGCGGTCGCGGCCAGCGAGCTGCTGATCGTCTGCCTGTCGACGTACGAGAACATGGACTCCGTCCTCGAGGGCCAGGACGAGGCCCTCAAGGGCAAGATCCTGGTCAACCTGACCTCCGGTTCCTCGGACCAGGCCCGCGCCACCGCCGAGCGCTTCGCCGGCCTGGGCGTGACGTACCTGGACGGCGCCATCATGATCACGCCCCCCGGCATCGGCGCCGAGAGCTCCGTGCTCTTCTACGCCGGTGACGAGGAGGTCTTCAAGGCCCACGAGGCCACCCTGAAGCTGCTCGGCGGCAACACCACCTACCTCGGCACCGACCACGGCCTGCCGGCCCTGTACGACGTGTCGCTGCTCGGCCTGATGTGGGGCACCCTGAACGCCTTCCTGCACGGCGTCGCGGTCGTCGGCACCGCCAATGTCGAGGCCAAGGCGTTCCTGCCCTGGGCCCACGGCTGGCTCGACGCCATCAAGGGCTTCACGGCCGACTACGCCAACCAGATCGACCTGGGCGACGGCAAGTTCGTCCCCACCGACGCCACGCTCGAGACCCACCTCGAGGCCCTCAAGCACCTGGTGCACGAGAGCGAGCACCTGGGCGTCGACGCGGAGCTGCCGCGCTACTCGCAGAACCTGATGGAGAAGATGATCGAGCAGGGCCACGCGAAGAACAGCTACGCGGCCATGGTCAAGGCTTTCCAGAAGCCGTCGGCGTAACCCCCGGCCGCACGGCACCACGGAAGGGCCCGTCCCGCGGACACCCCGCGGGCCGGGCCCTTCGCCGTGCCGTCACCGTGGCCTCACCGTGGCCCTCGCCGTGCCCTCACCGGCTCTACGGAACACCGCAATCCGGAAGTTGCCGGCCCCGGATCGCCGCCAAGACGATGAGGCGTTCCGAGGCCGACGACGAGAGGCACGAACGACCATGACGACCGCCGATGCGGCCCCCCGCGCCGGGCGCCGGGAGTGGACCGCGCTGGCCGTGCTGTCCCTGCCCACGATGCTGCTGATGCTGGACATCAACGTCCTCATCCTGGCGCTGCCGCACCTCAGCGCCGACATGGGCGCCTCCGCCACCCAGCAGCTGTGGATCACCGACATCTACGGGTTCATGATCGCCGGCCTGCTGGTCACCATGGGCACCCTCGGCGACCGCATCGGCCGCCGCAGGCTCCTGCTCACCGGCGTGGCCGCGTTCGGCCTCGCCTCCGCGCTGGCCGCCTACGCGCCGAACCCCGAGCTGCTGATCGTGGCGCGCGCGGTGCTGGGCGTCGCGGGCGCGACGGTGATGCCGTCGACGCTGGCGCTGATCAGCAACATCTTCAAGGACCCCCGGCAGATGGGCGTCGCGATCTCGGTGTGGGCGACCGCGATGATGGGCGGCGTCGCGCTCGGCCCGGCCGTCGGCGGGCTGCTGCTGGGCTCCTTCTGGTGGGGCTCGGTGTTCCTGCTGGCCGTGCCCGTGATGCTGCTGGTCCTGCTGACCGGCCCGGCCCTCCTCCCCGAGAGCCGCGACGAGAACGCCGGCCGCCTGGACCTGGCCAGCGTGGGCCTGTCGCTGGCCACCGTGCTGCCGGTGATCTACGGGCTGAAGGAGCTCGCGCGCGACGGCTGGGACGTCCTGCCGGCCCTGGCCGTGGGGCTGGGAGCGGCGGTCGGCGCGGCGTTCGTCGTCCGCCAGCGCCGCCTGGCCGACCCGCTGCTGGACCTGCGGCTGTTCGGGGACCGGGCGTTCACGGCGGCGCTGATGGTCGGCACGCTCAACGCGGTCATCATGGGCGGCGTCGGGCTGATGGTCTCCCTGTTCCTGCAGACGATCGCGGGGCTGAGCCCGCTGCGGGCGGGCCTGTGGCTGCTGATCCCGGCGGTGACGCTGGTCGTAGGCGTGAATGTGACGCCCATGGTGCAACGCCGCGTACGCCCCGGCGTGATCCTCGCGGGCGGCCTGCTGATTGCGGCCGCCGGCCAGCTGCTCCTGACCCGGGCCGGCGCGGACGGCGGACTGGCCCTGGTCATCACGGCCGCCGCCCTCGTCTACTTCGGCGCCAGCCCGGTGGGTTCCCTGACGACCAACCTCGTCCTGGCCTCGGCCCCGCCGGAGAAGGCGGGCTCGGCGTCGTCGCTGTCGGCGACGGGCGGCGAGTTCGGCGTGGCCCTGGGCATCGCGGGCCTGGGCAGCCTGGGCACCGCGGTGTACGGGTCCGAGGTGACAGTGCCCGCCGCGGTGACCGCCGGGGACGCACCGGAGGCCCGCGAGTCCATCTCCGGCGCCCTGGCGGTGGCCGACCGCCTGCCGGCGGAGGCCGCCGACACGTTGCTGGAGTCGGCCCGCTCGGCCTTCACCTCGGGCCTGCACGCGGTGGCCCTGACCTGCGCGGTCCTGTCGGTGGGCCTGGCGGTACTGACGGCAATCAGACTGCGGCATGTGGAGCCGACGGACGGGCATGAGGGGGCGGGGCACACGGAGGGGGCGGTGCAGCAGGGCGGGTGAGGGGGGCGGGCTGTACTTACTCAGGAACCAACCTGAGAACCAGCCGTCACAGTCGTGGGGCAGGATGACCCCCCGTGATCGACTACCAGCACCAGCAGCCACAGCAGCCTCACCCGTACGCGCAGCCGTACCAGGCCCCGTACGGGCACCCGCAGCCTCACCCTCACCCTCACCCGTCCCCGTATGCGCATCCGCAGCCGCCGGCCGTCCCGGAGCCGGCGAGTGATGAGCGCCGCATGCTGGCCGCCACGGTCGACGGCGCCATCGCGCTCTTCGCCGGTCTCAAGCTGGCCCTGCTGTTCGCGGGCGACAAGAGTGGCGGCATCTTCTTTGCCTACCTGGCCGGGTGGATACTCGGTGTGTCCTTCATCCACCATGTGCTGGGGGCCGTGGTGTTCCGGACGACCGTGGGCAAGTTCCTGCTCGTCATGCGCGTGGTACGCGACGCCGACGCCGGGCGCCCCCACTTCTGGCAGGCCGTGGGCCGCTGGCTCCGCGGCCTGACCTGGCTGCCGATGCAGCCACTGCGAAGCCTGTTCGGGGCGGAGGGCGAACCGTACGAGGACGCGTGCGGCCTGCGGTACGTACGCGTCAGGGACCTGCGGCGCGTGAACGGTTCCGGCGCCTGACCTGGCCGAATCAGTGCCGCAGAGTGTCAACGAACGTGGCCCACGTCGAGGGGCGAAGGGCCAGGGCCGGGCCGTGAGGGCTCTTGCTGTCCCGGACGCGGACGACGGAAGAAGACGCGTCGTCGACTTCGAGGCAGTCGCCGTTGTCAGGACCGCTGTGGCTGGACTTCCGCCACGTGGCGGGCTCAGGGCGAGTCAACGTCGGAGCGTGGCGACGAACGTGGACCACGTCGACGCTGCAAGCATCAGGACCGGTCCGTCGAGGGTCTTCGAGTCCCGTATGCGGACCACGCTGGGTATGTTGTCCGCGACTTCGACACAGTTCGCATCGCCCCCATTGCTGTAGCTGCTCTTGCGCCATTCGGTCCCGGTCGGGTCAACGGTGGTCATCATGATGTGCTCTCCTCCATGAGGTGCTGGATGAACGCCAGTGATTCCGGGGGTGCGAGCGCCATGTCCCGTACGCGATCGTAGGACAGTCGCAGCTGGGCGACCTCGTTCGGGCCATCGACCAACTCACCGGACTTGCTGCCTTCGAGATAGGCGACGCACTGCCCATCCGGAAGCCACAGCAAGGACAATGATCCGCTCATGAGATCGTGCACCCCTGCCTCGAACGGCAGAACCTGAATCACCATGTGCGGCGATGAAGCCGAGCCCACGATGTGGGCGAGCTGATGTCGCCACGTCTTCCGATCGGCGGCCGGTCGCCGCAACGCGGCCTCGTCGAGAATGATCCGGACGTTCGGTGGCGGCTCTCGGTGCAGGAGCTCCTGCCTGCCCATTCGAGCCGCTACCTGATCTTCCAGATCGTCGCTTCCACCGACTGATGGTGGACTCGAGGACAGCACCACCCGCGCGTAGTCCTCAGTCTGCAGAAGGCCCGGGATGGCCAGCATGTACTTGTGCATGATGGCGGCCTTCGCCTCGTACTGCATGAACTCCTTGTACTGGTCCATGAAGACTTCCTGCCGCGCCAGCCTCCACAGGCGGGTCAGAAGGCCACCGGTCTTGTAGACGCTGTCCAGCGCTTCCATGACGGGAAGCTGGGAGAGGCGTTCGCCCGTCTCGAGACGGTGCAGGTAAGTGCGGTCGTACGAGGTGTCCTCCGACAGCTGTGCCAGCGACTTACCGGACTCTTCCCGCAAGCGCCGGAGCTCGAAGGCAAGCACCCATCGAGCGGAGTCATCGCTTTCGGACGGACGTTCTGACATCTCAACTCCCCTTTGTTGTCGCGCAGTCAGGCAACAGCCCCCCTCTGTCGGAGCGTAGTCCCGCACCGCGACCCTGTGCGTACAGCCAGTGAAAGACCTTCGAAGGGGACACCGTGCACGACAGGCCACAGCAGGATCCGACACCCGAGGTGATGACCTACCGCGAGGGCTCGTACGTCATCGACACGCGTAGCGGGACGTTGGCCCAGGTGATGGGGATCGTGGGGCCTCGGGTGCAGTTGAGGCACCCGGGGGGTGGGCGGGAGTGGGAGGTGCCGCCGAAGTGGTTGCGGCTGGCGTCGCGTGCGGAGCGGGAGGCGGCCGTGGGGTGCGCGGAGTGTGTGGTGTTGCGGACTGCTCAGCGGCGGGCTGTGGATGGTGGGGAGAAGTGGGCGGCCGTGGAGGCGACGGTCGCGGTGCGGCGGCATGTGCGGGAGGTGCACGGGTGGTGAGCGCTGCTCGTAACTGCCCGCATCATGCGGGGTGGTCGCGGGGCGCGGACGGCGCCTGGCGTTGTGATCGGTGCGGGACGCGTCGGTTCGACGATTACGGGGCTCTCCGGCCCCCGGGGCTGCCGGAAACGATCAAGCCGAGCCCTGCCGCGCTGCCGGCAAGGGACCGGGCGGCAGCCCGGTTCGTGGCGGAGCGGTTGCCGCGTGGCATCCGGTGGGGGCGGAAGGAGGCGGATCTGCCCAGGCCGTCGTGGTCGCCGTTGCGGCGGCGCACGTGCCGGGCTGCGCCCGCGGCCCGCTTCGCGACCTGACGCGCGCACCCGGTGAGACCGGGCCGCGTTGTCAGTGGTGGGTGGCATGCTGCGGCCATGACTGAAACCGTGAAAGGCCCTGCCAGTTACTTTCCGTCGATCGAGAAGAAGTACGGTCGGCCGATAGCCGAGTGGAAAGAACTCATCCGTACTTCGCCCCTGAGCAAGCACATGGAGCTGGTCGGCTGGCTCAAGGCCGAGCACGGTCTGGGGCACGGCCACGCCAACGCCCTCGTCGCCCATACCCTCGCGGAGGACAGCGGAAGGTAGACACCTCCGGTCAATGGCCGGACAGGCGGAGGAGCAGGCTGGGGCAGTGGCAAGGGCGGCCGCATTGGGGGCAGGAGTGGTCGCCGGTTGTTGTGGCCGGTAGCCAGTAGTCGTGGAGGACGGTGACCGGCCGCCAGCCGAGAGCCTGAAGCAGGCCGTCGCTGCGGCCCTGCCCGTTGTGCAGCCAGGAAATCACGTATGCCTCGGTGCACCGCTCTCGCAGCCACTCGGTGCGGTATGCGGCAAGGGCGCTGCCGAGGCCGCGTCCGCGCATCGGCGCCGTCACGGCCATGGCGTTCAGCCGCCCGATCCGGCGGTCGCCGGCTGAGGGCGGGGCGGCGGGGAGGGTGCCCGGCGGCATGGGGGCGACGAGCTCGCGGTAGCCGTCGTCGTCCAGCACACGGGCCGTCGCCATGCCCACCAGCGCAGAAGGCTCTCCCGCGTATGCGGTCAGGAAGAGCAGCTTCCCGCCGCGGAGATCTTCAAGGACCTGTTCGGCGGCGAACATGCCACGCCCCAGGATGGCGTCGGCCAGGCGGCAGGCGTCCGTCACGGCCTGCCGGTCGTGCGGTCCGAGTTCGGCGATGTCCCAGTCGGTCATGCCGTCACTGTCTCGCGCACGCCCGGCGATATCGGTTCCAGCGAGTAGCGCGTCGGGACCCCGCGCCGCGTGCCGTCGGCGGGCCCCACACGGGCCCGTCGGTCCGGCATCGTCTTCAGAGACTGCGGGCCGCGATGTCGCCGTAGGCCGTGGTCGCGTGGATGTTCAGGTCGACGGTGCCGCCCGTGTTCTTGAGCGCGTTGTGGATGCGGCCGTAGCTGGTGCCGGCGTCCAGCGCGGCGGAGACTCCGGCGGCGGCGCCGACCGAGATCTGGCCGTGCTCGGTGCGCAGCGCGACCGTGCCGCGTACCGCCTCGGCGACGTGGATGTCGCCCTTCTGGGTGCTGATCTCCGCGGGCCCGCCCAGGCGGCCGACCGAGACGTCGCCGGCCATGAGGGTGAGCGTGGCGCTCGCGGTCTCGTCGAGCTTGACCGAGGCCTGCGCGGCATCGAAGTCGACGTCGCCGAGGCGTCCGACGCCCCGGAGTTCGGCGCTGGCCGCCTTCGCCTCGACGCGGGAGCCGGCGGGCAACTGGACGGTCACCTCGAGGGATCCGCAGTTGCCGAGGATCCGGTTCTTCGCCGCCGGAGCCTCGATCCGCAGGACGCCGTCGCCGTACGCGACCGTGACCTGCTCCGCCGCCTTCACGTCGCGGCTCTTCGAGGCGTCCGCGGGCAGCACCTCGACCGTGGTGTCGGCCCGGTCGGCGGCGATGAACCGGATGCGTCCCGCGGGGATGTTGAGGACGGCGGAGATCGGGGAGAGGGTGTCGAACTTCTGCATCGTACTGTCCTTCGGTTCGTTGTTTCCGACGAGAGAAACGCTACGTTGCCTTCACCTATCAAGCAACGTTCTCGTTGCGTCAGTTCAGCATTCTTGCAGGTCAACGAGGTTTAATCATTGCAACAACCTTGTCCGTTAACGCAACAGCAGCCGCCTGTTCGTTGCAATGAAATGAGCGTGAACGCTATGTTGGGGAACCTGAGGAGTACTCACGCAAAGGAGACCGCTATGCCGGGCGGCAGGCTCACCCAGCAGGAACGTCAGCAGATCGCGCTGGGACTGACCGACGGTCTCGCCTACGCGGAGATCGCCAGGCGCCTCGACCGTCCCACCTCGACGGTCACGCGCGAGGTCATGCGCAACGGCGGCCCCACCGCCTACCGCGCCGAGTTGGCCCACCGCGCCACCGAACGCCGCGCCCGGCGCCGCCGGCAGGCCGCGCCCCGGGCGGCGGAGGCGCCCCCGCAGGCCCACGGGCGCGACGCCGAGGCCGTGGGCGCCTACGAGGAGACGTTCACCACCGTCCTCATGGCTTCGGGCATGCCCGCGATGACGGCCCGGGTGATGGCCTGCCTCACGCTCACCGACGCCGGCAGTCTCACGGCGTCCGAACTCGCCCAGCGCCTTCAGGTCAGCCCGGCGTCCATCTCCAAAGCGATCGCGTTCCTCGAGAGCCAGGCCTTCGTCCGCCGGGAACGCGACGAACGCCGCCGCGAGCGCTACATCGTCGACGACGACGTCTGGTACCAATCGATGATGGCCAGCGCCCGGTCCATCGCCCAGGTCGTCGAGATCGCACGGCAGGGCGTGGGCGTCCTCGGCTCCGGCACCCCGGCCGCCACCCGCCTCGAGAGCATCGCCCGCTTCCTCGACTTCGTCTCCGAGAGCACCATCCGCGCGGCGGAACAGGCCCGCGAGGTCCTCTACACCAAACCCGGAACGACCTCGGGCGCCCCTGCCGAGCCGGGTTCGGACCGGTAGGGACGCCCGTAGGGACTGCGGCGTCGCGTCAGCTCAGGACCGACTTGCAGGTGGTGGGCTCGGCGTTGGCCGGGTCGAGGAGACCCGCGACCTTGTGGACGACGATGCGGTCGATGCTGCCGATCGCGATGTGCTCGGAGAGGTCGAGCGGGCAGAGGTCCTGCAGCAGGATGTTGCGGACGTTCGGGCCCGACAGGAAGTTCGTGCCGTGCGGCGTGACGATCTGGTCGTACTTGGTGGCGATGACCGAGTACTCGACACCGGGCATGGTGTCGGGGACGGAGTTGAGACGCTTGAGGAACTCGGAACCGAGGGCCTGGTCGGTGAGGCCCTGGGCCATCCCCCCGAGTGCCTTGCGGGCGCCCGGGACGCTGTCCATCAGCTTGGTCAGGCCCATCATGGTCGTGCCGTGGCTGGAAGGGGCGAGGCCGATCAGGTGGTTGACCTTGCCCGCGCCGCCCAGGAAGTTGATGTAGTAGCGCGGCATCATGCCGCCCTGCGAGTGGCCGACCATGTCCACCTTCTCGACACCGGTGGACTCGCGCACCTTGTCGACGAAGACGGAGAGCTCCTCGGCCGACTTGGCGATCGGGCCGAGGCCGTAGAGGACCGGCACGCCGGGCAGCTTGCCGTAGTCGAGGGAGAAGACGCAGTAGCCGCGCTTGACCAGGTAGGGCGCCATCACGAGCCAGTTGTCGACGGAGTTGCCGAGCGTGCCGTGGACCAGGACGACGGGGCGCGGATGGGCGGCGGAGGGCTTGCAGGTGAAGTCGTTCCAGCCGCTGCTGACCGTTGCGGGGCGGTCAGCGGCCGAGGCGGCGGAGCCGACGGCCAATAACAGGGCGAGAGCGGATAAAACGGAGCAGGCAAGGCGGAAGGATCTACGGATTCCAGACATGAAGACCTCGTACATCTCGTACATGGGGCGGACAGCCGACACCGGCGCACGACCTGTCCGGTCGTGCGCTGAAAGCCGTTCACATGGGTGCGAGTAAGATCACCGAAAAGTTACCCGCAAGTCAAGTAATGGCGTACGAGTGCGTCCGACTGCGTGCGCTCCCGCACCGTCAGGGCCCGTGGAGTTCCGTCTCCCACTCCTCGAACGGCGGCTCCACCTGGTAGCCCGGGTCGCAGTAGGCGCGGATCCACTGGGCGGCGCGGTACTGCGCGTCGCCGTCGTTCAGCACCTGTCCGTTCTCGTCGACCCGCAGCACATTGCCGTAGATCGCGAAGACCTGTTCCAGCGCGGAACCGAACCGGAACAAGGCCGGGCGGTAGTCGATGCCGTCCAGCAGGTCGAGGTCGACGGTGCCGTTCGCCAGGTAGAAGGCGAAGAAGCGGAGTGAGGCGCGAACGTCGACCGGCAGATGTTCCATGGACACATCATGCGGCGGACGGGCGCGGGCCGGGCGCCGGCAAGCCCGCCGTGGACCGCCAGTAGGCCGGGGACAGTCGCTTCTCGTCCTCCAGCCAGTCGGCGAGTTGCTGCGCCAGCAGGTCGAACGCGAAGCCCAGCGCGAAGTCCTGGAAGCCCGCCAGCTCGGTCAGTGGCAGCGTGGTCGAGTCGGCGACGTGTGTGGCGTGCCGCTCCTCGCATCCGCACGCCACGATCACCGCCCAGTAGACGCTGTCGCCGAACTCTCCCGAGCAGTCCGCCTCCAGCAGGAACGACAGGTGGTCGTCGGCCTCGTCGTGCACCGTGATCTCCGTCGACAAGACCCCGGGCTCCCACTCCCACTCCAGCCGAAACCCCGGCGGGCAGGCCGCGGTCAGTCGTGCGGCCGCGTGCCGCACGAGGGCGAAGTCGTCCTCCCCGGCGTCGGGAAACAGCTGCTCAAGCGGCGCGTCGTCCAGGCGCCCGCGGTGCGGAGTCGTCATGCGGCCGATCTCACCGTGCACCCGCGCGCCGGGCAACCGGTTTGCTGCGCAGCGCCGCGATCAACGCGTGGCCGCGCCTGTGGTGAATCGCAATTCAGGGCGTTCCCACGTGACCTTCGGCGGCGAGGGAGGGATCCTGCCCACCGGCTCGGCGCCCAGGCGCCGGTAGAACTGCTCGGCCGGAGGGTGCGACACGACACGTACGTGGGTCAGGCCCGCTCTTCCGGCCTGGTCGATCATGTGCTCCACGAGGAGTCGGCCGATGCCCGTCCCCTGTGCGTCGTCCGACACGAACGCCAGGTCCAGTTCGGCCGGTTCCAGCACCAGGGCGTAGAAGCCCAGGAGCCGCCCGGTCGCGTCCTCCGCCGCGAAGACCTGGTGCCGGTCGATGTAGTCGGCCGTGACCCGGTAGCCGCTGATGATCGTGGCGTACTGCCCTTGGTAGGCGCCGGACCTCCGCATCAGCGCGGTGAGGGCCTCGGCGTCCTGTTCCGTGGCACGCCTGATCGTCATGGGCTGCATATGCCGGAGTATAGGGGTGCAGGCCGTCTGCGGCCATTACACACCCCGCCCGAAGCTCGGGGGCCGGGCGGGGGTGACGTCGTCAACCGTGCGGCTACAGGTGTTTTCGCCGGTCCGCCGACACCTGAGCTTCGGGGGCCGGGATTCGAGCGCTTTCTTCAAGGAATGGGCGGTGGGTGATAACCCACCCACCCTCCCAAGTCCCGCCGCAGCACAGTCAGATGACTTTGTGCAACCTGGTCGCCACCATCCGCTGTCGGCGTGTAGCGTGCGCCACAACGAACAACCCCCGCCGGTGCTGACAACACCGAACGGGGGTCTGACCACCTTCGATCGATCAGGAGTCGATCTCGTGGCTGATGCCAACCTTACCGCTGTTCCCATGGCCGCGTCCGGATACGGCAAGCAATCCGCGCCCGACCAAGCACCCCGCACCCGCAGCGACTTCGCACACCTGCCTCTCCGTGAGGCCGCCGTCGCCGCCTTCGTCGACCGGCTCCCCGACGGTTCCGCCGTCGACATCAAGACCCTCGCCAAGCACATCCCCGCCTATGGGCAACAGGCCGTCGCCACTGCTCTCAACGCCCTCTCCAGGGCCGGTCACCTGCGGCGATTCCGGGAACCCGTCGGCGAGGGCCGTACGCAGTGGGTCTCCCGTACGTACTTCTCCCGCACCGCACGGGATGACGCCTGGTGGGGCCGCTTCCTTGCCGAAGGCGTTGTTCCGGAGACGGTTCCGGAGACGGTTCCGGTGCCAGCTCCGGAGCCAGTTCCGGTGCCCGCACCGTCGACCGGACGGCCCACCCACTCCCCCGCCTACCTCGCCCTCGCCACCCTCGGCCGCGTCGAGCCCCGCCTCGGCCTCTCCGCCGCCGAGTGCGCCGACCTCGAACCCCTCGCCGCCGAGTGGCTGGCCCGGGGCATCGCCCCGCCCGACCTCGTCCGGGCCCTCGCCGCCGGGATCCCCGATGTCATCCAGAGCCCCGGTGGATTCACCCGCAAGAGGCTCATCGACAAATTGCCGCCCGAGCTGCCGTCGCCACTGGCGCCATCGGTGCTCCCGCCTCGCATGATGGAATGCACCGGCTGCGGCGCCCCGGGCCACCCCGAAGCGCTCTCCGGCGGCCTCTGCCGCACCTGCCACGGCGACCCGCCGTCCACCGAGCTCCCCGTCCCGGCCGGCGCCGACGTCCACGCCCGCGTCAACCAGCTCAGAGCCCTCGCCCGCAGCAACCGCTGACTTACCGGCAACGCCCAACTCGCGGGCCACAAACCGCTATTGTGATCCGTGGCGCACCTCGTGCGCCCCCTCCCACGAGGACGCGTAAACCTCTCCGGACGCTCGCCCAGGGCGCCCGGCATGGGCGTCCTCCGGAGCACCCCCGGGCAGGGTGCAGCGTAGGGAGGGGGCGCCCATGGGACGCCACCGGAAGAAGTCACTTTTCGAACGCATCTGCGCGGTGATCCGCGAGTTCGGGAGGTGGCTGATCGGACGGTGACCGGCAGTCCTCACAGGCGCTGAGGGCTGACGGCCACACGCCGTCCTATCGCCTTTCGGCGGGCTCTCGTCGCGGAATTGCCCCTTCCGCGGCGGGGGCCCTTTTGAACAGCCGGGGTCGGCAGTCCTCAAAGAAGCTGAGGGCTGACGGCCACACGCCGTCTCATCATCTTTCGGCGGCTCTCGTCGCGGACCTAGTCCTCCACGGCGGGAGCCATTTGAGCCGCCGGGCGCCCAGCCGCTCGGACATCAAGCTAGCACTCGCAGCCTCGATCGCACCACGGCAACGCCTCAGGCCTCCGCCTCCGCCCGCGCCGCCGCTACGACACCGTCCGCGAACGTCTCCATGTCCGGGTCGTCGAAGAACGCTCCGACGTCGATCCAGACGCCCAGTTCCTCCTGGACCCGGCCCGCGATGCGGACCGCCGCGATCGACTGGCCGCTCAGTTCGAAGAACGTCGCCTTCTCCTGGCCCGGTCCCATGCCCAGGACCTCCGCCCAGATCTCCGCCGCCCGCTTGCCGATCTCCCTGAGCTCCCCGGTCTCCATCAGAGGAGGACCTTCTCGTCCGGAGTCGTCACGACCGTCCGCAACACGCCCAGGTAGTCCGCCAGCAGGCCGTCCATCGTGTCCGGGCGGAGGCGGTTGGTGTTGAAGCCCAGGCTGCCCGCCATGTCGCCCGAGTGGTCCAGGTGCAGGGTCCACAGCACGCCGTCCGGGACGTCCGAGCCCACCGGCTGGGACAGCACGCGCTTCCAGATCTTGGAGTAGCGCACGTCCCCCGCCGTCCCGCCGTCCTCCGCGAACGGCGGGATCGCCGCCTGGAACGCCGAGACCTGGCCGTCGTCCGCCATCGCCGGGACCATCAGCTCCGGGGCTCCCGCCACCACGTGCCCGAAGGGGATCTCGTGCGAGTAGGCCTCGAGACAGGTCCTGCGGACCCTCTCGACGACCTGCCGGAACGACTCGCACCCGGCCAGGTCCGTGCGCAGCGGCAGGAAGTTGATGAAGGAACCCACCGTTTCCTGGAAGCGCTCCTGGCCGCGGCCCGCCGAGAACGTCGGCACCACGATGTCGGTCGCGCCCGTCAGCCGGCTCAGCTGCACCTTGTAGGCCGCCAGCAGGATCATGAACGGGGAGCTCTTCGTGTCCTCCGCCAGCCTTCCCACCAGCGCGCCCAGTTCCGGCTCCACGCCGAAGCGGTGCCACGCCGTCGCCTTGGGCAGCTTCTCCGAGCGGGCCCGGTCCGTGGGCAGCGCGTGCACCTGGGCGCCGCTCAGCTTCTCCCGCCAGTACGCCCGGGACCTCGCCGCCGCCGCGCCCTCCGCCCGCTCGCGCTCCCAGCGCGCGTAGTCCTGGTACTGGGGGACCGTCGGCAGCGCGGGCGCCGTCCCGTCCCGCCGGGCCGCGTAGAACGCCATCAGGTCGCGCATGATGACGTGCATCGACCAGGCGTCGGCCGCCGTGTGGTGGGCGACCAGGGCCAGCACCGCGTCCCGCGCGTCGAAGCGGCCCACCACCGCGCGCAGCAACGGCAATTCGCCGATCGGCACCGTGCCCGACTCGACCTCGTTGAGCAGGTCCTCCGCCCGCCGCTCGCGGTCGGCCTCCGCCGTCCCCGCCAGGTCGCGGACCTCGAGGGCCGCCGGGGCCGGCGGAACGATCCGCTGGTGCTGCGCCGAGCCGTCCCGGACGATCTCCGTGCGCAGCGCCTCGTGCCGCGCCACGACGTCGTCCAGGGCCGACTGCAGTGAGGGGACGTCCAGTTCGCCCGTCAGGTGCCAGGCGCCCACGATGTGGTAGCGCGGGCCGAAGGGTCCCTCGTCGTCACCGCCGTCGAACATGCAGAGGAATTCCTGGTGGAAGGAGAGCGGAATCCTTTTCTCCGGGCCGTCCGGCCCACTCGGCGTTGCTGCCTTCTCATCGACGGTCATGGTGCCCACCCTCCACCGGAAACGGATCCTTCGTGTCCTGCATGTGCGGCGCGGTCAACGCTAAGGCGCGCGGCCTCGCCGCGGCTTCTCCCAGATTGCGAGCCGGCCACGCCAGCAGCACCGCCGCCGCCACCGCCACCGCGAACCAGCCGCCCGCCCCGCGCTCGCCCAGGTACGCGGCCAGGTACGGCGTGACGCCGCCGAGCACGGCGGTGGTCGTCGCGTGCGGCAGCCCGATGCCCAGGGCGCGCACCTCGGGCGGGAAGAGCCCGGCGAGGACCTTGGGCATCACGGCCGTCGCGCACCCCATGTAGAGCACGCCGCTGCCATAGGCGAACAGCAGGCTCGCGAACGAACCGCTCATGCGCGTGAAGGCGTACGGGCCCACGAGCGCGAACGCCGCGCTCGCCACGACGAGGAACCGCCCGGCCCCCACGCGGTCCGCCAGCATCCCCAGTCCGGGCAGCAGCACGGACACGCCCGCCGTCGCGCAGACCACCACCCAGAACATCGTCCCCGGCGCGGCCAGCCGGTGACCGGTGGCCGGCACCACCGTCGACCAGGTGCCGGTGACCACGGCGAGGCCCGCGACCAGCAGCACGGTCAGCAGCACCTGCCGCCGGTGGGAGCGCAGCAGCCCGCGCAGCGAGCCCCGTCCGGCACGCGCGCGTACCTCGCGCTGGAAGACCGGGGTCTCGGTGAGGCGGTTGCGGGCGAGCAGCAGACCCGCGCCGAGCAGCCCGCCGACGAGGAACGGCACCCGCCAGCCCCAGTCCGCCATCGCCGCGGGCCCGAACCACGCGGTCAGCCCGCCGCCCAGCAGGGACGCGGCGAACGCGCCCGCGGCGGCCGTCATCGAGAACAGGCTGCCGTAGAGGCACTTGCGGTGCGGCGGCGCCAGCTCCATCAGGTACGTCACCGCCGCCGGCCACTCGCCGCCCGAGGAGACGCCCTGCGCCATCCGGGCCAGGAGCAGCAGCACGGGCGCCAGCAGGCCCACCGTCCCGTACGTGGGCGCGACGCCGATGAGCGTCGACCCGGCGGCCATCAGCGCCACCGACACCATCAGCGCGGGCCTGCGGCCCCGGCGGTCGGCCAGCCGGCCGAGCAGGATGCCGCCCAGGGGGCGGCACAGCATGCCGGTGCCGAACACCGCGAGCGCGCCGAGCAGCGAGGTGACGGCGTTGTCGGACGGGAAGAAGCGGGCGGCGAACAGCGGGGCGAACAGCCCGTAGGCCAGCCAGTCGAAGTACTCCACGAAATTGCCGACCACAGTGGTGGCGACCGAACGTCGGTGCGGATTGTCGTTCACGCACCCGAATGTGGCAGCACGGCGCACGGCGAAGCTTCTTCCAAAATGCCGGAAAGCGGACTTCGCAATCCCGAAGATGCCGCTCCGGTCGGGCGGGTGCCACGGTCGGCGCATGGACAACGTGTTGAGCACGCAAGCTCCGACGCGGGAGGAATGGCTCGGCCGCGCCTCGGAATTGGTTCCCGTTCTGCGCGAGCGGGCGGCATGGTCGGAGGAGAACCGGCGCCTGCACGACGACTCCGTCGCGGCCCTCGCCGGGGCCGGCGTCTTCCGGATGCGGGTGCCCGCCAGATACGGCGGCTACGAGTGCGACACCCGCACGCTGGCCGAGGTGGCCGCCGTCATCGCGCGGGGCGACGGCTCCGCCGCGTGGACGGCGGCCGTCTACTGGATACCGACGTGGATGGCGAGCCTGTTCCCGGACAAGGTCCAGGACGAGGTGTTCGCCACCCCTGACGTACGGATCTGCGGGACGCTCAGCCCCACCGCCCAGGCCGTACCGGCCGACGGCGGCGTCGTGCTGAACGGCAAGTGGGGCTTCATGAGCGGTGCCCCGCACAGCCACTGGCAGGTCGTGGTGGCCGTCCGCCTCGAGCCGGGCGCGCAGCCCATGCCGGTGGTCGGGCTGGTCCCGATGTCCGACCTGCGGGTGGTCGACGACTGGCACACCTCCGGGCTGCGCGGCACGGGCAGCGTCACCACGGTGGCCGAGAACGTCTTCGTGCCGGAGGAGCGGTTGCTGCCGCTGCCCGTGGTCCTGGAGGGCCGGGGCGGGGCCTCGAAGATCAACGCCGACTCCCCCGTCTACCGGCCACCGCTGCTGCCGGTGGCCGCCGCCTCGTCCGTCGGGACGGCGGTGGGGCTGGCCGCGGCGGCCCGGGAGACCTTCCTCGAGGCGCTGCCCGGCCGGGCCATCACCTACACCTCGTACACCAGCCGGCGCGAGGCACCGGTGACCCATCTGCAGGTGGCCGAGGCGACGTTCAAGGCCGACCAGGCCGAGTTCCACGCCCACCGGCTGACGGGCCTGGTCGACGCCAAGGCCGCCGACGGCTCGCCGTGGACGCCGGAGGAGCGGGTGCGCGCCCGTGCCGACGTGGGGGCGACCGCCCGGCTCGCCAAGGAGTCCGTCGACGTGCTCAACGCCGCCAGCGGCGGCTCGTCCATCTACAGCCACGTGCCCATCCAGCGGATCGCCCGCGACGTCCAGGCGCTCACCCAGCACGCGCTGATCCAGCCGGACACCAACGCCGAGCTCTACGGCCGGGTGCTGTGCGGCCTGGAGCCCAACACGCAGTACCTGTGACGCGACCTCCGGCACAACCTCTGACACCACCTCTGACACGGAAGGCGGAACCGAGATGACAGAGAACGGGCTCCCGGACGACCCCGAGCTGGCGGCGGCCGCGGCCGTTCCCGGGCGCATCGTCGAGGCCTGGGCCCGCCACGACGCGGAGGCCTTCGCCGGGGTGTTCACCGACGACGGCACCATGATCCTGCCGGGTGTCTTCCAGAAGGGCCGGGCGGCGATCCAGGAGTTCATGACCGGCGCGTTCCAGGGCCCGTTCAAGGGCTCCCGGGTGACCGGCACGCCCGTCGACGTCCGGCGGCTGTCCGCCGACAGCGCGCTGCTGATCACCCAGGGCGGCATCCTGGCGGACGGCGACAGCGAGCTCCACGCCGAACGGGCCGTCCGGGCGTCGTGGGTGCTCGTCCGGCAGGACGGCGACTGGCGGCTGGCCGCCTACCAGAACAGCCCGCGCGGCGTCGCGTAGCGGCAGCCGGAACGGAACCGGCCGCCGGCATCCCGCCGGCGGCCGGTTCCGCGTTCCGGGCACGCGCACTCAGGGGATGACGGCCCCGCCCGGCTCCTCCACCTTGCGGCCGCCGTCCTCGCGGCCCGCGCCGTCCGCGCCGCGCACCGCCGTGACCGTCTCCCGCCCGCGCGTCGCGACGGCCGCCGCGGCCAGCGCCATGGGCACCGCCACCACGGCGGCCACCCGGCTGATGGACATGAACGACGTCATCCAGGCGATCAGCGGCGGCCCGAACATGCCCCCGGACTTGCCGCATGCCGCCGCCAGTCCGCTGCCCATCCCCCGGAACGCCGTCGGATAGGTCTGCGCGGCGTACGGGCCCATGACCGCGACGACGCCGCTGGCGCCCGTCAGCAGGCCCATCAGCACCAGGACGACGGCCGGCGCGCTGCGCAGCGGGATCACCAGCAGGGCGAGCAGGGACACCGCGGTGACGGCCCCGTAGAGGGCCATCGTCCTGCGCGAGGACCACCGGCTGTAGAGCCAGGCGCCGACCGCGGTGCCGGGGATGGACAGGAGCGAGGAGACGAACAGGATCTGCGGGGGCTTCGCGCCGACGCCCGCCTTGCCCAGCAGGCTGGGCAGGAAGGTCAGGAAGCCCCAGTAGATGACGCCCCAGGCCAGCCCGTAACCGCAGATGATCAGAGTCTGGGTGAGGTAGTCGCGGCCGAAGAGGGCACCGGGGCCCTGCCGCCGGGCCGGGACCGCCGCCCTGGGCGTGGTGGACAGCCCGAACAGACGGCTCATCCGGCGGGCCTCGGCGAGGCGGCCCCGGGAGGCGAGGAAGGCGGGCGACTCGGGGATCCAGCGGTTGAGGGCCAGCAGGGCGAGCGCCAGGGGGAGCTGGACGAACCACAGGATGCGCCAGCCGGCGATCGGCTCGAAGACGGCGGCGAGTCCGCTGGCGGCGAGGTAGCCGCCCACGGTCGTCAGCCCGGCCTGCAGGACCATCACTCCGCTGCGGCCGGGCAGCACCTCGGACATCAGGGCGTAGACGATGGGCAGCATGCCGCCGGCGGACATGCCCATCAGCAGGCACATCAGCACGCTGGCCTCGAAGCTGGGCATCGCCCCGCACACGGTCGTCGCGACGAACAGCAGCGCGGCCAGCAGGACGGCGGCCCGGCGGCCGATGCGGTCGGCCAGGTGGCCCCACAGCAGCGAGCCGGCCACCGTGCCGGTCAGCCCGCCCATGGGCAGCCAGGCCACCTCGGCGGCGGTCAGGCCGTACTCGGCGCGGGCGCCGGGCAGCATGAACGCCAGCGTGGCCGGCTTCATCTGGTCGACGACCAGCGCGAACGACAGCACGGCCACCAGCCGCCTGCGGGCGAGGGCCCGGCGGGCCTCGGACACCGGCTCCGGCTCGGGTTCCTCGGGGGCGGGGACGATCGCCGCGGGCAGGCGGCGCGGCACCAGGCCGCCACCCGCCATCACCAGCCCGGCCACGATGGCGGCCATCGCCAGCCACATGGACGCGCCCATCGGCATATGGGCCATGTGGTAGTTCATCGACGCCGAGTCGACGAACATCACCACATGCTCGCCCACCCCTGCCGAGCAGACGAGCACGCCCGCCCAGAAGAGCAGGGGACGGGGGATCAGGACACGGCTCTCCACACGCACTCCTCAACACGGGGACGGGGATTGCAGGGCACCCAGGATGCTGGGGGCCATCCGGACTGTCTTCTCCCGCCGTGCTGTGTCAGTCCGGCGGTGTCAGTCGCGCTGTGCCCGTCCCGCCGCCTCAGTCCCGCTCCGCGAGCACCGCGCCCATCTCCTTGACGCACTCGGCGGTGACCAGGCCGGGCAGCAGCGAGCGCCACAGCGCCGTCGCCCAGCACAAGGGGTCGACGGGCTCGCCGCCCGCCGCCAGGGTCTGGGGCAGGCCGGCGAACGCGGAGACGATCACCACGGCGGTCGGCCCGGGGAGGACGTCCGGCAGCAGGTCGCCCTGCTCGCGCGCCTCCGTCAGCAGTCCCTCGACGGCCGTCACCCACGAGACGAACGGGCGCGGCACCGAGGGCCCGATGAGGTTGCGCTCGGACATCAGCCGCAGCCCCGCGCGCACCCCGGTCTGGTGCAGCAGCATCTGCGCGATGCGGCCCGAGATCTCGATCAGCAGGCGCACCGCGCGCGGGTACTCGGGTCTGAGCCGTTCCGTCAGCTCGGACCACAGGTCGTAGTGCTGGCGGACCACCGCCGCCGCCAGCGCCTCCTTCGACGGGAAGTGGAAGTACAGCGCGCCCTTGCTGATGCCCTGGCCGTCCACGACGTCCTCGAGCCGGGTGCCCACGTATCCGCGGTCGTCGAAGACCGTTGCCGCGGCCCGGAGAATGACGTCGCGGGTCCGGCTCGCGCGATCCTGCATGTGCGTACTACCGCCTCCAGCGCTCTGACTCCTCGGTATCCAACGCGGCGGCGGCTTCCCCCGGCAACCTCGAGATTGCTCGCACGGGCCGGAGCACCGTGGGCGAACGGCCGTGATTCCGCCGTGCGTTCCGCGTGAGTTCCGCACATCCGGAGATGCCACTACCGCTCGGTTGGCATGACCATGAAGCTCTCCGCCACCGGCGGGACGGTGGCCCAGGGTGAGGAGACGGCCGTGCCCACGGTTCTCGGATCGCTGCGCAGACTCGCACTGACCCCGCCCCTGGCGAGCGTCGGTTTCGCCGCCCGCCGCTTCCCGGGCGCCTCCTCCCCCGCGGCTCCCCGGCTGGAGGCCATCCCCCAGGCGGTGGTCTGCGGGTTCGAGTGGGCGATCGACGCCCGCGACCTGTGGGAGACCGAGCGCAGGCTCGAGCTCGCGGACCCCGAGCTGCGCGGCTTCGCCTACGAGGGCGCGACCATGGCCCTGACGGTCCGCGACGTCATGGGGCCCCGGACCGGGCACCGTACCCGCGACCTGCTGCTGGGGCCGGGCCGCCCGCACATCTTCCTCAACTACATCGGCATCGGCTTCGCCATGGCCCGGCTGCCGAGGGTGCTGTGGCGGAAGGTCCTGCCCGACCTGACCGGCTCCCCGTACTACCCGGTGATGAGCTGGCTGGCCGTCGACGGCTACGGCTTCGACCTGGCCTACTTCCACACCCGGCGCTGGGTGGACGAGCAGCGGGTGCCCGCCCCCCACCCCTGGCAGGGGGCGCCGGAGTACTTCCCGCGCGCCGTGGACCAGGGCATCGGCCGGGCGCTGTGGTTCATCCACGGAGCCCGCACCGATCACGTCGCCGCCGCCGTGGGCCGCTTCGCCTCACACCGGCACGCGGACCTGTGGAGCGGGGTGGGGCTCGCCGCCACGTTCGCCGGCGGCGCCACCGCCGCGGACCTGGCCGCCCTGCGCCGCGCGGCGGGCGAGCACGCGGCCGAGCTGGCGCAGGGGGCGGTCTTCGCGGCCAAGGCCCGCGACCACTCCGGCACGGTGCCCGGCCACACCCACGCCGCCGTCACGGCCCTGGCCGGAATCGGCGTGGAGAAGGCCGCCGCGCTGGCCGACGACCACGCCGTCGGCCCCTCCGCACCGGGCGCCGTCCCGGCATATGAAACATGGCGCGGAAACGTACGGAACCACCTGCAATAGCAGGGGAATTGAGCACTCCTGAAGTAGACGGCCGTTCCGTTCGGCTGTGTACATTCGCATTCGGCTGACCGAGCACGACGATCCATATCGACGAGGGGCGGTACAGCGCGTTGTCAACTCTTCTGCGTGCGCTCAGGCGCAAGATCCTCACCCCCAACGTATCGGCCACAAGCCTGGATCAACGCGGCTTCCACAAGAAGAATTCGGCTGCCCAGGATTTGCTGGAGACCATCGGCCGGACCTTTCTCGAAGGGTACGGACACGCGGTCGGGACGCGTTCGCCCGCCGAGGCGGAGGCGCTGCTGGAGACCGTGCCCCGGCAGTTCCGCGGCTTCGCCTACGAGGGCGCCGCGATGGGCGCCGTCGTCCTCGACGCGCTGCCGGGCAGCGGCGGGCGGCGGCTGGACGGGCTGCTCTCCGGCCAGGGCCGGCTGCATGTGTACATGGCCTACGTCGGCGTGGGCTGGGCCATGGCCCGGCTGCCGAAGTTCCTGTGGCCCGACGTGCGGCGCACCGATCCCCTGCTGCGCTGGCTGGTCCTCGACGGATACGGCTTCCACCAGGCGTACTTCCACACCGAGCGCTATGTGCGCGGGCAGTTCCAGGACCTGGGCTTCTCCTGGGCCGCGACCCCGGCCTCGTACCAGCAGAACGCCATCGACCAGGGCATCGGGCGCGCCCTGTGGTTCGTGGCGGGCACCGACCCCGAGCGTGCGGCGGACCTGATCGACGCCTATCCGGCGCACCGGCGGCCCGACCTGTACAGCGGTACGGGCCTGGCGGCCACCTACGCGGGCGGCGCCGACGAGAGCGAGCTGCGGTACCTCGCCGAGCGCGCCGGGTCGTACCTGCCGCAGCTGCTGCAGGGCGTGGCCTTCGCGGCCGAGGCCCGCGAGCGGGCGGGGCTGAGCGTCGCGCACACGAAGCTCGCCACCGCGACGCTGTGCGGCATGGACCCGGAACAGGCGGCCAAGGTGTGTTCCGGCACCCGCCCCGACGCGACGGCCGGCACCGATGTTCCCGCCTATGAGATCTGGCGGCGGCGGATCGCCGAGGAACTCGTTTCCCGGGAAAGGGGCTGACGCGTCGTGGCAATACGTGGCTGGATGTTCAAACAACTTCCCGGAATTGTCGCGCTGGTGGTGATGGTGGGCATGTTCGTCGCCGTGCGCCCGCCGTCCACTTCGGCGGCCGACAAGGCGGAGATGGCGAAGAAGTACGCGTTCACTCCGATGACCGTCGAGCTGCCCGGCGGATACCGCCAGCAGAACATCCGTAAGGTCAACAAGGCCTACAAGCACATCGAGGGCTGGATTTCCTCGGTCGGCGCCGGCATCTCCATGAACGACGTCGACGGCGACGGCCTGGCGAACGACCTGTGCGTCACCGACCCCCGCACCGACCGGGTCTCGCTGACGCCCGCGCCCGGAAAGAACGCCGGGCGCTACAAGCCGTTCGCGCTCGACGCGGCCCCGCTGCCGATGACGCGGACCATGGCCCCGATGGGCTGCACGGCGGGCGACTTCAACGAGGACGGACGCACCGACCTGCTGGTCTACTACTGGGGCCGCACGCCGGTCCTGTTCATGGCCCGAGCCGGCTCCGACGGCCGCTCGGCCGCCGCGTTCGAGCCCACCGAGCTGGTGCGCGGCGTCACCGACGGCGGCGAGTACACCGGCCCGCAGTGGAACAGCAACGCCACCACCGTCGCGGACTTCGACGGCGACGGCCACGAGGACATCCTCATCGGCAACTACTTCCCCGACAGCCCCGTGCTGGACGCCACCAAGGACGGCGGCGTGGTCATGAACGACTCGCTGTCCAACGCGCGCAACGGCGGCGAGGACCATGTGCTGCGCTGGACGCCCGGCGGCTTCGAGGAGGCCAAGGGCGCCCTGCCCAAGCAGGTGCGCAACGGCTGGACGCTGGCGCTGTCCGCCACCGACCTCGACGGCGACCAGCTGCCCGAGGTCTACATGGCGCACGACTTCGGCACCTCCAAGCTGCTCTACAACAAGTCGACGCCCGGGAAGATCGCCTTCGCGGTGGTGGACGCCGCCCGGGACGCGACGACCCCCAAGTCCAAGCAGCTGGGCCGCAGTTCCTTCAAGGGCATGGGCGTGGACTTCGGCGACCTGGACAACGACGGCCGCTACGACATGTTCGTCAGCAACATCACCACCTCGTTCGGCATCCAGGAGTCCAACTTCGCCTTCTTCGACACCTCGCGCGACGCCAAGGGCACCCGCAAGAGCTTCCGCGCCGGCGAGGCGCCCTACACCGACCGCAGCGCGCCGCTGGGCCTGGCCTGGTCCGGCTGGGGCTGGGACGTCAAGACGGGCGACTTCGACAACGACGGCGACCTGGAGATCAGCCAGGCCACCGGCTTCGTCAAGGGCAAGACCAACCGCTGGCCGCAGCTGCAGGAGCTCGCCACCGCCAACGACCAGCTGACGCACAACCCCCTGTGGTGGCCCAACGTCCGTTACGGCGACGACCTCGCCGGCAGCCAGGAGATGCGGTTCTTCGCCAAGGGCGACGGCGGCCGCTACACCAACCTCTCCAAGCCCCTGGGCCTGGCCGTCCCCGTCCCGACCCGCGGCATCGCCACCGGTGACGCCGACGGCGACGGGCGCCTGGACATGGCGGTCGCCCGCCAGTGGGGCGAGCCGGTCTTCTACCGCAACGACTCCGCCTCCGCCGGCGACTTCCTGGGCCTGACGCTCACCCACCCCTCCGGCTCGCCCGTGGTGGACGCCCACGTCACCGTCACCCTCCCGGACGGCACCAGGCGCGTCGCCCGCGTCGACGGCGGCGGCGGGCACTCGGGCAAGCGCAGCCACGAGGTCCACATCGGCCTGGGCAAGGCCGAAGGGCCCCTGCAGGTCCACCTGACCTGGCGCGACCGGACCGGCCAGGTGCGCGAGGCGGACCTGCGCACGAGCCCCGGCCGGCACACCATCCAGCTCGGCTCCGAAGCCAAGGAGAAGTGACGCAGATGGCCACCAAGGCAGGCAGCCCCCCGCAGCAGCACCACGACCCCAAGGTCGTCACCGCGCTCCGCCGCTTCGCGATCTCCATCACGGTCCTGAACATCCTCGGCTACACCGTGCTCGGCTTCGAACAGCCGTGGACCTGGCCGTTCATAGCGGTCGCCACCGCGTACACAGTGGAGATCGCGCTGGAGGCGATCGCGGCCAGGGTGGAGGGCCGCGCACCGCGCTTCACGGGCCGCGGCCCGCGCGGCATGGTGGAGTTCCTCTTCCCCTCGCACATCACCGGCCTCGCCGTGAACATGCTCACCTACGTCAACGACCTCGTCTGGGTGATGATCTTCGGGGTCGTGGTGGCCGTCGGCACCAAGTGGGTGCTCAGGGCCCCGCTACGCGGCCGCATGCGGCACTTCATGAACCCCTCGAACTTCGGCATCGCGGTGATCCTGCTGCTGTTCCCCTGGGCCAGCATCGCACCGCCGTACCACTTCACCGAGAACATCGGCGGCCCCTTCGACTGGGGCCTGCCGCTGGTCATCATCGGCCTCGGCACGCTCCTGAACGCCAAGCTCACCGAGCGGATGTGGCTGATCGGCGCGTGGCTGGTGGGCTACGCCCTGCAGGCCGTCGTGCGTGGCCTGGTCTTCGGCACCTCCATCCCGGCGGCCCTGGGCATGATGACGGGCACCGCCTTCGTGCTCTTCACCAACTACATGGTCACCGACCCCGGCACCTCCCCCTCCCGGCGGAACTCCCAGATCGCCTTCGGCGGCGGCGTCGCCGCGATGTACGGGCTGCTGACCGCGCTGGGCATCGCCTACGGGATCTTCTTCGCCACCGCCGCCGTCTGCCTGATCCGCGGCGGCTACCTGTGGTGGCTGCACCTGATCACGCAACGGGCGGCCGCGGAGGCCGCAGCGGGGACGGCGGCCGGCGGAACGGAGCCCACCGCGCCCTCCTCCGGAGCGGGAAAGGAAGCGGTGGCTGCATGAGCAGGATCGCCATCGTCGGCATGGCGTGCCGCTACCCGGACGCCGCCTCCCCGCGCGAGCTGTGGGAGAACGCCGTCGCCGGACGCAGGGCCTTCCGCAGGCTCCCCGACGTCCGGATGCGGCTGGAGGACCACTGGGACGCGGACCCGGCCGCCGAGGACCGCTTCTACGCGCGCGAGGCCGCCGTCCTCGAGGGCTACGCGTTCGACCGCGTCGCCCACAAGGTCGCCGGCAGCACCTACCGCTCGACGGACCTGACCCACTGGCTCGCCCTCGACGTCGCCGGACGGGCACTCGCCGACGCGGGCTTCCCCCAGGGCGAGGGCCTTCCGCGCGAACGCACCGGCGTGGTCGTGGGCAACACCCTCACCGGGGAGTTCGCGCGGGCCAACGTCATGCGGCTGCGCTGGCCCTACGTACGGCGCGTCATGGCGGCGGCGCTCAGGGAACAGGACTGGGACGACGACCGGCTCACCGCGTTCCTCGACGACGTCGAGGCCGCGTACAAGAGCCCGTTCCCCGCCGTCGACGAGGACACCCTCGCCGGCGGCCTGTCCAACACCATCGCCGGACGCGTCTGCAACCACTTCGACCTGGGCGGCGGCGGCTACACCGTCGACGGCGCCTGCTCCTCCTCGCTGCTGTCGGTCACCACGGCCGCCTCCTCGCTCCTCGCCGGCGACATCGACGTCGCCGTCGCCGGCGGCGTCGACCTGTCCATCGACCCGTTCGAGATCACCGGCTTCGCCAAGACCGGCGCCCTCGCCCGGCACGAGATGAAGGTCTACGACAAGGCCGCCAACGGCTTCTGGCCCGGCGAGGGCTGCGGCATGGTGGTGCTGATGCGCGAGGCGGACGCCCTGGCGGCCGGCCACCGCGTCTACGCCACCGTCGCGGGCTGGGGCGTCTCCTCCGACGGCCAGGGCGGCATCACCCGGCCCGAGGTCGCCGGCTACCAGCTCGCGCTGCGCCGCGCCTACGAACGCGCCGGGTTCGGCATCCAGACCGTGCCCCTCTTCGAGGGGCACGGCACGGGCACGGCCGTCGGGGACACCACCGAGCTGCGGGCCCTGATGCTGGCCAGGACCACCGCCGACCCCGAGGCCGCGCCCGCCGTCATCAGCTCGATCAAGGCGATGATCGGGCACACCAAGGCCGCCGCCGGAGTGGCCGGCCTGATCAAGGCCGCCATGGCCGTCGACGCCCGCATGCTGCCCCCGGCCATCGGCTGCACCGACCCGCACGAGCTGCTGACCGCCCCCTCGGCGTCCCTGCGCGTGCTGCGCCGGGCCGAGCCCTGGCCGGACGGGGCACCGCTGCGCGCCGGCGTGACCGCCATGGGCTTCGGCGGCATCAACACCCACGTCGTCCTCGACAAACCCGGCCCGCACCGGCACCCGGTCACCGCCCCCCGCGACCGGATCCTGGCCTCCTCGGCCCAGGACGCCGAACTGCTGCTGGTCGACGGCGACTCGCCGCAGGAGCTCGGCGCCCGGCTCGACCGGCTGACCGCCTTCGTGCCGCAACTCGCCTACGCCGAACTGGCGGACCTCGCCGCGACCCTCCAGCGGGAGCTGCGCGACGCGCCCTACCGGGCCGCCGCCGTCGTCTCCTCGCCCGCCGACGCCGAGCGGCGGCTGCGGCAGCTGCGGGACGCGGTGGAGGCGGGCGAGACCAGCCTGGTCGCCGCCGACGGCAGGGCCTTCCTCGGCCGCGTCTCCGGCCCCGGCCGGATCGGCTTCCTCTTCCCCGGCCAGGGCTCCGGAAACGGCACGAGCGGAGGCGCGCTGGGCCGGCGCCTGGCCGAGGCCGCACAGGTCTACGAGCGGGCGGAACTGCCCGCCGGCGGGGACATGGTGGCGACGGCCGTCGCCCAGCCGCGCATAGTCACCGGCTCGCTGGCGGGACTGCGCGCCCTGCGGGCGCTGGGCGTCGAGGCGACCGTCGCGGTCGGCCACAGCCTCGGCGAGATCTCCGCGCTGCACTGGGCCGGGGCGATGGACGAGGAGACCCTACTGCGCGTGGCCGCCGTCCGCGGCCGGGCCATGACCGAGCACAGCGACTCGGGCACCATGGCCTCCCTCGCCGCCTCCCCCGAGGCGGTGGGCACGCTCACGGCCGGGCTGCCCGTGGTCGTCGCCGGCTACAACGGGCCCGAGCGGACCGTCGTCGCCGGGCCCGCCGAGGCCGTCGAGGAGGTGGAGCGGCGCGCCCGCGACGCCGGCACGCACTGCGTGCGGCTGCCCGTCTCGCACGCCTTCCACTCGCCGCTGGTGGCACCCGCCGCCGACGCCTTCGGCACCTGGCTGGCCGGCGTGCGGTTCGCGCCGCCCGCCCGCAGGATCGTCTCCACCGTCACCGGCAGGGCCCTGGCGCCCGGCACGGACGTCCCGGACCTGCTGCGCCGCCAGATCACCGAGCCCGTGCTGTTCGCCCAGGCGGTGGAGCTGGCGGCCAAGGACGTCTGCCTGTTCGTCGAGGTGGGCCCCGGGCGGGTGCTCAGCCAACTGGCCGCGGCCGCCACCGACGTCCCGGCCGTCGCGCTGGACACCGACGACGAGTCGCTGCGCGGACTGCTGCAGGTGGCCGGAGCCGCCTGGGTCGCGGGCAGCCCGCTGGCCCACGAACGGCTCTTCCACGACCGCCTGGTCCGGCCGCTGGAGATCGGCGCCGAGCTGCGCTTCCTGGCCAGCCCCTGCGAACAGGCCCCACCGGCCCCGGCCCGCGGCACCCGCCCCGCGCCCGCCCGTGCGGCCGACCCGCAGGACGCGCCCGCAGGCAGGGGCACGGACGGCGACGAGAACACCGGCGAGCCGGCCGCCGGGCTGCTGCGCCGGCTGGTCGCCGAACGCGCCGAGCTGCCCGAGGAGCTGGTGGGCGACGACAGCAGGCTGCTCGACGATCTGCACCTGAGCTCCATCACGGTCGGCCAGCTCGTCAACCGCGCCGCCCAGCGCCTGGGCATCCCCCCGGCGCAGGTGCCCACCAACTTCGCCACGGCGACCGTGGGCGAGCTCTCCGAGGCGCTGCAGGCCCTGGCCGGCACCGGCCGGCCGGCGGAAGCCGCCGCACCGGTCGTCGCGGGCGCCGCCCCCTGGGCCCGCGCCTTCGCCCCCGGCTTCGACGAACCGCCCCTGCCGGCCCGGACCGCGCCCGAGGCCGGCGGCCCCTGGCGGCTGTTCACGGCACCCGGCACCCCGCACGCCGAGCGGCTGCGGACGGCGCTGGAGAGCGCGGAGGTCGGGCCGGGCGTCCTGGTCTGGCTGCCCCCCGACTGCCCGTACGAGCAGCTCGAGCGGGCGCTGGAGGGCGCCAGGGCGGCGCTGGCGGACGAGGGGGCCGGCCGGTTCGTGCTCGTCCAGCACGGGCGGGGCGCGGCCGGGCTCGCCAAGACCCTGCACCTGGAGGCACCGCACCTGCGCACCACCGTGGTGCACGTGCCCGAGGAGACGCCGGAGGCCGTCGGGTGGGTGGTGGCCGAGACCGCCGCGACCACCCGCTTCGCCGAGGCGCACTACGACGCCGACGGCACCCGCCGGGTGCCCGTCCTGCGCGCGCTGCCCATCGCCCCGGCCCGCACCGAACAGCCGCTGGGCGAGGAGGACGTGCTGCTGGTGACCGGCGGCGGCAAGGGCATCTCCGCCGAGTGCGCGCTGGCGATCGCCGTCGGCAGCAGCGCCCGTCTGGCCGTCCTGGGCCGCTCCGACCCGGGCGAGGACCCCGAACTGGCCGCGAACCTGCGCCGGATGGCCGACAGCGGCGTCACCGTCCGCTACGCCCGCGCCGACCTCGCCGACGCCGGGCGCACCCGTGCCGCCGTCGAGGAGCTGACGCGGGAGCTGGGCCCGGTCACCGCCGTGCTGCACGGCGCGGGCCGCAACGAGCCCACCGCCCTGACCGGCCTGGACATGGCGGAGTTCCGGCGGACGTTCGCCCCCAAGGTCGACGGCCTCCGCAACCTGCTGGACGCGCTCGAGCCCGAGCGGCTGCGGCTGCTGGTGGCCTTCGGCAGCGTCATCGGCCGCTCCGGGCTGCGCGGCGAGGCCCACTACGCCACCGCCAACGAGTGGCTGACGGACCTCACCGAGGGGGTGGCCCGGCGCCATCCGCACCTGCGGGCGCTGTGTCTGGAGTGGTCGGTGTGGTCCGGGGTGGGCATGGGCGAACGGCTGTCCGTCGTCGAGTCCCTGGCCCGCGAGGGCATCACGCCCATCTCCCCCGACCGGGGCGTGGAGATCCTGCTGCGGCTGATCGCCGACCCGGACGCGCCCACCACCGTGGTGGTCACCGGGCGCACCGAGGGCGTCGGGACGATGCGGCACGACCTGCCGCCGCTGCCGCTGCTGCGGTTCGCGGGCCGACCCCTGGTGCGCTACCACGGCGTGGAGCTGGTGACCGAGGTCGAGCTGAACGCGGGCACCGACCCGTACCTGGCCGACCACCTGCTGGACGGTGACCTGCTCTTCCCGGCCGTCCTGGGCCTGGAGGCGATGACCCAGGTGGCCACGGCCGCCACCGGCTGGACGGCCGTGCCGGTCGTCGAACGGGCCGAGTTCCTGCGGCCCGTCGTCGTCCCGCCGGACGGCAGCACGACGATCCGCGTCGCCGCGACCGTCACCGGCCCCGAGACCGTCGACGTGGCGGTCCACAGCGAGGAGACCGGGTTCGCCGCCGAGCACTTCCGCGCCCGGCTGGTGTTCTCCGGCGCCGCCGTCCCCCAGGGCCCGCCCCTGCCGGCGGCCGGCGAGGCACCACCAGTGCCGCTGGACCCGGCCGCCGACCTGTACGGGGACGTGCTGTTCCAGGGCACGCGCTTCCAGCGGCTGCGGCGCTTCCACCGGGCCGCCGCCCGGCACGTCGACGCCGACGTGGCGACGGCGGAGCCGGCGGGCTGGTTCGCCGGCTTCCTGCCCGCCCGGCTGCTGCTGGGCGACCCCGGCATGCGGGACGCCCTGATGCACGGCAACCAGGTGTGCGTCCCCGACGCCACCCTGCTGCCCGCGGGCATCGAGCGCGTCCATCCGCTCGGCGGCGGCGAGGGGCCCGCCGGCGAACTGCGCTACTGCGCCGTCGAGCGCGAGCGGGACGGCGACACGTACGTCTACGACATCGCGGTGCGCGACGAGCGGGGCGAGGTCGTCGAGCGCTGGGAGGGCCTGCGGCTGCGGGCCGTGCGGCGGCGCGACGGCTCCGGGCCCTGGGCGGCCCCGCTGCTGGGCCCCTATCTGGAGCGCGCGCTGGAGGACGTCCTGGACGCGCGGATCGCCGTCGCCGTCGAACCGGCGGCCGGCGAGGACGACCGCCGGGCCCGCACGGCCCTCGCTCTCGAACGGGCCCTGGGGCACCCCGCCGAGGTCCGCCACCGGCCCGACGGCCGCCCGGAGACCGACGGCCACTCCCTCTCGGCCTCCCACGGCGCGGGGGTGACCCTGTGCGCGGTCGCCGACGACGAGGTGGCCTGCGACGTCGAGACGGTCACCGCCCGGACGGCCGCGGACTGGGACGGGCTGCTCGGCGACCACGCCCCGCTGGCCGCCCTGCTCGCCGGCCAGACCGGCGAGGACCACGACAGCGCCGCCACCCGGGTGTGGTGCGCCCTGGAGTGCCTGAAGAAGGCCGGGGTCATGGACGGCGCCCCGCTCACCCTGGACCCGGGGCGCCGGGACGGCTGGGCGGTCCTCGCCTCGGGCGGCCTGCGTATCGCCACGTTCGTCACCGCCCTGCGGGACGAACCGCGCCCGGTCGTCCTCGCGTTCCTCACGGGAGGGTCACACGGATGACCACGGACTGGTTCGAGTACCGGCACACGGTGGGCCTGGAGGAGACCAACCTCGTCGGCAACGTCTACTACGTGCACTACCTGCGCTGGCAGGGACGCTGCCGGGAGATGTTCCTCAAGGAGCGCGCGCCGGGCGTCCTCGCGGAACTGCGCGAGGACCTCAAGCTGTTCACCCTGAAGGTGGACTGCGAGTTCTTCGCCGAGATCACCGCGTTCGACGAGCTGTCGGTGCGCATGCGGCTGACGGAACTGGCCCAGACCCAGGTCGAGTTCACCTTCGACTACGTGCGGCTGGGCCCGGACGGAGCCGAGAGCCTCGTCGCGCGGGGCCGGCAGCGCGTCGCGTGCATGCGCGGCCCCAACACCGCCACCGCCCCGGCCCTGGTGCCCGAGGCCCTGGTGCGGGCGCTGGAGCCGTACGCCGCCCGGGGCCGGTCCCTCGCGGGGAGGCCGGCATGAGCCGCACGCCCCCGGGCCCGCCGCGCAGGGCACTGCCCGGCCTGCTGAGGAAGCTGGCCACCGACCGGCTGGCGCTGATGCGGGACGCCGCGGACCTCGGCGACGCGGTCCGGGTGTCCATGGGCCCCAAGACGCTCTACATCTTCAACCACCCCGACCACGCCAAGCACGTGCTCGCCGACAACAGCGCCAACTACCACAAGGGCATCGGCCTGGTGGAGGCCCGGCGCGCCCTGGGCGACGGCCTGCTCACCAGCGACGGCGAGCGCTGGCGCGCCCAGCGCCGCACGATCCAGCCGGTGTTCCAGGCGAAACGGATCGCCGCGCAGGCCGGGGTCGTCGCCGAGGAGGCGGCCAAGCTGGTGGCGCGGCTGCGGGCGTACGAGCACGGGGCGCCGGTCGACGTGGTGCGGGAGCTGACGGGCCTGACGCTCGGCGTGCTCGGGCACACCCTGCTGGACGCCGACCTGGCCGCCCACGCCTCGGTGGCGCACGACTTCGAGGCCGTGCAGGACCAGGCGATGTTCGAGATGGTCTCGCAGGGCCTGGTGCCCATGTGGGTGCCGCTCCCGCACCAGCTGCGCTTCCGGCGTGCCCGCAGGCGGCTGTACGAGGTGGTGGACCGCCTCGTCGCCGAGCGCACCGCCCGCCCGGACGGCGGCGGTGACGGGGACGACGCGCTGTCGCGGCTGATCCGTTCGGTCCGCGAGGAGGCGGACCCGGGGGCGGGCCGGCAGCGCCTGCACGACGAGCTGGTCACCCTGCTGCTGGCCGGGCACGAGACGACGGCGAGCACGCTCGGCTGGACCTTCCACCTCCTCGACCGGCATCCCGAGGCGCGGGCCCGGGTGCGCGAGGAGGCGCTGGCGGTGCTCGGCGACCGGATGCCGGGCTTCGAGGACCTGCCGCGGCTGGCGTACACCACGGCGGTGGTGCAGGAGGCGATGCGGCTCTTCCCCCCGGTGTGGATCCTGCCGCGCCGGGCCCAGGGGCCGGACGACGTCGGCGGCTGGGGCGTCCCGGCCGGCTCGGACGTGCTGATCTGCCCGTACACCCTGCACCGGCACCCGGCGTTCTGGGACGCCCCCGAGCGCTTCGACCCTGACCGCTTCGGGCCGGGCGGCGGGGCGGACCGGCCGCGGTACGCCTACATCCCGTTCGGCGGCGGGCCGCGGTTCTGCGTGGGCAGCAATCTCGGCATGATGGAGGCCGTCTTCGTGACGGCGATGGTCGTCCGCGAGCTCACGCTGAGCACGGTCCCGGGCCACCGGGTGGTGCCCGAGCCGATGCTCTCCCTGCGGATGCGGGGCGGGCTGCCGATGGCCGTGCGGGCCGCGGCATGAGGGGCGGGAGGCCCGCGCCGCGGCCGCCGCCCCGGCCCGTGGCGGCCCATCCGGGCCGCCCTAGCCCGCGACCGCCTCGAGCGCCGCCATCCGCATGTCCAGCAGGGCCAGCAGCACCGGCGGGTCGAGGGCGCGCACCGACCGCAGCGGAAGGTCGAGGGGCAGCAGGGTGGTGTCGGGGTGGACCGCGAGCGGGCCGAAGGAGGCGACGCACGGGGTCAGGGCGTCGCCCAGACCCGAGGGCACGCCCTCGTAGCCGTAGGGCACCGAGTGCGCCAGCACGTGCCAGGTGCCCAGGGGCACGTCCGGCAGTTCGTAGGGGCCCGGCCCGTCCAGCACGGCACAGCGCACCGGCTGGCCCTGGGGGACGCAGCCGGGGAAGACCCCGATGAAGACGAAGCCCGGGGAGCGGGCGGGAGGAAGCACCACCTCGCCCTTGAGGGACTGCCCGCCGACCGCCGGAGGGCCGTCGTCGGTCCTGATCTCGGTGGTGAACCCGCCGAGCTCGCGATAGGCGGAAGGAGCCACGCCCACACAGATCTTGAACCGCGAACTGAACGTCCCGACGCTGCTGTAGCCGACCTCGCTGCTGATATCGGCGATGCTCATCGAGGTCCCGACGAGTAAGCGCTTGGCCTCCTGGAGCCTGAGCGCGGAAAGGAAGCGCCCCGGTGAGACCCCGGTGGTGTCCCGGAAGATCCGGGTGAAGTGGAACTTGCTGAACATCGCCGTTCGGGCCATGTCGTCGATGGTGAGCTCTTGGCCGAGGTTGGCGTGCATGTCGTCGATGACCCGCTTGACGGCCAGCTCGGTGGAATTCAGCATGACCTCTCCCTGATTCGGTGATGAGGCGTCACGGTGCTTCTCCGGTCATTCGGCGGGCGTACGGCGCCCGAGTTCCCGGGCGATTTCCTGCCAGGTGTCGGAGCACTGCCGGGCCAGTTCGGCCACGGCGTCCGCGCAGTGCGGCGGAACGGCGTCCATCCGTTTCTTCCAGTCGTCGCCCGTGACGACCTGAGTGTGCAGCCAGCGCAGCAGTTCGCGGCCCGCCTCGCTCTGTCGCAGCGAGGGGTCGCCGGCGAGTCTGCGCAGCGTGAAATGAGGATCTCGTGTGCCGCTCCGCCCGTACGGATTCATCCGCGCGCGCTCCGCGCCGCCGCGCGCCTTCGCCCGTCCGCCGGGGACGGGGGCCTCCCCGCGGCGCAGCCGCCGGCGGACGTCGTGGGCGGTGCCCACGGAGATGCCGGCCACCCTGGCGATCTCGCGCAGGGGCAGCTCGGGGCGTTCGGCGATGATCTCGGAGGCCCGCAGCCGCCCGGCGGCGCGGTCCAGGGGGTGCGGCTTGCCGTCGGTGCCGATGCGCACGTTCAGCTGCGGCAGATCCGCGGCTGAACGCCGCCGGATGCCGCCGACCGAGCGGGCGGCCAGGCCCGTGTAGGCAGCGATGGCCCGGTCGGAGAGGAGGGGGTGCGAGGCGAGAATCCGGCCGGCCGCGGCCTTGCGGTCGGCGATCGACAGGGGGAGTCCGTGCGAGACGTTGGCCACGACGGAGCGGAGGAAGGCCTCGGCGTCGGTGCCGTCGAAGAAGGTGGCCGCGATCTCGGTGCGGCCGCCGATCTCGGCCGCCCGTACCCGGTGCATTCCGTCGATGACCCGCATGGTCGGGCGGTGCACCAGGATCGGGGGTAATTCGGAGTCCTTCTCCGCCAGTTGGCGCGCGTGCGCCTCGTCCAGTCCGTTCAGCCGCGGGGAATCCGCGGGCAGGAGGTCGCCGATTCGCACCTGGCAGGCGTAGCACACACTGACGTCGGCTCTTTCCATCCTGTCCCCCGCGGGTCGTTCGAGCCTCGCATGGTCAGTTCTCGAGCGGGCCGTACCTCAGGGCGGAGCAGGCCGAGTTGCCACATATGACGGCGGCCTGGCCCTTGATCGGTCAGAGCCTACCGGCTGACCGGTTTTTGGCAAGAATTTCAAGAAACTTTGCGCCGGAGGATTCGGAACGATTCCCTCCGAAACTCGCCGGCGGCCTGGGGCGGACCCGCACTTCCACCCTATTGCCGATGCGGCGAAAGCCAACTCCACGTACTGGAGGCAGAGTTGCGTGATCTGACGACATCATCACCGCACAGCGAGACCCGGCGGACGCTCGAGGCGTACGCGGACACCATTGTCGACGGCGCGGCGGCGGCCGGCGCCATGGAACTCCTCCAATGGGACGCCACCGGCATCTCGGAGGACCTCGACGAGCTGGCGCGGCTGCTGAACGAGCACGCGCGCGTGGCGGCCGGCGACCAGGAGGCCGCGCCCGGCGGCGCGTTACCGCCCTTCGTCGCCCTGTCCCCGGACCGCCGCGCGGCCCTGGTGCGCCGGCTGACCGCACCCGGCCACCCCGAACGCGAGTTCTGGGTGCTGCTCGCGCTCTTCTGCAACATGGCCTTCGACTCGGCCGCCCACCTGCACACCGCCGACGCCCTCGCCGCCGGCCACCCGGGACTCGCGGCGATGGGCATGACCCTGCCGGACGACGACGGCCTGTGGCGCTACGAGCGCTACTCCTACGGCCGGCCGCTGGCACGGCTGCACCCCGGCACCACACCCTCAGGGAGCCCGGCATGAGCGCCACCGAACGCACGGACGTCCTCGTCGTCGGCAGCGGCTTCGGCGGCGCCATCGCCGCCTACCACCTCGCGGCGGGCGGCGCCCGGGTCACCGTCCTCGAGCGCGGACCGTGGCTGGAGGGCAAGGACTTCGAGCAGGACTACAAGCTCGGCTCCTCCTACACCCGGGCCTTCGACTTCGTCGTCGGCGACGGCATGAGCGTGCTCGGCGGCAACTGCGTCGGCGGCGGCAGCGTCGTCTACTTCGCCGCGATGCCGCGCGCCCCGCGCTTCGTCTTCGACCGGCACGGGAGCATCGGCCGGCGGATGTGGCCGAGGTCCGTCAGCCGCGACACCCTCGACCCCTGGTACGACCGGGTCGCCGAGGCCATGCCCGTCACCCGGCAGGACTGGAGCGACGTCACCTACGCGGGCGGGCTGTGGGCGGCCGCCTGCCACCACGCCGGCCGCACCGCCAATCCGCTGCCGGTGGCCATCGACGCCGAGAAGTGCGTCAACTGCAACTGGATGATGGCCGGCTGCCGCTTCGACGCCAAGCGGTCCCTGCTCTTCAACTACCTGCCCGCCGCCCTGGCGCACGGCGCCGAGATCCGGCCCCTGCACGAGGTGCAGTACCTGGAGAGGACCGACGACGGCGGCTTCCGGGCGCACTACAGAACCGTCGACGAGGAGGACTACCGCATCCTCGGCGAGAGCGGCGCGATCGACGCGAGGATCGTCGTCCTGGCGGCCGGGGCCGGCGCCACCCCCGTCATCCTCCAGCGCAGCGAGGCCACGCTCGGCCCCATGCCCCACGCCGTCGGCCGGTACTTCTCCGGCAACGGCGAGCGGCTGAACACGGCCGTCCTCGACGAGGACCGGGTCGCCGAGGTGCTGGGCCTGACGCGCGGCGACGGCAGGGCCTACGAGGCCAACCACATCGGCAGGGGGCCGACGGCCGCCAGCTGGGACCGCCTCGACGGCTCGCTGCCGGAGTTCTCCCGCTACTCGCTGGAGCAGCTCTACTTCCCGCCCGGCCTCGGCACCATCCTCGCCCAGGCGGCCGGCGCGGACGGCCCGGTGTGGTTCGGGCCGGAGAAGCGGCGCATGCTCGAGCGCTGGCGCTCCTGGCTGACCGTCTTCACCATGAGCGAGGACGACAACGAGGGCGTCTTCGGCCCGCCCCCGCCCACCGGCAACTCCCACCGCATCTCGCAGCAGATGCTCGGCCGCGGCGCCCTGCGCTACGTCCCCACCGCGAACACCCTGCACGGCTGGGCCCGCTCCGACGCCGAGGTCAAGGAGATCCTGGAGAAGGACGGCCTGGCCACGGTCCTGCCCTGGACCAACGACGTCGTCGGCGCCTACACCGTGCATCCGCTCGCCTCCTGCCGCATCGGCGACGACCCGGCCACCTCGGCCCTCGACGACCGCCACGAACTGCGCGGCCACCCCGGCGTCTTCGTCACCGACGGCTCCGCCGTGCCCGGCGCGCTCACGGTCAACCCGGCGATGACCATCGCCGCGCTCGCCGAACGCGCGATGCCGGGCATCGTGCGCGCCGCCCGGGAGCGGGGCGTGGACGTCACCTACGGCGCCCCCGCGCCCGACGGCGCCACCGCGGGGCGGCGCGGCGTGCTGCCCGTGGTCTCGGCGCGGTGACGGCCGTGAGGACGCTGGCCCGCACCGCCCTGCGCGGCTCCCTGGCGGGCATCCGGCACGTGCGGGCCGTACCGCCCGGGGAGGCCGAGGGCCTGGTGGCCGCGGTGTACGCGCAGTCCGAGCGGGAGTTCGGGCTGCTCGCCCCGCCGCTCGCCCTGCACTCCCCCGCGCCCGAGGCCCTGGCGGCCTCCTGGCTGCTGCTGCGCGAGACGCTGCTCGCCGGGGACCGGGTGAGCAGGCCCGCCCGGGAGGCCGTCGCCACCGGCGTCTCGCGGGCCAACTCCTGCCCGTACTGCGTCGAGGTGCACCGGGCGCAGGTGCGCACCCTGCCGCGGGACGCGGCCGCCGGGCGGCTGGCGCGGTGGGCCCTGCGGGGCGGACCACGGCCCTTCCCGGCGGAGGACGCCCCGGAGATCCTGGGCGTGGCGCTCGCCTTCCACTACCTCAACCGCATGGTCAACGTGTTCCTGCGCGAGACGCCCGTCCCGCCGGGCACACCCGCCGCGCTGCGCGGGGGCGTCCTGCGCGTGGTCACCCGCCTCACCCGTCCCTCCGGCCCCGGCGCCCCGGAGCCGGGCGGCTCACTGGGCCTGCTGCCGGACGCGCCGCTGCCCGGGGACCTGTCCTGGGCGGCGGGACGGCCGCACATCGCGGGGGCCCTGGCACGGGCCGCCGCGGCCGTGGACGCCGGCGCCGAGCGCTCGGTGCCGGAGCCTGTCCGCGAGCTCGTCCGGGAGCGGCTGGCCACCGGGACGGGCCCGCCGCCCCCGGGACAGCCATGGATTGACGACACCGGCAAGGCCGTCGCGGCCCTGCCTGCGGCCCTGCGCCCGGCCGGGCGGCTGGCGCTGCTGACGGCCCTGGCCTCGTACCGAGTGGGCCGGAACGTCGTCGACGACTACCGCCGCTCCGGCACGCCCGGCGACCGGGAGCTGATCGAGCTCACCTCGTGGGCCGCCCTGACAGCGGCCCGCAGGGCGTGCTCCACCGATTCCTCCGACCCCTCCTGACCCCTCCTGATCCACTCGACATCCCCTCGACGAACAGGACTTACGGACATGGACAACACCCAGGACGTACTCAAGGACCTGACCGCCGCCGTCGACGACCTCGACCGGCTGGTGACCGGCCTGGACGACGAGCAGTGGCGGACGCCCACCCCGGCGCCCGGCTGGACCGTCGCCGACCAGATCGCCCACCTGACCTTCATCTTCGACATCGCCGGCACGGCGGCCCGGGACGCCGAGGCGTTCAAGGCCCTGGCCGCGGGCGCCGCCGGCGACTTCGACGGCGCGGTCAACGCCGCGCTCCAGCCCTTCAAGAGCCTCACCCCTCAGCAGCTGCTGACCCGCTGGCGGGCATCGGCCGAGGCGTCCGTCGCCGCGCTGGCGGCGGTGCCCGCCGGACAGGTGGTGCCCTGGCTGGTCAACCCGCTGCCGCCGGCCGTGCTGGCCTGCGCCGGGATCATGGAGGTCTTCGCCCACGGCCAGGACGTCGCCGACGCGGTCGGCGTCCGTCCCGAGCCGACCGACCGGCTGCGCCACCTGGCCGGGTTCGCGGTGCTGACCCGCGACTTCGGCTATCTCTCGCGGGGGCTGACGCCTCCCGAGGAGCCCTTCCGCTTCGAGCTGACCGCGCCCTCGGGCACGGCGTGGGCGTTCGGCCCCGAGGACGCCACGCAGAAGATCACCGGCCCCGCCCATGACTTCTGCCTGCTGGTCACCAGGCGCCGGCACCGCGACGACCTGGCGCTCGTGGCCACCGGGGACGAGGCCGACCACTGGCTGTCCATAGCCCAGGCCTACCGGGGCCCGGCCGGTGAGGGGCGCAGGCCGGGGCAGTTCTCCTGAACCCCGTGCCGGCCCGTCCCGTGACGGCCCCGACGTGCCCCGGCCGGGCTCCCCGTCCGGCCGGGGCACATCGGCCCGTACCCGTCAATCCTTGGCCAAAGCCGCCGTCAGTACCGCAATCCAGGAGATGCAGAACCGGAAGCCCGCCCGCCACGATGTGGCGAGTCCAGTGTCCCCGATCACCCCGGGTCTACGAAGGAAATCGGCCATGACTGACATTCAGCAGCAAGTCCAGGAAACGATCGACACCTTGGTCGAGTCCGGTGTGGAAAGGGGCCTGCAGGTCGCCGTCTACCGCAACGGAGAGCTCGTCGTCGACGCCGTGGCGGGCCTCGCCGACGCGGAGACCAAGCGTCCAGTCACCTCCGACACGCCCTTCTACAGCACCTCCACCGGCAAGGGCATCACCACGACCGTCGCCCACGTCCTCGTCGAGCGGGGCGTCCTCAAGTACGACACGCCGGTCGCCGAGCTGTGGCCGGAGTTCGCCGCCAACGGCAAGGAGAGCGCGACCGTACGTCACGTGCTCACGCACGCCACCGGCGTACCGGGCCTGCCGGCCGACACCACCCCGGAGGACCTGGCCAACTGGGACAAGATGGTCGCCGTCATCGCCGACGCCACCCCGTGGTGGGAGCCGGGCACCAAGTTCGGCTACCACGCCCAGACCTACGGCTACCTCGTGGGCGAGCTCGTCCGCCGGGCCACCGGCAAGACGATCTCCGAGGCGCTGCGGGAGTACGTGGCCGTGCCGCTGGGCCTGGAGCGCGAGCTGTTCTTCGGTGTGCCGGAGTCCGAGCTGGCCCGCACCGCCACGCTGGAGGAGGTGCAGAACCCCGACGCCGGCGGCGGCGAGGAGTTCACTCCCGAGATGCTCGCGGAGATCCCCTTCTTCAAGGTCGTGCACGGCTACACCGCTGCCCCCATGGCCGCCCTGCCGGGCGCCGAGTTCGGCAACCGCAACGACATCCTCACCTCCGACATCCCGGCCGGCGGCACCTTCTCGGCCCGCGCCCTGGCCAAGGTGTACGCGGCGCTGCTCGGGGAGGTCGGCGGCGTCCGCCTGGTCTCGCCGGAGCGGCTGCGGACGATGACCGCCGAGGCGGTCAGCGGGGACGACGAGATCCTCGGCTTCCCCACCGCCCGAGGCCTGGGCTACGACATCGGCCTGCCCTCGCCGACCGCCGCCCCGGCCCCGACCGTCTTCGGCACGGCCGGCAGCGAGGGCAGTGCCGCCTTCGCCGACACCGCGTCCAAGGTCACCTTCGCGCTGACCAAGAACCGGGTCACCCAGGGCGACTACTCGGCCGTGGACCGCGTCCACGAGACGGTCGTCAAGGCCCTCGGCCTGTAGGGCCGGCAGGCACACGGTGAAGGGCCCCTCCGTCCGGAGGGGCCCTTCAGCCGTTCTCGCCCGTTTCTCGCCCGTTCTCGGCCGGTCAGCCCTCGAGCAGCCCGTTCCGGGCCTGCCGCAGGCCCTCGAACGAGGTCAGGTCCGGCACCGTCCAGCCGTCCAGGTCGTACTCCGCCAGGCACTCCTCGGCGAAGGCCCGGTAGGAGTCCAGCCGGCCGTCGGCCATCTGCCCCAGCAGCAGCTCGATGCGGGTGTTCTCGTGGTTGCCGGAGTAGTTGCGCTCGTAGAGCTCGTGCCGGCCGCCGAACTCCGAACCGACCGCGTCCCACAGCAGCTTCATCACCTTCACGCGCTCGGTGGCGTCCGCGCCGCCCGAGCCGCGCAGGTACTTCTCCAGGTACGGGCGCACCTCGGGGTTGCGGAAGTCCTCCGTGCCGGAGTTGACGTACATCAGCGCGCTGGCCACGTCCTGCTGCACGATCTCCAGCACCCGCGGATAGCCCAGCTGCATGAACCACCGGTAGGCCATGCCGTACTGCGGGTTGGGCAGCAGCGTGCCGCCCTTCCAGGGCACCGGGTTGCGCGCGGCCGCGTCCGACAGGCCCCAGAAGAGGTTGCGCCAGGCCAGCACCTCGCCCAGCCGGGTCTGCACGCCGCGGAAGTCCTTGGCGCCGGTGATCTCCAGCGCCTTGGCCAGCAGCCCGGCGATGAACTCGAGCTTGACCGCGAGCCGGGTGCAGCCGTGGAAGGTGGCCCGCTCGATCATGCCGGACTGCCCGGTGAACAGGCGGACCTTGCCCAGGTGCCCGTAGATGAAGACGTTCTCCCACGGGACCAGCACCTTGTCGAGGACCAGGATGCCGTCGTTCTCGTCCAGCCGCGAGGACAGCGGATGGTCGAACGGGCTGCCCATCACCGCCGCCGTGGCGGAGTAGGACGGGCGGCAGATCAGCTTCAGCCCCGGCGCGTCCATGGGCAGCGTGGCCACCAGCGCGAACCTGCGGTCCTTGACCGGCAGCCCGGTGTGGGCGATGAAGCAGTGGTGGGTCAGCGCCGAGCCCGTGGCCACGACCTTGGCGCCGCTGACGACCAGGCCCGCGTCGGTCTCCTTCTCCACGTGGACGAAGACGTCCGCGACCTCGTCCGCCGGCCGCTCCCGGTCGACCGGAGGGTGCAGCAGCGCGTGATTCCAGTAGAGGACCTTCTCCTGCGATTCCCGGTACCAGCGGCGGGCGTTGTCCGCGAACGGCTCGTAGAAGGCGGCGTTGACGCCGAGCGTGCCGAGGAAGGACGCCTTGTAGTCGGGGCTGCGCCCCATCCAGCCGTAGCTCATGCGCGCCCACGCGGCGACGGCCCGCTGGTCGGCGACCATGTCGTCCACCGTGCGGGGGGCGGTGAAGAACCGGTGGGTGAACCCGCCGCCGGTGTCGGTGGGCGCGGTCAGCAGCTCGCGCTTGTCCGGGTCGTGCAGGCTGTCGTAGAGCCGCGCGGTCATCCGCACCGGGTTGCGGAACGCCGCGTGCGTGGTGACGTCCTTGACGCGCTCGCCGTAGAGGTAGACCTCGCGGTCGTCGCGCAGGCTCTCGACGTACTCGTCGCCCGTCAGCGGACGGGTCGCCGCCGGGCGGGCGGCCGTCCCGTCCGGGCCGTCCGGCCCGTCCTGCGGGGGCATTCAGCTCCTCCCGGCCGGTGACGGGGCGAAGAAGTCGAAGTCCACGGCCTGGCCGTCGAGGGCCACCCGTAGCTCGGCGAGGGCGGCGCCCACCGCCGCCGTCACCGCCGGCACCTCGCACGACCGCGCCAGGCCGCCCAGCGCGGTGTACGCGTCGAGGAGCACGCGCTCCTGCTCCGGGGTGAGGCCGGCGGGTTCAGCTCGCTCGTTCGTCATGAAACCTCTTCGCCTTCATCTCGAATCGGGGCAGGGCTCCGGGCGCGGCGGTCTCCACCTCGGGGCGGATGCCGATGTCGCGCTTGATCTCCGTGCTGATGCGCGCGCACAGCGCCGCCGCGTCCAGGCCGGGGACATCCTTGGGCTCCACCCGCACGACGATCGTGTCGAGGCCGCGCACGGTGCGGATGACCGTCTGGAACTCCACGACCTCGGGGAAGCCCCGCATCACGTCCTCGATCATCACGGGGGTGACCGAGACGCCGCGTATCTTGCGCATGTCGTCGGTGCGGCCGATGATCCCGCCCTCGTACCAGTCCCAGGTGCGGCCGCAGCCGCACTCGTGCCAGGGCCTGCGCACCACCAGGTCCTCGGTCCAGTGCCGGAAGATCTGCATGCTCTCGCGGGCCAGGCCCGTGGTCACCCGCACGCCCAGCTCGCCGTAGGGCACCGGCTCCTTGGTGTCCGGGTCCAGCACCTCCTCGATCACCGCCGGCTCGATGATGTGGCAGGCACCCCTGCGGGCGGGGCACTCGAACATGAAGACCGCGCCCAGCTCGGTGGTGCCCGCCGCGTTGAAGACCCGGGCGCCGAAGGCGTCCTCGATGGCCCGGGTGGTGGAGTCCGGACGCGGCTCGGCGCCGGCCAGGATGGTCTTCACATTGGCCTCGGCGGCCAGGTCGACGCCCATCTCCTGGGCCGTCTCGATCAGCCGCATCGCATAGCTGGGCGTCAGCCCCAGCACCTCGATCCGGTGGTCGACCAGCAGCCGGATGCGGGACCGGGAGTCCAGCCCGCCCGACGGCACCACCGTGCACCCCATGCGCTCCAGGGCGTAGTGCATGCCCCAGAAGCCCATGAACAGGCCGTAGCCGAACGCCACCATGCCGCTCTGCCCCGCCCGGACCCCCATGCCGTACAGGGCGGTGCAGAAGGTGTCCACCGACCAGGCCCAGTCGCGCTGAGTGTCGAAGGTACGCACCGGAGGGTTCCCGGTCGTACCGCTGGTCTGGTGGTACCTGATGCCCAGCGACGGATCCACCGACGGCCAGCTGCCGTACAGCGGTGCCGTCCGCTGGGCGGCGAGCAGGTCCGACTTGTAGAGCAGCGGAACCCGAGCGGAATACTCCTCGAGCGACCCGAGTGATTCGACATCATCGGGGAGCCGTTCATTCCAGAACGGCGACGAGCGCTTTGCATGGATCAAAGCACGCTGCAGCTTCCGCCACTGCCATCCGGCCAGCTCCTGCCGGGGCATGGTCTCTGTCTTCCGGTTCCAGTACTCCACCCCGGCATCGTCACGTTCGCCTGCTCTGTGCCGCATCTCCTGAATTGCTGCGTGCCGCCGCAGGTCACCGGAGGGGCGTCCGCCGCTGGCCAACGCAGCATTTCAGGAGATGCGGCGCCCAGTTGACCGGCCGGACCATGCCGTGGAGCGAACCGGGAACAATTGCGAGGGAGCACGCCATGGGGGAACGGGTCAGTCTGCGCGATGTGGGGGGCGGAAACGCCGCGCGGATCCCGACGTTCGAGGGCCTCCGCGGAATCCTGGCATTCGGCGTGGTCGTCTATCACGTCGCTTTCCAGTCGGGTGTCAGCAGCTTCATCGACCAGCCGGGCAAAGGAATCTGGGGCACCCTCGCGGACGGCCTCGGAGTATGCCTGCCGCCCTTCTTCGTGCTCTCCGGGCTGATGCTCTACCGCCCCTTCGCACGCGCCACCCTCGTCGGCACCCGCAAACCCGAAGTGCGCCCCTTCCTCTGGCGGCGCGCCCTGCGCATCCTGCCCGCCTACTGGCTGCTGATCGCCTTCACCATGCCGGCGTTCAACTCCGACGCCCTCAACAGCCCGTGGGACGTGCTGCGCCCGCTGCTGATGATCCACTTCTTCTGGAACACCGGCCAGCCGATGCACGGCATCGACCCGACGTGGACCGTGCCGACCGAGTTCGCGTTCTACCTCGCGCTGCCGGTGCTCGCCTGGATCGCCCACCGCTGGGCCCGGAGCACCGAGGACCCGCTCCGGCGGATGCGGCGCATGCTGGCCCCTCTGCTGGTGCTCGAGCTCTTCAGCATCGGCTGGATCGTCTACACCAACCTGCCGTCCACCGGTCAGACAACGCTCTGGTACTGGCCGCCGTACTACGTCGGGTACTTCGCCGGCGGCATGCTGCTGGCGATCCTGTCCGCCTACGCCGAGATATCGCCCCGCACCCCCGCCGTGCACCGGTGGATGGGCGCGCACCCGATGCTGTTCTGGCTGGCCGGGCTGGGGATCTACGCGCTCTACGCCGCCAAGCTCATCGGTATATCGGGCATGGGCAACATGGCCGCGCTCTGGCAGGAGGTCTTCGACCACTTCCTGGTCGCCGCCTTCGCCCTGCTGATCGTCGGGCCGATGACCGTGCCGGGCGTCAAGTCCCGTCTGATGGACGGGCTGCTGGCCAACAAGCCGGTGCGCTACCTGGGGCAGGTCTCCTTCGGCGTGTACCTCTGGCACGAGATCGTCATCAACGTCTACCTCGAGAACGGCAGCATCTTCGGCTCCCCGGCCCTGCCCACCCCCGAGTTCCGCGGCTCCGTCGGCTTCTGGGAGCTGCTCGCCTTCACCCTGCCGGTCAGCGTCGCCATCGCCACGGCCAGCTACTACCTGCTGGAGCGCCCGGTCGCGCGCTGGGGCAAGCGGTGGGGCCCCGGCAGCCGGAGGACGGCCCCCGCCGCACCGGCTCCCGTGCCCGGCGACCGACCGACCGCAACCGACCCCGCCAAGGAGACGGCACCGTGACAGCCCAACCGAAGATCGTCGCGATCAATGGCTCGGAACGGGACGGGAACACCGCCGACGTCCTGCGGCACGCCGCGGCCGTCGCCGCCAAGCGGAACGTCGACCTCGAGGCCGTCGACCTGCGCAACCTGCGCATGGAGCGGTGCGGCCCGTGCGGCGACTGCAACGACCGACCGCTGCCGTGCGCGGTGGCCGACGACATCCCCGGCGTGGTCGCGAAGATGATCGCGGCGGACGGCATCATCTTCGCCGCGCCCGTGCACGGCTTCGGCACCGCCAGCCTGATGCAGACCTTCATCGAGCGGGCCGGAGTGGGCTATCTGCGCTTCGACCGGCCGCTGAGCAACAAGGTCGCCGGGATCATCTCCGTCGCCCGCCGCTACAGCGCCGGCGAGGTCTGGGCCCAGCTGACCGTCAACGCCCTGCTCAACCGCATGATCCTGGTCGGCAGCGGCTTCCCCGCCACCGTCCACGCCCTGCACCGGGGCGACGCGGCCAAGGACGAGGAGGGCCTGACCAACGTCACCCGGCTCGTCGACCGCATGACCGACATGATCGAGCTGCTCGCCGAGCACCGCCGGCTGACGGGCCGCGACGACATCTTCCGCCCCGCCGAACGCAACGAGCGCGTCGGCCTCGCCCTCAACGAACTGCAGGACCAGCGGTGAGCGCTCCCGCCGCCACCGAACCTCCCGGTGCGCCCGGCGACTTCGCGGCCTTCGCGGCCGCCTACGGGCGCACGTTCCGCGCCTTCCACGACGGCACGCTCACCCGCGCCGACCTCGACCGCTGGAACGCCGAGCGGCTGACCGCCGTGCTGCGGCACGTCACCGAACGCTCGCCGTTCTACCGCCGCCGGCTGGCCGGCACGGACATCGCCGCCGTCACTCCGGACACCCTGCACCACCTGCCCTTCACCACCAAGGACGACCTGCGCCGCGAGATGTACGACGTGCTCTCCGGCAGCCCCGCCGAGGCCACCGTCTTCTACGAGACGACCGGCACCACCGGCGCGTCCACGCCCTGCCCGCGCGGCCCCAAGGACGTGCTGACCAGCAACGCCTTCGTCGAGGAATCCTGGCGGCACCTGCTGCGGGAGCGCTTCGGGGACCGGCTGCCGGTGGTCGGGCTGATGGGCCCCTCCGAGCTGTACGCGTTCGGCGACGTGTTCACGGCCGTCACCGCCGCGCTCGGCGCCTGCCACGTCAAGATCTGGCCCGAGTCGCCCCGGGTGGGCTTCCGCAAGGCGCTGCGCCTGATCGAGGAACTGGGCGTCGAGGTGCTGGTCTGCGCGCCCGCCCTGTGCCTGAGCCTGGCCCAGGCGGCGCTGCACCACGGCTACGACCCGGCGAAGCTGCCCGTGAAGCTGTTCCTGGTGCTCGGCGAGATCTGCACCCCGCAGTTCGCCGCCAACGTCTCCTCCGTCTGGCCGTCGGCCGTCGTACGCCCCACCCTCTACGGCTCGCAGGAGGCGCTGTGCGTGGCCACCGGGGCCGACACCGGCCGGCTGCACCTGGCCCAGCTCAACTACCTGGTGGAGCTCGTCGACCCGGACACCGGCGCCCCGCTCGCCACCGGCGCCGAAGGCGGTGAGGGCGAGCTGGTGCTGACCATGCTGACCGACGGCATCAAGCCGCTGATCCGCTACCGCACCGGCGACCTCGTCCGCATCACCCCGGCGCCCGCCGACAGCCCGCTGCCGGGCCCGGTCGTCGACGTCGTCGGCCGCACCGCCGACCGCATCCGCCTGGGCGACGCCATGCTGCACCCGGCGGAGCTGGAGGCGGCGGTGCTGGACGGGGTGCGCGGCTGCCTCGGCTACCAGGTCGTCATCGACCGGCGGGCCGACGGCTCCGACGAGGTCACCGTCCGCATGGATCTGATGCCGGGCGCGAGCGGCGGAACGGCCGCCATCGGCGCGGGGGTGGGCGCCCGGCTGCGCGAGCGGGCCGGGGTGGGGGCGCACGTCGTCGTCGACACCGACCTGGACCCGGTGACCACCACCGGGTCCTTCGTCTCCTGGAAGGCGGCCCGGATCCTCGACAACCGCTCGGCGGCGGACAGCGCCGCGCTCGCCGCCCGGCGGGTCGCCCACCGGTACGCGATCACCAACTGAGCTGCGGGGGCGATGCGATGAGCGTGCGCGTGCGAACCGTGCGGCGCAGGGTGCCGCAGCCCGGTGTCCTGTCCGCCTACCTCGCCCTGGCCGGGCGCTTCGGCCGCGACCAGGTGTACCTGCTGGAGTCGGCCGCGGGCCCGGCACGCGACCGCAGATACCAGTTCACCGGCTTCGGCACCCTGCTCACCGTGTCCGTGACCGACGGCGTCGTACGGCTCGAGGGGGTGCCCGCGCTGCGCGAGGCCGTGCTGCGGCACACCGGACCGCTCCTCGACGCCGCTACCGGGGACGGCGGACCCCGGCTGCGCCGGCGGAGCGACCTGTGGCCGCTGCTGCGGGCCGTGCGGGACGTCTTCCGGGCGGACGACTCGCCCTCCCGCTTCCGCTTCGGCTTCCTCGCCTACTTCGGCTACGACACCGCCCGCTACATCGAGGAGCTGCCCCACCTCATCGAGCGCGGCCCCGACCTGCCGGACGTCCACCTGGTGCTGCACCGGGGCTGTCTGGTCACCGACCTGGCCGACGGGAGCTCGGAGCTGATGCTCCACGAGTCCGACGCCTGGCCCCCGCTCGATACGGAAGCGGTCACCGCGCTCCTCGCGGACGCGGACCGCGCGCACCCGGCGCCGCCCGACGCGGTGCTGCCACCGGCCGCCGTCGCCGACGACACCGACGCCGCCGGCTTCAAGGAGACCGCCCGCCGCTGCCTCAAGCACATCGCGGTCGGCGACATCTACCAGGTCCAGATCGGCCACGAACTGACCGTCCGCAGCACGCTCGACCCCGTCGACGCCTACCGCCGCCTGCGCCGGCGCAACGCCTCGCCCTACATGTACCTGGCGACCGTGGCCGGGCACACCGTCATCGGCGCCAGCCCCGAGCTGTTCGTCCGCGTCGAGGACGGCACCGTCACCATGCGGCCCATCGCCGGCACCGTCCCGCGCGCCGGCGGCGGCCGTGAGGGCGAGGCGGCCGCGGCACACCGGCTGCGCTCGGACCCCAAGGAGGTCGCCGAGCACACCATGCTCGTCGACCTGTGCCGCAACGACATCGGCCGGATCTGCCGCGCCGACTCCATGGACGTGCCCGACCGGCTGGTCGTCGAGGGCTACTCGCACGTCCTGCACCTGGTCTCGACCGTCACCGGACAGGCCGAGGAGGGCAAGGACGGCTTCGACGTCATCGCCGCGCTGTTCCCCGCCGGCACCATGACCGGCACCCCGAAGATCCGCGCGATGGAGATCATCGAGGACATGGAGCGCAGCCGCCGCGGGCTGTACGCCGGGGCGCTCGGCCTGATCGGCACGGGCGGCTACGTCAACCTCGCCCTGTGCATCCGCACGCTCTTCCACCGCGACGGCGTCTATCGCACCCGGGCGTCGGCCGGGATCGTCGCGGACTCCGTTCCCGAGCGCGAATGGAACGAGACCCTCGCCAAGATGAGCGCCACCTACTGGGCGGTGACCGGAAAGGAGCTGTTGTGAGCGAGGCGCGCCCGCCGGTGGAGATCCTCGTCGTCGACGCGTTCGACAGCTTCGTCCACATCCTCCGGCAGTACCTGATGTCCGCCGGGGCCGCCCCGGTGACCGTGCGCTCCAACGAGCTGCGCCTCGCCGACGTGCGGCGGATGCGGCCCGCCGCGATCCTCCTGGGCCCCGGGCCCGGCCACCCGGCCGGATCCGGGCACGTCGAGATCGTCCGGGCGTTCGCCGGCGAGGTCCCGATCCTCGGCGTGTGCCTGGGCCACCAGGCCATCGGCCTGGCCTACGGCGCCCGGGTGGTGCCCGCCCAGCACCTGATGCACGGCAAGACCAGCCGCATCCACCACGACGGGCGGGGGCTGTTCGCCGGGATGCGCGACGGCTTCCGCGCGACCCGCTACCACTCGCTGGTGCTGGTCGAGAGCACCGTGCCCGCCTGCCTGGAGGTCACGGCCCACTCGCACGACGACGGCTATGTGATGGGGCTGCGGCACGCCACGCTGCCCCTGGAGTCGGTGCAGTTCCACCCCGAGAGCATCTTCACCGAGGACGGCATGCGCATGATCCGCAATTTCGTCGCGGCCTGCGCCCGCTTCCCCGCGTGGAGCCCGGCCGCCACCGCCGCGGCCCGGCTCAGCGCGGCCTGAACCACCCCCCTTTTCGCGACGTCCGCCCGCCATTGGAAAGGCTTCCCATGCGCCCGTTCCGCATCGAGATCCCCCAGGCCGACCTCGACGACCTGCACCGCCGCATCGACGCGACCCGCTGGCCCGACGAGATACCGGGCGCCGGCTGGGAGCGCGGCATCCCGCTGGACTACCTCAAGGAGCTCACCCACTACTGGCGCAATCGGTACGACTGGCGGGCGGCCGAGCGGCAGCTCAACGCGTTCCCGCAGTTCCTCACCGAGATCGACGGCGCCCAGGTGCACTTCCTGCACGTCCGCTCGCCCGAACCGGACGCGACGCCGCTGGTCCTCACCCACGGCTGGCCCGGCTCGGTCGCCGAATTCCTCGACGTCATCGGCCCCTTGAGTGACCCGCGCGCGCACGGCGGCGACCCCGCCGACGCCTTCCACGTGGTCGTCCCCTCGATTCCCGGCTACGGCTTCTCCGGCCCGACCCGGCAGGCCGGCTGGGACGTCCGCCGCGTCGCCCGCGCCTGGGCCGAGCTGATGAGCCGGCTGGGCTACGAGCGGTACGTGGCCCAGGGCGGCGACTGGGGCAAGGCGATCTCCCTGGAGCTCGGGCTCGCGGACCCCGAGCACGTCGCGGGCGTCCACCTCAACATGCTGGTGACGTTCCCGCCGGACGACCCGGCCGCCCTGGCCTCCCTCGGCGAGGCCGACATGGCGCGGATGGCGCACGGCGGCCACTTCGCGGACGACGGCATGGGCTGGGCCCGCATCCAGTCCACCCGCCCGCAGACCCTCGCCTACGGCCTGACCGACTCGCCCGTAGGCCAACTCGCCTGGATCGCGGAGAAGTACAAGGAGTGGACGGACTCGGAGAAGGCGCCCGAGGACGCCGTGGACCGCGACCGGCTGCTGACCCAGGTGATGATCTACTGGCTCACCGCGACGGCGGGCTCCAGCGCGCAGCTCTACTACGAGTCCACCCACCTGACCCCCGACTTCGTCCGCACCTGGGGCGGCCCGTGGCCGCTGCAGATGCCGGTGGGCGTGGCCGTCTTCCCGGCGGACGCCACCCGCCCGGTGCGCGCCTTCGCCGAGCGGATCCTGCCGACGCTGACGCGCTGGACGGAGTTCGAGCGGGGCGGCCACTTCGCCGCCATGGAGCAGCCGGAGCAACTGACCGGCGACATCCGGGCGTTCGTCCGCACGCTGCGGTGAGGTACTACCACCTCCCCCGCTTCGAGGGCCCCGGCGCGCTGCGGCTGGGCAGGCGCGAGGTGCCGGTGCCCGGCCCGCACCGGGTGCTGGTGCGCATGCGGGCCTGGTCCCTCAACCACCGGGACCTGCTGATCGCCCACGACCGGTACGGGCCCGGCGTCCGGCCCGGCGTGGTGCCGCTGTCCGACGGGGCGGGCGAGGTGGCGGCCACCGGGGAGGGCGTGACCCGGTGGCGCACGGGCGACCGGGTGGTGGGCGCCTTCCTGCCGGCGTGGGACGCCGGGCCCGCCGACGAGGCGAAGACGGGACCGGCGCTCGGCGGCACCGTCGACGGGGTGCTGGCCGAGTACGTGACGTTCGACGAACGGGCCCTGGTCGCCGTGCCCTCCCACCTGAGCCTCGAGGAGGCGGCGACGCTGCCGTGCGCCGCTGTCACCGCCTGGCACGCCCTCGTCGAGGCGGGGCGGCTGCGGCCGGGGCAGAGCGTCCTGACCCTCGGCAGCGGCGGCGTCTCCGTCTTCGCGCTGCAGCTGGCCGTGGCGGGCGGCGCGCGGGTCGTGGCCACGTCCGGCAGCGACACCAAGCTGGAGCGGCTGCGGGAGCTGGGCGCGTCCGACCTGGTCAACCACGCGGACGTCCCCGAGTGGGGGGCGGTGGTGGCCGAGCTGACCGGGGGCGGCGTGGACCACGTCGTCGAGGTCGGCGGCGCCGGCACCCTGCGGCAGTCCGTCACGGCCGCGCGCACCGGCGGCCGGATCAGCGTCATCGGCGTACTCAGCCGGGGCGCCGGCCTGAGCCCGGTGCCCCTGCTGCGCAAGGCACTGACCGTCCAGGGGGTCGTGGTGGGCAGCCGGGAGATGTTCGAGGCGATGAACCGGACGCTGGAGCTGCACCGCCTGCGTCCCGTCGTCGACAGCGTCTTCCCGTTCTCCGACGCCCAGGCCGCCTACCGCCGCCTGGAGTCGGGCCGGCACCTGGGGAAGGTCGTGATAGCCGCGGACTGACCGGCGCGCGAACGGGCATCACAGGGCTTCTTCAGGAGGGGACATGCAGGGCGAGGTCAAACGGGTCGCGGCGTGCCGGGTGTGCGGCGCCGACGACTGGATCGAGGTCATTTCGTTCGGGGCGATGCCGCCGGCCAACGGCTTCCTGGAGCCCGCCGGCGAGGACGGGCTCCCGGCCGAGCCCGCGCATCCGACGGACGTCGTGCTGTGCCGGGCGTGCCGGCTGATGTGCCTGCGGCACGTCGTCGACCCGGAGACGCTCTTCCGTGACTACGTCTACGTCTCCTCCGACTCCGAGCAGATGCGCCGGCACATGCGGCGGATCGTGGAGCTGGGCATCCACGCCGGGGAGCTCGCGGACGGCGACCTGGTCGTCGAGCTGGGCAGCAACGTCGGCACCCAGCTCGGCTTCTTCCAGGAGGCCGGCCTGCGCGTGGTGGGCGTCGACCCCGCGGCCAACCTCGCCGCGCGGGCGAACGCGCGCGGCATCGAGACGCATCCCGCGTTCTTCGGCCCCGAGCCGGCCGCCCGGATCGCGCACGACAAGGGCCGGGCCCGCCTGGTGCTGGGCCGGCAGTGCTTCGCGCACATCGACGACGTGCACAACGTCCTCAAGGGCGTCGGCGAGGTCCTCGCCCCCGAGGGCGCGTTGATCATCGAGGTGCCGTACCTGGTGGACCTCCTGGACCACAACCAGTTCGACACGATCTACCACGAGCACCTGTCCTACTTCTCCCTCACCACTCTCGGCCGCCTCTTCGCCGCCCACGGCCTGCGGATCACCGACGTCGAGCGGGTCGCGGTGCACGGCGGCTCGATCGCGGTCGTCGCCACGCCGGAGAGCGCCGCGCGCCCGCCGCAGCCGTCCGTCGCCGCACTGCTGGACCTGGAGCACGGGCGCGGCCTGCACACCGAGCGCCCCTACCTCGAGTTCGCCGACCGCGTCCGCGCCCTGACCCGCGCCATCGGCGAGACCGTCCGCGAACTCGCCGCCGGCGGGGCGACGGTCGCCGGCTACGGGGCGCCCTCCAAGGGCAGCGCGCTGCTCCTGATGTGCGGGCTCGGCCCCCGGGAGGTGCGGTTCTGCGGTGACACCACCCCCATGAAGCACGGCAAGCTGCTGCCCGGCACCCACATCCCGGTGTGCTCGCCCGAGGAGGCCGCCGCGCGCGAGCCCGACTACTACCTGCTGCTCGCCTGGAACTACGCCGAGGAGATCATCCGCAAGGAACGTGCCTTCCTCGAGCGCGGCGGCCGCTTCATCGTGCCCATCCCCGAACCGGTGATCGTCTCGGCGGACGACGCGGACTCCTTCTCGCTCGCCGGGGGGCCGGCATGACGGGCGGTACGACGGGCGCGACGTGCCGCATCTGCGGCGGCACCGTCCAGGAATGCCTCGACCTGGGCCGGCAGCCGGTCTCCAACGCCTTCCTCGAGCCGAAGGACGCCGGGCGCGAGACCTTCTACCGGCTCACGGTGGGCTTCTGCACCTCGTGCACGATGGTGCAGCAGCTCGAGGAGGTGCCGCGGGACGCGATGTTCCGCACCGACTACCCCTACCGCTCCTCGCTGTCCACGGCGATGCGCGACCACTTCGAGGGGGTGGCCCAGCACTTCCTGGACGAGGTGCTGACCGGGCCGGACCCCTTCCTCGTCGAGATCGGCAGCAACGACGGCGTCATGCTGAACACCATCGGCCGGGCCGGGGTGCGCCACCTGGGCGTCGACCCCTCCCGCGATGCCGCCGAGGTGGCCAGGAGGCAGGGCACCAGGGTGCTGGTGGACTTCTTCGAGGAGTCCACGGCACGGGCGATCCGCGCCGAGGACGGGCCGGCGGACGTGATCTACTCGGCCAACTGCTTCAGCCACATCGCCTACATCGGCTCCATCCTGCGCGGCGTGGACGTCCTCCTCGCGCCCGAGGGCCTGTTCGTCTTCGAGGACCGCTACCTCGGCGACATCATCGAGCAGACCTCCTTCGACCAGATCTACGACGAGCACTTCTACCTCTTCGCCGTGCACTCGGTCCGGGCCATGGCCGAGCGCTTCGGCTTCGAGCTCGTCGACGTCACACGCCTGGCCGTGCACGGCGGCGCCATCCGCTACACCGTCGCCCGGCCGGGCGTGCGGGAGCCGTCCGCCGCCGTCCACGCGATGCTGGCCGACGAGCGGCGGCGGGGCCTGGCCCGCGAGGAGACGTTCCTGGCCTTCGGAGCGGGCATCGAGCGCATCCGCGCCGACCTGGTCAAACTCCTGGGCGAGCTGCGCGCCGACGGCCGGCGGGTGGTCGGCTACGGCGCCACGTCCCGCAGCGCCACCGTCACCGGCTACTGCGGCATCGGGCCCGACCTGGTCCCGTTCATCTGCGACTCGACGCCCGAGAAGCAGGGCCGGATCACCCCCGGATCGCACATCCCCATCCGCCCGCCGGAGGCCTTCCGCGACCCCTACCCCGACTACGCCCTGCTGTTCGCCTGGAACCACGCCGAGGAGATCATGGCGAAGGAACGGGCCTTCCGCGAGGCGGGCGGCAGGTGGGTGCTGTACGTGCCGGACGTCCACGTCCGCTGACCGCGCGCCGATGCGCGCGCCGACCGTGCCGAAAGGAACGATCCACCATGCCCCGCACCCCCATGTTCAGTGAGCCGCTGCACGTCGGCCGTCCCAACGTCGGCGACCGGGACCGTCTGCTGCGGCTGATCAACGACGCCCTCGACCGGCTGTGGCTGACCAACAACGGCCCGCTGGTGCGGGAGTTCGAGGAGAAGGTGGCCGAGCGCGCGGGGACCAGGCACTGCGTCGCCGTCGCCAACGCCACCTCCGGCATGCAGATCGCCGCCACGGCGGCCGGCGTCCGGCCCGGGCAGGAGGTGATCATCCCGGCGTTCACCTGGATCGCGACGCCCCACGCCATGGAGTGGGCCGGAATGGTGCCCGTCTTCTGCGACGTCGACGAGGAGAGCGGCACCATCGACCCGGAGCACGCCGAGAAGCTGATCGGGCCCCGGACCGGCGGCATCCTCGGCGTCCACGTCTACGGCCGGCCCTGCCCGGTGGACGAGCTGACCGACCTGGCCGGACGGCACGGCCTGTCGCTGCTGTTCGACGCCGCGCACGCCTTCGGCAACACCTACCGGCAGCGGCCGGTCGGCGGGTTCGGGACGGCGGAGGTGTTCAGCTTCCACGCCACCAAGTTCGTCAACAGCTTCGAGGGCGGCGCGATCGTCACGAACGACGACGGGCTGGCCGAACGCGCGCGGGCCCTGCACCACCTGGGCCTCGGCCCCGGCCGCGAGATCGTCTCCCGGGGCACCAACGCGCGGATGAGCGAGATCCACGCCGCGATGGGGCTGGTCTCGCTGGAGATCACGGACGAGCTGATGGAGGTCAACCGGCGCAACGAACAGTGGTACCGGGACGGCCTGGCCGGCCTCCCCGGCGTCACGGTGCGCCCGCAGGCCCCCGGGGAGCGCGCCAACCGCCAGTACGTGGTGATCGATGTCGACGAGCGGGCCGCGGGCGTGCACCGGGACGCCGTGCACGACGCCCTGCACGAGAACAACGTCCTCTCACGGCGCTACTTCCACCCCGGCTGCCACCTCAGCGAGCCCTACCGGGCCGCCCCCGCCGTCCACGCCCCGCTCCCGCTGCCCGTCACCGAGGCACTGACCGAGCGGGTGCTGGCGCTGCCGTCCGGCACGGCCGTCGGCAGCGTCGAGATCGCGGGAGTCTGCGAGATCATCGCCCGGACGGTCACCGGGCCGCGGGGCGTGTAGCGGATGTACGAGAGCGACTTCGCCGCCGTCTACGACGACATCTGCCGCACCCAGCGGGACTACGCGGCGCAGGCGGCCCGGACGCTGGACCTGGTCCGGGCCCGCCGGCCGGACGCGGCCTCCCTGCTGGACGTGGGGTGCGGCACCGGCGAGGAACTGGTCCACCTGCGCGAGCACTTCGAGGTGACCGGCGTCGACCTGTCCGAGCCCATGGTGCGGGTGGCGCGGGCCAAGCTCGAGGGCGTCGAGGTGCACCGGGCGGACATGCTGGCGTTCGACCTGGGGCGGACCTTCGACGTCGTCGGATCCTTCTACAGCGCGGTGGGCTACCTGGCGGACACCGCCGAACTCGGCGCGGCCGTACGGAACATGGCCGCGCACCTGGTGCCGGGTGGCATCCTCGTCGTCGAGCCGTTCTTCCTCCCGGAGCGGTGGAACGGCGGCGACCTGGTCGACACGGTCTTCGAGGCGGGCGGACGACGGATCGCTCGCATGGGCAAATGGCACACCGAGGAGGGCCGGTGTCATGTGGCCATGCACTATCTCGTCGGCGACCCCGCGCGGGAATCCGGGGAGGTGCGGCACTTCGTGGACCGCCAGACGCTGACGCTCTTCGGCCGCGAGGACTACGAACGGGCCTTCACCGACGCCGGCTGCACGGTCGAGTTCCTGCCGGACGGATATCTGGACCGGGGGGTGTTCATCGGCGTCCGGCGGTTCTGAGTCGGGCGGTCCTGGGTCCGGCGGCCCTGAGGGGGAGGGCGCAGCAATATCGAAGATGCCCCGCCGGGACGGCATTTGTGATCATTTCAATGCGCAAGGAATTCACCGTTCCGAGACCCCCTACGGAAGGGATACCGGAGTGACAGCGAAGGACAGGACCGGCATGGTCCGCCGGCTCGGCGTGGCCGCCGCACTGGCCCTCGGCGTCTTCGCCACGGCCCAGGCCCCGGCACTCGCCGCGCAGGCGGCACAGGTCACCGTGACCCCCTCGCAGAACCTCACCGACGGCCAGAGCGTCACCGTTTCGGTGACCGGCGCACAGCCCGGCACGGAATACTTCATCGGCCTGTGCGGCTCCGTCAACGGCGCCGAGGCCTGCGACCCGTCCTCGGCCAAGACCTATCGCACCGACGCGGCGGGCAACGCCTCGTTCGCGTTCGTCGTCCACAAGTCCTTCCAGGGCGTCTCCCCCACCGGTGAGGTGGTCGGATCCGTGGACTGCGCCGCCACCGCCTGCTCCGTGGGAACGGGCCGGCCGGGCGAGGACATCGGCAACGTGCAGCTCGGATTCGTCCGGAATTAATGGCGCACGATTCCGGACTCTCGAACTGCCTTCGGATTTACGGAATTCAACGATCCGGCAGAGCAATTTGAGAGATGCGTGCGGTGGCGGGGAGCGGGAGTGTGCCGTGTGCACGGTTCCATCCGACCACGGGAAGTGGAGAGTCGAATGAACCGCAAGTTCAGCTCACGGCTTCTTCCGAAACTCGCCACCACCGCTGTTCTGGCCCTCGGCGTCTCCGTCGCGGCCCAGGCCCCCGCCCTCGCGGCGGAGGCGCAGATCTCCGTCACCCCGTCGGACGACCTCACCGACGGGCAGACGGTCACCGTGACCGTCACGGACGCCGATCCCGACACCGAGTACTTCATCGGCCAGTGCGGGACCGTCCAGCGCGCGCAGGCGTGCGACGCGGACACCGGCACCATCTACCGCACGGACGACGAGGGCATGGCCGCCTTCCCGTTCGTCGTGCACCGGACCTTCCTGGGCGAGACGCCCGAGGGCCGGCGCGTGGGCGCGGTGGACTGCACGACCGTCCGCTGTTACATCGGCACGGGCAAGCCGGGCGAGGACCTCGGCAACGTGCAGATCCACTTCGCCGGGAAGTAACAGCCGGAACAGGGTGCCGGGCCGCCACGGGCGGCCCGGCACCACGGCGTCCGGGGGCGCCCCTACGCCGCGAACTCGATCCGCACGTGGTCGCCCACCACCAGCCGGTGGCCGTCCGTCCCGGCCGTACCCGGCCCGACCGTGGCGCAGCGCCCGATGACCGACCCGTACAGGCCGCGCACCGCCTCGATCGTCGCCCCCTCCAGCACGATGGAGTCGGCGAGGCGGGCACCGCGCAGCACACAGCGCGGGCCGACGGCCGCGTACGGGCCGACGTGGCTGTCCTCGACCACGGTGCCGGCGCCGATGATCGCCGGTCCCTCGATCCGGGAGCGCACGACGCGGGCGCCCGGTTCGAGGACGACCTGGCCCCGCAGCTCGCTGGCGGCGTCGACGTGCCCCTCGGCGCGCGAGCGCAGCTCGTCGAGCAGCCGGCGGTTGCACTCCAGCAGGTCCTCCATCCGGCCGGTGTCCTTCCAGAAGCCCGCGAACTCCCCCGCCCGCACCTGGTGGCCGCGGGCCACCAGCCACTGCACGGCGTCGGTGATCTCCAGCTCGCCGCGGGCGCTCGGGGCGATCGCTGCGACGGCCTCGTGGACGGCGGCGGTGAAGAAATAGACGCCGGTCAGCGCGAGATCGCTGCGCGGGTGCTCGGGCTTTTCCGCCAGCCGCAGCACGCTGCCGTCCGGGGCCGTCTCCACGACGCCGAATTCCCGGGGGTCGGCGACCTTCTGCACCAGCAGCTGGGCGGCCGGGCGGCGGCCGAGGAATTCCGCGTGGACCGCCTCGAGGCCGCCTTCCAGAACGATGTCGCCGAGGTAGAGCACGAAGTCGTCACCGGCCAGGAACCGCCGCGCCAGCCGTACGCAGTGGGCCAGTCCCAGCGGCCGTTCCTGGCGAATCCAGGTGATCCGCGCGCCGAATCGGGAGCCGTCCCCGATCGCCGCCCCGATCTCCGCCGCCCAGTCGCCGACGACGATGCCGATCTCCGTGACGCCCAGCCCCCTGACCTTTTCCAGTACGTGCTCCAGCACGGGTTTGTTGGCAATCGGCACGAGCTGTTTCGGCATGGTGTGGCTGATAGGGCGCAGACGGGTGCCCGACCCGCCGGACAGCACCAGTGCCTTCATGGCAGTCGTCCCCTCGCGGAGGCCTTGGAATTCGGCCACTCTAACCGGCCGCCAACTCCCGTGTCCTTCTCGCAAATTGCCTAATCACCGGCGCAATCCAGGAGATGCGCCCGCCGCGCGCCGCCGACCACGATGCGGGCAGGGCAACGAAGGAGAAAACGGTGAACGCTCAGGAGCGGTACGACGTCATCGTGGTGGGGGGCGGCCCGGCCGGCTCCACCGTGTCCACCCTTGTCGCGAAGCGGGGCCACCGGGTGCTCCTGCTGGAGAAGGAGACCTTTCCCCGCTACCAGATCGGCGAGTCGCTGCTGCCGGCGACCGTGCACGGAATCGCGCACATCCTGGGCGTCGACGAGCGGCTGCGGGAGGCCGGATTCACCGTCAAGCACGGCGGCACCTTCAAATGGGGCAGCAACCCCGAGCCGTGGACCTTCGACTTCGCCGTCTCGCGCCGCATGGCCGGACCCACCTCGTACGCCTATCAGGTGGAGCGGATGAAGTTCGACCAGATCCTGCTCGACAACGCCCGCGAGAACGGCGTGGAGGTCCGCGAGAACACCCCGGTGGCCGGTGTGCTGCTCGAGGAGGGCCGGGTGACGGGCGTGCGCTACCGCAACGGCGCCGGGCGGGCCGTGGAGGCCCGCGCCCGGTACGTCGTCGACGCCTCCGGCAACACCGGCCGCATCCACGGCGAGAGCGCCGAGCGCCGCGAGTACTCGCCGTTCTTCCGCAACCTCGCCCTGTTCACCTACTTCGAGGGCGGGGCCCGGCTGCCGGAGCCCAACGCGGGCAACATCCTGTGCGTCGCGTTCGAACACGGCTGGTTCTGGTACATCCCGCTCAGCGAGACGCTCACCAGCGTCGGCGCGGTCGTCCACCAGGACGCGGCGGCGCTCGTCCAGGGCGACCCCGAGGAGGCCATGCGCGGCTTCATCGAGGCCTGTCCCATCGTCCGGGACAACCTCGCCGACGCCAAGCGCGTCACCGACGGACCCTACGGCCGGTTCCGGGTGCGCAAGGACTGGTCGTACTGCACCACGCGGTTCTGGGGGCCGGGGAAGGTGCTGGTGGGCGACGCGGCGTGCTTCGTCGACCCGGTCTTCTCCTCCGGCGTGCACCTGGCCACCTACGGCGGGCTGCTGGCCGCCCGGTCCCTCAACTCCTGCCTGGCGGGAACGGTGGACGAGGAGAGCGCCTTCGCCGAGTTCGAGACGCGCTACCGCCGCGAGTACGGCCGCTTCTACGAGTTCCTCGTCGGCTTCTACGACATGCACCACTCGGCCGACTCCTACTTCTGGCAGGCGCGCAAGGTCTCCAACACCGCCACCACCGACCTGGAGTCCTTCGTCGAGCTGGTCGGCGGCGTGTCCTCGGACGAGTTCGCCGACGCCGCCATGGCCCGGCAGCGGTTCTCCGCCGCCTCCGCCGAGATGACCCGGGCCGCGGCGGGCGAGGAGGCGGGCGACCACTTCGGGGCGGCCAGCGGCGCGGTCGTCGGACGGCTGATGGAGGAGGGCGCCGCGCTGCAGGCCCGTGCCCTGGCCGGGGCGGAGGCGGGCGAGGGACGGCCGCTGCGGCCGGGCGGGCTGGCCGCGTCCGCGGACGGCCTGGCCTGGGTCCGGGATGAACGTTCCTGAGCCGGGCCTGGCGGTGGCCCACGCCGTCGTGGCACCGCTCGGCCGGCACCAGTCCCTGGTCTTCCTGCTGCAGCTGGCGCTGCTCCTGCTGCTGGCCCGGGGACTCGGCAGGCTCGCCGCCCGGCTCGGGCTGCCCGCCCTGGTGGGCGAACTGCTCGCCGGGGTGCTCCTGGGCCCCACCGTCCTCGGCAACGCGGCACCTGCCGTCTCCCGGTGGCTGTTCCCCGCCGCCCCGGCGCAGGCCCACCTCCTGGACGCGGTCGGGCTGTTCGGGATGCTGCTGCTGGTCGCCGTCACCGGCGCACAGTTCGACGCGCGGCTGCTGCGCCGGCACGGCACAGTGGCCGCCCGCGTGAGCCTGGCGGGCCTGCTGGTGCCCCTGGGGCTGGGGATCGCCACGGGCTTCGTGCTGCCGTCCGCGCTGGTGGCCGACGGGGCACGGCGGGAGATCTTCGCGCTGTTCCTGGGCGTCGCGATGTGCGTGACCGCCATCCCCGTGATCGCCAAGACCCTGCACGACCTGGACCTGCTGCACCGCACCGTGGGCCAGATCGTCATCGCCGCCGCCCTCTTCGACGACGCCGCCGGCTGGCTGCTGCTCTCGCTGGTCTCCGCCCTCGCGGCGGGCGGCGGCGGGGGGCAGGTGCTGGTGACCACGGCCTGGACGGCGGTGTTCCTGGCCGCCGTCCTGCTCGGCGGCCGACCGCTCGCCCGCCGGCTGCTGGCGGGTGCCCGGTGGACGGCGGCCCCGGGCGCCGTCACCGCCGGCGCCGTGGTGCTCGTCCTCTTCAGCGCCGCCGCGACGGCGGCCGCGGGCATGGAGGCGCTGTTCGGCGCCTTCGTGGCCGGGGCGGCGGTACTGAGCCTGGCCGACCCGGCCCTTCTGGCGCCCCTGCGCACGCTCGTGATGTCCGTCCTCGCGCCCGTCTTCCTCGCCACGGTCGGCCTGCGCGTCGACCTGACGGCCCTGGCCGACCCCCGGGTGCTGGGCGCCGGTGCCGCCGTCCTGCTCGTCGCCACGCTCGGCAAGTTCCTCGGCGCCTACCTCGGCGCCCGCAGCGGACGGCTGGGGCACTGGGAGGGGATGGCCCTGGGGGCGGGCATGAACTCGCGCGGCATGGTCGAGGTCGTCATCGCCATGGCGGGCCTGCGGCTCGGGGTGCTCAACACGGCCGCCTTCACCGTCGTCGTCCTCGTCGCGATCGCCACCTCCCTGACCGCGCCCCCGCTGCTGCGCTGGGCCACCGCCCGCATCCCGGCCGACGCCGAGGAGCACGAACGCAAACAGCGGCTGGCAGGGCTGACGCCACAGGCACGGTGAGCGGCCCCGCGACAGACGTCACACCGATGACGCCGATGACAGCAATTACGAAGAAGACACTCCGCTTCCCCTTGGGACAGGCTGGAGGCCGCCATGCCGCCGAAGGCCACCGAGGCCCGTGGCACCGAGAAGGAGAACCCCCTGTTGGCAGGCGAGGACGACACCGGCGCCGCGCTCTGGGCGCTGGCACACCTGGCGACCCCGATGGCCATCCGCGTGGCGGCCACCCTGCGCGTCGCCGACCACCTGGCCGGCGCCCCGCGCACCGCGGCCGAGCTGGCCGGCGCGGTCGGGGCCGACACCGACGCACTCGACCGCGTGCTGCGCCACCTGGCCGCCAAGGGCGTGCTGCGCCGCGACGCGGAGCACCGCTACGCGCTGACCGCCCTGGGACGTCCCCTGCGCGCGGACCACCCCTCGGGCCTGCGCGACATGCTCGACATCGAGGGCGCCGTCGGCCGGGCCGAGCTGGCCTTCGTCCAGCTGCTGCACTGCGTGCGCACCGGAGACGCCGGCCACCCCGGGCAGTACGGCCTGTCCTTCTGGGACGACCTGGCAGCCGACCCCGCCCGTGCCGCCTCCTTCGACGCCCGGATGGGCGCCGACGCCCGCCTGCGCGCACCCCACATCGCCGCCGCCCACGACTGGGGCTCGCTGGGGCACGTCACCGACGTCGGCGGCGGCGACGGCACCCTGCTGACCGCCCTGCTGACCGCCCACCCCGCCCTGCGCGGCACGGTCGTCGACCTGCCGGAGACCGCCGCGGCCGCGCGGAAGACCTTCGCGGCAGCGGGTCTGGCCGACCGCGCCGAGGCCGTCCCCGGCAGCTTCTTCGACCCGCTGCCGGTGCGCGGGGGCGGCTACCTGCTCTCCTGCGTCCTGCACGACTGGGACGACGAGGCGGCCGGCGCCGTCCTGCGGCGCTGCGCCGAGGCGGCGGGCCCCGGCGGCCCGGTGTTCGTCGTGGAGCGCACGGCCGGCGACGACAGGCCGCCGACCACCATGGACCTGCGGATGCTCGTCTACTACGGCGGCCGGGAGCGCTCGGTGCGCCAACTGGCCGCGCTCGCGGCGGACTCCGGCCTGCGGCCGGCCGCGGTGCGTCCGGCGGGCCCGCTGACGATCGTCGAATTCACGGCCGCCGGAACCACCGGCACACGTACGAAGGGGAAACTCCAGTGAGCGTCACCGAAGACACCTCCCGCGGCGGGGACGACCGCGCCGCCATCCGGATCACCGGGGCCCGGGTGCACAACCTCAAGGACGTGTCCCTGAGCATCCCGCAGAACCGGATCACCGTCTTCACGGGGGTCTCCGGATCGGGCAAGTCCTCCATCGTCTTCGACACGGTGGCCGTCGAGGCGCAGCGGCAGCTCAACAGCACGTTCAGCTGGTTCATCCGCAACCAGTTACCGAAGTACGAGCGCCCCCAGGTGGACGCCGTCGAGAACCTGACGACGCCCGTCATCGTCGACCAGAAGCCGATGGGCGGCAACGCCCGCTCCACCGTCGGCACCATCACCGACATCTACCCCATGATCCGGGCGCTGTTCGCGCGGTTCGGCAGCCCGTCCGACGGCCGCGTCTCGCGCTACTCCTTCAACGACCCGCAGGGCATGTGCACCGCCTGCGACGGCCTGGGCCAGGCCGTGGCGCTCGACCTCGACCGGATGCTGGACCGCGACAAGTCGCTGGACGAGGGCGCGGTCCTCTTCCCCGAGTACAAGGTGGGCAGCCCCGACTGGCAGATCTGGGCCAGGTCCGGGCGGCTGGACCCCGCCAAGCCGCTGCGCGACTACAGCGACGAGGAGATGCGCGAGCTGCTGCACGGCAGCGGCGGCGAGAAGATCACGCTCACCACCAAGAACTCCACGTTCCAGACCCACTACGAGGGTCTGGCCGACCGGTTCACCCGGCTCAACCTCAAGCGCGACCTGAGCGCGCTCAGCGACCGCAAGCGCGAGGTCGTCGAGCGGTTCATCACCGACGGCATCTGCTCCGCCTGCGACGGCGCCCGGCTCAACCCCGAGGCGCTGGCCACCCTCGTCGACGGGCGCAACATCGCCGAGTGGAGCCGGATGGAGATCGGCGACCTCGTCGGCGTCCTCGCGGCCGTCAAGGACCCCGCCGCCGCGCCGCTGGCCGAGGCCGCCCGCACCGCGCTCGAGCGGGTGGTCTCCATCGGTCTGGGCTACCTCAGCCTGGACCGCCCCACCACCACCCTCTCCGGCGGCGAGGGCCAGCGCCTCAAGCTCGTCCGCCACCTCGGCAGCAGCCTGGCCGGCCTGACGTACATCTTCGACGAGCCCAGCATCGGGCTGCACCCGCGCGACGTGGGCCGACTCAACAGCCTGCTGAAGGTCCTGCGCGACAAGGGCAACACCGTGCTCGTCGTCGAGCACGACCCGGACGTCATCGCCATCGCCGACCACGTCGTCGACGTCGGCCCCGCGGCCGGCACACACGGCGGGCGGATCGTCTTCGAGGGGCCGGTGGACCGGCTGCGCGAGGCCGACACCCCCACCGGCCGCGGCCTGCGCCGCGCCACCGGGCTCAAGGAGACCGTCCGCCGGCCGGGCGGGACGCTGCCCATCCGCAACGCCTCCCTGCACAACCTCAAGAAGGTCTCCGTCGACGTCCCCACCGGGGTGCTCACCGTGGTGACGGGCGTCGCCGGATCGGGCAAGAGCAGCCTGATCGCCGAGGTGTTCACCAAGGCCCACCCCGGTGCCGTCTTCGTCGACCAGTCGCCGATCCCCGCCTCCTCCCGCTCCACCCCGCTGACCTGGCTCGGTCTGATGGACCCGCTGCGCAAGCTGTTCGCCAAGGCCAGCGGCGAGGCGCCGGGGCTGTTCAGCTTCAACTCCAAGGGCGCCTGCGAGGAGTGCCAGGGCCGCGGCGTGATCATCACCGAGCTGGCCTTCATGGACCCGGTCACCACCCACTGCGACTCCTGCGACGGCCGCCGCTTCAAGGACGAGGTGCTGGCCCACACGCTGCGCGGCAAGTCCATCGCCGACGTCCTGGAGATGCCGGCGGAGGAGGCGCTGGAGTTCTTCACCGAACGCGCCCTGAAGGACAAGCTGCGCACGCTCACCGAGGTGGGCCTGGACTACCTCGGGCTCGGCCAGCCGCTCAGCAGCCTCTCCGGCGGCGAGCTGCAGCGCATCAAGCTCGCCGACCGGCTGAACGAGACCGGCAGCGTCTACGTCCTGGACGAGCCCACCACCGGCCTGCACATGGCGGACGTCGACCGGCTCGTCGCCCTGCTGGACGGCATGGTCGACCGGGGCAACACCGTGGTCGTCATCGAGCACAACCTCGACGTCGTCCAGCAGGCCGACTGGATCATCGACCTCGGCCCGGAGGGCGGCAAGGACGGCGGCGAGATCGTCTTCACCGGCACACCACGGCAACTGCTGGACGACGCGGACTCCCTCACCGGCGAGCACCTGCGGCGCCACCGGGCCGCCACCGCGCAGTGACCACCCGGACCCGGCGGCACGCCCAGGAGGAACTGGCGGCCCTGCTCTCGGCCGAGGGCCGCCGGAATCCCTACCCCCGCTACGAGGCGCTGCGGGCGCACGGCGACGTGGTGCGGGTCAAGGACGGCCTGCTGGCCGTCCTCGGCCACGCCGCGTGCGCCCGCGCCCTGCGCGAGAGCGGCCTGCGGGTCCAGGACGCGGAGGGCTTCGACCTCCTCAACCCCCGCTGGCGCGCCCACTCCTCGCTGCGCGGCTGGGCCCGCTCCATGCTCTACCGCAACGCGCCCGACCACACCCGGCTGCGCCGCGCGGTCGCCGGATCCTTCACCCCGCGCCACGTCGCACGGCTCGAGCCCGCCGTCGAACGGCTGACGGAGGACCTCCTGGACCACCTCGCGGACCTGGGGGCGGGCGGGCGCACGGTGGACTTCATGGACGCCTTCGCCTACCGGCTGCCCGTCGCGGTGATCAGCGAGCTGCTGGGGGTGCCGCGCGGCGACCAGGGCTGGTTCCGGGCCGTCGCGGCGGACGTGACCATCGCCCTGGAGGGCATCACCAGCCCCTCCGGCCTCGAACGCGCCGACGCGGCCATGGACGACCTCTCGGCGTACTTCGCCCGCCTCATCGCCCACCGCCGCGCCCACCCCGCCGACGACCTCGTCAGCGCGCTGGCCGGGCAGCTGGACGAGCAGGAGCTGACGGCCAACCTCGTCCTGCTGCTGTCCGCCGGCTTCGACACGACGACGCACCTGCTCGGCCACGGCCTGCACCACGCCCTCGCCCGGCCGCGCTGGGCCGCACGCCTGCGCACCGAGCCGGGCTTCGCGCCCGGGTACGTCGAGGAGACCCTGCGCTACGAGCCACCGGTGCAGGCCACCAGCCGCTGGGCGGCCCACGGCCTCCACCTGCTGGACACGCCCGTACCGGCGGGCACCAAGGTGCTCGTCGTCCTCGGCGCCGGCAACCGCGACCCGCGCCGCTTCCACCGCCCGCAGCTCTTCGACCCCGACCGCCCGGACAACCAGCCACTGAGCTTCGGCGGCGGCTTCCACTTCTGCCTGGGGGCGGGCCTGGCCCGGATGGAGGCCAGGGTGGCGCTGCCGCGCCTGCTGCGCCGCTTCCCGGCGCTCGCCCCGGCCGGGCCGGAGGTCTACCGCGACCGCTGGCTGGTCCGGGGGCACGAGACGTTCCCGGTACGGCTGTGACCACGGGCCTGCTGTGACCACGGGCCTGCTGTCCGGTGCCCGGCACCGGACAGCAGGCGGCGGCTCAGCGCCCGTGCGCCGCCTCGTACGCGTCCAGGAGCCGCTGGGCGGCCGCCGTGGCCAGGGCGAAGCGCTCGGCCGGCTTGTCGCCGCGCAGCAGCACGTCCTCCATGGCCTCCGTCAGCACCTCGCCGATGCCGGCGAGGTCGCCCACCAGCGGGCCCAGCGCCGCCGGTGAGCGGTGTGCGGCGGCCAGCCGCTCGGACGCGACCCGCCGGTGCGGATAGCGGTCGAACCAGCCCTGCGCCACCAGCAGGTCGTACGCCGCCCCGGTGACGGGCACGAAGCCGTTGAGCCGGTGCCACTCGCCCGCGTTCCGGGGGTTGATCAGGTACTGGGTGAACGCCAGCGCCGCGTCCCGCGTCCGCTCGTCCAGCCCGTCCGCCAGCCACAGCGAGTCGCCGGAGACGAAGTTGCCGGCGTCGGGCACCCGCGGGTTGTGGGGCACCGCGCCCAGGCCCACGGCGAAGCCGCCGCGCTCGCCCGCCCGGACCAGTTCCTCGGCGGCCTTCGACGAGTCCACCACGAACGCCACCCGCTGCCCGGCGAAGGCCTCGAACGCCCCGCCCCAGTCGGAGCGCTGCCCGGTGCAGAGGTAGTGGCCCGCCTCGTGCAGGCCCTGCCACCACTCCACCCACGCCAGCAGCTCCGCGGACGTCAGGTCGAGCGAACGCGCCCGGCCCGATCGCCCGTTGTCGTGGTCGGCGAGCAGGCCGCCCTGCTGGGCGACGGCCTGCTGGAACAGCCAGCCGTCGTTGGCCCAGGTGATGCCGTGCGAGGCGGTCCCGGGGGCGGTGCGGGCGACGGCCCGGCACGCCGCCTCGACCTCCGCCCACGTGGCCGGGAGCCGGTCGACGCCGGCCGCCTCGAGCAGGGTCGTGTTGGCGTAGAGCAGCACGGTCGTGGCGGTGACGGGCACCGAGAACAGCTCGCCGTCGCGGGTGTGGAAGTCGCGCACCGCCGGGACGAGGTCGCCGAGCACGACCGGCTCGCCCAGGATCTCCGTCCGCCCGGCCACGGCCTGCTCCACCGACGTGAACAGCGGCCGCCCGGAGGCGTCCACCGCGTCCCGGGCGTGCTGGGAGTCGGCGGCGTAGTAGCCGGCCAGGTGCGGCGCCTCACCGCGCGCGGCGGCCCGCGCCACGGCGGGCGGCATCTCCCAAAAGGGATGGCTCTCGATCTCGACGCGATACCCGGGATGCGCCCGCGCGAATTCCTCGGCCCGTTTCCGTACGGGCGCCAGGAATTCCTGTCCGTCATAGGTGGAGAACGGATAGTCCGCGAACCAGGCGCGGACGGTGATTTCCCCGTCGGTCAAGGCCTTCTCCTCAGCGACAGCGGCCCGTTGGCGGCCGGCCGGATCCCGCCGCATTCTTTCCCCGGCCGCCCGGCCCGCGCATCTTCAGGATTGCTGAATTCCGGTGCCCGGATCCAGCAATCCTGAAGATGCCCCCGCCCGTTGCACCGCACGACGATCCAACGGGCGCAGGGGATTTCAGGGAGGCGGGCGAACAATGGAAAATCAGCGGGAAGGCCGTGCGATCGTCCTGGGCGGCGGCATGGCCGGGCTGCTCGCCGCGCGCGTGCTGGCCGAGTCGTACGCGCGCGTGCTGATCGTCGACCGGGACCGGCTCACCGGCGTGCTCGGCCCGCGCCGCGGCGTCCCCCACGGCCGGCACGCCCACGCGCTGCTCGCGCGGGGCCACCAGATCCTGGGCGAGCTGTTCCCGGGGCTGGACACCGACCTCGCGGCCGCGGGGGTGGCCTCCGGGGACCTGGCGGGCGACCTGCGCTGGTACTTCAACGGCAGGCGGCTGGCTCCCGCCCGCACCGGGCTGGTCAGCGTCTCGGCCACCCGCCCCGTCCTCGAGGCCCACGTCCGGACGCGGGTGAGCGCGCTGCCGCAGGTGGAGCTGCTGGAGGAGTGCGCGGTGCGCGGCCTTGCCGCGGCGCCGGACCGCTCGCGGATCACCGGCGTGCGCGTCCTGCGCGAGGGCGCCGGCACCGCCGAGGAGACGCTGGCCGCCGACCTGGTCGTCGACACCACAGGACGCGGCTCCCGGGCCCCCGCCTGGCTGGACGAACTCGGCTACGCGCGCCCCACCGAGGACCGGGTGAAGGTCGACCTCGCCTACACCACCCGCCACTTCCGGCTGAAGAACGATCCCTACGGAAGCGATCTGTCCATCAATCCCGTCGCCTCGCCGGCCAATCCCCGCGGCGCGTTCTTCCCCCGGCTCGAGGACGGCACTTCCATGCTCTCCCTCACCGGCATTCTGGGCGATCACCCGCCCACCGACGACGAGGGTTTCATGAACTTCGTGAAGTCGCTCGCCGCGCCGGAGATCCATGAAGCCGTACGGGACGCGGAACCGGTCGACGAAGCGGTCACATTCCACTTCCCGGCGAGTGTGCGCCGCCGCTACGAACAGCTGCGGCGATTCCCCGACGGCCTGCTGGTCATGGGCGACAGCGTCTGCAGCTTCAATCCGGTCTACGGCCAGGGAATGACCGTCGCCGCCCTCGAGGCGGTCGCACTGCGCGAGCATCTGCGGCGCGAAAGGCGGCCCCAGCCGCAGAAGTTCTTCCAGGAGATGTCCGCGCTCCTCGACGCACCCTGGGACATTTCCGCGGGCGGCGACCTGAACTTCCCCGGCGTCGAGGGCCCCCGGCCGCTCAAGGTGCGGATGGCCAACGCCTACATGGCCCGCCTGCACGCGGCCGCCGCCCACGACGCCGCGGTCACCGCCGCCTTCTTCCGGGTCGCCGGACTGGTCGACCCGCCGCAGGCCCTCCTGCGCCCCGGCCTGGCCCTGCGCGTCCTGCGCGGCTCCGGCCGCCGGGCCGCGCACGCCCGGCCGCGCCGCGACGGGCGGGCCGGCGAGACCGGCGCGCGGGCGTCGGCGTGAGCCGCCGGCCGCCGCCCTCCCCCGTCCGCACCGGCCCCGAGGGACCTCCATGCGCGTGATGTTCACGGTCTTCCCCGCACCGGCGCACTTCCTGCCGGTCGTGCACTACGCCTGGGCGCTGCAGAGCGCCGGGCACGACGTCTGTGTGGCGACCCCGCCCGGCTACCCCAGCGGCGTGTCCGTCCCCGACTTCCACCAGGTCGTCAACGCCACCGGCCTCAAGGCCGTGACCTGCGGCGACCCCGAGCCCCTTGCGGTGCACGACCGGGCGTACCCGGGGTTCGCCGGTCTGCTGCCCACGGCGGCCGAGGGCGAACGGTACGCGGCACAGCTGGGCATCGCCCCCGCCGACCGCGAGGCGTGGGACGTCTACTACCACTTCGCGCTGCTGGCCATCCGCGACTACCACCCGCCCGAGCCCCGGCAGGACGTGGCGGCGGTGGTCGACTTCGCCAGGGCCTGGCAGCCGGACCTGGTGCTGTGGGAGCCGTGGTTCCCCTGCGGCGCCGTCGCCGCCCGGGTCACCGGCGCCGCCCACGCGCGCGTACTGATCACCCCCGACTACACGGGCTGGGCGCACGAGAGGTTCGCCCACGCGCGCGTGCCCGACCCGCTGGAGACGGTCATGCGGCCGCTCGCCGAGCGGTACGGCGTCGAGGTGGACGACGAGCTGCTCCTCGGCCAGTGGTCGATCGACCCGTTCCCCGACGGCGTCGGGGTGTCCGCGGACGTCACGACGCTGCGCTCCCGCTACGTCCCCTACACCGGCGCCGGCGTCATGCCGCAGTGGCTGCACGCGCGTCCCGAACGGCCGCGCGTGGCCCTGTCCCTGGGGGTGTCGGCCCGTACGTTCCTCAAGGGCGACTGGGGCCGCACGGCCACGCTGATGGACGCCGTCGCGGACCTCGACGCGGAGGTCGTCGCGACCCTGAACGCCAACCAGCTCGCGGACGTGCCCGGCCCGCTCCCGGACAACGTCCGCGCCTTCGACTACCTGCCGCTGGACCACCTGCTGCCGACCTGCTCGGCGATCGTCCACCACGGCTCCATCGGCACCCTCGCCGCGGCGTCCACCCAGGGCGTGCCGCAGCTGGTCTGCGACACCGACGAGCCGGCGCGCTGCTTCGGCACCCCGACGGCGGACGGCATCGCGTGGGACTTCCCGTGCGAGAAGCAGATCACCGCCACCAGCGTCTCCTCGTACGTCACCCGGCGCGGCGCGGGCGTCCGGCTGAACCACCAGACGCAGTCGCCGGACGAGATCCGGCGGGAGCTGCTGCGCGTCCTCGACGGGCCCTCGTTCCAGGAGGGCACGGAGCGGGTGCGCCGCGACTGGCTGGCCGCGCCGAGCCCGGCCGAGCTCGTCCCGGCACTGGAGAAGCTGACCGCCGAACACCGCGGCGGCCGGGCACGTGGCTGACGGCGAAGGAGAGGGCGGCATGCGGATCCTGGTCACCGGCGGCGCCGGTTTCATCGGCTCGGAGTTCGTCCGGGCCACCTTGCGGGGCGAGCTGCCGGGGGCGGCCGGCACGCGCGTCACCGTCCTCGACAAGCTCACCTACTCGGGCAACCGGGCCAACCTCGACCCGGTCGCGGGCCTGCCGGGCTACCGGTTCGTCGAGGGCGACACCTGCGACCCGGCCACGGTCGAGGAGGCCGTGGCGGGCCAGGACGCGATCGTGCACTTCGCCGCCGAGTCGCACGTGGACCGCTCCATCGACAGCGCCCGGCAGTTCGTGACCACCAATGTGCTGGGCACCCAGATCCTGCTGGAGGCGGCCTCCCGGCACGGCGTGGGCCGCTTCGTCCACGTCTCCACCGACGAGGTCTACGGCTCCATCGACCACGGCTCCTGGACCGAGGACGCGCCGCTGTCCCCCAACGTCCCCTACGCGGCCACCAAGGCGGGCTCCGACCTGCTCGCGCTGGCCTGGCACCGCACCCGCGGCCTGGACGTCGTGGTCACCCGGTGCACCAACAACTACGGCCACTACCAGTTCCCGGAGAAGGTGATCCCGCTCTTCGTCACCAACCTCCTCGACGGCGGCCGGGTGCCGCTGTACGGCGACGGGGGCAACCGGCGCGACTGGCTGCACGTGTCGGACCACTGCCGGGCCATCCAGCTGGTCCTGCGCTCCGGCCGGGGCGGCGAGGTCTACCACATCGGGGGCGGCACCGAGCTGACCAACGAGGAGCTCACCCGGCGGCTGCTGGCGGCCTGCGGCGCCGACTGGTCGCGCGTCGACCACGTCCAGGACCGGCAGGGCCACGACCGCCGCTACTCCCTCGACATCACCAAGATCCGCGACGAGCTGGGCTACGAGCCCCGCGTGCGGTTCGAGGACGGGCTGGCGGCGACGGTCGCCTGGTACCGCGCCAACCGCCCGTGGTGGGAGCCGCTGAAGGCGAAGGCGGGGCTCGCGGAGGTCCGCGTCTGAGGGCACCGAACAAAGGAAGCGGAAGGGCCCGGGGGCCGAAGCCCCCGGGCCCTTCCGCTTCCCCGAGGTTTCTCAGCGCAGGTCGAGCCCCACGGCCGCCAGGAACGCGCCCCGCGCGATGGCGGCCGCGACCGTCTCGATGTCGTCGGCCATGAACCGGTCCGTCTCCAGCGTCGGCACCAGCGCCCGCACCGCCTCGTACGTCGCCCGCCCGGCCTCGCTCAGCCCCTCGCGCCGCCCGGCCACGTCCACGGCCTGCGCGGCCGCCAGGAACTCCACGGCCAGGATCAGGTCGTTGTTGCCCAGCACCCGGCGCGCGTTGCGGGCACCGATCAGGCCCATGCTGACGACGTCCTGGTTGTCGCCGTTGGACGGCACGCTCTGCGTGCTGGCCGGGCCGATCGTGCGGTTCTCCGCCACCAGGGCCGTCGCAGGGTACTGCGCCCCGGCGAAGCCGCTGTTGAGCCCGGGGTCGCCGGCGACCAGGAACTCCGGCAGCCCGTAGCTGAGATGGCGGTTGAGGACCCGGTTGGTCTGCCGCTCGGACAGCACGCCGAGCTGGGTGAGCGCGATCGTCACGAAGTCCATGACGAACGCGATCGGCTGGCCGTGGAAGTTGGCGCCGTGGAAGATCTCCTGGCCCTCGAAGAACAGCGGGTTGTCGTTGGCGGAGTTGAGCTCGATGACCAGCTTCTCCTCCGCGTGGTACAGGGTGTCCCGCACGGCCCCCAGCACCTGCGGGATGGCCCGCAGCGAGTACGCCTTCTGCAGGTAGATCTCCGACCGCTGGACCGTCTCGCCCGGCCGCTTGCCCTCCTGCACCTGGCGCCGCAGGTCCGCGTGCTCCACGGTCAGCCGGCTGCCCCGCATCAGCGCCCGCATGTTGGCCGCCGTGTCGATCTGCCCCTGGTGCGGGCGGGCGACGTCGTGGCCCTCGGCCAGGAACGGGCTGGTCGAGCCGCGCAGCGCCTCGATGAGCAGGGCAGTGCAGATCTCGGCCTGCCGCACCTGGTTCAGGGCGCGCCCCACGACCAGGGCGCCCAGGCCCGTCATCCCCGAGGTGCCGTTGATCAGCGCGAGGCCCTCCTTGAAGCGCAGCTGCAGCGGCTCCACGCCCAGCTCCCTGAGCACCGGGCCGGTCTCGACGCGCCGGCCGTCGCGCAGCACGTACCCCTCGCCGATGAGGGTGGAGGCTATGTGCGACAGCGGCGCGAGGTCACCACTGGCGCCCAGGGAGCCGATCTCGGGGACGGCCGGGGTGATGCCCTCGTTCAGGTACAGCGCCATGCGCTCGAGGACCTCGGGGCGCACCGCCGAATGGCCCTTGGCCAGGGCGTTCAGCCGGGCGGACAGGATGGCCCGCGACTCGTCCTCGGCGAACAGCGGGCCGACGCCGGCGCTGTGGCTGCGCACCAGGTTGGTCTGCAGTTCCACCTCCTTCGAGGCGTCGACCTGCATGTAGATCATCTCGCCGTAGCCGGTGGTGACGCCGTAGATGGGAATGTTCTGCCGGGCGATCTCCTCGAAGATCTTCCGGCTTGCGGCGGCCCGGTCCAGGGCGGCGGGGTCCACGCGGCAGGAGGCCCGGTCCTCGGCGACCTTGCGCACGTCCTCGATGTCCAGGGTCTCGCCGTCGAAGGAAACAGCGGCTTCGGTCTCGGTAGCAGTCAATGTCCCCACTCCATGCTGTCGTCACTGATGTCGCTGTCGTCGCTGTCGTCAGAGAATGTCCCGCCGGTGTCGGGCGGCTTCCTGGTGCTCTTCGTGATCAACGAAGCCGGGAGCGGTCCACCTTGCCGGCCGCGTTGCGCGGCAGCCGTCCGTCGAGGGTCTCGAACGTCGCGGGGAGCACCAACGTGCCGAAGCGCCCGCGCAGATGGGCCCGCCACGCCTGTGCCGTGGCGACGGGTTCACCGTCGGCGGCACGGCGCGGCACCACGTACACCACCAGCCGGTCGACGAGTCCGTCCCGGCCGGTCAGGACGCGCACGGCGCACTCCTCGACCGAGTCGTGCCCGGCGAGCGCCGCCTCGATGTCGGTGAGCTCCAGGCGGTGGCCGTAGAGCTTGATCTGGAAGTCCTTGCGCCCCCGGAACTCCAGCAGCCCGTCCGCCCGCCGCAACCCCAGGTCGCCGGTCCGGTACAGCTCCGGGAGCAGGGGCGTGACGTACGGACTGCGGATGACGATCTCCCCGGTGACGCCCGGCGGGCAGGGGTGGTCCGCCTCGTCCAGCACGCTCACCTCGCGCCCCGGGATGGGCCGGCCGATGGGCACCGTCCCGCTCATGGGCGTGGTGATCTCGTACCAGGTCGCCGCGATCGTCTCGGTGGGGCCGTAGAGGTTGAACAGCCGGGTGCCGGGCAGGGTCGCGCGCAGCTCGTTCGCCAGCCGGTCGGGCAGCGCCTCGCCCATCAGCAGCAGGTGGGAGAGTGCGGTGGGTCTCTCCCGGTCGAAGGCGGCCAGGAGTTCGCGGGCGAAGCCGGGGACGGTCTGCAGATGGGTGATCCGCTCCCGGGCCAGCCAGCCGGCGAGCCGTTCGGGGTGCACCCTGACGGCGTCGGGCACCGGGCACAGGGTGGCGCCCGCGACGAGCGCGGCGAAGGTCTCGCACAGCGCGGGGTCGTGCTCCGGGGTCACCCACTGGGCCACGCGGGAGCCGGGCCCGATGCCGAATTCCCGGGCCATCCAGGTGACGAACTGCGCGAGCGCGCCGTGCGTCTGCGGAATCGCCTTCGGCGTTCCGCTCGAGCCGGAGGTGTAGGCGACGTACGCCCAGTGCTCGGCCCGCGCGGGCGGGACGTTGCCCGGCCCGGCAGTCAGCTCCTCTGCCGCACCGTCCAGGACGTGCCCGCCGAGCTCGTCGCAGTACCAGCGCGTCAGCCCGTCGCGGGCCGGGGGCCCGTCCGTCACCAGGCAGCCGGGCCGCAGGTCGGCCAGCACCTGCCGGGTGCGGTCACCGGCCGTCTGCGGCCCGAGCCACAGCAGGTGCGCGCCGGCCTCGAACACCCCGAGCAGCGCGGCGATCCGCCGCGCTCCCGCCGGCATCCGCACCGCCACCGCCGTGCCCTCGCCCGCGCCGGCCGCGCGCAGGGAGGCGGCCGTCGCGGAGGCCTGCCGCATCAGTTCGCCGTAGGTGACGGCCTCGCCGTCCCAGGCGACGGCGACGGCACCGGGATGCCGTTCGCCCTGCCCACGCACCATTTCGAGGACCGCCACAGGCTCATTCTCATGCGGTGCCGCCGTGCCGCGCTTCTCCTGGAATGCGGAACCGGCACCCGCCCCGACGCCCCGCCGGGCCCCCGGCGTCCCGTCAGGAGACGCGCTTCTCCATCCCCCGGCGCTCGACCTCCCGGGCGAAGGTCAGCCACTGCTCGGCGCAGCGCCGGGCGGCACGCGCCACGTCGGCCGTGCGGTGCGGGGGCACGCTGTCGACGAGCCACCGCAGCTTGTCGCCGTCCAGCGAGCGGAAGCTCAGCAGCCGCAGCAGCATGCGGCCGGACTCGGAGAAGCGCAGCGAGGGATCCCTGCGCATGGCGGCGGCTCCCCGCTCGCACGGTTCGTGCGTCTCGGGCCCCGAACCGCGCTCGGCCGCCCGCAGCTTGGCCGGCACCGGGTCCTCGCCGTGCCGCAGCCGCTCCCGCACGTCACGGGCCGTCGCCACGGCCACCCCGGCCACCTGCGCGATCTCGCGCAGGGAGGCCCCCGGGCGGTCGGTGATGTACTGCACGGCCCGCCGCCGCCCGTCCGCCGCGTTCAGCGGCCGGACCCGTCCGTCGCGGCCCGTCCTGGCGCTCAGGCCCTTGTCACGGCCGATGGAACGTCTGCGCTGGGCGACGACGCTGGCCGAGATGCCCGTCACCGCCGCGATGCGCCGGTCCGACCAGTGCGGATGACTGACGAGGATGCGGGCGGCCGCGGCCGTGCGGTCCTCGTGGGTCAGCGGCAGCCCGTGGCCGGTGTTCAGCCGCACGGCGAGGACGAAGGCGTCCTGCGGCGTCCCGTCGACGAAGCGCACCTCGATGCGCGCGTCGCCCCGCAGCAGGGCGGCGCGGTGGCGGTGCGTCCCGTCGACGATGCGCATGGTGGGGCGGTGGACGACGACGGGCGGCAGCGCGTCCGCCGCCGTCAGCGCCAGTGCCCGGGTGTGCCGCGTGTTCTCCCCCGCGAGGCGCGGCGAGTCGGCCGGCAGCAGGGCATCGACGAGCACGAACTCGGTTCCGGCCAACACATCGGACATGGCTTCTACTCCCCCGTTCGACGCGCGAGTGGTGGGGTCAACTCCATCGCACCTGAGATCCTTTATGAAGGCATGACGGCGGTCAGCTTGGTCAGACCGGTCAGTTCGCCGTCGGGGGCGTGCCGAGGACGCGGCGGAGAGAGGACGAGGACCGGTGGCACCCCGAGGACGTACGCGCTGGGCGATCGGCGGGCTGATCGCCGGCGGCATCGTGGTCAACTTCGTCGACCGGACCGCGCTGTCCGTGGCGAGCTCGTCCATCGCCGCCGACTTCGGCCTCGACCTCACCCAACTCGGCATCGTCCTCTCGGCCTTCACCTGGTCGTACTGTCTGGTGCAGCTGCCGGCCGGCCTGCTCGTGGACGTCCTCGGCATCTCCCGCCTGACCCGCGTCGCCTCCCTGCTGTGGGCGCTGGCCGGGCTGCTGACGGCGGTGGCGAGCGGGCTGGGGATGGTCATCGCGGCCCGGCTGCTGCTGGGGGTGGCCGAGGGGCCCTCGATGGTCGGCGCGTCGAAGGCGACGGCGGCCTGGTTCCCGCTCGGCGAGCGCGGCATGGCCACGGCGCTCTTCGACGGGGCGACAAAACTGGCCAACATGGTGGCCTTCCCGGTGCTCGCCTTCGTGATGAGCGAATGGGGCTGGCGGGCGGGCTTCCTGTTCACCTCCGCGCTCAGCCTGCTCTTCACAGCCGTGTGGTGGTACGGCTACCGGGACCCGTCGGAGCATCCGCTGCTGCGCCCGGCGGAGCGGACGTTCATCCTCGAGGGCGGGGCCCGCGACGGCGACCGGGCGCGGGCCGGGCAGCTGCGCCGGGCGCTGCGCTCCCGCCGGGTGTGGACCCTCTCGCTGGGCTTCGCCTGCTACGGCTACACGATCAACATCGTGCTCACGTGGATGCCGGAGTTCTTCCAACGGCAGTTCCACGTCGAGCTGATGGCCTCCGGTCTGTACTCGATGGTCCCGTGGGCGGTGGCGACGGTCGCCGAGCTGCTGCTCGGCGGCTGGCTGGTCGACCACCTCGTGCGCCGGGGCCGCGACCCGTGGGCCGTCCGCCGGGCCGTGCTCGCCGGCGGCCTGGCCTGCGGCGCGACGATCGGCGCGGCCGGCACGGCCGGCTCCCCGGCGGCCGCCGTGTGCTGGATGTCCGTCTCGCTGGCGGGCCTGGCCGTCGCCGCGCCCGTGGCGTGGAGCCTGCCCGGACTGCTCGCCCCGGCCGGGGCGGTGGGGGCGGTGAGCGGGCTGATGAACTTCGCCAACACGGCGGCCACGGCGGGCGGCGTGCTGCTGACCGGCTGGCTGGCGCAGGCGACCGGCTCGTTCCACGCGCCGTTCCTGTTCGCGGACGCCGTGCTGGCCGTGGGGGTGGTGCTCTACTGGCTCGTCCTGCGGCCGGCCGCCGTCCGCGACTCCGGCCCCGGCCCCGGCTCCGGCCCCGGTCCCGGTCCCGGTCCCGGGACGAAGCGTCCGTACGGGCGGTCGCGGGAGCTTGGCGAAATCGCACGATGAGTAACCGTCTGTGGCTACCGTCACAGATTGGCCCGACGGACAAGGGGAATGCCTGGCTACGTTCAGGAGCGTCCGGGACGGGCGGGGGAGCGACGATGGATGCCGGCGGCACGTCAGTACTGGCCTCCTGCCTTCAGCACCTGGCCTGGACCCCCGAGCAGCTGGCCCGCGAGATCAACAGGAAGTGCGGCCCCGGCACGATCAGCCCCAAGGCCCCCTACAACTGGCTCAAGGGCTCGCTGCCGCGCCGCCGGCTTCCGCACGTCGTCGCGTCGATCCTGTCGGAGCGGCTGGGCGAGACGGTCACGGTCGGGGAGCTGTGGCCCCGGCACTTCCCGGCGGCGACTCCGGCACCGGCCGGCCCTCCTGCCCCACCGGTCGCGGACGTGACCGCGGCCGCGGAGGCGGAGGCGGAGGCGCTCGATCCGCTCCCCGCCGCCGTGGACTGGCTGGTGGGCGACGACAGCCCGCTCCCGGCACGGGCGCACGGCGCCGAGATACCGGACGAGGCACTGGAGATCCTGACCGCCCGCATCCGCCAGCTGCGCCTGCTCGACGACAGCGCGCGCAGCCGGCTCGTCATGGACTGGGCGCTGCAGGACCTGCGCTGGGCCCGGACGATGGCCGCCGACTACGCCTACCCCGCGCCCACCGGCGTCCGGCTGCACCGCATCATCGCCGAACTGGCCCAGCTCGCGGGCTGGCTGGCCGCCGACCTCGGCCTGGAGGCACGCAGCCGCTCGTGCTTCCTGACCGCCCTGGCGGCCGCCCGCGCCGCCGGCGACCGCCCGCTCGCCGCGTACGTCATCTCCTGCATGAGCTACCGGGCCGCCTGGGCCGGACAGGGCGAGCAGGCGCTGCGACTGATCCGCATCGCCCGCAAGGGCTCGGCCGGCGAGGAACCCGGCATCACCCAGGCGCTGCTGGCCACCCGTCAGGCCAGGGCCCACGCCGGCCTCGGCGACGAGGTGGGCTGCCTGCGGGCCCTGGAGGAGGCGGCCGAGCTCTCCGCCGCCGGCGGCCCGCCCGCCGACGCCCCCTGGGCCTACTGGCTCTCGCCCGCGGTGATGGTGGCCGACGCCGGCCGGGCCTGGCTGGAGATCGGCCGCCCCCGGCAGGCCGAGTGGCACCTCCAGCACGGCATCGAACTGCTCGGCGACAGCCAGCCGCGCAACAGACTGCTGCACAGCGCCTCCCTGGCCGAGGCCCGGCTGGCCCGCGGCGAGGTCGACGGCGCGGCCGAGGCCGCCGCCGACGCCCTGGACCTGACCGACACCGTCACCTCGCTGCGCGCCACCGCCCGCCTGGCCGAACTGCGGCGCCGCTTCCTGCGCTTCGACAGCGCCACGGCCCGCCGCATCGTGCAGCGGACCGACGACCTCCTGACGGCGGACCGCCCACCGGCGGCCGACAGCCCCCGCGCAGCCTGCTAGGCAGAAGGAATCCATGCACGTCACCCACGGCTTACCGCTGGCCCCGCTCACCACCCTGGGGATCGGGGGCCCCGCGTCCGTCGTCGCAGAGCTGCACGACGCGGCGGACTTCCCGGACTTCGCCGCCCTCGCCGCCACCCGCCCCGGACCGCCCGTCTGCCTGGGCGAGGGCAGCAACGTCCTGGCCGCCGACGCCGGCTGCTCCCCCGCCGTGCTGCGCATGACCACCAAGGGCGTACGCGTCACCGGAACCGCCCCCGACGACACGGTGCTGCTCGAGGTGCAGGCCGGGCACCCGCTCACCGACCTGGTCGACCTCACCATCGCCGAGGGCCTGACCGGCATGGAGATGCTCAGCGGCATCCCCGGCACCACGGGCGCCACCCCGGTGCAGAACGTCGGCGCCTACGGACAGGAGATCGCCGACACGCTGGTGAGCGTCACCGCCTGGGACTGGCGGCTGGGCCACCGCGTCACCCTCGACGCCGGCGCCTGCGGCCTGGGCCACCGCACCAGCGTCTTCAAGCACTCCCGCCGCTGGACCCTGCTCACCCTCACCCTCGCCCTGCGCCGCTCCCGGCTGAGCGCCCCCGTCGCCTACGGCGCGGTCGCGGCGGAACTCGGCGTCGCCCGGGGCACCCGCGTCCCCCTCGCGGACGCCGCCCGCGCGGTCCTGGCCGTCCGCCGCCGCAAGGGCATGGTCCTCGACGACTGCCACACCCCCGACCGCCGCTCGGTCGGCAGCGTCTTCCTCAGCCCCGAGGTCACCCCGGCCCAGGCCACCGCCCTGCGCGCCCGCCGGGCCCCCGTCAACCGCTTCCCGGACGGCTCCACCCGCGCCAGCGCGAGCTGGCTCGTCCACCACTCCGGCTTCCCCCTCGGCACACCCGTCGCCGAGGGCGTGCGCGTCTCCACGCTCCACCACACCCTGGTGGCGGACGACGGCGCGACGGCGACGGCCTTCGCGGAGGCCATCGCGGTCGTCAGGGACCAGGTGCTGCGGGAGACGGGCGTGACCCTCACATCGGAGATCGATTTCCTGGGCGACTGGAAGGAGGCCCGTCCATGAGCCCCAGAATCCCCTCGGCGGTCCAGTTCCCGCAGGCACCGGGCGCCCGCGCCAGATAGGAGGCGATGGCGAGATCACTCCAGGCCCCGGCCAGGCGCAGCCCGACCACAAGATGCCACAGGTAGGGGGCGGAGGGGACGGTGTGTGGCACCTCCGCCAGCGCCCAGGGCGCGGTGAAGGTCAGCACGGGCACCCCGTCGAGCTCCCCAGGACACACCAGCGTCTCGTACCGCCCGTCCCCCAGCACCTGCCGCCCCTCGCTCAGCACCACGGCGAGATCGAGGTCGACGCCCGGAGCCCGGTACATCTCCTGAGCGACGATGTCGGAGAACTGCTGCGCGGTGACAAGATGCGCATACCCCCGCACGGTCCCGGCCACGTGCGGATCGTAGAAGGCCCGCCCGCCCGTCCAGACCGCCGACTCGGTGGCGAAGTACAGCGCCCCGCCCATCTCGACGGGCACCGACTCCCGGGGCGGCGCCTGATCACGACAGCCGGGATACGTCCGCGCACCCCCGTCGGGCCGCCCCCCGACGAGATAGTGCCGCAGCCGCTCCGGATCCATGTTGGACCCGTAGGAGGCGTACCAGACCAGTCCGGAACACGAAGGGCGGCCGGGGGCCACGGAGGTGACGAGACGGTAGGCGGCGACCAAGCTCACTCCCGGGGACGTGTACCGAAAAACCGAAAGGCCCAGGTCATGCATACATGACCTGGGCCTCGGGGGTCACGCGCGGCGTTCGACGCCCAATACCGCCCCGACGTCATCCGCAGGCCCCTGGCCCATCTCACTGGCATCGACGAGGGTGCCGAGGCTGCGGACACGGAAGGACTTGCGTCGGCCGACCTCCGTCCACGACGTGGATGGGGAAGCTTCCGTTGCACACGAGGTCTTTCGGCACAGCCTTCCTTCCGATATCGCGACTCCGGAATGCGCACAGCAAAGGCTGTACCAAGGACGGTCGTTTACAAAAGAGGGACAGCGTATATGCAGCACCGTTCCCTGCCACCCCGACCACTCGCCAGCCGCAGCACCAACCGACGGCACATGCCACGCGTGCACCATGCAAGCTCTGCGCCGCCTCCCCACGCACATCACCGCGCAGTTCCATCTCGCCCGCACCCCGGACCGTCGCGTCCCGGCATAAGAAAAAGCCCAGGTCACGGGCTGAGTGACCTGGGCTTCGCCTGAGCCGCCTTCGGGATTCGAACCCGAGACCTACGCATTACGAGTTGTCCGATCTTGGTCCGGGGCGATCCACAGGCGTCCACCGTTCGGGCTTAGCCCCAGGACAGGCCACTCGCCGGACCACGACGGACGTCATCGGACATGGACGGAACTTCCGGTGTTCGAGACCACAACTGAGACCAGGCGGCGCCGCCTGGACGTCCGGGAACTCATCAGCCCAGCACTCTCAGATGTTCGGCGAAGTCCCCGACAAGGCTCGCCAGCACAGCCTTGCCCTTCTCCGCGGTCGCGTACGACGGGAAGCCGATGACTCCGGTTTCGGTGTACGCCTTCATGCCCTCAGTGAGCAGGAAGCGTCGCTCGCCACCGTCATGGTCAGCCGTCTCGTAGCCGGGGCGCACGAGGGAAGGCTCGGCGTGGAGCAGGATTGAGGTTTCGATCTCCCCGGCATGCATGTCAGCGTGCCCGTCGCTGATCAGGCCGGCGCGCTCGCGGGCGCGCTTCCAGTCGTGACTCAGCGGGAAGAGGCTCATTCGCGGCTCGCTGACGTTGGCCTCTTGGACGATGTTGGAGAGCACATAGTTACCGCCGTGAGCATTGACGAGTACGAGCTTTCGGATGCCCGATGCCTCCAGCGACTGGGCGATATCCGTAATCACGGCGTGCAGGGTGCGAGAACTGATGCTGACGGTTCCGGCCCATGTCCCGTGCTCGTGACTGCACGCGATGCTCAGGGGAGGCAGCACCAGCACGGGGTGGATGGCAGAGACCTCACGGGCGATGACGCAGGCGATGGCCGTGTCCGTGATGAGCGGTAGGTGTGCCCCGTGCTGCTCGTACGAACCGACCGGGAGTATCGCCACCTGCGGTGCCTGCGCCTGGACGTCCGTCGTGGTGATCGTAGGCAGTAGGTTCACAGCTCTCCTTCGGTGTGGTTCAGTCGCCCTTCATACTGCCCAACAGCCGATTGAGTTCCGCGATCTCCACCAACTTTCGCCAGGGTGCGAGATGGGTTTGCAGCCGCCCCAGCTCTGCGAGGATGCGTGCTGAGCCGGTGCTTTGGGCGATGGCGACCGCCTGCGAGGCCGCAGCATGAGCGCCTTCAACGTCCTGAAGTTGTGCGTACGCAGTCGCGAGCCGTGCGAGGCACAGGCCACGGTCTCGTTGCTGCTCGGCCGGCCACCGCGTGAGGCTGGCTTCCAGCGTCCTCACTGCTTCTTGAGGTCGCTCAAGCTGCAGTGCACAGTTCGCGGCCTCCATGTCGATGTAGGCGGGCGTGCAGTAGGCGACGAGTGTGGTGTCGTCTGCCTCTTTGCCTGCGAGCGCTCGGGCTTCATCGATGGCGCGGGCGCACTCGTCTGCCTGTCCGAGCTGGGCGTAAGCGTTGGCTCGGGCGCGTAAGGCGACCGCACGAACCTGGTGGGGAAGCTTTCGGGGTTCTCGCAGTGCGGCATTGGCGAGACCCATTGCGTAGCCTGCTTGACCTGCCTCAGCAGCGATGTTGCTGCGGCGCTGGAAGACGTAGGCGCTGAGAACGGCATCGTCCAGCTCGTACGCGTAGTCCAGAGCCCGGTTCGTCCACAGCATTGCCGCCTGCGAGTCGCCGATGTCCTGGTAGAGCCAGCCCAGGAACTCGGAGTACCGCGCACCGACGTGCACCGCTTCCTCGCGAAGGGAGCCTGCAGCGTCCTTGCATAACTGTTCGATCAGAGGCACTTGGCTCTGCACCGCGGGCACTAGGAAGCGCGGTCCAACAAGCGGCTCCGCCTGCGCATGCTGGACGAATACGGACTGCAGGTAGCTGAGTACTTCGGGGTTCACCTGAGGCGACAGGGCACGTGGACTGGGCAGTGTGGGCAGGGATTCGAGTTGGGAAGGAGCGGTCTCGAGGGCAAGGCCCAGCTCGATCCGAGTTGCCTGGTAGACCTCGCAGAAGATGGCCTGATAGTCCGATCCGGGCGCCCGTCGGCCGTTCTCGAACATGGAGATTTGCGTCTTAAGGCTGGAGCGTGCCGGTAATGCGGCATCAAGGCGCCGCGCAGCGTCCTCCATCGCATCCATCAGCTCGTTTTGAGACCATCCCCGAGCCAAACGAGCTGCCTGCAACTTCGTCTTCAAGGTTCCCCCCGACATCGGCGATGCGACGGGCCCCCATCATGCCGAACGCCGGTGTCTGACGTGGGGAGTTAACAGGTAACAGTGAGCGGGTGTTAACCCTGTCCACTGCGCTTCAGCACAGTTTGCGGCCTACTTGTTCTCGACAGGGAGATCGGGAAGTCCGGCTTCCAGCCGTTCAACCCGACCGCGAAGGTCAGAGAGCTGGGAGGTGACATGTTCGAGCTGGCGCAGAACCTCGGAGAGGTTGCCGCCGCCGGCGCTTTCCGTGACTCGACTGGCCTGCTTCGGGTCGCGGGCGAAGTTGCCCCGACCCGTAGTCACGAGCAGGTCTTCGTCCCTGAGCAACCTGAGGGCCCGCTGCACCGTAGTGGGCGAGACATGGAACCGTGCAGCGAGATCACGCACGGACCCAACCTTTTGACCAGGGGCGATGTCGCCCCGCTCGATCTCACGTCGCAGCGACGCAGCTACCTGCTCGAACGGCTGTCTCGGGTCATTCTCGGAGATCGTCACGCCATCGAGCGTACCCACTAGCACGAGTTAGCACGGTTCCCGCCCGAGAGGGTTGCGCCATGGTTCGTGCTAGTACATGCTGTCACGTGCCAGCGCTACTCCCCCCGGGGGCAGCAGCGGCAGTACGACCCTTGCTTGACCTGCACAAATGCGCGCCCGGAGGGCCCCGCGCGAAACGGGCCAGAAGGAAGCGTCGGTTGCTTGAGAACTCAACAGTGTGCCAATTTGACGGGGTGCGTCCCCGTCCCCGCAGCGGCCCGGGTGATGGCCGCGGCGGCCACTTCGTGGCAGGTGAACCTGTCCTGCCCCGCATATCAGCTCTGGAGAACAGCCCTGGAGATCATCCCTTCATTGCTGAAGGTCAACCCCTTGGCTGCCACCTGGTGTGCGCCGCCCTGCTGGCGTCAGAGCAGTGATGATGACGCACCCGATCCCGGGCACGGGACCGGATGACTGTGGCAACGGTTGGTCCGGTGAAGCCCGTTCTGCTTCCGCAGCGTTTGCGCTGCGGCCGGCTGCCTCCTCCGCCTGTCCGGCTGCTCGGCCGTACGGGCGGGGTTGAGGGGAGCTGGATGCCCCAGCGCCAGAGATCAGACATGAAGGCGGGCGCGCCCTCGCCTGGACAGCTACCGGGCGCGCCCTTGAGGACCCTCGAAAGGATCGATGGTGAGCATATTCGGCTCGCACAGCGATGCCCAGAGCCCGGAGGTCGAGGAGTTGCTGGCCCAGGCTCGTGAGGACTACCGGCGGCACAACAGCCCCGAGACGCGGGGCGCGGCGCGTGAGCAGTCCGGGCAGGCCCGGACGAACGGTAACGCGGCCGCCGGCGGCTGGCACGGACGCAGGTAGTCGTCCGGCACGACCCGCTCAGCACCACCACGTGCGGCGGTCGGCATTTTCGCCGCCTCACCTCATTCGGATTCACTCTTCTCCCGAAGGACAGCAATGACTGACCGCACCTTCGTTTCCCAGTCCAGCGGCCCGATCGTGCTGGGCATCGACCTGCCGGTCGGCAGCGTCCGGGTACAGGTTCTCGACAACATCACGGCTGCTCGGGTCGTGCTGCGGACGGACGATGCGTCCGGCCCCGCTGCCGACGCCATCAGCCGGGCCCGCAGCAATCAGGACGGGCAGGCACTGGCGGTCGAGGTTCCCGAGATCCCCAGCAATGTGATCACCCAGACCATCCGGGGCAACCGCATCACACAGACCATCGGCACCCTGCACGGGTCAGTCACCGGCGCCACGTTCGTCAACGGCAAGTGGGTTGCGGGCGGCGTGACGGGGGTGATGGACGTGGTCAGCCCGATCGAGGCCATCGTGACGTTGCCGGTCGGGTCGTCCCTGGCGGTGGTGTCGCAGTCCGCTGACGCCATTGTGCGCGGGAACGTCGACCGGATGGAGTTCCGGTCGGTCTCCGGTGACCTGCGGATCGACGGGGCCGGCAGTCTCAACGCCACCACAACGTCGGGTGATCTGTCTGTCGGCCACCTGACCGGCCGCCTCCACGCCGGTTCGGTCTCCGGTGACATCGCCGTGGGTTTCTACAGCGGCACCCACGCCGACCTGAGCACCACCTCCGGCGACGTCCTCGTACGTGCTGCGGACGCGACGTCGGGTTCGCTGCGGGCCGAGACGGTGTCCGGGGACGTCCGTGTCATCGGCGGTAGCAGCGGCCTGCGGATCAGCGCCCGCAGCGTCAGCGGCGACGTCCGCCGTTCCTGACCTCTCTCGCACGGCCCCGGGGTGGCGGCACTCCCCTGCAAGGACCCCCCGCCGCCTCGGGCTCCCCATCCCGACTTCCGAAAGAGCTGTCAGCCATGACGACTTTCATCGAACTGGCCTTAGGCACCCCGCTCGAACTGTGGCTCGGCGAGCCAGGGGAGGGCGAGGAGGAGCGCGCCGCCCGGCTGGACGCGGCTCGCGACATCCTCGCGGAGAACCCCGATCTCGCCGACGGGATCCGCCCACTGCGTGAGGCGGTGGCGGCGTGATGAACACCCTGCTGGCCGCATCTGCTGCGGCCGGGCCGCTGGCTGCCGGGTGGTCCGTCCACACCCTGCTGCTGCGTCGGCGTATCGACCGTGCCCGCCGCGACCCTCTGACCGGCCTGCCGGGGCGCGGCATGTTCGAGGCCGCCGCCCGGCGCGCTGTGCGCAAGCCCGGGGGCGCCGTGGTCCTGGTGGACCTTGACCGCTTCAAGGCGCTCAACGACACCCACGGGCATGCGGCCGGTGACGCTGTCCTGGCTGCGGCTGCCGAGCGGTTGTCGGCGTTTGCCTCGATGCTGGATGGGTGTGCTGGCCGGTTCGGTGGCGACGAGTTCGCCGCCGTTGTGTTCCCCCAGCGCCCCGAGGCACTGTCCTTCAACCTTGCCGGCCTCCATGAGTGTCTGTGTGAGCCGGTGCCCTTCCGCGAGACGCAGCTTCGGGTCGGCGCCTCCATCGGCGCGTTCATCGCCGATGCTCTTCCCGGTCCGGATCTGTCACGCGCGCTGCGGTTGGCGGATGAGGCCATGTACGACGCCAAGAAGTTCGGCGGCGGATGGCGTATCACCAGGAGTCCGATCCCGTCGATGACAACCACCAATGGCCGCCGTACCGGTCGTCCGGGCACCCGCGGTGTGCCGGGGTGGTCACGGTGAACGCGCCGGGGATGAACACCGTTCAGATTCGTTCAGCCGAGCGCGCGTTGTCGATCGGCACGTGGCTGATCGTGGGTGGGGCCATGCTCTATTCGGTCCTGACCGTGACCCCGCTGATGGCAGCTCACACCCCGGGCACATGGGCCTGGACATCCCCGATTCTGCCGCTGGTCGTGGACGCCGCAGTCGTGATCGTGGTCCGGCTGGACTCAGTCCTGGCCCGGCTGGGAGGGCACGGCGGGAAGTGGCCGATCGCCCTGCGCTGGATGACCGGCGCCATGACCCTCGCCCTCAACGTGGGCGACTCCGCGCTCAACGGCGACCTCGTAGGTGTCGCTGTCCATTCGGTCTCGCCCCTGTTGCTCATCGTCACCGCGGAGACCGGCCTTGCCTACCGGCGAGCTATCACCGCTGCTGTGACGGCTCTGAGGGCCCAGGAACGGGCTGAGCAAGAGGCACGACAGAAGACGGCGGTGCAGCGGGAGGAAGCGGCCGCACAGCGCGCACGGGAGGAGCGGGAACACCAGGCTCAACTTGCCCGTGAACAGCGCGAGCATGAGGCCCGCCTGATCCGTGAGCAGGCTGAACGGGAGGAGCGGGCGCGACGCGAAGAACACGAGCGCTCCGCGGCCCGTGAGCGCGAGGAGCGTCAAGAGCGCGAGCACCGTGAGCGTGAGCGTGAACAGCAGCAGCGTGAGCATGAGCAGCGTGAACGTGAGGCTGCCCAGCGTCTGGAACAAGAGCGCCGGGAGCGGGCCGAACGTGAGCGCCGTGAACAGCAGAGGCAGATCGAGCGGGCCGAGCGTGAACGGGCCGCTCGCCTGGCCGCCGGCCCGGCCGCCGAAAAGCTGCCCGAGGACGACGCCCGCGCGACCGTACAGGCCGCCTTCGAGGCCGGCCTGGCCGTACGCGCGGCAGCAGAGCTGACCGGCTGGTCCGTCGGCTGGGTCTCCCAGCGCTACCAGGAACTGCGGGAAGCGCCCTCCTCAACGGCGGCCACCGCCTCCGCTATCGCAGCCTGACCTCCCACTCCTCGACCTCAATGAACTCAGAGCGAAGGAACTGGCATGACCCATGAGAAGAAGGCTCTCGCCCGCTTATCCCTGGCCATCGCCATGGCCGTTGGCGCCGCCGTCGCCGCTGTCAACGCCGCCCAGTTGGCCACCTACGGCGTGCCGAAGCTGTTGATCGCGAGCTGCGCGCTGAGCGTGTTCGCCTGCATCGCCGCTGTCGGGGATGCCGTGGCCGCCGCCGTGACCTCGACGACCCACCGCTGCATGGTGCAGGGCTGCACATTCAAGATCCGCGTCCGTGGCGTCGACCCGGGCGAAAACCGGCGCTGGCAGGAAGTCGCCGCGTCGCACCCCGTTCACATCTGACCGCAGCGCCGTGCTGTGGCGCCCCCAGCCCGCTTGTCTAGGGCCCGGCCGGGGGCGCCCTCTCCCCATGGAAGGGAGCACTACTCATCATGTCGGAATCCACGGCCGAGACCGTGACGGAAGTCCAGATCCCGCCCCCGCCTCCATATCCGCCGGCCCCTGCGGTCGTCGCGCCAGCGCCGTTGCCGGGCGTGCCATTGGCCGTGGCCGGGGCGAACGCTCTCGGCGCCGTGGCTGTTGGCGCGATGACGGTTGGCGGCCCGGTCGGGCTCGCCGCGACGGGAGCTGCTGCGGGGGCGGTGGCGCTGGGCACCTGGGCCGGTAACCGGCGGCGCAGCAACCGCCCCGGCCGCCGCCGTCATACAACCACTGCTGAACGCGGCGGGACGGTACGCGCGGCAGGCCGCCGCTCGGCGCATCAGTCGGCAGGCTTTGGGGCTGTACCGGCTGCCGCTCGAGGTACACGTGGGGCCGGGCGTGGGGTCCGCTCGAGGGCGGGCAGTCTGCGTGCTGCTGCCCGGTCGGCGGCCCGGCGCGGTTCTGCTTCAGGCCGGATGAGCGCCGGCCGGGGCGCCTCGACGGAAGGTGCGGCTGGCCGCAGGCAGGCCGGGCCACGCGTGGGAAACGCCTCGGGGGCCAGTACGGGCCCGCGGCAGCCTGCATCCGGGCGCGGGACTGTCTCTCGTTCCGGCCGTGCGGCCGGGCCGGGCACGTCGTCCCGCTCGCGAGGTGGGCGTGCTGCTGCCCTGACAGCAGCTGGTCGACGCGCTGCTGCTGATCGGCTTGCTGCTGGCCGCGCCCGTTGGCAGGCCGGGGCCCCTGCCCGTGCGGCCCGTGCGGCTGAGCGCAGTAACCGGCGGATGGCCAAGGGCATAGCCAAGGCCTACAAGAAGGCCGGAATCCCCGTCCCCGACTCCACCCCCACACCCGCCAAAGGCAAGCGGCGGGAGCGGAAGGCGCCGATACGCGGTGCCGTGCAGGCGAAGGCACAGCGCCGGGCGTTGCGCCGTTCGGCCGCACGGCATGGAGCGCGGATGCTGGGCAGTGCGCTGCTGGCTGGTGCCGTCTGGGGGCTGTCGGGCTTGTGGAACATCAAACGGCCCGGTGTGGCCTCACGACACAGGAGCGCGATCTGGCGCCGCCTGGCCGCTCGTGCGCGGCGAGCACGCGAGAAGCGTGACGCCCGCATCCGCGGGATCCCGCAGGACGGCCAGGCGCCGGTGCCTGCCGAGATCGTCAACGACCCCGCACGCCCCAAGCCGCAGGAACTGGCACCCGTGTTGCCTGGCCGGCCGGTCCGGCCGCAGCCGCTGGGCGGGAACCCCCGTGAAGGAGCACCCATGTCCGAGACCACTGCTACCGGGTTTGCGCGGCTGTCGGATGCGGCCGACGTGATGCTGCAGGCCGCGTCCACCTTCGACCCCGAGCACATGACTGAGTTCCAGACCCTCATCGACGATCTGCCGGTCGCGATGGAGACCGTGCAGGAGACGCTGCGGGTCCTGACGGAACTGTCCGACGAGAAACTGCCGGTCCACCCGCACGTGGTGGAAGAGATCGGTGAGGGCTACCGCGCCATGAACCGTGTCGTGCAGGCCCTTGAGGAAGTCGGCGCCGTCTACCGCCGAGTGCACGCCGACGACATCGAGCGCAACGAGAACCCGCGCAAGGGCATCGACGGCGAACGCCGCTGGAACGTCGGCTAAGTGTGCCGTCTCATGAGATTGGTGCCACGCAGATGACCATCACTGTCGTACCGATGGTGTTCCGGGACGCATGCGCCTACGTCGACCGCGTTCACCGCCATCACGCCGCCCCACGGGGGCACAAGTTCTCCCTTGGCGCCATAAACGCAGACGGGCGCCTCGTCGGCGTCGCCATTATCGGGCGCCCCGTCGCCCGCGCGTATGACGACGGCCTCACGGTCGAGGTCACCCGACTAGCCACCGATGGCACCCCAAACGCCTGCTCTGCCCTCTACGGCGCCGCCTGGCGTACCGCCAAGGCCGCCGGGCACCGACGGGCCATCACGTACACCCAAGACGGCGAGAGCGGCGCCAGCCTGCGGGCAGTCGGGTGGCGTCGGGCAGCTGACCGCCCTGCACGAGCTGGTTGGGACGCACCCAGTCGCCCTCGACGCAGTCTCGGAAGCGAGCAGGTTGCCCGCACGCTGTGGGAAGTCACCGCGAAGGGTGCGCCACCGCTGGCGCCTCAGCAAGACGAAACCCGTGACGAAACCCGCCGGGCACAGCGCCGCTGTGCCGTTCGCACATGCAGGCGACAGGTTGCCGCGACAGCGACCGGACGCCCGGCTCGCTACTGCTCCCATGCCTGCCGCCAACGCGCCTACCGCGAGCGCCTCACCGCGACACCAACGTCCTGAGACACCACAGCTAACCCCCTCGTATTCACGCATCACAGCCTTCCGGTCCCCGCCCGCGGCGGGGGCCGGTCGCGTCTTCAGATGAGGAGACCATGAGCAGCAGCAAAAGCAGCCGTGCGCCGCTGGTGGACTGGCGCGCCGGGCACGGCATCCTGACCGGCACCCTGAACGGAACCGCCGGCACCCTGGTCACCACCGCACTCGCCTCCACCGCCGCCATGCCCGCCGGATGGGCACTAGCCGCAAGCGTCGCCGGGGCCGCTGGCACGCTCGCTACGGGATGGCGCAAGCGCATCACCCGCGCCACGCTGGGCTTCCGCTCCTCGTGCTGGCTGGTGGCTGGCGCGTGGTCGTCCTGGGCACTGGCCGGTGACGGCCCCTTGACCCTGCCCGCGCTCGGTTCACTGGCCGTAGCCGGTATCGCCGCGGGCACCATGGCCGTGGGGTTCGCCGCGCGCGAGGAGACCGAGCAAGTCCGCCGCTCCACGCTGTTGATGATCGGCACCCGCCGCGCGCTGGCCGCCGAGTGGATCGACCGCATCGCGCGCGTGTGCAGGGTGGACGACAGTGAGATCGTCGGGATCGAGCACTGGCCGTCCGGCCGCGGCTACACCGTCGAGGTCAAGCTCCCCGAAGGCGGCACCACCCGCAAATCGATCGCCGACCGCACCGACGCGCTCGCCTCCGACCTCGACCTGCCCACCGGCTGCGGACTGAGCGTCCACGACGGCATGTCCCGGCGCCTGGTCCTGATCAAGGTCACCACCAAATCCGCCGCCGGCAGCGAACTGCCCTACCCGGTCGGGGAAGCAGCCGAGATGACGACCGTGAACAACCCCGTCCCGGCGGCCCTGTTGTCGGACGGGGGACGCTCGGAACTGGACCTTCGGCAGGCCTCGACCATCGTGGCCGGGCCGACCGGCTCGGGCAAAACCAACTGGCTCCACACGCTGATCGCCCGCCTGGGCCAGACCAATGACACGCTCGTGTGGGTCATCGACCTCAACGGCGGCTCCATCGGCCTGCCCTGGCTCCACGCCTGGCGCGAAGCCCAGCACCACACCGAAGGCTCACGCTGGGCTGGAGCCGACATCCCGGTACCGGGCGTGGACTGGGTGGCCAGCACCCCCGCGGAAGCGACCCGCATGCTCAAAGTCGCGGTCCGGATCGCCAAGGCGCGCAAGGTCGCCTACCAGGCCCACATGCGCGCTGAGGACGACGACAAGCTGCCCGTCAGCCCTCAGATTCCCGAGATCGTCATCGTGGTCGACGAGGGTGCGGAAGTAGCCGCCACCCGCGAAGCCAAGGCCGTCATGGCAGGCATCTCGGAGGTCATCCGCATCGCACGGGCCATGGCCATTCGTGCTGTGGTGTCGGTGCTGCGCGTCACACAGGACGTCCTGCCAGACCCGATGGTGCGCAAGATGGCCTCCAACCGCGTCTGCACCGGAGCGACCGAGGATTCGGAGCTGGGCCACCTCTTCGGCTGGCGCGCCCTGTCAGCTGAGAACAGCTTCGAAGGCCCCGGATCGCTGCTGGTGGGCACGGAAGGCAAACAGCCCGACAAGGCCCGGCAGTGGCGCATCACCCCCAGCCTCATCGAAGAGATCTGCGCCGCCACCGCCCGCCGCCGCCCCGCCCTGGACACTCCCTCGCTCACCGCGGCCGGCACGGACTACGAGGAACGGTGGACGCTGGAACGCTGCGGCCACCTGTGGGCCCCCGAACCCGTGGCCGCCGCCACCATGGCTGACGGCCGGGCGACGGTCGGGCGCGAGTGGAAGGCGACTGCGGACTGGGACGCCCCGCGCCCCGCCCGAGACGTACCCACGCCGGAGACGGATGAGCTGGAGGAGATGTTCCGCCTGCCCGCCGCCGACCCACGCAGCACCACTTCGGTGGCGGATGACGGGACTGATTGGTCAGACCCCTCCACATGGACCACCGGACGCAAGCCGCGCGAGCCCGAGCAGCCCGACGCACGCCAGGCCGCACTCATGCTCATCGTCGCCGCCGGCCCCGAAGGCACCGGCGCATCGGCCATCGCCCGAGAACTGGCCGACGACTTCGGCACCACCCGACCCACCGTCCAAGGCTGGCTTAAAGACTGGCTGGAAGCCGGGGAAGTCGTCCGCATCGGCACCGGCACCAAGACCCGCTACGTCCACCGTCAGCACGCCCCCGACACCCCCGGCAACGACTGACCCGATCACTTGTCTGTCGCTTGTCACCCCTGCCCGAGAGGAAGGGGCTGCGCAACGTACGACGCCCAGAACCCCCTGTGACCTGGGGATTACAAGCGACAAGACAAGACAAGCGACAAGCCGCACAACAAGCAGACGACAAGCCCGAGCCCTGCCCGAACCACATCACCGGGCGGGGCTCAGCACACCCCAAGGAACGGAGTGCCCGTGACCCTGAGCGTGTCCGCAGCCGTCCTCCTCGGCATCGCCGCAATCGTCATCCTCCGCGCCCGCCACGTCAGCTACGGCAACGCCATCGTGCTGTTCCTCTTCGGCTTCTTCATCGCCGGCACCGGCGCCTACAGCCCCATCTACCGCCTGTGCACGGCTATCGCCAACGCCGCCACGCATCTCGCCTCCTGACAGGAGAACCGCCATGCAGCACCTTCCCGCTGACCACTACGCCCGCGGTGGCCCCCACATCATCACCCCCGCGGCCTCCCGTCCGACCCAGACCTACATGCGACCGCTCGCGTTCGCCCTGGCGATCACCTTCGCCCTCATGGGCCTGACCGCCGCAGCACTCGCCCTGTTCGAGTTCGCGATCCGCACCGCCGCCGTCATCGGCTCGCTCTCCGGCCCCGTCGGCATGGGCCTGACCATCCGGCTTCTCCACGCCAAGGCCAAGTAGCCCGACCGAGAGGAACGGCATGAACCGCCGCGCTCTGCCCCGGCTGCGCATCCAGCGCGCCATATGGCCCCGCCCAGCACTGATCCTGACCGACACGCCCCGTCCCGACTGCCCCACCTGCGACGGAAACGGCGGCATCGAGCACCCCTACGGCCACCCCGAGACCGGCGAGTACGACGGCTGTGACTGGCAGCCCTGCAGCTGCTGGAACCAAAACCGCCGCTGGGTCCTGCTGCCACTGCCGCGCTTGCCCCGCCGCCCCTCGCACCCCAGCGACCCGTGGGCGACCAACGCCCACAGTGACGAACCGCCGTTCTAACCCGAAAGGAGACGTCCATGTTCGAGATCCGCATCATCTGCGACGACACCGACACCGACCAGATCACCAAGACCCTGTCGGGCGCCTTCGCCACCGGCTCCGTACGCCAGCACCCCACGCGCGACGGCAAGCGCATGCGCCTGTACGTCACGGCCGACCACCATGAGCACCCCGCCGACGACCCATACGCCAAGGCCCCGTCGCTGCTGCGCGAGATGGCGGACGTCATGGACCTGGCCCTGCAGCTCGGCCAGGACGAGGAACCCTTCCCGCCGCTCGAGCGCGAGCACCGGCTCCGCAAGGCCGCCATGCTCGACCGCATCGCGCTGCAGGAAGCCGCCACCTACCCGCCGGACGTCGCCGCCAACGCTGCCGAAGCAGCAGAAGTTGCGGCCATCACCCTCGCTCTGACCGACGGCGACAAACACGCCAATGACCTGCGCGTCTGCGCTTGGACCAGCTACCGCGACTACGTCCGCCAGGAGTACGCCACCTGGCTCCGCGAGAACCGGCACTAGATACGCCCGAGGGCGGCGGCACTCCCCTGCAAGGACCCCGCCGCCCCCGGCTCACCCATCCCGTCCAAAGGACAGAAGGAGAACCACCAGCATGACCCAACATGCCGAGAAACGCGAAGAGCTGAGGACATTCAGTTTCGGGGGCGGTTGGCAGTCCACCGCTGCTCTAGTTCTCGCAGCTCGTGGGGACGTCGATTTCCGAACATTCCTGATGGCCAACGTCGGCGATGACTCCGAGCACCCCGGAACGCTTCAGTACTTGCGTGAACACGCCATCCCGTTCGCTCAGGCACACGGAATCGAGCTGACCGTTCTCGATCGCGTCATGAAGCGCACCGGTGAGACCCGAACGCTCTACCAGGATCTCACCCGCCAGGGTTCACGGTCGCTGAAGATCCCCGTACGCATGTCGAACGGGGCCCCAGGCACACGCTCGTGCACAGCCCAATTCAAAATCAAGGTCATCGGCGACGAGCTCAAGAGTCGCGGCGCGACACCCAGCACACCAGCGACCGTTGGCATAGGGATCAGCCTCGACGAGATCGGCCGGGCGAACAAGCGACGCTGCGAGCCTCACGAGCGCATCGAATACCCACTCTTGGAGCGCGGCATCCGCCGCGTGGACTGCGCCCGCATCATCCGCAGCGCAGGTCTACCGGTGCCACCGAAGTCCTCCTGCTGGTTCTGCCCGTTCCACCGCCCCGAGACATGGCACGAGATGCGCCGCAGCGAACCGGAGCTCTTCGAGAAGGCATGTCACCTCGAAGAACTTCTCAACCGCCGACGCGACGCACTCGGCAAAGACCACGTGTTCTTAACCCGCTTCGGCAAGCCGCTGCGCAAGGCCATCCCCGACGGTGTCGACACCTTGCCCTTCGACGAGTTCGACACCGGCTGTGATTCGGGCTGGTGCATGACCTGACATGCGCCCGGGGCGGCCGCCCTCTCACCAAAGACCGCGGCCGTCCCAGCGCTCCAGCCCACTCAGAACAGGAGGGCTCTCAGCATGCCCGAACCCACCCCCAACCGGGTAGCGCCCGGCTACCGCTCACCTCTACCAGATGCATTCCGCACCGCTCTGGAACTGGCCACAGCCGGCGTACCCGTGCTCCCGCTACGAGAAGGCAAAGTTCCGTTCGGTAACTGTCACACCTGCGCAGGCCAGGCTTGCGGCGGGCGCCCCCACATGCAGACCACAGGTCCCTGTCAGTGCCCGGCCGTCTGCCACGGCTGGGCGGCCGCCACAACCGACACCAGCCTGATCACCTCGCGCGCGTGGGCACCAGCATGGCGCCAAGCCGCCGCCGTCGCCTACCACCCCGGCGGGGCCGGGCTAACGGTGGTCGACCTGGACGACGCGGCAGCCATCGCATGGGCCCGTGAGGCCCTGCCCGCCACCCGCACGGTACCGACGACGCGGGGCGAGCACTGGATCTACCGGGGCGCCATGCAGTCATCCAACGCGGTCCGGCCGGGCGTCGACATCAAATCGCTCATGTCCTACGCGCGGTGGCTCGGCCCCGGAACCGGCACCATGACCGATCTGCCCGACGCCGTGCGCACGCTGGCCGTGAAGAAGCCCCTCACGGTCCGGCCTGTACAGCCTGCCGTCACCGTTCCCGCTCCCGCCGGCGGCGGGGAGTGCCGTCACCGCACGCCTGCCTATCTGGAGCGGGGCATCGCCATGGCCGAACAGCGCATCACCGAGGCCCGCAGCGCGATCCACACCACCGTCTACCGCACGTTCCTCGCCGTACTGTCCGCTCATGGGCGGTGCGGCTGCCTGACCGACACCCACATCATGCGGCTGTTCACCGCCGCGCAGGCCAAGGGCGAGTCCCTTCGGCACTGCACCGACGCGTGGACCAACGCCCGCACCAGGCTGGGACTGTGACCATGGCCGACGACGACAAGACACCGGCCCGCGAGATCATCACCGAGTACGCGCAAGCGCACTTCCGGTACTTCCGCACCGCCGACGGGACCGTGTACGCGCAGAAGAACGACCACCCCGTGGCCCGCCCGATCCGCTCGCAGGGCACGACCGGCAGCCACCGCCAGGAACTCATGGTCGGCCTCTTCCGCGACGGGTACGGCGTGTTCAACGGCACCGCCCTCAAGGAGGCGTTGGACTTGATCGAGGCGCTCGCGCTGACCGAGGACGTACAGCCCGTCCACATCCGCGTCGCCCCCGGCTTCGACGGCGCCACGTGGCTCGACCTGGGCCGCAACGACGGGCAGTCCGTCCGCATCCACCCCACCGGCTGGGACATCGCCATCCCCGACCCCCGCGAGGTGTGCTGGCGACGCACCCAGCTCACCGGCGAACTTCCCTTGCCGGCCAAGGACACCGGCGGCAAGGGCATCGACCTGCTGCTGAGGCTGTGCAACTTCGCCACCGCGCAGACCGAATGCCTGGCCATCGCCTGGCTGATCGGCTGCCTGGGGCCGTCGGTGCCCGTCCCCGCTCCTTTCCTCACCGGTCCCCAGGGCGCGGGCAAGTCAACCGGCGGTCGGATGCTCGTGCGGATCGTCGAGGGCATGAGCGGGGACCTTCGCCGGGCCCCGAAGGATGAGGAGAACCTGATCGCGGCGGTGGCGGCCGGATGGGTCACTGCCCTGGACAACCTCTCCCACATGACCCCGGACCTGTCGGATGCGATGTGCTGCATCGTCACCGGCGCCGAGAACGTCAAGCGCGCCCTGTACACCGACGGCGACGTGGTCCGGGCCCGCTACCGCCGCCCGATGCTGCTGACCGGCATCGATGTGGGCGTCATCCGGCCCGACCTCGCCGAACGCCTCCTGCCCCTGCGTCTGGAGCGCCCGCGCGTGCGACGCACGGAGGCGGAGCTGTGGGCGGAGTACGCGGAGGTTCTGCCGGTCGTTCTCGGGTCCTTGCTCGATCTGACGGTCAAGGTCCGTGCGGCTGAGGCGGAAACCCCTACCGACCTGCGGATGGCGGACTTCGCGCATCTGTGCGCGCAGCTCGACGCGGCGACCGGCTGGGGCACGCTCACCGCCTACCGGGCCAGCCTGGATGATCTCAATGACGACGTGATCGAGGGTGACCTGCTCGCGCAGACGGTCCTCAGGCACGCCGACAGCATCGAGGCGGGCGCAGAGCAGCGGATGACCTCTACCGAGTGGCTGCACTGCCTCAGCCGCCTCTACAACGGCGACGACCTGCGTCCGCTGCCCAAAGGGTGGCCGACCACAGGCAAGGTCCTCTCCGACCGGCTCAAGCGCCTCCAACCGACGCTGGCCGCTCGGGGCGTCCTGATCGACTGGGGTCGCACCAGCGAGGGCCGATACATCGAGATGACCCGACGCCCGATCCTGCAGCCACATGAGCAAGGGCCAATGCTCTGACCGGTGCACCGAGGTCGCGGGGACAAGCAAGAAGAGCACGCCCCCGCCTCGCCACGGGTGCTCTTCTTGTTGTTCGGCGGAACGCCGCTCGATGGTCGCGCCGCGAAGCGGCTCCTTCTTCACGCTTGAAGCGGCACCGCACCACAACAGACACCACCCCCTCTTTTGTCCTAAGAGGAGAGACTCTGCGTCATCCGCGTCATGCACGCGCAGAGACGGCCCCTGACCTGCGGCTAGAGGGATGACGCAGACGGCGGCGTCTGCGTCATCCTGCGTCATCTGCGTCATCGGATGACGCAGCCCATGACACGCCAGTGACGCACCCCCAAACCACTGCGTCACGCAAATCCTCAGGTCAGAAGCCCCAATGACGCTCATGACGCAATGACGCAGAAATCCGCACCTCGGACAGAACAGCCCGGCGCCCCGACCACCATCCCGAAGCCCGTAGGTCAGCTCTGAGCCGCGATGAGTCGCGCCCCAGAGCATTGCGGGCCCACCACACGAACCGTAGGGAGGCACCACCGATGACCGCCCCGGTCGCCCCCGTCGTCCCGCTCCTCTACACACCCGAAGAAGCCGCGCAGGCCCTGCGATTCGGCCGCTCCACGGTCTACGAGCTCATGGCCGACGGAACCCTGCCTTACGTCAAGCGCGGGGCTTCTCGCCGCATCCGCGTGTCCGACCTCCAGAACTACGTGAAGAACCTCGAGCCGCAGGCCAACTAGCAACAGGCGGGGCCGGAGCACCGCTCCGGCCCCGTCGAGGGAGCGCAGTGAAGTCCCGGAAGCCGAATATGGAGTCCTCCATCTACCTGGGCGCGGACGGCTGGTGGCACGGTCGCGTCACGATGGGCGTGAAGAACGACGGAAGCCCCGACCGCCGTCACCGCACCGGCAAGACCGAACCCGAAGTGCGGCGCAAGGTACGGGCGCTGGAGAAGCAGCGCGATGAAGGGCGCGCGCCCGTGGCCGGCCGTAAGCCGACCGTGGAAGGGTGGATGACGACGTACCTCACCACGATCGCGAGCCTGAAGCTCAAGCCCCGGTCGCTGGACGACTACTGGTCCAAGACCCGCAACGACATCATCCCCGGCGTCGGGCAGCACCGCCTCGACAAGCTCGCCCCGGAGCATCTGGAGACGATGTATGCCGCCATGCTTGCCGAAGGACACGCGCCGTCCCATGTGCTCAAGGTGCACCGGATCCTGTCGAGAGCCCTGAAGATCGCACACCGGCGCCGCCTGGTGGTCGAGAACGTCGCCACACTCGTCGACCCGCCGTCGGCTGAGGAGACCGAAGCGAACCCGTTCGAGCGGGAAGAGGCCAAGGCGTTCCTGGAAGCCGCGGCCAAGCGCCCCAACTTCATGCGCTGGGCCATGGGCATCGGAATGGGCCTACGGCCCGGCGAAACGCTCGGCGCACGCTGGCCCTACGTCGACCTGGACAACGGCCTACTTCACCCTTCGTGGCAGCTCCAGCGCCTCACCTGGCGCCACGGCTGCAAGGACCCCCAGGCCTGCGGCAGCCGCCTCCACCGGTTCGAGCCGTGCCCGCCCGACTGCACGACCCACAAGGGGTACAAGAGAGGCTGCCCGAAGCCGTGCCCGAAGGGCTGCACCCGGCACGCCAGCGCGTGCCCGGAGCGGAAGGACGGTGGCCTCACCTTCACCCGGCCCAAGACCAAGAAGAGCCAGCAGCCCGTGCCGATCCCCCCGCCGTTCATCCCCTACCTGCGTGAGCACAAGACGTGGCAGGAGGAGCAGCGGGCCGCCGCCGGGGACGAGTGGCAGGAACACAACGTGTTGTTCGCCCGGCCGGATGGCCGGCCGATCGATCCCCGGGAGGACTGGGAGGAATTCAAGGAGATCCTTGCCGAAGCGGGGATCAGTGACCGGCGCCTGTACGACGGGAGTCGGCACACCGCCGGCACGATCCTGAACGAGCTGGGCATCGACATGCCCACGATCATGGAGATCCTTCGGCACACCCAGATCAGTCAGACCCGCCGCTACGTGAAGGGGCGGAACCTTCTGGCCAAGGACGCGATGCAGCGCATGGGGAATGCCTTCCTGCTGCAGGTCTCCCCCGGCACTGAGACCAGAACTGAGACCACGGACAGCAGAGCAGCGCGCGCCAGGCGCCGCCGTCGCATCCGCTGAACAAGAAAGCCCAGGTCACGGGCTGAGTGACCTGGGCTTCGCCTGAGCCGCCTTCGGGATTCGAACCCGAGACCTACGCATTACGAGTGCGTTGCTCTGGCCAACTGAGCTAAGGCGGCAAGCTGCGGTTCGCCAAGGTTGGCTTCAGCAGCGCGCCTAAGTCTACACAGTCTCCGGGGGTGCTCCGTACACGGTGGTCCGGGCGGGGACCTCGCAGGTCAGGAGCACTTCCGGGAGGCGGGCGGCGGGGTGGCGGTCAGGAGGTAGTCGTTGATGGCGGAGTCCACGCAGGAGCTGCCGCGGTTGTAGGCGGTGTGGCCGTCGCCGTCGTAGGTCAGCAGACGGCCGGAGGAGAGCTGGGACGCCAGGGCGCGGGCCCACGGGTAGGGGGTGGCGGGGTCCCGGGTGGTGCCCACGACGAGGATGGGGGCGGCGCCCGTGGCCGGGATGCGGTGCGGGGCGCCGGTGGCCGGGACCGGCCAGTATGCGCAGGTCAGAGCCGCCCAGGCGAAGCTGGTACCCAGGGCGGGCGACGCCTTCTCGAACTCCGGCAGGGCGCGCCGGACGCCGGCCGGGCCGCGGAAGGCGGGCGGCAGGTCCAGGCAGTTCACGGCCGAGTTGGCGGGCATCAGGTTGCTGTAGGAACCGCGCGCGTCACGCTCGTAGTAGGCGTCGGAGAGCCGCAGCAGGAGGGCGCCGTCACCGTGCTGCGCGTCATGCAGCGCCTTGCGCAGGACGGGCCAGGACGCCTCGTCGTACATGGCCGAGATCACACCCGTGGTGGCGAGGCTCTCGGTCAGCCGGCGGGACGTGCCGGTGGGAAGCGGCCGATGGTCGAGCTGTTCGAAGAGCGTCTTGAGCCGGGCGGCCGCGATGTCGGTGCGGCCTCCGGCGGCCAATGGGCAGTCCTCGCGCCGGGCGCAGTCCTGGGAGAAGGAGGCGAAGGCGGTCTGGAAGCCCGCGTTCTGGTCGCGGTTGACCTGCTCCTGGCCGAGCGAGGGGTCCAGCGCGCCGTCCAGGACGAGCCTGCCCACGCGCGCGGGGAAGAGCCCGGCGTAGGTGGCGCCGAGGAACGTGCCGTACGAGGCGCCGACGTAGTGCAGCTTGTCGTCACCCAGGGCCGCCCGGAAGATGTCCATGTCACGGGCCGCCTCGACGGTGGAGACATGGCGCAGGAGCTTGCCGGAGCGGGTCGCGCAGGCGGCCGCGAACTTCTTGTACGCGGCGACCAGTTCGCGGACCTCCGAGGCGTCGTCGGGCGTCTGGTCGACCTGCGCGTAGTCGTCCATCTCGGCGTCGGACAGGCAGGCGATCGGCTCGCTGGCGGCCACGCCGCGCGGGTCCATGGCCACCATGTCGTACCGGGCACGGACGCGGGCGGGGTAGCCGGCGGCCGCGTACCCCCGCAGGAAGCCGATCGCCGAGCCGCCGGGACCGCCGGGGTTGACCATCAGCGAGCCCAGCCGCTTGCCGGCGCCGGTGGCCTTCTTGCGCGAGACGGCGAGCTTGACGTCGCCGCCCCCCGGCGCCGCGTAGTCCACCGGCGCGAGCAGCGTGGCGCACTCGAACCCGGCGGCCGACTTGCCCGGACAGGCACGCCAGGCCGGCTTCTGCGCGTAGTACGGGCGCAGGGCGGCGGGAATCGCGGCGGGCAGCGGTTCCAGGGGCGGGGCCGGGGCGTCCTCCACCACCGCGCGCGCTCTGGCCGGGGCCGCCGCGGTCACATTCGGCGAGGCGCTCCCCGAGACGGCGGCCGAGATCAGCAGGGCCGCGGCGGCGACGAGCGTGCCGGACGTACGGAGCAGGCGGCTGGAGTACATCGGCTGGTCCCTCGGGGTGGGAGACAGGTGGCATGACGCGCACTTCCACGCATACGCGCGCTTACGGAGCGTATCCGGACGGATACCCGCCTTGGCCAGCCTTACGGGCCACTACTCCTCGTAAGAGTGAGGAATCACCCAACCGGGGTGTGCCCTGTCCGGCCCGTACTACTCACGCCCCCGCCCCGTAATTCCGCTCACCCGGCCCGGAGGGCCACCGCCATCGCCTCGACGGCCAGCAGGGGCGCCACATTGCGGTCGAGGGCCTGCCGGCAGGCGGCGATCGCCTCGATGCGGCGCAGCGTGGCCTCCGGCCGGGAGCCGGCCGCGATCCGCTCCAGGGCGTCGCGGGTGTCGGTGTTGGCCAGTTCGACGCGCGAGCCCAGCTGTATCGCCAGGACGTCGCGGTAGAAGCCGGTCAGGTCGGTCAGCGCCAGGTCGAGGCTGTCGCGCTGGGTGCGGGTCGCGCGGCGCTTCTGCCGGTCCTGGAGCTCCTTCATGGCACCCGCCGTGCCGCGCGGGAGCCGACCGCCGGTGCCGGCCGCGGCGCCGAGCGCCGCGCGCAGTTCCTCGGTCTCCTTGGTGTCGATCTCCTCGGCGACCTGCTTGGCGTCCTCGGTGGCGGCGTCGATCAGCTCCTGGGCCGCCTTGAGGGCGCCGCCCATGTCCGCGACCCGCAGCGGCATCCGGAGCACCGCCGCCCGGCGGGCGCGGGCCCGCTCGTCCGTGGCGAGCCGGCGGGCCCGGCCGATGTGCCCCTGCGTGGCACGGGCGGACTGCGCGGCCAGCTCCGGCTCGATGCCGTCCCGGCGCACGAGCAGGTCGGCGACCGCTGCGGCGGGCGGCGTCCGCAGGGTCAGCGACCGGCAGCGCGAGCGGATTGTCGGCAGCACGTCCTCCAGGGACGGCGCGCACAGCAGCCACACCGTGCGCGGAGCAGGCTCCTCCACCGCCTTCAGCAGGACGTTGCCGGCGCCTTCGGTCAGCCGGTCCGCGTCCTCCAGGACGATCACCTGCCAGCGCCCGCCGGCGGGCGACAGCTGGGCGCGCCGCACCAGGTCGCGGGTCTCCTTGACACCGATGGACAGCACGTCGGTCCGGACGATCTCGACGTCCGCGTGCGTGCCCACGAGGGTGGTGTGGCAGCCGTCGCAGAACCCGCACCCGGGGGCGCCGCCGCGCGCCCGGTCCGGGCTGACGCACTGCAGCGCGGCGGCGAAGGCACGGGCGGCGGTGGCCCGCCCGGAACCGGGCGGCCCGGTGAACAGCCACGCGTGCGTCATCTTGGACGCCGCACCGGGGCCCGCGTCCCCCGCGGCCTCCGCCGTGACCAGCGCGTCCCCGTCCCGCGCGGCAGCGGCGAGCTGCTCGATCACCCGGTCCTGCCCGACCAGGTCGTCCCACACCGCCATGGCTGTTCCTCCGCGCTTCCGTCCTGCGGCTACCCATTGTGGGTCACACCACTGACAGCGCGGGCCGCGTTTGCGGCGGGGCCGGCCCGCCGGCCGGTCCCGGACGGACTGCGGGAGGGGGCGGGGGCCGAAGGCCGGCCTCAGCCCCGTCCCACGCCGCCCAACCGACGCTCCTACCCGCGCCCGCGGCCCCCGCGGCCCCCGCGGTCCCCGTGCTCACGACGGCCCAGGAGGTCGTCGGCGAGGGTGGGGGCGTCGTCGTCCGCCCACTCGGGCCTGCGGCGGGCCTTGCGCACCGGCCGGTCCGCCCGCTCGTCGTCCTCCACGGGCGGCAGCTCGCGCGTGCGCTCGGCCTCGGCGCCCGCCTCGGGCCCGGCGTCCGGTGCCTGCGGCGCGGCGTCGTCGTCCTCCGGGCGGAAGAGCCACGTGGGAACCCGGTCGGCGGGGTTCTCCGGCCGGGCGGCTGGCTTCGGCAGCACCGCGGTCTCCTCCGACTCCGAGCCGTCGGCCGAGGCCGACGGCGGCTCGACGCCCCAGGTGACGCGCTGCTGCGGCGGCGCGGCCGTGGGAACCGGCGGCAGCACGGCCGTCTCGTCCCCGTCGGCGGGCACGGGCGGCAGCACCGCGGTGTCGTCCCCGTCGGCCGGTACGGGCGGGAGCACGGCCGTCTCGTCCTCGGCCCCGGCGGGCGCGGACGTACGGGGAGCCGGCGTCTCGACGGTCGGGGCGTCCCCGGCCTGCGCGTCCGCCGCCGGCTTGCGCAGCGACGCGGTCCCGACGACCGGCGCCCGCACCGCACCCCGCGCGCTCCGCGCACTCTGCGCACTCTGCGTACTCCGCGCCTCCTGCGACGCCCGCGGCGCGGGCGCGCCCGCGGCCGAATCGGCCGCAGCCGCACCGGACGGCTTCGCCGTCCAGGACCCCGCCACGACCCGCGGGTCGGCGGCACGCTGAGCGGGCGCCCCGGCCGCGCGCGCGGTCCCCTCAACACCCTCAGGGCCCGCCTCGGAACCCGCACCCGGCGCCGGCGTCTCCACCGTGGGAGCGTCCCCGGGGGCCTCGGCGGCCCGCGCATCGGGCTTGCGCAGCGACGGCCGCTCAACAGTCGGCGCCTCGTCGGCGGGGCCGGCATCCGCGGCGGCGGCCTCGGCCGCCACCCGTGCCCGCTCCGCCTTCAGCAGGGCCTCCTCGGCCTTGCGCTGCTTCTCCAGGCGCCGCTCCTCGGCCTCGGCGCGCAGCCGGGCCTCCTCGGCCGCCTGCTTGCGCAGGCGCTCCTGCTCGGCGGCACGGGCGGCCTCCTCGGCCTCACGGCGCCTGCGCTCCTCCTCCGCCTGCCGGCGGGCCTCCTCGGCCCGCCGACGTGCCTCCTCGGCCAGGCGCGCCTCCTCGCGGAGCCGGGCCTCCTCGGCCTCGCGCCGCTTGCGCTCCTCCTCCTCGGCCCGCAGCCGGGCCAGCTGCTCCTGGCGCTCGCGCTCCAGGCGCGCCTCCTCGGCCTTGCGCGCCGCCTCTTCCTCGGCCTTGCGCCGCGCCTCCTCCTCGGCCGCCTTGCGCGCCGCCTCACGGGCGGCGATCTCGGCGGCGGACAGCGGCAGCATCCGGTCGAGCCGGTGGCGTACGACCGTGCTGACGGCGTCCGGCTCCTGGCCGGCGTCCACCACCAGGTAGCGCGCCGGGTCGGCGGCGGCCAGGGTCAGGAAGCCGGCGCGCACCCGCTGGTGGAACTCGGCGGGCTCCGACTCCAGCCGGTCCGGCGCCTCGGTGAAGCGCTCGCGCGCGGTCTCCGGCGAGACGTCGAGCAGCACCGTCAGGTGCGGCACGAGCCCGTCCGTCGCCCAGCGCGAGATCCGGGCGATCTCGGTCGGCGACAGGTCGCGCCCGGCGCCCTGGTAGGCGACGGAGGAGTCGATGTAGCGGTCGGTGATGACGACGGCACCGCGCTCCAGGGCGGGCCGTACGACGGAGTCGACGTGCTCGGCGCGGTCGGCGGCGTACAGCAGCGCCTCCGCCCGGTCCGAGAGCCCGGCGGACGCCACGTCCAGCAGGATCGCGCGCAGCCGCTTGCCGATGGCCGTGGCGCCCGGCTCGCGGGTGACGACGACCTCGTGGCCCTTGGCGCGGATCCACTCAGCGGCGGCCTGCACCTGCGTGGACTTGCCGGCGCCGTCGCCGCCCTCGAAGGCGATGAAGAACCCGGACGGGAACGTGCCCTCCGCCGGGTCGCCGCCGCGCAGCGAGTCCAGCAGGTCCTTGTGGAAGGGCACCCCGTGCCGGTCGTCCGTCCGGCCCAGCACGAGCGCGCCGACGGGCAGCAGCAGCGCGCCGACGAGCATCAGCGTGAAGGCGGCCCCGCCGTGCGCGAAGACGAAGTTGCCGCTCTCGACCCGGTGCGGGCCGACGAGCGCGGCGAAGACGGGCGCCACGACGGCGGCGAACGCGATGGTGACGCGGACGACGGCGTGCAGGTGCTCGGTGGTGCGGGCCCGGCGGGCCTCCTCGGTCTCCTGGTCGAGCAGGGCGTGGCCGGTGTTGGCGACGACGCCCGCGCCGACGCCCGCCAGCAGCACGAGCAGCAGGACGGTCGTCGGGTCGGGCACCAGGCCGGCGGCCAGCAGCGCCAGGCCCGTCAGGGCCAGCGAGAGCGCCAGCAGGCGGCGCCGGGAGAAGCCGGGGAGCACCTTGCGGGCCCCGCGGATGCCCAGGACCGGTCCGCCGCTGAGCGCGAGGACCAGCAGCCCGAAGGCGACCGGACCGCCGCCGAGCTCACCCGCCTGCAGCACCGCGACGCCGACGGCCGCGGCGACCGCGCCCGCGATGGCCGCGCAGGCCAGGACGAGGACGGGGATCGCGCCGGTGCGGCCCGTGTCGGGCGTGCCCTGGCCCGTCCTGGGGCGACGCATCCCCTCGAGCGGGGAGCGCACGCGCGGCGCCTTGGCACCCTCGGGGAGGCCCGGCAGGCGCAGGAAGTACAGGATCGCGCCGGAGGCCGCGAAGAGCCCGGCCGCCAGGTACGCGCCGAGGGCGGGCTGGTGCGCGTGGAACCAGTCGACGCCGGAGCCGCCCAGCAGGTTGCCGAAGAGCGTGATGAGCACGAGGGACGCCGCCGCGATGGGCAGGGCGACGAAGGTGGTGCGCAGCGACAGGCGCCGCAGGGCCTCGTAGTGGTCCGGCAGCGGGCGCACGGCGTCGCCCTCGGGCGGCGCGTTGGGCAGCAGGCCGGGGATCGCGCCGTCCTTGGCGACGGTCCACACGCGCTCGGCGACGCCCACGACGAAGGCGGTGACCAGCAGCCAGGCGAGCGCCTTGTCCTCGGCCAGGTCGATCCACGTCGGCGCCAGGCCGAGCAGCACCAGCCGCAGCCCGTCCGCGCCGATCATGGTCCAGCGGCGGTCCAGGGGCCCGGCGGGCGCGAAGAGCGTCGAGAGCGGTCCCAGCAGGACCGCCCCGAAGAGCAGGGTCGCGAACAGTCGCACGCCGATGACCGCGGCCACGGCGAGCGCCGCGCCCCGGTAGCCGCCGCCGAACGATCCCGCCACCAGGGCCGCCTGCAGCGACAGCAGCAGGAGGACGAGGAGGGCGAGGGCGTCGGCGACACCCCCGCTGAACTGGGCGCTCCACACTCGCCTGAGCGGACGGAAGCGCAGCAGGGCCCGTACGGCACGCTCGCGGGAGTCCGCCGCCAGTGCTCCGGATGTGGGGCTTTCCCCCGTTGGCTGCTCGGCTCGCGTCATCCTGCCAGCCTATCCGGAGTGCCCGAATGCCGAACCTTGCTCCGAACGCGTGAACGAACATTCGTGCGGTCGAATACCTGTGAAAACGCGAAGGGGACGCACGAGGGGCGGTGAACCGGAAGATCCGGTTCACCGCCCCCTACGGGACCGCCCGTACAGGCCGGCCCGACGCCCTACTCGCCGTCCGCACCGTTCGCCGCCGCCGCGGCCGTCTTCTTCGCCGCCGTCGTCTTCTTGGCGGTGGCCTTCTTCGTCGCCGTCGTCTTCTTGGCGGCCGTCTTCTTCGCGGCGGTCTTCTTCGCCGGGGCCTTCTTGGCCGCCGCCGTCGTCTTCTTCGCCGTCGTCTTCTTCGCGGTCGTCTTCTTCGCGGCGGTCTTCTTCGCCGGCCCCTTGGCCCGCTTCTCCGCCAGCAGCTCGTAACCGCGCTCCGGCGTGATCGTCTCGACGTCGTCGTCGCGGCGCAGCGTCGCGTTCGTCTCGCCGTCGGTGACGTACGGGCCGAAGCGGCCGTCCTTGACCACGACCGGGCGCTCGCTGACCGGGTCGGTGCCCAGCTCCTTCAGCGGCGGCTTGGCCGCGGCGCGGCCGCGCTGCTTGGGCTGCGCGTAGATCGCGAGGGCTTCCTCCAGCGTGATGGTGAAGAGCTGGTCCTCGGTCTCCAGCGACCGCGAGTCCGTGCCCTTCTTCAGGTACGGGCCGTAGCGGCCGTTCTGGGCGGTGATCTCCACGCCCTCGGCGTCGGTGCCGACCACGCGCGGCAGCGACATCAGCCTGAGCGCGTCCTCCAGCGTCACCGTGTCGAGGGACATCGACTTGAAGAGCGAGGCCGTCCGCGGCTTGACCGCGTTCTTGCCCGTCTTCGGCGTGCCCTCGGGAAGGATCTCGGTGACGTACGGCCCGTAGCGGCCGTCCTTGGCGACGATCTGGTGGCCGGTGGCCGGGTCCTTGCCCAGCTCGAAGTCGCCGCTCGGCTTGGCCAGCAGCTCCTCCGCGTACTCCACCGTCAGCTCGTCCGGCGCCAGGTCGCCCGGCACGTCCGCGCGCTGGTGGCCCTCGGCGTCCTTCTCGCCGCGCTCCACGTACGGGCCGTAGCGGCCCACGCGCAGCACGATGCCCTCGCCGACGGGGAACGACGACACCTCGCGGGCGTCGATCGCGCCCAGGTCGGTGACGAGCTCCTTGAGGCCGCCGAGGTGGTCGCCGTCGCCGTTGCCCGCGTCGGCGGCGCCGCCCTCGGGCCCCTCGCCGAAGTAGAAGCGGCGCAGCCACGGCACGGCCTGGGCCTCGCCGCGGGCGATGCGGTCGAGGTCCTCCTCCATGGAGGCGGTGAAGTCGTAGTCGACGAGCCGGCCGAAGTGCTTCTCCAGCAGGTTGACCACGGCGAAGCTCAGGAAGGACGGGACGAGCGCCGTGCCCTTCTTGAAGACGTAGCCGCGGTCGAGGATCGTGCCGATGATCGACGCGTACGTCGACGGGCGGCCGATCTCGCGCTCCTCGAGCTCCTTGACCAGCGAGGCCTCGGTGTAGCGGGCCGGGGGCTTGGTGGCGTGACCGTCGGCGGTGATCTCCTCGGCCGTCAGCGCGTCGCCCTCGGCGACCTGCGGCAGCCGGCGCTCACGGTCGTCCAGCTCGGCGTTCGGGTCGTCGGCACCCTCGACGTAGGCCTTCATGAAGCCGTGGAAGGTGATGGTCTTGCCGGACGCGCTGAACTCCGCGTCCCGCCCGTCGGCCGAGCGGCCGCCGATGCGGACGGTGACCGAGTTGCCCGTCGCGTCCTTCATCTGGGAGGCGACGGTCCGCTTCCAGATCAGCTCGTAGAGCCGGAACTGGTCGCCGGTCAGACCGGTCTCGGCGGGAGTGCGGAAACGATCACCCGAAGGACGGATCGCCTCGTGCGCCTCCTGGGCGTTCTTGACCTTGCCCGCGTACGTGCGCGGCTTCTCCGGCAGGTAGTCGGCCCCGTAGAGCTGGGTGACCTGCGCACGGGCCGCGTTCACGGCCGTGTCGGACAGCGTCGTGGAGTCCGTACGCATATAGGTGATGAAGCCGTTCTCGTACAGCTTCTGCGCCACCTGCATGGTCGCCTTGGCACCGAAGCCCAGCTTGCGCGAGGCCTCCTGCTGCAGCGTGGTGGTACGGAACGGGGCGTACGGGGAGCGGCGGTACGGCTTGGACTCGACGGACCGCACGGCGAAGGACGCGTCGGCGAGCGCCGCGGCCAGCGCACGGGCGGCGGCCTCGTCCAGGTGCAGCACCTGGGCGCTGTCCTTGAGCGTGCCCGTCGAGCCGAAGTCTCGGCCCTGCGCGACGCGGCGGCCGTCGACCGAGGCCAGGCGCGCGGTCAGCGTGGCGGGGTCGCCGGCGTCACCCGTGCGGCCGGTGCCGAAGGTGCCCGTCAGGTCCCAGTACTCGGCGGAACGGAAGGCGATGCGCTCGCGCTCCCGCTCGACGACGAGACGGGTGGCCACGGACTGCACCCGGCCGGCGGACAGCCGGGGCATGACCTTCTTCCACAGGACCGGCGAGACCTCGTAGCCGTAGAGGCGGTCGAGGATGCGGCGGGTCTCCTGGGCGTCGACGAGCTTCTTGTTCAGCTCGCGCGGGCTGGCGACGGCCGCCTGGATCGCGTCCTTGGTGATCTCGTGGAAGACCATCCGGCGGACCGGGACCTTGGGCTTGAGCACTTCCTGCAGGTGCCAGGCGATGGCCTCGCCCTCGCGGTCCTCATCGGTGGCGAGGAAGAGCTCGTCGGAGTCGGCCAGCAGCTCCTTGAGCTTCTTGACCTGGTCCTTCTTGTCGGCGTTGACGACGTAGATCGGCTGGAAGTCCGCCTCGACGTTCACGCCGAGCCGGGCCCAGGACTCGCCCTTGTACTTGGCCGGGACCTCGGCGGCCCCGTTCGGCAGGTCACGGATGTGCCCGACGCTCGCCTCGACGACGTATCCGGGGCCGAGGTAGCCCTTGATCGTCTTCGCCTTGGCAGGCGACTCGACGATGACGAGTCGGCGGCCGCCCTGTGCGGTCTCGCTGGTCGGGGACAACTTCGCTCTTCTTCCGGTCGGCACTCGGTGTGGGCGTTATCGGTGTGGGCGTTACGTGACGCTGCGGAGTGTGACGGTACATCCCGCCCCCGTGTCAAACGGAAAAAGCCCGCAACGCCACTCGAACGGTAACCCGACAAGCGTCCTGTCTGCCGCCCGGACCGTCACACCACCGCCAGGAAGCCGGTCAGGGCGCGGCAGGATCGGGGGAAGGAGAAAAGTGACGAGAACACGACCCCTCCTTCCCCCCTTCTCGTCAGTCGGCCACCGGCGTGATGAACCCCTGCTCCACCAGCATCCGGATGGCCTCCGGCGTACGGTCGCGCAGGAGCACCGGGTCCTCGCCCATCAGCTGGGCGATCGCGTCGAGGATCCGGCCCGCGCTGAGAGAGCCGTCACACACGCCCGCGAAGCCGGCGCCGACGGTGTCGACCTTGGTGGCCCGGCGCATGCCCCGGTTCTGGCGCAGCACCACGTGCTCGGGGTCCTCGGCGCCCGGCAGCCCGACCTGCTCCTGCACGACCTCGGGCGCCAGCCGGTAGCGCGCGGCCAGCAGCCCGGCGTCGTCGTGGCCGCGCAGGAAGTCCTGCCGCTCGAAATGCGCCCGTACGGTCGCGCCCAGCGGCTGCTCCACGGGGTGCGGCCACTCTTCGGCGATCACGGAGGGCCGGTCGGAACCCGTTCTGCGCAGCGTGATCCAGCCAAATCCGACGGCCTTCGTCCCGCGGGCCTCGAATTCCTCCAGCCAGGCGTCGTAGCGGGAGGCGTACTCCGCCGGGTCGGTGCGGTGGTCGCCGGCGTCGCGCAGCCACAGCTCGGCGTACTGCGCGATGTCCTGCACCTCGCGCTGGACGATCCAGGCGTCGCAGCCGCGCGGCACCCAGGCCGCCAGCCGCTCGCGCCAGTCCTCGCCCGCCACGTGCTGCCAGTTGGCCAGCAGCTGGCAGTAGCCGCCGTCGTTGAGCCGCTCGGCCGCCTGGCCCACCAGCGTGCGGCACAGGTCGTCGCCGCCCATGCCGCCGTCGCGGTAGGTCAGCCGGGCGCCGGGGGAGATGACGAAGGGCGGGTTGGAGACGATCAGGTCGAAGGTCTCCCGGGCCACCGGCTCGAAGAGCGAACCCTGGCGCAGGTCGGCCTCCGGTGCGCCGGACAGTGCGAGCGTGAGCCGCGCGATGTGCAGTGCGCGCGGGTTGAGGTCGGTGGCGGTGACCCGGGTGGCGTGCTGGGCGGCGTGCAGGGCCTGGATGCCGGATCCGGTGCCGAGGTCGAGGGCGCTCGCCACGGGCGTGCGGACCGTGATCCCGGCGAGCGTGGTGGACGCGCCACCCACGCCGAGCACCAGCTCCGAGCGGTCGACGCCGCCGGGACCTGCGCCGATCCCGCCCGCGCCGCCGACGGCGCAGCCCAGGTCGGAGACGATCCACCAGTCCTGGCCCTCGGGGCCGCCGTACGGGCGTACGTCCACGCTGGCCCGCACCAGGTTGCCGTCGGCTGCGTCCGGGACCAGCCAGCCGTCCGCGAGGCAGTCCTCCACCGGCAGCGCCGCGGCGGCCCGCGCGCGGGCCACGGGCCGCTGCAGCAGGAAGAGCCGGGTCAGGGTCTCGAGCGGGCCGTCGCCGCGCGTGGCGCGCAGGGCGGGGACGGTCTCGCTGCGGGCCAGCGCCGCGTAGGCGGAGGCGCCGAGCATCTCGAGGAGGCCGTCGGCGGTGAACGCGGCGGCCAGCAGGGCGTCGCGCAGCCGGGCGGTGCGGGCGGGGTCGGCGGCGGGGAGGTGCGTCGTACTCACCCGGCCATTGTCGGGTGCCGCGCCGGCAAATGGCGAAAGCCCGGCGCGGCGCCCGGTGGGCGCGGCGCCGGGCGGAGCCAACTACAGGCGGGCCCGGGTCACTTCTTGGTCGGCGTGGGCGTGACCGAGGACTTCTGGCAGCCCGGCTGCTTGGCCATCGCCTTGCCGACGTCACCGGACTGCAGCTTCTTGAGCGCGTCGTCGCTCTTGCTGCTGAGCTTGCCGATGTCGCCGGCGATGCCCTTGAGGCCCTCGGCGAACTTGGCCTTGTCCTTGGTGTCCAGGGCGTCCATGCGCTTCTTCAGCCCGGCGTAGGCGCCGGAGAGGTCGTTGAGCGCCTTGACCGCGTTCTTCTGGCTGGTCTCGCCGTCCTTGACGGGCGGGGCGCCCGCGCGGTCGACGGAGGTGGCCAGCGCCTTGTAGGCGTCCGCGTTGGCCTGGAAGGCCGTCGAGTCGGTCTGCTGGATCTTCTTCGAGTCCTCCTCGTTCTGGACGTCGGCGATCGAGGCGTTGGCCTCCTGGATCTTCTTCACCTGAGGCTGCATCTGGTCGCAGACGCTCTTGGCCCAGTCGTCGAGCTTCTTCTTGCTGTCGTCGTCGCCACCGCCGCAGCCCGTCAGCGCCAGGACAAGTGCCGCCCCGCCGGACAGAGCAGCCACAAGCTTCTTGTTCACCGGATTGGTCCCTTCAATGGCTCTCGGCCCCGGAACTTACACGTCCAGGCGGCAGGGGCCAGGAGCCAAGCACACCATACGTCCGCTTTTAGAGCCGTTTGCACCAAGCTTGGCGTGGCATTCGCCGCACCTGACGACCGGTTCCGAAGGCTCCGAAGCAGACGGGAAGCGGACGTACGGTGCACCACGGCCGACCGCGCGCGAACGGTATGTGCGACCGTTCGCGCGCGGCCGGTCCGCCGTCCGGCTGAGCCGCCGTCAGGACACCACCGCCGGGTCGGCGGGCCGCGCCGCCGCCTCGGCGTCGTCGCCGTCGTCCACGGCCACCCCGCGCCGCTTGGAGACGTAGACCGCGCCCACGATGACCACGATCGCCAGCACCGCCACCGCGATCCGCAGCCCCCTGTTGGCGTCCGCCCCGTACGAGAACTTCACCACGGCGGGCGCGATCAGCAGCGCCACCAGGTTCATCACCTTCAGCAGCGGGTTGATCGCCGGACCGGCCGTGTCCTTGAACGGGTCGCCCACCGTGTCACCGATGACCGTCGCCGCGTGCGCCTCGCTGCCCTTGCCGCCGTGATGGCCGTCCTCGACCAGCTTCTTGGCGTTGTCCCAGGCGCCACCGGAGTTGGCGAGGAAGACGGCCATCAGCGTGCCGGTGCCGATCGCCCCGGCCAGGTACGAGCCGAGCGCGCCGACCCCGAGCGAGAAGCCGACGGCGATGGGCGCCATGACGGCCAGCAGGCCGGGCGTGGCCAGTTCGCGCAGCGCGTCCTTGGTGCAGATGTCCACCACCCGCCCGTACTCCGGCTTCTCGCTGTAATCCATGATCCCGGGGTGCTCGCGGAACTGCCGCCGCACCTCGTAGACCACCGCGCCCGCCGACCGCGACACCGCGTTGATCGCCAGCCCCGAGAAGAGGAAGACCACGGCCGCTCCCAGCACCAGCCCGACAAGGTTGTTGGGCTGCGATATGTCCAGACTCAGGCCCATCTCCCCGGCCTTGGCCCCGACGTCGGCGACGGCCGTGGCGATCGCGTCCCGGTACGAACCGAACAGCGCGGACGCGGCCAGCACGGCCGTGGCGATGGCGATGCCCTTGGTGATCGCCTTGGTGGTGTTGCCCACGGCGTCGAGGTCGGTCAGCACCCGCGCGCCGGCGCCCTCGACGTCGCCGGACATCTCGGCGATGCCCTGCGCGTTGTCGGAGACCGGGCCGAAGGTGTCCATCGCGACGATCACGCCGACGGTGGTCAGCAGTCCCGTACCGGCGAGCGCGACGGCGAACAGCGCCAGCATGATCGACGTGCCGCCCAGCAGGAACGCCCCGTACACGCTCAGCGCGATCAGCACCGCCGAGTACACCGCGGACTCCAGGCCGATGGAGATGCCGGAGAGGACGACCGTCGCCGGACCGGTCAGGGAGGTCTTGCCGATGTCGCGCACCGGCCTGCGGTTGGTCTCGGTGAAGTAGCCGGTGAGCTGCTGGATGAGCGCGGCGAGAACGATGCCGATCGCCACCGCCACGAGCGCGAGAACGCGCGGGTCACCGCTGTGGGCACTGATCGCCGCGTCGCCGATGCCCTTCAAGTCCGCGTAGGTGGACGGCAGATACACGTACACCGCCACGGCCACCAGGACCAGGGAGACGACGGCCGAGATGAAGAAGCCCCGGTTGATCGCGGTCATCCCGCCGCGGTCGTTGCGGCGCGGCGCGACGGCGAAGATCCCGATCATCGCGGTGAGCACGCCGATGGCGGGAACCAGCAGCGGGAAGGCCAGACCGGCGTCGCCGAAGGCGGCCTTGCCGAGGATCAGGGCGGCGACCAGCGTCACGGCGTACGACTCGAAGAGGTCGGCCGCCATGCCCGCGCAGTCACCGACGTTGTCGCCCACGTTGTCCGCGATGGTGGCGGCGTTGCGCGGGTCGTCCTCGGGAATGCCCTGCTCGACCTTGCCGACCAGGTCGGCGCCCACGTCCGCGGCCTTGGTGAAGATGCCGCCGCCGACCCTCATGAACATCGCCAGCAGCGCCGCCCCGAAGCCGAAGCCCTCCAGCACCTTGGGCGCGTCGGCCGCGTACACGAGCACGACGCAGGAGGCGCCCAGCAGGCCCAGGCCGACGGTGAACATCCCGACGACGCCACCCGTCCGGAAGGCGATCTTCATGGCCCGGTGCGCCACGGCCGTCAGGTCCTTCTCCGGCTCGCCCTCGGCCGGGGTGGCCTCCCGCGCGGCCGCCGCGACGCGCACATTGCTGCGCACCGCCAGCCACATGCCGATGTAGCCGGTCGCCGCCGAGAAGAGCGCGCCGATCAGGAAGAAGAGCGAACGACCGATGCGCTGCGACCAGTTGTCGGCCGGAAGCAGCATGAGCAGAAAGAACACGATCACGGCGAAGATGCCGAGGGTGCGCAACTGCCGGGCGAGATAGGCGTTCGCGCCTTCCTGCACCGCCGCGGCGATTCTCTTCATGCTGTCGGTACCCTCGCCTGCCGAGAGCACCTGTCGCACCAGCACCACGGCCACCACGAGCGCGGCGATCGCGACCGCCGCGATCACCATCACCAGGGTGCGATTGCCGTCGGTCAGCTCGACCGCGAGCGACTGAGTGAAGTCCACCTGTCGAGGGGTAAGGGGCCCCGCCATTCGTCCTCCCTGACGTTTGGCACATGGGCGCGCAGCCGTACCGCGGCACAGGGGCAACCACGACAACAGCCGCCACGCTCAGGCGTCCTGAGCTCAAGATGGACGGATTGTAGGGAGCATGGCGAGATCAAAACAGAGCACGGGAAACGGAATGAGCCTGTGCATGTAAGGACCCGGTGTCGGAAGCGGAGACGATCCGCCGACGATCCGGCCGCCGGGTGAAGATCGGTCGGGGACGGTCGGAGATCGGCCGGAGACCGGTCCGGGATCCGTCATCGCCCGGAGATCCGGGGCCCCTGTTCCGGCCCGGGGGCGGCGGGGGAAACACTCGTTTACGACGCCTGCGGCCCGCCCGCTACAGCAGAAGGAGCCTCCGGCCTACGGGAACGCGACCGGCCGGACGGGCACCACGGCAGCACGCGGCACTACGACGACACGCGGTACTACGCAACGCGGTACTACGCAACGCGGCGCTACGGCACCGACGGCGCGGTGGTCGTGGGCCAGCTCATCCGGATCAGGCCGCCGCTCTCGCCCGCCGTCACCTCGACGTCGTCGACCAGACCGCTGATCACGGCCAGGCCCATGTCGTCCTCGCTGTCCCCACCCGCCTCGTCCACCCCACGCGACGGGCCGGCGGCCCCGGACGCGGCGGAACCGGCCGTGGCCAACGCCACGGTGGTGGCCCGGGGGGCGTCGTCGGCGACCTCGATGGAGAACTTCTTCTCGTCCTCGGTCAGCACGACCCGCACCGGGCTGGAGATCCCCTGACTGACGTGCAGACCCACCGCCCGCGAACACGCCTCACCGACGGCCAGCCGGACCTCGTCCAGCACGGCCTCGTCGACCCCGGCCCGGCGCGCCACCGCGGCCGCCACGAGCCTGGCCGTCCGGACGTGCTCGGGAAGGGCACTGAAGAGAAGTTCGACGGTGGCCATGCCATCCCCCTCGGTGGAACGTGCCCTCTGTCCCTCTTCAGGCAAGAGGGCGAACTCGCAGAGGGGCCGGACCCTGCACGGCCCATGACCCCCCGGCGCGGCTATGTCGCCGGGCGCCCGCCACCGGCCGGTACGCCGGCCGCCGACCGCGCCCGACCGGTGTCAGTCGGTCGCCTGCACCGCGTCCTCGACCGAGGTGTGGATCGGGAACACCTTGGTCAGGCCGGTGATACGGAAAATCTTGAGAATGCGCTCCTGGTTGCAGACCAGCCGCAGCGAGCCCTCGTGGGCACGCACCCGCTTCAGCCCGCCGACCAGAACGCCGAGCCCGGTGGAGTCGAGGAAGTCGACGCCCTCCATGTCCACGACGAGGTGATAGCTGCCGTCGTTGACAAGCTCGACCAGCTGCTCACGCAGCTTGGGCGCGGTGTACACATCAATCTCGCCACCGACCCGGACAACCGTACGGTCGCCTACGGTCTCGGTCGACAGGGACAGGTCCACGGATCCTCCAGCACCTTGCATCGAGCGGTCGCCCCCCATGGATCGGCAGCCGCGATGGCATTCAATCACTTACCGGCAGGCGTGCACGACGCCTTGGCGCCATTGTCCGTCACTCCGGTGACACACTCGGTGTCGATGGCCAACGATCAACTCCCGCCGGAGGCGGGCGTACATCCCGCTCCCCGGACGGTCCTCGACCGACTGACCGCCGGGCCGAGCCGGGCTGCACGCATCACTCATACGGAGCACTTGCCCCCGCGTCCCGGACGTCATGCCCCCTGGCCCGAGAAGATCCGGCCGGAAGTGATCGACGCCATCCGGGCCGCCGGAATCGAGCGGCCCTGGGCCCACCAGGCGCGCACCGCCGAGCACGCGCTGCGCGGCGAGTCCGTGGTGGTGGCCACCGGCACCGCCTCCGGTAAGTCCCTCGCCTACCTCGCCCCGGTGCTCAGCACCCTCCTGGACGGCTCCGAGGCCCCCAACGGCCGCGGCACCACCGCCCTCTACCTGGCCCCCACCAAGGCCCTGGCCGCCGACCAGCGCCGCGCCGTGCGCGCCCTGGCCGAACCCCTGGGCAAGGGCGTCCGCCCCGCCGTCTACGACGGCGACACACCCGTCGAGGAACGCGAGTGGGTACGGCAGTACGCCAACTACGCGCTGACCAATCCGGACATGCTCCACCGCTCGATCCTGCCCGCCCACCCCCGATGGGCCTCCTTCCTGCGCGCCCTGCGCTACGTCGTCGTCGACGAGTGCCACACCTACCGCGGCGTCTTCGGCTCGCACGTCGCCCAGGTGCTGCGCCGGCTGCGGCGCGTCTGCGCCCGCTACGGCTCCGACCCCGTCTTCCTCCTCGCCTCCGCCACCGCCTCCGACCCCACCACCGCCGCGAGCCGCCTCACCGGCCTGCCGGTCACCGGCGTCACCGACGACGCCTCACCGCGCGGCGAGCTCGTCTTCGCCCTCTGGGAGCCCCCGCTCACCGAGCTGCACGGCGAACGCGGCGCCCCCGTCCGCCGCACCGCCACCGCCGAGACCGCGGACCTCCTCACCGACCTCGCCGTCCAGGGCGTCCGCACCGTCGCCTTCGTCCGCTCCCGGCGCGGCGCCGAACTGGTCGCCCTGATCGCCCAGGAACGCCTGGCCGCCGTCGACCGCTCCCTCCCCTCCCGCGTCGCCGCCTACCGCGGCGGCTACCTCCCCGAGGAGCGCCGCGCCCTCGAGCGCTCCCTGCACACCGGCGAGCTGCTGGGCCTCGCCGCCACCTCCGCCCTCGAGCTCGGCGTCGACGTCGCCGGACTCGACGCCGTCCTCCTCTCCGGCTACCCCGGCACCCGCGCCTCCCTGTGGCAGCAGGCCGGCCGCGCGGGCCGCACGGGCCGGGGCGCCCTCGCCGTCCTCGTCGCCCGGGACGACCCCCTGGACACCTACCTCGTCCACCACCCCGAGGCGCTGTTCCGGCAGCCCGTCGAGTCCACCGTCCTCGACCCGGACAACCCCTACGTCCTCGCCCCCCATCTGTGCGCCGCGGCCGAGGAACTGCCGCTCACCGAGTCCGACCTGTCGCTGTTCGGCCCCGAGGCCATGGTCGTCATCTCCCAGCTCGAGGCCCGCAAGCTCCTCCGCCGCCGGGCCTCCGCCTGGCACTGGACCCGCCGCGAGCGCGCCGCCGACCTCGCCGACATCCGCGGCGCGGGCGGCCGGCCCGTCCAGGTGGTGGAGGAGGGCACCGGCCGGCTGCTGGGCACCGTGGACGCGGGCGCCGCCCACAGCACCGTCCACGAAGGCGCCGTCCACCTCCACCAGGGCCGCACCTACCTCGTGCGCCACCTCGACCTGGACGAGGCCGTCGCCCTGGTCGAGCAGGCCGACCCGCCCTACTCGACGACCGCCCGCGACACCACCGCCGTCTCCGTCCTGGAGACCACCACCGAGGTCCCCTGGGGCGACGCCAGGCTGTGCTTCGGCTCCGTCGAGGTCACCAACCAGGTCGTCTCCTTCCTCCGCCGCAAACTCATCACCGGCGAGGTCCTCGGCGAGACCAAGCTCGACCTGCCGCCCCGCACCCTGCGCACCCGCGCCGTGTGGTGGACGGTCACCGAGGACCAGCTCGACGCCGCCCGCATCACCCCCGAAGCCCTCGGGGGGGCCCTGCACGCCGCCGAACACGCCTCCATCGGCATGCTCCCCCTCTTCGCCACCTGCGACCGCTGGGACATCGGCGGTGTCTCCGTGCCCCTCCATCCCGACACCCTGCTGCCGACCGTCTTCGTCTACGACGGCCAGCCCGGCGGCGCCGGCTTCGCCGAGCGCGCCTTCCACACCGCAGCCAGCTGGCTCGGCGCCACCCGCGAGGCCATCGCCGCCTGCGAGTGCGACACCGGCTGCCCTTCCTGCATCCAGTCCCCCAAGTGCGGCAACGGCAACGACCCCCTCGACAAGAAGGCCGCCATCCGCCTCCTCACCCACCTCCTGGCCGGCGCCCCGGCCCCCGAGGAACCGACGGACCCGGAGCCGGGTGCGGAGGCGGGGGCAGGGTCCGGGGCGGGACCGGGCGCCTAGAGGCCGTCCGTCACCTGAGGAGACGCTCCCGGGCGGGCTCATCCAGCCCCGCCGGGAACGGCCGCCGCCGGCCCCGCACGGGACCGCACCCGGACCGTGTAGGGCCCGGCCCGTGCCTCCGCCGCCACTTCCGCGAACTCACCCCTCACCTCGCATCGCACCACCCTCGCTCCCTGGGCCACGGCGACCTCGCGGGCGAGGCGGCACGCCTCCCCCGGGCCGGAGAGGGCATGGTCGGCGGCCGCCAGCACCGCCAGGTCCGCCGCGCCGCCCGCCCGGTGGCGGGCCGCCACGGCCTGGCCCATGGCCAGGACCGCGGCGAACACCGCGCAGAACGCCGTCGCGACGACCGCCACCCACAGCGCCGCCATGCCTCCGTCACCCCACCGTCTCCTCCGCAAGAGCCACCGCCTCTCCCCGCAGCGGCACCGCCAGCGGCCCCGGGCCGGCCGCCACGGCCTCGACCCGGACCCGCACCAGATCCCCCTCGCGGGCCAGCCCGATCCTGGCCCCGCGTGGAGCCGCCGACCTGGCCGCGGAGACGGCCACCTCCGGCGGATCCGAACGGGCCGCCGCCCGCGCCCCGGCCCTGGCCGCGTCCACACACTGGATCTGCGCGGCCGCGGCCATCACCCCCCAGAGCATGGCCAGAGTCAGGAACACCAGCGTCGGCAGCACCACCGCGGCCTCGGCGGTCACATAGCCGCCGTCAGCGGTCGGGCCACCGCCGTCAGAACGTCGCATGGAGCGCCTTCACGATCAGCTGCTGCAGCGCCGCGTTCACGGGCCCGCTGGTGACCACCTTGTAGAGCACCGCCGCCAGCGCGCACGCCGCGAGTGTCCCCACGGCGTACTCCGCGGTCGTCATTCCCGCCTCACCGGCCGCCCTGATCCGGCCCCCGCGCCGCGACCACCACCCCACGAAGCCGGCTGCCGTCCTCGTCACCGCCGTCCTGGCCACCGCCGTCCTGGCCACCGCCGTCCTGGCCACCGCCGTCGTGACCATCGTGGCCGTCGTGGCCGGTGTCGCCACTGTTGCCGCCCCTGTCGCTGTCGTCGCAGTCATGACCGATCCCCCTTCTGTCACGCGGGCGTCGCCGCCTCGCGCGCCGTCAATTTCCTCGCACTGCCGCCGAACCGGCCCTCACTGGCCTCGCGTCAGCCCACTGGCCAGTCCGATGACCACCGGGACCACCCCGACCGTCAGGAACGCGGGCAGGAAGCACAGACCCAGCGGGGCCGTCGCCAGGACTCCCGCCCGGCGGGCCCGTATCCCCGCCGCCCGCGCCTGTGCGGCACGCAACCGGCTCGCCAGCCGCGCCATGGGCTCCACCGCCGGAACGCCCGTCACCTGAGCCCGTTCCAGGCAGCGCGCCGTGCCCTCCGCCCCGGGAAGCCCGCCGAGCCGCCCCCATGCCGTGGCCGGCTCGGCGCCGAGCCGGACTTCCGCCGCGGCCTGCGCCAGCCCTTCCCCCACCGGGCCGCCCAGCGAGCCGCCGACCGCCTCCGCCGCCTCCCGCGGCCCGGCACCGGCGGCGAGACAGGCGGCCAGGAGATCCGCCGCGAGCGGCAGTTGCCGCTCCACCTCGTCGGCCGAGACCTCGACTCCGGCCCGCTCCGCCTTCCGGCGCCACCACCGGATGCCGTACGCGGCGACGAGCCCCGCCACGCAGCCCGTGGTTCCCGCGGCGAAGCCGACCAGAACGAGTCCGGTCACCCCCACCACACCGACGGCCGCCCGCCTGGCGCCCGGCGACAGAGCAAGCCATCGCTTCCGCAACCGGTTCGCCGTGTCCTGCTCGGCCGCCGGGCCCGCTGATCCCGCCGCCGCCCGCCGGTCGAACAGTGACGCCGAGCGACGGCGCACCGTTCTCCTCCTGCGGGCCCCGCCTCCGATGCCCACTGTCGCCACCGCCGCCACGACGGCGAGAACCGCCGCCCACAGGCTGTGGACAACCTCCGCGCTCACTTCCGCCCCCTTCCCGGGCCCTCGGCGGCCCGCACGATCCGCTGTGTCCAGGCGATCCCCGCGCACTCGAGCAGCCCGCCGAGGACGAGACAGCCGAGCCCGGCCAGGGTGTGCAGCAGCACACGCAGCGGCTGCGCCCCAAGCGCGCCGCCCATCAGCAGGGCGAGCACCGGCAGCAGGGCGAGCATCACGGCGGTGGACCTGGTGCCGGCGAGCTGCGCCCGCAGTTCCTCTCGTTGGTCGCGCTCGGCTCCCAGGGCGGCCGCCACCCGTTCCAGCCCGGCGGCCAGCCCCGCTCCCCCGTCGACCGCGACCCGCCAGCACGCGGCGACTCCATTGAGCCCCTCGGCCCCTGGCTGCAGACCCGCCGTCCGCAACGCCCCCGGCACGTCTCCCCCGAACCGGGCGGCCGCCGGGACCGCCGGCCAGCCCGGCCCCAGATCCGTTCCGGTCAACGCCGCGACCGCCTCACCGGGTTGTCGCCCCGCTCTCAGTTCGCCCGCGACCGTGCCGCACATGTCGATGACGGCGGCCTCCCGACGCTCCTGTTCGGCTTCCCGCCTCCGTGCCGCCAGCCACCGCCGTACGAGCGGCACGGCCAGCACCCCGGCGACGAACGGCAGCGGCGACGCGCCCAGCAGCGCGACCGCACAGCCGAGCGGCAGGCACACCAGCTCACGTCGCTCGCTTCCCGCCCGCCGCAGCCACGCTGCCCACTGCCCGAACCACGCCGGCGGCAAAGGTCCCCCGCCGCCACCGGACCCACCGCCACCGGCTGCGGCACCCCCGGCGAGCAGCAATCTGGCCCGCCGCAGCTGCACTCGTGGGCGCGCCGAGAGCCCCACCGCCGCCGCGGCGTACAGCAGCAACGCCACGCACCACGGCACGACCTGCGACACCGGCGCGGGCATCCAGCCGTTCACGACACACCCCTGCCGCGCCGGCACAGCGACACCAGCCGCCCCCATCCGGGCGCTTGCTCGAAGCCGTCCGCGCCCCAGACGGCGGCCGGTACGGTCGTCACGAACCCCGCGCGATCGCGATCCAGCACATGCACCTCCGCGATCCGTCGCCGGCCGCCGTGGTCCCGTACGAGATGGATCACCACCGACAGGGCGGCGGCCAGCTGGCTGTGCAGCGCGGCCCGGTCGAGCCCCGCGGTCGACCCCAGCGCCTCCAACCGGGCCGGGACATCGGCTGCCGCGTTGGCGTGGACCGTGCCGCAACCACCCTCGTGGCCGGTGTTGAGCGCGGCCAGAAGATCGGTCACTTCCGCGCCCCGGACCTCGCCGACCACGAGCCGGTCCGGCCTCATCCGCAGGGCCTGGCGCACCAAGTCCCGCAGGGTGACCAGGCCGGTGCCCTCCTGGTTCGCCGGCCGGGTCTCCAGGCGCACGACATGCGGATGGTCCGGGCGGAGCTCCGCCGAATCCTCGGCGAGCACGATCCGTTCGTCCGGTGCGACCAACCCCAGCAGGCTGGACAGCAGCGTGGTCTTGCCCGATCCCGTGCCCCCGCTGACGAGGAACGACAGCCGGGCTTCAAGGACGGCCCGCAGCAGCCGCTGGCCTCCGACGGGGACGGTGCCCGCGGCCACCAGCTCCTCCAACGCGAAGGCACAGGGCCGCACCACGCGCAGGGAGAGACAGGTCGAGCCGACGGCCACCGGCGGCAGCACCGCGTGCAGGCGCGTACCGTCCGGCAGACGGGCGTCCACCCACGGCCGGGCGTCGTCCAGCCGCCGCCCGGCGATCGCGGCGAGCCGCTGCGCGAGTCTGCGCACCGCCGCAGGATCGGGGAAGGACACCTCCGTGCGTTCCAGGCCCGCCCCGCGGTCGACCCACACCTGGTCGGGCGCGGTGACCAGGACGTCGGTGACGTCGGGCTCGGCCAGCAGCGGTTCCAGCGGGCCGGTGCCGACCAGCTCGGACCGCAGCCGGGCCGCGACACCCAGGACTTCGGTGTCGCCCAGCAGCCGGCCCTCCGAGCGCAGGGCCTCCGCGACCCGCGCGGGAGTGGGCTCGGCCCCGCTCTCGGCCAGCCGCAGCCGTACCGCGTCCAGCAGCGCGCCGCTCATACCGGCATCCCCCCGGTCCCGGCGAGCGCCCGCCCCCAGAACTCGGCGCTGAAGCGGGCCAGCGGCCCCCGCTCACCGCCGCCCGGCGGGCGGCCGGCGTTCAGAGCCTCCGGAAGGCCGGGCTCCGGGTCCAGTTCCCCCGCCAGCGGCAGCCCCAGCAGCCGCGCGACCTCCTGGCCATCGAACCCCGGCCCGAACGGGCCGCGCACCACCGCGCGCAGATCGCCCAGCATCATGCCCACCACGGAGGCGACCCGGTGCGCCGCCGCGACGGCCCGCAATTCGGCGGGCACCACCAGCAGCCCCATGTCGAGCTGCCCGAGGGCTTCCAGTGCTGTCTCGTCCAGCCTGCGCGGCAGGTCGACGACCACCACTCCGCCGCGTCTGCGAGCGGCGGCGAGGACCGCCCGCATCGCATCGGGCGGTACGGCCGTGCACTCACCCCGGTCCCAGCTCAGGACGCGCAGGGAGTACAGCTCGGGAAGGGCCTCCTCCAGCGCCCGGCCGGCCACGCGGCCCCGTGAATCGGCGAAGGCGGGCCACCGCAGCCCCTCGGCCCTCTCGCCGCCGAGCAGCACATCGAGGCCGCCGCCCAACGGGTCGCCGTCGATCAGCATGGTTTGCCGGCCGCCCCGTGCCGCGCCGACCGCCAGCGCGCAGGCCAGCGTGCTCGCCCCCGCACCGCCCCGGCCCCCGATCACCCCGACCGTGACCGCGGGCCGCCCCATGCCCTCGACGGCATCGGCGATGCGGTCGACCAGCCAGCTCTCCCCGTCTGGCAGCAACGCCACGTTCTGGGCGCCGACGCCCACGGCCCGCTGCCATACGCCGGAGTCGTCGTGATCGCGGCCGACGAGGACCACGCCCTCCCTGCGCGCGACGCCGCTGAGCCGCATGGCGCAGTCGTCGCCCACCAGAACCAGCCGGGCGTTCTCCCAGCCCCCTCTGCGCGGGGCCGCCCCATGGGCGACCTCGGGCACGGCGCCCGCCGCCGCGCACAACCGCAGCAGATCGTCGAGCAGCCCCTCGTCCTCCGTGACGATCAGCGGCCCGCCCTGCCGCACGTCCATGGCAGCGGGCGAATCGGATGTGTTGGATCCGGTCACGGTCTCCTCCCCTCTCACTACGCGCTCTCGCATCCGCGGGCATCGCGGAACTCGCGGGGAATCACCGTGCAGCGAACTGGGAAATCGTGTGGATCTTGGTCAAAAACTGTGGACAACTCAACGGATGTGAATATCCCGCTCACCTATACCGGTGACTTCCGGAGAGCAGCATGGCGATTACCCTGCGTAACGGGTAAGAAGGAGGCCGCGACCGTGCCCGTCGGGGCGCGCGAGGGAGGGGAAGGCCCGATGGCGATGACCGAAACGCATCCGGACATGCGACGACCCCCGCCGGGGGGGAGAGCGGGGGTCGTCCCCACGGCCGACTCGGGGGGGGAGGAGTCGGACCGGGTTAGACACGGTCGCGAACGATCCGTGACTTCCATGGTGTACCCGAGAGCCTTCTCAGGCAAACCCACACGCCTCAGCTTACGCCGAATGGAGGGCCCCTATGCTCGGCGGAGTGGAAAACCACTCCTTGCCTCGGACTGCCGCGTTCTTTGATCTGGACAAGACAGTCATTGCGAAGTCGAGCACGCTCACCTTCAGCAAGTCCTTCTACCAAGGCGGCCTGATCAACAGGCGCGCCGTGTTGCGTACCGCCTACGCGCAGTTCGTCTTCCTGGCCGGCGGCGCCGACCACGATCAGATGGAGCGGATGCGCGAGTATCTGTCGGCGCTGTGTCGCGGCTGGAATGTCCAGCAGGTCCGCGAGATCGTCGCCGAGACCCTGCACGAGCTCATCGATCCCATCATTTACGACGAGGCCGCCTCGCTCATCGAGGAGCACCACACCGCCGGACGCGATGTGGTGATCGTCAGCACCTCCGGCGCGGAAGTCGTCGAGCCGATCGGCGCGCTCCTGGGCGCGGACCGGGTCGTCGCCACCCGAATGGTCGTCGAGGACGGCGTCTTCACCGGCGAGGTCGAGTACTACGCCTACGGCCCCACCAAAGCGGAGGCCATCCGCGAGCTCGCCGCCTCAGAGGGGTACGACCTGGCGCGCTGCTACGCCTACAGCGATTCGGTGACCGACATCCCGATGCTCGAGTCCGTCGGCCACCCGCACGCCGTCAACCCCGACCGGGGGCTGCGCCGCGAGGCGGTCGCCCGGGACTGGCCGATCCTCTCCTTCAGCCGCCCGGTACGGCTCAAGCAGCGCGTTACCTCGCTGTCCATGCCCTCGCGCCCGGCACTGGTCGCGGCCGCCGCGGTCGGTGCGGCGGCCGCCACGGCGGGCCTGGTGTGGTTCGCCAACCGGCGCCGCACACCCATGTCCGTCTTGGTGGGTTTCGCCCCTAAAAGCAAAGAACTGCGGCTTGGACTTCCGCTTCCGCCGCGACAGGAGTAGAAAGGACTTAACGGCCCGCGAGACCAGGGACATCCGGGAGGACGCCCTTCACGCACCAAGGCCCCACGGACCGCGCATGAAAATCGGGCACCCACGCGACGCCGACCCGTCGATTACGGGCCAGCCGCACCAGGTGACGGGCGAAGTTCCCGACCTGATGGGCAAATATCGTGCACGCATGGTAACCCGATGGACGTGCCAGCGGCGGTACCAGAGCAGTACGGGTACCGCCGCAACCCTTGTCCGGGGCAAGCGGATTACGGAATTCACCTGATGCCTGCCGACCAGCGCATCATGCCCCGCTCGTGAGCCCCGCAGTGTGACGTCCGACTGTCAGGCCGCTCAGGCCGCTCAGGCCGCTCCGCGCTGAAGCGCCTCGCACACGGCCGTACTCTCCCGCACGCCGAGCTCCACGGCACGACCGCAGTGCGCGATCCAGGCCGCCATGCCTTCGGCTGTGCCGGACACATAGCCGTCGAGCGCGGCCGCGTAGGCCTCCCGGCCCAGTTCCGCATGTCCGACCTCCGCCGGGCAGATCGACTTCGGGTCCAGTCCGCTGCCCACCAGCACGATCCGCTCGGCCGCGCGCGCGACCAGGCCGTTGCAGGACCCGAACGGCCGCAGGGCGAGCAGTTCGCCGTGCACCACGGCCGCCGTCACCAGCGCGGGGGCCTCGCTTCCGGCGATCAGCAGGTCGGCCAGCCCCTCGAGCCGGCCCGACATCTCCTCCGCGTCCGGCAGCGGAAGCTGGATCAGCGGTTCGTCCACCGCCTCACCTGCCAGCCGCGGACGGCCGACCACGTCGTCGGAACGACCGCCTCCGGCGGCCACGAGGTGCAGCCTGGCCAGCACCCGCAGCGGCGACTGCCGCCATACGCTCAGCAGTTGCCCCGCCTCCGCGGTCAGCCGCAGCGCGGCACCGACCGTGCGCGGCTCGCCCTCACCGCCGAAGTCGGAGCGGCGCCGCACCTCCTCCAGGGCCCAGTCCGCGCCGGACAGCGCGGCCGAGCCACGCGCGCCGCGCAGGGCCGCCTCGGAGGTGATCTCGTTGCTGCGGCGGCGCATCACCCGGTGGCCGTACACCCGGTCGACCGCCTTGCGTACGGAGTCCACGGAGTCGGCAACGCCCGGGAGCGAGCCCAGGGCGGCGAGCGGATCGGCTGTCGTACTCATGGGTACGACAGTACGCACTTTGCCCGGATGCCCCTCGAAAGAGTGGTCCTCTTCACTCACCGCTCTCACTCAGAGCACCCCCGCACCTACTCTTGGTGAACATGAAGATCGCTTTCGTAGGTAAGGGTGGCAGCGGCAAGACCACGCTGTCCTCTCTGTTCATCCGTCACCTCGCCGCCGAGCAGGCCCCCGTCATCGCGGTGGACGCCGACATCAACCAGCACCTCGGCGCGGCGCTGGGGCTCGACGAGGCGGAGACCGCCGCCCTGCCCGCGATGGGCGCCCATCTGCCCTTGATCAAGGACTATCTGCGCGGCACCAACCCGCGGATCACCACCGCCGACACCATGATCAAGACCACGCCGCCCGGCCAGGGCTCCCGGCTGCTGCGGATCGGCGAGGACAACCCCGTCTACGACGCCTGCGCGCGCGAGGTGCGGCTGGACGACAGCGACGCGGTACGGCTGATGGTGACCGGCCCGTTCAATGACGCCGACCTCGGCGTGGCCTGCTACCACTCCAAGGTCGGCGCGGTCGAGCTGTGCCTGAACCACCTCGTCGACGGCCCCGGCGAGTACGTGGTCGTCGACATGACGGCGGGCAGCGACTCCTTCGCCTCCGGGATGTTCACCCGCTTCGACATGACCTTCCTGGTCGCCGAGCCGACCCGCAAGGGCGTCTCGGTCTACCGTCAGTACAAGGAATACGCCCGGGACTTCGGCGTCGGCCTGAAGGTCGTGGGCAACAAGGTCCAGGGCCCCGACGACCTCGACTTCCTGCGCGCCGAGGTCGGTGACGACCTGCTGACGACGTTCGGCCACTCCGACTGGGTGCGCGCCATGGAGAAGGGGCGCCCGCCCCGCTTCGAGCTCCTGGAGGAGGCCAACCGTCAGGCGCTGCACACCCTGCGCGGCACGGCGGACCGCTCGTACGAGGAGCGGGACTGGCACCGCTACACCCGCCAGATGGTCCACTTCCACCTCAAGAACGCGGAGAGCTGGGGCAACGCGAAGACGGGCGCCGACCTGGCGGCCCAGGTCGATCCCGCCTTCGTCCTGGACGAACGACTGCTGGCCGCACCCCAGCCGGCCTGACCGCCCGCTTCGGTCGCCTCGACAGACCCGACCGCCTCGACGGACCCGACCAGCCGGTCGCCCCGGTCACCACGTACCTGCAGGACGAACAAGCCCCAAGGGGGCCAAGCAGACAAGAAGACGTATTCACTCGATGGAGGGAAGCCTCTCCCTCGCCCCTCGGTCGTTTCTTTACTCTCCATTACGATTCATTTACCGAGAGTTGAGAAAGCCCCGCCTCGCAGCCACGAAGACGGGAAACGACCATGCACGCTCAGCCCACCCGGACGGCCCCGGCACGACAGGCCTGGCGGCAGCACCTCACCGCCTCCGCCGCCGTCCTCCTGACCGCCGTTCCCCTCTCCCTGGGGATCGCGCTCGCCTGCGGCGCGCCGCTGTGGGCCGGGCTGGTCGCGGCGGCCGTCGGCGGCCTCGTCGCCGGCGGGCTGGGCGGCGCGCCGCTCAGGGCGAGCGGCGCGGCCGCGGGGCTGACCGTGGTGACGGCGGAGCTGGTGCAGCGCTACGGCTGGCGGGCCACCTGCGCGATCACCGTGCTGGCCGGCGCGACCCAACTCGCCCTCGGCGCGGCCCGTATGGCGCGTACTCCCTGGGTCACCAGAGCGGTCACGGAGAACGGCCCGCCGATCGCGCGGGGAATGCTCGCCGGGATCGGCGCGACGATCGCCGTCAGCCGGCTGCATGTCGTCCTGGGCGGCCGTCCGGGCGACTCGGCCCTGGAGGATCTGGCGGCAGTGCCTTCGCAGCTGATCCATCCGAACGTGCCAGTGCTGGTGGTCGGCGCGGCCACTGTGGCGGTGCTGCTCGCCTGGCCGCGTCTGCCCGTACCCGTGGCCCGCTGGGTCCGGCCGGTCCCCGCGCCCTTCGCGGCAGTGGCCGTCGCCTGCGCGGTGGGCCTTGCCGTGGGCGCGCCCCGAGTGTCGTTCACCCCATGGGAGTTGCAGCCGGTTCCCACGCTCCCGCACGGGCCGGTCGCGGAGGTGCTCGCGGCCGTGGCCACGATCACGCTCGTCGCGAGCGTGGAAACGGCCGCGATGCCGGCTCGCGCACTGGCCGCTCAGGGTGCGGCGAACATGGCGTCCGGCCTCCTGGGCGGGCTGCCGGTCGCAGGTGGCACGAACGACCGTTGGCGTCCCGACCGCCCCTTGCCCGAGGGCGACGCGGCGGCAGAGGGCGGCTCCCCACTGCCGGCCGTCCTCTACGGGACGGGAGCGCTGCTGTGCGCGGCGCTGTTCATGGCGGCCTTCACGGTCGTCCCGGCCGCCGCCCTGGCCGCGTTGGTCATGGCGGTCGGTGTGGAGATGGTGCGCCACGCGCACCGCGCGCGACCGCAGGGCCAGGGCGAGTTGGTGGTGTACGCGGCCACGCTGGGGGCCGTGGTGCTGTTCGGCGTTCTGGAGGGGGTCACCGTGGGCATCTCGATCACAGCGTTCCTCGAGCTGCGGAAGCGCTGGTCCGGCCTGCGCGGCCGGTACGCACAGGCCGTCACCGAGGCCGTCGGCACCCACAGATGCCTTCCCTGGACACCGTGGCGCGACCATCACTGCACGCGCCCCACCGAGACGACGCAGGACGACGCGGCGGCGGGCGGCAGCGGGCGGCAATTGCTGGGTGGGGTGAGCGCCTTCCAGCGCAACACCGCCCCGCTCGTCCGTGACGAGCTGGCCCGGCTCGCCCGCGAGGGCCAGCGGCCCAGCCAGCTCTTTCTCACCTGCGCAGACTCCCGCCTGGTCACCAGCATGATCACCTCCAGCGGGCCGGGCGATCTGTTCACGGTGCGCAACGTCGGCAATCTGATGCCGCCGCCCGGCAGCGACAGCAGCTGCGATTCGGTCGGCGCGGCCGTGGAGTACGCGGTCGACGTGCTGAAGGTCGGCAGCATCACCGTGTGCGGGCACTCCGGGTGCGGTGCGATGCAGGCGCTGCTGGACCTCGCCGCCTCCCCCGCCGGCCACGGCCTCACGGCCGGCGAACAGACCCCGCTCACCCGCTGGCTGCGGCACGGCCGCCCCAGCCTGGCCCGTATGCAGCGGATCGGGCGGCTGGGGCGCGGCGAGGTGGCCCTGGCGGAACGGCTCGTCACGGACGACGTGGAGCGGCTGGCGCTCGTCAACGTGGTGCAACAGCTCGACAACCTGATGGCCCACGCCTGTGTCGCCCGACGAGTGGCGGAAGGATCACTTCAGCTGCAGGGCATGTACTTCCATGTGGGCGAGGCCCAGGCCTATGTCCTGGACCGCCGCTCGCGTACGTTCTCCGCCGTCCGGCCCGAAGTCCTCGACGCCGTCTGACCGGTACGCCACACGCCGGACCGGTACGCCACACGCCGGACGCACTGCCCCGCCCGGACGGCCCAGCGCACGGACGCGGCCGCACCACCCCCTCTGACCTCGTTCAACCACCGGCGCAAAGGTCTAAACCAGTTTTTACCAACACCCCTTGTCAGGGTGTGCCCCGGACTGATGAGCTATGGCCGGGACGCAACGGACCCCCTGGGAAAGGGAGATGTCGTGAGCAACGAAAGCCTGGCCAACCTCCTGAAGGAGGAGCGCCGCTTCGCACCGCCTGCCGGTCTGGCCGCCGAGGCCAACGTCACCGCGGAGGCGTACGAGCAGGCGAAGGCTGATCGGCTGGGCTTCTGGGCCGCGCAGGCCCGCCGCCTGAGCTGGGAGACCGAGCCCACCGAGACCCTCGACTGGTCGAACCCGCCGTTCGCCAAGTGGTTCGCCGACGGCCGGCTCAACGTGGCGTACAACTGCGTCGACCGCCACGTGGAGAACGGCCTGGGCGACCGGGTGGCCCTGCACTTCGAGGGCGAGCCGGGCGACAGCCGGTCCATCACCTACGCCGAGCTCCAGCGCGAGGTCTCCAGGGCCGCCAACGCCCTGATCGAGCTGGGCGTCCAGGCCGGCGACCGGGTCGCCATCTACCTGCCGATGATCCCCGAAGCGGTCGTCTCGATGCTGGCCTGCGCCCGCATCGGCGCTCCGCACTCGCTCGTCTTCGGCGGCTTCTCCGCGGACGCCCTCGCGACCCGCATCAACGACGCCGACGCCCGCGTGGTGATCACCGCCGACGGCGGCTACCGCCGCGGCAAGCCCTCCGCCCTCAAGCCCGCCGTCGACGAGGCCCTCACCCGGCCCGGCACGGAGAACGTGCGCAGCGTGCTCGTGGTCCGCCGCACCGGCCAGGAGGACATCGCCTGGACCGAGGGCCGCGACGTCTGGTGGCACGACCTGGTCGAGCGGCAGTCCGACCAGCACACCCCCGAGGCGTTCGACGCCGAGCACCCGCTGTTCATCCTCTACACCTCGGGCACCACGGGTAAGCCGAAGGGCATCCTGCACACCACCGGCGGCTACCTCACCCAGGCCTCGTACACCCACCACGCCGTCTTCGACCTCAAGCCGGAGACGGACGTCTTCTGGTGCACCGCCGACGTCGGCTGGGTGACCGGCCACTCGTACATCGTCTACGGGCCGCTGAGCAACGGCGCGACCGAAGTGCTCTACGAGGGCACCCCCGACAGCCCCCACCAGGGCCGCTGGTGGGAGATCGTCCAGAAGTACGGCGTGACGATCCTCTACACCGCCCCCACCGCGATCCGCGCCGCCATGAAGTGGGGTGACGACATCCCCGCCAAGTTCGACCTGTCCAGCCTGCGCATCCTCGGCTCGGTGGGCGAGCCCATCAACCCCGAGGCCTGGGTCTGGTACCGCAAGCACATCGGCGCCGATGCCACACCCGTCGTGGACACCTGGTGGCAGACCGAGACCGGCGCCATGATGATCAGCCCGCTGCCGGGCGTGACCGAGACCAAGCCGGGCTCGGCCCAGGTGCCGCTGCCCGGCATCGCCGCCACCGTGGTGGACGACGACGGCCACGAGGTGCCCAACGGCTCCGGCGGCTACCTCGTCCTGACCGAGCCGTGGCCGTCCATGCTCCGCACCATCTGGGGCGACGACCAGCGCTACATCGACACCTACTGGTCGCGCTTCGAGAACACCTACTTCGCGGGCGACGGCGCCAAGAAGGACGAGGACGGCGACATCTGGCTGCTGGGCCGCGTGGACGACGTCATGCTCGTCTCCGGTCACAACATCTCCACCACCGAGGTGGAGTCCGCCCTCGTCTCGCACCCCAAGGTCGCCGAGGCGGCGGTCGTCGGCGCGACCGACCCGCAGACCACCCAGGCCATCTGCGCCTTCGTCATCCTGCGCAGCGGCGTCGACGCCGAGGAGGAGGGCCTGACGGAGGAGCTGCGGGCGCACGTCGCCAAGCAGCTCGGCCCGATCGCCAAGCCCAAGCGGATCCTGCCGGTCGCGGAGCTGCCCAAGACCCGGTCCGGCAAGATCATGCGCCGCCTGCTGCGCGACGTGGCCGAAAACCGCACCCTCGGCGACGTCACCACCCTGACCGACTCCTCGGTCATGGACCTCATCCAGGCCAAGCTCCCGGCCGCCCCCAGCGAGGACTGACCCGGACGAGAACCCCCTGCGAGTGAAAGGCACCCGGCATCCCACCGGGTGCCTTTCACTCTTTCCGGCTAAAGTAAGTAGATGTCGCGTAAAGATCGCGACAAGAATCAAGGGCGCGCCGGGAAGTCTGGTCGGCACACAGCACACGTGTACCCACGTGTTTTCAGTCGACTGCCCAGGAGGTCCACCACCGTGGCCGCGCCCAAGAACCGCCGTTCCGTCTTCCTCGGCAGGCTTCCGCTGCCCGAGCGGAACTATCTCGCGGACGCGCTGCGTACCGAGACCGTCGGCGGTGTGCTGCTGCTCTTCGCCGCCGTCGCGGCACTGGTGTGGGCGAACACCCCCCTGCGCGACAGCTACGAGTCCGTCCGTTCCTTCCACCTCGGACCGGGCAGCCTCGGCCTGGACCTCTCCCTGCAGCACTGGGCGGCCGACGGCCTCCTCGCCGTCTTCTTCTTCGTCGCCGGCATCGAGCTCAAGCGCGAACTGGTCGCCGGCGAGCTGCGCGACCCCAAGGCCGCGATCCTCCCCGTCGTCGCCGCCGTCTGCGGCATGGCCGTCCCCGCGCTCGTCTACTTCACCGTCGCCTCCAGCGGCGGCGGCTCACTGGCGGGCTGGGCCGTGCCCACCGCCACCGACATCGCCTTCGCCCTCGCCGTGCTCGCCGTCATCGGCACCGCCCTGCCGTCGGCCCTGCGCGCGTTCCTGCTGACCCTCGCCGTCGTCGACGACCTCTTCGCGATCCTGATCATCGCGGTCTTCTTCACCTCCGAGCTGAACTTCACCGCCCTCGGCTTCGCCGTCCTGGGCCTGGCCGTCTTCTGGCTGCTGCTGCGCAAGGGCGTCCGCGGCTGGTACGTCTACGTGCCGCTGGCGGTCGTCAACTGGGCGCTGATGTACAACAGCGGCGTGCACGCCACGATCGCGGGCGTCGCCATGGGCCTGATGCTGCGCTGCACCCGCCGTGACGCCGAGGAGCGTTCCCCCGGCGAGCACATCGAGCACCTCGTGCGCCCCCTGTCGGCGGGCCTGGCCGTTCCCCTGTTCGCGCTGTTCTCCGCGGGCGTCGCCGTCACCGGCGGCGCGCTGTCGGACGTCTTCACCCGGCCCGAGACGCTCGGCGTCGTCCTCGGCCTGGTCCTGGGCAAGGCGGTCGGCGTCTTCGGCGGCACCTGGACGGCGGCCCGCTTCACCCGGGCGGAGCTGAACCCGGACCTCAAATGGCCGGACGTCCTGGCCGTGGCCTCACTGGCCGGCATCGGCTTCACCGTCTCGCTGCTGATCGGGGAACTCGCCTTCGACGGCGACCCCGTCCTGGTCGGCGAGATCAAGGCCGCCGTGCTGGTGGGTTCGCTGATGGCGGCCATCATCGCCGCCACCCTCCTCAAACTGCGCGACAACAAGTACAAGAGGCTGTGCGCGGAGGAGGAGCGGGACGACGACGAGGACGGCATCCCGGACATCTACGAGCAGGACAACCCCGACTACCACCTGCGCATGGCCGCGCGGTACGAGGCGAAGGCCGCCGCACACCGCAAAATGGCGCAAGTCGCCTCGGAGCGCACCACCCTGGACGAGGGTCCGGCATGATCTGAGAGTCTTTACACCTGAGCTGATGACGATGAGGGAGCAGCCGATGAGCGCAGCCGACGACGGCGCGAACCGCAGCCTCGGCCAGCTGGTGGCGACGGCGACCACCGAGCTGTCCGCGCTGGTGCACGACGAGATCGCGCTGGCCAAGGCCGAGCTGCGGCAGGACGCCCGGCGGCTGGGCATCGGCGGCGGCGCCATCGCCGCGGCGGGTGTCCTGGCGCTCTTCTCGCTGCCGGTCCTGAGCTTCGCGGCCGCGTACGGGATCCACAACCTGGGTCTCGGCCTCGCCTGGTCCTTCCTGATCACCGGCGGCGCGTACCTGCTGCTCGCGGGCATGCTCGGGCTGATGGCCATCGCCAAGTTCAAGAAGATCAAGAAGCCCGAGAAGAGCATCGCCTCGGCGAAGGAGACCGCGGCCGTGCTGGGCACCGTCAAGCCGCACCCGCGTCCGGTGGCCGACACGAGCCCCGCGGACGCATCTGTGACACGCTCGTCCGTATGACGGTGCCCGAGACTCCCGCAGCGCCCGCGTCCCCCGACCCCGACCGGCCCGGAACCTCCCCGGCGCCCCCGGCCCCGGGCGCGCCGGGAGTCTCGTCGGCCGCGGTCGTACGACCGGACGGCCCCTGGACGCACCGGGAGGTCGCGGCGAACGGGGCGCGGTTCCACATCGCCGAGATGGGCGAGGGGCCGCTGGTACTGCTGTTGCACGGCTTCCCCCAGTTCTGGTGGACGTGGCGGCACCAGATGCCCGCGCTCGCGGAGGCCGGATTCCGGGCCGTGGCCATGGACCTGCGCGGAGTGGGCGGCAGCGACCGCACCCCCCGGGGCTACGACCCGGCGAACCTCGCCCTCGACATCACCGGCGTCGTCCGTTCCCTCGGCGAGCCGGACGCCGCGCTGGTCGGCCACGACCTGGGCGGCTACCTCGCCTGGACCGCGGCCGTCATGCGCCCCAAGCTCGTGCGCCGCCTGGCGGTGTCCTCGATGCCGCACCCGCGCCGCTGGCGCTCGGCGATGCTCGCCGACGTCAAGCAGAGCGCGGCGGGCTCCCACATCTGGGGCTTCCAGCGGCCCTGGCTGCCCGAGCGCCGGCTGGTCGCGGACGACGCGGCGCTGGTCGGACGGCTGATCCGGGACTGGTCGGGCCCCAGGCTGCCCGACGACGAGGTCGTCGAGGTCTACCGGCGGGCCATGTCGATCCCCTCCACCGCGCACTGCTCGATCGAGCCCTACCGCTGGATGGTGCGGTCGATGGCGCGCCCGGACGGCATCCAGTTCAACCGTCGGATGAAACGACCGGTCCGGGTGCCGACGCTGCACCTGCACGGATCCCTCGATCCGGTGATGCGGACGCGCAGCGCCGCGGGCTCCGGCGAATACGTCGAGGCGCCGTACCGCTGGCGGCTCTTCGACGGGCTGGGGCACTTCCCCCACGAGGAGGATCCGGCGGCCTTCTCGGCGGAGCTGATCAGCTGGCTGAAGGACCCGGAGCCCGACCGCTAGACCGTCCCCCTACCCGGCCGCGCGGATCGTCCCTCTGCCCCAGCCGCGCGCCCGTGCCGCACCGGTCAGCGGGTCGACGTGTCCGCCCACCGGACGGCCACTTGCCCCGCGCATAGGCCAATTGCCGGACCCACGGGCGATTACCGACCTTTGGGCACGGGCAGAGCTTTTGGTATGGGCTGGACGCACGACTACCGCGACGTGACCGACGTGACTCAGGAGCGCGGCGAGGGTGATGCCGCGCTGGCCGTGACGGGCGTACCCGCGCGGGGCGAACACCGGCCGCCGGCCGGCCCCGGCCCCCGCATCGGCATCCCGCGGATCATCCGCCGTCGCGCCCGCTGGGTGTCGGCCCGGCTGCGGCACCCCCGCGGCCGCTGACCGCCCGGGGCCGGGTCACAGGGCGCACCCCTGGGTGTCGGCCCGGCCCGTGGCCGTACGGCCGTACAGGGCGTCCTCACGCACCTCGTCGGCCGTCAGGGCGTATCCCGTGTCGGCGTCGTCGAGGGACTTGGCGAACACCACCCCGTAGACCTTGCCGTCCGGTGTGAGCAGTGGTCCGCCGGAGTTGCCCTGACGCACGGTCGCGTAGAGCGAGTAGACGTCACGGCGGACGTTGCCCCGGTGGTAGATGTCGGGCCCGTTGGCCTGGACCCGGCTGCGGACGCGGGCGGCGCGCACGTCGTACGAGCCGTTCTCGGGGAAGCCCGCGACGATCGCGCTCTTGCCGCTCTCCGCGTCGGGGCCGGCGAACTGCAGGGCGGGCGCGTCGAGCGTGGGCGCCTCGAGCACGGCGATGTCGCGCTTCCAGTCGTAGAGCACGACCTTGGCGTCGTGCAGCCTGCCCTGGCCGCCGATCTGCACGGTGGGCTCGTCGACCCCGCCGACGACGTGGGCGTTGGTCATCACCCGGTTGGGCGCGAAGACGAAGCCGGTGCCCTCCAGGACCTTGCCGCAGGCGGGGGCGTTGCCCACGACCTTGACGATGCTGCGTTGGGCGGCCACCGCGACCGGGCTGCCGGCGAGCTCCGGGTCGGGCGCGGGCACCGAGGTGATGGGCTCGTTGGAGAACGGGGCGAAGACCTGCGGGAAGCCGTTCTGGGCGAGGACGCTGCTGAAGTCCGCGAACCAGGTGTTGGCCTGCGCGGGGACCACGCGGGCGACGCCGAGCAGCACCTTGGAGCTGCGGACCTCCTTGCCGAGCGTCGGCAGGGTCGTACCGGCGAGGGCCGAACCGATCAGCCAGGCCACCAGCAGCATCGCCACGACGTTGACGAGCGCGCCGCCCGTCGCGTCGAGCGCGCGCGCCGGGGACCAGGTGATGTGGCGGCGGAGCTTGTTGCCGAGGTGGGTGGTGGCCGCCTGGCCCACGGAGGCGCAGACGATGACGATGGCGACGGCCAGGATGGCCGCGATGGTGCCGGGCTCGGCGTCGCCGGTGGCGGCACCCCAGATCACGGGCAGCGCGTAGACGGCGGCGAGGCCGCCGCCGAGAAAGCCGATCACCGAGAGCACGCCGACGACGAAGCCCTGGCGGTAGCCGATGACCGCGAACCACACGGCGGCGATCAACAGCACGATGTCCAGCACGTTCACCGAAAGATGCCTCGCATTGCAGTCGTCGTGGCCCGCGGGGGCCACCGTCTCATGCCGGTCAGGACCGCCAGCTCAGCGGTACCTCCCGCTCGCGGTCCCAGGGCCGCTCCCACCCGGCGTAATGCAGGATGCGGTCGATCACCCCGGCGGTGAAACCCCACACCAGCGCCGGGCCCACCTGGAAGGCGGGGCCCCGGTGACCGCTGGGGTGCACGGCCGTCGCCCGCTTCTCCGGGTCGGTGAGATCGGCGACCGGAACGGTGAAGACCCGGGCCGTCTCCTGCTCGGAGACCGGAGCGACCGGGCTGGGCTCGCGCCACCAGCCGAGCACGGGCGTCACCACGAAGCCGCTGACGGGGATGTAGAGCCGGGGCAGCACCCCGAAGACCTGCACGCCGGAGGGGTCGAGACCGGTCTCCTCCTCGGCCTCGCGCAGCGCCGCCCGGACCGGACCACCGCCCTCCGGGTCGCCGTCCTCGGGGTCGAGGGCGCCGCCGGGGAAGGACGGCTGCCCGGCGTGCGAGCGCAGCGTGCCGGCCCGCTCGAGGAGGAGCAGCTCGGGGCCCCGGTCGCCGTCGCCGAAGAGGACCAGGACGGCGGACTGCCGACCGCCGGACTCGGGCGGCAGAAAGCGGCTGAGCTGGTGCGGCTCGACCGTCCGCGAGGCGCGCGCGACCGGCTCGAGCCACCGCGGCAGCCCGTCGGCACTCACCGCGATCTCCCCGGCCGCCCCGCCGTGGGTCCTCGTCATCCGTTCCCCCTGCTCTTCGTCGGCGTGCTCTTCCTCGGCCCGGTCGTTTTCGGCCAGGTATTCCCCGTCCGGCGTGCGGTCGTTCGGCGTGCGGTCGGTCCGCGGGCGGTCGGTCACTCGGCTCCCAGGGGACGCGCGGGCAGGCCCGGGTAGTCCGGCGGGGGCTTGAGCCGCTGGCCCGGCTGACCGCCCATCTCGTACTTGAGCAGCTTCTTCGCCTTCTCCGGGTCCGTCTCGCCCTCCCCGTACGACGGGCAGAGCGGGGCGATCGGGCAGGCGCCGCAGGCGGGCCTGCGCGAGTGGCACACGCGCCGGCCGTGGAATATCACGCGGTGCGAGAGCATCGTCCACTCGCTCTTGGGGAAGAGCGCGCAGACCTCCGCCTCGATCTTCTCCGGGTCCTCCGCGGTGGTCCACTTCCAGCGCCGCACGAGCCGGCCGAAGTGGGTGTCGACGGTGATGCCGGGAACGCCGAAGGCGTTGCCCAGCACAACGTTGGCCGTCTTGCGGCCGACGCCGGGCAGGGTGACCAGGTCGGCTATGCGGCCGGGCACCTCACCGCCGAAGCGGTCGCGCAGCGCGGCCGAGAGGCCGATCAGCGACTTGGCCTTGGCGCGGAAGAAGCCGGTCGGCCGGATCAACTGCTCCAGCGTCTCCGGGTCGGCCGCCGCCATGTCCTCGGGCGTCGGGTAGGCGGCGAACAGCGCGGGGGTGGTCTGATTGACCCGCAGGTCGGTGGTCTGGGCGGAGAGGACCGTGGCCACCAGCAGCTGGAACGGATTGTCGAAGTCCAGCTCGGGGTGCGCGTACGGGTAGACCTCGGCGAGCTCCCGGTTGATCCGTCGCGCACGACGGACGAGCGCGGTACGCGTCTCCGCCTTCGCGGCCGCCCCAACCCCCTCCGGGGATTTCTTCCTATTTGCCGCTTTCGTCTTCTTCGCCGCAGGGCGTTCGCCCACAGCGGAATTACCGTTCGACGTCACCCTCCCGGCCCCCTTGCCCTGTGCTCTCACCGGCGTATTGGACACCCGGCCAGACTAAAGCCCAGCACTGACATCCGCCCCGACCGCAGGAAAACCACAGCCCAATCGGACCCCTGCCGTAGGGCTCCGGGCGACGATGCGCCACACTTGTGTTTGATCACACAGTTTTACCGACGGGCATCATGGGGACCACGGTCCTCTGTGCATGTCGACAAGGAGAGAACTCGTGGACGACGTTCTGCGGCGCGCCCCGCTTTTCGCGGCGCTCGATGACGAGCAGGCCGCTGAGCTGCGCGCCTCCATGGGCGAGGTCACCCTCGCGAGGGGCGACGCCCTGTTCCACGAAGGCGACCCGGGCGACCGCCTCTACGTGGTGACCGAGGGCAAGGTGAAGCTCCACCGCACCTCCCCCGACGGCCGCGAGAACATGCTGGCGGTCCTGGGCCCCGGTGAGCTCATCGGCGAGCTGTCCCTCTTCGACCCGGGGCCGCGCACCGCCACCGCCACCGCGCTCACCGAGGTCAAGCTGCTCGGCCTCGGCCACGGCGACCTCCAGCCCTGGCTCAACGCCCGCCCGGAGGTGGCCACCGCCCTGCTGCGCGCCGTCGCCCGCCGGCTGCGCCGCACCAACGACTCGATGTCGGACCTCGTCTTCTCCGACGTGCCCGGCCGCGTCGCCAAGGCCCTGCTCGACCTGTCCCGCCGCTTCGGCGTGCAGTCCGAAGAGGGCATCCACGTCGTGCACGACCTCACCCAGGAGGAGCTCGCCCAGCTCGTCGGCGCCTCCCGGGAGACCGTCAACAAGGCGCTCGCCGACTTCGCCGGCCGCGGCTGGCTCCGCCTGGAGGCCCGCGCCGTGATCCTCCTCGACGTGGAGCGCCTCGCCAAGCGCTCCCGCTGACGCGGACGCACCGACGTCAGGGCCCCGCCTGCGCGCCACAACGCGCGAGCGGGGCCCTGACGCGTACCGGCCGCGGACACGGACCGGACGCTGACGGTCGTACCGGACGCCCGTACCGGACCGGCCTCAGATCAGCCCGTGCTCGTCCAGGTAGTCCAGCTGCGCCCGTACCGACAGTTCCGCCGCCGGCCACAGGGCGCGGTCGACGTCCGCGTAGACGGCCGCCACGACCTCCTCGGCCGTGCGGTGGCCGTTCTCGACGGCCGTCTCGACCTGGGCCAGGCGCTTGGCGCGGTGGGCGAGGTAGTACTCGATGGCGCCCCGGGCGTCGTCCAGCACTGGCCCGTGACCGGGCAGCACCACCGTCACGTCCTCGTCGACCGTGAGGGCGCGCAGCCGGCGCAGCGAGTCGAGGTAGTCGCCGAGCCTGCCGTCCGGGTGGGCGACGATCGTGGTGCCACGGCCCAGCACCGTGTCGCCCGTCAGCAGCGCGCCGTCCGCCGGAAGGTGGAAGCACAGGGAGTCCGCGGTGTGGCCGGGCGTGGAGATCACGTGCAGCTCCAGCCCGCCGGTGGTCACCACGTCGCCCACGCCCAGCCCCTCGCCGCCCAGCCGCAGCGCCGGGTCCAGCGCCCGTACGCGTGTACCCGTCAGCTCGGCGAAGCGGGCAGCACCCGCGCTGTGGTCGACGTGGCCGTGCGTCAGCAGGGTCAGGGCGACACGCTTGCCCGCCGCCTCGGCCGTGGCGACGACGTTCGCCAGGTGGGCCTCGTCCAGCGGACCGGGATCGACGACGACGGCGGCGTCGGAGCCGGGCTCGGCCAGGATCCAGGTGTTGGTGCCCTCCAGCGTCATCACGGACGGGTTGGGGGCCAGCACACAGGTGGCACGGGCGGTGGCGGGTCCGCCGGCGGCGCCCGGCCGCGGCCGTCCGGGCAGATCGGTGGGGTACGTCATGCGTCGGCTCCAGCGGGTCCTGAGGCGTGAGAGGCGATGTGCTTGGTGAACTCGTCGTGTCCCGGCCAGCTCAGCACGATTTCTTCCCCGTCGAGCCTGGCCTGTGCGAGGACGGGCGTGAGATCCCGCTCACCCGAGGCCGCCAGGGCCTCGGCGGGGGTGGCGTACGGGGACAGGGAGCGCAGGGTCGAGATGGTCGGCGGCATCATCAGCAGCTCACCCCGGTCGTAGCCCGCGGCGGCCTCGGCGGGCGCCGTCCACACCGTCCGGTCGGCCTCCGTGGAGGCGTTACGGGTGCGCTGGCCCTCGGGGAGGGCGGCCACGAAGAACCAGGTGTCGTAACGGCGCGGCTCGAATTCGGGGGTGATCCAGCGGGCCCAGGCGCCCAGCAAGTCGCTGCGCAGCAGCAGGCCGCGCCGGTCGAGGAAGTCGGCGAAGGACAGCTCACGGCCGACGAGCGCGGCCCGGTCGGCCTCCCACTGCGCGCCCGTGGTGTCGGCGACGACGGTGTCCGGGGACGGCCCGGCCAGCAGCACGCCCGCTTCCTCGAACGTCTCGCGGACGGCCGCGCAGACGATGGCCTGCGCCGCGGTGGCGTCCGTCCCCAGCCGCGCCGCCCAGTCGGCCCGGCTGGGCCCCGCCCAGGGGACGTCGCGCTCGTCGCGCGGGTCCACGGATCCGCCCGGATACGCGTACGCGCCTCCGGCGAAGGCCATGGAGGCGCGTCTGCGCAGCATATGGACGTGGAGCCCGCCGCCCGTCCCGGCGCGCAGCAGCAGGACGGTGGCGGCACGCCGGGTCGCCACCGGCCGCAGCTCGCCGCGCGAGAGCGCTCTGATCCGGTCCGGCCACTCCGGCGGATACCACTGACCGTTCGCAGTCGACATGGCCGGATGCTATGCGCTCACGCGCGGATGTTCGAGAGGACCAGGCCAGGAGCGCGGCTCACCGGGACGGCACCCGGCGTGACGGACCCGCCGGGGCGGCGGCGGTCAGTCCCGGACCTCCACCAGGATCTCGACCTCGACCGGCGCGTCCAGCGGCAGCACCGTGACGCCCACGGCCGAACGGGCGTGCACGCCCCTGTCGCCGAGCACCTCGCCCAGCAGCTCGCTGGCGCCGTTGAGGACGCCCGGCTGACCTGTGAAGTCCGGGGCGGAGGCCACGAAGCCCACGACCTTGACGACCCGCTCGATCCTGTCGAGGTCACCGATGACGGACTTCACGGCCGCCAGCGCGTTGAGCGCGCAGATCCGCGCCAGCTCCTTGGCCGTCTCCGGGCTGACCTCGGCACCGACCTTGCCGGTCTCGGAGATCGAACCCTGCACCATGGGCAGCTGGCCGGCGGTGTACACGTACGCGCCACTGCGTACGGCCGGCTGGTAGGCGGCGATCGGCGGCACGACGTCCGGCAGGGTCAGCCCGAGCTCGGCGAGCTTCTCCTCGACCGTGCTCACGGCTTCTCCCGCTTGAGGTAGGCCACCAGCTGCTCGGGGTTGTTCGGACCCGGCACGACCTGGACGAGCTCCCAGCCGTCCTCGCCCCAGGTGTCCAGAATCTGCTTGGTCGCGTGCACCAGAAGCGGCACCGTCGCGTATTCCCACTTGGTCATGGGCCCGACTGTAATGCCTCCCACCGACAGCCTCGTGCGTAGCCCGCGCGGGGACTGGTTAGGCTCCGAATCATGAGCAGGCTCCATGTCGTCAGCGGCAAGGGCGGTACCGGCAAGACCACGGTCGCCGCGGCCCTCGCGCTTGCCCTCGCCGCCGAGGGCAAACGCGCCCTGCTGGTCGAGGTCGAAGGCCGGCAGGGCATCGCGCAGCTCTTCGAGACCGAAGCGCTGCCCTACGAGGAACGGAAGATCGCCGTCGCCCCGGGCGGTGGCGAGGTGTACGCGCTCGCCATCGACGCGGAGCGGGCGCTCCTGGACTACCTCCACATGTTCTACAAGCTCGGCAGCGCCGGACGGGCCCTGAAGAAGCTGGGCGCGATCGACTTCGCGACGACCATCGCGCCCGGCCTGCGGGACGTGCTGCTGACCGGCAAGGCGTGCGAGGCGGTGCGCAGGAAGGACCGTACGGGCCGCTTCGCCTACGACTACGTCGTCATGGACGCGCCGCCCACCGGCCGCCTCACGCGCTTCCTCAACGTCAACGACGAGGTGGCGGGGCTGGCCAGGATCGGTCCGATCCACAATCAGGCGCAGGCCGTCATGCGGGTGCTCAAGTCACCGGAGACGGCGGTGCACTTCGTGACGCTCCTGGAGGAGATGCCGGTCCAGGAGACCGCCGACGGCATCGCCGAGCTGCGGGCGGCCGGACTGCCGGTGGGCGGGGTCGTCATCAACATGGTGCGGCCCGAGATACTCGACGAGGCGGCCGTCGAGGCCGCCTCGAACGGCCGGCGCGCGGATGTGGCGCGCGCCCTCGAACACGCCCTGGAGCGCACGGCCGTCGGCGGCGCACGGCGCGCGGGCCTCGCCGACCAGCTCGTCGGCCCCCTGCTGCAGCAGGCACGCGAACACACCGAGCGGCTCGCGCTCGAGCACCGCGGCCGCGCCGAGGTGGCCCGCTTCGGCCTGCCCACCTACGAACTGCGGCTGCTCGGCGACGGCGTGGACCTGGCGGGGCTGTACCGCATGGCACGCGCACTGCGGAAGCAATTCACCGACCAAGGAGTGTCCGCGTGACCCTCGATCCGGCGGAACCACTCGACATAGACCCGATCCTGGACAACCCCCGCACCCGCATCGTGGTGTGCTGCGGCTCCGGCGGCGTCGGCAAGACGACGACCGCGGCCGCCCTGGGCGTACGGGCCGCCGAGCGCGGCCGGAAGGTCGTCGTGCTGACCATCGACCCGGCGCGCCGCCTCGCGCAGTCGATGGGCATCGACGAGCTCGACAACGTGCCGCGCCGGGTACCCGGCATCGACGGCTCCGCGGGCGGCGAGCTGCACGCCATGATGCTCGACATGAAGCGGACCTTCGACGAGATCGTCGAGGCGCACGCCGACAAGGAACGCGCGCGGGCGATCCTGGAGAACCCCTTCTACCAGTCCCTGTCGGCCGGCTTCGCCGGCACGCAGGAGTACATGGCCATGGAGAAGCTCGGCCAGCTCCGCGCCCGCGACGAGTGGGACCTGATCGTCGTCGACACCCCGCCGAGCCGGTCCGCGCTGGACTTCCTGGACGCGCCGGGGCGCCTCGGCTCATTCCTGGACGGCAAGTTCATCAAGGTGCTGATGGCACCGGCGAAGATCGGCGGCCGGGCCGGGATGAAGTTCCTGGGCGTCGGCATGTCGGTGATGAGCGGCCCCCTGAACAAACTGATGGGCGCACAGCTGCTGCGCGACGTACAGACGTTCGTCGCAGCGATGGACACCATGTTCGGCGGCTTCCGTACCCGCGCCGACGCCACCTACCGGCTGCTGCAGGCGCCGGGCACGGCCTTTCTGGTCGTCGCCGCACCCGAGCGGGACGCGCTGCGGGAGGCCGCCTACTTCGTGGAGCGGCTGGCAGCGGAGCGGATGCCGCTGGCCGGGCTCGTACTGAATCGGGTGCACGGCAGTGGGGCGGCGGAGCTGTCGGCGGAGCGCGCGCTGGCCGCGGCCGAGGCACTGTCGAGCGGAACATCCGAATACACAGAAAATCTTGACGGCACCGGCATTGTGGATCGTGGCAGCGGGCAGGCTGGCTCACGTACCGCTGACGACCCTGGCATCGTCACTCCCACGGACACGTCCTCTCCCGAGAGCGGCTTCCCCCGGCCCGCGTCCTCCGGAGCGACAGCCTCGGACGCCACAGCGGAAACCTCCGCACGGCTCACCGCCGGGCTGCTGCGGCTGCACGCCGAGCGTATGCAGGTGCTGGCCCGCGAGCGGCGCACGCGTGACCGCTTCACCGCGCTGCACCCCGAGGTACCGGTGGCGGAAGTGGCCGCACTGCCCGGCGATGTGCACGACCTCGCGGGACTGCGCGCGATCGGTGACCGTCTCGCCGACCGGACGTACGGCACAGGGGACGAGGCCGGCGCCGCGGAGGCGGAGGGCATGGAGGCGACGGATGGCGGGGACGAGAGCCGCGCCGTGCGGGCTGCGGCGAAGGGCGCCGAGGGCTGACATCGAAGCCGTCGAGGGCTGACATCGAAGCGTGACATCGCGGCCTGACGCCGTGGTCTGGCATCGCGGCCTGGCATCGCGGCGTGACGCACGAACTCGCGAGGGATGGCCACGAAGAATCATCGAAGAGTCATCGCGAAGGACGCGCGGAAACAACCGTGCCGACGAGCCCGAGTACTGCGAGTACGGCTCGTGCTCCGGCGCTCCGGCCGTCGGCCGGCCCGGCTAGCCCACGGCCGCGTACTCGTCGTACTCCGGCTCGCCCAGCGGCAGGAGCCCCGCACCGCGCTCGTACTCCGTCCGCGCGGTCTCCAGGAGCCTGCGCCAGGACGTCACCGTCGGACGGCGCCGCAGCAGTGCCCGGCGCTCGCGCTCGGTCATTCCGCCCCAGACACCGAACTCGACGCGGTTGTCGAGCGCGTCGGCGAGGCACTCGGTACGCACCGGGCAGCCGGTGCAGACCGCTTTCGCCCTGTTCTGCGCTGCGCCCTGAACGAATAGTTCATCCGGATCGGTCGTGCGGCAGGCGGCCTGCGCACTCCAGTCGGTTACCCAGCCCATGCTGGCGCCGTCCTCTCCCGAATCGAGGCTCCCCCACGGCGGCAGCGGCATATTCACCGTTGCCAGTTGAGGACGTTACGGAAGGCGGACAGGGGGCAACACCCCCTTCGGGCCCAATCTTGAATGGCCCGAACGGACTATGCGTACGCGGCAGATCACCCAACGGAGTGAGCTGACGACATCACGGACCTTCCCCTCCATAGAGGGGCACTTCGCCCGCGCCGCGACGACCAGTCAGTAACAGAGGCGGCAATACGGACACATCTCATCACTCACAAGAGTGATGACAGAGGTGATGCGGAAAGGCATCGCAGTGACTGGCGTGAAACAGCGTAGGCGAACACACCTGCGCCTGTCCGCCGAATGAGAACGTAGGCTTCGCCTATGGCAATAAAGCGCTCCGGCGGGGGTCCCACGGCGACCCGGCAGGCCGCGAAGTTCCTTGGCGTCAGCGTCCTCTCCGGAGTGGTCCTGGCAGGTCTCGCCCTGCCGGGCATCGGCGCGTTCGGCCTGGTGGCCAAGGGGACGGTCGAGGGGTTCGACGAGATCCCCGCCAACCTCAAGACACCGCCGCTCAGCCAGCGCACCGTCATCCTGGACTCCGAGGGCGGCGAGATCGCCAAGGTCTACTCCCGTGACCGTACGGTGGTCCCGCTGGACGGGATCTCGCCGTACATGCGGAAGGCGATCATCGCAATCGAGGACGCGCGCTTCTACGAGCACGGCGCGATCGACCTCAAGGGCGTGCTGCGCGCGCTCAACAAGAACGCCCAGTCCGGCAGCGTCTCCGAAGGCGCCTCCACCCTCACCCAGCAGTACGTCAAGAACGTCTTCGTGGAGGAGGCCGGCGACGACCCCGACAAGGTTGCCGTGGCCCAGCAGCAGACCCTCGGCCGCAAGGTCAAGGAGCTCAAGTACGCGATCCAGGTCGAGAAGGAGCTCGGCAAGGACCGCATCCTCAACAATTATCTGAACATCACCTTCTTCGGGCAGCAGGCCTACGGCGTCGAGGCCGCCTCCCAGCGCTACTTCAGCAAGCACGCCAAGGACCTCACCCTCGGCGAGTCCGCGCTGCTGGCCGGCATCGTCCAGTCGCCGAGCCGCTACAACCCGGTGCTGGCCCCCAAGGAGGCCACCAAGCGGCGCAACACCGTGCTGGCGCGCATGGCGGAACTGAAGAACATCACGCCCGCCGAGGCCGCCGCCGAGCAGGCCAAGCCGCTCAAGCTGAACGTCAGCCGGCCCAAGAGCGGCTGCATCACCGCCGTCGACGGCGCCGGCTTCTTCTGCGACTACGTGCGCGAGACCTTCCTCAACGACCCGGTCTTCGGCAAGACGAAGGAGGCCCGCGCCAAGCGCTGGAACGAGGGCGGCATGACGATCCGCACCACCCTCGACCCGCAGACGCAGAAGTCCGTCCAGAAGTCGATCACCGATCACGTCAACCAGGACGACAAGGTGGCCACCGCCATCTCGATCGTCCAGCCCGGCAGCGGCAAGGTCCTCGGCATGGGCCAGTCGCGCCCGTACGGCTTCGGCCAGTACCAGACGCAGATCAACCTCTCCGCCGACAAGGCCATGGGCGGCTCCAACTACGGCTTCCAGGTCGGCTCGACCTTCAAGCCGATCGTCGCCGCGGCGGCCCTCGAGGGCGGCATGTCGCCGTACAAGTCGTACTCCTCGCCGTTCCGGATGCCGTATCCGGAGGAGGTCGAGACGTGCGGCAAGCCGTGGAAGAACAGCATCGGCGAGACGGTCAACAACGAGAACCGCAGCGAGGTCGGCCCCTACGGGATGCGGGAGGCGCTGGCGAAGTCGGTCAACACCTACTTCGTCCAGATGGTCGGTGACATCGGCCTCTGCCCGGTGATCAAGATGGCCGAGAAGATGGGCGTGAAGCCCGCGGCGGGCGGCGAGCTCGACGAGAACCCCTCGCTCACCCTCGGCGGGTCCGCGGCCGGCATGTCCCCGCTCACCATGGCCGCCGCCTACGCCACCTTCGCCAACCGCGGCACCTACTGCACCCCGGTCCTCATCGAGGAGGCCACCGGCCCCAACGGCAAGAAGCTGCGCGTCCCGAAGGCGAAGTGCTCGCGGGCGATGTCCGAGCAGACCGCCGACACCGTCAACACCCTGCTGCAGGGCGTCGTCGAGGACGGCACCGGCAAGGAGGCCGGACTGAGCGGGCGCGACAGCGCCGGCAAGACCGGTACGACGGACGAGCGGCGGGCCGCCTGGTTCGTCGGCTACACCCCGAACCTGGCCGGCGCGGTCTGGGTCGGCGGCCCCGGCGACAAGGTCGAGATGGAGAACATCACCATCGGCGGCGTCTACCACGACAAGGTCTACGGCGCCGACACCCCCGGCCCCATCTGGCGCGACGCCATGGCGGGCGCCCTGGAGGGCCGGGACGCCCCGTCCTTCGACACCGTGCCGGTCCCCGGCGCCGACAAGGGCTCCGGCAACAAGGGCGACAAGAACGGGACGGGCCGGGGCCAGCGCAAGCCCGGCAAGCCCGCCGGCGGCAAGCCGGGAACCAACAAGCCCGGCAACACCAAGCCGGACCCGGCCCTGCCCGGCGGCATCACCATCCCGGGCATCACGGGCGGGAACGAGCAGTAGCGCGGTAGGAAAGAGCAGTAGCGCGGTAAGAAAAAGGGGCGCCCGGACCGAAATGGTCCGGGCGCCCCTTTCCTGTACGCGCCGTGGGCGCCGTCCGCACTTGCGTGCCCCGTACGCGCTTGCGCGCCGCGCGTGGGGTCAGCCCGCGAGCAGGGACTTGACCGCGGCGGCCACCCGGCCGCCCTCGGCCCGGCCCGCCACCTTCGGGTTCACGATCTTCATGACGGCGCCCATGGCCTTCGGCCCCTCGGCGCCGCCGGCCTTGGCCTCGGCCACCGCCTCCGCGACGATCGCGGTCAGCTCCTCGTCCGACAGCTGCTTCGGCAGGTACTCGGCCAGCACCTCGCCCTCGGCACGCTCGCGCTCCGCGGAGTCGGCCCGGCCGCCCTTGTCGAAGGCGTCCGCGGCCTCACGGCGCTTCTTCGCCTCGCGCGTGATCACCTTCAGCACCTCGTCGTCCGAGAGCTCACGGGCGGCCTTGCCGGCGGTCTCCTCGTAACCGATGGCGGAAAGGGTGAGGCGCAGGGTGGAGGAGCGCAGTTCGTCGCGCGCCTTGATGGCGGCCGTGAGGTCGTCCTGGAGCTTGGACTTCAGCGTGGTCATGCCGCAATCTTCGCATCCCGCCCCGGCGCGCGCCCGGCATTAACCACCCGCACGACCCGCGGCCACCCCGGGCGGCGGCAACTCCCTTGCACGCGGCGGCCCGTACCTTCGCACCCCCCGCGGTCTGCGACGATGGACACCATGCGTGCGCGATACGGAGTACCCCTGGGAATCACCGCGGTCGGCGCGGCGGGCCTCGCCTATGCCGCCGGCTTCGAAGTCCGTTCCTTCCGGCTGCGACGGGTCACCGTGCCCGTGCTGCCGCCGGGCATGCGGCCGCTGCGGGTGCTCCAGGTCTCCGACATCCATATGGTCGGCGGACAGCGCAAGAAGCAGCGCTGGCTGCAGTCGCTGGCCGGGCTGCGACCCGACTTCGTCATCAACACCGGCGACAACCTCTCCGACCCGGAGGGCGTACCCGAGACGCTGGACGCCCTCGGCCCGCTGATGCGCTTCCCCGGCGCCTACGTCTTCGGCTCCAACGACTACTACGGGCCCAAGCTGCGCAACCCCGCCCGCTACCTGATCGAGAAGGCCACCGGGCGGCACGGCCTGAACGGGAACGCACCCGTCGTCGGCGCGATCCACAACCCGTGGGAGGAGCTGCGCGACGGCTTCGACACCGCGGGCTGGATCAACCTCACCAACACGCGCGGCTCCCTCAAGATCGACGGGATCGAGATCGCCCTCACCGGCCTCGACGACCCGCACATCAAACGCGACCGCTACGCCCATGTGGCCGGCGGCCCCCGTCACGACGCCGACTTCTCCCTCGCCGTCGTGCACGCCCCCTACCTGCGGGTTCTCGACGCCTTCACGGCCGACCGCTACCCGCTGATCCTCGCCGGGCACACCCACGGCGGCCAGCTGTGCATCCCCTTCTACGGCGCGCTGGTCACCAACTGCGACATCGACGCCAAGCGGGTGAAGGGCCTGTCCACCCACCGCGCGGGCGGCCACCAGTCCTACCTCCACGTCTCGGCGGGCTGCGGCACCAACCGCTACACCCCCGTCCGCTTCGCCTGCCCGCCGGAGGCCACCCTCCTCACCCTGGTCGCCCGCGACTGACGGGGTGGGGGCGTTTCCGGAGCCCACCCGTACGGTGGGGGGATGCTCGACCCGACCTCCCCCACCACCCGGCCCGGCACGTCCGACTCGACGGGCGCGCCCGCGTCCGCCGCCCCGGAAGGCCGCCGCCCCTTCGCGGCGGCCTTCCGCGCGCTCGTGGCCCTGGCCGCGCTCACCGGCATCGTCCTGGACACGATCGACTCCGACGACCTGGGCAGGCTCTTCAGCTACTTCACGATCCAGTCCAACATCCTGGTGGCGGTCACCTTCGCCTTCTCCGCCCACCGCGCCTGGACCGCACGCCCCGCCCTGTCCCCGCGCTTCACGGGCGCGGCGCTGCTCTTCATCAGCATCACGGGGCTCGTCTTTCACTTCGTCCTGTCGAACGACGCCAGCGGCTTCTCCATGACCAGCGAGCGCACGCCGCTCGAATCGATCGCCAACCAGCTCCTGCACACCGTGACCCCGCTCGCGGCCGCCTTCGACTGGCTCGTGATCACCGCGCCCGGCGGTTTCCTCCTGCGCCACGCCGTGCAGTGGCTGGTCTACCCCCTCCTCTACCTCCCCTTCGCCCTGATCCGCGGCGCCCTCCTCGACCCCGGCACCGACGGCCGCTACCCGTACCCCTTCCTGGACGTCGACCTCCACGGCTACGCCGGCATCGCCACCAACGCCGTCGTCTTCGGCCTGGCCTTCTTCGGCCTGGCCCTGTCCCTGGTCCTCCTCGACCGAGTACGGCCCCACCTGCGCGGCCCCTGGAACCGGATTTCGTCTACGGGCAGCAGTCCGCTAAAGTAGACCTCGTTGCGCCGGAAGCCTGCGAAACGCGGGAACACGGGGCACATCGGGGTGTAGCGCAGCTTGGCAGCGCGCTTCGTTCGGGACGAAGAGGTCGTGGGTTCAAATCCCGCCACCCCGACAGCGGTAACACCAGCTCAGGGCCGGTCTTCCTTCATGGAAGACCGGCCCTGAGGCGTTTCTGGATCTTTCGAGTGCCCCGCTTGGAGTGGGATTGGAGTGGATCTTGAAAAGCGGAATCTCGGAGGGGCCGCTACAGGCGGGCCTTCAGCAGCGCGTCGAGCGCACGCACAGGTGACGTAGGACACATCGCCCGCCGTGCGTCCAGCGCAGCTTCCCAGACCTCGGTGAGCCCCTCCATCAGGCGCCGACGCATCCCGGGGCTGATGTGGTCGTACCGGGCCTGCACCGAACCGTCCAGGTGGCCGAGACGCCGGAGCCCGTGCGGGGTCAGCCCCCTCACGATCGGCACCCAGCACACCTCGGCCCGGTCGGAAGCGTTCCTCCCCCGCGCCGGCACCCCCGGCCACGGCTCAGCCAGCAGCGGCACCGGCCGCGCCTCCTGGGGAGCCTTCTTCGGGTACCGCCCCGTGGCAGCCGGCTGGAACAGCCACGTCGCGAAGCCGGACCTGCGCCAGTGAGCCGCGTGTTCCGCCGGCGCTCTGCCCCGCACGTAGCCAAGCTCGGCCAGAGCCGCCTCGACCCGGATCCGCGTTTCCTCCCTCACGGCTCCTGGCCCGTTCAGCACGTTCGACGCCGGAGACGTCGGCGCGGCGTGCCGCGTCAGCCAGCGACTCGGCCGCTCCGGCATCAAGCAGATGGTGCGGCTGGAGTCGGCGGTGATCGCCCCGTTCGGCGCGGTGCTCGGGGTCGGCGTGAGGCACCGACCCTGACTCGTCGGCGAGTTGTTCCTGGTCACAGCTGTGCCGCGCTGGCGATGCCGACCGCCGCCATCGCCCGCTGCGCCAATCATCGCCGACCGTGTCGCGCCTCTGACTCGCCGTCAACTCGCCGAGCACACTGACCGGATCGCCCGGCCGGTCATGCCCGGACGGGTGCGCGCGTCCCGGCCCACACCCTCCACATAGGCGATGACATGTCCAAGCCATACGTATATGGTTTCGCCCATCGTTACCCGCAGTAAATCTGTGGCCAACGATAGTTCGTCGCAGCACCAGCACCCCTGGGCCCAGCGCCCTCAACCCCCCTCACAGCTCTGCCGGTGTGCACCGAAGTCGGTCGTGCGCGCCGCAGAAAGGCATGACCATGTCCCGAATACCCCTCCGGAGACCCGCGGTTCTGGCCGCGCTGGCAGGTATCGGCGCCTGTCTGGCGACCTTCGCCGCGCCCTCCGCGTCCGCGGGCACGTCGGCTCAGGCCGGCACCTGCACGATCCGCTCCGCGGACAAGAAGTCCGAGACCCCGCTCGGCTGTCTCGGCGTCACCGCATCTCTCGACCGTCTGCCTGCCGCCGGCGAGCAGGCCACCCTCACCGTGGACGTCACGGCGCAGACCGCCGTCAAGCGCGCCGGACTGTCCGTACAACTGCCGCCCGCGCTCCAGATGGCAGGCAAGGGCTCCGGTCTTGCCGCGCCCACGACGGACGCCTTCGGCCAGCGCACCAGCCGGACGCTCACCCTCACCCCCGGCACCCGCACCATCAAGCTCAAGGTCCAGGCCGTCGCCACCGGACCCGCCCAGATCCAGGCCGACATCAGCGACATCGACAGCCCCGACCCGCGCCGCGCCGGGCACGACTCGGTGGAGCTCACCATCGGCAGGAGCAAGGGGTCCTCCACCAAGGGCATCTCGGTCACCAAGGCCGGCACGACCCCGGCCACCAGCCCAGCGCCCGGCATCCGGCCTGCGCGCCCGGCCGCCCCCAAGGCCCCGGCCCCGGCCGCCTCCGGCCCGGCTTCCCCACACACCACCGCGCCGGGCGTCGCCTCCGCCCAGATCTGCGTCAGCGGCACCTACCGCAACCGCTTCCAGTCCGCCGAGGGCGGCAGCTGGAACGGCAAAGCCAACCGGGACGAGCCGGTCAGCAACGCCAACATCACCCTGTGGGGCAAGCCGACCGCCAACAGCGGTACACAGAAGCTCGCCACGGGGATGACCGGCAACGGCGACGGCAGGTTCAACCTCTGCTACACCCCGAGCACCTCCGTCACCTCCAAGCTCTGGGTGGAGTTCCAGACGCAGGCCGGTGCGATGTGGTCGGTGGTCGACGGCAGCGGTCGCTTCTACTCCACCGCCACGTACTCGCAGGACAACGTCTCGCGCAGCATCAGCTTGGGCAATGTGTACGCCAACAGTGGCCAGAGCCGTGCCTGGCACGCGCTCGACACCCTCAACAAGCTGTGGTGGAACCGCGGTTCGACGAGCTCTTGCTGGTCCAGCAACCAGAGCGGCGGCCGCTGCACCCCCATCACCGTGCAGTGGTACCCCGGCTCCACCGACGGCACGTACTGGACCACCAACGAGGACAAGATCCACCTCGCGGACAACGACCCCGACTCCGAGCACACCACGGTCCACGAGGCCGGGCACGCCCTCATGGGCAAGCTCTACAACGGGTGGTGGCCGAACGTGACCAACTGCTCGCCCCACTACGTCAACCGCGCTTCCTCCACCAGCTGCGGATGGACCGAGGGCTTCGCCAACGCGGTGTCGTTCCACACGTTCAACGACACCACCTACTACTGGGGCAACGGCAACTCCATGAACCTCGCCAATGACCGCACCACCACCGGCATCGACCGGGGCGACGCCTGCGAGGCCCGCGTCGCCACCGCACTGCTCGACCTGTGGTCCCAGGTCGACGGCGGCTGGACCAGGAGCAACACCATGATGTCCAAAACCTGGCAGTCCAGCTTCCGCGAGTACTTCCTCACCGACCGGCCCGATTACGGCCTGGACAGCGGCGCCAAGGCCCGGAACATCCTCTACAACCACACCATCCAGTACTGACCCTCCCGTCATCTGCCGTATGGAACGGGCCGGCCGACGACCGGCCCGTTCCGGCTACCCGCCTGCGCCACGGCCGCGCGCAGGGCCGGCAGTGGGGCTCCTGAAGGGGGGCCAGGTCACGCAACGCCGCTCCCCGACTCGTTGCCATGCCGGCCGTCACCCCGAAGGGTGACCGGGATATGCACAACCGGCCGGTAATCCACAGGCCGAGGCGCTCTCCGCCAGGGTGTCCGTCTTCCGGCGCAGAATGGGGGGCATGACTGAGAGCAACGGGCTCCTGCGGGGAGATACGGGCGTGCCGGCAGGGCGCTCCACCACGGCGATGCCGGACTGGGAGAAGCGCTTCCGTGCGCCACGAGTGGGACTGCCGAAGTGGGCCAAGGACGCGCCGGACCGGTCGCTGTTCACCTCGAACGCGACAGGGACCTTCGAGCTGTACGCCTGGGACCGCACCACCGGCAAACAGCGGCAGGTCACGAACCGGCCGAACGGAACGACGGGCGGGGCGCTCTCACCGGACGGCGAATGGATCTGGTGGTTCTCCGACACCGACGGCGACGAGTTCGGCGTCTGGGTCCGGCAGCCGTTCCACGGCGGCGAGGACCTGCCCGCGACACCGGGGCTGGAACCCTCGTACCCCGACGGGCTGGCGCTCGGCCGCGACGGCACGGCGGTGGTCGGCCGGTCCACGGACAAGGGCGGCTCCACCCTCCACGTCGTACGCCCCGGGCACGAGCCCGTGGAGATCTACCGGCACCAGCAGTCGGCGGGAGTGGGTGACCTCTCCCACGACGGCTCGCTGATCGCGATCGAGCACACCGAGCACGGCGACGCCATGCACTCCGCGATCCGGGTCGTGCGCACGGACGGCACCGTCGTCGGCGAGCTGGACGACACCCGGGGCGGAACGGAGGAGCTCGGCCTGGCGGTGATGGGCTTCGCACCTGTCGACGGCGACTCCCGGCTGCTCATAGGGCACCAGCGGCGCGGCCGCTGGGAGCCGATGCTGTGGAACCCGGTGACCGGTGAGGAGACCGCGCTCGCCATCGCCCTGCCCGGCGACCTCGACGCGGACTGGTTCCCGGACGGCGGCGCGCTGCTGATCGGCCACAGCTACCAGGCACGCAGCGAGCTGTGGCGGTACGAGCTGGACGGCGGCGGGCTGACCCGCCTCGACACGCCTCAGGGCACGGTGTCCGGGTCGCTGCCCCGCCCCGACGGGACGGTGGAGTTCCTCTGGTCGTCCGCCGCTGAACCGCCGGTGGTGCGGTCTACTGCCGGGCATGTCGTCCTGACCCCGCCCGCGGTGCCCTACGGGGTGACGCAGGCACCCGCGTCGGTGCCGGTGACCGACATATGGGTGGAGGGACCGGGCGGCAAGGTGCACGCGCTGGTGCAGAAGCCCGCGGGCGAAGGGCCGTTCCCGACGGTCTTCGACGTCCACGGCGGCCCGACCTGGCACGACAGCGACAGCTTCGCCGCCGGGCCGGCGGCCTGGGTGGACCACGGGTTCGCGGTCGTCCGGGTCAATTACCGAGGCTCCACCGGCTACGGGCGGGCCTGGACGGACGCGCTCAAGCACCGGGTGGGGCTGATCGAGCTGGAGGACATCGCGGCGGTGCGCGAGTGGGCCGTGGCCTCCGGGCTCGCCGACCCGGCGCGCCTGGTGCTGGCCGGCGGCTCATGGGGCGGCTATCTGACCCTGCTGGGTCTGGGCACCCAGCCCGAGGCGTGGGCCGTGGGTCTGGCCTCGGTGCCGGTCGCGGACTACGTCACGGCGTATCACGACGAGATGGAGGCGCTGAAGGCCCTGGACCGCACGCTGCTGGGCGGCACCCCGGAGGAGGTGCCGGAGCGCTTCGCCGCCTCGTCACCGCTGACGTACGTCGACCAGGTGCGGGCCCCGGTCTACATCTCCGCCGGGATGAACGACCCGCGTTGCCCGATACGCCAGGTGGAGAACTATGTGGAGCGGCTGGAGCGGCGCGGCCACACGCATGAGGTGTACCGGTACGACGCGGGGCACGGCTCCCTGGTGGTGGAGGAGCGGATCAAGCAGCTCCGGCAGGAGATCGCTTTCGCTGAGCGTCATCTGGGCCGTCCGGGCCCTCGGGGGTGATGCCGAGCGCCACGTCCCGGGCGGCCTCGGCCTCGCGACGGAAGAGCCGGAACCACATGAACAGGACGAAGCCCGCGAAGACGAACCACTCGCCGGTGTAGCCCAGGTTCTGGAAGGCCTTGAGGTCCAGGCCGCTGTTGGGAGGCGCGGCCGGGGGCACGGCGGTCAGCGGGCCGGTCGCCTTGGACACCGTGATCCACGCGTCGTACACCTCGAACGGCACGAGGTTGACCAGCGAGGCGGCGCTGATCACGCCGAGCTGGCCGGCCGGCAGGCCACCGGACGTCCGGACGCCCTTGGAGGAGGCGCTCTCCGAGGACTGCAGGGCTCCAGTCACGGTGATCTCGCCGGACGGTGGTGCGGGGATCCCGGCGGTGTCGGCCTTGGAGCCGGCGTCGCCGGGCAGCCAGCCGCGGACGACGGGCAGCGCCTTGCCTCCGTCGGTGCGCAGCAGGCTGAGGACGTAGAAGCCGTCGCGGTCGTCGAGACTCCGGTCGGGTACGAGCAGTTGGTGCTCGGTGTCGTAGCGGCCCGTGGCGGTGGCCTGGCGGCCGGTGGTCTTGGTGGTCACCGGGAGCAGGTCCCGCAGCGGCGTGGCATCCGCTGCCCTGGCCTCGTCGGCCTGGGTCTGCTGATCGCGGTGCGAGTCGACGCGCGTCTCGAAGCGGCCGAGCTGCCAGCTGCCCATGAACAGGCACACAGGGATGACCAGCACGGCGAACACGTTGATCCCCCACCACCGGGGAGTCAGCAGGAACCGATACACACCACCACGGTACGGGCACGGTGACGAACACCGTGCCCCGGGGCCGGGTGTGAGGCACGGCGGGTGGCGGCGGGGTGCGGGTGGGGTGGGCAGGGGGCGGGGAGGGGTGGGGGCGGGGCCCCCGGGGGGGCGGGGGGGGGAAGCCCCCCTAGGCAGTCGGTGCCGTAGACAGCGGCCCCGTGCGGTACACCGTCCCCGCGCACGCGTCCGGGATCGTGGCGTCGGCCGCCTTGGGTTCGCCCGAGTCCGGGGTGTGGCTCAGGGTGACGCTCGCCGGGGGCGGCTGGGGGGCGGTGTTCTCCTGGGCCGCCTGGGGCTTCGCCTCGGTCGTGGTGTCGGTCGTGCCGGGGGCCGCGGAGGGTGTGGGCTGCGGGCCGGTGGTGGGTTTGGTGGGCCTGGCGCAGCCGCTGGGGCCACCGTCGGCGGCCGGGATCCAGGCGAACTGGATCTCGTAGGCCTGGCCGGGCTGGAGGATCACTTGGCTGGGTTCGGTGGACGGGTCGGGCAGTCCGACAGCCGCGTCACCCGGTGTGTGGTCCACGACGGACACCCTGGAGCTCTCGGCTCCGCCCTGTGCGTGGGCGGCGACCTCGCCGGCGCCGGTCACCGCGCAGACGGTGCCGGAGACGTTGACGACCCGGAAGGCGCCGTAGACGCGGCCCTCCTTGTCGGCGGCGCCGACGGTGCCCACGCCCTTGCCGAGCTGGACGCGGTCGCAGGTGGGCGAGGACGCGGCCAGTGTGGGCGCGGAGGCGGGCGGTGTGCCGCCGGTCGAGCCCGTGGGGCCGGTGGTGCTGCCGTCCTTCCTGCCTCGCTCGTCCTTCCCCTGGTCCTTGTCCTTGCGTGCGTCCGGTCCGGCGGTGCCGCCGCGGGTGCTGCCGTTCTCGCCGCCTGCGTCACGCGGTCCGCCGGCGTTCTGGTCGTGGGTGCGCTGGCGGCTGCTGGCCGCGTTGGTGGAGCGCTCGTCGGCGGTGGTGTCGGCGGTGGCGACGTGGATCAGCAGAGGCAGGGCCGTGGCCCCGAGGATCACGGCCGCCGCGGCGCCCACGACGGCCTGACGCCTGCGGGTACGCCGGGCGGGCACGGCTCGGCGCAGGTGGTCCAGCGCGTCCGCGGAGGGCTCGAGGTCGCCGACGGCGCCGTGCAGCAGTCGCCGCAGCGCCTGCTCGTCGAGGGCTCCGTCGCCGTCGCCGTCCGGCATCCGCGAGGGGCCCTGCCCGAACACTCCGACCTCGCCGAACCGGTCGTCGTGACCATCTCGGCTGTTCTCCCCGAACCGGTCATCGTGACCGTCCCGGCTGTCCTGCCCGAACGCTCCGTCCTCGCCGAACCGCTCGCCGTGACCGTCCCGGCCTTTCCGGCCGTCCCGGCCATTCCGTCCGAACCGGTCGCCGTTGTGGTGGCTCATACCGGCGCCTCCATGGCGATCCGGAGCGCCGCGATCCCCCGCGAGCCGTACGCCTTCACCGAGCCCAGGGACAGGCCCAGGGTCTCGGCGACCTGGGCCTCGGTCATGTCGGCGAAGTAGCGGAGGACGAGGACCTCACGCTGGCGGCGCTGCAGTCCACGCATCGCTTTGATCAATTGGTCGCGCTCCAGCTGTTCGTACGCCCCTTCTTCCGCGCTCGCCATGTCGGGCATCGGCTTGGACAGCAGCTTGAGCCCGAGGATGCGGCGGCGGAGCGCGGAGCGGGACAGGTTGACCACGGTCTGCCGCAGGTAGGCGAGGGTCTTTTCGGGGTCACGGACCCGGCCGCGCGCGGAGTGCACGCGGATGAATGCTTCCTGCACCACGTCCTCGCAGGACGCGGTGTCGTCGAGAAGCAGGGCGGCGAGGCCGAGCAGGGACCGGTAGTGGGCCCGGTAGGTCTCGGTGAGGTGGTCGACGGTGGTGCCCGCTGCCATCGCCTCGTCAGCGTCCCCGCGCTGCGGCGGCGTCTGCGAGGGGAGCTGGGGCGGTATCTGTGCGGGGCGGGCGGCCGACCAGGGGGCTATCACCGGCATACCGCCCGGCGAGCCGGTACGCGGGCGTGCCGGGGCGCTGCCGCGCCTCGGGACGGTTGCGATGCTGATGACCTCTGCCACGCCTGTTGGACACGCTTCCCCCCGTCAGGGTTGTACGCGCGGGGCATGACGTGGGTCGGGGCGCCCGGTGTGATGCCCGAGTGGGCGTCCGGCGAGGCGTCCGGCGACACGTCCGCTGACACGTTCTTCGGCAACGCGCCACATGCCCTCATGCGTACCAACTCTTCCTCAATGCCCCTTTTTTGGTACCGCCGCGAGAGACGGCAACGAAGACGCTCCCCGCCTCAGCCGCGGTTGCGGTGGGCGGGGAGCGAATCGTCGAACAGTTCGTCTGCCCAGTTCAAGAGGTCCGTACCAATAAGTTGATCACAGCCGGATGGCAGATGATCACAGGACCTTCACACTTCTCCCAAGTATTGCGGAGCTGTCAGCTCCGCCGCCACGGATTCGGCGATCTGAGCGCTGTTCAGGGCCGCGCCCTTGCGTAGATTGTCGACACAGACGAAGAGTTCGAGCGCCCTGGGGTCGTCCAGCGAGCGCCGCACCCGCCCCACCCACGCCGGGTCGGTGCCCACCGCGTCGGCGGGCGTGGGGAACTCGCCGTGCGCCGGGCTGTCGCACAGCACCACCCCCGGCGCGTTCGCCAGGATCTCGTGGGCCCGCTCGACCGTCACCTCGTTCTCGAACCGCGCGTGCACGCTCACCGAGTGCGTCGTGACGACGGGTACGCGCACACAGGTGGCGTTCACCCGCAGGTCCGGCAGCCCCAGGATCTTGCGCGACTCGTCCCGCAGCCCGAGCTCCTCCGAGGACCACCCGCCGACCGCCGGCGAACCGGTCCACGGCACCACGTTCAGCGCCACCGGCGCCGGGAACGGGCCCGTGCCGTCGCCGACCGCGCGTCGTACGTCACCGGGCTGCGTGCCCAGTTCCGTGCCCACGACGGCCGCGAGCTGCGCGCGCAGCGCGCCGACGCCCCTGCGGCCCTCGGCCGACACCGCCTGGTAGGTCGAGAGCACCAGCTCGCTCAGCCCGAACTCGGCGTGCAGCGCGGCCACCGCGACGATCACCGACAGCGTCGTGCAGTGCGGGGTGGCGATGATCCCGCGCGGGCGCACCCGCGCCGCGGGCGCGTTCACCTCGGGCACCACCAGCGGAACGTCCGGGTCCATCCGGAACGCGGCGGAGGTGTCCACGACCACCGCGCCCTTGGCGGCGGCGATCGGCGCCCAGCGCGCGGCGATGTCGTCCGGCACGTCGAAGACCGCGACGTCGACGCCGTCGAACGACTCCTCGGTCAGCGCGACGACCTCGGTCTCCTCGCCCCGCACGGCCAGCCGCCGTCCCGCCGAGCGCGCGGACGCGACGAGACGGATCTCGCCCCAGATGTCCGCGTGCTGCGACAGGATCTCCAGCATCACCGCGCCCGCGGCGCCGGTGGCGCCGACGACGGCGAGGGTGGGCCCGGCGGTACGGGCGTCCGGTTCCGGACGGGCTCCCGTACCGCCGAGGCCCGCGGCCGTCATCGGCCGGTGCCTCCGTACACGACCGCTTCGTCGCTCTCGGTGTCCAGGCCGAAGGCCGTGTGGACGGCCCGGACGGACTCGTTGACGTCGTCGGCGCGGGTGACGACCGAGATGCGGATCTCGGAGGTCGAGATCAGCTCGATGTTCACGCCGGCGTTGGACAGCGCCTCGAAGAACGTCGCGGTGACGCCCGGGTTGGTCTTCATGCCCGCGCCGACCAGCGAGATCTTCGCGATCTGGTCGTCGTAGCGCAGCGAGTCGAAGCCCACGCCGGCCTTGGTCCGCTCCAGCGCCTCGATCGCCTTGTGGCCCTCGGTCTTGGGGAGGGTGAAGGAGATGTCGGTCAGACCGGTCGTCGCGGCGGACACGTTCTGGACGACCATGTCGATGTTGATCTCGGCGTCCGCGATCGCGCGGAAGATGGCCGCGGCCTCGCCCGGCTTGTCCGGTACGCCGACGACCGTGACCTTCGCCTCGGAGGTGTCGTGCGCGACGCCCGAGATGATCGCCTGCTCCATCGGCTGGTCCCCTTGCGGTTCGTTGCTGACCCAGGTGCCGCGCAGCCCGGAGAAGGACGAGCGGACGTGGATCGGGATGTTGTAACGGCGGGCGTACTCCACGCAGCGGTGGAGCAGCACCTTGGAGCCGGAGCTCGCCAGCTCCAGCATGTCCTCGAACGAGATCCAGTCGATCTTGCGGGCCTTCTTCACCACCCGCGGGTCGGCGGTGAAGACGCCGTCGACGTCGGTGTAGATCTCGCAGACCTCGGCGTCCAGCGCGGCCGCCAGCGCGACGGCGGTGGTGTCGCTGCCGCCCCGGCCCAGGGTGGTGATGTCCTTCTTGTCCTGGGACACGCCCTGGAAGCCGGCCACGATCGCGATGTTGCCCGCCTCGACGGACTGCTGGATGCGGCCCGGCGTGACATCGATGATGCGCGCCTTGTTGTGGACCGAGTCGGTGATGACTCCGGCCTGGCTGCCGGTGAACGACTGCGCCTCGTGACCGAGGTTTTTGATCGCCATCGCCAGCAGCGCCATGGAGATCCGCTCTCCGGCGGTCAGCAGCATGTCGAACTCACGCCCGGCAGGGATCGGCGAAACCTGCGCGGCGAGATCGATCAACTCGTCCGTCGTGTCGCCCATCGCGGAAACCACGACGACCACCTGGTGGCCGTTCTTCTTGGCTTCCACGACTCGCTTGGCGACCCGCTTGATGCCCTCGGCATCGGCAACGGAGGAGCCTCCGTACTTCTGCACGACAAGGCCCACGTGCGCTCCTCGCAGCTATACGTAATGCGGTCGGCTCAGTCTAACGAGGGACAGGAATCGGCCATGCCGGTATCACATGGTGAGACCGGCGGGCCTGCGGCGCGCTGCGGGTCCCGCCGGCGTGCCGGAGACTGGTCCTGCCGGGTCGCGCTCGTACCGGCGGTCGTACCGGCGTGCGCTCCCGGTCGCGCATCCGCACGCTCCCTCCGGTCCTCTCCGGTCGGAGGCCCGGCGGGAACGCTGACAGCAACAGCAGGGGGGCGGCTCGCGGGAGGCGACGTGTTCGATCGCAAGGCTGAGGCGGACATGCGGCTGTACTCGGAGAAGAAGGCCGCGGAACTCGCGCGCAAGCGCCGCGAGGAGGCCGCGAAGGCCGGAGAGACGGCCGAGGAGAGCGAGGAGAGCTCCGCCGAGGGCGCGGCGGACGCGGCCGACGCGACGGGCGAGACAGGCGCGACGGGCGCAACGGGCGCGAAGGACGCCGGGGAGCACTCCCGGGAGTCCTCCCGGGAGGACTCCCGCAAGGAGCGCTAGGGCGTGTCCGAGCCGCGCGCCGCCGGCCCGCCGCGGGGCCGGCCGCGGCTCAGGGCCCCAGGCTCCTGGTCCTGAGCCCCAGCGGGCCGGCGATCTCCGCCGCCATGACCCGTCCCGCCTCCTCGGCCAGCTGCTCGTCGGCCACCGCGTCCGTGTCCAGGCCGTCGAGCTCGTCCAGCGGCTGGTCGAGCCGGACGTGGGCGACGAGCGACTGCAGGGCGCGCAGGCAGGCCGAGGCGGTGGGGCCCCAGTTGGAGAGGTAGGAGAACTGCCACCACCACAGGGCCTCGCTGACGCGGCCGTCGCGGTAGTGGGCCATGCCGTGCCGCAGGTCGGTGATGATGTCGGCGAGGTCGTCGGAGATGCGGGAGGCGACGGGCGCGCTGCGGGGCACGTAGGGGTCGAAGACCTCGGAGTAGACGTCCACCGGGTCGAGCATCGCCGCGAACCGCTCGCGCAGCTCGTCGACGTCCGGCTCGGGGCCGACGTCCGGCTCGTAGCGCTCGTCCGGCACGAAGTCCTCGTGCGCGCCCAGCCGGCCCCCGGTGAGGAGGAGCTGGGAGACCTCCAGCAGCAGGAAGGGCACCGCGCTGTCGGGCTCGTCGCCGCGTGACACCTCGGCGACCGCCACGATGAAGCTCTCGATCGAGTCCGCGATCGATACGACGAACTCGTCGGGATCGCGCTTGGAGTCGTGCAGCGTTGCGTCAGACATCGAGAAGTCTTCTCCCTTCGAAGGCACGCCCCAGCGTGACCTCGTCGGCATATTCAAGATCCCCACCCACGGGCAGACCACTGGCCAGACGTGTGACCTTCATCCCCATGGGCTTCACCATGCGCGCGAGGTACGTGGCCGTGGCCTCGCCCTCGAGGTTGGGGTCGGTGGCCAGGATCAGCTCGGTGACCGTGCCGTCCGCGAGCCGCGCCAGCAGCTCGCGGATGCGCAGGTCGTCCGGGCCGACGCCTTCGATGGGGCTGATCGCCCCGCCGAGTACGTGGTAACGGCCGCGGAACTCTCGCGTCCGCTCGATGGCGACGACGTCCTTGGGCTCCTCCACCACACAGATGACGGAGGGGTCGCGGCGCGGGTCCTGGCAGACCCGGCACCGCTCCTCCTGCGCCACATTGCCGCAGACGGCGCAGAACCGGACCTTCTCCTTGACCTCGGTCAGCGCGTGCGCGAGCCGACGGACGTCGGCCGGCTCGGCCTGGAGGATGTGGAAGGCGATCCGCTGGGCGCTCTTGGGCCCGACACCGGGCAGCCTGCCCAGCTCGTCGATCAGGTCCTGGACCACGCCTTCATACACGGATCGGGTTCTCCTTCTGCGATGGTCGGTACGGCTTCTGCGATCGCCGGACCGGTTGCGTGCGTGACCGGTCGCCTACGTACCGGTCAGAACGGCAGGCCGGGGATGCCGCTGCCGCCGCCCAGGCCCTGGGCGAGCGGGCCGAGCTTCTGCTCCTGCATCTGCTGGGCACTGGCGTTGGCGTCGCGCACGGCGGCGAGCACCAGGTCGGCGAGGGTCTCGGTGTCCTCGGGATCGACCGCCTTGGGGTCGATGACCAGGCCCTGGAGCTCGCCGGCGCCGCTGACCGTGGCCTTCACCAGGCCGCCGCCCGCCGAGCCCTCGACGAGCGTGCGCGCCAGCTCCTCCTGGGCCCGCGCGAGGTCCTGCTGCATCTTCTGGGCCTGCTGAAGCAGCTGCTGCATGTTGGGCTGGCCACCACCGGGGATCACGGTTTCGCTCCTGGCTGTCGACAACGAATTGCTTCGGTAGCCCGAGCCTACGTGCTCGCCGCGCGGCGCGCCCTACGCCGCAGGAAGGAGACGGGAGGGAGAGGGGGAGCGCCCGGAAGCACCGGAGCTCCGGCCCTTCCGCCCTCTCCCCCGGGCTCCCCGCGCTCCCTCGCGCGTCATTCGTTGGCGATCTCCTCGATGACGGTCGCGCCCAGCTCGCGCACGATCAGGTCGTGCCCGGTCAGGGCGGTGTCGTCGAGGTCGGGGTCGTCCTCGGCGGGCACGTCGTCCTCGATGGAGACGGGCGGCGGCTCCGGCTCCCGGTACTGCTGGGCGGGGGCGGCGGGGGGCGCGGGCGGGCCCGCGGGGGACTGCTGGGGCTCCAGGGCGGGGGCGGGGGCGGGCGCGGCCGCAGGTACCGGCTGGGGGGCGGCGGGCGCGGGCGCGGGGGTGTGGGCCGGTGCGGGGGCGGCGGGCGGCTGGGGGCGGGCGTAGGCGGGGCCGCCGCCGAAGCCGCCGCCGGACGGGGCCTGGCCCGCGCCGCCGGACGGGTCGACCAGCAGCTCGGTCTTCCACTGCAGGCCGAGGTCGCCCAGGGCCTGGCGCAGGACGTCCTCGCTGCCGCTGTTGGCGAAGCTGTCGCGCGCTCCGGCGTTGGAGAAGCCCACCTGGAGGGTGGTGCCGTCGAGGCCGGCGACCTGGGCGTTCTGGCTCAGCAGGATCCAGGTGAAGCGGCGGCGGTTCTTGACCGCCTCCAGGATGTTCGGCCACAGCTGCCGGGCCTGGCCGGCGTCGCCGTGGGCCTGGGGGACGCCGGCTGCCGGGGCGTGGCCGGCGGGTGCGTAGGACGCGGCGGCCGGTGCGGGCGTGGCCGCGGCGGGTGCCGCCGGCGCCTGCGGGGGCGTGGCGGCGGTGGGCCAGGCGCCCGCCTTCGGCGCGGCGGCGGCCGCCGGGGAGCCGGGGGTGGCCGCGGTCGGCCACGCGCCGACGGCCGGGGCGGGAGCGGCGGGCGGGCCGGCGGGGGCGTGCGCGGCCGCGGGCTGGGGCTGTACGGGCTGGGGCTGTACGGGCTGGGGGGCCGGCGCGGCCGGGGCCGGGGCCGGCGGGGCCACGGGGGCGGGGGCCGCCGGGGCCGGGGCACCGGCGACCGCCGCGCGGGCGGCGGCGGGGCCGGCGGGGCCGGCGGCCGGGGCCGCGACGGGAGCGTGGCCCTGCGGGCCCGGTACGTACCCGGCGGCGGGCACACCGGCGGGCGGCCCGGCGGCGAAGCCGCCGCGCTCGAGGCGGTCGAGGCGGGCGCGCAGGGAACGTTCGTCGTCGAAGGCGGCGGGCAGCAGCACCCGGGCGCAGATCAGCTCCAGCTGCAGGCGCGGCGAGGTGGCGCCGCGCATCTCGGTCAGGCCCTCGTTGACCAGGTCGGCGGCCCGGCTGAGCTCTCCGGCGCCGAAGACGGAGGCCTGGGCCTGCATGCGCTCCACGACGTCGGCGGGGGCGTCGATGAGGCCCTTCTCGGCGGCGTCCGGGACGGCGGCGAGGATCACCAGGTCCCGCAGGCGCTCGAGCAGGTCGGCCACGAACCGGCGGGGGTCGTTGCCACCCTCGATGACGCGGTCGACGACCTCGAAGGCCGCGCCGCCGTCACCGGCCGCGAACGCGTCGACGACGGCGTCGAGGAGCGAGCCGTCGGTGTAGCCGAGGAGGGACGTCGCCATGGCGTACGTCACACCGCTCTCGGTGGCGCCGGCGAGCAGCTGATCCATGACGGACATCGAGTCACGCACGGAACCGGCGCCGGCGCGCACGACGAGCGGCAGCACGCCGTCCTCGACAGGGATGGCCTCGCGCTCGCACACCTCGCCCAGGTAGTCACGCAGGGTGCCCGGCGGCACCAGCCGGAACGGGTAGTGGTGGGTGCGCGAGCGGATGGTCCCGATGACCTTCTCGGGCTCGGTGGTGGCGAAGATGAACTTCAGGTGCTCCGGGGGCTCCTCGACCACCTTCAGCAGGGCGTTGAAGCCCGCCGAGGTGACCATGTGCGCCTCGTCGATGATGTAGATCTTGTAGCGGCTGGAGGCGGGCCCGAAGAAGGCCTTCTCGCGCAGCTCACGGGCGTCGTCGACGCCACCGTGCGAGGCGGCGTCGATCTCGATGACGTCGATGGACCCGCGTCCGTTGCGCGCGAGGTCGACGCAGGACTGGCAGGTGCCGCACGGGGTGGGTGTGGGGCCCTGCTCGCAGTTCAGGCAGCGCGCGAGGATGCGCGCGCTGGTCGTCTTTCCGCAGCCGCGCGGCCCGCTGAACAGGTACGCGTGGTTGACCCTGTTGTTGCGCAGCGCCTGCTGCAACGGGGTGGTGACATGCTCCTGCCCGATGACCTCGGCGAAGGACTCGGGGCGGTAGCGGCGGTAGAGCGCGAGGGACGACACACCTACGACGATATCGGGCCCCACTGACAAGTGGCCTCGCTCACAGTTTCCGGGCCCTCACCGGCCCCTGCCGGCCCGGCCGACCCCCGTCGGCCCGGGGAAACAGCCCCGGGAAACACAAGGGCCCCCCACGCACCCGCCAGAGCCCACTTACCCTTGCTGCCTTCCGGCCCTGGGGGAGTTGGGTGAGATAGCGCCACGTGAGGGGCTTGCCCCCACCCTAGCCGATGCCGGGGGGTGCGTGGCCACCCCCGACCCCGGGAACCCCCCGTCGTGATCTTCATTCGCGATCAAGGTCGCGAGCACTGCCCGGAGTCTTGTATTGTTTGCGGCGGAGGATTCGCCTAGAGGCCTAGGGCGCACGCTTGGAAAGCGTGTTGGGGGCAACCCCTCACGAGTTCGAATCTCGTATCCTCCGCCAGTGCCTCACCGGGCACGATGTCGAAGAGCCCCACCGCTTGCGGTGGGGCTCTTCGCGTTCCGTGGTTGCCGTTTTGGTTGCCGTTGCCGCCTGCGGTCGCGAGCGAACCGGGACGCACGGCCCGGATCAGAGGCCGGCCCAGGACGGTCCCTCCGGATGCACGGATCGGACGTGACGTGCGGCACGCCCGCCACGGAGTCTGATCGCGCCGTGGCCAAGGCCCATCGACGGGCGGGCGCGGACAGACAGCGCGTGACGCACCAAGAGCGGAGTGTCGGCGTCGGCGGGCCGCGCCCGCAGCCGGTCGCCCTCGGTACGACGGAGGCGACCTGATCGACGCGCCCCGTGGGCCTCGCTGGGCGAGAACGCCCCGGCGTCCACGGGTCATGCTGCGATCAGCCGGATTCGTCCCTGAGCCGTGGGGCGTCGAGTACGGTGATGCGTCCTCGGGCGAGGCGGAGCAGGCCGCGGTCGGCGAAGTCGTGCAGGACTTTGGTGGTGGTTTCGCGTGAGGTCCCCGCCAGGGCGGCGATCTGTTGATGCGTCAGGGCGATCTGCGGCCGGCGCGGCGCCAGAGGGCGCGGGCGGACTTCGGCCGCGAGGGTGATCAGGGTGGCCGCGATGCGCTGGGGCACGCTCTTGAAGATGCTGTCGGACAGGCGTTGCTCTATGTCGGCGAGGCGGCGGCCGAGGATTTCGGTGATGCGGGCGGCGACGCGAGAGTCGGACAGCAGCAGGCGGCGGACGTCGGCGCGGCTCATCACGCAGACGGTGACCTCGTCGAGGGCTTCGGCGAAGTTGTCGTACATGCGCTGCCCCAGCAGCACCATCTCTCCGAAAATCGTGCCGGGGGAGATGATCGCGGTGGTGAGCGCCCGGCCGTCGGCGGAGACGCGGAAGACGCGGACCCGGCCGCGCTTGAGGATGAAAATGGTCTCGCTGGGCTGGTGGGGCGAGTAGAGGACCTCGCCCGCCAGGTAGCCCTTCATGGGTGCCGCCGCGGCGATGGCGTCCATCTCCCGCTCGCTGAGGTCGCGGAAGATGTCGACATCGGAGATGCACCAGGTGCGGTCGTCGTCCGGACCGCCGGCGGCGTCGGTCACGCGGACGTCTCTTTCGATGCCGGGTCCGATGCCGGATCCGATGCTGGTGGAGGCTTCCCGTCGGCCCGGAGCCCACGGCGGCGGCGCCGTGCCCCAGGCCGGGTGGGCCAGGGCGTCGGCTCCTGCCGCCAGACAATAGGCGGCGGACCGGGTCACGGGTGTGTCGCCAGGCGGTCCGCCGCCCCCGCCCCGCTTTCCTCCCCTGTGGGGGCCGTCGCGCCGGCCCGGGTCATGAGTCGGCAGCCTGGCGGTCATGGTGGACGGCGTGGTGGACAGCGGCGTATGTCAGGCCCAGGAGACCCCGCCGCACCCTGGCCGCCCTCACCAGCCCCGCTCCTCCTCGACCTCGACCGGGCTCCGGAACGCGACGCGATTCTTGATCCGGCGGGCCGGCGGGCCGGGGTGCCGGCGGGCTGGGGTGCGGGTAGTACCACGCCGCACCTGGGATGCTCCGGGCACCGACACGGATCGTCGTTCCCGCGTCGCCGACTTCCCTCCCCGCCGGGGCGACTTGATCCGTTCCGGGGCACGGGGCGTCAGGAAGTGCGGCGTTCGGCCTACCGCAGTTGCACCGGCCGGGCGTGTGGTGCCTCATTGGTTCCAGCGGCCGTCGCCGGCCGGTAAGGAGACCAGGTATGCCACGGGTCGGAGTGAACGGCGTCGAACTCTTCTACGAGGCGGGCGGGGACGGCGATCCGCTGGTGCTGGTGCACGGCTCCTGGAGCGACCACGCCGGCTGGGCCCCGGTGCTGCACGCCCTCGCGCTGAGGTTTCGGGTGCTCGTCTACGACCGGCGGGGGCACAGCCAGAGCGAACGCCCGCCAGGGCAGGGATCCCGGTTCGAGGACGAGGAAGACCTGGCCGCTCTGATCGAGACCTTCGGGTTCGCGCCGGCGTACGTCGCGGGCAACTCCTTCGGCGCCTCGACCGCACTCGGCCTGGCGGCCCGGCGGCCCGAGCTCTTCCGGGGCCTCGTCGCCCACGAGCCACCGCTCATGGGCATCGTGGCCGATGATCCCGAGCTGCGGCCGCTGATGGCGGCCACCGGAGAGAGGATCGAATCCGTCCTCGCCCACCTGCGCGCGGACGAGACCCTCGCGGGTGCGCGCCAGTTCGCGGAGGAGATCGCCCTCGGGCCCGGGGCCTGGGAGCAACTGCCGGAACAGCTCCGCGAAACGTTCATCGCCAACGCCCCCACCTTCATGGACGAGCAGGCCGACCCGGGGTGGGCGGATCTCGACCTCAGCCGCCTCTCCAGCTATACCGGACCGGCCCTGCTGACGAAGGGAACGGAAAGCCCACCGTGGTTCTCCACGATCACCGCCCGGCTATCTCGAGCTCTGCCCCAGGCAGAGACGCACACCTTCGAGGGAGCCGGGCACATCCCCCACATCAGCCACCCGGACGCCTACGCGGAGCGCGTGACCAGCTTCATCGAAGGGAACAACCGGCGTTCATAGTCCCTGCGGTACCTGCCACCCCAGCAGAGGGGCGCGGCGGCGGGGAGGCGGTGCGGATGTCGTACGGATGGTCGGCCGCAGTCTCGAACTTACCCACCCAACCGGCCTGGCCAAGGTCTGGATGTCGTTTCCGATGAGCGTTCGCCTATTCGAGGGATGCGGCGAACACGGTGCCCGCGATGCGCACCATGCTGATGCCTCGGGGTCCCGTGCAGTGTCTCGGGGCCACGTCCAGCCACAGCGGTTGCTCTTCCACAGCGGGGTGTTCGGCATCAGTAAGTCCGAGGGATCAACACTGGCCGCTTGGCTGCACGGTCTCGAGGCCGCGCGGCTGGAGCGGATCCTTGTGATCCGCCCAGATGTTGCCTGTGCGCCGGAGCCGCAGTCGGTCAGCGAAGTGGCGGACCGTCTTCAGCGCTTCGGGTCGGTGGCGCTCGTGGTGCCCCGGCTCGCCCTGCCGCACTTACAGGTGACCGCGGCCCTCGCGGCGCTGGGGCCCGCGCCGCGCGATGCCCTGGCGGATCGGCTGGGGGCGGCGGCCGGGGAGCTCGCCGACGGGCTGGACGCGACGCTGGAGTCCCTGGCCGATCATGCGCTGGTCTGGCAGGACAGCAAGGGGCTGCTGCGCATGGTGGCTCCGCTGCGGGAGGCGTGGGGCGCCCCACCGGAGGTGGAGCCGCCGCCGGACCGGCTACCGGATGGCGCGGCATCGGACGAGCCGAGCCGGGCGCCGGTGGCGCCGGCGAGCAAGCCTGGTGGCAGCACGCGGCGGCGCCCGTTCCAGCCCACCCCACCCGCCGCGGCGTCGGTGTCCGTCACACCGGCGGACGTGGAGAGGGAGGCGGCCGCCGCGGCCATGGTCCTCGGCGCTCACGCCGCCTCGGTCCTGGCGGTGTGCGCCGCCTCTCCACCGGCCCTCCTGAAGGCCGGTGGAATCGGAGCACGCGAGCTGGCCAGGATCGGCAGGGCGGCGCGGTGCGACGACGTCGTGGTGCGCATCGTCCTGGAGACGGCGTACGCGGCCGGTCTGCTGGCCCGCGACGATGACAAGGTCGCGGCGACGGAGGGCTACGACGCCTGGGCCGGCCGGGAGCCTGCCGAGCGGGTCGCCGTGCTGCTTCAGGCGTGGCGGAAGCTGCCGCTCACCCCGACTCGGGCCCGCGACGAGGAGGGCAAGGCCCTGCCCGCCCTCGCCGGGACACCGCCCCGTGAAGGCTGCCTCCTGGCCCGGGACGGGCTCCTGGCCGCCGCGGCACGGCTCCCGGCGGGGCAGGGGGTGAAGAACGTCGCCGCGCTGGGGTCGTTGATCGCCTGGTACCGGCCGCTGGCCGAACAACTCTCTCAGGACGTCACACGGTTCGCCACCGTGATCCGCGAAGCGGAACTGCTCGGTGTGCTCGCCCGCGGCGCCCTGTCCCCCATCGGGACCGCTCTGCTGGACGATGAAGACGATGACACCGGCGCACTGGCCGCCGCCTGTCAGCGGCTGTTGCCCGCCGCCACCGCGGCTGCCCGCTTCGGCGCCGACCTCACGGCCGTCGTCTCGGGCACACCCTCCGCTCGCCTTGCCGCACTGCTGGATTCCGTCGCCGATCGGGAAGCGGTCGGTGCGGCGTCGGTGTGGCGGTTCAGCCCGGCCACCGTGCGCCGCGCCCTGGACACCGGTCGCGACCCCGGCTCGATCGTGGGCGATCTGGCCGCCGTCGCCGTCGAACCGCTGCCTCAGCCGTTGTCCTATCTGATCCATGACACGGCGCGCAGTCATGGCCGGTTGCGCGTCGCAGACGTTGCCTGCGTGATCCACGGCCACGAGCCCGCGCTGCTGGCCGAGTTGGCCGCCCACCGGGAACTCGCCGAGCTCGGACTGCGGCAGCTTGCGCCGACGGTACTGGTGAGTCGAACCCCGTGGGAACGGACCCTGGCGGCGCTGCGGACCGCCGGCTACGCCCCGGTAGCCGAGACGGCCGACGGGGCCGTACGCATCGAGCGTCCCCCGCGTCGCCGCGCGGCCGCCCCTGTCCCACCACAGCGTCCGCCCGGCGGCGCCGCCCTCCGGAGCGCGGGTGGCCGTGCGCCACAGGCTCCGGCGCCGGCCGATCCCAGCGCTCTGGCCGCCCGGCTGCGGGCCGCCCCGCTGGCCACCCCGCGGCCCGACCCGGACAACGACGTACCCTTCGCCACCGACACCGAAGAGATGATCGCCGGCGACGCGCTTCATCTGACCCTCACCGACGTCCGGCAACTGGCCCATGCCGTCAACAAGGGGCACACGGTCAGCATCGAGTACGTCACCGCCTCCGGCAACCGCACCGTACGCACCCTCAGCGGACTCGAACTCGACTGGCCCTACCTGTACGCCTGGTGCCACCTGCGCAACGACGAGCGCGTCTTCGCCCTCTCCCGGATCCACGAGGTCATGCCCGTCCTGTGATCAACGGTCGGACTGGAGGCCGCACGGGAAAGCGCGTTTGAGGGAACCCCTGTTCGGATTTCGTGCCCTCCACGCCACCCTCTGGAGCGCTGCGTCCATTTTGTCTGGATATGCTATGAACCGTGATCAAGCCTGGACGGCCACGGCTCCGTCGTCGCCACGGCCGGGGACCGCTGATTCTGCTGTCCCCGGTGATCCTGACCGTGGTCATCGCCGCCCTGGCGTACACCACTCCCCCGGACATGGCCTTCAGTCGCCTCCTGCCCGCCGCTCCCGCCCTCGCCGCCGCCATGTGGCCCGTGCTGCCCACCGCCCTGCTGGGGACGGTCTGCCTGTTCCTGATGATCGGCCTCGGCACCGTCTTCCCCGACCTGGGGACGGGGTACACGGCGGCGGGGATCGTCGCGGTCACCGTGGCGGCCGCGTACGGAAGCCACGTCCGGCTGCAACGGGAGCAGACCCTCTTCCAGGTCCGGCTCGTCGCCGACGCGGCGCAGCAGGTCGTCCTGAGCCCGATGCCGCGCCGGTTCGGGGGCATCGAGATCGAGTCGCTCTACCTCGCGGCCGCGGCGGAGGCCCGTATCGGCGGCGACTTCTACGAAGTGGTCGACACCCCGTCCGGGGTCCGGCTGCTCATCGGCGACGTGCGGGGCAAGGGCCTGCCGGCGGTGGGGTCGGCCGCGGCGATGGTCAACTGCTTCCGGGAGGCGGCCTACGACGAGGCCGACCTGGACGCCGTCGCGCGTCGCCTGGAGGTCAGCAGCACCCGCTACAGCGCCGCGTTTCCCCCCGAGGATCTGGTGGAGCGCTTCGCCACCGCGCTGCTCGTAGAGATCCCCCACGAGGGCAGCCGGATCAAGATCCTCAACTGTGGCCATCCCCCGCCGCTGCTGCTGAACCGCGGGGAACTGCGCGTCCTGGAGCCCACCGCTCCGTCGCCGATCCTCAACCTCGCGGAGCTGATCGGCGACTGCTACAGCATCGACACCTTCGGCTTCGCCCCCGGCGACCTGCTGCTGCTCTACACCGACGGCGTCACCGAGGCCCGCAACCGCGACGGCGAGTTCTTCCCGCTGGCGGCCTGGATGAGCCGGCAGCCCCCGGCCCGGCCCGGCGATCTCGTCGACTCCCTCCACCGTGATCTCCTCCACCACAGCAGGGGAGACCTCGACGACGACATCGCCGCTCTCGCCGTACGCCTGCGTGAGCCGTGAGGAGCCGTGAGGAGCCGTGAGGAGCCGTGAGGAGACGCACCTGTGCCGCACGCGCGCGTGCCCTGCCGGCCGTACGCGCGCGTGCCTGCCGGTCGTACGCGCCTACGGCCTACGGTCTACGCCGCCGTACGGGCGCCGGCCCCGCGGCTGAGGGCCAGGGCGAACACTCCGGCCGCCAGTGCGGCCACACCGCCGCAGGCGAGGACGCCCGCCCTGGCCCCGTAGTGCTCGACCACCCAGCCCACCACCGGGCCGCCGATGGGGGTGCCGCCCGTGTAGACCAGCATGTACAGGCCCATGACGCGCCCGCGCATCGCGGGGTCGGTCGCCAGCTGCACCAGCGAGTTGGCCATGGTGCTGAAGACGACGCTCAGCAGGCCCACCGCGACCAGCACCAGCCCGAACACCCACAGCGCGGGGGCGAGCGCGCTCAGCATCTCCAGGGCCCCGAAACCGGCCGCCGTGGCCACCAGGAGCCAGGGGCGGCCGCCGCGCCGCCGGGCCGACAGCAGCGCCCCGGTCAGGGCGCCGACGCCCACCGCGGTCGTCAGCCAGCCGTACTCCTTGGCGCCGCCGTCGAAGACGTTGTACGCGAAGCCCGACAGCAGGGTCGGGAAGTTGAAGCCGAAGGTGCAGACGAAGCCCACCAGGACGATCGGCCACAGCAGCCGCGGATGTTCCCGCACGTGCCGCAGGCCGGCCCGGATCTGGCCCTTCTCGCGCGGCTGCGGGCGCGAGGGGTGCAGCTCGGCGGTCCGTACGGCCAGCAGGGAGGCCAGCACGGCCACGTACGACAGGGCGTTGATCGCGAACGCCCAGCCGCTGCCGATCACCGCGATCAGCGGGCCCGCGACGGCCGGGCCGAGCAGCCGGGCGCTCTGGAAGTTCACGGCGCCCAGGCTGACCGCGTTGCTCAGCTTCTCCGGGCCCACCATCTCCACCACGAACGTCTGGATCGCGGGGTTGGTGAAGGTGTTCATCAGGCCGAGGAGGAAGGCGAAGCAGTAGACGTGGACGACGGAGACGACGTCCGTCAGCGTCAGGACCGCCAGCGCGGCGGCGAGGACGCCCATCGTGGTCTGCGTCGCGAGCAGGATCCGCCGCTTGGGGTACCGGTCGGCGGCCACGCCCCCGAACAGGCCGAAGAGCAGCACGGGCAGGAACTGCAGCGCGGTGGTGACGCCCACCGCGAACGTACTGCCGGTGAGGGAGAACACCAGCCAGTCCTGGGCGACGAACTGCATCCAGGTGCCGGAGTTGGACAGGAACTGCCCGATGAAGAAGTACCGGTAGTTCCGCACCCGCAAGGAGTCGAACATGGGACCGGCGCCGGCGGCCGTACCGGCGGAGGCCGGGGAGGCGGCCGCGGCGGTGCGCTGTCCCTTCGGTGCGTCGGTCATGGCGCCCGCCCTCAGGACTCGACGCGCCGCGCCAGCACCAGCAGGTAGGCCAGCCCTGGCAGTTCCCTGCGCACCAGGCGCGTCGTGGTGACGGCGAATCCGGCACCGGACAGCAGCTCCGCCGCCTCCTGCTCGTTGAACCAGCGCGAGAGGCGGCCGTCGTCGGCACGGTTGAGGACGCCTTCGGCGAGCTCCTCGGCGGTGGTGAACAGGCTGATGGCCAGCAGGCCGCCGGGGCGCAGCCGCCGGCGCACGCCCGCCAGGTACGCCGGGTAGTCGGCCGGGTCCTGGTGGTGCAGCACGCCGTTGTCGACCGCCGCGTCGAACACGGCGGGGCCCTCGCCCGGCTCCGGTTCCGATTTCGGTTCCGACTCCGGCCCCTGCCCCCGCTCCGACCCCGCCTCCGCCCCCGACTCCGTGAAGTTGCCGACGACGAACTCGACCCTGTCGCCCCAGCGTTCGGCGAGCGCGTCCCAGTCGGGCAGGCGGACGAGGTCGACGACGGTGACCCGGTGGCCGGCGGCGAGCAGCGCCTCGGCGTCCCGGCCGCGCCCCGCGCCGATGTCGATGACGTGGCTGCCGGGTGCCAGCTCGGCGGTGAGCATGGGCACCAGCAGCCGCATGGCGGGCTCCTCGCTCCACGAGTCCGCGCCGTCCTCGTAGCGCCGGCTGAAGGACTCCCGCAGGACCTCGCGGTAGCCGGGGCCGCCCGGCGTGGTGTTGTCGACGCCTGTGCTGCTGCTCGTCACGCGCTTCTCTTCCTTGTCACGTCCGTAGTTGTCACGCCGGTCGTTCCCTGCGGCACCACGACAGGCCTGTCCTTCTGCTGGACCTGGCTCTTGGCCGCCCACACCCGGCTGCCGGCCGGGACGTCGGAGGTGACCAGGGAGTGCGCGCCCACCATGCTGTCGTCGCCGACGCGCACGGGCCCCAGGACTGAGGCGTTGGCGCCGACCACGACGCGGTCGCCGAGCGTGGGGTGCCGGCGTTCGCCGGGCGCCCTGCGGCGGTCCCGCCACCAGCCGAGTGCGCCGAGGGTGACCTGGTGGTACAGCGTCACGTCGTCACCGATGACGGCGTCCTCGCCGATGACCACGGCCGCGCCGTGGTCGATGAACAGCCGCCGGCCGACGCGCGCGCCGGGGTGGATGTCGACCCCGCCGGACAGGAACCGGCCGACAAGTGACAGCACTCGTGCCGTCACCCGGTGTCCGCGCGCGTACAGGCCGGAGGCGATCCGGTGCAGCCACAGCGCCGGCAGATGCGGGGCGAGCAGGGCCTCGCCCCGGCTGCGGACGGCCGGGTCGCGCTCGACGACGACCTCGAGGTCCTCTCTCATGCGCCGCAGGGGGATGCTCACGCGGCCGCCTCCTCCTTCTTCTCCTCCTTCGGCCCCAGGCGCATGGCCCGGGTGAAGGCGGCCAGCTGGTCGGCCATGGCGGCGCAGCGGTCGTGGACCGCGCCGGCCGCCTCGAGCGCGGGCCGGCCGGCCGCGTCACCGGTGAAGTCCTGGGCGACCGTGCTGACCTGCGCCGGTACGGGCCAGCCGCCCAGCGCCTTGACCACCTGGCGCAGTTGCTCGCACGCGCCGGCGGAACCACGTGGTCCGCCGGCGTTGGCGGCGAGGCCGACGGCCTTGCCGTCGAAGGTGTCGTACGGCAGCAGGTCCAGGGCGTTCTTCAGCAGCCCCGAGTACCCGGCGTGGTACACGGGGGTGCCGAGCACCACCGCGTCGCACGCGCGCGCCGCCTCGAGGAAGCTCCGGGCCCGCGGTACGGGGTGGGGGGCGTCGCTCCAGTAGTGGTCCGGGTGGCTGGGCGGGAGGCCGGCCTCGGCCAGGTCGACGAGGGTGATCCCGAAGCCGCGCTGTTCCAGCAGGCCGGCGATGTGCTGGACGAGGGACCGGGTGTGGGAGCGTGGGCTGGGGCTGCCGACGACACACAGTGCGTGCATCAGCTCACCACTCCCTCCGGCTTCGCCACGTTCACCTCGGTGAGGTCGTGGGCCGCCTCGGCGGCCGCCCGTGCCTCGGGCGCGGTGGCGCCGGTGGTGATGACGAAGCCGAGTCGGTCGAAGTTGTCGCGGGCGGGCCGCACCCGCCGGCCCGGACGGGCGTGCAGCATGATCTCCGCGACGCCGGGGGCGCGCCGGGCGGCGTCGGCGTCGATGCCGGTCAGGACGCCGGTGGCGGGGGCGGTGAGCGCCCGGATGCAGCCGACGCCTTGTGTGGCGGGCGGGGTGGGGCTGCCGCCGAGGGCGAGCTCGATGACGTCGTGGTAGACGTTCCGGCCGAGCACGTAGTTCATCATCGTGGGCACGTAGCCGCCGATGAGCCGTCCGTTGATCTCGATGATCTGCGGGCCGTCGGGGCCGAGCACCACCTCGGTGTGGGTGTGCGAGCGGCGCACGCCGACGGCGTCCAGCGCCTGGGCGCACACCCGCACCACCGCGTCGCGCACCTCGTCGGTGAGCTCGGCGGGGAAGCAGCCGCCCAGCTCCACGGGGTACGGGGGCGGGCTGAGCATTTTGTCGACGCAGCCGTAGGCGTGGTGGACGCCGTCCACGGTCAGCATCTCGCAGCTGACCACGGGGCCGGGGACGTAGCGCTCGAGCAGCACCACGCCGGTGCCGGCGATGCCGCGCCCGTAGGCGCGGGTGCCGATGACGGCCTCGGCGAGCTCGGCCACCTGGCCGGGGCCCTCGGCCACGCCGACGTGGAGGGAGCCGAAGCCGTCGGCGGGCTTGACCACGACGGGGTAGCCCAGCTCGTCGGCGGCCGCCACGGCCTCCTCGGTGGTCAGCGCCTGGCGGAAGCCGGGCTGGGGGACGCCGGCCCGCTCGAGGTGGTGTCGCACCTCGTGCTTGTCGCGCAACCGTTTGGTGGTCTGCGGTGTTTCAAAAGGCAGACCGAGGGCGTGGGCGGCCTCCGCGATTGCGGGGAGGTGGCCTTCGCTGAGGGCGAGCATGCCGTGCACGGGGTGCTCGCGGTGGAGCTGCTCGAGCGTGCCGAGCAGGCTGCCGGCGTCGGCGGTGGTGATCCCGGTGAGCACCCGGGTGGCCGCCTTCAGCGCCTCCTCGCCGCCCTCGGCCGCGAGGTAGGGGTCGAGGGATTCGGCTACGAAGGTCACTTCGTGGCCGAGCGCCACGGCCTCCTGGGCGATCTTGAATCCGGCTGTGGGGGTGGTCTCGACAAGAACCAGATGCGCCATCTCACTCACCCCTGCCTATCCGCTCCCACTCCTCGGGCGTCCCGGCGTCGGGGAGCACGGTGACGACCGTGGCGGACGGCGGGAGGGTCGCCGCGACGGCCCTGGCCGTCAGCCAGTTGGCGGCGGCGGAGCTGCCGATACGGATGCCCGTGAGGTCGAAGAACTCCGCCATGCCCTCGAGGGCGCGGGGGTACGAGACCGTCCGGTGCTCGATCTCATCGTCGTGAAGCGTGACGAAAGGCTGCCTGATGCCATGTCCCATACCACCAGAACCACCGTATTTCGGCAGGCCGTTGGGCGGCTGCTCGCTGCCGTAGGGAAGTTCGTCCGGGGTGACCCCGACGGCCCGTACGCCGGGGAAGCTCGCGCGCAGTGCGCGCAGGACGCCGACGAGCGTGCCGCCGGTGCCGATGGAGGCCACCCAGACGTCCGGGCGGGGGCCGCCGGGCAGTTCGCCGAGCTGGCGGACGATCTCGGCGCCCGTGGTCCGCTCCTGCAGGAGGAGGTTGGCGGTGTTCCTGTGCTGATAGAGCAGCGTCCAGTCGCTGTCCTCGGCGGCGATGCGCAGCGCCGTGCGCACCACTTCGAGGAAGCCGCGTTCCTTGTCGACGAGGTCGACGTGGGCTCCTCGTGCGTCGAGGGTGTCCAGGAGGCTGCGCGGGCTCGCCGAGGACAGCACGAAGCGGGCGGTGACGCCCAGTTCGGCGCACAGGTGGGACAGGGCCTTGGCGAGGTTGCCGCCGGAGTACTCCAGGACGCGGAGTTCGTCCAACGGGCGGTCGCCGTGGGCGTGCAGCGCGCTGCCCAGCAGGGCGTACGCGACCCGGTCCTTGATCGAGCCGACGGGGTTGTGCCATTCGGCCTTGGCCAGGACGGTCGCGCCGCCGTCCGGCCCCGGCAGCGGGATCAGGGGGGTGTCGCCCAGGCGGGCGGCGAACCGTCCATAGGCGGGGTGGCGCTGCTCGAGCGCCGCGTAGTCCACGCCGTCCCCCGGGACCGCCCGGTCGTCGAGGGCGAAGGGTGCCTCGAGTGCCAGCGGGCCGGTGGCGGCGGGGCCGGGGGTGGGGGTCATGGTGTCTCCGCGAGTCGGAAGCCCATGGCGTAGATGGGCTTGCGGTACCAGCCGTGGCGCCGCCGGCAGCGGGCCAGGTCGCCGAAGCGGGTGAAGCTCCCGCCGCGGGCGACCCGGTAGGGGCCTTCGGCCACCAGCAGGTCGTCGTCGATCGGCTCGCCGCCGGGATAGGGGCCGTAGGCGTCGGCGACGTACTCCTCGACGTTGCCCGCCATGTCGTCGTTGCCGAACGGGGACCGCCCGCCGGGGTACACGCCGACCGGGGTGGTGGTCAGCGGGCCCTGCTCGACGGTGTTGGACAGCTCGGGGCGGAAGTCCTCGCCCCACGGGTAGGCACGGCCGTCCCCGCCGGAGGCCGCGTACTCCCACTCCGCCTCGGTGGGCAGCCGGAAGGCGCGGCCGGTGCGCTCGGACAGCCACTGGGCGTAGGCGTCGGCGGCCTCGGGGGGCACGGTCCACACCGGGTGGTTGGCGAGGTGGTCGGGGTAGGCGCCGAACTGCCAGGAGGTGGGCAGCCAGTGGGTGCCGGTCTCCTCCGCGAAGAGCCGGTACTCCGCGTTGGTCACGGGGTAGCGGGCGAGGCGGAAGGCGGGGATGTCCGCCTCGTACCGGGGCGTCTCCTTGGCGATCCACTCGGGCAGGACGCCGACGTGCCGCCAGGCGGCGGTGACGGGCTCGACGCTCTCCTCGGCGAGGCCGAGCCGCACCCGGCCCGCCGGGACGTCGGTCATGACCGGGTCCAGGGGCCGGATGCGGGGGTCGCCCAGCAGGGCGAGGAGGGTGCCGGCCGCGTACCGGTGGGTGAAGGGGCGGCCGGCGTGCTCGGCGACGGCCGCCAGGTCCTCGGCGGGCAGGTGGGCCAGCTCCCGGTGGGCGGCGGCGAGCGCGGCCCGGTCGAGCCGGGAGACGAAGGAACGGGGCAGTCCCATCGCCTCCCGGTCGTCCAGGGTGTTGGGGTTGGCCGTCAGCGTGGCCGGGGGCGTCGGCGAGGCGGTCACGCCTGCCCCGGGGTGATGCGGTGGACGTCGCCGTCGTAGGAGCTGGCGAGGAAGATCTTGTCGTCGGCGTCGTAGTGGAGGGAGGAGATGCCGGCCGTGGTGGGGCGCAGCACGGTGCTCCAGGCCGCGTCCTGGCGGTCGTAGATCGCGACGAGCCCGTTGTAGGCGCCGGTGGCGATGTAGCGGCCGTCGGTGGAGGCGCTGACGCTCTTGATCGAGTGGTCGTGCGGGGTGTCCAGCACCTGGGCCTCGGCGCCGGTCCACACGCGCAGCTTCAGGTCGCGGCTGACGCTGGCGAACTCGCCGTCGGCGAAGCCGACGCAGCCATTGGCGATCCGGTCGTGCGCCTCGGCGACGCGGGAGATCTCGGTGAGGGTGGTGGTGGAGAACCAGGCGGCCTCGGCGTCGGCGCACACGGAGAAGATGACGTCGCCGGAGACGGCGACGCCCTTGACCGCGTTGGTGTGCAGCTGCAGGGTCGCCTCGTGGCGGACGGTGCCGTCGTCGGTGAGGGAGAACACCAGGCCCTCGCCGGTGTAGGTGCCGATCACCACGTGCGGGCGGCCGTCGCGGACGAAGGCTGCGCCGCAGTTGAGCGGGGAGCGGTGCTGGTGCAGGACCTCGCCGGTGAACGCGTCGAAGACGGTGCCCATCTGGCCGCCGGTGACGACGCGGTCGCCGACGGGGGTGAGGAAGTTGCACAGGCTGCCGGTGCGGGCACGCTCGGCGCCGTCCTGCCACAGGATGCCGGCGTCGCCGATGGTCAGGGTGGTGCCGCCGTGCGTGATGACGGCGTTGGCGCCCTGGGTGGCATCGACGCCCGCCAGGTCCCACTGCTCGCTGTCGATGCGGTAGGTCGCGTAGGACGAGCCGAAGGTCGCGAAGACGAGCGTGGTGTCGTCGAGGAAGGCGCACGAGCGGGGCCAGACATCGCTGGGCAGCGAGGAGGAGGCCACGGGGGCGAGCCCGGCGGAGGTGTCCCACACGCGCAGGGTGCGGTCGTAGCTGAGGCTGACCAGCAGCTCGCGGGCGCCGTTGTAGACCAGGCGCTTGATGCCGGCGTCGTGGGCGGGCATGGTGCTGGTGCCCTCGGCGGTGACCACGACGATCTCGCCGTCGTCGTTGCCGGCGTAGACGGTGCCGTTGGAGGCCAGGGCGACGGTGTCGGTCTCGACGCCGCCCAGGTCGATGTCGGCGACCATCGAGCCGGACGCCAGCGACCAGCGCTTGATGGTGCCGTCGTCGCTGGAGGAGACGATCTCGTCGTCGCCGGCCCACACCACGGAGATGACGTCGGCGGTGTGGCCGGTGAAGGTGGCGCGCAGGGCGCCGTCGAAGCCGTAGACGCGGACCTTGTGGTCGCGGGAGGCCGTGGCGATCAGCGGCTGGGAGGGGTGGAAGACCGACATCTCCACGTCGTCCTCGTGGTCCGCGAGGACGGCGAGCAGCTTGAGGTCGGGCAGCGACCACAGGCGGGCGGTGTAGTCGCTGGAGGAGGTGACGAGCAGCTTTCCGTCGGGGCTGAACGTCACCTGGTTGGCGAGGTGGTCGTGCTGGCTGCGGGCAAGGGGGCGCTTGTCCGCGGCGTTCCACAGGATGACCTGGTTGTCGTAGCCGGCGGTGGCCACATAGGTGTTGTGCAGTGCGGCGATGCCGCTGATGGGACCGCGGTGGCGGATCACAGGGTCACCCTTCCGAGATCAATTGCATGGTTCGTTTCGGAGACCTTGGCCTCCAGATACCGGTAATTACTGGGGTTCACATGCGCGCCCGTGGAAATGCTGTCCCGCACCCGGATGCCGAGCCCGGCCAACTGCTCGGCCTTGTCGGGGTTGTTGGAGAGCAGATCGATTTCCTCGGCGTCCAGGCAGCGCAGCATCTGGGCCGCCGAGAGGTAATCCCGCTCATCGGCGCCGCGTCCCAGCCGGATATTCGCCTGATAGGTATCGTAGCCCTCGTCCTGCAGGCGATAAGCGTCGAGCTTGTTGTACAGGCCGATTCCGCGCCCTTCTTGGCGCAAATACAGCAGATAGCCGCCGCGCTCGTGGATCAGCGCCAGGGCCTCGCGGAGCTGCGGTCCGCAATCGCACCGGAGCGAGCCCAGCACATCGCCGGTGAGGCATTCGGAGTGCAGGCGCACCAAGGGCACGCCGCCTTCCGCGTCGCCCAGCCGGATGGCGAGGTGCTCGCGCCCGTCGGCCAGGCCCTCGAACGTGATGAGTTCCGACTCCACCGGCGCGTCGAGGCCGATGTCGAGGGGAACCCGCGTGCTGCTGCGAACGGCGACCAGAGCGGAGGTCGGATACTCCTGCTCTCTTTCGCTGACCTTATTCACTGTCAGTCTCCTACTTTTTCACAGGTCCGACCACCCAAATCCCCGCTGTACACAGCGGGGTTATCCAGACCATGATCACCTTAGGGTCGCCCCCGCAATTCGCAATACCGTTTGTGGCCTGCATCACATCACCGGAGCAACTATGGCTGATTCCCACCGCCTTACCGCCCGACATCGCACACTCGATCACCGCGCGACCAGCGCCGACGCGGCCGCGGATTCGGGGTCGGACACATGAACATTCAGTCGTCGAACGACGAGTTCAAGCCAGGTTCGACTACGCGTCCGTACGCCCGCCCGCACGTGCTACTGAGCGTCGCGGCCTCGATAGACGGCTACATCGACGACGCCTCGGCCGGCCGGCTGATGCTCTCCGGCCCCGAGGACCTCGACCGGGTGGACCGGGTCCGCGCCGGGTCGGACGCCATCCTGGTCGGCGGCGGCACGCTGCGCGCCGACAACCCCCGGCTGCTGGTCAACGACCCCCGCCGCCGCGCGGCCCGGGTGGCCTCCGGCCGGCCGGAACACCCGCTGAAGGTGACCGTCACGGCCGGCGGCGACCTCGACCCGGCGCTGCGGTTCTGGCACTGCGGCGGCGGCAAGGTCGTCTACACCACGGATGCCGGCGCCCCCCGGGCCCGTGCCCGGCTCGGCTCGCTCGCGGACGTCGTGAGCACCGGTCCCGCCGTGGACTTCGGTGCCCTCCTCGACGACCTCGCCGCACGCGGCGTCCGCCGGCTGATGGTCGAGGGCGGCGGCACGATCCACACCCAGTTCCTCGCCCAGGGGCTCGCGGACGAGCTGCATCTCGCCATCGCCCCGCAGTTGGTCGGCCAGCCGGCCGCCCCCCGCTTCCTGGGCCCCGCCGACTACCCCGGCGGCCCCGCCCGCCGCCTCACCCTGCTCGCCGCCGAACCCGTCGGCGACGTCGTACTGCTCCGCTACGCGACCAAGGACCACCACCCCACCAAGGAGACGCCCGCGTGACGACCACGACCACGACCACCCCCCGGCCCCCCGGCCCCGGCGACCACCAGTGGCTCGAGCTGGCCGTCGAACTGGCCCGGCAGTGCCCGCCCTCGCGCACCGCCTACTCCGTCGGCGCCGTACTCGTGGCCGCCGACGGCACCGAGATCGCCCGCGGCCACAGCCGCGAGGACCACCCCCTGTCCCACGCGGAGGAGGCCGCCCTGGCCAAGGTCGCACCCGACGACCCCCGGCTGGCGACCGCGACCCTCTACAGCTCCCTCGAACCCTGCTCCGTGCGCGCCTCCCGCCCCCGTGCCTGCACCCGCCTCGTGCTGGAGGCGGGCATCCCGCGGGTGGTCCTCGCCTGGCGGGAGCCGGCGCTGTTCGTCGCCGACTGCACAGGCGTCGAACTGCTGGAGCAGGCGGGCGTGGAGGTGGTCGAGCTGCCCGCCCTCGCCGACGCGGCGCGCGCGGTCAACGCCCACCTGGACGTCTGACCGCGCGCGCCACGCGCGCGTGCCGCGCTCAGCTCCGGGCGCCGGCCCCCGCGCCGGCCCGGGGCCTGCGGGAGTATGCCGCCGGCCGTGCCGAGGCGTGGGACTCCCGCGCCTGCCGCCGGAACTCGCCCGGCGGCAGCCCGAACGCCTTGCGGAAGGCCAGGTGGAAGCCCACCGCGCTCTGGTAGCCGACGAGTTCGGGAATGGTGTTCTGCGGCACCGAGGTCTCCGACAGGAGCATGGCCGCCTCCTGCATCCGGCGCTTGGTCAGGTGCTGGCCCGGCCCCTCCCCGACCAGTTCCCGGAAAGCCTTGGTGAACGCCGAGCGCGACATGCCCGCCTGGCGGGAGAGCGAGTCGATCGTCCAGGGCTCCGCGTACTCGCGGTAGATGGCCAGCAGGGCCCTGCTGATGCCGGGGTGGCGCAGCGCGGAGAGCTCCGAGGAGCTCTCCGCCAGGTTCTCCAGCGCCACCCGCAGCGAGAGGACGAAGACCATCTCGAACGCGCGGGTGACGATGAGCTGGGTGCCCGGCTCGTCGCGCGCGGTCTCGGCGGTGATGCTCTCCAGGGTGCGCGTCAGCAGCGGTTCCTTCTCCAGGGTGCCGCGCTCGAGGAGGATGACGTCCGGCAGCGCCTGGTAGACCGGCGGCTTGCTGACGGCGTCGTAGTGCAGGCTGCCGCACAGCAGCTCGGTCGCCGGCCCGGTGGTGCCGATGTCGACGATGCCGGACGCGCCCGGCCGCCGGTCCGGCAGCACCGCGTCCAGGGAGGTGCCGTGCGGGATCGCGCGGTCGGCGATGGTGTGGCCGGTTCCGTGCGGAAAGACCGCCAGATCCCCCTCCCTCAGGGTGATGGGGGAGGAATCCTTCGCGAAGCTGACACAGCACTCATTGCGCAGCACGTAATGGATGACCGCACAACTCTCGTCCTCCCCCTGAATCGCCCACGGGCCGCGGGCGCGCCATCTGCTGTGAAAGACGCTGTGCAGTCGCAGCGGCATCAGCAGGTCGCTCAGTGTGTCGTCTACGCCAGTCATGGACGATCCTTAAACGCGGACGGCTTCTTGATAGTTGAATCTTAACTATGGAACCGGACAGACTCCCTACATCGAAGGAAGATTGATCGACGGGGGATCGAATATGGGGTTCCGCTTATGACTTCGCCAAGGTCGGCGCGTCCGTTCGCCGGCCACACGTGAAGATCACCACAGGCATGCGGCCCGGCGTGGAGTCACGGAACCACGCGTAGGGCGGATCTGACGCGTTCAGGTCACGGGGGTAGGGGGATCCGTGGAAATTCTTGTCGCGGGGGCGGGAATCGGCGGACTGACGGCCGCGCTCAGTCTCCACAATGCCGGATTCGAATCGGTACGCGTCGTCGAGGCCGCGCCACGGCTGCGGCCGCTCGGCGCGGGCGTCAATCTGCTGCCCAATGCGGTACGCGAGCTGGCGTCACTGGGGCTTTTCGGGGAACTCGACAGCGCTTCCGTCCAAACGTCACAAGTGCGCTATTACGGCCGCGCCGGCGGCCTCATCTGGCGCGAGGGCCGGGACCGGGCGGCCGGATACCGCTGGCCGCAGCTGTCCCTTCCGCGCGGCCGCCTCTACGCCGTGCTGGTCGACGCCGTGCGCGACAGGCTCGGCCCGGACGCCGTCACCACCGACGCCCGCCTGACCGGCTTCACCGCCTCGCCCGACGGCCGGCGGGTGCGCGCCCACCTGCGGCACGGCGACGGCCGTCCAGGCTCCCCCGTCGAAGCGGACGTCCTCATCGGCGCCGACGGACTCCGCTCGGCCGTACGCGCCACCCTCTACCCGGACGAGGGCACGCCCTCGTGGAACGGCATGACCGTCTGGCGGGGCACGACCGCCGCGCCGCCCTTCCTCGGCGGCACCTCCATGGTCGTCACCGGCGACGGCACCCAGAAGGTGGTCTGCTACCCGGTTTCCCAGGAGCCGGACGGCGACGGCCGGGTGCAGGTCAACTGGGCCGCCTCCCGGCCCGCCAAGGGCGGCCCCGACGCCGACCGCAGCGACTGGAACAAGCCGGTCGACCCCGGGAAATTCCTTCCGCACTTCCGCGGCTGGGATCTCGGATTCCTCGACGTCACCGGCCTGCTGGAGAATTCGTCCGGCGCATTCGAGTACCCGATGCTCGACCGCGACCCGCTGCCGCGCTGGACATTCGGCAGGGTCACTCTGCTCGGCGACGCCGCGCACGCCATGTGCCCGATGGGCTCGGGCGGAACCACCCAGGCCATTGTCGACGCCCGCGCCCTCGCCCATTACCTCGCCACGGCCGGTGACCTCACCACCACGGGCGGCGTGGAAAAGGCCCTGACGGCCTACGAGGACGAACGCCGCCCGGCAATGACCGAACTGCAGCTGGCCAACCGCAATATGGGGCCCGAAATCGTCATCGACATGCTCTACGACCGCGCCCCCGACGGATTCGAGCGCGCATCCGATGTGCTGTCCGCCGCGGAACTGGCCGGCGTGGCCCGCCGCCACGCGCGGATCGGCGCCTTCGATCCCGACTCGGCCAACGCCGCGTCTCCCTACGCCGTCTGAGCGCCGACGGAACGCCTCACGAACGGCACTTCCCCACACGTAGAACACACGTAGAACACACGTAGATCACACGCAGCACCCACGTACATCACACGTAAATCCGCAGAACCCCACCAGGAGAACAATGACTCGCGCCGGACAGGAATACATCGATTCGCTGCGCGACGGGCGGGAAGTATGGATCGACGGCGAACGCGTCGAGGACGTCACCCGGCACCGCGCGTTCCGCAATACCGTCCGTTCCATCGCGGGCCTGTACGACATGACCCACGACCCGGCCTTCCGCGACATCCTCACCGTGCGGCCCGCCGGCTCCGACGTGCGCGTGCACCGGGCGTACGACATTCCGCGCAGCTACGAGGACCTGGTGGCCCGCCGCAAGGCGTTCAAGGCGTGGTCCGAGGCCAGCTTCGGATTCCTCGGCCGCTCCCCCGACTACATGGCCGCCGGCATCGCGGGCTTCGCCGCCCTGCCCGGCCTGTTCGCCGGCAGCACCTTCGACGGCACAGCCAACCTGGACGCCTACTACCGGCGCATGTCCCAGGGCGACCTCTACCAGTCCTTCACCCTCGCCAACCCGCAGGCCGACCGCACCAGGGCGGCCTCCGAGCAGCAGGACGAGGACCTGTACATCCGGGTCGTCAAGGAACTCGACGGGGGCATCGTCGTCCGCGGCGCCAAGATGATCGGCACCGCCGCGATCTTCGGTGACGAGATCATTGTCGGCACCATCGAGCCGCTGCCCGCCAAGGACATCGACTACGCGATCAGCTTCTCGGTCCGCCTGGACACCCCGGGCCTGAAGTTCGTCTCCCGCGCCTCCTACGAGGCCGGCGCGCGCAGCGTGTTCGACAACCCGCTCTCCTCGCGCTTCGACGAGAACGACTCCATGCTCATCTGCGAGGACGTCTTCGTCCCGTGGGAGAACGTGCTGGTCTACCGCGACACCGAGGTCGCCTTCGGCCAGTGGTGGAAGACCCCGGCCTACTGGAACTTCGTCCACCAGGCGGCCACCCGCTTCTGGACCAAGCTGGAGTTCCTGGTCGGCCTGGGCATCCTCATCGCCAAGGCCAACGGCACCTACGAACTCCCGCCCGTCCAGACGCAGATCGGCCGCCTCATGGGCTGGCTGAACATGGCCAAGTCCATGCTGCTGGCGGCCGAGGCCTCCTACGAGCCGGTCCCCGGCGGCGACGGCGCCGTGCAGATCAACAAGGAGATCGCCTCCGCGCACCGCTTCATGGCCGCGGACATCTACCCCAAGGTGCTGCAGGAGATCAAGACGCTGGCCGGCGGCGGCCTCATCCAGCTGCCCGCCTCCGGCTTCGACCTCGGCCACCCGGTGATCGGCCCGCTGGTCGCCAAGTACGTCCGCTCGCCCGGCGCGGACGCCGAGCAGCGGGTGAAGCTGTTCAAGCTGGCCTGGGACGCCCTCGGTTCGGAGTTCGCCGGCCGCCACGAGCAGTACGAGCGCTTCTACCACGGCGCCCCCCACATCTACCTGCCGTCCATGGTCCGCGACGGCAGCCCCGAGCTGTGCGAGCGGCTGGCGCAGGCCTGCCTCGACGGCTACGAACTGGCCGAATCCCCCGCCGGCTTCGGCGCGTAGGGCCGCCGGCCCCCACACGGAAGGTGATCCCCCATGGTGCGCAACCGGTGGCGTGCGCTCGCACTGCTCGCCTGCACCCAGTTCATGCTCATCCTCGACACGGCGATCATCAATGTCGCGGCGCCGTCCATCGGTGACGAGCTGGGCATCTCGCCCGCCGGCCTGTCCTGGGTGGCGAACGCCTACCTGATCACCTTCGGCGGTCTGCTGCTCTTCAGCGGCCGGGCGGCCGACCTCTTCGGGCGCCGGCGGCTGTTCGTGCTGGGCCTGGCCGTCCTGGTGGCCGCCTCGCTCGCCGGGGCCCTGGCCGGCGACGCCGGCTGGCTGATCGCCGCCCGCGCCGCGCAGGGCGTCGGCGCGGCGCTGGCCGCCGCGTCCGCCTTCGCGCTGCTGCTGACGCTCTTCGCCGACGGGCCCGACCGGCACAAGGCGCTGGGCATCTTCGCGGCGATGGCCGGGGCGGGCGGCGCCGCCGGCACCGTGCTCGGCGGGGTCCTCACCAGCTGGCTCGGCTGGCGCTCCACCTTCGCCCTCAACGTCGTGGCCGGCCTGCTGCTGATCGCCCTCGCCGTACGCATGCTGCCCGAGGCGCGGCAGGAGGGCGGACAGCGGTCCTTCGACCTCGCGGGGGCGCTGACGGTGACCGCCGGGCTGGGTCTGCTGGCGTACGCACTGGTGGGCGCCGGCGAGGCGGGCTGGACGGCCGCGGCCACGCTGGTGCCGGCCGCGCTGGCGGCCGCGCTGCTGGTGGCGTTCGTCGTGATCGAGTCCCGGGTGGCGGCCCCGCTCGTCCCGCTGAAGGTCTTCGCCCGCCCGACGCTGCGCCTGGCCAATGTGCTCGGCGGCCTGTCCCAGATGGCGCTGTTCCCGATGTTCTTCCTGGTCAGCCTGTATATGCAGGCGGTGCTCGAGTTCAGCCCGGTGGCGGGTGGGCTGGGACTGCTGCCGCTGTCGCTGGTGGTCGTGGTGGTCGCCGGGTCCACGGACCGGCTGATCGGCCGGTTCGGTCTGCGCCCGGTGATGACGGCGGGCTTCGCGCTGGTGGCGGCCGGACTGGCCTGGCTGGCGCGGCTGACCGCGGACGGCTCGTTCACCGGCGACGTGCTCCTGCCGAGCCTGGTGCTGGGCGTCGGCCTGCCGCTGGTGGCCGTCACCACCAATGTGGCGGCGACCATGGACGCCGACGGGCACGAGACGGGCCTGGCCTCCGGGCTGATCAACACCAGCCAGCAGTTCGGCGCGGTCCTGGGCCTCGCGGTGCTCTCCGGCGTCGCCTCGGCCCGTACCGAGGCGGTCGGGGGCCCGAAGGAGGCGGCCCTGACGGCCGGCTTCCAGGCGGCGTTCTGGGTGGCCGCCGCCGTCTCCGCGGCCGCGGCGCTGCTGAGCCTGGCGCTGCGCGAGCGGACGAACGTTAACCAGCCGCAGTTGGCTGCTAATTGAAGGCTTCAGGGGCACCGGTCAGGCTGGGCCCGACGGATGAATCGGCACAACACGCCACGTCCCCACATCGCAACGTCCCCACATCGCAAGGGAAACCCCATATGACTGACGACAGCCGGAATCACTACCTCGTGTTCGGGGCCACCGGCTTCCAGGGCGGCGCCGTCGCGCGGCTGCTGCTCGAGCAGGGCCACACGGTCCGCGGCTTCTCCCGGAACCCGGCCGAGGAGGGCCGGGGCGTCGAGGGCCTGGCCATGGTCCACGGCGACCTGGCCGACGCCGGCGCCGTGCGCCGCGCGTTCGAGGGCATCACCCACGCGGCCCTCGTCATGCCGCTGGTCTACGACACCGAGACGGTGCTGGCCTACGCCCGCAACATCGCCGACGCCGCCAAGGACGCCGGCGTCGAGCGCCTGGTCTACAACGTCAACACCCCGCTGCCGGAGGCGACCACGCCGTACGCGTCGTTCGAGACGCGCCGCGCGGTGGAGGCCGTCCTGCGCGAGAGCGGGCTGCCGCTGGTCGTCGTGCGGCCGCCGGTCTACCTGGACAACCTCTTCAGCCCCTGGACCGGCCCGGCGCTGGTCAACGAGGGCGTGCTGGCCTACCCGCTGCCCGCCGGCCAGAAGGTGGCGTGGCTCTCCCACGCCGACCTGGCCGCCGCCGTCGTCGCCGCCCTGGGCAACGACGGGCTGGAGGGCCGGACGCTCGACATCGGCGGCGCCGAGGTCGTCACCGGCCCGGAGCTCGCCGAGGCCTTCGCCGAGGCCCTGGGCCGCGAGGTGACCTACCTGCCGCTGCACGCGGAGGACTTCGAGGCCGGCCTCGGCCAGGTGCTCGGGGCCGAGACGGCCCAGGGCGTCGCGGGCATCTACCGCTGGGCGGCCACCGGCCAGGACCCGCAGCTGTTCGCGGCCGACCCGCAGACGACGACGCGCGAGCTGGGCATCCGGCTCACTCCGCTCGCCGAGTGGATCGCCGCCCAGCCCTGGCAGCACTGGGCCAAGGCCGGCGACTGACACACCCGGTGGGTGCGGTACGCGCGCGTGCCGCACCCGGACGGGGCACAACGGGGACACAACGGGGGAAAGAGCATGACCGGTCCGCACACGCGCGGGCCCGGGGGCGGGCAGCCCATCGCCGTCATCGGCATGGGCTGCGCCTACCCGGGTGCGCGGGGACCCGAGGAATTCTGGGAACTGATCACCAACGGCCACGACGCCGTCGGTGACGTCCCGCCGGCACGATCCGGCACGTCGGCATCCGGCACGTCGGCATCCGGCGCCGGGGAGCACCGCACCACCGCCCACCGCGGCGGCTTCCTGGACGCCGGGCATCCCGCGCTCGACGCGGGCGCCTTCGACGCCGCGGCCTTCGGCGTCACGCCGGGCGAGGCGGCCGTCATGGACCCGCAGCAGCGGCTGCTGCTGACGACGGCGCGCGAAGCGCTCGAGGACGCGGGCATCCCCGCCGGGCGGCTCGCAGGCAGCCGCACCGCGGTCTTCGTGGGCCAGTCCCACTCCGACCACTGGGACAACCTGCGCGCGGGGGACCGGGACGGCCTGGGCCTGGACGCCTTCTCCGGCGCCCACCAGCGCGGGCTGCTCGCCGGCCGCCTCGCCCACGCCTTCGACCTGCGCGGCGAGGCCGTCACGGTCGACACCGCCCAGGCCTCCTCGCTGACGGCCCTGCACCTGGCCTGCCGCGCCCTGCGCTCCGGCGACGCCACCACGGCCCTGGCCGGCGGGTGAGCCTGATCCTGGCGTCCACCGCGAACGACATGCTCTCCCGGGCGGGCGCGCTCTCCGCGCGCGGCCGCTGCGCGTTCGGCGACGCCTCGGCCGACGGCTTCGTGCGCTCCGAGGGCGCCGGAGTCCTCGTCCTCAAGCCGCTGGAGCGGGCGCTCGCCGACGGCGACCGGATCCGGGCCGTGGTGCTCGGCAGCGCCGTCGGCAACGACGGACGGTCCAAGGCGAGGCTGACCGACCCCTCCCGCGAGGGCCAGGCCGCCGCCATGCGATGGGCCTACGAGGACGCCGGCGTGCCGCCCGGGGACGTCTCCTACGTCGAGGCGCACGGCACCGGCACCCGCATCGACCCGGTCGAGCTCGGCGCGCTCAACGACGTGCTGGGCGAGGGCCGGCCCGCGGGCTTCCCCTGCCTGGTCGGCTCGGTCAAGAGCAACATCGGGCACACCGAGGCGGCGGCGGGAGCGGCCGGGCTGATCAAGGCGGTGCTCTGCCTCGAGCACGGCACCGTGCCGCCCAGCCTGCACTTCACCACCCCGCACCCGGCGGTGGACTGGGACCGGCTGCCCCTGGTGGTGCCCACCCGGCCGCGGGCGCTGCCCGCCCGGCCCGGCAGGCCACCGGTCGTGGCGGTCAACGGCCAGAGCATCTCGTCCACCAACGTCCACATCGTCCTCGGCCCGGCACCCCGCTCCGGCGACTGACCGCGCCCGCCCGACCGCCGCCCGACCGCCGCGCGAGCGGCGCGCGAGCGGCGCGTCCCTTCGCGACGTCCCGGGGCCGGACCGCGCCCCGTTCACCTCCCCGCACCCGGCAGCGGGGACAGCCATGCCCTTCTGGAGATATTCATGAGCCCGCACACGCTCCCCGGCACACCCGTGTCCCACGGCCCCATGTCCGACGGCACCTTTTCCCACGGTGACCCCCTGCAGAACGAGCGGGTCCGAGCCCTGGACCCGCTCGGCGCGGACCAGGCGCTGGCCACCCTGCCCGAGCTCAACGGCCGGGCCGACGTGCCCGCGCTGGCCGCCATGCTGCGCGAACTCCTGCCCCACGAGCGGGACCTGGCCGGCTACTCGACGGACGAGTGCCTGGCCGTCATGCGCGACCTGGGCATGCTGCTCGGCTCGATCAAGCGCCACGACGAGACCGAACCGGCCGGGCTCGTGCCCGAGGTCGTCCCCGTCCTGCGCGAGCTGGGCCGGCGCACCGGCATGGTGCCCCGCGACACCGTGCACCACTACACGACGTGGAACCCCACCGGCGCCCGGCAGCGCATGTACACCGGTGACCCGCAGGAGTCCTGCCTGCAGGAGTCGGTGCGCATGGTCTTCCCGCGGCTGCGCTCGGGCCTGGAGCTGTGCGACGTCCTGGCGCACACCGACCCGACGGACGGGACGTTCGCGACCGTCCTCGACGAACTCACCGACCTGCTCGGCGCGATGGTCGACTCCATCGACATGGTGGTGCAGGAGGTCAGCCCGGCCTTCTTCGCCCGCGTGCTGCGGCCCTACTACGAGAACGTCACCCTCGACGGCCGCTCCTACCTGGGCCCGGCGGCGGCCCAGGTGCCGCTGTGGCTGATCGACCTGGCGGTGTGGGCCTCGGACCACAGCGAGCCCGGGTACCAGGAGTTCCTGGCCGAGTCGATCCCCTACAGCCTGCCGCGCTGGCGCGAGCTGTACGCGTCCTGGCTGCGCGGCCCGTCGCTGGTGGGCCGGCTGGTGGAGGCGTTCGGCGACGATCCCGGCGAGCGGGAGCGGTCCGCGCCGCAGCTGCTGGAGAGCGCCGAGGCACTGCTGCGCCTGCTCCGCGTGATCATGGTCTTCCGGGGGCGGCACCTGGGCATCGCCCGCAAGGCCTACCAGGAGGACGTGCGGCTCTTCCCCGTCGGCAGCGGCGGGGCGAGCGTCGAGCTGCTCAAGCAGATCCTCGACCTGACCCGTGACAACGCCAACCTCACCCGGGGCTCCGCGCACGCGACGCGCGACGCCGGGCAGAACGCGAAGGCCGCATCGTGAGGATTCTGATCGCCGGCGCCGGCATCGGCGGCCTCGCCGCCGCCCTGAGCCTGCACGCCGAGGGCTTCACCGACATCACCGTCGCCGAGACCGTCCAGGAGATCCGCCCCCTGGGCGTCGGCCTGAACATCCTGCCCAACGCGGTGCGCGAGCTGGACGAACTGGGCGTGTACGAGGAGCTGGTGGCCGCCTCGGTGCGCACCGGCGAGCTGTCGTACTACAACCGGCACGGCCAGCTCATCTGGAACGAGCCGCGCGGCCTCGCCGCCGGCTACAACTGGCCCCAGCTGTCCATTCACCGCGGCCGCCTGCAGATGGTGCTGGCGAAGGCCGTGCGCGAGCGGCTGGGCGCCCATGCGATCGTGACGGACTCCCGGATCACCGGCTTCTCGTCGATGCCCACCGGCCGGCTCCGGGTGTCCGTCGCCCATCCCTCCACCTCGACCGTCTCCGAGACCGAGGCGGACGTGCTGCTCGGCGCGGACGGCATCCACTCCGCGGTGCGCGCCACTCTCCACCCGGGCGAGGGCGCGCCGCGCTGGAACGGCCTGGTCGTCTGGCGCGGCGCGACCTGGAGCAGGCCGTTCCTGAACGGCCGCACGATGGTCATCGCCGGGGACGACCGGCGCCGCGGCGTGGTCTACCCCATGTCGACGGGCGCGGGACCGGACGAGCCGGTGCTGATGAACTGGGCCGTCGCCCGCCGCGCCGAGGGCGAGGAGATCCCCGACCGGGCCGACTGGAACCGCCGGGTGCACCCGGAGGACTTCCTGCACCACTTCGCCGACTGGGACTTCCCCTGGCTGGACATCCCGGCCCTGGTGCGCACCGCCGACGAGGCGTTCGAGTACCCGATGGTCGACCGCGATCCGCTGCCGCACTGGACGCGCGGCCGGGTCACCCTGCTCGGTGACGCCGCCCACGCCATGTACCCGATGGGCTCCAACGGCGCCACCCAGTCGATCGTCGACGCCCGGGTGCTGGCGCACTGCCTGGCCGGGCACGACGACGTCGAGGAGGCGCTCGCCGACTACGAGGAGCGGCGCCGCCCGGCGATGACCGAACTGCAGCTGAAGAACCGGCAGATGGGGCCGGAGGTCGTCATCAACATCGCGCACGAGCGCGCGCCGGACGGCTTCGCCTCCATCCACGACGTGATGTCCGAGGCCGAACTCGCGGGCATCTCCGCGAAGTACGCCCAGGTCGGCGCGTTCGACACCCACACCGTCAACCAGCGGCCGGCCGGGCGCGTGAGCGTAGTGAAGGTGAGCCCGTGAGCACCGTCGTCACCGTCGACATCCACTCGGACATCTCCTGCCCCTGGTGCTACGTCGGCAAGCGGAACTTCGAGCGCGCGCTGGCCGCGTTCACCCGGAACGGGACGGTGGACGTGCGTGTCACCCTGCACCCGTACCAGATCGACGGCGAGCGGCCCGCGACGGCCGTGCCCATGCTCGAGTGGCTGGCCGGCAAGTACGGGGCCGAGCGGGCCGCCGCCATGAGCGAGGAGGTGACGGCGGCGGGCGAGCGCATCGGCATCACCTTCCGCAACGCCTCCGGCTTCGCGGTCAACACGCTGCACGGGCACCGGCTGCTGTGGCTGGCGGGCCGCGAGTACGGCCGGGAGGTCCAGGCGCTCCTGGAGGAGCTGCTGTTCACCGCCTGGTTCACCGAGGGCGGGGACGTCAGCGACACCGCGCTGCTGCTGGACCGGGCGGTGCGGGCGGGCATGGACCACGCGCGCGTGAGCGCCTTCCTCGCCTCCGGCGAGGGCACCGCCGAGGTGCGCGCCGCGATCGCCGCCTCCCACGCGCGCGTGAGCGCCGTGCCCGCCTTCGCCTTCGGCGACGGCACCACCCTGGTGGGCGCCCAGGACGAGGCGACGTTCCTGGGAGCCCTGGAGCAGGCGGCCGCCGCGGGCGAGGGCTCGTGAACGGCACCCGGGAGGCCACCACGGGCCCGGAGCTGCAGCGGGTGCTCGGCAGCCGCCAGGTCCGCATGATCGGCCTGGGCGGCGCGATCGGCACCGGCCTGTTCCTGGGCTCGGGCCTGGCCCTGTCGATGGCCGGCCCGTCGGTGATCATCGCCTACGCGGCCGGCGCCGTGCTCGCCCTGGCGCTCGCCTACGCGCTGGCCGAGATGACCGTCGTCCACCCGCGGGCCGGCGGTTTCGGGGCCGTCGCTCACACCTACCTCGGCCCGTGGGCGGGCTTCGTTCAGCGGTGGATGTACTGGGTGGCCCAGGTGGTCAACATCGGCAGCGAGGTCACCGCGGCGGGGATGTACGTCCGCTTCTGGTGGCCGCAGCTGCCGCTGTGGGTGCCGGTGGTGTTCTTCTCCGTCGCGATGCTGCTGGTCAACGCCGCCTCCGTGCGGTTCTTCGGCGAGTTCGAGTACTGGTTCGCGATGATCAAGATCGTCACGATCAGCGTCTTCGTCCTCCTCGGCATCGCCTTCATCACCGTCGGCCTGCCCGGCAGCGACCCCGTGGGGCTCGCCGCCTGGACCGGCGACGGCGGCTTCGCGCCCGGCGGCATCACCGGCCTGTGGCTGGCCATGACCGTGGTGACCTTCGGCTACATGGGCACCGAGGCGGTCGCGCTGACCGCCGCCGAGTCCCGCGACCCCGCCCGCGACATCCCGCGCGCGGCCCGCGGCATGGTGCTGCGCCTGGCGCTGTTCTACGTCCTGGCCATGGCGATCGTGGTGAGCATCGTGCCGCTCGCCGGGCGCGACGAGGGCGGCGTCGGCGGCAGCCCCTTCGTCCAGTTGTTCGTGACGGCCGGCATCCCCGGTGCCGTCGCCGTGATGAACTTCGTCGTCCTCACCGCGGCGCTGTCCGCCATGAACACCAACCTGTACGTCAGCGCCCGCATGGTCCACTCACTGGCCAAGGACGGCTACGCGCCCCGCCGGCTGACCGCGCTGAACGCCAAGGGGGCGCCGGTCAACGCACTGCTGTTCTCGGCTGCCGGCCTGACCCTGGCCACCGTGCTGGCCGTCGTGGCACCGGACACGGCCTTCGCGCTGCTGGTCGGCATCGCCACCTTCGGCGCCCTGGTCACCTGGCTGCTCATCTTCGCCACCCAGTGGGCGTTCCGCCGCACGCGGCAGGCGCGGGGGCTCGAGCCGTCCCCGATCCGGCTGCCGGGGACGCCCGTCACCACGGCCCTGGCCATGCTGGCCGTCGTGGCCGTCCTGGTGACCATGGCCTTCACCGAACAGTTCGCGCCCGCCCTGTACTTCGGCATCCCCTTCCTCGTCCTGCTGCTGGCCGCCTACGGCGTGCTGCACCGCCGCCGCGCGGCCCGCGCCAACCCGGCCGTCCACCGCACCACCCTCGAACTCAGCACCATGAGAGAGATCAGCGATTCATGAGCCTCGACACCGACGTGGGCACCGCCCGCACCCTGGACCGGGTCGTCATCCGCTTCGCCGGCGACTCCGGCGACGGCATGCAGCTGACCGGCGACCGCTTCACCTCCGAGGCCGCCGAGTTCGGCAACGACCTGGCGACGTTCCCCAACTTCCCGGCCGAGATCCGCGCCCCGCAGGGCACCCTGCCCGGTGTCTCCAGCTTCCAGCTGCACTTCGCCGACCACGACATCCTCACGCCCGGCGACCGGCCCGACGTCCTCGTCGCCATGAACCCCGCGGCGCTGAAGGCCAACCTGGCCGACCTCGCGCCCGGCGGCATCCTGATCGTCAACACCGACGAGTTCACCAGGCGCAACCTCGCCAAGGCCGGCTACGCCGCCGACCCGCTGGCGGACGACTCGCTCGACGGGACGTACCGGCTGCACCGGGTCGCCATGGCCACCCTCACCAAGGGCGCCCTCGAGGCAACGGGCCTGGAGCGCAAGGACGCCGAGCGGGCGAAGAACATGTTCGCCCTCGGCCTGCTGTCGTGGATGTACCACCGGCCCACGGCCGGCACCGAACGCTTCCTGCGCGAGAAGTTCGCCCGCAGGCCCGAGCTGGCCGAGGCCAACGTCCTGGCGTTCCGCGCGGGCTGGAACTACGGCGAGACCACCGAGTCCTTCGCCGTCACCTACCAGGTCGCCCCGGCCCCGCTGCCCGCCGGCACCTACCGGCAGATCACCGGCAACACCGCCCTGGCCTACGGCATCGTCGCCGCCGGACAGCGCTCCGGACTGCCCGTGGTGCTCGGCACCTACCCCATCACCCCGGCCTCCGACATCCTCCACGAGCTGGCCCGGCACAAGAACTTCGGCGTGCTCACCCTGCAGGCCGAGGACGAGATCGCCGGCATCGGCGCCGCGCTGGGCGCGGCCTACGGCGGAGCCCTCGGCGTCACCACGACCTCCGGGCCCGGCATCGCGCTGAAGTCGGAGACCATCGGGCTCGCCGTCATGACCGAGATCCCGCTCGTCGTCATCGACGTCCAGCGCGGCGGCCCCTCCACCGGTCTGCCCACCAAGACCGAGCAGGCCGACCTGCTGCAGGCCATGTTCGGCCGCAACGGCGAGTCGCCCGTGCCCGTCCTGGCCCCCCGCTCCCCCGCCGACGCCTTCGACGCCGTGCTCGAGGCCACCCGCATCGCCCTGACGTACAGCACGCCGGTACTGCTGCTGTCCGACGGCGCCATCGCCAACGGCTCGGAGCCCTGGCTGATCCCCGAGGCCGCCTCCCTGCCCGACCTGAGCGTGGAGTTCGCCACCGAACCCAACGCCCCCGACGGCTCCGGCACCTTCTGGCCCTACCTGCGCGACCCGCGGACGCTGTCGCGCCCCTGGGCGGTACCGGGCACGCCCGGCCTGGAGCACCGCGTCGGCGGCCTGGAGAAGGCCGACGGCACCGGCGAGATCTCCTACGACCCCGCCAACCACGAACGCATGGTGCTCCTGCGCCGCGCCAAGGTCGACGGCATCGCCGTACCGGACCTCGAGGTGGACGACCCGGACGGCGGGGCCCGCGTCCTGGTGCTCGGCTGGGGCTCGACCTACGGGCCCATCGGCGCCGCCTGCCGCCGCGTCCGCGCCACCGGCCGCCGCGTCGCCCACGCCCAGCTGCGCCACCTCAACCCCTTCCCGGCCAACCTCGGCGAGATCCTCTCCCGCTACGACCGTGTCGTCGTGCCCGAGATGAACACCGGCCAGCTGGCGCTGCTGCTGCGAGCGAAGTACCTGGTCGGCGTCCGCTCCCACACCCAGGTGAGCGGCATGCCGTTCAAGGCCGAGGAACTGCAGACCGTGCTGACCGACGTGATCGAGGAGCTCCGGGCATGACAGCGATCGACCTCGGGATGCCGGCCCTCGGCGGGCAGGCCGGCGTGCCGGCCGCCACGGCCCGGCAGAGCGCCAAGGACTTCAAGTCCGGCCAGGAAGTGCGCTGGTGCCCCGGCTGCGGCGACTACGCCATCCTCGCCGCCGTCCAGGGCTTCATGCCCGAACTGGGCCTGGCGAAGGAGAACATCGTCTTCGTCTCCGGCATCGGCTGCTCCTCCCGCTTCCCGTACTACATGAACACCTACGGGATGCACTCCATCCACGGCCGCGCCCCCGCCATCGCCACCGGCCTCGCCGCGTCCCGCTCCGACCTGTCGGTCTGGGTCGTCACCGGCGACGGGGACGCGCTGTCCATCGGCGGCAACCACCTCATCCACACCCTGCGCCGCAACGTCAACCTCAAGATCCTGCTGTTCAACAATCAGATCTACGGGCTGACCAAGGGCCAGTACTCGCCCACCTCCGAGGTCGGCAAGGTCACCAAGTCGACGCCCATGGGGTCCCTCGACGCGCCCTTCAACCCGGTGTCACTGGCGATCGGCGCCGAGGCGACGTTCGTGGCCCGCGCCCTGGACTCCGACCGCAAGGGCCTGACCGAGGTACTGCGCGCGGCGGCCGAGCACCGGGGCACGGCGCTGGTGGAGATCTACCAGAACTGCCCGATCTTCAACGAGGGCGCGTTCGACGCCCTCAAGGAGCCGGGCGCCAGGGAGAACCGGATCATCGCACTGCGGCACGGCGAGCCCGTCCGCTTCGGGGCGGCCGGGGAGTACGGCGTGGTGCGCGGCCGGGACGGCCGGCCGGCGGTGCGGGCGGTGGCCGAGGTGGGCGAGGACGCGCTGGTGGTCCACGACGTCGCCGACCCCGACCCCTCGTACGCCTTCGCGCTCTCCCGGCTCGGCGGGCAGGGCGGCGAGCACACCGTCACCGGCGTCTTCCGCTCGGTCGCCCGGCCTACGTACGACGACCAGGTGCGTGCCCAGATCCAGCACGCGAAGGACGCGGCGCCCGCCGGCCTCGACGCGCTGCTGCGCGGCAAGGACACCTGGACCGTCGCCCCCTGACGGCCCGCCGGGCGGCAACCGGAGGACGGGAACGCGAAGGGCCCCGGCGGCGCGTGCCGCCGGGGCCCCTCGGGCGTTACGGGGCCACGACGGCGTCGAGCGCGCCGCGGTACGCCGCCGCACCGGCCAGCACCCGGCCGACGGCCGTCAGCAGCCGACGGCCCAGCTCCGGCGCGGCGTCCGGTGCCGCGTCCTCGAGCGCCGCGACGCCGTCGACGAGGACGGACCGGGTGCCGTGCAGGAACTCCTGGTCGAGGACCGACACGCGCCGCCACAGCGCGTCGACCTCGGCGAGCGTCGGGTCGTCCTCCTTGCCGGCGGCGGCCTGCTCGAGCGCCGCGTACAGCACGGCCGCCGAGTCGGCCCCGCCCGTGGCACCCGCGTCCGCCACATCCGGCGCGCCCGCCGGGAACAGCCCGCGGGCCGCCTCGGTGAGCTCGTCCGCCATGGGCCGGAGGATGTCGGCGACGGTCCGCTCCACGAAGCGCTCGTGCGCCTCGACGGCCCACTGCAGGGTGTACGGGGTGAGCTCCCCGGCCGCGGTGACCAGGCTGGTGCGGGCCTCGCGCACGCTCAGGTCGGTCTGCAGGACGTTCGCCCGCTCGGTCAGGTCGGTCGCCCAGCGCAGCCAGACCTCGTACGCGCCCGCGAGCGCCCCGTCGCCGGTGACGGCCGAGGACGGCCTGCGCAGCGCGCCGACGCGCATCCGCCGCAGCCGCGCGGCGATGCCGGCGTCCTTGTGGTGGCCCATGTGCTCGAAGGCCCAGGTGGCGTCCGTGCCGAGGTAGCCGGCGAGCGGGGCGACGCCGCCGGGGTGGCGGCCGAGGTACTTCGTCACGTCGTAGACGGCGCCGCCGATGCCGATCCAGCGGGCCTGCGCCGCGCGGTCGTGGCGCAGCAGTTCCGAGACGGTGATCTCCGCCCCGGCCCCGGCCGGCTCGGGCCCCACGGGCCCGGGATCGCCGCCCGCCTCGCGCTCCGCGCGGGAGGCGTCCAGCTCGTTGCCCACCCGGGAAGCCCGGGGGAATCCGGAGATGGTCACGTCACGGCCGACGCGGAAGGAGGTGTTGAGGTATCCGGCGACCTTCAGCCGGTGCCGGCCGAGCAGCCCGTTCTCCCCGGCGTAGACGCTCTTGAGCTCCTCGAACGCCGCGCGCAGCGGCGGGTGGGCGCTGCCCTGCGCGTACTCGCTGATCTCCGCGGCCCGCGCGGCGCCGACGAATGTGCGCCAGTGCGCGGGGTAGTTCTCGCGCAGCCGCTGGGCCTCCTCGCCGATGAACGCGCGGTAGCTGCTGCGGCCGATGACGGAGTCCATCAAGTGGAACATCGGCGAGGCCGTCCCGCTGGGCCCGATGCCGTGCTTGACCAGCGGTACGGCCAGCGGGGCGACGGTCTTGGCCCAGACGACGGGGTCGACGTGGAACCTGCCGCGCACACGCGGGTCGATCTTCGGCAGGCCCGCCCGGGTGATCTCGGTGACGCACTCGCTCATCGCGCGCAGGTGTTCCGTGAGCGCCGGGGCGTCGTCGTGTTCCACGGCGGTCTGCGCCCGGCCGGCGGCGGCCACGAGCGGGGTGCCGCGGTCGAGCATTTCCAGCTGGGTCAGATAGAAGTTCTGTTCCTCTTCCGTGCCGACGGTGGGCACCAGCAGCCGGACGTTCTCGACCCGGACGGAATCCGCCGGCTCCCCGGGTTCATTCCACTTCCAGTTGTAGACGATGAGGTCCATATACGACAGGAATGGCGTCTTCCGGCCCAGTCGCGCGCAGACCTGCAGCCAGGGTTCGTGGACCGAGGCCGGGGTGGGTGTCTCGAAGCGCGGTTCGACCCGGTGGTAGGCGTGCACCAGGATGCCCAGGACGGTGGCCGCGCGCTGCAGCCAGCGGTCATCGAGCGCGGCGGGGCTCGCGTCGAGCACCGGCAGCTCCTCGAGACGGGCGCGCAGCCGCAGATCGGCGTAGAGCCGGGGCAGTTCGGCGGCGACCTCGTCCCACAGCCGGTGGGACGAGGGGAAGGCGAGCTCGGGTGTCAGCGCGGGTATGAAGCCGCGGGCCGCCGACAGCGAGCCGAGGTTCTCGTGCCCCAGTTTCCGGTTGGTGTATTCCGCTTCCCGGACGATCGCGTCCAGGCTTGTTCTCGTCACCATGAATTTCCTCGCAGGTTTTTCAGGACGGTTTTCCGCATACGAAAAACGGGATGCCCCTGCCCGGACTCCCCCCGTTTCGGTGACATACGGATCAACCCTGCCCGGCCCCGTAATTGGCCGCAATAAAGCGGAATCCGCCGGGGGTTAACGTTCGTCCAGAAAGGCGCCCGGTGACACGCCGCGCATTCCGGGCGGCGTGCGGTGCGGGCGGCCGCGGGGGACCATCGGCACATGGACCACGCTCTGCGGCTCGCCCAGCAGCCCGAGGCCGACGCGCTGCTCTCGCGCAGCCCGCTGGCCGCCCTGACCGGGATGCTGCTGGACCAGCAGATCCCCATGGAGTGGGCGTTCACCGGCCCGTACACCATCGCCGAGCGCCTCGGCGGGGACGATCTGGACGCCCACGAGATCGCGGCGTACGACCCCGAGGCGTTCGCCGGGCTGTGCGCGCGCAAGCCGGCGGTGCACCGCTATCCGGGGTCGATGGCCCAGCGCGTGCAGCAGCTGTGCCGGTACCTCGTCGAGCACTACGACGGCGACGCGAGCGCGGTCTGGCGCGACGTCGCCGACGGCAGGGAGCTGCTGAAGCGGCTCGAGGCGCTGCCCGGCTTCGGCAAGCAGAAGGCGCAGATCTTCCTGGCCCTGCTGGGCAAGCAGTTCGCGGTGCGGCCCAAGGGCTGGCGGGAGGCGGCGGGGCCGTACGGGGAGGCGGGCTCCTACCGTTCGGTGGCCGACATCACCGGCCCCGAGTCCCTGGAGAAGGTCCGTGCGCACAAACAGGAGGCGAAGCGCGCCGCGAAGGCGGCCAAAGCGGCCGAAGCCGCCGAGAAGGGCTGAAGTCGGCGCGTCGCGGGGGCCTCGGCGGACACACACCGCAAAACTGTCCCCATGAGCGGTGTCAAAGCTTTCCTCGAAGGTGGCCCCGACGATCTGCCCGAGCGGATCGTCCCGATCACCCCGCCCGGCAAGGAATTGAAGATCAAGTTCCGTGCGGGGTACGAGCACTTCAAGGTCACGTCGCGGCACGCCGACACGGTCGAGGGGCGGCTGCCCGTCTACGAGTGGTGGGAGCGCACCGAGATCGCCGAGTAGCGGGTCAGCGGCGGCGCCGGGCGGCCGTACCGAAGATCGAACGTGTGATCTCCCGGCCCAGCTGCGTGCCCACCGAGCGTGCCAGCGACTTGAACACCCCGCTGCCCACCACCTGTTCGATCAGCGAGGGTTCGTCCGGCGCGGCCCGCCCGGCCCGCTCCGGCTCCCGCCCGTGCTCCGGCTCGCGCTCCGGCCCGGCCTCCGGCGGCGCGGCCGCCGTCAGCTTCTCGTACGCCGACTCCCGGTCCACAGCCTGTGCATAACGTCCGTACAGCCCGGACGCGCGCACCGCGGCGTCCAGCGCCGCCGCGTCGACGGGTCCCATCAGTGAGCACGGGGCGCGCAGCCGCGTGGCCGCGACGGGCGTGGGCGCGCCCTTCTCGCTGAGCACGGTGACCACCGCCTCGCCCGTCCCCAGCCCCGTCAGGACCTCCTCCAGGTCGTAGGGGGAGGCGGGGAAGGTCCGCACCGTGGCCCTGAGTGCCTTGGCGTCGTCCGGTGTGAAGGCGCGCAGGGCGTGCTGCACCCGGTTGCCGAGCTGGCCGAGGACTCCGGAGGGGACGTCCTGCGACGTCTGCGTGACGAAGAAGATCCCCACGCCCTTCGACCGGATCAGCCGGACCGTCTGGGTGACCGCGTCCACGAACGCCTTCGAGGCGCCGTCGAAGAGCAGGTGGGCCTCGTCGAAGAAGAACACCAGCTTCGGCCGGGCGACGTCCCCGACCTCCGGCAGATCGTGGAAGAGGTCGGCGAGCAGCCACATCAGGAACGTCGAGAACAGCCGCGGCCGGTCCTGGACGGCGGGCAGCTCGAGGACGGAGATCACGCCGCGCCCGTCCGGCGCGGTGCGCAGCAGCTCCGCGCCGTCGAACGCCGGCTCGCCGAAGAAGGGGCCCGCGCCCTGCTGTTCGAAGGCGGTCAGCGAGCGCAGGATGACGCCCGCCGTCTGCGCGGACAGGCCGCCGATGCCCTTGAGGTCGGCCCGGCCCTCGTCGGAGGCGAGGAAGGCGACGACGGCCCGCAGGTCCTTGAGGTCGGTCAGCTCCAGGCCCTTGCCGTCGGCGTAGTGGAAGACCAGGCCCAGCGACTCCTCCTGGGTGCGGTTCAGTCCGAGGACCTTCGCCAGCAGCAGGGGCCCGAATCCGGTGACCGTCGCCCGCAGCGGGATGCCGGTGCCGAGCCCGCCGAGGGCGTAGAACTCGGCGGGGAACGCCGCCGGGGCCCAGTCCTGGCCGGTCTCCGCGGCCCGCCGCCGCACCGCCTCGCTCCCGTCGCCCGGCGCGCTGATGCCGGAGAGGTCGCCCTTGACGTCGGCGAGGAAGACGGGGACGCCGTGGGCGGAGAGCTGCTCGGCGATCAGCTGCAGGGTCTTGGTCTTCCCGGTGCCGGTGGCGCCCGCGACCAGTCCGTGCCGGGTGAGCATGGCGAGCGGGATCCGCACGGGGGCGCCGGGCAGGCAGGCGCCGTCCCAGATCAGCGCCCCGAGATCGAGGACGGGGCCGCCGAACGCGTAGCCCGCGGCGATCTCGGCGGCGGGCCCGGGAAGGGCGGGATCCGGCCCCGCGGCGGGCGGGCTGTCGCTCGTAGGTGCCATGCATCACTCCCGGTATGCGGCTGATTGTCACCTTCGCACTACCGCGCCATGGCTGCGCTCGGAGCCGCTCGCCCGGTAGGCTTTCCGTGTGATCTTCAAGCGCATCGGAAACGGGCGGCCGTACCCCGACCACGGCCGGGAAAGCACCCGCCAGTGGGCGGATGTTGCCCCTCGCCCGGTACGCCTTGACCAGTTGGTGACCACCAAGCAGCAGCTCGACCTCGAGACGCTGCTCGCCGAGGACTCGACGTTCTACGGGGACCTGTTCGCCCACGTGGTGAAGTGGCGGGGCGACCTCTACCTGGAGGACGGGCTGCACCGTGCCGTGCGCGCGGCCCTGCAGCAGCGCCAGGTGCTGCACGCGCGCGTGCTCGAGCTGGACTGAACCCCGCGGTCGCCGCGCCCGTTCGCCGACCCCTATGGGCGGTCGTATGCGCGGCTATTGACCCTTTTGGGTTGGCGTCCGCGCAACCCATTGATCATCTAGTAGGCAGCGGGTCCCCCCAGCACTACGCTGCGCCCATGAGCATGCTCACCCCTCCAGGCATGGGTGGTAAGTACCGCGTCACGGGCAACCGGTTCCCGCATCTGCGCCGCCGGCGCGACCGCCGCAGGATCGTGCTCGCCGTGGCCGCCACGGCCGCGGTCCTCTCACTGGCAGGGTGGGGCACGCTGCAGCTCGTCGACGTCTTCTCCGGCGGGCGGCTGGGGGAGCCCCAGGCGGCCACGCAGCAGCGCAAGGGCGGCGGGGACTGCAAGAGCGGCGCCGGCGGCCGGCTGCCCGGCCTCGCGGCCCCCAGGGAGCTGCCCGCACCCGGCGACATCACCGTCAACGTCTACAACGCCACGCCGCGCGGCGGCCTCGCCAAGATCACCGCGGACGAGCTGGAACGGCGCGGCTTCAGGATCGGCAACGTGGGCAACGCCCAGGCCGAGTACGACAAGAAGGTCAGCGGCACGGGACTGCTGCTGGGCCCCCAGGCGGCCGTCGAGGGGGCGCTGAAGGTGCTGGGCACCCAGCTGGCCGGCGCCGAGGTCAAGGGCGACCAGCGCGAGGGCCAGGACGTCGACCTCGTCCTGGGCGACGCCTACAAGGAGCTGACCCCCAAGGACCAGGCCGAACGGGCCCTGGCCGGGCTGAGGGAACCGCCGCGGCCGAAGCCCTCCGCCACCCACTGCTAGGGCGTGTCCGACGGGACACGCCGGACACGCGCAGGAGCCCCGCCGGGACCGGTCCCGGCGGGGCTCCTCCACAACTCGTCCGGGACGGACCGGGTCAGCCCGCGGTGCCGTACATCCGGTCGCCGGCGTCACCGAGGCCGGGGACGATGTAGCCGTTCTCGTTGAGGCGCTCGTCCACGGAGGCCGTCACGACGGTCACCGGCGCGCCCTCGAGCTCGCGCTCCATGACCTCGACGCCCTCCGGCGCGGCCAGCAGGCACAGCGCGGTGACGTCGTCCGCGCCACGGGCGATCAGCTCGTTGATCGCGGCGACCAGGGTGCCGCCGGTGGCGAGCATCGGGTCCAGGACGTAGACCTGGCGGCCCGAGAGGTCGTCGGGCATCCGCGTGGCGTAGGTCTCCGCCTTGAGGGTCTCCTCGTTGCGGATCATGCCCAGGAAGCCGACCTCCGCCGTGGGCAGCAGCCGGACCATGCCGTCGAGCATGCCCAGACCGGCCCGCAGGATCGGCACCACCAGCGGCCGCGGGTGCGACAGGCGCACGCCCGTGGTCGCGGTGACCGGGGACTCGATGCTGACCTGCTCGGTGCGCACGTCGCGCGTGGCCTCGTAGGCGAGCAGGGTGACCAGCTCGTCGCAGAGGCGACGGAAGGTGGGGGAATCGGTGCGCTTGTCGCGCAGGGTGGTCAGCTTGTGAGCCACCAGGGGGTGGTCGACGACGTGGATCCGCATGACATCGACATTAACCGAGCTTGAGCGCCCCAGCGCCCGCCCGGGGCCTGCGGGGGCCCGCGGGGGGCTCCGTCGGCAGTCCTTCGGCAGTCTGTCGCCGCCCTGGCATCAAACCACCACTTAGGGGGAAAGTGGGCACGTACGCCCGGTCTGTCGCCGGGCGAGGACCTCGGCACGAGGTGGTGCTGCCCATGGCCGGCCATGACAAACGCGGATCCACCGAGCCCGAAGAGCTCCGGGAGCGCCGCAGGCGCCCGGAGCCCACGGCGCCGGCGGGAGCGGAAGGCGCCGACGAGAGCGGCGAGGACCGCCGCCGCAGACGCGCCCAGTTCCTCCGGGAGCTGAACGAGGCCAAGGAGCTGCGCGACCGCGTCCAGCCCCGCCGCGCGCGGGCCGCCCGCATGCGCCAGCAGATGCGGATGCGGACCTTCCGCTGGTAACACGCCCGACCGGCACGGGCCCGTACGGACCGCCCCCGCGCCTCACGTGAGCGACATCTCTTCGGACTGCTGCACGACGCAGCGCGGAAGACCTCTCGCAACGCCGAGGTTTCTGCCACGATTCCGAGTGGGCGGGGTGGTCCCCGCCCGACCCGGCACCGCCTATGACCAGTGGGAGAGTCACGGTGTACTTCGCCGCATTGCTCGCGCGCACCGACGACGGGTGGGAAGCGAGCGACACAGAACTCGACAACGTGGAAACGCTGGCCGATCTCGTCGACCTGGCCCGGCTGGACTCGGTCGACGACGACACGGTCCTGGCCCTCATCGAGCAGGAGGGCAGCTGGTTCGCCGTCGTCCGGGTGGACGGTGAGGAGGACCCCCGCGTCTTCGTCTCCGACGCCGCCGCGGCCAACCGCAGCTCCTACGGCTCGATGCTCGTCGACGAGCTGACCGGACGGGAGGAGAACGCCGACGACGAGCTCGACAGCCTCGACCTCGACGGCACCGAGGACGGCGAGCCCGAACCGGACGAGGACGAGACCGACGGCGACGCCGCAGCGGACGCCGGACGGGCCGTGCACGGCCCGCTGGGCGACCCCGGGCTCCTCGAGGACTTCGGGGTGGGCCGCGGTGCGATCCTGGCCCTCGACGGCGACGCCCTCAGCGAGATCGCCGACGCCCTCGGCTGCACCGAGGTCCTGGAGGCCGTCCGCTGACGGCCCCCGGGCGGGGTTCGCCCACACTGGTGCCATGAGCGAAGCCGTCCCCGACCACGGGATTCCCTCCCACGCCGCCGCTGCCGCGGAGGAGCCCGACCCCGTGCGCGACCCCTGGCGCGCGCCCATGCGGGCCGCCCTCGAGGAGGCCGTCCGGGCCCCCGGCACCGGCGACGTGCCGGTGGGCGCCGTCGTGCTGGCCCCGGACGGCTCCGTCATCGGCCGCGGCCGCAACGAGCGCGAGGCCACCGGCGACCCCACCGGCCACGCGGAGGTCCTGGCCATCCGCGAGGCCGCGCGGGCCGTCGGCGAGTGGCGCCTGTCGGGCTGCACACTGGTCGTCACCCTGGAGCCGTGCACCATGTGCGCGGGCGCCATCGTCCTCTCCCGCCTGGAGCGCGTCGTCTACGGCGCCGCCGACGAGAAGGCCGGCGCGGCCGGCTCCCTCTGGGACGTCGTGCGCGACCGCCGTCTCAACCACCGCCCCGAGGTGATCACCGGCGTCCTCGCCGACGAGTGCGCCGACCTGCTCACCCGCTTCTTCCGCTCCCGGTGACGAGGGCCACACCCCTCGGGCCCCCAACCGATTTCAGAGCACGGCCGACCGTCCGCTAAGCTCTCTCTCGGTAGCGTGTCCGAGCGGCCTAAGGAGCACGCCTCGAAAGCGTGTGTGGGGGCAACTCCACCGTGGGTTCAAATCCCACCGCTACCGCTTCAAGAGAACCGCCCCTGACCTGCGGAAACGTGGGTCAGGGGCGGTTTTCGTTGCGGATCTTTGCAACACGTTTGCAACACGGAACCTCCATAGGCTCCTTGGCATGGCATCGATACGACACCGCCAGACCGCCCGTGGCGTGGACACTTACCGCGTCGTCTGGCGAGAGGGCGGCAAGCGCGACGGCAAGTGGCAGGGCGAGAACTTCACGGACGTGAAGAGCGCGGAACGCTTCCGTGATCTCGTCAATGGTCACGGACAGCAATGGCCGACGGGCTGGGTCAAGGGTGTCGGCTTCACTGCCCCTGAGCCGGAGAAGACACCGGCTATCCCTCGGGCGCACATGTTCGTGAGCTTCGCCCGCAACTACATCGAGCACCTGACGGGTGTCGGCATCCAGACGCGGGCCAACTACTACAAGTTTGTAGACACCCACATGGCCCCTTGGTTCCAGGACCTCACGGTTCAAGGGGACACGGACATCACCATCGGGCGCGAGCACATCAGCCGGTGGATCAATGATCTGACCGAAGGCCGGCGTGGGCCGCACCACGACCCGAAGGTGAAGCGCCGGAAGTACGCGCCCAAGACGGTCCGCAACCTGCACGGGCTCCTCTTCGGAATCCTTCAGTCGGCCGTCGACGCCGAGAAGCCCCTGCGGGCGTCCAATCCCTGCGTCCACACCCGTCTGCCCGAGGATGACCACACGGCGGACGACAAGGTGTTCCTGGAGCGCGAGGAGTACGCGCTCATCCGTAAGCACCTCGCGCCGGACGCCAAGGATCTAGTGCACGCCAAGGTGACCACGGGCCTCCGGTGGGGAGAGATCACCGCTCTTCAGGTCCGTGACCTCGTCCTCGTCGGAAACCGGCCCAGGTTGTCCGTACAACGCGCCTGGAAGCGCGGGGAGAACGGAAAGTTCCTCGGCCCGCCCAAGACGAAGAAGAGCCGCCGCACGCTCGTCCTGACGGCGGAGCAAGCCGAACTGTTCAGACGGAACATCATCGGCAAAAAGCCGACCGACCTGGTGTTCACCGCCCCTGAGGGAGGCGCGTGGGATAGCGGAGGCTTCTGGAACCAGCGGTGGAAGCCCGCGCTCGACGCGGCGGCCGCCGACGGCCTCACCAAGCGACCGCGCCTGCACGACCTGCGCCACACGCACGCGGCATGGCTCATCGCCCGTAAGGTCCCGTTGCCCGCCATCCAGGCGCGGCTGGGCCACGAGAGCATCACGACCACAGTGGACCGCTACGGCCACCTGCTCGCCGTCCTGGACGACGAGATCATTGCCGCCGTCCAGTGGAGCATGGAAGACCTCGAGCTGGCCGCGTAGTCGGTCTCACACGACCCGCGAGATGCGCAGATGCCCCCACGACGAAGTGTCGCCGTGGGGGCATCACGCTTTGATCCTCAGGCCGCCTGAGCGAGGGCATCCAGATCAGTGCACTCGTCGGCCGGCACAACGGCCATCAGGCGGTAGCTCGGGTCACGCAGGGGCGACAGGGCTACAAACACAACCTCGAACTCTCGGTCATGGTGATGGGGGAGGTAGACCCGCCGACGCGAGCCGTCAGGGTGGATGTTCCGCAAGCCCTCGTCGTAGATGCGCCGCGCCGTAGGGTCCTTGCGGACCTCGTCCACGACTTCCCGCAAGCGCTCATTGTCCGGGTTCTTGTTCATGGCCAGATGGAGCTGGGCTGCCATGGGGCACGCCCAGGCCTGTTCCCAATCAATGAGCTGAAGACGCGCCTCTGGGTGCGTCAGAGCCCAGAGCATCACGTTGACGCCTTGCGCCATCCACCGCCATTGTTCCGCCGCGGCCTTGTTGTAGATGGGGATGTCCCATCCCTGGTCGGAGACGTAACACGGGTAAGGCTGCATGTGCACGAATCGTGCGAGGGCGGGATCGATGATGCTTGTGTCCACCTTGCGCCCGGCCAGCGGCTGCCTCTGCACCGTATACGTGTAGAGGGTCAGTCGCTCTTCATCACTCAGGGCCAGAACGCGGGAGACGCTGTCCAAGAAAGCGTCGCTATAGGGAGTCGGCACCCCGCGTTCAAGGTTGCTGTACCAGCGTGCCGAGAATCCGATGAGGCGGCTGACATCATCCTGGGTCAAGCCTCGGGCGCTCTTCCGCCCGTATCGCACCGTGAAGCCTGGCAGGTCTTCGCGGTCGACGCGTTCGCGCCACTTCCGCACCATGCGACCGATCGACACCAGATCCTGCTCACACACTTCTGACACCTTCGCAGCTTTTCAAGATCGCTAGCCCGGCTGGAGTCCCCCTCCCAAGTCCACTACCAGCACATGAGCGAACCAGACCCTCCGGTCTGTTCCCTGCCGGTAATTATGCAGGATCTTGGTCAGTTCCGGAAACACGTTTCGCCCGGAAGCGGGCCGTTCCCGACAGGAAGTGCGTTGTTCCGGAACAGGATTGTTCCAACACAAGATCGCAAAAATGGTGCACAGTAAGGGCCATCGCACAGTCCATCTACCTGCGAGGAGTCGGCGTGAGCCGTTCTGTGTTCGTGACCGGAGGGAACCGGGGCATCGGTCTCGCGATAGCCCGATCCTTTGCCGAGGCAGGCGACAGGGTCGCCATCACGTACCGTTCGGGAAAACCGCCTGCCGGGTTTCTTTCGGTGAAGTGCGACATCACCGACTCCGAGCAGATTGAGCAGGCATACAAGGAGATTGAGGAGAAGCAGGGCCCTGTGGAGGTGCTTGTCGCAAACGCCGGCATCACCCGCGACCAGCTTCTCCTGCGCATGGCCGAGGAGGACTTCACGGCCGTTGTGGACGCCAACCTGACCGGGACGTTCCGCGTGGTCAAGCGGGCTTCCAAGGGCATGCTCCGGGCCCGCAAGGGCCGCATCATCGTGATCTCTTCCGCAGTGGCCCTGCGCGGTGAAGCGGGTCAGGCCAACTATGCGGCCTCGAAGGCCGGCCTCATCGGTTTCGCCCGGTCGGTCGCCCGTGAGCTCGGCTCTCGCAACATCACGTGCAACGTGATCACGCCGGGTCTCACCGATACGGCCATGAGCGACGCCCTCAACGATGACCAGCGGGATGGTCTGGTTGCACAAATCCCTCTGGCTCGCGTCGCCCAGCCGGAAGAAATCGCAGGCGCTGCCCGATTCCTTGCCTCTGATGATGCCGCTTACATCACGGGTGCTGTTCTGCCCGTGGACGGCGGCGTGAGCATGGGCCACTAAGGGCCTGATCAGAAGGAACCCCTTCGGGGGTGGGAGGTCAGCCTCCCTTGAACACGGTGCCAGGCCGCTCGATGGCGTAGGAACCTTCGCGACCCGGCACCGCACTGTCACACGACATCGGGATTAGTGACCCGTCGTCGCCCGACCAGTTCCGGAAGCGTGTCCGGACCCATGAGAGGTGATTGTGTCATGAGTTCACCCGTGGACTCATCCGTCCCAGGGCCCCAGTCAACCCATAGTGCAGGGATCGACCTGATCTTGCATCGGGTACTGAGTGAGATCGATACACGACTGCACGTCGACTATCCGGAAGCCGCGCGGCGCCTCGGAGTGCCCGAGCCGTGGCTCCGCCAGCGGATCACCACGCTTCCCCATCGCAAGATGGGCAAGTGGGTGCTCTTCAGTCAACGCGACCTGCAAACGATCTCCGAAATGCATGCCATGCAGCCGTCCGGGCACGACCTCACGCATGTCATAGCCGCCCGTTCGGAATCACTGGCCGATCTCAAGCCAGCCCCGCGCGCCCGCCGTCGCGCCGCCTAACGCTTTCCCCTCCCCCTTGCCTCCCGCGCATCCCACTCCGGTGACGCGGTTCTGAGCATGCTTGGAAAGAAGCACATGACCGTTCACTTCTCCATACGCACGAACTCCCATTGCGCCTGCGGTGATGACGCATGAGCGCGTGGTTCATCATCGGCTTCCTGATCTTCGGCGCTCTGACAGTGGCATGGCTGGTGCACACCGAGGGTGTGCCCGGAAGCCGTCGCGGCCGGCACAAGCACGGTGGCGAACGATGAGCGCGCCGGACGTCACGGGTGCCCGGTTCCTCGGGGCCTTCGCTCCGGGGACACCCGAGTGGGAAGAAGCGCGCTCGGGGTTGGTCGTTACCGCCACCGAGATCGCCGCGATCGTGGGTCTGTCGCCGTGGGCGTCGCCAGTCTCTTTGTGGCACCGCAAGGCCGGGACCGCGAAGGACAAACCGTTCGCCCCTACGGAAGCCATGGTGTGGGGCACCCGCTTGGAGCCCGTCATCGCCGAGGCGTTCGCGGCAGGACACACCGACCTGTTGGTTCACGAGACGGGTACGTGGGCGAACCGTGAGCGGAACTGGCAGCGCGCCACCCCGGACCGGATCGTTACTCCCATGGACGGCGGTCCCGTGACGCTGCTGGAGATCAAGACGAGCCGGTACGGCCATGGCTTCGGCCCCAGCGGAACCGAGACGATCCCCGTTGCCTACCGGTGCCAAGTCGTGTGGCAGCTCGACACGCTCGGGCTGGACGTGGCGCACGTCGCGGTTCTGATAGCCGGCCAGGATTACCGCGAGTACACGATCACCCGCAACGAGGCGGAGGCCGCATTCCTGCGTGCCCAGGCTGCCGCGTTCCTGGACAGCATCACCGCAGGCACCCCACCGACCGGAGACGACCACAGGGTGCCCGGCGAGATCGTCATGCAGAAGGCGGAGGCAGCATAGTGGGCACGCTGCACGAATTCCGCGCCGAACGAGGCGCGAACAAACTGCTGGAGCGCATCCGCGCGGCGGCCGATGCCGAACAGCTCGCCTTGGTGCAGGCGCTCATCCTTGACCACGCCCTGAGCGTGGAGGAGTTCTCCACCAATGACTTCCGCGAGCGGCTCCCTGCTGACCTGCCCCATGGCCTGCTGGGTGCCGCCGTGCGCGGCCTCGCCGCTTCGCGCACCATCACCAACACCGGACGGACCGTCCCGAGCACATCGCCGGACACCCATGGGCACCGCATCGCCGTCTACCGGCTCACGGTCACTTCGGACTGCCTGCCGACAGCGGCGTGACCACACACGACCTGGCTTCGGCCGCTGACCGGCCCTGCGCCACCGACGAGCCCAGAGCCACTAGATGAGACAGGAGATACCGCCGTGCCGTGGGTGCGTCTTGACGACCGTTTCCCTTCGCACCGGAAAGTGGCAACGCTGTCGGATCGGGCCTTCCGTCTGCATGTATCGGCGCTGTGCTGGTGCGCAGCGAACCTGACCGACGGCCGCATCAGCGACAAGGAATTGCGCCTCGTGGCGCACGTGCGCGGCATGAAGGCGACTGCACGACAGCTCGAAGATGCCGGGTTGTGGGTGCGTGATGAGGACGGCTGGGCGATCCACGACTTCCACGACTACCAGCCGAGCGCTGAGCACGTACGCGCCGAGCGGGAGCGCAACGCCGCACGTCAGAAGCGGTTTCGGGACCGCAAGGCCGAGAAGGCCGCCGCCCCGCGACAGCCGGAGGAGCAGCCGCGTGACGGGCGACGTAACGGCGTTACTGACGCTGTTAGTCACGAGGCGAGTAACAGAGCCCCGACCCGTACCCGTCCCGTACCCGGTTCTATCCCTGCCGGGATAGAACCGTCCCCCCTTCACCCCCCGAGAGGGCCGGCGGCGGCCGAGGCGGCCGGCGTGCCCTCCTTCGCGCAGCGGCTCGCCGACCAACTCGCCGACGCCGGATGCCATGTGGGATGGCGGACCGACACCGACGACCGCGAGGCCCTGCGCCGACACCTGGGCCGTATCCCCACCGAACGGCTCGTGGACGCCGCCTGTCGCGCATGGAACCCCGCCAACCCACCCCGCAGCATCCGCTACCTGATCAGGGTGTGGGACGCCCTCCCGGACACCGCTGCCGACGCCCCGGCCACGCCGATACCGACGCCATGGGCCGAACGGCACCAGCAAGCGACGTCCGACTTGTTCGACCGCGCCATGGAACGCGCTCGAGCCCGCACGGCCGCCCTGGGCGCCACCGCAGACGACACCCAACCGAAAGAGCTTGCAGCTTGAACGCCGAAGAGACCGTGGCCCTGACCCGCTACGTCCGCGCCATCTGCCCCGGCCAGCGGATCGACGAGTACACCCCCGATGCGTGGCACGACGTCTTGGCCCCTTACGAGCTGGCCGACGCCCGTGCGGCCGTCGTCGCCCTCGTGGACTCCGGCGCGGTGTTCGTCGGCGTCGGTGAGATCACCACCAAGATCCGCCAGACACGTGCCCACCGCGTCCGCCATATCCACGGCCCCGGACAGTCCCCCGAGATCCCGGACGCCGACCCCGATGACGTCACCGCTTACCTCGCCGCGCTCCGGGCTCAGCGCATCCGTGCCGCCAGCGCCACAACCCACCGCCGCTCGCTGAACGAACTCCTCACCGGAACAGGTCGACGCATCCCGGAGGAAGTGCGCCGCTGAAGGCAGCGATACCGACTCATACGCCTCAACAGCAGCGACAGCGGCCCTTCACGTCGCCCCGTACCCCAGTCCCCGGACTCCAAAGACCTCGGATGCCGGGCACGCGGGCGTACAGCCACTCAGCCCGCTAGTCCAGCCGCACCGCCCCAACCGTAGAACCGGATCTCTTGTGAATCTCGCAATCAAGATCACACCGCCGCCCTACGTCCCCCGCAGCGAAGACGCCCGGCTGCCCTGTACAGACCAACCTGAGCTGTTCTTTCCCCCCGACCGACAAGAGCCGCCGGCCGAGCAAGCCGCGCGAGTCACCGCCGCCAAGGCTCTCTGCTTTCGCTGCCCTGTGCGCGTTGCCTGCCGCGATTGGGCGCTCGAGCACCATGAATGGGGAGTCTGGGGCGGCCGCACCGAGGGAGAACAGGGCTACCGCCCAACCACCCGCCGACTCGACAGCCGCCGACGCGTCGACACCGAGGCAGCCGCCGCATGACCACCCTTAATGCCAGCACCATCACGAGAGCCCCCATGCCCAGCACCGACCGCCTTACGTGCGCCATTTGCCCCCGACCCCTCTGGTCCGACGAACAGCACCGTTACGCGTGCCATCCGTGCGAGCAGCGCATGGCCGATGAACTTGACCAGCTGCCAGGTCTCATCACCGAACTCCACAGCCTGCTGACGCCGGGAGTCCGATCGTCCACGCCGAGGCTCACCACCCGCACCAGCACAGAGCCCCAGGCCCCACTGAACCTCGGCATACTCGACCGCATCACTGCTACCACGGCCACCCTCGACAGCTGGCTCACCGACTGGCATGACCACCTCGGATGGCAAGCACCCACCTACCGCACCGATCCACTCACCGAGGCGGCAGCCGCGCTGCGCAACAACCTTCCCTGGGCCGTCGAACACCACCCGGCTATCGATGACTTCGCATTTGAGATACGCGACCTTCACCGCGACACAACCGGACTCATCAACCCCACCAAGCGGCCACGTCGCGTGGGGCAGTGTCCCGCACCGTCACCCGACAGCCCTTCGTGCGGCGCCGTCCTGCGCTACGTACCCGGCGCAACAAACGTGACATGCCGGTGGTGCCGGACTAGCTGGGATGCCCTCGACCTGGGCGCCGCCCTGGCTCTAGCACTCTGACGGACAGGGGCGTTTGGGGTTTTCCCTGGAGCGTGTCACACTCATTCGCAGCACCCCCCGTATGCCCGCATACCGGTGTGAACAACCAGAAAGCCCCTTCGGCCCTCCCCCCCCTGGCCGGAGGGGCTTTCTCGTAGCGAGGCGGAGGCAGACGCACGTGTCCCCGACACCCACACCGATCATCTGCGACACCGTCGCCGCCGCCCAATACGTCCAGGTCACCCCCGCCGCCGTCCGCCAGTGGATACGCCGCGGCCATGTTCGACGGACCGGCTACGACCGGGCCGGCCGTGCCCTGGTCGACCTGCGCGAGGTTCGGGCCTACGTAACCCAGCGAGGCACCACGGCAGCGTGAGCGCCCGCACGAAAGGCCGTGCCCCTGTCACAACTCGCCCTAATCGACACCGCCGCACCCGTGACCACCGGGCGCGGCCTTCCGGGCATACAGCCCTTCTCTGTCCTGCGGACAGACCTGGGCCCGTGGCGCGACCGGCGCCGCGCCTGGGAAGACCTCGGACTGCACAGCCGCAGAGGGCGCGAGCACGTCACCACGTTCAATACGGAAGACCGCTTCGGCCAGAAGCTGGCGGACGTCAATGGCGGCCTGTCCACCTTCGATCCCGTCCTCGCGGAAGCGTCCTACACCTGGTACTGCCCGGACGGCGGGCAAATCCTTGACCCCTTCGCCGGCGGCTCCGTGCGCGGCCTCGTCGCCGCCAACGGCGGCTTCCGGTACACCGGCATTGACCTGTCTCCCGTCCAGATCGACGCCAACGAGGAAGCCGCCGCCGACTGGCGAACCCGCGACCTGCTCGCCACCGAGCCCCGATGGATTCACGGCGACGCCCTCGAAGAACTCCCCGAACTACCCACGGCTCACGCGGACTACGTCTTCACCTGCCCGCCGTATTACGACCTTGAGCGATACAGCGACCACCCGGCAGACCTATCCGCCATGCGGTGGTGCGAGTTCGCCGAGGCGTACCGCGCGATCATCGCGGAGACCGTCCGCTGCCTTGCCCTCAACCGATTCGCCACCTGGGTAGTGGGCGAGGTCCGCAACAGCACGGGCACCGCCCGCGGCCTCGTGCCACTCACCATCGCCGCACACGAATCGGCCGGAGCCCGCCTCTACAACGACGCGATCTTGGTTAATACCCTCGGCACCGTCCCCATGCGACTCGGCGCCCAATGGCGTGCCTCCCGCAAGATGGGCCGCCACCACCAATACGTGCTCACCTTCATCAAGGGCGACCCCCGCAGGGCCACCGCCGCTCTGCCGACACCCTGACGCCACCGCTGCCCCGGCCCGTCGGGACAGCGAGGACCCGCAGCCATGGAGGCCCCCGCACCGCACCCGGGGAAGCCGGTTCGACTCCGGCCGGGACCACCAGGGAGCTCGCACCGCCCATTAGTAACCGGTCCTCGGCACGGCCGAGGGCGAGCCGAACGGGGTTGAAAGCCCGTGCGACTCCCGACTAGCCCGCCTGACCCAACGGAGAGGTGCGCGGCCAATGCGCAGCCGCAGGGCTGCGGTTATGCCGCAGAGATCCCGGTTCGAACCCGGGGGCGGGCACCAGCAGCATGTCAACCACAGTCTGGAGGTGGCAGGCCTGCCCAGTCAGCCGCCCCAAAGCTCGTCCGGATAACCGTACTTGCCGGGGCCAATGCGACAGGTTGGAGCGCTCACTTCGCACTCGTAGAAGTGTCGATAGCTCCTTTTCTTATGGATTCGGCCAGGGTTCCGGAATGGCTTTCCGGTAGGTGTCCCGTCAGAGCGGACGATCAGCTTGGATTCCTTACCTTCGCTGATCAGGCTCACTACGAGTTCCCACTGGTAGTCCCATGTAAGGCTCGTTACCTCGATATGAAATGTCAGCCTCTCATCGGTCTTTAGATCTACCTGCCGCCTGGCGAAGTAGGGCATCCCTGCCTTTCCATCCTGGTCTGCCTTCCTGAGCCTGCGGTCATCCGAGTCCAGATCGATGACGCCACCCTCAACATCCGCGGCACCACCGTGCGGACCGAGGATGAACCCTTCCCGGGTTGAAGGCTTCGTGGACAGGATTTTCCCCCTGATGTCCGTGACTTCGACAGCGTCCATCCGGTGACCTGTCAGTGTGAGGCGCACGAGCGTACGTGATCCGCAACGGTCAGCAGTCTCACACGTTTGAACCACCTCGATAGCTCCAACGCTTTTAGCGAAGTCTCGTAGGTCTTCCCCGTGTGGTGACAGGTTCGCTAGCTTCCTTTCCGCGCTGGGGCTCAGCGGTTGATCAAGGACCCAATCCGGATCTACCGCTCCCTCCCAGTCTTCGGAGACCCTAGAGAGTACTGGCGGCTTTTTCGCAAGCTCCTTCCGCCTTGCTTGATCCGCGCCTTCTTGCTCCCCAGCGCCCTGTTCCTGGGCCAAGAGGAGCGTCAGGCCGACGGTAAGGGCGGAGATCACAGCAGTGCAGACGAGGACCCAGAAGGTCTTGGATTTCCAAAGCCTTCTGATAAATGGAGCCGGCGGCACTGAAGGTGGCGGAGATGGATCACCTCCGGGCGGATCATCGCCGGGCGGGACTGGTGAAGGATCAGACACGTAGACCACCCCCGTCTAAGGCTAGCCATTTTTGGCTGCCAAGCTGGTCAAATCCCTGCATCCGGCGGGTCCTTGGAGAGGGTTCGCAGTTGGGAGGGTTGGTCGTGGCGTGGAAGATCAGCAACCGCAAGGCCCGGCTACCGTCCTCCTGGTCCACTATTCGGGCGCGCATCCTCGCCCGCGACCCGGTGTGCCGCATCTGCGGCGTTCGCCGTTCGACCCAGGTCGACCACATCAAGGCCATGACCGACGACCACCGCGACCACGCACTCCAAGGGGTCTGCGGCCCCTGCCACGCCCAGAAGAGCGCGGCCGAAGGTGCCGCCGGCCGCGCCCGCCGCCCCGGCCGGCGCCGCCCCGACGACCCTCACCCTGGGCGCCTCGATCACTCCGAGTGATGGTCCTGCCGCCCGCCCCTGGGGGGTGATCCCCCTCCCCCGGTTCCGACCCAGGGCGATGGGCAATGCACCTGTCCGTCTGTACGGGTTTCCGAGCCCGTGAACCGGGGCCCTTCGACTCGTTGCCCGTGCATCACGCACCCCGCCGTTACTCGGGGTGGTCTGCCGAGGTCGTGTGGCAACGCGCAGGAACCGCCCGCCGACGAGTAACCCGCCGCCACGGCGGCCGGCCAACCGGGGCGTCCGGCGGGCGGTCTCCCGCTCTCTCAAAGCATGTGGGAGAAACCCCGGCGAAGGGCCGACGGTGGACTGCATGCGTTGGCTGCGGATCGATCCGCCCGTGGGCGCCCTCACGATTCGCCCAGGCGGTCCCGTGGTTCGTCCTGACCGAGAGCGGCGCCGCAGGAGTAGCAGAGTTTCGGTAGCCCGTCGGAGGCGTTGACCCTCTCGTAGAACACTTGCAGGTAAGCAAGGTCGGTCGCGTACAGACCCTCGATCGTCTCGGCAGTGACGTCCGTGATGGTCCCGAGCCGGGTGATCACTGAGGCCAGCACGAGGACGCCGAGGTAGGCAGGGTTCTTCCGTACCCGGAGATCAACCAAGGGCTCGATCTCGTCGTGGGCGGTGGCCAGCCTCATTGTCCCCTTCCGGTGCAGGGTTCCGTTCGTGTCCATGAACCCGCGGGGAAGTTCGAACTCGAACTCGGTCGGCTGGGGTGTATCGGTCATCGAGATCCCTTTCGCCTTGTGGCAGCGGCATGGACAAACTTCCCCGTAAACGACCTCACAACCGACAGCGCACTGCATCGTCACCCTTCGACCAGGGGTGCCACAACGCGCTCTCGGGCGCACAGCAGCTATCGGAGGTGATCGTGTGGGTTCCCGCGGACCCGTACCGAAGCGTTCCGTCGAACGGCGTCGGCGCAACAAGGACGGCACCGAGCCGGTTCGCGCTGCGTCCGCACGTGGCGTGGTCGAGTGGCCCGAGCCCGAGCCGAGTTGGCACGCCATCGCCCGTGACTGGTACCTCTCCCTGGCCGACTCCGGGCAGGCCCAGTTTTACGAGCCGTCCGACGTGGCCACCGCCCGGTACGTCGCCGAGGCCATGAGCCGAAATCTGGCCGCCGGCCAACGGATCTCCGCTCAGCTCTTCGCCGCCATCACCTCCGCCATGACGGAACTCCTCACCACTGAGGGCGCCCGGCGCCGGGTGCGAATCGAGCTGGAGCGTGCCCCGGCCGAACAGGAGACCCCGGCGGGAGTGACCGCCATCGCGAACTACCGGGCCGCCCTCGGCACCTGAGCCGGACCCCGGAAGGGGGTGGCCACCGTGACCACCCCTGCTGACGAGGATCTCCCCCCGGACGTCATCGAACCGGTGATCATCGGCCCCACCTGGCGCCGCGGCGAGGACGGCCGGTTCGTCCTGCCGGAGTTCTCGCTGGGGTGGCACGTCCTGTCGTGGACCGCCGAGTACCTCCAGCACTCCGCCGGTACGCCCTGGAGGTACACCCCGGAGCAGGCACGCTTCACGCTCTGGTACTACGCCGTCGACCGGGAGACGAATCGATTCCTCTACCGGGACGCGGTGTTCCAGCGGCTGAAGGGCCACGGGAAGGACCCGCTCGCGGCGACCTACGCGGCGGTGGAATTCGTGGGCCCGTGCCGGCCGTCGGGGCGCATCGCCGGCCCGCATGACCCCTCTGGCGTACCGGAAGGCCAGCCCCTGGGCGTGCCTCATCCGGAGCCCTGGGTGATGCTCGCCGCGGTCACGCAGGCGCAGACCCGCAACACCATGATGATCTTCCCCGGGCTCTTCACTCAGAGGGCCATCGAGGGGTACTCCATCGATCTCGGCAAAGAGGTGATCTACGCCCACAAGGGCCGGGCCCGGATCGAGGCCGTCACCAGCTCACCCCGCGCTCTGGAGGGCTCCAGGGCGTCCTGGAGCTTGATCAACGAGCCGCATCACTGGCTGTCGACCAACGGGGGCCATGAGATGGCGGCCGTCCTGGAGAGGAACGCCACCAAGAGCGCCGACGGGTCCGCGCGGAGTCTGGCGATCACGAATGCCTACGAGCCGGGGGAGGACAGCGTCGCGGAGCGGACCCGTGAGGCTTGGGAGGACGCCCAGGCCGGCCGTGCCGTGGACACCGGTCTTCTCTACGACTCCTTGGAGGCTCCGCCTGGCGCGAAGCTGAACGCAGCGTGGGCGCCGAAGGTCATTGAAGCTGTCCGCGGGGATGCCACCTGGCTGGACATCGACCGCATCGTGGCTTCCATCCTCGACGTCCGGAACCCCGCTTCCCGGTCACGGCGCTTTTGGTACAACCAGGTCACGGCTGCCGAGGATGCGTGGTGCGCGCCCTACGAGTGGGATGCCTGCGCCCGCCCCGACCTGGCCCTGTCCGACGGCGACGAGGTCGTGATCTTCCTCGACTGCTCCAAGAGTGACGACGCCACCGGCCTGGTGGCCTGCCGTATGTCCGACGGCCACGTCACCACCCTCGGAGTGTGGCAGCGCCCGCCGCAGGTCGACGTGTGGAACGTCCCGCGCGAGGACGTCGACGGGGTGGTGGACAACGCCTTCGCCCGGTTCCGGGTGCTCGCGTTCTTCGCCGACCCGGGCACCGGTGAGGACCAGGCCGACGGCGGCCGCTACTGGGACCGGTTCATCGATGCCTGGGCGGACCGGTACGGCGCCCGGCTCCTGGTCCACGCGACGACGACCGGCACGCGCCGGCATGCCGTGGAGTGGGACATGGGCGGCGACCGGCGCCGCCAGGAGGAATTCACCCACGCTGTGGAACGCGCCCACGTCGACATCCTCGAACGGCAGTTGACGCACGACGGCCACAAGGTCATGCGCACCCACGTCCGCAACGCCCGGCGGCGCACGAACGCCTTCGGCATCACGATCGGCAAGGAACACCGAGCCTCCTCCCGGAAGATCGACCTCGCCGTGTGCATGGTCGGCGCCCGTATGCTCCGCCGCCTCGTCATCAACAGCAGCAGGTACGGAAAGCGCCCCCGGGCGCGCGGTAAGGGACGCGTGATCGTCCTCGGATAGCAGCGAGGAGAGCACGCACCTTGTCCACCCTCACCCTCACGGACGCCGAGGCCGCCACGTTGTCCCGGCTTGTGGCCACGGTGGCCGAGGACACGTGGCGCCTGCGGACGCTGGACGACTACTTCACCGGCCTGTCCCGCATGGCGAACCTCGGCATCGCCGTGCCGCCGGCGCTCCAGGCGGTCCGTACCGTCACGGGGTGGCCGCGGATCATCGTGGACGCCCTGGACGAGCGCCTCGACATCGACAGTCTGAAATGCCCGGACGACTCCGATGCCGAGGCCGCGGTGGGCGCCATCTGGGACGCCAACGACCTTGCCGTGGAATCGCAGCTCGCGCACCAGGACGCCCTGGTCTACGGCCGCTCGTATCTCGCGGTCGGCGTTGACGAGCAGGGCGATCCGCTGGTGTCGGTGGAGTCGCCGCAGCACATGAGCGTGGACTACGACGTCCGGACCCGCACTGTGCGCGCGGCCCTGCGTCTGATCAGCGCGGGTGTCCAGAGGTCCGCGACCCTCTACCTGCCGGACCAGACGGTCTACCTGGAAGGTGCCGGGACCGGGTGGACGGTGGCCGAGCGGCAGCCGCACGGCCTCGGCGTGGTCCCCGTGATCCGGCTCGCCAACCGGCAGCGGATCGCCGACCGGCGCGGCTCATCCGAGATCACCGAAGAGGTACGTGCCCTGACCGACGCCGCGTGCCGGACCCTTCTGGGCCAGGAGATCGCCCGGGAGTTCTTCGCCGCCCCGCAGCGGTACGTCCTCGGCGCATCCGAGGGCAGCTTTCAGGGTCCGGACGGCACGCAGCGGAGTGCGTGGGAGACCTACATCGGCCGCTACCTCGCGCTCGAGCGCGACGAGGACGGCGCGGTTCCCGAGGTCGGACAGTTCCCGGCCTACGACCCCGGCGTCTACGGCCGCATTGTCGACACCTACGCCCGCCTCGTCGCCGGCGTCACCGCCCTGCCCGCGCACATGCTCGGATACACCACCGACAACCCCGCGAGTGCCGAGGCCATCCGCAGCGCGGAGGCGCGGCTGATCAAGAAGGCAGAGCGGCGCCAACGGAGTTTCTCCGGCCCGTGGTCGCGCGCGATGCGCCTCGCCCTCCAGCTCACCGGCGCCACCGCACCCGTACCCGCCGTCAACGTCCAGTGGCGCGACCCCTCCACCCCGACGGTGGCCGCCCAGGCCGACGCCACCACCAAGTTGGTGGCCGCCGGGGTACTGCCGGCGGACTCGGAGGTCACGCTGGAACGGGCCGGTATCGACCGCGCCCAGCGGCAGCGCATCGCCGCCGACCGGGCCCGCAGTGCCGGCCGGGACGCCCTGGACCAGATCGCCCGCACCCTCACCAGCGACAACCGCACCGGCACGGCTGACCACCCGGCCGCCGCATGAAGATCCTTCGAGCACTCGCCGACGGACACCGCCGCAGACAAGAAGCCCTGTCACGGGCCCTGCGGACGGAGTACCTGACGGCATGGGCGCGCCACCGAGCCGCACCCCCGGTACCTGAGGCCGAACGGGCCTGGTCGGCGACCGTCGCGCGCATGGTCCACAAACACGGACTGGCCTCCGCGTCCCTCGCCGCCGACTACTACGACGAAGCCCGCCGGGCCGCCGACGCGAAGGGCTCCTTCACCGCGACGGTTGCCGAGCCGCCGCCCCTGGCTCAGATCACCGCTGCCCGCAACGCCGTGCGCCGGACCGCCGCATCCCGGCCCCGCGACGAGGACGGGGCGGACGCTGTGGAGGCGTGGCGCCGCACGCAGCAGGAACGCGACCTCGCCGCCGTGCAGCGCCTCGCCGCGCAGGCCGGCCGCCGCACGATCGAGCAGGCGACCCGCGCGGACCCCGGGGCGGTCGGATGGGTGCGCGTGACCGGCGGCAACTGCTGCGCCTTCTGCGCCCTCCTCGCCATCCGCGGACTCATCTACGGCGACCGCACCCGAGCGGTACGCACCAGTACCGGCGACCCGTACCACGACAGATGTGCCTGCACCCCGGAGCCGGTCTTTCGCGGCCGGACGTCCGAGGACGAGCCGCAGGTCGCCGAGTGGGAAGAGCTGTACTACGACGCCTCACACGGCGTTTACGGTATGGATAAGTTCCGCAAGTTCCGGCGCGCTTTTGACGCGAAATATGACAGGATTCGCAGCCGCAACAGCAGCACCGGAACATGACTGGAGCATAACCCAGACTCAAGACATTCCCGGCTCAGGCAAGATCGCCGATAGTGGTTCACTCACATCCAACTTATACTTTCCCGCAATCAAAGCCACCTGGGCGCCAATCGCTTTCCTGAGTTCGATCAGCGCATCGACAAACCTCTCAGAAGTCACCAATGGGACGTAAGAGCCTACAGTATCGAGGAAGTGACGGCATGCCTGCCGCATAACCCCTAAGCGGGCGGACAGGAATTCACTCACATCGTGTTCGATTTGAAACTCTGTGAGCCACATCCGCATCATAAGGACCGAATCGATGCAGAACTGCGGCTGCTCCAACCGGCGGATCTCAGTAACGCGTTGACGTGGATCGCCGATGCCACCAGCGGTGAGAACCCTTCGATCCTCCAAGTAGATCAGAATCGCCCTTGCCGCTGAGACCTGAGATTCCGGCGATTCCCACGATATGCCAGCGACCGGTGTGCTGAAGCCTGTGATGTGCCTCAGCCAGCCAAAGAGCTTCATGCTGCCATGATGTCGTGCCCCACTGTCATTTTTAGGGGATATGCCAAAACTAGGCCCCGCTTCCAACCCCGCTACCGGCGCCCCGTCACAGCAGAGACGGAGCTTTCACATGCCCGGAGGTCATTCCCATGACGCACGTCGATCCCACCCTCGTGGCGGACGTCACTGCCCCGCAGGGTGGTGACCCACATCCGTGGGAAGACCCGGCCACCGCCCGTGCACAGATCGAGCGCCTTACCGCTGAGCTGGCCAGCCATGCCGCGCGCGTCGCCGAACTGGAACCCGCCGCCGCCGAGCTGCACCAGGTCCAGGAGGCCGGTAAGACCGAGGCCCAGCGACTCACAGAGCGCGCGGAGGCCGCGGAACGTCTCGCCGACCAGACCCGCGCCGAGCTGATCCGCGCGCAGGTCGCGCACTCCAAGGGCCTCACCGCCCGACAGGCCGCACGCCTCGTCGGCACCACGCAGGAGGAGCTGGAGGCCGACGCGGACGAGTTGCTGGCCGACCTCACCCCCACCCCGGCCAGCCACCGCCTCATGCAGCCCGACCCCTCGCAAGGCTCCTCCGGCCAGCACACCGCCGCCGACCCCGCCGCGCTGTTCGCCGGACTCCTCCACAACTCCCTCCACCGCTAAGGAAGTCGCACCATCGCCAGTACCACCCCGATACAGACGCGCGGTGTCCCCTCTCAGCTCCTCCCGCCGGAAATCACCGCGCCCATCTTCGATCAGGCCGTAGAGTCCTCGGCCGTCATGCAGCTCGCCCGCCGCGTGCCGCTCTCCCTTACCGCCGAGACCGCGATTCCCGTGTCCGGTGACGTGCCCCTGGCGGACTGGGTTGACGAGGCCGGATCGAAGCCGGTCGGCTCCAGCTCCCTGTCCGTGCGGACCATGCGCGGCAAGAAGGTTGCCGTCCTCATCCCCGTCAGTGCCGAGGTCGCCATGACCAATGCGGCGGGGGTGTACGCGCAGCTTCAGCGCGACCTGCCCACTGCGCTCGGCCGCGCCTTCGACTACGCAGCCATCCACGGCAAGACCATGGCCGGCGGCAAGGGCCCCTTCGAGGACCACCTGACCGCCACTCCCAATACGCAGGTTCTCGGCGCGACCGCGCAGTCCAAGGGCGGCATCTACGCCGACGTGGTGACCGGCCTGAAGAGCGTTGCCGCGGCCGGCTACGACACCACCGGGTTCGTGGCCGACCCCCTTCTGAAGCCCGAACTCCTCCTCGCCACCGACACGACCGGCAGGCCCCTTTTCGTGCCGGACCCGGCCGGGCAGGGCACTGTCTCCCGCGGCTCCCTCATCGGCTACCCCATCGCCTACAACCGCGGCGTCGGCGGCAAACTCAACCGACAGTCCACCACCGCCGACACCGGCCTTCGAGCGGTCGCCGGCGACTGGGACCAGGCCGTCTACGGCGTCGGCATGGACATCACGATCAAGACGACCGATGTCGGCACCTACGTCGACGCGGACGGCCACATGCACAGCGCCTTCCAGGAAAACCTGATCTTGATGCTGTGCGAGGCCCACTACGGCTTCGCCATCGGCGACCGGAAGGCATTCGTCACCTACACCGCGCCCGCCACCCCGCCGGCTCCGAAGGGGTAGGCTGCTTTCTCGGTTGGTGTGATCACCTGCTGTTTTGCTGACCGCCGCCCAACCGGCTTCAGTACCAGTTCCCCTGTATCACCATGTAGGAGCACCACAGTAGGAAGCCGCTGAAGGCGCCTACCTCCAACCGCCAGGGCAACTCCGCTCGCACGTCCGGGCTCGAGGAATCTGTGATGCCTTCGCTAATGGTCTTCCGCCGCCGGTGCCGGACGTAGACCGCAGCGACGAGGCCGCTTGCGATGCCGACCACCACCCCACCGCTGAACCCGACGCGACCGTAGTAGGCCACGTAGGCGCGACAGACGGTGGAGATGATGTGCTCGTGACCGAGCCATTTGGTCACATTGGTGGGCAAGGCGGTCAACAGTGCACCACACCCAAAAATGAACCACATCCACCCGAATCCAATGTTCCGACCGAGGATTCGTAGGCCAGCGAACACCGCAATGGAGACCGAGACAGCTCCAGACAGGACTACGGTGTTCAGGTAGAGGTGGGCGAACTCCACGTACTGTTCCGGCCCGGCTTTTATTCGGCCCTGTTCCCCAGCCTTGACCACCGCAGCATCGAGGCTGGCGTTGAGCGCCACAACTAACAGAACTGCAACACCGACTATCCAGCCGACGTCTTCGGACGGTGACCTTCCATTCGTGGCGTTCACCATTGCATCGCCCCCTCGGTGCAGGCCACCAGGTATATCGCGTCAGCTCAGCGACACAAAGATGCTTTCACGGTGGATCTGATAGGACTTGATGCTGGCGCACGATTCGGGGCGCGTGGGCGTGATGAGGGGCGCTTTGTAGTTTTCGTGCGCCGGTGACAGCCCTTTCTGGCAACCGACATTTCCTGCGAAAACTTGCGGCTCGTCCCGTTCCCTTTTACCTCGCTCAGGTCGTTAAGGCGGTGATCAGATGTGCCGCTCGTAGCGCCTCAGCACCTCGCCGACTTCCTCGGCCAAGATGTTCAGGAAGAGCGCGCTGCGCTGATCATCACGCAGGCCGAGGCCCTGTGCCGGGCCGTGGTGAGCCCCCTTCCCGAGGGTGCCGGAGCCGTCGTGCTCTCCGTGGCCGCCCGCGCCTACGCCAACCCGCAAGGCATCGTGGCCGAGACGGTCGGTCCGTACAGTGTCCAGCGGCCCCAGTCGCAGGCCGGTCTGTACATGACCCGTGATGAGCGCCGGTCCTTGAAGCTGATGGCCGGCCGCGGTGGCGCTTTCTCGATCAACCCCACCCCCGCAACAGCAGGACCACCCCCGGCGCGCCCGGCGTCATGGGATCTGCCCTGGTGGTACGAACAGTGATCAGCGCTCCCGCCCCCGGGTTCGGCGAGCTGGTCACCGTCCTGCGCCCCGGCGCCCCGGTACGGGACGTGTACGGCAACGACGTGCACGGACCGGATGAAGAGCACCCGGTGCCCGGGTGCTCGATCGCCCCGCGGCCCGGAAGCGAAACTGTCGGCGGTCAGGACACCGTGGTCGAACACCTGGTGATCTTCGCCCCGCCGGCGGCGGACATCCGCCCCACCGACCGCCTCCGCATCCGCGGCCTGACCTACACCGTCCACGGGCCCGTGGAGTTCTACCGGTCCCCCCTCACCGGCACCACCGCCGGCATGCAGATCATCGCCCGTCGCGTCACGGGATAGCCCCTTGTCCACAGGCTGTAGAGAAAGGGGGCCGTCGTCGTGCCACCGAAGGTGAAGATCAACCGCGCCGGACTTCGCCAGCTCCTCAACTCCTCCATGGTCACTGCGGCCCTGGTTGCACGGGCGGAGGAGATCAAGGCCGTGGCCGAGGCTACCGCGCCCGTGAACACCGGCACCTACAGGACGTCGTTCGAGGTGTGGGCCAGGCGCCGGATGGGTGTGCGCAAGGACCGCACGGGCGCCGTCGTGATCAACGTTGCGCGCCATGCGCGGTTTGTGGAGTACGGCGGTGACGGCACCCCGGCCCACCACACCCTCCTACGTGCCGCGACCAGCAGCCGGGGCACGTGATGTGGCCGGACGCTGAAGCGGCACTGGTCGCCTGGCTCACCCCCCACCTGGGCGTGCGGGTGTGCACCGAGACCCCCGCCGACCTGGACCATGCCGTCCCCCTTCTGCGACTCCAGCGGATCGGGGGCGGTGACGACGGGTTCCGTCTCGACCTGGCCGTGGTCGACATCGACGCCTTCGCCGCCACCCGGGCCGAGGCCGCCGGCCTGGCCGCCCGTACCCGCGGCGCGCTCCTGGGCAAACTGCCCGGGGCCATCGCGCCGACGGCCGCCGCAGCCTTCACCGCCGCCTCCACCGTCTCCGCCCCGGCTTGGCGGCCGTGGGAGAACCCGGCCGTAACGCGGATCGGCGCCACCTACGCGATCCGCCTGCACCGGCACCCCTGAACCACCGCTGTGCCCCCGCCTCCGCACCTTGGCGGTGGCCTGCCCTTTCGAAGGAAGCCCCCTCTTGATTCAGATCACCCGTGCGGCCGACCTGGCCATGGTCGGTGCGAACGGCGGCGGTTGGGTCGCGCCGGAAGGCACCGCCGGCCCGACCGCCCTCGGCGTCCCCGCCGCCCCCTGGGCGGGCCTGGGCGCCATCTCCGACGACGGCCTGAAGTACGGCATCGACGAGGAGTCGAAGGAGTTCACCCCGTGGGGTGTGACCTCCGCTTTCCGTACCCAGGTCACGAAGTCGGTGCGGACTTTCGGCGTGACGATGTGGGAGACGAAGAGCCCGGTCGTCAAGAGCCTGATGTTCCGCATCCCGGCCGCCGACCTCGCCCCCGGCCCCGACGGCGTGGCGAAGTTCGCGGAGACCGCGTCACCGTCGCCCGACCGTCGGTCGTTCTACTTCATCGTGGCCGACGGCGACTCACTCGAAGGCTTCTACGTGCCGTCGGGGGAGATCACCGACCGGTCGGATGTCACGTACAAGGGCGAGGACATGGTGGGCTACGAGGTGAAGATCACCGCCTACCCGGACGCCGCGAACAACACCGTGTACCACCAGTTCACGGCGAAGGCCCCGGTCGTGCCGAAGGACCTGCCGACCACCAAGAGCTGACCCGCCCCCGGCCTCCCTCACCCGCTTCCCCTCCTCACATCACCCCGGCTCGGCCGGCTGAACTTCTAAGGACCCATGACCGTGACCACGACCGCCCCGTCCCCGACCGACCGCGCCACGGCGGGGCAGGAGACCGACGCCACCACCGACTACGTGACGGTGGAACTGGCCGGCTACCCCGTGCGCGCCCTGCCCTCTCAGCGCTGGCGCGCCTCCCACCTGCGCGCCCTGAACTCCGGTGACCTCGACCGCTTCGCTGAAGGCGTGCTTCACCCGGACGACGTCGACGCCTGGTACGAGGGCGACCCGACGCAGGACGAGATCGGCGCGTGGGTCGCGCAGGTCGCCGAGGCCGGCGGCGAGGCGCTGGGAAAGTCCAGTGGACGCAGCGGGTCCTCGAAGAGCATGCGGAAGCGGTAGAGGCAGACCTGCGGCGGTACTACCCGGGTACGGACCTGCTGGACCTGCACCGGGACCGTCTCACCTGGCGGCAGGTACGTGTGATGATCGAGCACCTGCCGCCTGAGGCAGCGACCGTGACCGCCCTGCGCAACAACGCGCCGTCGGCCGATCTCGACGCGCAGGCCGAGGGCGCCGACCCTTCCCGGGGCCGCTGGTCCCAGACTGACCTGCTCCTCGCACAGACCATCGACGCCGTCAACCGCCTCACGCACTACTACGCCCTGGTCAACACCAGCGGCGGCAAGAAGCCCGACCCGCCCCCGCCGGTCCCACGCCCCGGCGTTCCCCGCACCCGCGACCACCGCCCGCGCATGAGCAATGCGGCGGCGCAGACGCTGGTGCAGATCATCAACGGCACCCCCGACCCGCCACCCGCGTAACGCCCGCCTGATCGGCGGTCACTCCCGCACGTAAGGAGGGCCGCCGTGGCAATCGTCGTCGGCTCCGTCGAGGTCCAGGTCATCCCCAATACCCGGGGAATCGGCCAGCGTTTGCGGACCGCGCTTGCCGAGCCGGCCACGAGTGCCGGGCAGGAGGCCGGGCGCCTGGCCGGGCAGGCGTTCACGCAGGCCATGACCGCCGGTGTCAGTGGCGGCGCGCGGATCGGCACCTCCCTCGGCCGCGACATCGCCGCCGCCCTCGTCCCCGCGATCCGCCGCGCCATCCCCGACGCCGTCCGCGTCGGCGGCACCCGGGCCCGCCAGCAGGCCACCCGCGAGGGCGAGCAGACCGGCGGCGCCTTCGCCCGGTCGCTGAAGACCAAGCTGGAGGCCGCGTTCCGGACGCTGCCGAAGATCACTATCGGCGCGGACACCGACGAGGCCGACGCCGACCTTCAGGCCCTGCGCGTGCGCATGGAGGCCCTGGCCGGCAAGACGGTCGGGGTCGACATCGACGCGGAAGCCGCCCGCGCGGAGGCGGAGGCGCTGGAGGCCGAGCTTCTGCGCCTGGGCGCCGCGCACCCGGACGTGACGGTCCGCGCAGACACCGCCGCCGCTCGGACCCATCTTGCCGCGGTCCGCGAGGAGATCGACCGCATCACCGCCCGCCCCGGCATCGTTCGCCTGGAGACCGACGGCAGTTTCGGCGGACGGTTGCGGGCACAGGTACAGGCCGCACAGGCCGCCCTGCCTGAGATCAACATCAGCGCGGACACCACCCCTGCCCGCGCCCAGCTCGCCGCACTGCGCGCCCAGCTCACCACCCTTGGCACCGCCCGGATCGGCATCGATGTCGACGCCGGCGCGGCCATGGCGCAGATCGACGCCGTCCAGGCCCGCCTGGCCGCCCTGGCCGCCTCGGATGCAGACATCGACGTCCGGGTGGATGCCGCGCAGGCATCCGCCGCCCTGGCCGCTGTCCGCGCGCAGGCCGACGCCCTCGACGGCAAGCGCATCGATTTCGACTTCTCCCCGGCCCTGCTGGGAACGATGGGCCTGACCCTCGCCCTGGCCGGCCTCGCCGCCGTCCCGGGCGCGGAGATCCTCGCAGGGCAGGTCGCCGGCCTCGCCGCGGCCACCGTCGTTGCCGCCTCCGGCTTCGCCGTCCTGGGTGCCGTCGCCGCACCGGCGATCATTGGGATCGCGCAGGCTCTCCAGGCCAAGAAGGCCGCCGAGGACGCCGCCGCGGCGGCCACCGACAACGGGGCCCGCGCCAGCGCCCAGGCCACCCAGCGCGCCTTCCAGCAGGAAGGCGCCGTTCGCGCACTGGCCACTGCGCAACGCAACGCCGCCGACCAGATCGCCGCCGCACAGCGGCAGGTGGCCCAGGCCGAGGACGGCGTCCGCCGCGCCGAACAGCAGCTCACCCGCGCCCAGGACGACGAGCGGCGCGCGCAGCAGGAGCTGACCCGGGCCCGTGCGGATGCCGTCCGGCAGCTCGAGGACCTGAATAACCAGCTTGCCGACTCCGCCCTGACCGAGCGGGCGGCGACGCTGCGCCTGACACAGGCCAAACAGGACCTCGCCAAGGTCCGCGCCGACCCTGCCGCCTCCCAGCTCGAACGGGACCAGGCCCAGCTGACCTACGACCAGGCCGTCCAGGGCCTGAAGGAACAGTCTCTCGCGCACCGCCGCTTGGAGGCAGACGCTCGACGGGCGAACTCGGCTGGTGTCGACGGCGCTGAGGGAGTGCGACGCGCGCAGGACGCCGCCGCGCAGGCCCACGAACGCGTCGCCGATCAGGCCCGCGCCGTCGCCGACGCGCAAGCGCGGGTTGCCGACGCCGTCCGCGGGGTGGCGCGGGCGCAGGCCGCCGCAGCCGACACGATAGCGAACGCCGAGCGTCAGGTGGCCGCCGCACACATGCAGACGGCCGATGCCACATCGGCGGCCGGCACTGCCGCGCAGAAGTACCGCCGCGCACTCGACGAGCTGTCGCCATCCGCGCGTGAGACCTTCGACGCCTTCGTGGCGCTGAAGGAAGCGGCCAAGGAGTGGTCGACGGCTCTTCAGCCGGAGGTGATGCCGCTTTTCACCCGCGGCCTCAACGGCGCCAGGGCATCCCTGCCCGCCTTCACGCCCCTGGTGCGTGAAGCTGCCGCTGGTACCCGGGAGTTGATGGACGCCACGGCAGCGGACTTCAAAACGCCTTTCTGGGACCGCTTCCGCGATGATCTGACGCACGCCATCCGGCCCGCGATCCGCAACACCGGTATCGCGGTCGGGTACTTCTTCAAGGGCTTCGCCGGCGCCCTGGACGCTGCCCTTCCCCACACGGAGAGTTTCACTCAGCACCTGGTCGACCAGGCGAAACGATTCGCCGAATGGGGCGACCGCCTTCGCGACTCACCCGGCTTCGCCGCCTTCCTTGCCCGAGTTCGTGAGAACGGGCCGGTAGTTGGCGGCATCCTCCGGGACATCGGCACGACCCTGGGCAACCTCTGGACCGCCCTTCAGCCGATGTCCGGGGTCACGCTGCTGTTCGTCGGTGACCTGGCCCGCCTCGCCTCCCTCGTCCCCCCGGGAGTCCTGGAGGCCATCGGGGTTGCGCTGATCACCATCAGCCTCGGCCTGCGCGCCGTCGCGCTGGCGGAATGGCTGGTCAACGCAGCCACGGCCGCGCTGGCGCTCCTCGTCCAGGCCACGCCCATCGGCTGGACGATGGACGTGATTCTGCTGGTCATCGGCGCCCTCGTCGCCCTGGGCCTGGCCGTCGTCTACCTCTGGCAGCGGTTCTCGTGGTTCCGCGACGGGGTGATGGCCTGCTGGGACGCCATCAAGGCGGCCTGCCTCCTCGCGTGGACCACGGTCATTCAGCCGGTGTTCGCGTGGATCGCGGGCATCGTCATGGACCGGGTGGTCCCGGCCTTCATGTGGCTGTGGAACTCCACGCTGTCCCCCTTTTTTGCCTGGATAGCGGTCCAGTTTTCAACCATCTGGGCGACGTACGTTCAGCCGGCGTTCTCCTGGCTCGCCGACTTCATCATGACGCGGCTCGTCCCGGCCGTCCTCTGGCTCTGGCAAAACGCGTTCCTGCCCGCCTTCCAGATGATCGGGCAGGTCGTGTCCGCCGTCTGGTCCGGAGTGCTTCAGCCGGTCTTGTCTGCCTTGTGGTCGATCGTCGCGAACACCCTGTTCCCGATCGTCCGCGACTTCGCCATGACGTGCGTCTGGCCGATGTTCGAGTTCATCGGTCAGGTCATCAAAACCGTGTGGCAGACGGTGATATGGCCGACCCTTCAGTTGTTCTGGTCCTACATCAAGAACATCCTGTGGCCGGTCATCGTCCTTCTCTACGACACCGTAGTGAAGCCCGTCTTCGCACTGATCGGCGCTGCGATCGCCGCGGCGTGGACCTACGCCATCCGGCCCGCCGTGGGCGCCTTCACATCCTTCCTGAAGGACACACTCGGGCCCGCGATCTCGTGGCTGTACTACAGCGTCGTCAAGCCGGTGTGGCGCCTGATAACCGACGCCATCACGTGGGGGTGGGAAAGGGGCATCCGGCCCGCCTTTGACCTCCTGAAGGAGGGCATCAACAGCATCTCCAACGCCTTCGCCCACGCGAAGGACGGCATCGCGATCGCGTGGAAGAAGATCGAGGGCGCCACAAAGGACCCGGTCAATTTCGTCATCGGGACCGTGTGGAACACGGGCGTCCTGGACGTCTGGGAAACCTTGACCGGCTGGATACCGGGCATCGGCGACAAGCTGAAGATGGACAAGCTCCCGCTGCTTGCCGCTGGTGGCCCCCTCCCGGCCCGTCCCGGCGTGTTCAACAGGCCGACGGCGATCGTCGGCGAGGGGAACCCCCGCTACCCGGAATACGTGATCCCGACTGACCCGAAGTACCGAACACGGGCCCTCGGTCTCCTCGAGGCCGCCGGCACACAGATGCTCGCCAAGGGCGGCATCCTCGGCTCGGCCCTCGACTGGGGCAAGGAAAGCGCGGGCAAGGCATGGGACTGGACGAGCGACAAGGCCACCAAAACGTGGCGCGGGGTCAAGGGCGCCGCGGACATGCTGGCCAACCCTGCCACGGCCATGGACGCCCTGCTCAAGCCGGTCCTGGGTGACCTGGACAGGCTTGATGCGGCCAAGTGGTCGCAGATGACCGGCCAGGTCTTCCGCGCGCCGGTTGTCGGCCTGAAGGACACCGTCGTGGACTTCGTGAAAGGCTTCTTCTCCGCCGGCGGCACCCCCCAGATGGGAGGGGACACCGGCGGCAGCGGAGTAACCCGCTGGACACCGCAGGTCCTCCAGGCCCTCAGCATGCTCGGGCAGCCGGCCTCCTGGCTCGACACCGTCCTCCGCCGCATGAATGACGAATCCGGTGGTAACCCCAACATCGTCAACACCTGGGATGTCAACTGGCAGGACGGAACCCCATCGGTCGGACTCATGCAGGTAATCGGGCCCACCTTCGACGCCTACGCCGGCCCACTTCGGAATACAGGCCCGTTCCTGTACGGGACCTCTGTAAACCCGCTGGCGAACATCTATTCCGGCTTGAACTATGCGCTGCATAGATATGGGTCACTGTCCGCTCTGGATAGACCGGGCGGTTACGACTCCGGCGGCTACCTACCCCCAGGGCTGTCCCTCGTCTACAACGGCCTGGGGCGCCCCGAGCCCGTTTTCACCCCCGCTCAGTGGGACCTGATCGCCGACTCGAAGGGACTCAACTCCCCGCCTGAGAACGACGCAACGTCCGGGACGGCGCCAGTCATTCACCTGCACGCCGTCCCCGGCATCCCCACGGAGCAGCAGATCGTGTCCGCCCTGAAATTCGCCGACGCCCTGTACGCCTGACCGATACAGCCCACGCGCCAACCCCCATGAGTGAAAGGGGGTTGGCGCGTGAGCTTACTGGCCACGCTGAATTCCCCGTCCGCCGTCGTCTCCACCGGAACCCTCCCCGAACCGGCGCACGCCGCATCCGACGCCCCACCCCGCGTCACCCTCACCACCAGCAGCGGCCAAGAGTTCCTACTGACTGCGGACCTGTCTCACCAAGGGGCCTGTATCGCGATCCTCCCCGGACCCACCGGCATGGACGCCCCGCCGGTACAGGCCACGGTCACGGAGTTCGCGGGGATGGACGGCGGCCGTCTGGTGAAGACCCGCGCCGCCTCCCGCCGCATCCAACTGCCCCTCCTGCTATGGGCGCCCACCCGCCCGGAGCTGCTGGCACTGAAGCGGCACCTCGTCGCCGCCCTCGCCGCCGGACGGGGCCCGTGCGTGCTGCGGGTGGCAGAGGCCGACGGGACCGCCCGCAGCATCCGTGTCCACTACACCGGCGGCATGGAAGGCGACGAAGGCAGCGACGGCGCCGGCCTGACCTTCACCCGGTACGGGCTCCAGCTCACCGCCCCCGATCCCTACTGGTACGGCGACGAGCGAACTGAGACCTTCCGCGTCCACGGCGCGCCTGCGTTCCTGTCCCACCCCGCCGGGTCCTGGACAGTGCTGCTGTCCGACACCATGAACAACCCCTCCGCCTGGACCTCCTCCGGCGCGCCCGGAACAGTCCTCAACGACCGCCGGGGCACCGACGGCCAGTACACCCGCCTCGCCGCCAGCATCCGGGCGGACGCCACAACCGGAGTCCCCTATGACGGGACGAGCCTGTACCGTCTGACCGCCCGGGTTCGCCGCAGCAGCAAGGCCGCGGCCGACGCACAGACGTCCGTATCGGTCGGCGCGGTCGGCCGCACCGCCGCCGATGCACCGGTGCCCGGCGGAACGCGGTTCATCACCGCCGCCGGTCGCACGCTCACAGACGCCGACGGGTGGGTGGACGTCACCGGCTACGCCCGGGGACGGGACCTCGAGGACGCCCCCGCTGTCGACGGTGGCATGGCCTACCCCATGGAATCCGACCCGGGCACGATGCCCACAGGCACGGCCACCGTGCGGCCGGTCATCCAGGCCGACGGCACCCCGCTGGACGTCGACCACCTCACCCTCGCCCGCCTCGATCCCACCACCACCGGCGATCCGCACACCACCCCGTTCTTCCCCCTGCGGATCGCGCCGAGCGTGATCGGCGACGAGGGACTACCGGTCCAGGCCACCACCGACGTGGACGCGTGGCCGGTATGGCGCATCACCGGTCCCCTCGGCCAGCAGGATGCCGGGCAGCCCGTCGTCCCGCTGCGCCTGACCAACCGCACCACCGGCAAGGAACTGACCTTGGCCTACGGCATCCCCGCCGACCGCACGGTCGTGATCGACTCCCGCCCCGGCATCAAGGCCGTCTACCTGGAGAACCCCGACGGCAGCCGCGGCGAAAACCTCTGGCCCCGCCTCGTCGGCCCGGCCTCCCTTTGGCAGCTCGTCCCCGGGGAGAACGTCATCTCCCTCACCGCCACCGGCGCCTCGGAAGCGTCCGCGGTCACCCTGACCTATCAGCCACGACACCTCGGAGCCTGACCCTGCGGCGCTACCGCGTCGACGTCCGCGACGCGGCCCTCCGCCGTGTCGGACAGATCGACTCCTACACCTCCCTGGACGTCATCGTCCGCCACCTCGACGTCGGCGCCTGGACCCTCGTCCTCCCCGCCGACCACCCCCACGCCCACCTCTTCGCCACCGGCGGGCACGGCGTGATGATCTGGTCCGATGACTCCACCGAACCCCTGCTGACCGGCCCCCTCACCAACATCCGTGACAACTGGTCGTCCACCGGCGGGACACTGACCTTCTCCGGTGTCTGCGACAACACCGCACTCGCCGCCCGCCTCGCCTTCCCCGACCCCACTCGCGCACCCGACACCGGCAACGGACGCTACGGCGTCGACTACTGGTCTTCCGCGGGCCCGGCCGGCGACATCATCACCCGCCTCGTCGCCGCCAACGCCGGGCCGACCGCATTGCCGGGCCGACGCGTCCCGGGCCTGGACCCCGGCCCGACCACCGGCCTCGGCGCCCCCACAAAGGTCTCGCTGCGCTTCGACACCCTTCTGTCCGCGACACAGACCCTCGCCTCTACGGCCGGCCTGTCCGTCCGGGTCACGCAGCCCGACCCCACCGTCCCCCGCCTCGCCCTCCAGGTCGGCACCACTCGCGACCTGCGCGGAGCGGTCCGCTTCTCACCCGACCTGGGCAACCTCAGCTCGTACTCCTACCAGCTCACAGCGCCCCGCACGACGCGAGCCGTCGTCGCCGCTCAAGGTCAGGGCAAGGACAGGTTCTTCTGGCAATGGGCCGCCTCCGACATCGAAGCCGAATGGGCCCGGGTGGGGGAGACCTTCGTAGACCAGCGCGACACCGCCATCCCGGGGCGAGCGGACGACACCGACGAGCAGTTCCGGTCCCTGCGCACCTCGGCAACCAACGCCCTCCAGCAGGGCGGAGCTCAAGCCGAACTGTCCCTCGCGCCGATCGATACCGAGCAATGCCAGTACGGGCGCGACTACCGCACGGGCGACACGGTCACCGTCACCACCACCGCCGGCACGGATCTCGTCCACCCCGTCCGCGAAGTGCACCTGACGGACACCGCGGACGCCAGCTCCGTACAGGCCACCGTCGGCACCGAGGCCGCCACCCAAACCCCGGCCCTCTACACCCAGGTGCGGCAGCTTTGGCAAGCCGTTCACAAACTCAACACCCGGTACTGATGTAAGCGCAAGCAGTGCACCTGTGGCATCTTGTTCGAAAAGGGTGGCCGTGAAGAGGCGATCGTGGGCGCAAATTCATGTAATCGACTGGCAATCATTTTTCTGGCACTTTCGTTCTACTGCTGCACTCCTGAGATTATCGGAAAGGATCGGTTGGATAGGTGGGCAACGGCTGCCCGGCGTGGCTTGCATGCGCTAGGTAGGTACGTGGTCGCGTTCGCGGGAGATTCGCGCAGCCAGCCCGCCACCTTCCGGGCGACGGCCCGTAAGGCGGCCCCGCCGTTGGCCTGGTTCACGCTTGCCTGCGCATGCCTAGGTGGCTTGGGGTACCTGCTGTACCGAACATTCCTGCTGCGAATTAATTTGAGTTTGGATCTCTATCGGGAGAAGGTCGGGCTTTTTCGCTTCGTCTGGGTGGGTACAGTTCTTGAGTGGATTCTGAACATTGCCCTGTTTCTGGCTTTGGTGGCATTGTTCTTCGTGTTCATTGAGGGCGCCTTGTCGGCGTGCGTGATTCTGCTATTTGTGTCAACAAAAATGCTCCTCGCCCTCAAGACTCATGACCGGGTACGAAAGCTTTTGCTCCTGACTGGTGCGGCCTTCCTTCACTTCGCTCTAGGGCTGCAATTTTGGGCAACGTTTATTGAGGAACCTTCATAGAAAGGGCAATGTGGCTGAGTACTATTTCCCCTTCGACAGCGGCGCGGGCACGACCGTCACGAGCGAGCAATGGTCACAGATGACGTCCATGTGGCAGACCGACGGCATTCGTGCCCCGCGCATCAGCGACCCCGCTGACCCCCTCGCCACCACGGCCACCGGCCAGGACATGACCGTCAACGTTAACGCCGGCCATGCAACCGTCCAGGGCTTCCACTACTACTCCGACGCCGAACGCCACGTGGTGATCGCCGCCAACACCGGCACCCAGCCGCGCGTCGACCGAATCACCATCCGCCTCACCAGAGCCGGACAGCGCATCTCCATCGCCTACCTCCAGGGCACCCCCGCCGCGCAGCCTCAGCCCCCCGCCCTCAGCCAGGGGCAGGACGGCGTCTTCGACGTCCCCCTGTGCCGAGTGACCGTGGCCCCGCAGGCCGGCGCCATCGCGCCCCGGGACATCACCGACGAGCGGGTGTACGCCCTGACCCAGAGCGTGTACGCCAATGCCGCCGCCCGCGCGGCATCCCCGGAACGAGCAGTGCCCGGGAAGCTCGCCTTCCTCCAAGGCGAGGACCGCATGGAGATCTACGCCAACAGCACCTGGACGCCTCTGTCCCCCGGCCCCTGGCAGCCTCTACCCCTCCCCTCCGATGTCGTCGCACACGGCGGCAATCCCCGATGGCGCCTAGTCAACGGAACGATTGAGCTGTCGGGCAGCGTGGAGCGGAAAGACGGCAAGGATTTCAACGTCGCGTCGGCCTGGCGCCTCGCGGTCCTCCCGCCCGAGGCCCGCCCTCGTTACCTCCGGTCGTTCGTCTGCGCCACATCGCTCAACTACGAGAAGGGCAGCTCGGCCCGGGTCGACGTGCTCTCACGCAGTGACCAACAGGCCGGTGGTGAGCTCCAGGCCGACATTCAGTCGCCGGTCAAGTGGATCTATCTCGACGCCATCCGGTTTGCGCTCGACGCCTGACCCGCCACCGGCAGCCCCATCTCTCGCCCCACGCCCCTCCGGCGTGGGGCTTCCTCATGCCCCCAACAGGAGTTATCGCATGTCTCTTACCCACAACGTGATCAATATTGCCCGCGATGAAGTCGGCTACCACGAAGGCCATTCAGAGGGTCACTGGAACAACGTCCAGCGATACGCCCCCGGCGTCCCCGGCCTGGAATGGGCCCAGGGCGAAGCGTGGTGCGCAACCTTCGTGAGCTGGGTCTTCCAGGAGGCCGGCGCCGCTGACCTCGCCCCCGTCACCGCGTCCTGTGCCGAGGGCGTCGAGTGGTTCCAGGACCGGGGCCGCTACACCGACTACCCCGTGATCGGTGGCGTCGTGTACTACGGCCCCGGCGGCGGCACTCACACCGGAATCGTCATCGCCTACACGGACGACGAGATCACCACGGTGGAGGGCAACACCAACGACGACGGGTCGGCGGAAGGTGACGGCGTCTACTTCAAGACACGTCCCCGCCACAGCTCCTACATCCACGGGTACGGCATCCCCGCCTACCCCGAGGGTGTGGTCGTTGCCGATCCGGCCTGGCGGGGGAAGAAGGGCGTCACGTTCTTCGGGCACGAGGCGAGCACGGACGACATCCCCGAGGGCGGCGACCAGTCCGGCCGCGATCACGACCACGGCGCCGAGTACGAGTCGTTCCCCGGGGAGCGGTGGTTCCGTGACGCGCCGGATTCCCCGATAATCACGGCCATGGGGCGACGCCTGGTTGAGGAAGGCTGCTCCGCCTACCGCGAGGGCCCGGGGCCGCAGTGGACGTCCGCCGACCGCGAGAGCTTCCGGAAGTGGCAGCGCAAGCTCGGCGACGTGCCGCATGAGTGCGACGGCTGGCCCGGCCCGCTCCAGTGGGCCGCGCTGAAGGTACCGCGGACGTCCGACGCCTCGTGAGTCTCGACGCCGCCCCCCTGCGCATCGGATCGCTGTGCAGTGGATACGGCGGCCTCGACATGGCCGTCCAGCACGTGGCCGGCGGCAACCTCACCTGGGTCGCCGATCCTGACCCCGGCCCCGCCCGAATCCTCGCCCACCACTACCCCGAGACACCGAACCTCGGCGACATCACCACCCTGTCCTGGGACGACGTTGAACCGGTCGACGTCCTGGTGGGCGGGTATCCGTGCCAGCCGTTCAGCACCGCCGGCAAGAGGAAGGGAACCGACGATCCCCGCCACATCTGGCCGCACATCGCACGCGCCCTTGGCACACTACGACCCCGAGTCGCATTCCTTGAGAATGTCGCAGCTCACGTTGGTCTGGGCTTCAGCGACGTCCTCGCCGACCTTGCCGCCCTCGGGTGGGATGCGGAATGGGTGTGTCTACGTGCGTCCGACGTGGGCGCCCCGCACCAGAGGAACCGCCTGTTCATCCTCGCGTGGCCTGCCCACCCCAGCAGCCCGGGACTACAAGGGCGGCGGCCAGAAGGGGCAGCTCCCCACGGTCGTAGCGCACCTGGCATCCACGCCTGCAACACCAATCCGGCCCGGCGGACGCACGGCGCGATGTCCCACCGCGCAGGCGCTTCTGCCCACACCATCAGCGTCCGAGGCCACGGGCGCAGGGCACAGCAGCGGCCGGCAGGGGGGTATGAACCTCCGCTCGGCCGTCTCCGCACTCGACACCACCCTGTTGCCCACCCCCCGCGCCTCCCCGAACGAGAACCGGGCGACCCGCCGCACTCCCAGCCAGGAGGCCGGGACGCACGGGAAGAGCCTGGCAGCCGAGGTCTGCTCGCTCCGCCCGGAAGCCAGTGCGACGAACGGCAGCAACCCGCGGCAGACGGGTCACTCGAGCACGCCCCCGGCCGCCAGCGCGAACACCCCTGGGGGCCCTACGCCGACGCCGTCGACCGGTGGACGCCCGTCGTCGGACGTCACGCCCCCCGGGCAACCGACGCTCTGGGACGACTGAACCCCCCTCTGGTCGAATGGATGATGGGCCTGCCCCCGGGCCACGTCACCGCCGTCCCCGGCCTGTCCCGCGCCGCCCAGCTCAAAGCACTCGGCAACGGCGTCGTACCCCTCCAAGCGGTCGTCGCGCTGGAACACCTCCGTGAACGCGCAGTCGCCCGCGGCCACGACCCCCTGGCCTCTCCCACCCCCGACACGTGACCTCCACCCGCGACCGGGGGCGTTCCCGGTGAATGCCTCCGGTCGCCGCACGATCAAAAGGAAGACCCCTCCTTGACCGACGCCACCCGTCGCACCATCCGCACCACCGTGCAGACGGCGATCACCCTCGCCGCCCTCCTGCCGGTCATCGTTGATGCCGCAGGTATCCCTGCGACCCTCCCGTGGGCGGCTGGCGCCCTCGCCATCGCCGCCGGCCTGACCCGGGTCATGGCCGTCCCCGAGGTGCAGGCGCTCCTGCCCCGATGGCTGCGCACCGCCCCGACCGCCCCGCCGGCCTCCACAGAGGGGGGCACTGCGTGACGGACCCGACCCCCTCGGACGTCGCCCTCGAGCTGGAACGGCTCCGGGGCGTCGTCGAGGTCGGTTTCGCCCGCGCCGATGGCGCCCTGGCCCTCTTGGTCCAGAGGGGTGACCAGACCGACCAGCGTCTGACCGACCTCGACACCCGCCTCGATGCCGTCGAGCGCGGCCGGTGGCCCCTGCCGTCCCTCGCCGCCTTGGTCAGCATTGCCGCAGTGATCGTCTCCATTTGGCAGGCAACAGCCGCCCACTGATACACAGCCCCTGGTACCGGCATGCAGCCGGTACCAGGGGCCCTTTGTCGTTGACGCTCACACCGGAGAACCGGCAAGCGTGGGCCTACCATCGGATTTGATGCCGCAGAGTTCTTGCCGACCCCCTGAGGTGAACGTGAGCAGCTGGTCTGATCTGACGAATGGTAAGCGGATCAAGCACCTTCGGGGCTCTGATCTGACCCAACAGGGCCTAGCCGAGGCAGCAGGCGTATCCCTCGCTCTTGTCCAGAAGGCGGAGCAAGATCGCGGCGAGCTGTCCGTCGGTTCGCTACTCAAACTCGCCAGCGCCCTGAACACGGATGTGGGCGTGATCCTCGGCCAGCAGGCACCCCGCCGCGGCATGAACCGCAACGACCGCGCCGCACTCCGTCAGCTGTCCGATGCTGTGCACGAGAGCGCCCTCGGAGAATGGGAGGGCATTGACGACCCGAGCTCGGTTGAAGAACTGGGCAGGGCTCGTGACCTCGCGTGGTCTGCCTTCTGGAAGAGCGACACAGCATCACTCAGCAGCCTTGCCTCGAAAGTCCTCATGGAGGGCCACGTCAGGTACGACAGTGCCACGGGAAGGGAACGCGAGCAGCTCGGACTTATCCTGGCCAGCACATACCGCGTGGCCGCATCGTGCGCCAACGGATTCGGTCAGAGGGACCTCGCGTTGAGCGCGCTCACGTCGGCCAAGCTGCGTGCCCAAGACGTCGACGACCCCATCATGATGGCGCTCCTTGAGTCCACGCTGTCTTGGATCTACCTGCGCGGGGCGAAGGCTCCCCGCGCGGTCGCCGTAGCGGAGCGGGCCGCGCTCGCCATCGAGCCGTCCTTCCGGAAGGCGTCCAGGCCACAACTGCTCGCTTACGGCCGCCTGATGATCTCCGCCGCCGTGGCGGCATCACGCCGGGAGGACGAAGCGGCGGCCGACGACTACATTTCGCAGGCCCACGCCGCAGCCGCCCGGCTCGGCCGAGATGAGAAGCTGTACGGAACCGCGTTCGGGCCAACCGCAGCGAAAACAGAGGCTGTTGGGATTCACGTAGCTCTCAAGAACTACGGACGTGCCCTCAGCTTGGCCAAACAGAAGGACATGGCCGACGTCCCCCGGCAGATGTCCAAGGTGGCAAGGAACCGGTACAAGCTCGACGTTGCCCTCGCCCAGTGTGCTGCCGGCCTCCACGACCAGGCCGCAAACACTCTCATCGAGGTGGGGCTCGACGCCCCCGAGTGGGTTCGGCATCAGGCCCTGCCCGGCGTCATCGGCCAGCGAATCGCGAAGGTCTCCACGGCCAAGGTCCGCCACATCAGCGAGGTTATTGGTGTCCCCTTGATCACGTGAGTCATACGGAGCGTACGAGTCGTCGCCGACAATCTTGCAGGGTCGTACGCTCCGTCACTTCAGCTCGGCCCCCGGAGCTAGCACCATGCCCACATGGTCAGCAACCAGAGGGCCGAACCCCAGCAGCACCCGCCGGCCGCACGCCGGACGGAAGGCGACCGCCAACGACGGCGCACACTTGCAGACGCTGCAACCGGCCTCACGCCGAAGATCGAACGCTTCCGGTGCGTCATTTACCTCTCTGGCGTCCAGGGCGCCGACGCCGAAGAGCAGCATCAAGGGTGCCAGGAAACCGCCCAAGTCTTCGGATGGGACGTGGCAGCGGTGATCGTGGAGGACGAGCCCCACGCCGCCCCGCCGCACAAGCGCGAAGGTCTGACGTCGGCGCTCGGCCACCTTCGCCGCGGGGAAGCCGGCGCGATCCTGACCGCCTGGCGCTCGATGATCTCGCCGTCGGTCGACGAGTACAAACGGACCGTCCGCGAAATCGAAGAGACCGGCGGATTCGTATACGCGAAGCGGCTCGCTAGCCCGGATGAAACGAACGGAGCGGCGCCGTGATCCCTGGACCGAGCAACGCACGGGCCGCCCTCGACCGCGTCGCCACCCGCGGGGCCGGTGGCGTGCTCGTGGTGCGCCGTGACTTGAGGGAGTCGACGGACATCCCAGAAGTGATCTCTCTGCCGCACTCATCCGGCCCATCCGGAATCACCGTAGGCAAGAAGGTGGACGAGTGCCCCGACTGCACCCGCTTGAACGCCGATCGGCGTCGGGCGTGGCTGAGTCGTGACTGGGGCCTTGAGGAGCGGTCCCGCATCGCGTTTCACCGGCACTGGGGGGCGGTGCACCGTGCGTGATGCCGAGGGGTTCCTTGCCGACGATGCGCAGCGTCCGACGTTCGTGGTAACTCGGAGCGGCACCGTGAAGTGGTCTCCGAACATCGGTGACTTGATCACCGACACGTCGTGTGACCGCGTAGGCAGGGCTGTCGGTTGGGACGGCGACGTCGTGAGCATCGCTCCGCTGGACGGCGGCGAGCCGTGGCACACCACCACCTACCGCCCCGCTAACGCGAAGGACCGGCTCAGAGCCCGCGCCACGGTGATCAATCGAGAACGCCGGGGGCGCCCGTGGTGACCCGCGCCGTCATCCGACACGTGAACCACAAGATCACCACGCACCTGGACACCGTGACTTACGGCGCTGACTGCCTCGGATGCACGTGGAAGATCAAAGGCAAGCCGGAGCCCGAACCCGTACTGGACGCATGCATGCAGCACGCCGCCACCAGCGGGCACAAGGAGTTCCGCACGATCTGCCAGGGCCTGTCATACGTGCTCCGAAGGGGGGAGCAGTGAGCCGACGCCCGCGCGCCACCCGCCCCTGGACCGACTGGGGAGACACCACCCAGACGCTCGTTGTCGGCCTCGGAGTCGTGTCCGCATGCTGCGCCGTGATCTGGCTCGCCGTCCGCGAAGGCCCGAGCCACTTCTAGACTCCGCCCTCCCTCGGGTGCCACCTCCCCACATCCCATCCCCGAGAGAGGGCGGGATCCACCCCCGCCCCGGTACTCGGTTGAGGTCCGTTCCGCCTGGGCGGGAACCACCCCCGCCCGGTCGCCCCGTTTAGGTGAGGACGGTCGCGGCCGGGCGGGTCGGCAAGTGCACGACGACGCCGGGAAAGCCCCGCGTTGACCAGGTCAACGAGCGAAAGGGCAAGAGCATGGCGACAGCGTTACCCGTCGAGCAGACCACCACCGGGTTTCTGTGGCTGGACCTGACACGACAGTGTCAGCTCTCGTGCAGCCACTGCTACAACGAGTCCGGGCCGAAGGGCACCCACGGCACCATGACCCGCGAGGACTGGATCAGCGCCCTGGACCAAGCCGCCGGCTACGGCGTCACCGACGTGCAGTTCATCGGTGGCGAGCCGACCATGCACCCCGACTTCTCGGAACTGGTGGACCACGCGCTGACGATCGGCCTGCGCGTAGAGGTGTACAGCAACCTCGTCCACGTCCCGCCGAAGCGCTGGGAACTTTTCCAGCGCGACGGCCTGTCCCTGGCCACCTCCTACTACTCGGCCAAGGCCGAGGAGCACAACGCGCGGACTGGCCGCCGCTCTCACGGCCGCACCCGGGCCAACATCCGCAAGGCCGTGCAGCTCGGCATACCGCTGCGCGCCGGAATCGTCGCCGACTCCGAACAACAGATCACCGAAGCACGCCGCGACCTGGAATCGCTCGGCGTCAAGCGGATCGGCGCGGACCACGTCCGGGAGTTCGGACGAGCGTCCAGTAGCCAGAAGCCGGATGCGGCCGGCCTGTGTGGAGGATGTGGTGACGGCAGGGCAGTGATCGACCCGACCGGCACCGTCGCGCCGTGCGTCTTCTCCACCTGGAAGGGTGTCGGCAACGTCCGTGACGCCTCGCTGGCCTCTATCCTGAGCGGTCCCGCCTTTTCCGAGGCCGTTGACTCCCTCCGAGCCGACTGGGGGAAGAAGGACAAGGACAACGACCAGGGCCAGAACCAGCCGTGTAACCCCGACTGCGTCCCGAAGAACCCATGCGACCCGAGGTGCAGCCCGAACGATGCGTGCCGACCGGGGGCGCCGGGCAGCGAATGCAAGCCCAGGAACTGACGTAACCGAGGAGCCCCGACGTGGATGACCTGCCCGACGGCCACTTCAGGCATCTGATCCTGCCGTACACCGGCAAGGTCACCCACGTTCGGGTTCCGGCCCGGGGGTTCAGTTCCGACTTCGCTGCGATCATCGACAGCGAGAAGGGGCGGTTCTTCGTCAAGGCGATGTTCAACAATCCCGGGGGGCGGAAGGACTCCATCCTCCGGGAACGGGCAATCAACCCCTACGTACAACCTCTCTCGCCCCGACTGCTGTGGAGCGTTGACGGAGACGACGCCGGGTGGATCATCCTCGGCTTCGAGGCCATCGAGGAGCGCGGCCTTGGCTTCGAGCCGGGCTCACCGGATCTCCCCCTTGCCGTTGACCTCCTCAACCGGGCCGCGAGCCTGGGGCTGCCGGACGTCGCACGGGACTGGCGGGAAGACCGGTGGGACGCCTACGTGAGCAGCGAAGACGAGTTGGCGCTTCTCCGTGGTGATGCCCTACTGCACACCGACATCAACCCGTCCAACCTGACGGTAGGAGAAGCGGGTGCGTGGATTATCGACTGGTCGTGGCCTACGCGCGGGCCCGGCTTCATCGACCCGGCCTGTTTCGTCGTGCAACTGATCTCCGCCGGCCACAGCCCCGAGTCCGCCGAGTCCTGGGCCGCCGGCTGCACGGCATGGTCGAGTGCCGACCCGAAGGCGATCGACGTGTTCGCTGCGGCCGATCTGCGCATGCATCGTCGCCTTGCCGAACAAAACCCGGATGAGGCGTGGCTCGCGGCCATGGCCGAAGCGACGCAGGCATGGGTGGACCACCGAGGCATCCCCGACGCCGGGCTGTAAGCGCACCGCTCCGCGCATAAGGCGCCCCGGTACTCCGCTGAGTACTGGGGAGCCTGCCACAGCCACTCGAAGATGCGGAGGCCACAGACTCAGCGGCCAGCGGGACACGCTCTCCGACCGCACCTGAACCGAACGCCACGGCCGCCGCGCTACGGTCGCCTTGATCGGCACCGTGCCGGCAGCGAAGCGGCTTCCGGCCCGGCCACTGGCTCAGTACTGGCGCAACGTGCCCTGGGTGCTGCTCACGTCTCGTCGTTGTCGGCGCGCCTCACGAACGTGCCCTTGCCCCACTCCGTTTCGACGAGCCCGCGTTCCCGCAGCTCGCGCACAGCCCGACGGGCGGTCTCTCGCGCCACGCCGAAGCGCTCGCACAGCTCCGCCTCGGACGGAATCTTGGCACCCGGCGCGTACTTCCCCGCCTCGATCTCCGTGACGAGGGCAGCAAGCACCTTCATGTAGGGGGCACGTGGGGCGTGGGGGTCACTCGGACGCTCAGGCATAGGCAGAGCGTAGACAAACCGGCCATTGATCAATGACTTAGACGTGCAGATAAGGCAGACCAGTAGACAGGTTAGACGAGTAGGAATAGCGTCCCCCTGAAACGAAAAGCGCCCCGAAAGACCGTTGCGACCGGTCTGCCGGGGCTTAGCCGACCAGCTATGTAGGAGCTGACCGACTCATGCGCGATCGTATCGCCCGCACCTTCGAATGGATGCTTCGCCTCTTACTTCCCGCAGCCGGTAAACACCGGGCCGTCTGCCGCAGCACCGCCAGGACCATCCCGCCGCTCGTCCCCGCTGAGCCCCCTTCCGCCCCGGCCGACGGCCGTCACGTCATCTGTGCGCCTCGGACGCCCATCCCCGTTCACGTCCTGGCCAGAACCATGCCCATCCCCCCGAGCACGCGCCCGCTCGTCCCCCTCTACATGCAGCGCTGGCAAGAAGAGCTGGACAAGCACGAACGGCAGCGTCAACGATGCGTGGCCCTCGTGGCGGCCTCCATGGGGTTCGAGTACGGGTACACGTACCCCGGAGCCCATGCCTACTCTGCGGCGGTGGCCGGATGACCGTCGCAGAGGTGGCGGCTGCCACGGCCCCCGATGACTTCGTCGCCACCTGCCGCACTTGCGGCCGCCTCGTGAGCAGACCCGTAGCCTGGTACGTTCACCGGCCGAATGGCCCCAGCCTGACGCTGTATACGTGCCGCGCCGGCTGCTCTGCCCCACATACCCAGCCCGCCCCGGACAACGAGACCCGCAGTAGCTGAACCCCCGCAGCACTCCGCCCCGCCCGACAACACACCGGGCGGGGCTTCCTCATTTTCACCAGCAGAACACTTCGGTGGAGGTTGCGCAGAGTCACGGCGGGGCGCGGGCGTCTGGGCCAGCCGTCGGCCATCACATCGATCGCAAACTCACCACCCATGCCCTTCACGCACCACCCCACGGCGACGGAGCAGCCGTCCACCGCGACCGCCGGACAGCTCGCGAACCCCGTGTTGCACGTGCAACACGGCGCGATTCGGAGCCGTACTCAACAGGGGTCCACCCATATGAAACGACACGTTATGTCCGGTTCCCAGGAAAAACCGCAGGTGAAACGGGTCACAGGTTTAGGTTCAAATCCCACCGCTACCGCTTCAGGGAACAGCCCCTGATCCACGAGAGTGGATCAGGGGCTGTTCTCGTTCGTCAGGAGTCCGCCGTTCAGCGGGCGCGGGCGACGCGTCCCTCGTCCCACACCGGCTCCGGGGTCTCGCGGACGCGGCCGTCCGCGCCGAACACCAGGAAGCGGTCGAAGGACCGCGCGAACCAGCGGTCGTGCGTCACCGCCAGCACGGTGCCCTCATAGGCCTCCAGGCCCTCCTGCAGGGCCTCGGCGCTCTCCAGGTCGAGGTTGTCGGTGGGCTCGTCCAGCAGCAGGGCCGTCGTCCCGGCCAGTTCCAGCAGCAGGATCTGGAAGCGCGCCTGCTGGCCGCCCGACAGCTTCTCGAAGCGCTGGTCGCCCTGCCGCTCCAGCTCGTACCGGCGCAACGCGCTCATCGCACCGCCGCGGTCGCGCGCGTGCTCCGTCCACAGGATGTCGACCAGGGTGCGGCCCAGCAGCTCCGGATGCGCGTGCGTCTGCGCGAAGTGCCCCGGCACGACCCGCGCCCCCAGCTTCCACGTCCCCGAGTGCGCCACGTCCTCGCCCGCGAGCAGCCGCAGGAAGTGCGACTTGCCCGAGCCGTTCGACCCCAGGACCGCCACCCGCTCGCCGTAGAAGACCTCCAGGTCGAACGGCTTCATCAGACCTGTCAGCTCCAGCCCCGCGCACGTCACGGCCCGCACGCCGGTGCGGCCGCCGTGCAGCCGCATCCGGATGTCCTGCTTGCGGGGCGGCTCCGGGGGCGGGCCGATCTCCTCGAACTTGCGCAGCCGGGTCTTCGCCGCCTGGTAGCGGGAGGCCATCTCGTCGCTGCGCGCCGCGTACTGCTGCATGTCCACGACGAGCCGCTTGAGCTGGGCGTGCTTCTCGTCCCAGCGCCTGCGCAGCTCCTCGAACCGCTCGAAGCGCTCCTGCCGGGCCTCGTGGTAGGTGCCGAAGCCGCCGCCGTGCACCCACACGTCCGAGCCGGCGGGTCCGGGCTCCACGCTCACGATCTTCGCGGCCGCGCGCGCCAGCAGCTCGCGGTCGTGCGAGACGAACAGCACCGTCTTGCGCGTCTCGCGCAGCCTCTCCTCCAGCCAGCGCTTGCCGGGCACGTCGAGGTAGTTGTCCGGCTCGTCGAGCAGCAGCACCTCGTCGGGGCCGCGCAGCAGCGCCTCGAGGACGACGCGCTTCTGCTCGCCGCCCGAGAGGGTGCGCACCTTGCGCCACTGGGCCTTCTCGTACGGCATGCCGAGCGCGGCCGAGGTGCACACGTCCCACACCGTCTCGGCCTCGTAGCCGCGCACCTCGGCCCAGTCGGCGAGCGCCTGCGCGTAGTTCAGCTGGGCCGCCTCGTCGTCCACGGTCATGATCGCGTGCTCGGCCGCGTCGACGGCCGCGGCCGCCTCCCGGATGCGCGGCGGCGCCACCGACACCAGCAGGTCACGGACGGTGCGCTCGTCCCGCACGGAGCCGACGAACTGCGGCATCACCCCGAGCCCGCCGCTGGACGTCACCGTCCCGGCGTCCGGGCGCAGATCGCCGGAGATGATCCTCAGCAGCGTCGTCTTGCCGGCCCCGTTGGCGCCCACCAGGGCGGCCACCGCGCCCTCGCCGACGCGGAACGAGGCGTCCGCGAGCAACACCCGCCCGTCGGGCAAGTAGTAGTCCACATGCGCGACTTCGAGATGTCCCATGGGTGTCATCATCACCTTCCGGCGGGGAACGCGGCAAGCGACGCGGCCCGGCCCGGAGCGGACTCCGGACCGGGCCGGCCGGCACGGTCTAGACGTCGGTGAGCGCGGCCTCCCGGCGGCTCACCGCACGCCGCACGGCGGCGTCGACGTCCGCCAGGGCACCGGCGAGGTCGGTGTAGCGCACGTACTCCACCGTGGCCACCGACCGCAGGCCCCGGACGAGGAACGCGTACTCCGCCCCCTCCTCCAGCAGCAGCACGATGGGCTTGCCGAAGGCGCTCGCCCAGCCGATCTCGATGTGGGTGCCGGGAGAGGCCGGCGCGCCCGGCAGAGCCACGAAGACGTCGGCCTTCTCGATCTCCTTCTGGTCGAGGGCGGTGCACTGGTCGGGGGCCATCAGCTCGGCGCCCCACATCTCCCGCCGGTGGGCGTTGTAGACCTCCAGGCCCTGCTGCTCGAAGTGCCGGATCAGCAGGGCGAACGGGGTCCGGGCGGGGTCGGGCATCTCGCCGGTGGCGGGGTCGAGCAGGCCCATGAACGGTCCGGCGAGGAAGACGCTGCGCACGGAGCCGGGGGCCTGCTCGGGGGTGCTGTCGCTGTGGGTGAGGGTCACCTGATTACCTCCGGGGCGGGGGACGCGGCGGCGAGCGCTGTGGAGCCGGGCCACCGGTTGGACATCATGCGCCGGTACAGCGGCGGGAGCCGCGACGGCAGGGAGTCGCCGACGGCCGTCCCGTAGGTCAGCCGGCGGTGCAGTTCGAGCAGGGCCACGACGTCCTGCCAGTAGCGCGGCAGCGGCAGGGCGCGGACGTCATCGGCACCGAGCCGCAGCGCGTCGGCGCGCAACCCTGCCTCCAGGGCGAGGACTTCGCGGACGTGGGGCCAGTTGTCGCCCGGCGGCATGGCGGGGAACGGCTCGTCCGGCGGCGCCGGACGCCTCTCGGCCTCGGCCAGGACCGCCGTCACCTGCCGCAGGTCGCTGTCGTAGACGTGCAGCGAGCCGACCTGGTGCACATAGGTGCCGACGTCCAGGGACAGTTCGCGGGCGAGCAGTTCCTGCAGGAAGGTGAAGGAGAAGATGTCGCTGACCATGCCGCGGTAGGCGTCGTTGGCCCGCATGGAGCCGACACCGTGCAGCTTTCCCTCCCGTATGAGGAACTGCAGCGACAGGGTGCAGGCGACGTCGATGTTGCCGGGCTCGCGCAGCTCGGCGGGGTCGAAGATCTGGATGACGGCACGCTTGCTGTCCGGGTCCTCGGCCAGCACGTCGCGCACCGTCCGCCACTGGTCCAGGTGGGGGCCGGAGCCGCCCCCGGGGTAGCGGAAGATGCGCGGCCCGTACGCCGTGCCGGTCAGCCGGACGCCGTCGGCGGAGTACTTGCGGATGCCGGGTGCGTAGTGCGCGATGAAGTCCAGCGACGCCGAACCGGACAGGTACCAGAGGGCTTCTGCGAAGTTGAACACCAGGTTGGACCGGCGCCGGGCCAGGGCCACCTGGCGCCGTACCGGGTCGCGGACGGTGAAGGAGACACCCAGCCGCTCCCGGCTGGGGAAGCCGCGCGGGGCGTTGAAGAACGACGGGCTGCGGAAGGTCTCGCGCAGTTCCGACAGATACGCTTCCTCGACGCTGCCGTAACCGGCGTTGCTGTGAGCGGCACTGCTGTGACCGGCGTTGCTTTGGCTCGTGTGCACCGCGTTCCTCAGTCCTCAGTCCTTGTGGAAGCACTGGATGTAGGCGTTGCCGCTGGTTCCGTACGTGTATTCGGTGGTGTCGTAGGCCCGGTACCGGTGGCGCTCGACGTGCACGGTGCGGAAGTGGTCGACGTACTGCCAGCGCAGTTCCGGCCGGGTGCTGAAGAACGGGATGAACACGCCCCCGGGGCGCAGGGCGCGCACGATCTCGGGCACGACCCTCGCCCACAGCCCCTCGTCCTTCCACACCTCCATGTCCAGGGCGGGGTCGAAGAACATACCGTCGATGCTCTCGGAGGGCAGTTCGAAGATCCGCTCGAAGAAGTCGCCGCGCTCGATGGACAGGGTGTCCGGCAGCTCGGGGTGCTGCCGCCGGAACAACTCCTCCACCTCGCCGAACAGTTCGAGGACGGTGTGGCTGCGGGTGGCGGGATGGTTGGCGATGCGCAGGGCGGACAGGCCCAGCCCCAGTCCGACCTCGTAGAAGTCCTGTCCGTGCCGGCACAGCAGGTCGGCGCTGGCCCACATCAGGTCGCGCTCCCAGGCCTGCATGGCCTGCTCGCCGCCGATGCTCAGGGTCACCTCGCCGTCGTTCTCGATCAGCTGGATCTCCGGGGAGGCGCCCTCCCCGGCTTCCGGATTGCCCGTGCGCGTCGTGCTCTCCATCAGTGCCATCCTTTTGGTGACGACGTTCGGAGCCGGCGGTCGTCAGCTCCGTCGGGGGACGACTCCGAAGTGCCGCCTGGCGGTGGAGACCGCCAGGTCCTGCACGGCGAAGACGGTGAAGTAGTAGGCCTGCGGCGCGGTGTCCGGGGCGAAGCGCACCCGGAAGGTCACGTCCCCGGCGGCGCGGTCGGTGCCCTTGACCTTGGTGAGCGCCGGTTCGACGGTGGTGTCCTCGCGCAGGTAGGTCGGTACGAACAGGCCCAGCCGCACCGGGCCCGGCCGGGCGGCGGTGAGCTCGGCCCGCACCTCGAGCACCCCGCCCTGCTCCACCTCGTCCGCGGCGTACGCCAGCAGCTCGGGCGCGTCGGGCACCCGGAACGTCACGTCGCCGCAGCGCATGCAGACCACGCAGACGGTGTCCAGGACGTGCGGCAGCAGGCCGCGCCGGACGAACCGCTGGGCGGGGCGGCCGCAGTGGCACACCACCTCGCGCACGTCCTCGTCCAGCCGGCTGCGGTCGCCGAAGTGGGCGGGGTAGTTCATCAGCTCGGTCTCGGGGTTGTCCGCGACCTGCCGGGCGATGACGTGGTCGAGGGACTGCAGGTCCGCCTCAAGGGAGGCCCGGATCGCCGCCGGGGACTCGTCGGCCGCGTGCGTGGGGCGCGCCACCCACTGGTCGGTCTTGCGGGCGAGCTTGGCCAGCCGGGGCCGCAGCGCGTGGTTGTGCGGCAGCAGCTCCCCGGCCAGGAGCGCGGTCAGCCGGTGGCCGACGGTCAGCAGCAGCTCGTCGGGCCGGTGGTCCGAGGGCCGCGGCGCGGGCCGGGACGGGTCGGCCGGGGCGGGCATCCCGAAGCGCATGAACGCGGGGTAGGGGTGGGAGCCGGCCAGGCTGGCGTTGAGGGTGTCCACGGAGTCGGCGCCGGTGGTGGCCGTACGCAGCCAGGCGACGTTCTCGGGGCGGTCGGAGTCGTGGACGGAGACGGCGGAGACGACCGTCCGGGCGGGTCCGTCCAGGGCGTTGAGCAGCAGCTGGTAACGCGGGTCGTACAGGGCGAGGTCGGCCAGCGGGCCGCTGTTGCAGGCGCTGAGGACCACCTCGGCGGCGGCGACCCGGTTGAGCGGCACCAGCTTGTCCTCGGGCTTGTAGCAGGGCAACCCGTAGGCGCAGCGGGGGCCGAGCAGGCGGTCGTCGCGCGGGGCGAGGGCGCTCAGGCCGCAGATGGTGAACTCACCGAGGTTGATGCTGTCGTCCTTGCCGTGGCCCTGGAAGACGAGCTTGCGCCAGGGGTGGGCGAGGATCTCGCTCTGGATGTCGAGGCGTTCGAAGGAACGGTCGTCGTAGACGCGGACGTCGTCGGTGGGCGTGGGACGGTCGGTGTCGGTGAACAGGCCCAGCCGGGTCAGCGCGCTGTCGGTGCGGGCGTACTGCTTGGCCACGTTCCACAGCAGCGAGTCCGCGTCGCGTCCGCTGAGCACGCACAGCCCGGCGTCCTCGGCCCGGTAGGTGGCGAGCAGCAGGGCCCGCACCGGGTCCAGGCGCAGCCGGTCGTACGTCGCCACCAGCAGCGCGGTGCCGCGGCACTCGCGCGGCAGCCGTTCCAGCTCGTCGAGGGTCAGCCAGGTCCTGGCGAGCGGGCGGGCCAGGGCGAGGGCGGCGGGGGGCAGGTCCTCGGGGCCGAGCACCACGCCGTGGTCGACGGGCTCGGGCCGCAGGGTGCCGTCGTACAGCCGCGCGGCCAGACCGACGCTGTGCGCGAGGTCGGCCCGGCCCTCGACGACCACCGGGACCGGCGTGTTCTCCGGTGCGCGCAGGAACGCGGCCACGGCGTCGTCCAATTCGCCGGGCGGGACCGGGCGGAAGACGGACGGCGGCTGGTGGGGGCGTCGCGTGAGGTGGCGCTGATCGGTGCCGGCGGACTGCATCAGGGGTGACCTCTGTCCTTGTTCTGTGCTGGTAGCTGGTACGGACGTTCTGTTTCTCGTGCGGTGGGCTTACGGGTGGGCGGTGCGCTTACGGATTGGGCTTACGGACTGGCGGTGATCTCCGGGGGCCGGCCGCCATGACGGGCTCGGGTGTCCCGGCGAGCAGCCGGCGGCAGGCGAAGGCGCCCAGCGCGGCCAGCAGGGCCGTGCCGGAGGCGATGGCGAAGACGCCGTGCGGCCCCAGTGGGTCGACCAGCAGCCCGCCCGCCTGCTGGCCCACCGCCTCGCCCGCGACGGTTGCCAGCGACGCCCAGGTGAAGGCCTCGGTCAGCAGCCGGCTGTCGGCCAGCGAACTGACCAGGGTCATCTCGGCCGCGGAGACCAGCGCGAGGGGCGCGCCGCCCAGGGCGAGCGCCGCGGCCAGGGTGAGTTCGGAGCCGGCCAGCAGCGGCAGCGCGGTCCCGGCCGCGTAGGCCAGCAGCAGCAGGGGGAAGCGCTGGTGCACCGGCCGGCCACCGGGCCGGGCACGGCCGAGCCACAGCGCCCCCAGCGCGCTGCCGATGCCCCAGCAGGCGTAGACGAGCCCGGTACGGCCGGGCGTGCCGTGGATGTCGACGAACGCCGGGATGGCCAGCGTCATCAGGCCGATCGGCACGGCCGCCGCCGCCATGACGCCGGTGAGCACGAGCATCCCGCGGTCGTGCAGCGGGCCCAGCAACGCGCGCGGCCGGTCGCCGTCCGCCCGCTCGTCCTGGTGCGTGACGCCGCCGGGCAGCGGGGTCAGGGCCAGGCCGACCGCCCCGGCGCCGCCGATCACGGCGACCGTGGTGAGGGCGGCGCCCGCCGAGCCGGTGACCATCAGTGCCGCGAGCATCAAGGGCGCGCCGATGACCAGGAGTTCGGTGAGCAGTGCCTCCCACAGGTAGGCGAGCTCGCGCTCGTCGTCCTCGAGCGGCAGGCGCGCCCACAGCGAGCGCATGCACGCGTTCGCCGGGGGCAGCGCGGCGCCGGCGACGAGCGCGAGCGCCAGCTGGGCGGGTTCGGCCGGACCGGTGGCGCCCACCAGCAGGCCCAGCGACAGCGGGTACACCACTCCGGTGGTGAGCAGGACGACGCGCCGCCCGCCCCGGTCGACGCGGCGGGCGATGACGGGGCTGCCCGCCGCCATGCCGACGGTGTACAGGGCGGACACCAGTCCGGCCTGGGCGTAGCTGCCGCCCTGCTCGCGCACCACCAGGACCATCGCCAGGGACATCAGGTAGACGGGCAGGCGGGAGACCACGCTCCATCCGGCGGGGCCGGCCACGTGCTGCCGGGTGAGCAGGCGCAGGAATCGCCGGGACGTCCCGATCATCGCTGCCGCGTTCTCCGTTCGTCGTCGTCTCGTCGTCGTCTCGTCGTCGCGCGCCGGGGCGTTGCCCGGCGGGGTCTCGTGCGGTTTCGGCGGGGGTTCAGGCGGACGGTCTCATGGCCTCTTCCGCGTCCGGGGCCCGGCGCGCGGGCGGGACGATCTCGATGCTGAACGCTTCCAGCACGTACCGCATGCGCTTTTCCACCTCCGCCGCCGTGTCGCCCTCCACATGGACGTGTCCGGAGGCGTTGTGCGAGGCGCGCCGGGACGCGGCCCGGTCCCCCGGGGCGAAGCGCACCACGGCGTCGATGACGCCCGGCAGGGCGAGCAGTTCCTCGCGCGAGGTGACCCGGGAGACGGTGCCGGAGCGCGGCAGGGGCAGCAGCAGGTCGCCCACGCAGCGCCGCCTGCCGTACGCCAGGGCGGGCCTGCGGCCGGTGTAGACGTCCACGGTGGCGCCGAAGACGTCGAAGCCGTAGGCGTGGCCGTGGTTCGCGGCGATCTCGCAGCCGGCCATGCGCACGCCGACCTCCCCCGCGTAGGCCTCGCCGTCGATCTCGAAGAACTCCATGTGGACGTAGCCGTGGTCGATCCCCATGCCGGTCACGACCCGGCGCACCAGCGCCGCCGTGTCCACTCCCGGCCCCGGTCCGGCGCCGACGCTGATGTTGGCGTTCATCGCACCGCCGACGATGTCCAGCGGCCGGCAGGGCATCGCGCTGGGCCACACGTCCAGCACCTCGCCGCCCAGGACGAGGGCGCACGCCTCCCACTCGGTGCCGCCCAGGTACTCCTCGACCATCCACTCCCGGGCCGTGAGGTCCACGGTCCGCAGGTCCTCGGGGCCGTGCAGCAGATAGGTGTCGACGCAGGCGAAGGAGTCCACCGGCTTGAGGACCACCGGACGGCGGTGGGCGGCAGCAAACCGCTCGATGTCGGCGGGTGTGCCCACGCGCGCGTACTCGGCCGTACGCAGCCCCAGTTCACGGAATCTGTCCTTCATCGCGGCCTTGTCGCGCACCCACCGCACCTGCCGCTCGCTCAGGTGCGGCAGGCCGACGAGCGCGGCGAAGCGCTGGGCGACGTGCTGGCGGGGCTCGGAGGGGTTGCAGAAGCGGGTCGGCGGGACGGGCAGGTCCGCGATCCAGTCCAGGTAGCGGTCCGCCTCGGCCTCCAGGGGCACCCCTTCGCGCACCCAGAAGGCCGGCAGGTGGGCGGTCTCGCGCAGGTAGTCCGGCGCCAGGTCGCCGCGCGCCTCCTCGAACCGCAGCAGCACCAGGTCGCGCGAGCGGTGCCGGGCCGCGTAGCGGGTGAAGGACGACGCCCGGTCGTCCGCCATCAGCAGCCCGGGGCCGGCGGCCGCGCGTGCGACGCTCACAGCCTCTTCTTCGCTCGCTTCTCCGCCCGCGCGGCGCAGAGGCGCGGCTTTCGTCGTCGGCTGCTGCCCGGCGGCCGCGCGTGCGACGCTCACAGCGACTCCAGGACCTGGCGCACGGCCTTGGCGGCCACCGCCTGCTCCTGCTCGGTCAGTTCGGGCGAGAGCGGCACGCACAGCGTGCGGTCGAGCAGGGAGCGGGTGCGGGCGAAGCCGTCGTGGCTGAGGGCCCGCGGCACGCCGTCGGCCAGGTTCCACGGGAAGCCGTCCGCGTACAGGGAACGGCGGCCCTTGAGGACCGGGTGCTCGGGCAGCAGGTACTTGCCCAGCGTCCAGTTGGCGATGCCCTGACCGGTCAGACGGGCCACAGCCGCGTCGCGCAGGTCCCGGTCGGCCAGCCGGAACCGGATGCTGATCTTGGCGTCGCCCGCCGAGCGCGGCATGAGCTCGATGTCCGGCCGGTCGGGCAGCTCCTGCAGGGCGATGGCGTAGTGCCGCTCGAGTCCGGCCAGGATCTCCGGGAGGTGGCGGAACTGCTGCAGCTGGATGGCCGCCACTTCCTCGCTGGTGACGAAGTTCTCGCCCCAGTAGGCGTCCTCGTTCCAGGTGGGGTAGCGGCCGGGCTGCCGGGCGGAGCCGTGGTCGTGGTAGCAGCGCATCACTTCCCACGCCCGCTCGTCGTTGGTGACCAGCAGCCCGCCCTCGCCGGAGGTGAGCACCTTGTTGTGGTGGAAGCTGAAGGTGCCGGCGTAGCCGCGGGTGCCGGCGCGGCGGCCGTCGGGGAAGGACGCGCCGAGCGCCTGCGCGGTGTCCTCGATGACGTAGGGCACTCCCTCCGGCAGCGGCGCCACGGTGCCCTCCATGTGCGCGACGATCACCCGCTGTGCGTCGTCGGGCAGCAGGGAGGCGTCCAGGGAGAAGGTGTCGTCCACGTCGACCGGCACCGGGATCAGCCCGGTGGCCAGCACCGCCCCGGCGACCGCCACGAAGGTGACGGCCGGGATGTGGACGACGTCGCCGACGCGGGGCCTGGTGGAGACCAGGGCCAGCCGCAGCGCCTCGGTGCAGTTGTGCACCGCCAGCACGTGCCCGGCGTCCAGTTCGCGGGCCACCGTGCGCTCCAGCCGGCTCGCCATGCTCTCGGTCTCGGTCTGGTAGCGGAACAGCACCTTGTGCTCGACGGCATGGCGCAGCTCGCTCATGTCGTCCCAGTCGAGGTAGTTGGCGCCGTAGGGAAGGAACCGCAGCCCCAGTCGCTTGTCGAACGTCATCGCCCCTCGTCCCCCTCCGTCTTCCCGACGGGCTCGGACTCCCCGACGGGTTCCGTCTCCCCGACGGGTTCCGTCTCCCGGACGGGTTCGGTCTTCCCGACGGGTTCCGTTTCCCTGACGGGATATGCCGCTTCGTCGACGAGCATCTGCTCGCCCTTGTAGTTGCGCAGCAGCAGTCCGTCCGGCGTCTGCCGGTGGTACGGACGGGAGATGGGTATCTTGCCGAGCTGGGTGGTGAGCACGTACTGGGGCACGCCGAAGCCGGTGATGTGGCCCTGCAGGCCCTCCATGATCTCCCAGCCCTTCTCGACGGAGGTCATGAAGTGCGAGACGCCGGTGACGTTGTCGCAGTGGTACAGGTAGTACGGGCGGACGCGGATGCGCAGCAGCTCCGTCATCAGGGTGCGCATCGTCGCCAGGTCGTCGTTGATGCCGCGCAGCAGCACGGTCTGGTTGCCCACCGGGATCCCGTGGCGCAGCAGCCGGTCCACGGCCCGCTCGGCCTCCGGGGTGATCTCCTTGGGGTGGTTGAAGTGGGTGTTGAGCCAGATCGGGTGGTAGCGCTCGAGCATCGCGCACAGCTCATCGGTGATCCGCTGCGGCAGCAGCACGGGGAAGCGGCTGCCGATCCGGATGATCTCGACGCTGGGGATGGCCCGCAGCGCGGAGACGATCTCCTCCAGCTTGCCGTCGCGGTAGGACAGCGGGTCCCCACCGGTCAGCAGGACGTCGCGGATCTCGGGGTGCTCGGCGATGTAGCGCAGGTCCTCGCCGAAGTCCTCGCCCTCGTTCCGCTCGAAGTACGTGCCGTCGACGGCGGTGGTGTGGAACTTACGGGTGCAGTGGCGGCAGTAGACCGGGCAGGCCTCGGTGATCAGCATGATGACGCGGTCGGGGTACTTGTGCACCACGCGGTTGGTCTTGCGGAAGACCATGTCGCCCACCGGGTCGACCTCCGCGCCGGCGTGCTCCATCAGCTCGCCGAGCGCCGGCACGGCCTGCTGGCGGACGGGGCAGGCGGGGTCGTGCGGGTCCATCAGGGAGGCGTAGTACGGGGTGACCGACCAGCGGTACTTGCCCGCCGAGCCGGCGATCGCCTTCTCCTCGTCGGGGGTCAGGCTGATCCACTGCCGGGCCTTCTCCACGGTGGTGATGCGCTTGCGCATGTGCCAGCGCCAGTCGTTCCACTGCTCGTCGGGGACCTCGGGCCGCAGGGGTGCGGGGGTGGGGGCGTGGGCGGGGGCTTCGGGGGGTGCGGTGTCGCCGTTCTCCGCGAACGTGTGGGACATGAAGGCTCCAGTCTCGACGCGGTGATGGTGGGCTCGGCACGGTCAGTACGGGGGCGGGGGTGCCCGTCGGGCCCGCAGGGCTCGTCAGGGGCCCGTGGGGGCCAGGACGAGCTGGCGGACCGCTCTGGCGACGCGCTGAGCGCCCCGCAGGTCGTCCGTGGCGGGGTCGACGCCGGCCCACAGGTCGTCCCCGTCACCGTCGCCCCCGTACCCGCCCGCATCCGCGTCGTGCCGGTCGTGCCCCTCCTCGCCGGCCACGGGTACCGGCACCACCTGCCGTACGCGCCGGGCCAGGTCGTCCTGGACCGGGCCCAGCGGCGGCAGGAACGCCAGCGGCGCCCGGCGCGCCTGGGCGAGGGAGACGGCGGTGAGCGTGGGGGAGGCGAGGAAGACGCGGGCGGAGGCGTGCAGGGCGTCGGCGTCCGCGTCGGCGGCCCGCAGCAGGGTCACGCCGGGCAGCGGGGCGAGCGCCGCGTGGAGGCGGTCGTGTCCGGCGTCGTACACCACCGTGCAGCCGCCGCTACGGTCCACCGCCCGCAGCACCAGCGGGCGCACCACCTCCTCGGCGTAGGCGCCCAGTTCCGGCTCCGCCGCCTCCCACGCCGACAGCAGCAACAGACATCCGGAGCGCGCCCGGTCGCGGCTCAGCCGCGCGGGCGCGAGGACCCCGGCCGCCCGCACGGAGTCCGCCCGACCGGGGGCGGGGCCCGGCAGCCAGCCCGGCACGTGCGCGTGCCGGGAGGCGGCCGCCGTCACCGGCAGGGCGCCGGTGGTGTGACCGGAGTGCACGTACACGACCGGCACCCCGGCGCCGCTCAGCTCCCCGGCCGCCACAGGGTCGTCGCAGACGAGTGCGGCGTCGGCGGGCGGGGCCTCGTCGCCGGCCTCCCGAGTCTCCCGAGCCTCCCGCACGAGCGCGAGTTCCGTCAGGTGCGCGGCGATCCGCCGCCGGGCCGTCAGCGAGTCGAGCCGGCCGGGACGGTCGACCAGCAGCACCCGGCGTCCGGGCGGTGCGGTGCCGGGCCGCGCGGGGTCGGCGGGGACCGGTCGGGGCATGCGTCCTCCGGGCGCTGGTGGGTGTGATTCCGGCTGGTGGGTACCGGCTCGGGCGGCGGACGTCAGTAGCTCCACGGCGGCACGGCCCCCATCCGGGCGACGTCGTCGCTGTAGCCGGCGGCCGTGGTGGAACAGCCGCCGCACACGCGTGGCCCCTGTTCGCGGAAGTAGTCGGCGTGGGTGCGGAAGGCCGGGGTGTCGAGCAGGACGACACCGCCCTCGCGCAGAGGCGCGCCGCCCGGCTCGTCCCCGTCGCGGTGCGGCAGACAGCTGCAGGCGTACATCCGCCCGTACTTGCCGTCCACGTAGATCACGTCGTCGACGACGTGGCACAGCGGCTCCGCGGCCCGGGGGGTCACCGAGTCGGCGAAGTACCGCTCCTGTTCCCGCGGGGTGTCGCCGTAGAACCGCTTGCCCAGTGGGACGAGCGTCCGCTCCGGGTCCGCGTCGTAGACGGGGTCGCAGACGGCGCGCACATGGTCGGGGTCGGGGTAGCGGACGGTGCGCTCCAGCTTGAGCGCGGACAGCTCCCACTGGCGCACGCCCGCGTCGGTGAGCACCTGCTGCAGGCGCGGCATCTCGGTGTAGTTGTGCGGGCCCACGACGGTGTTGACCCTCGGCAGCACACCGAGCTCGGCGGCGGCGCGCAGACCGCGCAGACCGTTGTCGAACATGCCCGGCGAACGCCGGTAGACGTCGTGGGTCGCGCCGGAGGAACCGTCGAGGCTGACGATGATCTGAGCGAGCCCTGCGTCCGCCAGCTGCTCGATCCGGCGGGGCAGCATCATGCCGTTGGTGATGATCGACATCTTCATGCCGGCCTCGGTGCCGACGCGCACCAGGTCCACCACATCCCGGTGCATCAACGGCTCGCCGCCGGTGAACCGTACGTAGCCGACGCCCGCCTCGCGGGCGCGGGGCAGCAGTTCGCGGAAGTCGTCGAGCGAGAAGCGGAACGAGTCGCGTGAGAGCGCGAACTCGCACATGAAGCAGTCGGCGTTGCAGGCTTCGAGGATCCTGATGAAGAGGTAGCGCTCGCGCCGGGCGGGTCGTAGGGATCGTGCGGATGGTGCGGATCGAGCGGACTTGTCGAACTGCTCGGGCTGCCGTTCGCTCATGGAGGGCGTGCCTTCCTGCACGGGTCGGCCGGTGGCGGTCAGTGGTGGGCCGCTCGTGCCATCAGAGTCAGTACGTGCCGGGCCACCCGGTCGGCTCCGTCGGTGCCGACGGCGTCGGTGAGGCCCTTCCAGTCGGCGCCGTCGCGGGCCCGGCCCAGAGCGGCGAGCAGCGCGCGGGACAGTGCCGGGCGCACCCGGGCGGTATCGGCACCGGCGATGCCGCCGTAGATCATCCGCAGTGCCGTGTCCTCGCTCGCCCGGTTCTCCAGCACGCTCTCCTCGCGGAAGACCTCGTCGGGCCAGCGCACCCGGACGTCCGCGCCGACCGCACTGCTGTGGAAGCGGCCGTTGAAGATCTGGCTGAGGTTCTGCGGCGGCAGGCACACCACGGGTGCGGCGAGGGCGCCGGCCTCCAGCAGGGTGGTCAGGCCGGGCGAGGTGACGAGCACGTCGCAGTCGGCGAGCCGGTCGAGGAACGCGCCGTGGCCCAGCGGCCCGGCCGTCACCCGCAGCGCGCTGCCGGGGCCGCTGCCGGGCCGCAGGCCGGAGACGATCCCGTCCGGCACGTTGCCGGCCACGTGGACCTCCTCCACGCCGAACGCCTCGAGGGCGGCCAGCGCCGCCGGGACGACGAGCCGCGGATAGCGGGTCCAGTCGGGCAGGTGCGGTGAGCGCAGCCCGCCCAGGTTCAGCAGCGCACGGCGCACAAGGCCGTCGGGGGCGCGCCCGGTGGCGGACGGGCCGCCGCCGGACAGCCGATCACCGGACAGCCGGTCGCCCGGCATACGGCTGTCCGGCATACGGCCGTTGGCGACGACCGCGCCGACCCAGTGCAGGTTGGCCACCGAGGCGAGCACGTCCCGGCATTCCGGAGGCAGTTCGACGCAGCGCTGGGCGCAGTAGACGGAGACGTCCAGCGGAAGCCCCGGCAGGTCGCCCTCGGTCCACAGGAACGGCAGGCTGTCGACGAAGACGGTGGGCACCCCGGCGGCCTCCAGGGCCATCGCGGCCGGACCCTCCAGCACCACCAGCCCGGCGGTGACCCCTTCCGCCCGTACGACCTCGGCGACGGCCGCCGGGTCGTCGGCGGGCACGTCGTACCACCGGTCGATGCCGTGCTCCGCCAGCACCGGGCGGCCGAGCGAGGAGGCCAGCCCCACGAAGCGCGGCGGGCGCACCGAGCGCGCCCGCAACGCGGTGACCACGGCGCTCAGTTTGCCCGAGCTGCCCCAGCCGAAGTCGGCGCCCGCGACGGCGACCGTGGGTGCTTTTGAGCCGGTCGGATCCTCAGCCATGGTGCGCACGAACCCCCTGCGTCGAGAGTGACGGTTGCGCCGGCGGCCCGATGGGCGCGGCTTATGCGGAGGAATGCATGGATTGCCCACGTTTCTACGTGAGGTTCCATGGTCCATGAGACCCGGAGAGGGGCGCAAGGTCAGCAGCAAACGCGAATTAGCCAATGTCACTCCGCTGAAATTGCCCCGTAATAAGGAGTGTTGTCGCCACCCTTCCCCTGCTCACGGCGGAACACACCACCCAAGGACCCACCTTCTGCGCATACCGCCCCGCGGCCGTCCGCCAACCGGGTCACCGGCACCACACGAGCCGAATTCGCCCTGCTCACCCGGCAGTTGAACGTCGTACGGAACCACGCCGCACGGCGGTTGGCCGGATCGCACCCTCCGCGGCCGAGGCCGCCACACGGCCCGGAGTCCGGTGGGAGCCGAGCGATTCAGGCCGCGCACGAGGCGGAAGTGCACGGCGAACGCGCCCCGCCGGCACCGGCCGCAGTCAATTCCGGTCGTCTCGTGGTCCGGACCTTCACCCCCACCGCCCGCACACCAATACCCGTGCTCAAGTTTTCGATCACTTTCGGACCTGCGCTCGGATAAGCGCCCTTGTGACCCCGGGCTCCCGACCGGACGATCGGTCCTCGTCGCCCGCGCCGGACCCTTCCGCGCGGGCCCTTCGAGGAGGGGACCTCCATGAACGACCGGCTCAGTCTCGCGCCCGATGCCGCACGGCAGTTGGCCACGACCACCAAGACCACCCCGCAGATGCGCGGCATCACGCCGCGCTACCTGCTGCGCGCGCTCCCCTGGGTCGACGTCGAGTCCGGCGTCTACCGCGTCAACCGCAGGCGGACGTTCATCCTCGGCGACGACCGCATCAGCACCTACAACGAGGGCGGCTCCCACCACGTCGTCCCCGAGGACCTGCGCGAACTGCCCTTCCTCCGCGGCGCCGAGCAGGGCCTGTTAGCGGAGCTCGCCGGCGCGTTCACCGAGGTGCCCTTCGAGGCCGGCCAGGTCATGGCCGACGAGGGGCGGACGAGCGACAAGCTGTGGCTGATCGTCGTCGGCCGCGCCGAGAAGCGGGTGACCGGGCGCTACGGCGAGGACGCGCTGCTCGAGGTCATCGGCGACGGCCAGTTCTTCGACCTCGACGCCTGGACCCGATGTCAGCCCTTGCCGTTCCGGGTCAAGGCGCTCACCGCCGGTGTCGCCCTGACCGTCGGGCTCGACGCGCTCAACGCGCTGGCCGACCGGGACGCCGCACTGCGCGGCGCCCTGGACGCCCACATCGCCGGGGACGGGCCCGTGCCCGGCTCCGAGGTGCCGGTGGATCTCGCGGGCGGGCACGTCGGCGAGGTCGACCTGCCGGGGACGTACGTCGAGTACGAGGACACCCCCCGCGAGTACCACATGAGCCTCGCCCAGACCGTCCTGCGCGTGCACACCCGGGTCTCCGACCTCTACAACGCGCCCATGGACCAGACCCGGGTCCAGGCCGACCTCACCGTCCAGGCGCTGCGCGAGCGCCAGGAGTCGCTGATCCTCAACCACCCCGAGTTCGGCCTCCTGCACAACATCGCCCCCGGCCAGCGCGTCCAGACCCGCACCGGTGCGCCGACGCCCGACGACATGGACGAGCTGCTCTCCCGGGTATGGAAGCAGCCCGGCTACTTCGTCGCCCACCCCAAGGCCATCGCCGCGTTCGGCCGCGAGTGCACCCGCCGGGGCGTGCCGCCGGTGGTGGACACCCGCTTCGGCAGCCCACTGCTGACCTGGCGCGGGGTGCCGCTGCTGCCCTCCGACAAGGTGCCGTTCGCGGGCGCGGGCAGCGCCGGCGTCACCCAGATCCTGCTGATGCGCACCGGCGAGGCCGAGCAGGGCGTCATCGGGCTGCGCCCGGCGGGCGTGCCGGACGAGGTCGAGCCGGGCCTGTCCATGCGCAACATGGGCACCGACCAGAAGGCCATCACCTCGTACCTGCTGACCGCGTACTTCAACGCGGCGGTGCTGGTGGAGGACGCGGCGGCGGTCCTCCAGAACGTCGAGGTGTCGAAGTACCATGACTATTCCTGACGTTCGGGTGTACGAGCACCTGATGCCGGCCCCGCCGACGGGGCAGAGCCCGGTCCCGGTCCAGGCGAACCCGCGGGCGTACGAGCGCCCCGCGGCGCAGGCCGCTCCCGCGACGCCCGCGACGGCCCCGCAGTCCACCCCGCCGCGCGGCGCCGGCGGATTCGACCCGGAGGCCGCCCGCCGGGACGTCCCCGTCCTGCACCGCACCGTCAACGGCCATCCGCTCGTCTGGCTCGACAACGGTGCCACCACCCAGAAGCCGCGCCAGGTCGTCGAGGCGCTCGCCGCCTACTACAGCGCCGCCAACTCCAACATCCACCGCGGCGCCCACACCATGGCCCGCGAGGCCACGGAGACGTACGAGGCGGGGCGCGCGGCGGTCGCGGACTTCCTGGGCGCCGAGTCCCCCGACACCGTCGTCTTCACCCGCGGCACCACCGAGGCGATCAACCTGGTCGCCCAGACCTGGGGCCGGGCCAACATCGGCCCCGGCGACGAGATCCTGGTGCCCCGCCTGGAGCACCACTCCAACATCGTCCCCTGGCAGCTGCTCGCCAAGGAGAAACGGGCGCGGCTGATACCGGTCCCGCTGCTCGCGGACGGCAGCATCGACCAGGCCGCCTTCGCCGACCTGCTCTCCTTCCGCACCCAGCTCGTCGCCGTCAGCCAGGCGTCGAACGTGCTGGGCACCGTGCCACCGGTGAAGCAGATGGCGGCGCTCGCCCACCGCTACGGGGCCAAGGTCCTGGTGGACGGGGCACAGGCGGTGGCGCACTTCCCCGTCGACGTGCGGGAGCTGGGCGCGGACTTCTACGTGTTCTCCGGGCACAAGCTGTTCGCCCCCACCGGCATCGGCGCGCTCTACGGCAGGCCGGAACTGCTGGAGGGCATGCCGCCGTGGCAGGGCGGCGGCAACATGATCGACCAGGTCGACTTCACGGGCAGTACGTACGCGCCCGTGCCGCACCGCTTCGAGGCCGGGACCGGGCACATCTCCGGCGTCGCCGGGCTGCTGTCGGCGATCAACTGGCTCACCGGCTTCGACCGCGAGGCGGTCGCCGCCTACGAACAGGGCCTGCTGGCCTACGCCGAGCAGGCCCTGGGGGCGGTGCCGGGCCTGGAGATCCTGGGCTCGGCACCGGGCAGGATCGCGGTGCTGACGTTCACCCTGGCGGGCCACGACCCGGCGGACATCGCCCATCGGCTCGATCGGGACGGCATCGCCGTCCGCGCCGGCCACCACTGCGCCCAGCCCTCGCTGCGCCACTACGGCGTGGAGAGCGCGGCGCGGGCCTCGCTCGCCCTCTACAACACGGGGGAGGACGTGGACCGGCTGGTGGCCTCACTGCTGCGGATGACGCAGGGGGCCACCTGATCGGAGGACCCGGGCCCGGGGCGCGCTTCGGCGTGGCCCCGGGCCTTCGCTTGTACTGTGCTATTCAGACAATTCCGAGCAATTCGGATTATCGGCCGGTGCAGTGAGGAGCGGAGGGCCCGTGTCCGGTGACGAGGAGACCCAGCACCCGCGCTTCCACCTGCTCGGCCCCGTGCGGGCCGACCGGGACGGCCGGCCGCTGCCGCTCGGTTCCCCCGAGCAGCGGGCGGTCCTGGCCGTCCTGCTGCTGCACGGCGGACGGTCCATCACCACCGCCGAACTCGTCGAGGCGCTGTGGGGCGAGAACCCGCCCGCACACGCCGTGCCGACCCTCCGCGACCACATCTCCCGGCTGCGCGCCACCCTCGAGCCGGAGCACGCACCCGGGGCGCGCGCCCGGCTGCTGGTCTCGACCGGCGGCGGCTACGCCGCGCACGTCGACCCCGGCTCCGTCGACGCCACCGTGTTCGCCGGGCACATGGAGGCCGCGGAGGCGGCCCGCGCGGCGGGCGACTTCGCCGGGGCGCACGACAGGCTCAAGGCGGCCGTCGCCCTCTGGGAGGGCACGCCGCTGTCCGCGCTCCCCGGGCCGTACGCCGCGCGCGAGCGCGCACGCCTGACCGAACTGCGCGTCCGCGCGCGGGAGGACCTCCTCGAGTGCGCCCTCGCGCTGGGGCGCGAGGCCGGAGCCGTCACCGAACTGCGCACACTGGCCGCCGAGCACCCGCTGCGGGAACGCACGCGTGCCCTGCTGATGCACGCCCTGCACCGGGCCGGGCGGCAGGCCGAGGCCCTGGCGGTGTTCACCGAGGCCCGTCGCGTGCTCGAGCGGGAACTGGGCCGCGGTCCCGGCCCCGAGCTCACACGCATGCACGAACAGGTCCTCGCCCGTGACCCCGCCCTTGCCGCCCCCGCGGACCCTCCACCGTCCCCGGCCCCCGCCACCCGGCCGGGCCGCGCCGTCACCATGGCCGACGGCATCGCCGAGATCGCCGACTTCACCGGACGCAACGAACTCGTCGCCCAGGTGCGCGAAGCGCTCACTCCCGGCGCCGGGCAGGGCCCGCCCGTCGTCGTCCTCACCGGCCCCGCCGGCGTCGGCAAGACCGCGCTCGCCGCGCACACCGCCCACGCCCTGCGCTCCCGCCACCCCGACGGGCTGCTCCGCCTCGGCCTGCGCGGCTCCGCCCCGGAACCGCTGACCACCGGCGCGGCCCTCGACCAGCTCCTGCACGCCCTCGGCGTCGGCGACCACGCCCTGCCCGAGGGCACGGCCCGCCGCACCGCCCTCTACCGCTCGCTGCTCGCCGACCGCCGCACGCTCCTCCTGCTGGACGACGCCGCCGACGCCGCACAGGTGACGCCCCTGCTCCCGGGGACGTCGGGCTGCACGGTGCTGGTCACGTCCCGGGCACCCGACCTCGCGCTACCGGGCGCACGGCAGATCGCCGTGAACCTGCCGGAGGAGAAGGAGGCACTGGCGATGCTCGCGGCGATCGCGGGCGACACCGCGCAGGACACCGCCACGCAGGCCGCCCGCGAGGTGCTGGCCGCCACAGGCCCCCTGCCGCTCGCCCTGCGCGTGGCGGGCGCCCGGCTGGCCGCGCGCCCCTTCTGGACGCCGGCCGACCTCGCCGCACGCCTGCGCGAGGAACGCCACCGCCTCGACCAGCTCCACTCCGGCGACCCGCACCCCGGCGACCTCACCACCGAGACCGTCCTGCGCGTCGCCCACGACGCCCTGGACCTCGAACAGGCCCACGCCTTCCGGCTCCTGGCCCTGCCCGACGTCCCCGATCTCGACGCGGCCGCGGCCGCCGCCGTCCTGGACCTCCCCGGCGCGACCGAAGCGGAAGCCCTCCTCGCCGAACTGGCCACGACCGGCCTGCTCGAATCACCCGCCCCGGCCCGCTACCACCACCACGACGTGCTCCGGGAGTTCGCCCTCGGACAGAGCCGGCGCACCGACAGCCCGCCCGTGCGCGACGCCGCACTGCTGCGGCTCCTCGACCACCACCTGGCGACCGCCGTCACCGCCCTGCGCCGCATCCGCCCCGACAGCCCCGTACCGCGCCACCTGCACCACAACCTCGCCACCACCGGCCGCCCCCTGCCCGACGCCGACGCGGCCCGCACCTGGCTGCACCACACCCACCCGCACCTGCTCGCCCTCACCGGCCAGGTCCTGCGCCTCGACATCCCCGACGCGCTGCGCCCGGCCGTGGACCTGCTGACCGTCTGGGACCGGCTGACCACCGGCACCGCGCGCCACCAGGACCTCGCGGACCCGGCGGGCCGGGCCCTGGAGCGCGCGCATGAGAACGAGGACGGAGCGAGCGCCGCCCGCGCCCTGCGCGTCCTGGGAGCGCCCCGCTTCGGCGCCGACACCTACGAGCGCGCCGAGCGCGACCTGCGCGCCTGCCTGCGGTTGGCGGAGGCGGCCGCCGATCCGCTCGCGCTGACCCTGGCCTCCGGCGAACTCGGCGTCGTCCTGCTGTCCCTGGGCCGGCCCGGCGACGCGTTGCCCCTGCTCGTACAGGCGGAGGAGCACTTCCGGTCGGAGGGCGCGACGAGCTGCGCGCTCGAGGCCCTGGCCCACACGGCGCGCGCGTACACCGGTCTGGGCCGTACGGAGGAGGCCCTGACCACCGCGGCCGAGGCCGTCGAACGGGCCCGCGAGCTCGGCGACGAACCGGTCCTGGCCCACGTCCTGCACCAGGCCGCCCGCACCCTGCTGGCGGCCGACCGCGCGGCGGGCGCGACGGACCGGCTGCGCGAGGCGCTGGGCCTGGAGACCGATCCCCGCCGGACGGCCCTGCTGTGGGCGCACCTGGCGCACTGCCGGCTGGACCAGCGCCAGCACCGGGAGGCCGTCACGGCGGCCGACCGGGCGCTGGCGATCGAAGCCGGCCTGGGCGACGCGTACTGCCGGGGCCTGGCCCTGGCCGCCCGCGGCCGCGCCCTCCCGGCCCTGGGCGAGCCCCGCCCGGCCCTGGGCTGCCTACGGGAGGCCCACGAGGTCCTGGACCGCCGCGGCGCCAAGGAGGCGGCGGACGTGCGAGAACTCCTGGACGAGGAGTTCCCTGCCTGGCGCGCGACGCCCTGAGCGCACCGGGTCGGGCCGGGACGCCGACGGCCTGAGCACGCCGTCAAGCCGGGACACTGACGCCCGAGCGCACCGTCATGCCGAGACGCTGACGAGCCGAACGCGCCGTCAGGCCAGGACGCCGACGACCTGGGGACGCCTTCAGGCGGGGACGCCGACGGCCTGAGCGCACCATCAAGCCGGCATGCCGACGACCTGAAGCCGCCGTCAGGCGGGGACGCTCCCGACCGCCGACGGCGGGAACGCGTCCAGCCACGTGAACGCCGGCTCCACGCCGGCGATGCGTATCACCTTCGACACCATCGCCCCGCCCCGCACGACCCGCAGCCGCGCGCATCCCCACACGGCCCGCTGCCGTGCCCTCAGCAGCAGCCGCACCCCGCTCGCGTCCAGAAACGTCACTCCACGCAGGTCGATGACGAGGTCACCCCGGCACCGCCCGACCAGCGCCTCGAGCCTCGGCCCCAGGGTCTGCTCGGCCAAGATGTCGATCTCACCCAGCAGTTCGACGACCACCGCTCCCCCCACCACGCGCTCCCGCATGGTGAAGGCGAGCTCGTACACGCCCATGGCGAACCTCACCGCCCTCCCTCATCGGGCACATCGTGTGCCTTTCTGGTGCCCCGGCAGTGGGCGGAACTCACCTCCGACACGCACCCGTGATGCACCGGAAGCCCCGGCCCCGGACCTGTGCGCGAATCGGTCCGGAGCCGGGGCTTCCGGCGAGTGCAGGTCGGGGGAGGCGGCGTCGGGGGGACATGCCTCCTCCCCCGGCGAGGGCACGGCCTCAAGTTCGGACCGCGGTCGGGGGGAAGCGCGCGGTCCGGACCCCGCAGTGAGGGCCGTGTCCCGGCCCGCGGGATTCCTGCCAGATCCGCGGGCGCACAACCATCCTCCGCCCGGGGCGCGCGCCGCGAGTCCGGCGAAGGGCCCGCGCCGCAGGGCCGAAAGTCCTTAAAGACCGCGTGAGGGCCGTGAAGCGGCGCACACGCCCGCGTCCAGGCAACACGCCCAACCCTTTCGGCCATACATCCGTTCGCACGCACGCACGGATAGACTCTCGCGACCGCACGCGGGACAGCAGCGGACGACAGGGGAGGCAGTGCGTCATGGTGCAGACGAAGAAGGTCGTGCTCTGGGCACTCGGCATCTTCGTGGCCTACACGATCATCCACTCCCCCGCCCGCTCGGCCGAGCTGGTCCAGATAGGGTTCGAAGGGATCTCGGACGCCGCCAAGAACATCGGCGAGTTCATGACCCAGCTGATCAGCTGACGTCCGGTGCCCGCCGCACCGGCCCGGAGCGGCACATCAGCGCGACAATGCGAAGAGGCAGCCAGTGATCCGCCATCTCGTCCTGTTCAAGCTCAACGAGGGCGTCGAGCGCGACGACCCGCGTGTCGTCGCCGGCGTGCGGGCGTTCGAGGAGCTCGGCGAGCAGATCCCGGAGCTGCGCTTCTGGGAGTGCGGCTGGAACGTCTCGGAGCGCCCGATCGCCTACGACTACGCCATCAACTCGGCCGTCGAGGACCCCGAGGCGCTGCAGCGCTACCTCGACCACCCGGCCCACCAGGCGGGCGTCGGCCAGTGGCGCGAATTCGCCACCTGGGTGATCGCCGACTACCCGTTCTGACGGGACGCCGCACAGCCCCTCCGGCTCGCTTCCGGGCTCACTTCCGGCCACCCCTCGCCACCCCGGCGAGGGGTGCTTTTCGACGTCAACACGGCGATATGCGGTGCTTGCACACAGTGCACATGTCTTGTGATGCTATGACCGCTTTTGCCGGATGAGTTGACCGAAAAGGGGTGGTGACCGTGCCGGCCCGTACAGCGCCCGAAGCCCCCCTCCGGAGCGACAAGCCGACCGACGAGCCGCACCGGCCCGACGACGCCGAGGACCCCGGCGACGGCGACCTCGCCGCGGCCGCCGTAGCCGCCGCCGGGGCCGCCCCGCGCTCCCGCGAGAGCCGCGGCGCCGACGCCCGCGCCCTGACCCAGGTGCTCTTCAAGGAGTTCGCCGCCCTGGAGCCCGGCACGCCCGAGCACGCCCGCGTGCGCGCCGCCCTGATCGAAGCCAACCTCCCCCTCGTGCGGTACGCCGCGGCGCGCTTTCGCAGCCGCAACGAGCCGATGGAGGACGTCGTCCAGGTCGGCACCATCGGGCTCATCAACGCCATCGACCGTTTCGACCCCGATCGCGGGGTGCAGTTCCCCACCTTCGCCATGCCCACCGTCGTCGGCGAGATCAAGCGCTACTTCCGCGACAACGTCCGCACCGTGCACGTCCCGCGCCGCCTCCACGAGCTGTGGGTGCAGGTCAACGGCGCCACCGAGGACCTGACCGTGCTGCACGGCCGCTCCCCGACCACCGCCGAGATCGCCGACCGGCTCAAGATCGCCGAGGACGAGGTGCTGGCCTGCATCGAGGCCGGCCGCTCGTACCACGCGACCTCCCTCGAGGCCGCCCAGGAGGGCGACGGCCTGCCCGGACTGCTGGACCGGCTCGGCTACGAGGACCCCGCGCTCGCGGGCGTCGAGCACCGCGACCTCGTACGTCACCTGCTCGTACAGCTGCCGGAGCGCGAACAGCGCATCCTGCTGCTGCGCTACTACAGCAATCTGACGCAGTCGCAGATCAGCGCGGAGCTGGGGGTGTCGCAGATGCATGTGTCCCGGCTACTCTCACGGAGCTTCGCCCGGCTGCGCTCCGCAAATCGAATCGACGCCTAACCCTCCCGGGTGACCCTCCCCCCGGTGTCATGGGGAAGATAAGTCGACTTGACGCTACAGCGTGTTGCCGACATGTGACATTCTGCAGGAACTGCGTTTGCCACAGCGCAGCCTCCGGTATTCAGGTGGAGGCTGAACCCCTCGCTCGAGGGAGTTGCTGTGACCCGTCCGCGACCTCAAGGGGGTGGCATGTCCGTAGACCTGGGCAGCGCGAAGGTGCTCGCCAACGACGCACCGCACGCCGTGCTCGACGACTGCGAAGCCATCGACACCCGCACCCTCTCCCGCTCCCTCTTCCTGCGGCTGGCCACGCTCGAGCGGGACAGCGCCGAGCGTACGTACGTCCGCGACACCCTCATCGAGCTCAACCTCCCCCTCGTGCGCTACGCCGCGGCCCGCTTCCGCAGCCGCAACGAGCCCATGGAGGACATCGTCCAGGTCGGCACCATCGGCCTGATCAAGGCGATCGACCGGTTCGACTGCGAACGGGGTGTCGAATTCCCGACGTTCGCCATGCCGACCGTCGTCGGTGAGATCAAACGCTTCTTCCGCGACACCAGCTGGTCCGTGCGCGTCCCGCGCCGCCTCCAGGAGCTGCGTCTGGCCCTGACCAAGGCCAGCGACGAGCTCGCACAGAAGCTCGACCGCTCGCCGACCGTCCCCGAACTCGCCCTGTGCCTGGGTGTGTCCGAGGAGGACGTGGTCGACGGCCTCGCCGTCGGCAACGCCTACACGGCCAGCTCGCTCGACTCCCCCTCCCCCGAGGACGACGGCGGCGAGGGCTCGCTGGCCGACCGGCTCGGCTACGAGGACACGGCGCTGGAGGGCGTGGAGTACCGCGAATCCCTCAAGCCGCTGCTGGCCAAGCTGCCGCCGCGCGAGCGGCAGATCATCATGCTGCGGTTCTTCGCCAACATGACCCAGTCGCAGATCGGCGAGGAGGTCGGCATCTCGCAGATGCACGTCTCCCGGCTGCTCACCCGGACCCTGGCACAGCTGCGCGAGGGGCTCATCGCCGACTGAGGACCGCCGGCTCCCGGACCCTGTACACCTGACGGACCGTCAGTGACACTGGGCCGATGCGACGGAAGGCGCTCGTCCCCGCCATGGCGCTGTGCGCGCTCTCCCTGGGCCTGCCGCTCACGGGGTGCGGCGGCGGCCACGACGCCCATGTCACCACGGAGGCCGCCGGACGCGGTGCGTCCGGAACGGTGCCGGGGCCGGTGCCGCCGAGGGGCGGCGTGGAGCTCCTACCGCTGAGCGGTACGAGGCCGACGCCCTCTCGAAGCCCGTCCTCCGCGCCGGCGTCCGCATCCCCCTCCCCTTCCGCATCCGCATCCGCTCCCCTCTCCGCTTCCGCGAAGAGCACGAACGGTACGAGCACCCCGCGCGGCCCTCGCCCGGCCCCTGCCACAAGCAAGGGCGCGGCCCTCCCGAGCGGCAGCGGCGGCACACCACCCCCTCGCCCGCCGCACCCCTCGCAGCCCCCCTCCACTCCCTCTCCACCGGGTTCCGGACCGAGCACCGGCACGCCGGCCCCGACACCCCCGCCGCCCGCCGTGACCGGCGTGAGCGAACCGCGCCGCGAGCCCGCCGAGGACCGCTGGTGCGAGCGGGTCACCCTCACCTTCACCAACACGGGCGGCCGCGCCGCGACCGGCGGCACCGTCACCCTGGGCACCCACATCGTCGACGCCCTGGACATCGACTGGTGGACGGCGACCTCCACCCACCCCCTCCCGGCACCGATCGCCCCCGGGAGGGCCGTGGAGGCGACCTGGACCGTGTGCGTCGACGCATGGCGGGTGTGGCCGGGCATGCGCATCGAGACGCGTGATGTGACTGTCGACTGGTCCTGACCGACTGCGGACCTCGACTGACCCTGACCCGTCGGCCGTCGACTGTCCTGACCGTCTCCGGCCGTCGACCGGCCCCGACCGTCCTGACCTGCACCTTTACGGCCGCCCGAGCAAGCCTTGAGGGTTCCTTTACCCGATTTGACGCGATTTCGTTTGCCTTCAGCAACCAACCTTTCCTATGGTTGCCCGAAGCAACCTAACGTCCTGAGTCGAGTCGAATCGAGGAGCCGAAGCCGGTGGCGGCACAGGAGCAGTACGAAGAGCTCGCCAAACAACTCAGCGCGATCGGCGCGGTCAAGCGCGGCCTGGGCCGGGCCCTGCCGCACGACTGCCCGCCGGCGACGGCCATGCTCCTCGCCCTGCTCAAGCAGCACGGCGGCATGCGGATGGGCCGGCTCGGCGAACTGATGGGCATCGACGCCTCGGTCACCAGCCGGCAGGTCACGTACGCCACCGACCGCGGCTGGATCGACCGGCAGCCCGACCCGCTGGACAAGCGGTCGCGGCAGCTGAGCCTGACACCCAGCGGCCTCGACATGCTCCAGGAGGTGAGCGCGCGCTACACCGACGCGCTCGCCACCTGCCTGCGGGACTGGTCCGACGACGACGTCGGCCGGCTCATCGACCTGATGAAGCGCCTGCGCCAGAGCTTCGGCGAGTGCAGGATCACGCGGCCGCCGGCCTGAGCGTCCGCTGCGTCCATCCCCACCCCGCCTGAACACCCTAGGGAGAAAAGGAAGTCCATGGCCAAGTCCACACCGGCAGGTGTGCGGGACGCCGCCGAACCCACGGCACCGGTGGCGCCCGAGGCGCCCGCCGGCGCCCCGATGCCACACCGTCAGATCATGGAGGCGCTCTCCGGCCTGCTGCTGGGCATGTTCGTGGCGATCCTCTCCTCCACGATCGTCTCCAACGCCCTTCCGGAGATCATCCACGACCTCCACGGCAGCCAGTCCTCCTACACCTGGGTCGTCACGGCCTCGCTCCTGGCGATGACCGCGTCCACCCCGCTGTGGGGCAAGCTCTCGGACCTGTTCAGCAAGAAGCTGCTGGTGCAGCTGGCCCTCGTGGTCTATGTGGCCGGATCGGTCGTCGCCGGTCTGTCGCAGAACACCGGCACGCTCATCGCCTGCCGCGTCGTCCAGGGCATCGGCGTGGGCGGTCTGTCCGCCCTCGCGCAGATCGTCATGGCCGCCATGATCTCCCCGCGCGAGCGCGGCCGTTACAGCGGCTACCTCGGCGCGACCTTCGCCGTCGCCACCGTCGGCGGCCCGCTGCTGGGCGGCGTCATCACCGACACCTCCTGGCTCGGCTGGCGCTGGTGCTTCTACGTCGGCGTACCGTTCGCGATCATCGCGCTCGTCGTGCTGCAGAAGACGCTGAAGCTGCCGGTCGTCAAGCGCAAGGTCAAGGTCGACTGGCTGGGCGCCTTCTTCATCACCGCCGCCGTCACCCTGCTGCTGATCTGGGTCACCCGGGCCGGCAAGGGCAAGGACTACGACTGGATCTCCTGGCAGACCGCGGTCATGGTCGGCGGATCCGTCGTGCTCGGCGCGCTGTTCGTCCTCACCGAGACCAAGGCGGCCGAACCGATCATTCCGCTGCGGTTGTTCCGCAACAAGACCATCGCGCTGTCCTCGCTCGCGAGCCTCTTCGTGGGTGTCGCGATGTTCGCCGGCACCGTCTTCTTCTCGCAGTACTTCCAGCTGGCGCGCGGCGAGTCGCCGACGATGTCCGGCGTGCTGACCATCCCGATGATCGGCGGCCTGTTCATATCGTCGACCGTCTCCGGAATGGTCATCACGAAGACCGGCCGCTGGAAGGCCTGGCTGCTCAGCGGCGGCGTCCTGGTCACGGCGGGCCTCGGTCTGCTCGGCACGATGCGGTACGACACCCCGTACTGGCACCTGGCGGTCTACATGGCCCTCACCGGGCTCGGCATCGGCATGATGATGCAGAACCTGGTGCTCGCCGCCCAGAACCAGGTCGAGCCGAAGGACCTCGGCGCCGCGAGCTCCGTGGTGACGTTCTTCCGCTCCCTCGGTGGCGCGGTCGGCGTCTCCGCGCTGGGCGCGGTGCTGGCCACGCGGGTTCCGGACTACGTGCGCGACGGCATCACCGCCCTCGGCCCGAAGGCCGCGGCGGCGATGGGGCACGGCGGTACGGGCGGGGGCGGCATCCCGGACCTGGACGCGATGCCGGCGCCGATCCGGACGGTCGTGGAGAGCGCGTACGGGCACGCCGTCGGCGATGTCTTCCTGTACTCGGCGCCGTGCGCGCTGATCGCGTTCATCGTGACGCTCTTCATCAAGGAGGTCGCCCTGAAGGGGAAGGGCGACTGACGGACTCCGGCCGCCGGAGGTGCGCTACGAGCGGAGACGCGCCTCCTGGTGGCCGGTGGCCCAGGGCCTGAACGGCATGAACGGTTCCTGGGTCGTGGCCCCGGTGGTGGTGCGCGCGGAAGAGGCAGGGGACGGCCTCGCGCGCACCGGCCGCCGGGGCCCTGGCATGTCCCGGCCGCCGGACCGCACGCGTCCTCGGGCGCTGATCAGGAGGTCGGTTTCCGGCCATCGTCACCGGCTGCTGACGAAAAGCCTTCACTTTGCCGGTATTTGACTTCTTCTTGACCGTCAATTGCCGGTAGCGTCCGGCGCGAGATCGTATCGGTGCCCAGGACGCACAGGCGGCCTGGGGATGTCCCCGGAGGATGCATGCCCTCTCGTATCGCCACCGCCATCGCCACGTCCGCGCTGAGTCTCGGCGCCCTGGTCTCGGGTGCGGGGGCCGCCGCAGCGGCTCCGTCGGCTGCCGCCGCCGGCGCGCCGGCGGTCGACGCGCGGGCCGCCGCTGTGGACGCGTGCAGCTACCAGGTGGTCCGCGACGACGACTCCCGCTACGTCTACTCCTTCAGCGCAGTCATAGGTGGTGTCACTCGCGAGCTGAAGGTCCAGAAAGAGGACTTCGTGAGGTTCCCCGGCCCCGGCGTCGACTGGCGCAAGGTCGCCCACGTCGACGTGTGCGCGGGCGGACAGGGCCAGGCCCCCACCGCGCTGCGCGTCACCGGGAAGCTGGACAACCCGGACGGCTACCAGCCGTCCGTGCCGCGGACGATCCGCAGCGCCGACATCAAGCCCGCCGCCGCCTCGGTCATCCCGAAGGCCCCGGCGGTGACGTCCGTCGACCGCCTCGACGCGGCCACCGTCCGCGTCAACTGGAAGCCCGCGCAGGGCAACCCGGACCAGGTCATGCTGATGGAGACCAAGCCCTTCTACAGCAGCGAGATCGGCATCTGGCACCCCTACACCTTCCAGCGGGACGTGAAGGGCGGCGCAACCTCGATGGACCGCAAGCTGGAGCGCGACCCCGACATCAAGGACCGCAGCCACTCCTACTGGATGCGCGTGACCAAGGGCGGCTTCGTCAGCGACCTGCGCGCCGAGAAGCCGGTCACGGTCCAGTCGTAAGCACGGTCCAGTCGTGGGCACGCTCCAGTCGTAGGCGCGCTCCATCGTGCTCGTGATCAATCGCGCTAGTGTGCGGGCGTGAGTCTTTCTGTCGTCGTGGGATTCGGGCCCGCCGGGGCGGCCACTGCTCGGCTTCTGGCCGAGCAGGGTCACTCCGTACGGGTCGTCACCAAGTCGGGGCGGAGCCCGGAACCCGGCATCGAGCACATCGCGTTGGACGCGACGGACAGCGCACGACTGATCGAGGCCGCGCAGGGCGCCGCCGCGATCTACTGCTGCGCCGCGCCGCCCTACCATCGCTGGCCGGACGAATGGCCGCCGCTGGCCACATCGGTCTGTGCGGCGGCCGAGGCGACCGGGGCCGTCCTGGTCATGCTGGGCAACCTCTACGGCTACGGCCCGGCGGACGGTCCCCTGACCGAGGACCTGCCGCTCGCGGCGACCGGCCCCAAGGGCAGGGCGCGCGCCGCCGTCTGGGAGCAGGCACGGAACCTCCACGAACAGGGGCGGATCAGGGCGGTCGAGGTGCGGGCCTCGGACTTCTTCGGGCCCGGCGTGACCGACGGCGGGCACCTGGCCGCACGGGTCGTGCCGCGCGTGCTGCGCGGCAAGCCGGTCTCCGCGCTCGGGGATCCGGACACCCCTCACAGCTGGAGCTACCTTCCCGATGTGGCCGGGGCACTGGTCGAGGTCGCGGGCGAGGAGCGGGCCTGGGGACGGGCCTGGCACGTCCCGACGGAGCCCGCGCTGTCCACCCGGGAGATGGTCGGCAGGCTCGCCGACCGGGCGGGAACGGCACCGGTCGCGGTACGCAGGCTGTCGCCGGCCGTGCTCGGCCTCGCCTCGCTCTTCTCGCCGCTGCTCCGCGAACTGAAGGAGATCCGGTATCAGTTCGACCGTCCGTTCGTAGTCGATTCGAGCGCCTACGAAGCCGCGTTCGCCCTACGTGCCACCCCCGTCGGCGAGCAGGTCGAGGCGACGGTGGACTGGTGGCGTGAGAACGGCTGAGCAGACATCGGTCAGCGACGTGAGGCGGGGCGCTCGGGCGGCGCTATGCGTACCCGCTTCTCGACGGGCGCGCTCTCGATGTCGTCGAGCTGCGCGGTGATGGTGCGGCGCAGGTCCTCGTAGTCCTCGAAGCGGTAGTCGTTGAACAGCGTGTAGCCCGTCCACATCAGGTTGGCGCACACCCGTGCCGGCACGCGGCCGGTCCGGGCGCCCATGCCGACCAGCGCCACCGACTCGATGCTGCCCGGCGCCTCCTGGTTCTGCCGGTGGATCGCCTGGAACGCGGCGGCGCAGGCCAGCGCCACATTCAGGGTCTCGCTCACATTCTCCGAGGACGTTTCCATCGTCGGCGTGGAGATCAGGAACTTCGGGTTGGTCGCGCCGGACGGAACGCACACCGCGCTTCCCACCGGGAGGTTGCCCGCGAACTGGTCGCGTATGGCCCGCTGCACCCGCAGCTGGATGCCGGCGCCGAGGTGGCGCTTGATGACGGCGTCGACGCCGCCGTTCATCAGTCCCCGTGAGTTGGTGGGGCTCACCCAGGCGTCGACGCTCTCGTCGAGGATCGAGCCCTTGCGGATCTCGATCCCGGGGGTGTCGGCGAACGCGGCCCGCCATGCCCCCACCACATGGGTGTTGGTGTCGGTCAACACCACCTTGAGCGGCGCCTGCTCGTGGTTCACGGCCATAGTGCTCTCCCATCGGGAACGGTCCTTCCAGCGATCCCGAAGCTACCGCGCCCCACTGACAACCAGTCGGGCGCTCGATTGTCGTACCCCGTTGCTAGCCTCCCGGCCATGATCGATGCCAACGCCCCCGCCCAGCCCGACCCGAACGACCCGCTGGCTCTTGCCGAGCTGTTCCAAGGCGGCGGTGAACCGTGGCTTCCGCTACTGCGGCCGGTCATCGAGGCGCAGCCGGGCGCGGCCTCGTTCATCGGCCCCGGGCGCGGCCCGGATGTCGTCCCCGTCCGCGAACTGACCTTTCAGGCGCTCAAGCCCCATCCGCCGCACAAGTGGAAGGTCGTCATATTCGGCCAGAACCCCTATCCGCGGCCGGAGAGCGCCACCGGCATCGCCATGTTCGACAACACGTTCCACGACTGGAAGGACAGCCAGTTCGGCAGGGCCGTCAGCATCCGCTGCATCATCAAGGCGGCGGCCATGTGGAAGTACGGCATTCCCAAGAAGACCCCCATCGCCGACATTCGCGCGCTGCTGAGGAAGCAGGACACCGTCCAGCCGCCGGAATGGTTCCAGGCGATGCTCACGCAGGGCGTTCTGCTGCTGAACGCGGCGCTCACCGCCAGCAGTGACGGCCCGAGGGGAGCCGACCCGCACACCGCGTTCTGGCGCCCGGTCGCCGAGCGGATCGTCGAGGAGATCCTCAAGGCCAAGCAGAATGCCGACGAGGAGGACCGCGGCGTCGTCTTCGCGTGGTGGGGAGCCCACGCCCGCAATCTGAAGAAGGTCGTCCTCGAGCTCCAGAAGAAGTACCCCGAGGTCGAGGTCCGGCACATCGACCACGCCAATCCCGCGGCGCAGGGCGACATCTTCTGCGACGGCGACCATTTCGACATGGTGAACGACGCCCTGGCCTCACTGGGCGCCGATCCTGTCGACTGGCTGCCGAGCAAGGGCTGGAACGAAACGAAGACCGGCGGGACGGACGAGAACATCTCCGAACGCATGGGTGCGTTCATCACGTCCACGATGGAGCTGCATCAGCTCTACCTCGAACGGCTCGCGAGCGTAAAGGACGAGGGGCTCGCCCTCCCCTCCATCACCGGTGTCTTCGACACCCCGCTCATGGACTTCGGCGACGCCGTCGCCCCGGTCGCCGCCCTGCTGCCCGGTCTCGACCGGCACGTCAGGCAGTCACACGAATTCGGCAAGAGGCGGGCGGACGAATCGGCCGCCGGCCTGTCCGCCGAGGCGATCGCCGCCCTCTACCTCTATACCTGCGAATCCGCCTTCTACCGGGAGATCAATTCCGTCCTCCGCTCCCCGGACCGCACCAGGCTCGTCCCGTACCTGCCGTACCTGCGGCTGCTGTTCTCGGCGGTCTCGGCGCTTCCCGCCCGCACGGAGCCGTTGTGGCGCGGGGTGTCGCTGGACCTGCGGGCGCAGTATCCGCTCGGCCGGACCGTGACCTGGTGGGGCGTTTCCTCGTGCACGCCGAACCTCGGCGTGGCTCGGGCGTTCCTCGGCAGCCGCGGCAAGCGGACGCTTTTCGAGGTGGTCCCCGCACGGGCGGTGGGCATCAGCAGTTTCTCCGCGTTCAGCGGCGAGGAGGAATTCATCCTCGCGCCCGGAACACAGCTCAAGGTGACGGACGTGAGGACCGAACGCGGCGGCCTGTGCACCGTGCGGCTGACCGAATCGGAGGAGCAGCCCCTGGTGTCCTGACCCGGACGGCGTCAGGGATTCACCGACTGCCCATGGCCTCGATGCCGGCGATCATCATGTCGAGGGCGTAGGCGAAGTCGCGTTCACGCATGGTGGCGACGGAGTCCGCACTGCGCGCCTCCATGAGCTCCGCGGCCTCCTTGTAGGTGTCCGAGAACTCCGGGCGGTCGGAGACCACGCCCATGACCTGCTCGAGGTACTCGTCCTCGGTCATACCGGCGTCCCGGCAGCGCTGCCGGTAGAGCACCTCGATCGTGGCGAATCCGTAGACGAACTGGAAAATGGCGTTGAGGGTGCCGGTGGCCCCCTCCGGCGGCACGCCGATGCGGCGCACGACCTTCAGCGCCGCTTCGGCGAAGGCCATCGAATGCGGGCCGATATTGAGGAACCGGCCCACCAGCTGGGCCACCCACGGATGGGTGACGAGCATCTTGCGGTACTCGGTGGCCAGCTCCCGCACCTGGTCGCGCCAGTCGGCGCTCTCGTCGGACACGTCGGGGACCGTCATGTCGGCGCACGCCTGGTCCAGGGCCAGCTCGAGGAGATCGTCCTTGGTGTCGACGTACCAGTAGACCGACATGGCGGTCACGCCGAGCTCGGCGGCGAGCCGGCGCATCGAGAACTTCGCCAGCCCGTCGGCGTCGAGCAGCCGGACCGTGGCGGCGACGATCCGGTCCCGGTCGAGAGCACCCTCACCGGCGGGCTCCGCCTTCCGCTTGGGAGCCTTCACCGCCGCCCCCTCCCCGCCCAGCCACACACTGGTCCGCAGGCTGCCTGCCATGGTGCGTTCTCACTTTCCGCCGGCTGTCTACGTACCCGAATGCTAGTTGGACCCGCGGTACGGGCCCGGTGAGCACTGCTCATCCCTGCGCCTTTCCGTTTCCACGGTGGGGGCAGCCCCCCGGCCCCTCGCACCGGTTCGTCGGCTACCCGACTCCACTACCGGTTTGTGGGCAATCGTTCCGCAGGGCTGGGGGCACCTCCCAGCGGTAGCTGGGAGGGTGGGCACAAACCCGGCCACCGGGCCGCACCTCAGCGACCAGCCCGCTCGGACACCCCCTAGGCCTGCGCAGCCCGCTCAACCCGCTCGGCCCGCCACAGCAGCACCGCTGCCACCACACCACCGGCGAGCACGGCCCCCGCACCCACCAGCTGGCTGGCCTGCACGCCCGACGCGAACGCGTCCGAGACGGCCTCCCGCTCCCCCTCCGTCCGCACGCGCGCCAGCGCGTCCGGCAGGGAACCGGCTCCCGCCGCCACCCCCGGCAGCAGCGCCGCGAACCGCGAGTTCAGCACCGCACCCAGCACCGCCACACCGAGCCCGTTCCCGCACTCCTGCAGCGTGCCGTTGACCCCGGCCCCCACACCCGCCTTCTCCGGCGGAATCGCGGACATGACCGCGGTGGCCATGGCCGGCATCGACAGCGCGATACCGATGCCCATCAGGATCAGCCCCAGCAGCATCCCCCCGTACCCGTCCGCACCGAGCACGGCGATCGCCGCGAGGCCCGCCGCCAGCAGCCCCATGCCACCGGCGATCGCACCGGGCGTACCGATCTTCGGCAGCAGCCGCGCCCCGACCCCGGTGAAGTTGAGGACGACGATGACCAGCGCGAGCGGCGTCATGCGCAGCCCGGTCTCGAGCGGGTCGTAGTGCAGCACCGACTGCAGGTGCTGACCGAGCAGGAAGAACGATCCGCCCATGCCGAAGGCGACGAGGATGCCGCCGGAGACGGCGCCCGTGAACCGGCTGTTGCGGAAGAAGTGCATGTCCAGCATCGGGTAGGGGCAGCGGCGCTCCCACACGGCGAAGAAGGCGAGCGTGAGCACGCCGACCGCGGCGGAGACGAGCACCCGGCCGGAGGTCCAGCCATGGCCCGGACCGGAGATGATCGCGAAGACGACGCCGGTCATGCCGACGGTGGACAGCAGTGCGCCGAGCACGTCGGGCCGGTCGCCCGAGGGGTTCTTGGACTCGGGCACCCACTTGGCGACGGCCAGCAGGCCGATCAGCGCCACCGGCAGGTTGATGAGGAAGATCGAGCCCCACCAGTAGTGGTTGAGGAGCGCGCCCCCGATCAGCGGCCCGGCCGCGAAGCCGAGCGCGCTCACCGCGCCCCACAGGCCGATGGCCTTGGGCCGCTCCTCCTCGTCGAAGACCTGGACGACGACGGCGAGCGTCGTGGTCATCAGCAGGGCACCGCCGATGCCCATGCCCGCTCGGGCGGCGATCAACTGCCCGGCGGTCTCGGAGAGGGCACCACCGAGCGAGCCGATGCCGAACAGGGCGAGCCCGGTGGCGAGCAGCTTCTTGCGCCCGTAGCGGTCGGCGGCGCTGCCGGCGGTGAGCAGCAGACCGGCCTGCACCAGCGAATAGGCGTTGATCATCCACTGGATGTCGGAGGTCGACGCTCCCAGGTCCTCGGTGAGGGAGGGGATCGCGACGGTGAGGACGGTGTTGTCCAGCAGGACGGTCAGCTGGGCGAGGCAGATGACGGCGAGGACCAGCCACCGCGTGGGAAGACGGTGCCGCCCGGCCTCGGCGGCGGTGTTGTCGGGTGGTGAATCGGTGGTCGGCGATGCCATGGGAGCCCCCCTGTACGGTGTACGGCTGCTTGCGCTGTACACCGTACAAGATCTCCTCTACGCCGTACAACAGTTTTTCGGAGGAGCCGCCTTGATCAGATATCCGGCCCCCCGCTGCGTGTGGATCATCGGCGGCCGGCCGGCGTCGATCTTGCGGCGGAGATAGGAGATGTAGAGCTCGACGACGTTGACCCGCCCGCCGAAGTCGTAGGACCAGACCCGCTCGAGGATCTGCGGCTTGCTGAGCACCCGGCGCGGGTTGCGCATCAGGAAGCGCAGGAGCTCGAACTCGGTGGCGGTCAGGTGGATGTCCGTGTCGCCACGCCGCACCTCGCGGCTCTCCTCGTCGAGGACGAGGTCACCGACGGTCAGCCGGGAACCGCCGCCGCCGGGGGCCGCCGCCCGCGCCCGGCGCAGCAGCCCCCGCAGCCGGGTGACGACCTCGTCCAGACGGAACGGTTCGGTGACGAAGTCGTCGCCGCCGGCGGTGAGCCCGGCGACACGGTCGCCGACGGAGTCCCCGGAGGCGAGGAAGAGCACCGGCACGCCGGGCCGCTCCCGCCGCAGCAGCCCGAGCACGGCAAGCCCGTCCGGGGCGGCCGGGGCCAGACCCAGGACGGCGACGTGCGGCCGGAAGTCCCGGACGGCGCGCACGGCCTCGACGCGGTCGGCGGCCGCCCGCACGCCCCAGCCCTCGGGCCGCAGCACCAGGGAGAGCCTTCCGGCGAGCGAGGCGGCCTCGTCGTCGACGACCAGGACGCGCACGGTACTTGAGTGATCGTGCGGCAGCTGGGTGGTGCGCCCGTAGGGCGAGAGGGTGGTCATGGTGCCGATGGTGGGAGCGGCGGCTGAGAGGGCCCTTTCGGCGCCCTGTGAATCGTCTGAGAATCGGAATAAGCGGACGCCACCTCCGGTTACTGTTGATCATGACACTCACCGAACACCTCGGCCCGATCGGCCTCTGGAGTGCGGGGCTGCGCTCCGACGACCCCGCACACCACGGCGAAATCCGTGAAGCGGCGGCCGAGTTGGAGGAACTGGGCTTCTCCGCCCTGTGGATCGGCGGCAGCCCCCGCTTCGCCCAGGCCTCGCTCGTCCTGGAGGCGACGGAACGCGTCGTCGTGGGCACCAGCATCGTGAGCATCTGGCAGGACGCGGCAGCCGACGTCGCCGCACAATTCGCCGCCCTCGACCCGGGGCTGCGGGAGCGCGTCCTCCTGGGCCTGGGGGTGAGTCACACAGCGCTGGCCCCGCAGTACTCCCGCCCGTACACCGCGATGCGCGAATACCTCACGGCACTGGACGAGGCCCCCGTACCGGTGCCCGCCGGGCAGCGGATGCTGGCCGCCCTGGGCCCCAGAATGGTCCGGCTCGCCCGCGACCGGGCGGCCGGCGCGATCCCCTACCTCGTCACGGCCGAGTACACCGCGCAGGCCCGCGAGCTGCTGGGCGAGGAGGCCTTCCTCGCGCCGGAGGTGAAGATCGTCCTCGACACCGACCTGTCCCGCGCCCGCGAGACGGCCCGCGACTTCCTCTCCTTCTACCTGCCGCTGCCGAACTACACGAACAACCTGCTCCGGCTCGGCTTCACGGAGGCGGACTTCGAGGGCAACGGCAGCGACCGCCTCGTGGACGCGCTCTTCGCCCTGGGCGACGCGGACCGGATCCGCGCGCGCGTCGACGAGTACCTGGCGGCCGGCGCGGATCACCTGGCCGTCCAGGTCGTCCTGCCGAACGCCAAGGAGCGGGTCTTCACCCTGGCCCGCCCGGAGTGGCGCGAGCTGGCGGGGATCCTGCCGCTGTGACCGTGCGGAAATGCCGAAGGCCCGGTACCAGTGGTACCGGGCCTTCGGTCTTAGTAGCGGGGACAGGATTTGAACCTGCGACCTCTGGGTTATGAGCCCAGCGAGCTACCGAGCTGCTCCACCCCGCGACGGTCGAGAGTCGAAACTCTCGGCTGTGCGCTCGGCAGGATTCGAACCTGCAACCTCTTGATCCGTAGTCAAGTGCTCTATCCGTTAAGCTACGAGCGCTCGGCTTCCCGGCGTTTTTCTTGCCGGTCGGCGTTGCGTGGACAACATTACATGACCCGCGCCGCGAGACGAAATCCATTCCCCGGACCGGCCCTGACCTGCAAAAACACCAGGCGCCAAGATCACCCACCGGCGCCGGGGGCACGCCGGGAAGATCAACCGAACCCACCCGAACGCCCCGCCCCCACCGGACGCCCGAAGACCGGAGCGCCCCCGGAAACGCAAAAGCCCCGGTCGCAATGAATGCGACCGGGGCCCGGCTGCGGAGGCGGAGGGATTTGAACCCTCGATGGGCTTTAAGGCCCAAACCGCATTAGCAGTGCGGCGCCATAGACCGGACTAGGCGACGCCTCCAGCACACCCGCGCGAGCGCGAGTGTTGCGTGCAGATGATGACACAGCCTTGCGGCTCCTCACCAATCGCACCCTACGGTACCGGGCTTTGGGTGCCCTGGGCAAAGGCGTTCCCGGCGCGCAACGCGGGGCGCTCAGGAGCGTTAGTTCGGGAAAGGGGCCCGGCCGGTGCCTTCCGGCCCCCGGCCCCGTACCACCGGCCCGTACGGCGGGCCCCGCATCCCCCGCGTCACTCGGCCCGCCGCATCACTCGCACACCGGGAGTACCCGTATGTCGCTCCGCCGCCTCGCCCTCGCCGCAGCGCTCACCCCGGCGCTGCTCGTCGTCCCCGCCGCCTCGGCCGCCCCGCTCCCGCTGGGCGGCGCGGAGGGGCCGGACGCGGGCTCCGACCGCCTCACGATCACCATCGCGGACAGCGGCCCCCACGACGGCACCTACGAGCTGTACTGCCATCCGGCGGGCGGCACCCATCCGCGCCCGAAGGAGGCCTGTGACCAGCTCGACAGCCAGACCAAGTGGGGCAGCGACCTCTTCGCGTCCGTACCGAAGGACGCGAACTGCACCATGATCTACGGCGGCCCCGAGCGCGCCCACGTCTCCGGGACCTGGGCCGGACGACCGGTGAACACCGACTTCAACCGGACGAACGGCTGTGAGATCGCCCGCTGGAACCGTTTCTCCACTCTGTTCGGACAGTCGAAGGGCTTGCCGAAGAAAACCACCGCGGAAACCGGTCAGGGCTGACCGGAAGGTCGCCACGAAGACGGACACGAGGGGCATGTCCGGCCTGCCCGAGACGCCCCGGAGGGGTCCGGCGAGGGGTGTCGCCACACCCGTCATCCGCAGTAGCGCCCGCATCGGCAGCCCGTAGACTTCCCCTCAATGACACGCCGGGTTGCGGTGCGAACCCGCCCGAAACGGTCGGCAAGGTGCGGTAACCAGGGAGGAAGCGTCGTCGTGAGCAGCAGGCCATCCCGAGGCGCTGCTCGCCTCGCAGCCATACTCGACGCCCTGCCCGACGCGCTGCTGCTCGTCAACTGCAACGGCACGGTCGTCAACGCCAATCACATCGCGCTCGAGACGTTCGAGGTGCCCGGCACCGGTCTCGTCGGGCGCGGTCTGCTCGATCTGCTGCCGGAGTTCGACTCCCGGCGCATCCCCGGCGGGCTGCGGCCGCCGCGGGACGACCCGGACGGCGGGCGCACCAAGCCCACCCGGATGATCGCCCGGCGCACGGACGGCACCCAGTTCCCCGTCGAGGTCACCAGCGCCAACCTCGAGGACGGCCGCACCCCGTACGCCGAGCCGCACACGTCGTCCTACGACGACGAACTGCTCATGCTCGTCGTCCGCGACCTGACCGGGACGCTGGACACCGAGGCCGAACTCGCCCGCTCGCAGCGCCAGACCGAGATGATCCTGCGCGCGGCGGCCGAGGGCGTCGTCGGCGTCGACACCGCCGGCAAGGTCGTCCTCGTCAACCCCTCCGCCGCGCAGATCCTCGGCTACCGCGCCAGTGACCTCGGCGGACGCGAGCTGCACCCGCTGATCCACCACTCCCGCGCGGACGGCTCGCCGTTCCCGTACGAGGAGTCCCCCATCGCCGACACGCTGCGCTCGGGGCGCAAGCACCGGGTGCGGGGGCAGGTGCTGTGGGCCAAGGACGGGCGCGCGGTGCCGGTCGACCTGACGACCGCGCCGGTGCGCGACGGCGACCAGCTGGTCGGCGCGGTGATGACCTTCACCGACCGCCGCCCGTACGACGCGCTGGCCGCGCGGCACGCGCAGCTGGTGGCGATGCTGGACGAGTCCCTGCGCGGCCCCCTCGACCAACTCCGCGCCGAGCTGGGCACCCTGGCCGACGACCCGGCGGGGCAGCTGTGGCCCGAGGCGAACCAGATCCTGCACCACCTGGCCGCCGGGTACGCCCGGATGACCACCCTCGTGGACAACGTGCTCGCCTATCAGCGCCTGGACGCGGGGCAGGACAAGCTCGTCCGCGAGAAGGCCGCCCTCGACGAGGTCGTGGCGGCCGGTGTCGAGGGCGCCGTCGAGCTGATCGGGCCGGGGCGGGCGCAGTTCGCCGTCCACGCCCCGGCGATCGAGGCCGAGGTGGACGCGGAGAAGTTCGCCCAGGCGCTGGCCCACCTGATCGCGGACGTGGCCGGCGTCGACGCCACCGGTTCCGCTTCCGGCTCCGGTTCCGCTTCCGGCGACTCGACGATCGTCGTGGCGGCGGCGCAGCGCGGCGAGGTCGTACGGATCGAGGTGCGCGGCCCCTACCCGGGCGGCGACCCGGTGCACGGCCCCCTGGTGCGCGGCATCGTCCGCCGGCACGGCGGCGTGCTGCAGACGCACGATCTACCGGGTGCCTCGGGCGGCAAGGCATACGTGCTCGAGGTGCCGGTCTCGGCCGACGCGGGCCCCGTTCCGCCGTCCGCCGAGCGGCGCGGGCCGGACACCGAGAACCTGACGACGGTCATGCCGATGCCCACCCAGCGCGGCCGGGGCACCGACCCCGGCGCGGCGGCCGACGCCTCCGCGACGCAGGGCGGCGGCCGTCGTGCCCGGCGCGACGGCGCGCCGACGGCCACCACGCCCGCCGAGCAGAGCCCCGCAGACCTGGGCGCCGGTGCCGCCGCCGGTGCGGACCGGCAGCCGACCGGCCGCAGGCGGGGCCCCGCGCGGGCGGAGGAGGGTTCCGGCGAGGAGACGCGGGGCGACCGCCCCGGCTCGGGCCTGGTGCCGGCACAGGCGACGGGCACCACCGCGCCGACCGGCCGCCGGGCACGCCGCGAGGCCGCGCCGGCTCCGGCCGAGGGCGGTGAGGCGCCGCGCACCGCGTTCGCGCTGCCCCCCGGGGACGCCGACCGCTCAGCCGCGCCTGCCTCCGCGCCCGCCGACGCCGGGCAGCCGACGGGCCGTCGCGCGCGGCGCGCGCTGGCCGAGGCCGAGCGGCAGATCCCCGGCCAGTCGACCGACGAACCGTCCGTGCCGCGCACGGCGTTCGCGCTGCCCCCGGCGGATGCCGACCGCAAGGCGGCGCCGGTGGATGCCGACGCCTCCGGTTCTGGTTCCGGTACTGATTCCGTTTCGCCTTCCGTCTCTGCTGCCGACGCCGATCGGCCCACGGTTCCGGCCCAGCCCGGCCCCGAGGCGTACGGCACCCAGGCCGCCGGCGGCTCCCCGGCCGGACCGTACGGCCCGGAGGCCCGCCCGGACGGCGCCGCACCGGCCGCCCGTCGGCGCAAGCCCGACGTCGCCCCCGTGCCCGGCGTGCCCGCCGCGCAGGGCCAGGCGCCCGCCGCCCCGTACGGCACCGGCGGCACGGCCGCCTTCCTCGGCGACGGGCCGCCGCGCCCAGCACCGTCCGACGCCGGCAACACCCCCGCCCCCGGCCCCCAGGGCCGGACGGCGGTGGGCCCGTACGCCCCCGACGGCACGGGCTCCTTCCCCACGGGCGGTACGCACCCGGCACCGTCCGGTGCCAACGGCACCCCTGCCTCCGGCGGCCGGGCGCAGGCGGTGGCCGGCCCGTTCGCCCCCGACAGCCCGCCGGCCCCGCAGGGGCAGCCGACGACGACCGGTCAGTACCCCGGAGTCGCCGGGGCCCCCACGGCCCCCGCCGCCGCCCAGCGGCCGGTGCCCGCGGGCCCATACGTCCCGGACAGCCCGACGCCCGCGCCGGGCACCCCCACCGCCCAAGCACAGGCACAGGCACAGGCGGCGGGCCCGTACGCCCCCGGCACTCCGGGCGGTCACACCGGGCAGGGCCCGACGGCGCCTCTCGGCGCCGAAGGCACGCCCGCGGCGGGCGGCCCCGGCCGCGCCGCCACCCAGGCGCAGCCCTCCCCCGCGCCCTCCGGCGCCGACAACGCCACCCCGGACACCACGCCCGCTCAGGGCACGCCCGTGGTGGCGACGGCTGCGGCACAGACGCAGCAGCCTCAGCCCCAGACGCAGGCGGCCCCGCAGACGGCCCCTCAGGCCGCCCCGGCGGCGCCGCCAGCCGGTGACCCCACCGCCCAGGCACAGGCCGCGCCCACCGGGCGCCGCCGGGCGCGGCGTGCGCTCGCCGAGGAGCCCGGTGCCGCGAGCCAGGCGCAGGCCGAGCCGGCGGCGCGGCCGATCAGCGTGCGCACCCTGGGCCAGCGGCCCGGTGCGAACGACACTCCGCCCGGTGGCACGCCGTCCGCCGGTTCCGGGCGGCGCCGTAAGCTCGCCAACCCCGCCGAGGGGGAGCGCGAGGCACAGGCCCAGGCACAGGCGCAGGCAGCGGCTGCGGCCGTCGCCGCCCGCCCGCATCCGCCGCTGAGCGCTCCCGAGGGGCGCGCGTTCGCCATAGGGGCACCGGACGAGGGCGCCGAGGGGCCCGAGCCGCTCGACGGGCCGAACAGCGCGGTGGAGGTCGTGGAGGCCGTGCGGCCGCCGATGGACGACGAGTTGCCGCCCGAGCCGCTGGACAACCCGCGCCGGCTGCTCGTCTGGCCCGCGCCGGACGAGTCCACGGAGAAGGCGCTGACCGAGCGCGGCTACCGCCCGGTGATCGTGCAGTCGCGCGAGGAGGTGGACGAGCAGATCTCGGCGTCCCCGTCCGCGCTGTTCGTCGATCCGCTGACCGGTCCGATCACACGGGCCGCCCTGCAGTCGCTGCGCGAGGCCGCAGGCGCGGCCGGCGTGCCGGTGCTGCTGGCGGCGGGACTGGGTCAGGCGACGCGGGAGGCGGCGTACGGGGCGGACCCGGCGGTGCTCCTGAAGGCGCTGGCACCGCGCGACAGCGAGATGCACCCGCCGCGCGTACTGCTGATCGAGGAACACGAACCGATCGCGAACGCGCTGACCGCGACGCTGGAGCGGCGCGGCATGCACGTGGTGTGCGGGGCGACGGACTCCGAGGCGGTGACGCTGGCCGCGCAGACCAGCCCGAACCTGGTGGTCATGGACCTCATGCAGGTGCGGCGCCGCCGCGCGGGCATCGTCGACTGGCTGCGCGGCAACGGCGCCCTGAGCCGGACACCGCTGGTCGTCTACACCTCCGCCGACATCGACCCGTCCCAGCTGCCGCGCCTCGCGTCGGGCGAGACGGTGCTGTTCCTGGCGGAGCGTTCGACGAGCGCGGAGGTACAGGGCCGGATCGTCGACCTGCTGGCGAAGATCGGCACGAACTGACGGGCCGGACGGACTGAAGGGCCGGACGAACTGACGGACCAGGCGAACCGACGGACCGGCCAAACCGACGGACCGGCCGGACTGACGGACCGGTGCGAACCGGCGGGGCACGCCCGCCGGTTCGCACCGGTCGCGCCGACCGTACCGCCGGCCGCAGGCCGTCAGGCTTCCTTCGCGGCCTCCTTCACCGGTTCCCGCGCCGACTCCTGCTCCTCCCCCTGCTCCTTCGCCGGAGTGCGGACGGCCGCCACGCCCAGCACGCCGGCCAGCAGTCCGAGCGCCCCGAACACCGGCCACACGTTGTGGCCGATCCGGACGAAGAGCGTGCCGCCGACGACCGGCCCGATGGCCATGCCGAGGGCGAAGACGAACTGGAAGCTGCCGATGTAGCGGCTGCGCAGATGGGCGGGTCCGGCGAGCGCGGGGTAGGCGAAGACGGACGGGCCGCCGACGATCTCTCCCAGCGTCCACAGCAGCGTGGCGCCGATGATCACGGCCGGACCGAGTGGCAGTCCGTACGCGGCGACGCCCAGGCCGACGAGGACGAAGGCCAGTCCGACCGTGAGCTTGATGGGCCACTCCTGCGAGATCTTGGTCAGCCCGAGCTCGAAGGCAATCACGATGAACCCGTTCGCCGACACTGCGACCGTGTACCAGAGGACGGGCACGCCCGCGTCCTTCACGTCCAGCGGGAGGGTGGAGAGGTACTGGACGTAGACGATGGCGTTGAAGAGCGTGGCGGCCAGGTAGAGCAGGTAGCGGCGGTCGCGGAGCAGGACCCCGTAGCCGCCGCGCCCGCCCTCCGCCGCGCCCTCGTCCGTCCCCTCGTCGTCGGCGTCGGCGCGGCGGCCGGCGGCCGGGATGGTGAGGCGGGCGAGCACCGCGTAGGCGAGGGCGATGAGGCCTTCGCCCCAGAACAGCAGGGTGTAGCTCTCGCCGTTGGCGTTGTACAGCGCGAAGCCGACCAGGGGGGCGATGGTCGTCCCCAGGTTCAGGCAGAAGCGGTACATCGCGAAGATCATGACCTGCCGCTTGTCCGGGGTGAGTTCGGACAGCAGCGTGGCCGACGCCGGCCGGTAGAGCTGGGCGGCCATGCTGACCAGCGCGACGGCGGCGAGCAGCAGGCCGTAGTTGGGCAGGTAGAGCAGGGAGGCGGTCAGTACGGCGGTGCCCGCCATGCTGTACACGGTGGCGTTGCGGGCGCCGAGCCGGTCGGCGAGCGTGCTGCCGAGGAAGACGCCGGCCACGCCGCCGACGCCGTAGACGCCGAGCGCGTAGGCGGCCTGCTGGTCGGAGTACCCCTTTGACGTCAGGTACAGCACGATGAAGATGTTGAGGAAGCCGCCGAGGCGGCTCATGAGCACGCCGGCGAGGATCGTCTTCACCGCGAGCGGTGATTCGCGGAAGGTGGCCCAGATGCCGGCCGTCGACTCCTGCGCGGTCCCGGTTCCGGTCCCGTTCTTCGTCGCCATGTCCGTCAGCCCTCGGTGACGACGAGGGCGGCCTCGGCCGCGTCGAGTGCCTTCTCGCAGCCGTCCTCGGTCGGCGCGGCGGCGATCGCGTAGGCGATCCGGCCCCAGACCGTGCCCTTGGGCGGTGGTGAGAACACCGCGCCCGGTGTGGCCAGGACGTGGGTCTCCTCGATCTCGTCGGGGAGTTGGCCCGCGAAGGCGACGGAGCCGATGGTGGTGTCGTCCTCGGCGACGTAGAAGAACCGCACGGCCGTGGCCCGCGCGCGGGTCGGCTCGAGGCGGGGGCGGCGGCCGCAGGCGACGGCGGCGGCGGCCGGGCCGGGGTCGATGCCGGTGGCGAGGAGGCCGAGGTAGGGGATGAGGTCGCCACCGAGGCGGCCGTTGACCTCGATCAGCCTGGGGCCGTCGGCGGTCAGCATGAACTCGCTGTGGGTCCAGGCGTCGGTGACGCCCAGGGCGGCGTGGACGTCGCTCAGGAGGGCGGCGAAGGCGGGGTCGGTGAGCAGCGGGTCCGAGGCGTCGACGAGGTGGCCGGTCTCCTCGGCGTACGGGGGGTAGCCGACGACCTTGCGGCCGATGTAGACGGCGGTGACCTCGCCCCGGTGGACGACCGCGTCGACGCTGATCTCCTCGCCGGTGACGAACTCCTCGACGAGGTAGGGCTCGGCGGAGTCGTAGGTGATGCCGCCGGGCGTCTCGATGGAGCTGGTGAAGGTGAAGCCGGCGCGCAGTCCGGCCGGGTCGGCCGCCTTGATGACGCCGAGGCTGGCGCCCAGGCCGCGGGGCTTGAGGATGACGGGGTAGCCGAGCCGGTCGGCGGCGGCCAGGGCCTCGTCGGCGGTGGCGACGGGCACGGAGGCGGGCTGCGGGACGCCGGCGGCGGCCAGGGCGGCCCGGGTCTGGCCCTTGTCGCGCAGGCGCCAGACGACGTCGGGGTCGCCGTTGGGCAGGCCGAGCGCGCGGGCGACGTGGGCGGTGGCGTGGATGCGGACCTCGTCCCAGCACAGTACGCCGCTGACGGGCACGCGCGCGTGGAGCGAGGCCGCGGCCTCGGCCATCGCGGGGCCGTCGGTGGTGTCCGGCAGCACCGTCCAGCCGTCGAGGTACTGGCGTTCCCAGCCCGGTTCGGCGTCGTGGAAGAGGTGGACTCTGAAGTGCTCGGCTATCGAGCGGAGCAGGTATTCGCGGTAGGGCCGCATACCCGAGGCCACCAGGAGGACTAACGGGAGTTCGGTGCCGGCTCCCTCCGCGCCCTGCGCGCGGCTGTCGCGATCGACCATGGTTCTGACCATTCCTTCCCGGCCCTCCCCGCCCGCTGTGCCCCATGCGCATTGCGGCCAGGTCCGCACAATTAGGGCCCAGTTGACACGGCGACCGAGACTACCGGCGGCGCGAAGAGGCTGTCGAGGGAGTGGCTGAAGGGTGTGCTGTGACGTGCGCGTCAGGGGTGCCGACGGGCGCCGGATGGCTCGAAATCGCTCAATCCGCTTGCTGGGGAGGGGTGGTGAGCCGGACGGCCGCCGCGGAAACGGTCCGGGGCGCCACCACGTTCAATGCGGCGGCGCCCCGGAAACAACGGGCGGTGATGTGTGGTGCGGTGGCGGGGGTCAGCCCAGCGTGGTGACGACGAGCTCGCCGTCCGCGTACTGCCGGCGCAGCACCTTCTTGTCGAACTTGCCGACCGACGTCTTGGGGACGGACGGGATCAGCGTCCAGCGCTCCGGCAGCTGCCAGCGCGCGACGCGCTCGCCGAGGAAGGCACGCAGGCCCTCGTAGTCGGCGGACGAGCCCTCGCGCAGCACGACGGCGGCCAGCGGACGCTCGCCCCACTTCTCGTCGGCGACGGCGATCACGGCCGCCTCGACGACGTCGGGGTGGGCCATGAGGTGGTTCTCCAGCTCGACCGAGGAGATCCACTCGCCGCCCGACTTGATGACGTCCTTGGCCCGGTCGGTGAGGGTCAGGTAGCCGTCCGGGGTGATCGTGCCGACGTCGCCGGTGCGCAGCCAGCCGTCGGGGCTGAACTTGTCCTCCGGGCGGTACGGTTCGCTGCCCGCGCCGCCGTGGTAGGCGCCGGCGATCCAGGGGCCGCGGACCTCGAGCTCGCCGGCGGAGGCACCGTCCCAGGGCAGGACCTCGCCGCCGGGTCCGATCAGCCGTGCCTCCACGGAGACGGGCATCCGCCCCTGGGTGACGCGGTAGGGCCACTCCTCCTCGGGGCTCAGCCCGGTGGGCGGGTAGGCGACGGAGCCCAGCGGGGACGTCTCGGTCATGCCCCACGCCTGGACGACGGTGAGGCCGTGCCGCTCCTCGAAGTCCTTCATCAGCGAGGGCGGGCAGGCCGAGCCGCCGCTGATGACGGTGCGCAGCGACGAGACGTCGCGCGGCTTGGCGTCGAGTTCGGCCAGCAGGCCCTGCCAGATGGTGGGCACGCCGGCCGTGACGGTCGGCCGCTCGGACTCGATCATCTCGGCGAGCGGGGCGGGCTGCAGGAAGCGGTCGGGCATCAGCAGCGACGTCCCCGCCATGAACGCGGCGTGCGGCAGGCCCCAGGCGTTGACGTGGAACATCGGCACGACGGGCAGGCAGGTCTCCGCGGGCGTCAGCCCGAAGGAGGCGGGCGCGCAGACCTCCATGGCGTGCAGGTAGATCGAACGGTGGCTGTAGACCACGCCCTTGGGGTCGCCGGTGGTGCCGGAGGTGTAGCAGAGGGCGGCGGCCTGGCGCTCGTCGATCGCCGGCCAGGTGTAGTGGTCGCCGGGACGGCCGGCGATCAGCTGCTCGTACTCGTGCACCTGGGGGTGGAGTCCGGCGAGGACGGAGGTGTCGCCGGGGCCGGAGACGACCACGTGCTCGACGCAGTCCAGGTGCGGCAGCAGCGGGGCGAGCAGCGGCAGCAGGGAGCCGCTGACGATGACGACGCGGTCGGCGGCGTGGCGCACGATCCAGGCGAGCTGCTCGGGAGGCAGCCGGAGGTTGAGGGTGTGGAGGACGGCGCCCATGGACGGGACGGCGAGGTAGGCCTCCATATGGTCGCCGTTGTTCCACATGAGGGTGCCGACGGGCTCGCCCTCGGCGACGCCGAGGTGGCGCAGGGCGTGCGCCAGTTGCGTCGCGCGGGCGCCGATCTCGGCGAAGGTGCGTCGCTGTGGCTCGGCTTCGCCGGTCCAGGTGGTGACCTGGGCGCTGCCGTGGACCTTCGCCCCGTGGGCCAGGATCCTTGTGACGGTCAGCGGGACGTCCTGCATCGTGCTCTGCACCGGGGGCCTCCCCATTCTGCGCGCGCGTCGTTACGCGAGGGTAGTTCCCGGCGATTCTGCTGGGGTATCCGCTGGTAAGTCACTACCCGGACGAAACGAGTCCGCCACATTTCGGGATGGCCGGCGGGGCGCGTGCGCCGGGGGGCGCGCGGCGTCGGCCATGGTGCGCGCCGAGACACCGCGCGCCGCGCGGCGTCGGTTGTCGCGTAATCAGTCGATTACGTAGAGTGATTGCCATGGAACAGCGGGTGGGCACAGTGGACACAGGGGACAAAGCGGATACGACGGATAGGGCGGTGTCGCCGGGGCCGAGTGGCGCGCCGGACACGGCGGCTGCCCCGGATGCCCCGGATGCGACGGGGACGACGGGCACGGGAGGCGCGGCGGAGCCGTCGGAGCAGGCCGGACGGACGCCGGGTGTCGCCGACAACTACGCGTCACCCGAGCTGGTCGAGGTCGGCAGATTCGGCGAACTGACGCTGGGGGTCGGCGAGGACGACCCCGAGGCGTTCCTGGGCATGGACGACTGAGGCCGCGGTCATGTGTGCCATGCCGGCCGTGTCCGCCGGGCCCGCCTCGCCGGGCGCCCCCTCTCCCGCCACGTCGGTCGACGTGTCCTTCGTGGCCCTGCCGGACAGCGCGGCGGGCAGCGCTGCGGCGGCCGCCGTACCGGCCCCCGGGCCCCGGGTGATCAATCACGCGTCGGGGCGGCCCTGGTTGGTGGGTCGCTGGCCGGTCGACGCGGTGAAGGTCGTCACCGCCGGGCGCACCCGCGTTGTCGTCGCCGGCTTCTGTCCGCTCTCCACCGCCGAACTGGCGGCCTTCGCCGCCCGGTTGACGGGCGTCGCGGGCCTCGACGAGCTCGCGCGGCGGCTGCGCGGCAGCGCGCATCTGATGGCGTCCGTCGGTGGCCGGATCCGGGTGCAGGGCGGCGTGGCGGGCGTCCGCTCGGTCTACCGGGCGCGGATCGCGGGAGTGACGGTGGCCGCCGACCGCCCCGACGCGCTGTCGGGCGCGCTGGGAGCGGCCGTCGACGAACGGCTGCTGGGGCTGCGCCTGTTGACGCCCTTCGTGCCGCATCCGCTGCGGGAGCGCAGCCCGTGGTCCGGTGTGGACGCCGTGCCGCCCGGCAGCTATCTGTCGGTCGAGCCCGACGGCACGGCGCGCACGGTCCGCTGGTGGGCCCCGCCCGAGCCGGCGCTCTCGGTCGCGGAGGGCGCGCCGGCCGTACGGGACGCCCTGACGGAGGCGGTACGGGCCCGGGTGCGCGGCATCGGGGCAGGGGACGAGGAGGGGGCGGCCGTCAGCGCGGCCCTGACCGGCAGCATGGATTCCGGCGTGCTGGCCGACCTGGCCGCCGGTCCCGACCACCGGCTGATCACCGTGCGCCAGGGACGACTGGATCCCGGCGGCGACGACGCGTCGTGGGCCCGCCGTGTCGCCGCCCGGCTGCCGGGCGCGGAGCACCTCGCGCCGGACTACGACCGGTCCCCCGCCCTGTACGCGGGGCTGGAGCGGGGCCTGGGCGTGCTGCCGGCCGAGCCGCCGCACCGCGTCCGGTCGGGGGCCCGGTTCGACCACACCACCGGGCAGTTGGCGGCGCGGGGGTCGCGCCTGCACCTGTGCGCGCACGGCGGGGACGAGCTGTTCGCGCCACCCGCGTCCTACCTGCACACCCTGGCCCGTTCGCACCCGGCGGAGGCCCTGCGGCGCGTCCGGGCCCGCCGCCGGCAGACGCGCTGGCCGCTGGGCGCCACCTGGCGGGCGCTCGCCGACTCCAAGAGCTTCCCGTCCTGGCTCACCCACAGCGCGCTGCGCCTGACCTCGCCGCCGCCCCGCCCCTCCGACCCCCAGCTGGGATGGGCACCCGAGCTGCGCATGCCCGCCTGGGCCACGGCCGACGCGGTGGACGCCGTCCACGAGATGATCACCGACGCCTCCTACGAGCCGCTGGCCCCCGACCGCGGCGCGCACCGCGCCCTGGACGCCGTCCGCCGGGCCGGTGCCGCCACCGGTTACGCGACGCGCCTGGCGGCCGCCCACGGGGTGCACCTGGCGGCCCCCTTCCTGGACGACCGGGTGATCGAGGCCGTCCTCGCCGTCCGCCCGGAGGAGCGCGCCGCGCCCGGCCGTCGCAAGCCGCTGCTCGCCGAGGCCATGCGGGGCGTCGTCGCCGACGACATCCTGGACCGCGCGCCGAAGGGCCACTACGGCGAGGACGTCATGGACGGCGTGCGGCGCCACCGACGGGCGCTGCTGGAGCTGTTCGACGGCTCGGAGCTGAGCCGCATGGGCCTGATCGACGACGCGGCCGTCCGCGCGGCCCTGGGCACCACGCACCCCACGGTCGGCCCGCTGCTCGCCCTGGAACCGACCCTTGCCTGCGAGGCCTGGCTGCGCACGGTCGCGGCCGGCCGCCCCCGCGAGGGGGCGGGGCTGTGACCGCGTTCGCCCTGCGCCGCCATGTGACCGCCACCGACACCGAGCACGCCATGGTTCTCTTCGACCAACGGCGCGGCCGCTACTACCAGTTGAACGCCTCGGGAGCCGTGGCGCTGCGCGCCCTGCTGGACGGCGGGGGGCCGCAGGGCGCGGCGCGGGCCCTGTGCGAGCGTTACGGCATTCCGGCGGCGCGAGCCGAAGCGGATGTGACGGCCCTGGTCGACACGCTCCGCACGACCCGGCTGGCCGAGCGATGACCCCGCCGCTCGCCCTCTGGGATCCCCTGCCGCTGCGCACCCGCGCTGCCGCGCACGTCTCGGTCGCGGCGGCCCGGCTGCTGGCCCTGCTGCCGCCGTGGCGCATCCGCGCCCTGCTCGGCCTGATCCGCCGGGGCGCCGTCCCCGCGACGCCCGCCCAGGCGGGCGCGGCGCGCGACGTGGTGGTGAACGTCAGCACCCGCTGCGCGGGCCGGGCCTGCCTGCAGAGGTCGTTGGCGGTGGTCCTGCTGTGCCGGCTGCGCGGCACTTGGCCGACGTGGTGCACGGGCGTACGCACGTCGCCGTTCCGGGCGCACGCGTGGGTGGAGGCGGAGGGCCGGATGGTGGGCGAGGCCGAACCGCCGGGCTACTACACGCCCACGCTGACGGTGGGGCCGCTGGAGAGGTAGCCCCCGAACGCGACGACCGATTTCTGGAGGCCACGGGCGGCCGGGGCCTCACCGGCGCGGAGATTGCCGTCGACGGGGGCCACGCGGCGTAGCGACGGAGGACCGCCCCTCACCAGGTGGCGCCCGCGGGCTCCTCGATGGTGGCGTTGATGCGGTTGAAGAAGTTGGTGGTGGCGACCATCAGGATGATGGCGGCCAGCTGCTTCTCGTCGAAGTGGTCGGCCGCCTCGTCCCAGACGTCGTCCGGCACCGCCTTGCCGGAGCGGTCGGCGAGCCGGGTGGCCGCCTCGGCCAGCGCCAGCGCGGCCCGCTCGGCATCGGTGAAGAACGGCGCCTCGCGCCAGGCGACGACCGAGTGCAGCCGGTCGTCGCTCATACCGGCCTTCCTGGCACTGGCCACGCCCCCGTACACGCAGGTGCTGCAGCCGTTGATCTGGCTCGCCCGCAGATGGACCAGCTCCATGATCTCCTGCGGCACGCCGCCCGTGTTCATGGCCTTGAAGAGGTTCTGTATGCCCTTCATGGCGTCGGGAAGGACCATGGCGGGGTTCTGCATACGAGCCTTCATGATCATATTCTCCGTTCGATGTGCGGCCGGCGCGCCTGCCGCGCCGCTCGGTCGGTGTCCGACACTGCACTGACGGACCGGAACGCGAGGATGTGACAGGTGAGCGAGAAAGATTTTCTGGCGCGGCGATTCGAGGAACACCGCCCGCACCTGCGGGCAGTGGCCTACCGGCTGCTGGGCTCCCTCAGCGAGGCCGAGGACGCCGTGCAGGAGGCGTGGTTCCGGCTGAGCCGGACGGACGATGAGGCGGTGGAGAACCTGGGCGGCTGGCTGACGACGGTCGTCGGCCGGATCTGCCTGGACATGCTGCGCTCCCGCACCACACGGGGCGAGGAGCCGCTGGAGGACCAGGACGGGCGCGTCCGCCTCCCCGACCCGGTCGTCAGCGGCCCCGACCGGCTCGACCCGGAGCAGGAGATCCTGCTCGCCGACTCGGTCGGCATCGCCCTGATGATCGTCCTGCAGACCCTCGCCCCCGCCGAACGGCTCGCCTTCGTCCTGCACGACATGTTCGCCGTGCCGTTCGACGACATCGCCGCCGTCCTCGGCCGCACCCCCGCCTCGACGAGGCAGCTCGCCAGCCGGGGACGCCGGCGGGTACAGGGGGCGGCGCCCGCCCCCGACACCGATATCGCCCGGCGGCGGCAGGTCGTCGACGCCTTCCTCGCCGCCGCGCGCGGCGGGGACTTCGAGGCCCTGGTCGCCGTCCTCGACCCGGAGATCGTGGCCCGCTCCGACGGCGGCACCCTGCTGCCGAACCTGCTGCGCAGGGGCGCGGCCGAGGTCGCCTCGCAGGCCATCATGTTCGCCCGCTTCGCGGAGGTCGCCCGTCCGGCGCTGGTCAACGGCACGCCGGGCGTCGTCGCGTTCGGCGATGGCGGCCGCCCGATGTCCGTCATGTCGTTCACCATCCAGGGCGACCGGATCACGTCCCTCGACATCCTGACGGACCCGGAGCGGCTGGCACGGCTCGACCTGGCGGTCGTGCTGGGGGACGACTGAGACCTCATCCGCTGTCGCGGAGCTCGAACCAGAAACTCTTGCCGGTGACGGTCAGGCCGTCCCAGGTGAGGGTCATGCCGACGGCATGACAGAGGGCTTGCACCAGCGCAAGCCCTCGACCACGCTCGTCATCGTGCCGGGCCGTGCGGTGCTGCGGAGGTCTGGCCGGGTCGGCGTCGCGGACGGCGATGACGACGCGGTCGGCGTGGGCGGTCAGTTCGATCGACAGCTCGGCTACGCGGGCGTGTTGAACGACGTTGGTGACGGCGTCGGACACGCAGATGCGAGCGTTGTCGATGAGGGACGCGTGGCTGGTCGCCTCGAGGGCGCCGGTGACGAACTGGCGTGCCAGGCGGGGGGTTGAGGGGTCTGCGGGGGCTGAGAGGCGGTGGGTGGTGGGGGTGATGGTGCGGCGGTGACTGCTGAGGATTGCCGATGTCATGGCAGCGTCTCCCGACGGGGTCCGGCTTGGACTTCGCGCAACCCACTGCCGTCCGTGGCTCGGCCACCGATACGCCTCAACGGGCGCACCAATGACTGCACTTCGGGTCTTCCCGGTAAGTGCTGCGCGGTGCTAGCAGGACCGTAGGGTCCAAGAGTGGACCGGTGCAAGCTTGTGGCCAGGAACTGGTCCTAACGGGTGGAACCATGGGACGGTGACACGGAACGCTCTGTGCGACAGGGGAAAGTGACATGCCACCGAGGGACAACCCGAGCGCCCGACAGGTGCGCTTGGGGACAGAACTGCGCAAGCTGCGGGAACGCGCTGGCAAGACGGCCCGCGAAGCAGCAGGTTTGCTGGCGGTCGACCAAGCGAGGATCAGCCACTACGAGTCCGGACGCATCGGCATCAGCGAGGAGCGGGTCAGACGGCTGGCGACGTTCTACTCGTGCCACGACGAAGCGTTGCTCGAGGCGCTGTGCGTGATCGCGCGCGAGCATCGGGGGAAGGGGTGGTGGGACACGTATCGTGGCGTCCTCGCTCCTGGGTTCCTCAACATCGCGGAGCTGGAACACCATGCGACATATCTGCGATACCTGCAGCCGGTGACGTTTCCTGGCGTGTTCCAAACCGAGGACTACGCACGAGCCATGTTCGGCAGCGTCCTCCCGAAGCTGCCGTCGGACGAGCTGGAAGCGCGCGTCGAGCACCGCCTGAAGCGGCGAGTCATCCTCGAGCGTGAGACGCCCCCGAAGCTTGAGGCCGTTGTCCATGAAGCTGCCTTGCGTATGCGGGCCGGCGGCCGCAAGGTGGCACGAGAACAGCTCGAGCACCTCCTGGAGGTGTCCGAATGGCCGTTTGTGACTCTGCGAGTCATCCCGTTCGCGCACGAGGACTTCGTTGAAGCCACTCAGACTGCGCTCTACGCAGGAGGTCTCGTGCCTCAGCTGGACACCGTGCAGCTGGATACACCCATCGGTGGCCGCTACCTCGACGCTGAGGCCGACCTTGAGAGGTATCAGGCCCTTCTGGACTTCGCGAGGCGAGTGTCACTCGAGCCCCAAGAATCACGTGAGTTCATCCACAACATTGCGAAACAACTGTGAGAGCACGAACCATGAGATCTGACCGCACGTGGCAGAAGTCCTCCTACTCCGGAGGGGGAGGCGAGCAGTGCGTCGAAGTGGCGGCACATGCCGACGTGATCTGGGTGCGTGAGAGCGATCAGCCAAACGCGATAGCGGCCACCGGACGCAGCGCATTCGCCGCCTTACTGGCCGGCGTCCGAGCAGGAAGGTTCAACTGAGCATGCCCGAATATCAATGGCAGAAGTCCTCCCTCTCGGGGATGCAGGGCGACAACTGCGTCGAGGTCGCCGCCCACGGCGACACCGTCACCCTCCGCGAGAGCAACGAGCCAGGCGCAGTAGCCGCCACCAGGCGTACCGCGTTCGCCGCCTTCCTGGCCGGGGTCCGGGCGGGCAGGTTCGGCTAGGACTTGTCCGGGCGAGCACTTGGTGCGCGGCCCGCGAGCCAGACGGCGATCCGCTCCTGCAACTCGCGGTCGGGGTTGTCCCTCCACGACGCGAACCATTCCAACTGCCGCAGGATGTTCTCCGAGCGGTCCGGGTGGCCCACCGCGACTACGTCGACGCCTCTCTCACCCGTCGAGCAACTGATGTACACGCTGCTGTCGAGCGCCATCATGCCGAAGCCCGGATGGCCCGCGCGAATGCCGAGGAACGCCGATGCCGCACCCCGGCCCATGATGTCCCAGCGCTCCAGGAGCCGGACCTTGGTCCAGACCGCCGGTGCGGCGCGGCGGCCCCGGTGCAAGTCCTGCAAGAAGGCGCCGTGTGTACGGGTGCCCTCCGGAAGCAGGACGAGGAACTCGCGCTGCTGGTCGAGAAGACCCGAAGAAACCGCCAGGTCGTACCAGTCCTCGTTGAGACGCTCGACAAGCCGTGGGGTCTCGTACCGGTGAGAGAAGCCGGCGACGATGTCCTCGGGACCATATCCGAAGACGAACGGCATCGTGCCGTGCGGCGCGGCGTTCGGGATCACCTCAAGGCCGGCCTGCCGCAGCGGCCGATACATCTTGCGCTCGCGCTCCTGGATACCCACAGGTCAGTGTTCTACCAGGCGCGGTAGCCGCCACGACGCGGAGCACATTCGCCGCCTTCCTGGCCGGGGTCCGGGCGGGCAAGTTCGCCCTGGGCCCGTCACCGGCCAGGCTCACGCGCCCAGGGCCAGCATGGCCGCGAGAGCCGGCCCGAACGCTCCGCCCAGCTGGTAGGCGAGGTTGAAGAGGCCGATGGCGGTGGGGCGGTCGGGGGCGGGGGCGGACTGGGCGGCCCGCACCGCGAGGACTCCGTTGCCGGCCGTCGCGGCGAGGACCGCGAGGGAGGCGGCGAGGAGGAGCAGGGGCGCCCACGGGGTGAGGAGGGCGGTGAGGGGGGCCAGGGCGCCGAGGACGAGAAGGATCGTGATGACCCGGGGGCGGTTCATCCGGGCGGACGCGGCCGCGAGGAGCCAGGAGAGCAGGGAGCCGACGAGCAGGGCGACCATCTGGCCCGTGCCGATGGCCGGGGTCGACCAGTCGGTACGGTCGCGAAGCATTTGGGGAATCGAGAACAGCAGGGTGAAGTACGAGGTCGACAGGGCCATCGCGAGCAGGGCGGACACCGCGAACACCGGGCTGCGGAGCACCGCGAGGGGCGCGAAGCCGTGCGGGACCGCGCGTATGTGGAGGCCGAGGAGTACGGCTCCCAGGACCGCGGCGGGCAGGGCCGCCAGCGGGTAGCGCGGCAGGAACACCAGGGCCGTCGCGGTCAGGACAAGCAGCAGGGCGCCGCGGGTGTCGAAGGGGGTTCGCGTCGTTGGGGCCGCGGTGTCCGCACCGCGCAGTACCGCGGGGACGGCCAGCAGTCCGAGCGCGGACACGGAGAGCGAGAGGCGCCAGGAGACGGCCTCGGCAATGAACGAGCCGAGCAGCGGACCGACCGCGCCCAGGACTCCGAAGCCGGCCGTGATGACGCCCATCCGCCGGGCCGAGCCGGCCAGGCTCATCGCCACGGTCACCAGGCCCGCGCCGCCCACGGCCTGGGCCGCACGGCCGGCCATCACAAGCGGTAGCCAGGGTGAGAGGCCCACCAGCACCGTGCCCCCGCCGACGGCCGCGGCGCTCGCATGCAGGGCGGTGCGCAGGCCGCGGCGGCGCAGCACGTTCGCCATCAGCGGGGTGCCGACGGCCATGGCCCAGGCGAAGGCGGTGACGATCCAGGTGACCGTGGCGGTACGGACGTTCAGCGCGGCCGCCATGTCCGGGAGGATCAGCACCGGGCCGTTGGCGCTCAGGGCGACCGGCGTGGCCAGCAGTGCGAGCCACAGGGCCGGAGGCGGGGACGCCGCCGGGGCAGGCGTTGTCGTAGCGGCCTTCGTGCGGGTGAGCAGGGACATGGCGGCCTCCGTCGCTCGGGTCCTTCAGCATTAATAATCTCAACGTTGAAATAAAAGCAGGGCCACCGTCTCAACGTCAAGTGTCTTAACATTGAGATTGTGCTTGTTGAGATGAAGCGGGAGGAGCCGTCATGAGCGATGCCGTGGACGCGATCGTCGGGCAGTGGGAGAAGGAGCGCCCCGACCTGGGCCCCCACCTGTGGCCGGTGCACGCGCTGGCCCGGATCCAGCGACTCGCGCGCGTGGTCGAGAAGAGCTGCAGGACGACGGCCGCCCAGCACGGCCTGGACTACGGCGAGTTCGACGTGCTCACCACGCTCAAGCGGTCCGGCCCGCCGTACCGGCTGACCGCCGGCGCCTTCCTCAAGGCCGCCATGGTGACGTCCGGCGCCATCACCAACCGCATCGACAAGATGGAGGCAAAGGGCCTGGTCGAACGGGTCAGGGAGGGCAGTGACCGCCGGATCGTGTACATCCGCCTCACCGAGCACGGCGCCGCCGTCATCGACGCCGCGATGCTCGACCACCTGCGCAACTACGAGCGGCTGCTGGCCGACGTCGACCGCGAGACGGTCACACGGGCCGCGGACGCGCTGCGTGAGATGAGCGAGGCCCTCGGGGACACGTCGATCACCTGAGCGCCGGCGACCCGGTGCCTCAGGACGCGTTCCGCGCCCGGCCGAAGAGCCGCCCGGCGAGGTCGATGCCGATGACGGTCCCGTCCTCGTCGCGGCTGAAGTAGCCGAGCTGCCCCCGCAGGCCGCCGTCGGTGACGATGTATTCGTCGCCGTCGCCGGGCAGGAAGCCGATGGTGGCCGGCGGATAGTCCTGCGGCATCTCGACGTCGGACGCCGCCCGTATCTCGGGCTTGATCGCGACCTCGAGGGTGAGCCGGTGCCCGTCCGTGGCGATGTCGACGTCCATCACGTCGATCTCGTACCGGCCGGTGACCTCCCGCGCCCGCGCCTCGTCGAACGGGACCGGCTCGGGGTCGCGGTCGGCCAGGCCGAGGTAGTGCTCGAGCGCCCAGCGGACCACGGACTGGTTGAAGGTGTACCCGTCGGGGCCGACGTTGGCCAGGGCGACCACGGCGAAGTTCCGCTCGGGCACGATGAGGAGCTCGGCGAACTGACCGTTGCCCGAACCGCCGTGCCCGATCGTGCCGGTGCCGTCCACCTCGCGCAGGAACCAGCAGATGCCGATCCCCTCGCCGATGCTGCTGGAACGCAGCTCCACCGTCTGCTCCCGCATGCGGTGCAGGGCCTCGGTGGGCAGCACCCCCTCCCCGGCGCCCAGGTGGAAGCGGGCCCAGCGCAGCAGGTCGCTCACCGAGGAGACGGCGCCCCCGCCCGGGTTGTTGCCGCGCTCGCCGGCGGCGAACGCCCGCCACGGCCGCGCGGCGCGCAGGGTGCCGTCCTCGTCCCGGTTGTAGCCCACGGCGAAGCGCCGGATCATGGCGTCTTCCTCGTCGAAGAAGGTGTTCGACAGCCCCGCGGGCTCCAGGACCAGTTGCGCCACGGCCTTCTCGAAGGGCAGGCCGGTGACCTTCTCGACGACGCGGCCGGCCAGGTTGTAGCCGGCCTGGCTGTAGGAGGCGCGCTCACCGGGCCGGGCGATCAGGCTCAGCCCGTCCATCTTGGCCACGAAGCCGGCCAGCGAGCCGTCCCCGTCGTTGTCGATGAGGTTCCATTCCAGTCCTGCGGTGTGGTTGAGCAGGTTCAGCACGGTGACGCGCTCAGCGGCCGTCTCGTCGGCCAGCACGAGCTCGGGGACGTACCGGCGCACCGGCGCGTCCAGGTCCACCGCCCCCTCGGCGGCCAGGCGCATCAGGGCGGTCGCGGTGAAGGTCTTGGTCACCGAGGCCACCGGGAACAGCGTCACCCCGTCCACCGGCAGGGAGTTGTCGACGCTCGTCACGCCGTGCGAGGCGATGTGCTCCTGACCGTCCATCAGTATGCCGACGCAGACGCCGGGTACGCCGTGCTCCTGAGCGGCGGTGGCGACGAAGTCGTTCAGTTCGCGGTGCGACATGGGATCCCCCCGGGGCAAGTTCTTGAACTAAGTACAAGGGAAGGGTAACGAGCATCTTGAACAAAGTGCAAGACCTCTCGTGAACTTAGTTCAAGTTCTCCGTCCGGAGCCCGCCCCCGGGCGATCTCAGTTCCCCGGCAGGATCTCCAGCAGCGTGGAGCCCGTCACTCCGCGCAGGCCGCCGGCGAGGCATTCCGTGGGGAGCTGACCGGACAGCGCGGTTGTGGTCCGCTGTGCGGACAGCCCCTTGCCGCGCCCCTCGGTGACCCGGCCGGTCACCCTGGTCTCGAGGGCGTTGGCGACACGCACAGTCGCCGCGTGGTTGTAGACGATCACCGATCGCGTGCCGTCGGCGTACCGCACGATCTCCGTGGGGAGGGAACTGGTCTGCTCGAGACAGGACGCGGCCGGGGACACCCCGTCCAGGGTGCCGTCGGCCCGTACGGTCCGGCCGGGTGCGACGGTGCACACGTACGCGGCCTCGACGTGGACGTGTGTCCTGCGTGGCACAAGGGTCAACGGGGGTTCGTGCGTGCCGTGGCTGGTGCCCGTGCACACGACGGTGTCGCCTCTTTCTCCGCCTCCGCCTCCGCGGCCATCGGCCCCACTGGCCGGAGCCCACGCGAGCGAAGTGCCCACGAGGACCAGGGAACTCAACGTCATTGCCGCCCCGCGCCCACCGAACATGTGCCCCTCCAGGTCATCCGGATCCGCCACCGGTCCCTGCCCTACCCGTGGGCGTTTCCCGTCAGCCCCGCTTCCGGAAGCACACCGGAAGCGCAGGTGCCGCCCCTGCGCGGGCCCCGCACCACGCGCACCACACGAGCGTGACGTCACCCGCCCCGACGGCCTTGGGCTCCAAGCAGGCCGGGTAGGGACCGGCGAGCGCACGGCGGCACCGCCGGGCGGGCCTGACAGAAGGGTGCTTCAGTGAACGGAATCGTTGCCAAGCGACTCGTCTTCGCCGTGCTCGACACGGACGGGGACGGGGTCATCTCCAGGGACGACTACTTCACGCGGATCGACCGGTTGACGGTGGCGACGGGACGCGGCGAGGAGGACCCCATGGTCGTCCACGCACGCGCGGCCGGTGAACGGGCCTGGGCGGAGATGGACGCGGACGGCGACGGAAAGATGACGGAGGACGAGTACTTGGCGTGGGTCGGCGTCGAGGCGTTCGACAACATCTGTTCACCCGCGCTGGGCGCACTGTTCGACCTTGCCGACGCCGACAGGGACGGCATCGTGAACCGGCCGGAATTCATCATGCTGCGCACCGCGCTGGGCAACCCGGCCATCAACGCCGAGGCGGCCTTCGACGCGCTCGACGTCGACGGCGACGGACGCGTCAGCCGCCACGACTACCTCATGTCGATCCGCACCCACATCGCGGGGAAGGACTCGCCCGCGGGTGCGGTTCTCTACCGCACGGGGACGCCGGAGACCGCCGGCTGACCCGCGCGCCGCTCAGCGGCCCGGTCGCCGCCGCCCGGTGTTCGGGCGACGGCAACCGGTGTCCGGGCGGCGGCGACCGGGCCTACCGCCAATTGCCGGCGGATCCGGCTCAGTTCCAGGGCTCGGTGAACGACCGGCCCGGGACCGGCTTGGCGATGAGGGCCAGGGGGATGAAGAAGTTGACCTGGCCGATCGCGATCATCAGGGTGGCGAGGGCCTTGGGGTCGTAGTGCTCGGCCGCCTGGGCGTAGAGCTCGTCGGGTACTCGCTCGCCGTGCGCCGACGGCTGGAGCACGGCCTCCACCAGGGCGAGCGCGGCGCGCTCGGGGCCGGTGAAGTACGGCGCGTCCTGCCAGGACGACACCGCCGTGATCCGGTCCTCCGTCTCACCGGCCTTGCGCAGGAAACCCGTGTGCAGGACGGTCAGGTAGGTGTTGCCGACGATCTGGCCGGCGCGCAGCTGGAGCAGGCTGATCGTCGTGCGCGGCACCGAGTGGTTGCCGGTGGCCTTGAACAGCGCCGCCGAGACCTCCGCGAGCTCGGGGACGAGCTCCTGGGGGTCCTGCGCCATCCGCGGGCCCATCGGAACCTGGGCGGTGATCGATCGTGCGTTCATCGTGGTCTCCTTCGGTCTTGCCCGTTGCTGTCACTGCACTGACGGATGCCGTCGGAGGAATGTGACCGATCGAAGGAGTTTTCTGCGTCGAACTGAAGCGACTAGGGGTCAACGCTGTCGCCCGCGGTGACGCCGACCGACGTTCCCTTGAGCGCATCGGAGAGGGAGAGCTTCGGGAGGGCGGCGGCAGGGGCCGTGCGGCGCGTCTTCATTGCCGGCCCAACGGCCGCGCCCGGATGCGGGCACGGCCATGACGCGCGGATCACCGGAACAGCCTCATGGCCTGCACTGAGGCCTAGCCGAAGTACGACCCGGCCGCCGGCGTGGCCAGCAGGACGATGACGAGGGCCGAGCCCAGGGTCGCCAGCGGGAAGCGCAGCAGGACCAGCGGGCGCAGCCAGGAAGGGAATTGGGCACTGGCGGCGGCAATCACGGCTCGGGCGTCGATGGTGCGCACGGCGGGGTCGTCGGACTTCTTGAGGGCCGCCTCGGTGTAGCGGGCCGCGAAGACCTGGCCGGCGGTGATGAAGCCGACGACGAGGAGAACGATCGGTTCGACGATCCACGACAGGGTCCGGCCGGTGGTGCTCGCGGTGAGGTTGAGCCCGGCCAGCGTCAGCAGGATCGCGGCGATGGACAGGGCGAGGGAGAACTCCCAGGCCCGCTCCTTGAACCTGATCCCGTGCCGCGCCAGGACCTCGGCCGGGTAGCCCTGCCGGGCCGTCTCCGCCTCGGCCGCCCGCTGGGCGGCGCCTCCGGTGAACCAGACGGTGACCGGGATGACGAGGAAGGTCGCGGCGAGCAGGAGCTGCAGCGCGATGGCGGTGGCGACGGACAGCGGCATGGTGAACTCCGGGGGAGGTGAGGGACGTTCGGGTTGATCGACGGGCGGTGGTGTGCGCTTGCGATTCGGACTCGTCAGGCGAGGACGGTCATCGCCGCGAGCGCGACGGCGGAAGCGCCGAACACGACCACGTGGCGGGCGTTCTGCAGGACCCACACCCAGCCCGGGAACCCGGCCTCGGCGGCCTTGAGCAGGGCGGCCACGTCGATGCGGGCGAGCATCGGGTCGCCCTTGCGGGCGAAGGCGGCCTGGACGGACTTCACCGCGGTCAGGTTGCTGTACAGGATCACGCAGTTGATCAGCAGGACGATCGACTGGACGACCCAGGTGAGGGGGCCGGCCCAGGAGCTGCCGAAGAGGTTGGCCCCGGCCGCGGCCGCCATCGCCGCGGCGATGGAGACGGGGGCCCAGGTCTCGTGGCCGCCGGCGTCGAAGCGCATCCCGTTCTCGGCCAGCACGGTCGGCCGTACGCCCTGACGCTCGAGCTCCGCCTGTGCGCCGGCCGTCGCGGTGGCCCCGTAGCGGTGGCGGACCAGCGGGATGCTGACGAAGGCGGTGGCGACGAGCAGCTGCATCACGGCGACGAGAACGTTCACGGTAGGTCTCCCCCATCGGGGCGGGCTCCGGCCCGCCGCATCGACTTTCACTAAGTTCAAGAGGACTGTAGAGCGAGACTTGAACTAAGTGCAAGTGGTGGGCGCACTTTCTCCTGAACTTTGTGCAAGTCGGGTTCCGATGCCTATCGTGAGCGCCATGGCGCGCGACACACTGACCAAGGAACAGATCGTCCGGACAGCGATCGAGCTGCTCGACGAGGAGGGCCTGGAGGGCCTGAACATGCGGAGCCTGGGCAAGCGGCTCGGCTCCGCCCCCACGGCCGTCTACTGGCACGTCCAGAACAAGGACAACCTCGTCCGGCTCGCAGGTGACCACGTGTGGGACGAGATCGAACTGCCCGACCACGAGGCGGTCGGCTGGCGCGCGGCGGCCATGTCGATGGCCCTCGGCCTGTACGCGATGCTCACCAGGCACTCATGGCTCGTGCCGGCCTTCGGCACCTACTTCTTCTACGGGCCCGGAAAGGCGCGCCACGACGACCACATCCTGGCCGTCTACGAATCGGCCGGCTTCACCGGCCCGGAAGCGGACCGCGCGGCGGCCACCGTCTTCACGTTCGTCCTGGGCAACGCCCTCGGTACGTCCGCCAACGCGTCCCTGACCAGGCGCATCGCCCGCGAGGGCGGCGACGCGGCGGAGACGTTCCAGGACACCATGGCGAAGGCGGCCGAGGTCGCCCGGCAGTTCCCCCGGCTGCGCGCCCGCATCGAGACCCCGGCGTCCGGGTACACCGCGGCGCCCGAGCAGACCTTCGAGTTCGGCCTCCGCGCCCTCCTCGACGGCCTCGAGTCCGAACGCACCGGCGGTCGCGCGGCGGGCCCCGGCAGGGAATGAGGCGCAGGCCAGGTCGTCGAGGGCGCCTTACGCCCTTACGCCCCTAGGCCCTACGCCGCCTCCGCCAGCTCCGGGTCCTCGCAGAGTTTGCCCAGGGCGCGGGACACGGCGCTCTTGACCGTGCCGACCGAGACGCCGAGCAGCTCGGCGGTCTGGACCTCGGTCATGTCCTCGTAATACCTGAGGACGACCATGGCCCGCTGGCGGGCCGGCAGCCGGTGGACCGCGCGCCACATCGCGTCGCGCAGGGCCTGGGCCTCGGCGGGGTCGGCGGTGGGCGCCGCTTCGCGCTCGGGAAGCTCCTCGCAGGGGAACTCGTCGACGCGGCGCTTGCGCCACTGGGAGGTGCGGGTGTTCACCAGCGCCCGGCGGACGTAGCCGTCGAGGGCGCGGTGGTCCTCTATGCGGTCCCAGGCCAGGTACGTCTTGGTCAGGGCGGTCTGCAGCAGATCCTCGGCGTCGCACGGGTTCGAGGTCAGGGAGCGGGCGGTGCGCTGCAGCGCCTGTCCGCGAACCCGTACGTACGTGGAGAACGACGGGTACACGGCGGCGTTGGATGCGCTGGTGCACACAGGCGTCGTGGTTGCTGTCATGCCTCCACGCTAGGAGCGCGCGCACGCCCGGCGGATCGGCCGGAGGTGCCGAAGCACGGTCCCCCTCAGGTCGTACCCCGGGGGCTGGCCCCACCTCCTGGAGGGGGAGGGGTTTCGACGAACGTCAGCGGAGCACCCGGCGCCCGCCGTCAGTCGCGGATGATCGCAACGGGGGCGTCGACCAGGTTGCGGTCGATCGTCAGCTTCCGGCCGCCGTGGGTCTCGGTCACGTTCCCCGCGTACTGGTGGATCCGGCGGTGCGGCGACCAGGAGCCGGCGGAGAGCACCTGCTCGCGCTCGGTCGACGCCGGCACGCGCCAGCGGGCGAACCACAGGATCTCCGGCAGGTCCCGCTCGCCGGCCCGGCGCGCGATCTCCATGTGGCGCACGCCGGACGCGGCGCTGCTGTAGAAGCCGGGGATGTAGCCGTGCCGCTTGACGGTCGAGTTCCAGGCCTGGATGAAGGTCAGGGTGATGTCGGCGCAGTCGTAGTCGCCGTAGTCGTAGGCCTCCATGTCGTAGTAGAGCGGGCTGCCGGACGCGATGCCGAGGTTGGTGGCGGTGCGGACGGCCTCGCGGCCCTCGTCGACGCCCTGCCCCCAGGGGTCGTCGCCGATGGGGTAGCCCTGCTTGGAGGAGGCGAGGACGCACGGCGACTGCGAGCCGACGAAGACGGGCAGCACCCGCCAGCCCAGGTCGCGGGCACCGGTCAGCCAGCGGTGGCTGAGGTAGCGCTGATTGGGACAGGCCCGTGCGCGGCCGGCGTAGTAGACGCCCACGGCCCCGTACGTCGTGGCCGACCCCCACGCGCTGAGGGTGGTGAGGGGCGGGGCCTGGCAGGTGTCGAGACCCCGGCCCCGGTAGACGCTCGCCGCGGCGGCCGCCGCCGACGGGACGGGGAAGGCCGGGGCGGGCAGTGCCAGGATGACCACCTGGGCCAGCGCCGCCATAAGGGCGACGAGATATCCGATGATCTTCTTCCGTGGGTCCATACGGCTGAGTCAAGGTGCCGGAACGCCACCGCTATGCGATGACACGCCCTGGTTTCATCCGTCTGCGCCGAGAATGAGCCCCGAGGTGGGAACCCCGGTACCGGCGGTGACGAGGACGCGCGCGGCGCCGGGCACCTGGTTCACCGATGTTCCGCGCAGCTGCCGGACGGCCTCGGCGATGCCGTTCATGCCGTGCAGGTAGGCCTCTCCCAGCTGTCCGCCGTGGGTGTTGAGCGGCAGTGCGCCGGAGGCGGTGAACGGGCCGCCCTCGCCCGGTCCGCAGAAGCCGAACTCCTCCAGCTGCATGAGCACATAGGGCGTGAAGTGGTCGTAGAGGATCGCCACGTCGATGTCGGCGGGGCGCAGCCCGCCGGACGCTGCCCACAGCTGCCGGGCGACGACGGCCGTCTCGGGCAGACCGGCCAGGCCGTCGCGGCAGCGGCCGTCGTCCCGGCGGAAACCGTCGCGGTAGAAGCTGGTCATCTGCTCCTGGGCGCGGCCCGCTCCCTGCGCCGCCGCGAGGATCACCGCCGGCGGGTGACGGAGCGTGCGGGCGCGCTCGGTGCTCGTGACGACCAGGGCCTGGCCGCCGTCCGTCTCCTGACAGCAGTCGAGCAGCCGCAGTGGCTCGGCGATCCAGCGGGAGGCGGCGTGGTCGGCGAGCGTGATGGGACGGTCGTGGAAGTACGCGGCCGGATTGCGCGCCGCGTGGCGGCGGGCGGTGACGGCGACGTGCCCGAAGACCTCCGGTTCGAGCCCGTACACGTGGAGGTAGCGACGGGCTGCCATGGCCACCCAGGAGGCCGGGGTGAGCAGCCCGAACGGCAGGACCCAGCCGAGCGCCGCCCCCTCGGCGGAGGGCTCCCGGCGCTGCACTCCGGCGCCGAAGCGGCGGCCGGAGCGTTCGTTGAAGGCGCGGTAGCAGACGACGACCTCGGCGATCCCGGCCGCGACGGCGAGCGCCGCCTGCTGGACGGTGGCGCAGGCGGCCCCGCCGCCGTAGTGGACGCGGGAGAAGAAGGACAGCTCTCCGATGCCGGCCGCCGCCGCGACGGTGATCTCGGGGCTGGTGTCCATGGTGAAGGTGACCATGCCGTCGACGTCCGCCGGCTCCAGACCGGCGTCCGCCAGCGCCGAGCGGACCGCCTCGGCGGCCAGGGCCAGCTCGCTGCGGCCGGAGTCCTTGGTGAAGGCGGTCGCGCCGATACCGGCGACGGCGACCCGCCCGTCGTACGCACTCACCGCGCGCCGCCGGGAAGGTGGGAGTCGGGGAGGGCGAGGGTGACCGTTCCCGTGACGTGGCGGCCCAGGCTGTTGGTGCCGGTGACGGCGACCTCGACGACCCTTTCGGCGGTGCGTTCGTCGACACATATGGAGGTAACGATTCCGGCCAACTTCAGCTCGTCTCCGGGATAGTTGGGCACCCCGAGCCGGATGGCGACCTTGCGCAGCACGGCGCCGGGGCCGAAGTGATCGGTGATGTAGCGGCCGACGAGGCCATTGGTGGTGAGGATGTTCATGAAGATGTCCGGGGCGCCCTTGGCCCGCGCGGCCTCGGCGTCGTGATGGACGTCCTTGAAGTCGCGGGACGCGACGGCACCCGCGACGATCAGGGTGCGGGTGACGGGGACGGTGAGGGCGGGGAGCTCGTCCCCCGGGGCCGGGAGCTCGTCGCCGAGGTTCATGCCCTGCTCTCTCCCCTCACCGCGGGCGCCGCGCGGAAGAGCGGCAGCACCTGGCCGCCGTCCATCCGTACGTACTCCAGCTCCACCGGCATCCCGACGCGCACCTCCTCCGGCTCCACCCCGGTGACGTTGCTGATCATCCGTACACCCTCGGCGAGTTCGATCAGCCCGACCACGTAGGGGGGATCGAAGGCCGGGAACGGCGGATGGTGCATGACGACGTACGAGAACACCGTCCCGGCGCCCGAGGCCTCGACGGTCGTCCAGCGCGGCGATCCACAGCCGCCGCACCCCGGCAACCAGGGAAAACGTAGTCGTCCACAGGCCGTGCAGCGCTGGATGAGCAGGGTGCGGGCGGCGACGCCCTCCCAGAAGCCGGCGTTGTCGCGGTTGATCACGGGGCGGGGGCGCTCGGGACGGTCCCCCGTCGTCGTGGGCGCGGGCGCCGCCGGGGCGTACTTGAGGATGCGGAAGAGGTGCGTTCCGGCGAGCTCGCCGTTCGCCCGGATCTCGGTGCGCGTGGTGATGAAGTGGCCCGTGCCCAGCCGGGTGGTCCTGCGGGGCGAGACCGAGGCGATGACCGCGTCGAAGGTGATCACGTCTCCGGGGCGCAGCGGCCGCAGGTACTCCTGCTCGCAGTCGGTGGCGACGACAGCGGTGCAGCCGGCGGCATCGAGCAGGGCCAGCAGCTCGTCGTAGGCGGGCGTCCGGCCCGTCGGGCCCGTCCGGCTCGTCGGGCCCGTCCGGCTCGTCGGGCCCGTACGCCCGGCGGGACTGGGGAGACCGGCGGGACCGGGGAGACCAGCGAGACCGGCGGGACCAGCGAGACCAGGGAGGGTCCAGGCCTGGAGCATGGTGGGCGGGGCGACGGGGTGCGGGCCGGTGTAGGCGGGGTGGGCGTCACCCATGGCCTCGCACCAGTGCCTGATCATGGCCGAGTTGACGGGATCGGGGCCGCGGCCGGAGACGACCGCGGGGCGGCCTTCGTACGTCTTGAGGCGGTCGTGGAGATCCTCACTCACATTTTCTGACTGTCTGTCAGTTCTCCTGCGAAGTCAACGTCCACGCACACACAAACGCCGAGCGGCGGCACCGGAGTGCCGCCGCTCGGTCCGTACAGACCCAGTCCACATCTCACCACGTCACCTGTGGGGCTGCCCCGGGGGGGCGGGGTTCCCTCACAGGTCCAGGCTCACCAGACCTGGGTGAAGGTGATCCGGATGTTGTCCTGCCTGATCTGCGTATGGCCGGATCCGTTGACACTGGCGGTATTCGCCTGGTTCGTTGCCGCGCTGCCTGTGGCCTGCTGCAGCGTGGTGGTGCTGTTGCCGTGGTTCTTGCCCGTGATGCCGCTGCCGACGATGCCGGCCGCGGCGGCGTTCGAACCCCTGTTGGCCAGCTGGCCGCCGTCGTCGGCCGTGGCGACGCCGGAGAAGAGCATGGCCGCCATCGGAAGGGCCACGAGGGCGGCGAAAACGCGGGCGGCAGTGCGGGTGCTTGCCATGACGATCCTCCAGTGGGAACTACCGGTTCTTGCCAGGCGGTTGGCCGACCGCCCCGGCGCTTCTTTCGACGTCGCGCCTCCAGACTTGCCCACGGAATCTCCACCGAACCCCCCTTCTGTCCTCATTCCCTCGCAAGCATGATGTCTCGGACTTAAACCACCACCTCATAGAAACAGGGCGTATCGAACGCAACCGCCTTCGCTCAACGCCCTCGAGTCCCATGCGCCCCATGCGGCGAACCGTTTCAGCAGAAGCGCGGGTTTTCGGGGCCTCCGCACCCTCCGTCCCGCTCCCGCCCACCGGAAACGGGGGACGTCCTTGCTTGACGGCCCGATCCACCGCCCGAGCCCGCCCGGCCCGACCGCCGGGCGGAACCACGGCGGCGCGATCGGGCCGCCGCTCGGCCACGGCCGCCCCACCAGTCGCTGCTGTCACGAACCCACCTGAAGCAAACAGGACAACCACAGCGACCAACCTTCCCAGCGGCCTCAACTGCCCATAGAGCCACCGGAATCACAGGAAGGTACGCAATGAACCTCATACTCCAGGCCCTTCCCGTCGCCGCCCCCGCCCTCGGCTGGGCCACCCACGCCTTCTTCCTGCTGCGCCGGCTGCGTGCCGCCCGTACCGACCGGCTGACGGGCCTGATGCGACGCGAGGAGTTCACCGCCCGTGCGCCGCGGGCGATCCGGCACCCGCACTCCGCCGTCCTGCTGCTGGACCTCAACGGCTTCAAGCAGATCAACGACACCCATGGGCACGAGGCCGGTGACCTCGTCATCGCGGCCGTCGGGCGTCGGCTGGCCGCCTGGAGCCGGGAGCGCGGCGGCTTCGCCGCGCGGCTGGGCGGCGACGAGTTCACGGCGCTGGTGCGCCTGGCGCCGGAGGCCGACGCGGACGCGGAGATGACGTACCTGTCGGCCCGGCTGTCCACGCCGCTCGACGCGGGCCGGGTGACCCTGACGCCCCGGGCCTCGATCGGCCTGTGTCACACCGGCCACCACCCCGGTGCCGGGCTCTCGGACCTGATGCGCGCCGCCGACGAGGCCATGTACGCGGCGAAGCGGTGCGGCGACCACTGGCGCCCGGCCGGGGCCGTCGGATCCGCCGCCACCGGGGCCGCGAGCACCGCCGGAGCCACCAGGACCACCGGCACCGCCGGCATGCGCCGCAGCCCTCAGGTCGTACGCGGCACGGCACGCCGCACCGGACGGCAGGTTCCGCACCTGACCCTGCTCACGCCGGTACGACGGAAGGCCTCATGACCACCGTGACCGCCGTGACCACCATGACCGCCGTGACGACCGTGACGACCGTGACGACCGGGTGACCCTGATGCGCGTTCGAGGCGGACGGTGAAGTCCGAGGCAGAAGCGGAACGTTCCGCCTCGATCGTCAAGCCCGCGCCACCGGACGCCCGAGTTCGATATCCGGTCATACGCATCAGACATTCCGGGCATCGCGTTGACGCCCCGAACCCGCGGGCCCGAGCCTGGCGCCCGCATCCACGGAACTTCCCCTCCTGAGGAGGAAGAAATGGCCCGTACCGGACGAAGCAGAATCCGATTGGCGTTCGCCGCACTCGGCACCGCCGCCACCCTGGCGGCAGGAGCCGCCCTCACACCGGCCACAGCCGCCACGCCCCAGCCGCAAGCGCAAGCACAACCCCTGGAACGGACCCAGCGCTACGTCGCCCTCGGCGACTCCTACGCCTCCGGGCCCGTCATCCCCCGGCAGAACGACCTCACCTGCCTGCGCTCCAACGCCAACTACCCCTCCCTCATCCGCAACGAGCTCGGGCTGACGGACTTCCGCGACGTCACCTGCATGGGCGCGAAGACCGACGACATGTTCCAGCAGCAGCGCGACACCCGCAGGCCACCGCAGCTCGACGCCGTCGACCGCGGCACCCGCCTCGTCACGCTCAGCGTGGGCGGCAACGACATCGACTTCGCCGACATCCTCAAGCGCTGCACCCACCCCTTCCAGCCCGTCCCCGAGGGCAACCCCTGCCAGCGGTACTTCTCGCAGCGCGGCACCGACGATCTCGACCAGCGGATCAACGACACCGCACCCAAGGTCGCGGCCCTGCTGAAGGCCATCCACAAGAAGGCCCCGCGCGCCCGGGTGGCGGTCGTCGGCTACCCGGCGATCATCGGGGACGACGCACAGGCCTGCCGGAAGTCCCTGCGGGTCGCCGAGGGAGACGTCCCCTACCTGCGCGGCACGCTGCGCCGACTGAACGCGATGCTGCGCCAACAGGCCGTCGCACAGGGCGACCTCTACGTCAACACCAACGCCAGGACGGCCGACCACGACGCCTGCCGGCCCTGGAACGAGCGCTGGATCGAGGGCATCGCCCCGGTCAACCCCTGGACGGCCGCGGCCTTCCACCCCAACGCCAGGGGCGAGAAGGCGATGTCCGAGGCCGTGCTCGACGCGCTGATCTTCGGGCCGAGGCGCTGACGCACGTCTCGACCGCCGGCACTCCGGTCAATCACCGCATTTCCGGCACGCCGGGATCCGGGTGACGCTCCCCGCCAGGGGTTCGGTCACCCGGTATCCGTTGGCGTGTGATCAGAAGTAACCGGTGGCTGCGAGCCACCACCGCCACCACCGCGGCCCTGTGCCTGTGGACCGTCACCACGCCCACCGCCACCCCGGCCACCGTCCCCGCGCAGCCGACTGCGCCGCGACGGGACCTGCCCGAGCCGCCCCCGTCGTCCGTGGCCCGCGAGGAGCTGGCCGAGCTGGTCGTCGAGGCACCGCACTCGATGGACGGCTACAGCCGCGCCAAGTTCCCGCACTGGATCAAGCAGATGGGCACCTGCGACACCCGCGAGGTGGTCCTGGCGCGCGACGGCCGGGACGTGAAGACGGACAGCGAGTGCCGGGCCCTGTCCGGCGCCTGGACCAGCGCCTACGACGGCAAGGTGCTCAACGCCGCGAGCCAGGTCGACATCGACCACATGGTCCCGCTGGCCAACGCCTGGCGCTCGGGCGCCGACGGCTGGGACACCGAGAAGCGCAAGGCGTTCGCCAACGACCTGCGGCACTCCCAGCTGATCGCGGTCTCCGCCGCCTCCAACCGCGGCAAGGGCGACCAGGGCCCCGACAAGTGGCAGCCCCCGCTGACCTCGTACTGGTGCACCTACTCCCGCGCCTGGACGCATGTGAAGCACTTGTACAAGCTGCGCGTCACCCAGGCCGAACAGGAAACCCTCAACTCCATGCTCGACACCTGCGACCAATGACCGAAGGCCGCGGTCCGAACGGAGGCGTGACGTGAACGAAGGCCGCGGTGTGGACGAGGGCCGCTACATGGACCAGGTCACCGCCGGACCCGGCGGCGCGATGACAGACGAGGTCGGCGTCATCACCGGTGACGTCACCGTCGCCACCATCGCGCTGCCCGGCAACAGCCAGGCCCGCATCCACATCCAGTACACGGGCGCCGAGGAGTGGTACACCCTCACCGGCAGCCCCACCGCCCTGCCGCCCGGCGGCCTGGCGGCCCTGCACGACGACGTGCTCGGGCGCGTACGCGAGGGCGGTGCGGCGGAAGCGCCCCACTGAACGCCCCTGAGCGCCCCTGAACGGCCGGGGCACGCCCCCGTGGCGTGCCCCGGCCGGAGACCGTCCCTATGCCAGCCGCAGCGCCTGCTGGGCGGCGCGCTTGCCGGACTCCATGGCGCCCTCGATGTAGGCGCCGTGCCAGCCCTGCGCGATGTCGGCGCCGGCGAACAGGATGCGGCCGTGCGGCTGTTCGATCTGCGGGAAGAGCTGCAGCAGCTGACCCGGCCGGCGGAAGCCCCAGGAACCGGCGGAGTACGGGTCCTTGCCCCACTCCATGGCCCGGGACTTGAGGACCTGCGCCCCCGGAATCCACTGCTGGACGGCTTCCTGCACCTTGACCGGGTTGTTGACGTCGAGCGAGGGGTGCGGGAAGGCGACCATGAGCCGGCCGTCCGCGAGCTGCTTCTGAGGCACCATCATCAGGATCGGCGAGCCCTCGGCGGCCGTTCCGCTGGTCGCCTCGACGTTGCCCTTGATGTGCAGCCACATCTTGGTGCCGTTGGGCAGGCCGATGCCCTGGGTGGTGGCCTGGGTGTGCGCCTTGGGCAGGCCGGGGGCGAAGGTGATGTTCTTCCAGACGTTGGTGGGCGTCGCCACGACGACCGTCCGGCCCACGAACCGCTTGCCGTCCACGGTCTGCACAACGACCCGGTCGCCGGCGTCGGTGACCTTGGCGACGGGGGAGTTGAGGCGGACCCTGGCACGGGAGTCGTCGAGCATCGCGCGCAGCAGCGCGGTCATGCCGCCGACCGGACGGGTGCCGATGGTGGTGCCGTAGCTCTCGTACGTACCGCCGGCGAGCTGGTACCACTGGGCCATGCCGGTCAGCGAACCGGTCGTCATCGAGCCGCCGGCATAGACGGCGGCGTCGCCGCTGAGCAGGTCGAACTCGGCGGGCGAGAGGTTCATCTGCTTGAGACGGTCGGCCAGCGACAGCGGGTCGACGGCCGCCAGCAGGTCCTTGCGGTAGAGCGGTTCGGCGGGACGCTCGAAGTACTGCTCGGAGCCCTTGTAGAACTCCTTCCACAGGGGTTCCAGCAGCGCCTGCGCCTCGGCGGGCGTGACGGGCTCGAGCTTGCCGCCGCGGGGGACGACGACCCGCTCGGGGGCGGGGTCGCCGTAGACGCCGATCTTGTACCGGCTGAGCTCGGCCTGGACCAGGCGGTGGCTGGGCGCGACCCACTGGCCGCCGAGCTCGATCTGCTCGCCGGCCCACGATCCCGTCCAGATCCGGCCGCCGATGCGGTCCCGGGCCTCGAGGACGAGCGTGGTCAGTCCCTTGGCGGCCAGTTCACGGGCCGCCATGCCGCCGGCGTAGCCGGCGCCGATGATGATCGCGTCGACCACCGCTTCTTCCTCGGCGTGGGCGACGCCCGCACCCAGGGTGCTGAAGGAAGCGGCAGCGGCGCCCGCGCCGATCGCCTTGAGCAGAGAGCGGCGACCGACGCCGTTGCCGGACGGAGAGCTCGAGTCATGAGAGCGCATGAATGTCCTCTGTGATCGGGTGACTGCGACCACCGGGTACGACACGACACCAGTCCCGGAAGCGACGTGACTGTACTGACCGGACTCTCACCGCCAGGTCATCGAACGGTCAGCGACCGCTCACCACCACCCCGGCCGCACAGGGCCCGGGAAACGCGGAAGGGGTGCTCCTGAATCAGGAGCACCCCTTGCCGTTCTGTGCGCCGCCAGGGACTCGAACCCCGGACCCGCTGATTAAGAGTCAGCTGCTCTGACCAACTGAGCTAGCGGCGCGGGAGAAATATTACACGAGTACGAGGTGTACTCCGAACCGGTCGACCCCTGCCACCTGCGCGTCCCTGCTCGCTGCCGGGGGCGGCGAGCAGGGCGCAGCGCAGTTGGACGGAGACGTCAGGAAGAGGCGGCGAAGTTCTGCGTCCACCAGGGACCGTTGGAACTGAAGTTGACGCCTACGCCCATCTCCTTGAAGGCGCAGTTGAGGATGTTGCTGCGGTGACCGGGGCTCTTCATCCAGCCGTCCATCGCCGTGCGGGCGTCCTTGGGGCTCTTGAAGATGTTCTCGCCGTACGTGCTCCAGCGGTATCCGGCGGCGGATATCCGGTCGCCGGGCCCGCGGCCCTCGGGCGAGGTGTGGTCGTAGTAGTCGCGGGCGGCCATGTCGTCGGAGTGGCCCTGGGCCGCCGCCTGCAGCTTCGCGTTGACGGTGACGGGCGAGCAGCCGTGACGGGCACGCTCGGCGTTGACCATGTCGACGACCTGCTGCACGTGGGAACCGTTCCCCTTGCCGCGGGGGGCCTTGCGGACGGACTGCCCGCTGGTGGGGGCGCTCTTGGCCGCGGCCTTGGAACGGTCCTCGGCGGTGACGCCGGACGCGGCCCCGGCCTTGGCATCGGCCCGGGATCCGGTGCCGGCGGACGTGTCGGCGGACTTGTCACCGGACTTGTCAGCGCCGGACTTCTTGCCGGACTTGCCGGACGCGGCCGCATTCGCATCCACGCTCGCGTTCGCACTCGGGGACGCGCTGCGCGGGGTGCCGCTCGGGTTGGCGGCGGGCGCGGCGGACCCGCCGGCGGCGGGCGGCACACCGGGCTCGCCGGACGTCTGCTCGGCGGCCCGCACGGAAGCCGCCTCGGCGGCCGAGCCGGTGTCACCGCTTCCGCCGCCCATCGACTGGGCCACGCCGTAGCCGCCGCCCACGACGACGGCGAGGGCGACCGCTCCTGTCACCACCACCGCACGCCGGGGCCGCCTGCCGCCGCGTCGGCGCGCGCGGCGCGTCCCGTCGGGGGCCGGGTCGAACGTCGAGGTCTCGGGCTCACGGTTCACGCGGATCACTTCCGGTTCGGGTCTGCTGAGTACTGCGTCCAACACTCAGGAGACGCGGGGTCCGGGAGCGGATAACAAAAATCCGCCGGGCAACGAGCGCACTGTCCGCGGGCGACGCTCACCGACCTCAACGGCCAAGGAGGGCCTGCGCCATGCCGATGACGCCCGCACACACGAAAGGGGCGCCCCGAACCGGGGCACCCCTTCTGACCAGCGCCTTCGCTGGGACGGCGGAGGCTGAGGGATTTGAACCCTCGGTGACATCGCTGCCACGACGGTTTTCAAGACCGTTCCCTTAGGCCGCTCGGGCAAGCCTCCCCGCGCCGTCCTCACCAGGACAGCGCGAGAACAGCGTACCCGGTGCGGGCGGCGCGGGCGGTGGGGGTGAACTCTCGTATCGCTCCCTGCTGCAGACGAACGTGACGTCCACAGCGGCACCCGGGCCGGCGGCCGTCAGGAGAGGTTCGCCGTGACGCGTTCCGCCGCCTCGCTCTCGGCGGCCGAGGGGGAGAGTTCGCTGAGGGTGTCGAGGTCGGTGTCCTCGGCCAGCTCGGTCTCCCACGCGTCGGCCAGCTTCCGCTGGTCGTCCTGCGGAAGCCGGCGGACCTTCTCCCGGGTGGCCGGCGTGAGGGCGTTCAGGAACCGCGTCAGGGGGTCGGTCTGCATGGGGCAGGGCCTTCGTTCGTCGTCGGGGGGATCCACGGTGGTCCACCCGTACGTCTTCCAGCCCGGCCCGCCGGAGGATCGCCCGGCGGGCCGACGTCACCTGAACGCCGCACGTGGACGCGAACGCACGTGGACACGACGCATGTGGACACGACGCATGTGGACGCGCCCCACGTGCACGCGACGCCCGTCAGCCGTTGTCGCCCCGGCGCTCGCCCAGGACGATCTGTGCCGTGGCGGTCTTGCCGTCGCGGATGTAGGTGACGGTGACCTTGTCGCCGGGGCGGTGCGTCCAGATCTCGCTGATCAGGGTCGGACCGCTGTCGATCTTGGTGTCGTCCAGCTTGGTGATCACGTCGCCCGCCTTCAGGCCGGCCTTGTCGGCCGGGCCGCCCGGGGTGACGGCGTCCGAACCGCTGCCGTCGATCCGGGCGCCGGAGCCGGAGTCCTTCATGTTCACCGTCGCCTGGATCACCGGGTAGACCGGCGTCCGGAACTTGATCAACTGCTCGGCGACGTTCTTCGCCTGGTTGATCGGGATCGCGAAGCCGAGGCCGATGCTGCCGGACTGGCTCTGGCCGCCGCCGAAGCCGCCACCGCCGCCGCCCGCCGACTGGATCGCGGAGTTGACGCCGATGACCGCGCCCTGCGCGTTGAGCAGCGGGCCGCCGGAGTTGCCCGGGTTGATCGAGGCGTCCGTCTGGAGCGCGCTCATGTACGAGGCCTTGCCGTTGCCGCCGCCGTCGCTGGAGGCCACCGGGCGCTTCTTGGCGCTCACGATGCCCGTGGTGACCGTCCCGGACAGGCCGAACGGCGCGCCGATGGCGACCGTCGCGTCGCCCACCGCCGTCCGATCGGAGTTGCCGAGCGGCAGCGGGTTGAGCTTCGCCCCGGAGGGGTCCTTCAGCTTGATGACCGCGACGTCGTAACCCTGCGCCCGGCCGACGACCTCGGCGTCGTAGCTCTTGCCGTCCGAGAACGTCACCGCGAGCTTGCCGCTCTCGGCGGCGGAGGCCACCACGTGGTTGTTGGTGAGGATGTGGCCCTGCTTGTCGTAGACGAAGCCGGTGCCCGTGCCGCCCTCGCCGCTGTTGCTCTGCGCCTCGATCGTCACGACGCTCGGCAGCGCCTTGTTCGCGATGTCCGCGACCGAGCCGGGGCTGCGGCTCTCGGTCTTGGGGTCACCGGACGAGGAGACGGTGGTCGAGCTCTCCCCGACACCCTTGTCCGCGGCCCAGTAGCCGACGCCACCGCCGACGCCACCGGCGATCAGCGCCGCCGCGACGACGGCCGCCACGAGCCCGCCGGCGCGCTTGCGCTTCGGCGGCACGGGCGCGCCCCACGGTGCGGCCGGCCCGCCCGGGGCACCGGCGTAGGGCGGGGGCGCGTCGGCGCCGCCGTACCAGCCGGCGGGCGCGGCACCCGGCGCACCCGGGGCCGGGGCACCGGGAGCCGCGAAGGCGGCGGAGGGCTGGGACTGGGGCTGGTGGGCGAGCGGGGCCGCGGGGAACTGTGCCGTCCGGCCCGCCTGCGCGTACTGCGCCGCCGCCTGGCCGTGCGGATCGACGGCCGGTCCCGGTGCCGGCGTCTGTGCCGGTGCCGGCGTGACCTCGGGGGCCGCGGCCGGCGTGACCTCCGGGGCCGCGGCCTGCGGGGCGGGCGGCGCGACCGGAGGCTCGGCCGGAACGGCCGGAAGCTGCGCCGTCTGATCGGCCGCGGGCGCCTGTGGCGATGCGCCCTCGGACGGAGCCGCCTTGTCCTGCCCGGCGTCAGCCGGACGGGCGGCGCCCTCGTTCTCGGTGCTCACAGTCGTCGTCTCCTCAATCAGGTGCACGTCAGGTCGGTCGCGATTTCCGGCCACGTTGACATATGTACGAGGCCAGCCTTTCCCATGGCGCGTCAGACCACCGTAAGCGGAGCCTGTGACCTCGGCGGCCCGTCCTTACTACAGGACAAATTGGACCGCATGCGCGATTGTGCCAGCCGGTGGCACGATAACGCGGTGACTTACGCACAGCCGGGCGGCCGGGACGATCGTCCCGGCCGCCGTTCCGTCGACGTCATCGCCCACCGCGGAGCGTCCGAGGACGCCCCGGAACACACGCTGGCCGCGTACCGCAAGGCGATCGAGGACGGCGCGGACGCGCTGGAGTGCGACGTGCGGCTGACCGCCGACGGGCACCTGGTCTGTGTGCACGACCGCCGGGTCAACCGCACGTCCAACGGCCGCGGCGCCGTCTCCACGCTCGAGCTGGCCGACCTCGCGGCCCTGGACTTCGGATCGTGGAAGGCGCCGGCCGGCGAGCGCGAGGCGCCCGACCGCGACCCCGAGCGCGACAACCGCGAGCGCACCTCCGTCCTCACCCTCGAGCGCCTGCTCGAGCTCGTCGCCGACTCCGGCCGCCGCGTGGAGCTCGCCATCGAGACCAAGCACCCGACCCGCTGGGCGGGGCAGGTGGAGGAGCGGCTGCTGGCCCTGCTCGGCCGCTTCGGCCTCGCCGATCCGCCCCCGGACGGCCCCTCGCCCGTGCGGGTGATGAGCTTCTCGGCCCGTTCCCTGCACCGGGTCCAGGCGGCGGCGCCCGCGCTGCCGACCGTCTACCTGATGCAGTTCCTCTCGCCGCGCTACCGCGACGGCCGGCTGCCCGCCGGCGTGGGCGTCGCGGGGCCGAGCATCCGGATCGTGCGCAACCACCCCGACTACGTGGCCCGGCTGCACCGCGCGGGCAACCGGGTGCACGTCTGGACGGTCAACGCGCCGGAGGACGTCGAACTGTGCGCCCGGCTGGGCGTCGACGCGATCATCACCAACCGGCCGAAGGCCGTCCTGACGCAGCTGGGCCGCCGCTGACCCCGGCGGCCCGCGGGGTCGTCGCCGGAGCCCCGCGAGGGAAGGGCCCGGCGGGCATTACATGGAGTGCACCGGCGCGTTCGGTACGTATTCGACCCGCGCGAGTGCCCCACGACACGAAGGTTGGCCGGTTTCCGGTCCAGTCCATTGGGGCATTCATCCCCTGACGTGGGGCAAAGGAGGTCTCGGGGGTGGCGTTGGTGGTGGCACAGGAGGTGCCCACGTCGTCGATCATGGCCGTACCCCATGGTCCTGCCGGCGTGGGCGAGGCGAGACACCGGATGCGCAAGGAACTGCGCGCCGGCGGGGTACCGGATTCGGTCATCGACGACGCCGTACTGATCCTTTCGGAGCTGCTCAGCAACGCCTACCGGCACGGGCGCCCGCTGGGCCGGGAGAACGGCGACCGGGGCACGGAAGCGGACGGCGGCGGTTTCCGCGCCGCCTGGCGGGTCGACGAACGCGGCAGGCTCACCGTCGAGGTCACCGACGGCGGGGGCCCCACCCGGCCCTTTCCGGCCACTCCTTCCGTCACCGCCCGCGGCGGCCGCGGGCTGAACATCATCAGCGCGCTCTCCCAGGACTGGGGCGTCCGGGACGCCTCCGGCGAGGTCACGGTGTGGGCCGCGCTCTCCGCGCGCGCCGGATTCGCCGCGCGCGTCACCGTCGACCCCCTCCTCGCCTACACCGACCTCGACGAACCGGCGTGATGACGCGCGTAGAGACGCCGCCCCCACCACCGTCACCCGCCCGCGCTCCCCTTGCACGCCCCTCCCGCGCGTGCCCGGCCTAGGGCCTGTCGCCGGGCGCTAGGCTCGCGCCCGTCAACGAAGTGATGCCGCAGGGCAGCACGAGCCGGACGCACCGATCGGGAGACACGCACACCATGGCCAAGAAGCGCCGCCCCCAGACCAAGGCTGCCGTCAAGCCGCAGGCCGGCGACGCGCCGATCCCCGTCGTCGGCGCCCGCGAGCCCTGCCCCTGCGGGTCGGGCCGGCGCTACAAGGCCTGCCATGGCCGCGAGGCCTCGCACGCGGTGGCCGAGCTGGTGCAGCGCCCGTTCGAGGGCCTGCCCGGCGAGGCCGACTGGGTCGCCCTGCGCGAGCTGGTGCCCGCCGCGACCGTTCCGCTCACCCTCAAGGACGGCCTGCCCGAGGGCGTGCCGTCGGTGACGCTGGCCACCGTCCTGCCGATGGCCTGGCCCGCGCTGCGCCGCGACGACGGCTCCGTGCTCCTGGGCCTGCAGAACGACACCGCCACCGGTGACCTCAGCCGCGACCTCGCCGACACCCTGCTGCGCGCGCTGGAGGCGAAGCCGGGCACGCCGGTCGCCGCCGGCCGCCCCGGGGCGGAGGGTCCACGCCTGCAGGACGTGCTGGACGCGACGGCCCCGTTCGAGCCGGTCGTGCACACGGGCTTCGAGTTCTGGGTCGAGAACGCCGAGAACGCCACCGGTGACGTCGCCGCCTCCCTCGAGCGCGCCAACGCCGCCGCCATTCCCACCGTCCGGCTCTCCGGCGTCGACGCCGCGTACTGGTGCGAGACGCCGGAGAAGAACCACCTGCGCTGGGTGATGACCCACCCCGAGGAGAAGCTGCTCGACGCCCTGGCGCGGCTGCACGCCGCCGGCACCTCCTCGCTGGGCGAGGGCACCCGCCTGGTCGGGTCCTTCCGCGCGCACGGGCTGACCGTGCCGGTGTGGGACCTGCCGAGCGCGATGAGCGCGGCCGACGTGGCGAAGCCGGCCGCCGCCTTCGCCGAGCGGCTGGCCGGGGCGCTGGCGGACGACTCCCCGCTGACGGCCGACGAGCGGCGCGCCCGCGGCGGTCTCACCAGTCGTCAGGTGACCCTGAACTGACGGGGATACCGTCCTCCCGGTTGGGCGATACCCGGCCACACGGACGGCCGCCGCGGCCGTCCGTGAAGGCCATGTGGACCTTCTGTGGACCCGATTCGATTCGGCCGCACGGGCGGACGGGCCACTTCCGCCGTCCCTGACGGGTAAACAGCGGGTCAAACCGCGTGACTCCTGTCACAACTCCCGCTGTCAGCCCGGAAATCGGCGTCCGGAAATCCACGATCGAATTTGCGAACCGCCGATCTCTTGTTACGGTTCTAGAAGCCCGGTCGCTGGTGCATCCCCCGTCGCCAGCGACCGGGCGTTTCCATGCCCGGACACGGTACGGGCACAGGACGGACACCGAACAGGCACACACCGAACGCAGGACCGACCCGCACGGCGGGCGGGCGGCGTTCCGGCCCGGCCGCGGTGCGGGCTCCCGGCCCGTCGTCCCCGGTGAACTCCTTCTCGCGGCCGCCTCGCCGCCGCCCCGCGCACCGCCCGTAAGGCCCCGCGCCGCGGCAACTCCCAGCTCCCGCCCCCGGTCCGGCCACCGGACCGGCCCGCGTCCGGGCCGCCACCGGCCCCGGGCGGTCCGTCCGCCGGGCATGCGCCCGCCGCCCGCTTCCGCCGCCCCGCGAGGGCCCCGGGGGCGCGTGAACGGCTCGGCGGGCGCGCGCGGCGGCCCCTGACGGGGGCTGCCGGCGGGGCGTGCGCCGGGCGTGACGCTAACCCTCCTCGGGCTCCGGCGAGTTGCTGCCGGAGCGGAGCAGCAGCTTCCCATCGGCCGTGGCGATCTCCGCGACCGCTGCATACGAGCCATGTCCGCGCACCGTCGCCTCGTGCGGCGTCTCGCACATGTCCGGATCATCTGTTGCGGCCATCCGGCAGTTCACCTGTACGGTTCGGCCGGCCGGGCCCATGAGGGTGAGGATTCCCGTCAGGGGGGCACCCGTGGCGTTGCGGTAGTACGTCCGGGCCCAGGTGTCGTGCGCCTGCTCGAGGACGCAGGTCTGGGCCTCCACGCCCTCGGGCGCGGCGAGTTCGGGGCCGCAGCGGGCGACGTTGCGGTCCCCGTCGTCCGGCCCGGCGCCGAGCAGGCCGTCGGAGGAGAGGCGGGCGCCCAGCACGTCCGCCGAGCCGTCGCCGTAGGGGGCGGACCCGTCGGCCCCCTCGCCGTGGCGGCCGAGCGGCGCGGCCGCGGCCCCGGGCGCGCGCGAGGCGCCCGGCGTCCGTCCGCCGTCCCCGCCGCCCGGTCCGCTACCCGGCTTCGTCCTCTCCCGGCCGGCGGGGCCGGCCGAGGCAACCGCCAGCGGCAGCACGACGGCCAGCACCACCGCGCTCGCGAGCGCGATCACGCGGAAGTTCACCGCACGCTGCCGGACCGCGCCGGACACACTGGACGCACGCACCATGGGACACACCTGCAATTCGCCTGCACTTCGCCGCGGAAGCCCGCACACCGGCTCGCTCGCGCGGACGGATCGGAAATGATCGCGGGAACGGATTCGTACGTTCATGTTCGGAACGCAGGCACGCATGCCCCGCCGGGCCGTCGGCGTCCCTGTTGACGGCGCCCGATACGGCCTTGCCCGAAAGATACGGGCACGACCGCCCTCCCGAGGCGCTCGCACGCCCGTTTCCTGCGGTTCTCGGAGCGGCTTGCACCCGTACGAGTGAGGAGCGCGGGCGTCTCCCGTCCGTACGCGCCCTCACACACCCGTGCCGGGGCCTGCCGCTCCCATCACCGCCGGGGCGGATCAGTAGGCCAGCTTGCTGCCGTCGCCGCCGGGCGTGCCCGCGCTCTGCTCGACCAGGACGTCGATCACGGTGGCCACGTCGGGCAGCCACGGCCGGGCCAGTCCGTCGACGCGGCGGCCCGCGCCGGGCCGTCCGCCGCGCCCGGCCACGGCCCCCGCCGGCCGGGGCGCGCGCTCCCAGCGGACCCGTCCGGCGCCGGTGGGCGACGGCGGCAGCACGGCGTAGCCGCCCTCGCCGTGGAAGCGCAGCGAGCCGGGCACCCAGTCCTGGCTGTGCAGCAGTTCGCCGAGGACCTCGAGGGAGTAGGGGGCCACCAGCAGCGACCAGCGGGTGGGGGTGGCCACCACCGGGCCGAGCCGCACGCCCGCCCGGTCGAAGGCGGCCAGCGCGCGGGCGCCGGCGACGGCCGGCAGGCTCACCGCGCAGGGCGCCCGGCCGCCGGTGGCGAGCACCACCGGGGCCTCCGGCCGGTTGGTCCACCACCAGCGCACCATCCGGGCGTCGGTGGTCGCCGCCAGCAGGCCGGGGTCGAAGGGGTGGGCGCCGGGGATCACGCAATCGGGGTCGGGGCAGCCGCATTCGCGCACGCGGCCGATGCCGGGCCGCAGGCCCACGCCGGGGAGTACGGGCCACTGCCACTCCGTGGCGTAGGTCAGGGCCGCGGTGAGCACCGCGGACCGGCCGGCCCGCCGGAGGGAGAGCCTGCGTCGCCTTCCGAGGATCTCGCGCATGAGCGCTCGTTCCTTTCCGTGAACGCCGAAGGTGGGTCCTTGCCTGTCGGCAAGGACCGTGTCGCACATACTGAACACGCTGACATGAACTGCAGGGACTGCACGGCCTGCATGGACTACGCGTAGCCCCTGGACCACGGGGACTACATGGCACTACGGGCACTGCTCGGCGCGGTACTCAACGCGCCGTGGCCCCTCGGGCCGGCACACCACGTGGATCTCGAGTCACTGCGTATACAACGCAGCGCATCACGCCGCGGGCCGAGCGTGAAACCTGGCGGGGGGTGGCGCGCGCATGGCGCTTCGTGCTGAGCCGGTGCGCCCCTCGCCCGCGGCATGGGTTGCCCCACGCCGCTCGGGGATGGGCGTGGCCGTCGACCGATAAGACGCTCGGGTCCGCCGCCGGGTTGCGGGGCGGCCCCAACTGCCCCTGCCCTTCTCCGAGTACGTACCCATCGTGCCGGGTGTGACCCCATCGTGCTGGGTGTGACGCGCTGTTGGAGCGACGCCAGTCGACAGCAGAAGCAGGGCCGCGGCACTTTTTTCCGGCCAAACTTCAAGCTATACGGAACCTCACCAGACACCACCAATCCCATTGGTCCAATGCTGGACATCCCCTTGTGCGGGCGTGTACATGTGGAGCACTGATAGCGCGCAACACGACAGGGGGTTTGCGATGCTATTGCGCAGAAATCCCAGGCCAAGCCGCTGGTCGAGAGGGCGCGGCGGGCTGCCCCGCGACGCCCGGCCGCCGGGTCCGCAGGCCTGCCCCGCGCGGGTCGCCCGGAGCGGACGGCCATGAGCACGCCCCAGCTGCCGAAAGTGGCCGGAATCGATCCACCGGTCCCCGCTCCCGCGCACACTTCCGCCCCCGCAGTTCCTCCTCCCCCTTCCGCCCCCGGGCCCTCCTCCCCCGCCTCCGACCCCCGGGTGCACGACCGCCTCGCGGGCTGGGTCTCCGACCTCACCACGCTCCAGGAGCTGACCGAGCGCCTGGCCCGGACCCCCGATCTGGACGCCGCCCTGCGCGAACTGCTGCGCGCCGGGGCCTCGCTGGTGGGCGCCGGCCGCGGCCTGGTCACCCTCCACCCCGACCACCACGACGGACACCCGCTGACCGTGGGCCTGGGCCTGGGGCACGCCGACATCGGCCACATCGAGACCATCCCGCACGACCGCGCCGCGCCCGGCCCCTACGTCCGCCTCCTCGACGACCTGCCGCCCGAGGGCGACCGCTCCGGCCGGATCCACCCCGACATCCCCGGCGAGGACGACCTCGACCCCCGCCACCGCGAGGTCGCCGCCCGCCTCGGCTACGCCGCCAGCTACGCCCTGCCGCTGGAGTCGGCGCCCGCACCCGGCGGCGAGGCCGGCGCCGCCACGGCCGCCGGGCGCATCGGCGCGGCCGTCTGGCTGTACGACGAACCGGCCGAGCCCACCGAGCGCCAGCGTCACCTGGCCGGCCTCTACTGCGGCTACGCCACCGAACACCTCGCCCGGCTGCTGGAACTGACCCGCGCCCGCCGGACCCTGTCCGGCCTGCGCGAGGAGCTGCTGCCCGGACGGCTGCCCCGCGTCCCCGGCGTCCGCCTGGCCGTACGGCACCGCACCGGGCCGCACGGCGGCGGCGACTGGTACGACGCGCTGGCGCTGCCCGAGGGCGCGCTGGGCCTGGCCATCGGTGGAATCACCGGCTCCGGGCCGGGCGCGGCCGCCGCGACGGCGCGGCTGCGGGCCTCGCTGCGCGCGTACGCGGTGATGGAGGGCGAGGATCCGGTCGCCGTCCTCTCCGACCTCGAGCTGCTGCTCAGGCTGACCGAGCCGGCCCGCACCGCGACCGCCCTGTTCGCCTACTGCGAGCCCGCCGCCCGCAAGGTCGTCGTCGCGGGGGCCGGGCACTGCTCACCGCTGATCACGGGCGCGGACCGCACCGAGTACGTGGAGACCTCGCTGTCGGCGCCGCTGGGCATGCTCGCCTGCTGGGAGGCACCCAGCGTGGAAATCGAACCGGCGCCCGGAGAAACGCTCCTCTTCTACAGCGACGGGCTCCTCAACCGCGCCGGCGACGCCATGGACCGGTCCTTCACCCGCCTGCACTCGGCGGCGGCGAGCGTGCCCCGCTCCGCCCGGCACGACCCCGAGGCGGTCGCGGACCACGTGCTGCGCAAGGTCCTGCCGGACGGCCCCGACGGGCCGGAGGACGACGACGTCGTACTCCTGGTGGCGCACTTCGACTGAGCGCGCCCCGGGCCGCGCCCCGCCTTCGATCGCCATCGGACACAGCCTTCTCGGCCACATTCCTCCGCACATACGATGGAAAGCGGCCCCGTTCGAGGAGGAAAGCCAGTGACCGAGCAGCAGCCCGCGCCCGAGAACCCCGAAGGCGACGAGCCGATCAAGCAGCGGAAGAACGGCCTCTACCCCGCCGTCTCCGATGAACTCGCCGAGAGCATGAAGTCCGGCTGGGCCGACACCGAGCTGCACGACCTGCAGCCCATACCCCAGGCCGCCGAGACCGCGCGCCGCCGCGCCGAGCTCTCCGCCCGCTTCCCCGGCGAGCGCCTGGTGATCCCGGCGGGCAACCTCAGGACCCGCTCGAACGACACCGAGTACAGCTTCCGCGCCTCGACCGAGTACGTGTACCTCACCGGCGACCGGACGCAGGACGGCGTCCTGGTGCTGGAGCCGGCCGGGGAGGGCCACGAGGCGACGGTCTACCTCCTGCCCCGCTCCAACCGCGAGAACGGCGAGTTCTGGCTCGACGGCCAGGGCGAGCTCTGGGTGGGCCGCCGCCACAGCCTGACCGAGGCCGAGCGGCTGCTGGGCCTGCCGGCCAAGGACGTGCGCGAGCTGGCGGACGCCCTGCGCGAGGCCACCGGCCCGGTGCGCGCCGTGCGCGGCCACGACGCCGGCATCGAGGCGGCGCTGACGGACAAGGTCACCGCCGAGCGCGACGAGGAGCTGCGGGTCTTCATCAGCGAGCAGCGCCTGGTGAAGGACGCCTTCGAGATCGGCGAGCTGCAGAAGGCCGTCGACTCCACCGTCCGCGGCTTCGAGGACGTCGTGAAGATCCTCGACAAGGCCGAGGCGACCAGCGAGCGCTACATCGAAGGAACGTTCTTCCTGCGCGCCCGGGTCGAGGGCAACGACATCGGCTACGGCTCCATCTGCGCCGCCGGCCCGCACGCCACCACCCTGCACTGGGTGCGCAACGACGGCCCGGTCCGCTCCGGCGAACTGCTCCTGCTGGACGCGGGCGTGGAGACCCACACCCTCTACACCGCCGACGTCACCCGCACGCTGCCCATCAACGGCACGTACACCGAGCTGCAGCGCAAGATCTACGACGCGGTGTACGAGGCCCAGGAGGCCGGCATCGCGGCGGTGCAGCCCGGCGCCAAGTACCGCGACTTCCACGACGCCGCCCAGCGCGTGCTGGCGGAGAGGCTCGTCGAGTGGGGCCTGGTCGAGGGACCGGTCGAGCGCGTCCTGGAGCTCGGCCTGCAGCGCCGCTGGACCCTGCACGGCACCGGCCACATGCTCGGCCTGGACGTCCACGACTGCGCGGTCGCCCGCACCGAGACCTACGTCGACGGCGTCCTGGAGCCCGGCATGGTGCTGACCGTGGAGCCCGGCCTGTACTTCCAGGCCGACGACACCACCGTGCCCGAGGAGTACCGGGGCATCGGCGTCCGCATCGAGGACGACATCCTCGTCACCGAGGACGGCAACCGGAACCTCTCCGCCGGCCTGCCGCGCACGTCCGCCGGCGTCGAGGCCTGGATGGCGGACCTCAAGGGCTCGGCGAGCTGACCTTCCACGCAAGAGAGCCGCGGTCCGCACGGGCGGGCCGCGGCTCCTTCGCGTCGCGTCGGGGATCCCCCACCGTCGCCGGACCCCTCACGACGCCTTCAGCAGCGCGGCCGCCGGTGGCCCGCCCTCTCTCCATTTGAGGATCTTGTCGAAGCTGACCACCGCGCCCTGCCGCCCCGGGCGGTTGCGGACGCGGACGTGGTCGGTGAGGGAAGCGATCAAGAAGAGACCCCGGCCGTGTTCGTCCTGGACGGAGGCCGGGGTCCTTTCGTACAGCGTGCGCGCCGGGCGGCGGCGCGCACGCCGGGCGCGTTCGGCGAAGCCCGGACCGGAATCGGTGACCTCGATGCGGCAGGTGTCGCCGTCGATGAGGGCGGTGACGTGATAGCCGGTGGAGGCGTCACCACCGTGCTCGACGGCGTTGGCGCACGCCTCGCTGAGCGCGACCGCGAGGTCGTAGGACGTTTCGGGGTCGACGCCGGCCGTCTCCATCGCACCGATCAGAAGCCGCCTGGCGAGCGGAACGCTCGCGGCTTCGCGCCGCAAGTGGAGTGACCACCAAATGCTCATGCTCAGCCTCCTGGCTGCGGCTCGACATACCGATACGTATAGCCGGGTGAGGCGCGCGGTAAGCGTGCCGGATGTGTGAGACCGCTCATTCGGCCGACGCGCCGTGCGGCCGGGGACGTGTATGGGGACGAGGTGACGAACCGGACCATCGGGGCGCGACGATCAAGCCCCTGCCGTAGGGACCTGGTAAGGGCGGTGGGATGATGGCGCAGCCATGCCTCACCCCGTCGCGCGCGCCGGCGCCGATCTGCGACTGATCCGGGCCGCGGTGTTCACCGCGGTCTGCGTTCTGCTGTCCGCGTGCGGGCATGTGCTGGCGTCCTGTGCGGGCGTTCCGCCGTGGACGCTGGGCGCGGCGTTCGTGGCCGTCCTCGCGGTGACCGTGCCGCTGGCCGGCCGGGAGCGCTCGCTGCCGCAGATCGCCGCCTTCCTGGCCGTCGCGCAGCTCGCGCTGCACTCGCTCTTCGGGCTGGCGCAGCGGGGCGCGGGAACGTCCGGCGGCAGCGGGCCCTCCGAGGGCCATCTGGTCCACTTCGCCGGGCAGCTGGTCTGCGACCAGCGCCCGATGTCCGCCGCCGAGGCGCGCCGGATCATCACCGACGCCGGGCTGGACCCCGCCGTGCACGCGACGGGTGCCACGGCCGCGCCCGCGGACGCCGGCGCGGGGTCGTTCGCGCACGCGCTGCTGCCCTCGCCGCTGATGCTGCTCGGCCACCTGCTCGCGGCGCTCGTCCTCGGCTGGCTGCTGCGGTGCGGCGAGGCCGCTCTGTGGCGGCTCGCGCGGCTGTCGGAGCGGTCGGCGCACGGCCTGGCCGGGCTCGTCCGGGCGCTGGGCGCCGCCCTGCTGCTCGTCCGCCTCCGGGCTCCCGAGGCGCCCGCCGCGTCACTGGGCCGTACGGGCGGTGCGGACGACGAACGTCCGCTGTGCGAGCCGGAACTCCAGCACTCTGTGATCAGGCGGGGCCCGCCGCGCTGCGTCCTCGCGGCCTGACGACGCGACGCACCACCGCCCGGACGGGGCGGAAGGAGCGGTCGCGGCGCCGCCGCACGCGCGCCACCCCCGTCTCGTCCCCTCCTGCCAGTGGAGTGCTTTCCATGAACGCATCGCGTATCCGCGCCGCCCGTACCTCCCTCGTCGCCGCCCTCGCCGCCGGTGGCGTGCTGCTGCTCGCCGGCCCCGCCTCGGCCCACGTCAGCGTGCAGCCCGGCACCGCCGAGAAGGGCGGCTACAGCACCATCGCCATCAAGGTGCCGAACGAGAAGGACGACGCGTCGACGGTCAAGCTCGAGCTGAGCCTCGACCCCAAGCACCCGCTGGTCTCGGTCATGCCGCAGGCGGTGCCGGGCTGGGAGGTGAAGGTCGAGAAGACCAAGCTCGACAAGCCGGTGCAGATGCACGGCAAGACGATCAATGAGGCCGTCAGCAAGGTCACCTGGAGCGGCGGCAAGATCGAGCCGGGCCAGTTCCAGCAGTTCCCGCTGTCGGTCGGCAAGCTGCCCACCGACGCCGACGAGTTGGTCTTCAAGGCCCTGCAGACGTACTCGGACGACGACGTCGTCCGCTGGATCGACGCGTCCAAGCCGGGCGGCCACGAGGCCGAGCACCCGGCCCCCGTCCTCAAGCTCATCGACAAGGCCGCCGCGCCGGGGAGCAAGGACGCGGCGGACGCCAAGGGCGACAAGGGCACCGAGGCCGAGGCGGCCGCCGCCACGACGGAGACGTCCGCTGACGCGGGCGGCGGCTCCGACACCACCGCGCGCGTCCTCGGCGTCGCCGGCATCGTCGCCGGCGTGGCGGGCGTCGCCTTCGGCGTGCTCGCCGGCCGCCGGCGCGGCTCCGGTCCGTCCGACGCCGTCCGCTCCGCCTGACGTCCGTTCCGCCTGACGTCCGTTCCCGCTGACGTCCGAATCCGGCTGACGTCCGTTCCGGCTGACGTCCGAATCCGCCTGACGTCCGTTCCACCGGCGTCCGCTCCACAGCACGGAAAGTTCCGCTCCGGCGGGCGCGTGTCCGTACGCGTCCGCCGGGCCGGGAGCACCGACCACCCCTGGAGAAGCACTCCATGCGCACCAAGTTCACGGGCGCGGCCTTGGCGATAGCCGCCGCGCTCACCCTGACCGCCTGCGACGGCTCGGGCGACGCGGCCGACAAGCCCGCCGCCGACGTCTCCGCCGAGCCCAGGAAGGCCGGGGCGATCGTCCTCGACTCCCCCAAGGCCAAGCCCGACCTGGTCCTGAAGGACACCTCGGAGAAGCAGTACGAGCTGGTCAAGGAGACCAAGGGCCGCCCGGTCCTGCTCTACTTCGGCTACACCTACTGCCCCGACGTCTGCTCGACGGTCGTCTCCGACATCGCCGCCGCCGAGAAGAAGCTGTCCAAGAACGAGCAGGACAAGCTGCAGGTCGTCTTCGTGACCACCGACCCCGAGCGCGACACCCCCCAGCGGATGCGCGAGTGGCTCGACGCCCAGGGAGGCAAGGACATCGTCGGCCTGACGGGCGACTTCGCCACGATCCAGGCCGCGGCCAAGCCGCTGGGCATCCTCGTCGAGCCGCCGAAGAAGGAGAAGGACGGCTCCATCACCGTCAGCCACGGCGCCGAGGTCGTCGGCTTCTCGCCGAAGGACGACGGCGGCCACTGGATCTACACCGCTTCCACCACGTCCGAGCAGTACGCCAAGGATCTCCCGAAGATCGTCAAGGGGGAGAACCCGTGATGCGCCCGAAGAAGATGAACAAGGTCACCGCCGCCACCGCCACCACCCTGCCGCTGCTCCTCGCCGGGGGTCTGCTGCTGGTCACCGGCTGCCAGTCGGAGAAGAACGCCCTGTCCTCCGGCAGGGCCGAGCTGTCCGTCAGCGGGGCCTACCTGCCGCAGCCCGCGATGACCGACATGGCCGCCGCCTACTTCACCGTCACCAACGACGGCGGCAAGGCCGACCAGCTCACCAAGGTCACCAGCCCGCTGTCGCGCGACGTCACCCTGCACACCACCGAGGGCGCGCAGATGAAGCACGCGGCGAAGCTGGAGGTGCCCGCCAAGGGCAAGCTCTCGCTCACCCGCGGCGGCACGCACCTGATGCTCGGCAAGCTCGACCACAAGCCGAAGCAGGGCGAGAAGGTCGAGTTCACCCTGCACTTCGCCACCTCGGCGCCGATCAGGATCCAGGTGCCCGTCGAGAGCACGACCTTCCGTCCCGAGGGCTGACATCGCGATGAAGTCCCCGACCGCCGCCCGGCGAACGGTGTCGCTCCTGGGCACCCTGCTCGCCGCGCTGCTGTGCACGCTGACGTTCGGCGCGGGCACCGCGTCGGCACACGCCGCGCTCACCTCCACCGACCCGGCCAACGGGTCGGTGGTACCGGGCGCGCCCCGGAAGGTCACGCTCACCTTCTCCGAGGGCGTGCTGCTGAGCGCGGACTCGGTGCGGGTCCTCGACCCGCGCGGCGAGCGTGTCGATGCCGGCGCCCCGGAGCACGTCGGCGGCAGGTCCGAGACGGCCGCCGTGGCGCTGCGCGCCGGGATCGCCGACGGCACCTACACCGTGGCCTGGCAGGCCGTCTCGGCGGACAGCCATCCGGTGGCCGGGGCCTTCACCTTCTCCGTCGGGGCGCCGTCGAGGACCACGGTCGCCGTGGACTCGGCGGCCGCCGGCGTCGACCCGGCCGTCGGTGCCTTCTACGGCATCGGCCGGTACGCGGCGTACGCCGGCTTCGTCCTGCTCGTCGGCGGCTGCGTATTCGCCGGCGTGTGCCGCTCGTCGCGGACGGTGCAGCGGATCGCGGTGGGCGGCTGGGTCGCCCTGTTCGTCTCGACGACCGCCCTGTTGCTGCTGCGCGGCGCCTACACGGCCGGCAAGGGGATGGGGTCGGTCCTCGACCTGTCGCTGCTGGGCGACGCGCTGTCCACCAAGCCGGGCGCCGCGCTGCTGTCGCGGCTGCTGCTGCTGAGCGCGGCGGCGGTGTTCCTGGCGGTGCTCTTCGGCACGCACGCGCGCGTGGCCGACGGGACGGAGACGCGGCGGCGCGAGGTGGCCTACGGGCTGGGGATCGGCGGCACGGTCGTCGCGACCGGGTTGGCGGCGACGTGGGCGGTGGCCGAGCACGCCTCGGCGGGCATCCAGCCGTGGCTGGCGATGCCGGTCGACGTGGTCCACCTGGTGGCCGTGGCCATCTGGCTGGGCGGACTCGCGGCGCTGCTGGCCGCGTTGTGGTCCGGCGAGCCGGTGCGGCGGTCGGAGGCGGGGCGCTTCTCCCGGCTGGCGTTCGCGTCGGTGTGCCTGCTGGTGGCCACCGGGCTCTACCAGGCCTGGCGGCAGATCGGCTTCTCCTGGAGCACGCTGACGGGCACGGAGTACGGGCGCTGGCTGCTGCTGAAGGTGGCGCTGGTCGCCGTCATGCTGGCGGTGGCCTTCTTCTCGCGCCGGTGGACGGGCAGGCTCTCCGAGATCGCCGCCGGGCCGAAGGCGTCCGCGCGGAAGGAGCCCAGGGCGTCCGGCAAGGCGGCCGCCGGGGATCCCGTGCGCGCAGCCCAACTGGCCCGGCAGCGGGCCGCCCTGGACAAGGCCGCCGGACGCCGTGCCCGCGACGCCGACGAGAACCGCAGCGGCCTGCGGCGGTCGGTACTGGCGGAGGCGGCCGTCGCCGTCGTCCTGCTGGCCGTCACCACCCTGCTCACCGGCACCCAGCCGGGCCGCGCCGAGGCCGAGCAGAAGCGGGCGGGCGGTGCCGCGAGCGCCGCCCGGGAACCGGCCGAGGTACGCATCGCCTACGACACCGGCGGCGCGAACGGACGCGGCACCGCCCGTGTCACCGTCGCCCCCGCGCGAACAGGCGCCAATACCCTCGACGTCACTCTGACGGACGTCTCCGGCCGCCCCGTGGACGTACCTGAGCTCACACTGGCCATGACCGAGAAGGAAAAACAGATCGGTCCCCTGCGGGCCGCCCTCGTGCGGCAGTCCGCCGGTCACTGGCAGGCCACCGATTTCCGGCTGCCCATGGCCGGCGACTGGCAGCTGTCCCTGACCGTACGGACCTCGGACATCGACCAGGTCACCGAGATCGAGAACGTGAAGATCAATTGATGGCTGACAAGACTGACACCACGTCCGGCGGAACCGCCGGCGACATGCCGGACAGCCCGGCCTCCGTCTCCCGGCGGCGGTTGCTGGGCACCGCGGGGGCCGCCGGTGCGGCCGCACTCGTCGTGGGCGGTGCCGCCGGTGCCGCCGGCGGCGCGGCGGTGCGCGAAGGGCCCGACCCCCTCTCCTCCGTCGGCTCGGGCAGCGTGCCCTTCCACGGCACCCACCAGGCCGGCATCGTCCAGCCCGCGCAGGCGCACGGCCACCTGGTGGCCTTCGACCTCGTGCCGCAGGCCGACCGCAAGGCGGCCGCGGCGCTGCTGCGCCGCTGGTCGGACGCGGCGGCGGAGATGACGCAGGGCAGAGTCCCGCAGGGCGACGAGTCGGGGGTCGCCCTGGACGCGGGGCCGTCGTCCCTGACGATCACCTTCGGCTTCGGCCACTCGTTCTTCGACCGGACGGGGCTGACGGCCAAGCGGCCCACCGCGCTCGACCCGCTGCCCGCCTTCACCGCCGACGCGCTCGACGCCAAGCGCAGCAACGGCGACCTGTGGGTGCAGATCGGCGCGGACGACGCGCTCGTGGCCTTCCACGCGCTGCGGCTGCTGCAGAAGCTGGCGGTGGGCACGGCCAAGCCGCGCTGGCAGATGAACGGCTTCAACCGCACGCCGGGCGCCACCGAGCAGCCGATGACCGGCCGCAATCTGATGGGCCAGATCGACGGTACGAACAACCCGAAGCCGTCGGACGCGAACTTCTCCACGCGGGTCTTCGTGCCGGAGGACCGCTCCGGTGCCGACGCGTGGATGGCGGGCGGCTCGTACGCCGTCTTCCGGCGCATCCGGATGCTGCTCGACAGCTGGGACAACCTGTCGCTGGAACGCCAGGAGAGGGTGATCGGCCGCCGGAAGTCGGACGGCGCCCCCCTGTCGGGCGGTACGGAGAGCACGCGCGCGGACCTCAACAAGGTGGGTCCGGACGGTGTGCTGGCGATCGCGGGCGACGCGCACATCCGGGTGGCCTCGGCGGCGACGAACCGGGGCGCGGCGATGCTGCGGCGCGCGTTCTCGTACCACGACGGCTTCCTGGACGACGGTGCCCCGGACGCCGGGCTGCTGTTCATCGCCTGGCAGGCGGACCCGCTGAAGGGCTTCACGCCGGTGCAGCGCAAGCTCGACCGGGGTGACGGCCTCTCGCGCTTCCTGCGGCACGAGGCGAGCGGCCTGTTCGCGGTGCCGGGCGGCTGCGAGCCGGGCGAGTACGTGGGCCAGCGGCTGCTGGAGGGCTGACCCCTCCGCTCCGGAACGATCACCCGGTGCCCGCCGGCGGCGGCCGGGACCGGTACGGATCCGGCCGTGGCCCGGCCACGGCATGGGTATCGTGGCGGCGAAGCCAAGTGATCGTTCCGGAGGAGAATCGCGTGAGGTCGGCAACCCGCTACACCTACCTCGGCCCGGAGGGCACCTTCACCGAGGCCGCCCTGCGCACCCTGCCGGAGGCGGCGACGCGCGAGCTCGTCCCCATGGTGTCGGTGCCGGCCGCGCTCGACGCGGTGCGCGCCGGCGAGGCCGCCGCCGCGCTGGTGCCGATCGAGAACTCCGTGGAGGGCGGCGTCACCGCGACCCTCGACGAACTCGCGACCGGCGAACCGCTGATGATCTACCGCGAGGTGCTGCTGCCGATCGCCTTCGCGCTGCTGGTGCGGCCCGGCACGCGCATGGAGGACATCAAGACGGTGACGGGCCACCCGGTGGCCCAGCCGCAGGTGCGCAACTGGCTGGCGGCGAACCTGCCGGACGCGGTGTGGGAGTCGTCGGCGTCGAACGCGGACGGGGCGCGCCTGGTGCGCGAGGGCCGCTACGACGCGGCGTTCGCCGGGGAGTTCGCGGCGGCAACGTACGGGCTCGAGCCGCTGGTGACCGACATCCACGACGCGCGGAACGCGCAGACCCGCTTCGTCCTGGCCGGCCGCCCGGCGCGGCCGGCGGCGCGCACGGGCGCGGACCGGACGTCCCTGGTGATGTGGCAGCGCGACGACCACCCGGGCGCCCTGCTGGAGTACCTGCAGGAGTTCGCGGTGCGGGGCGTCAACCTCATGCGGATCGAGTCGCGGCCCACGGGTGAGGGCATGGGGCGCTACTGCTTCTCCGTCGACTGCGAGGGGCACATCAGCGACCGCCGGGTGGCCGAGGCGCTGATGGGGCTCAAGCGGACGTGCGCGAAGGTGCGGTTCCTGGGCTCGTATCCGCGTGCGGGTGTTGACCCGGACGACCGGTCGGGCGCCCCGGGCACGGTGCGCGCGGGGACGTCGGACAGCGATTTCGTGGCGGCGGCGGACTGGCTGGCGCGCTGCCAGGACGGCCGGGCCTGAGCGAACCGCCCGGCCCTGTGGACTTACCCACAGGGTTATCCACAGGCTCGTCTCGACCTGGGGATAAGTCGACACGACCAGGTGTCGACGCTCAGAACGAAACGGTCAAGGTCGACAAATCTCTCTAGCCATCCATCCGACCATCCACAGCCCCGCCCAGCCGTCCACTGCCGCCCGGTCCATCGAAAAGCCTCGAACAACCCTTTAGGGGGAGTGAATACCACCCGAAAGAGCGGGAGAACGAGGTTTGCCCCAAGAAACTCCGGCGAATGACAGAGCAGGCGGAATCCTTCATTCCGACATCCACAGATTTCACGCACACCCTGTGGACAAAGAACCGGAAGCCATTGTTCCTGTGGACAACGAGCCAGGGGCGCCAAGGATCGACCGCTCTGCGCCCCTTTTCCGGAATTTCCGGTGATCGCCTTTCGTTCGTTTCCGCATCGGGCTTTTCCGAATCCCCAAAACAGGACATATCGCCACGGATAGGAATATCGCGTCGAGCGGGCGCGGTGCACGACGGTAGCCTGGAGGGGTGATTGACCTTCGCCTGCTTCGTGAGGACCCCGACCGTGTGCGCGCGTCCCAGCGTGCCCGTGGAGAGGACGTCGACGTCGTCGACGCGCTGCTCTCCGCCGACGAGCGGCGCAGGTCCTCAAGCGTCCGCTTCGACGAGCTCCGTTCCGAGCAGAAGTCGCTCGGCAAGCTCATCCCCAAGGCCTCCGGTGACGAGAAGGCAGAGCTGCTGAAGCGGGCCGGCGAGCTGTCCGCCGCCGTCAAGGCCGCCGACGCCGAGCAGGACGAGGCCGCCGCCGAGGCCCAGCAGCTGCTGCTGCGCATCGGCAACATCGTCCACCCCGACGTGCCGCGCGGCGGCGAGGACGACTTCGTCGTCCTCGAGACCGTCGGCACCCCCCGCGACTTCGCCGCGGAGGGCTTCGAGCCCAAGGACCACCTCGAGCTCGGCCAGGCGCTGGGCGCCATCGACGTCGAGCGCGGCGCCAAGGTCTCCGGCTCGCGCTTCTACTACCTGACGGGCGTCGGCGCGCTGCTCGAGCTCGCCCTCGTCAACGCCGCCATTGCCCAGGCCACCGCCGCCGGCTTCACGCCGGTCCTCACGCCCGCGCTGGTCAAGCCGCGCGCCATGGAGGGCACCGGCTTCCTCGGCCAGGCCGCGCAGGACGTCTACCGCCTCGACAACGACGACCTCTACCTCGTCGGCACCTCCGAGGTCCCCCTCGCCGCGTACCACATGGACGAGATCATCGACGCGGACCAGCTGCCGCTGCGCTACGCGGGCTTCTCCCCGTGCTTCCGCCGCGAGGCCGGTACGTACGGCAAGGACACCCGCGGCATCTTCCGCGTCCACCAGTTCGACAAGGTCGAGATGTTCTCGTACATCGCACCGGAGGACTCCGAGGCCGAGCACGCCCGCCTGCTGGAGTGGGAGAAGCAGTGGCTGACCGCCCTGGAGCTGCCCTACCAGGTGATCGACGTCGCCACGGGTGACCTGGGCTCGTCCGCCTCGCGCAAGTTCGACTGCGAGGCCTGGATCCCCACCCAGGGCAAGTACCGCGAGCTGACCTCGACGTCCAACTGCAACGAGTTCCAGTCCCGCCGCCTGTCCGTACGCATGCGTGACGGCAAGAACGTCCGCCCGCTGGCGACGCTCAACGGCACGCTGTGCGCGGTGCCGCGCACGATCGTGGCGATCCTGGAGAACCACCAGCAGGCCGACGGCTCCGTGCGGGTGCCCGAGGTGCTGCGCCCCTACCTGGGCGGGCGCGAGCTCCTGGAGCCCGTCGCCAAGTGACGGACCAGGTGACGGACCACGACCTGCCGTACCGGCTGATCGCGACCGACCTCGACGGCACGCTGCTGCGCTCCGACCACACGGTCTCGGAGCGCACCCGCGCCGCCCTCGGGCTGGCCACGGCGGCGGGCGCCGCCCACATCGTGGTCACCGGGCGGACGGTCGCCTGGACCCGGCACATCCTCGACGCGCTGGACTACCGGGGCCTGGCGGTCTGCGGCCAGGGCGGACAGGTCTACCACGCCGGTGAGCACCGGCTGCTGACGTCGGTGACGCTGGACCGGCAGCTCGCCGCGCTGGCCGTCGCCAAGATCGAGGCCGAGGTCGGCCCGCTGTACCTGGCCGCCAGCCTCGACGGCATGGACGGCGACGTCCTGGTCGGCCCCGGCTACCGCGTCCAGGACGGGCCCCTGCCGGCCGTCCCGATCACGGACGTGGCCCAGCTGTGGGCGGCGCCCCTGAACAAGCTCTACCTGCAGCACCCCGACCTCGACGACGACGCCCTGGCGGACGTCGCGCGGACGGTCGCGGGCGGCCTGGTGGGCGTGACGATGGCGGGCGCCGGCATCGTCGAACTGCTGCCGCTGGGCCTGAGCAAGGCCACCGGGCTCTCGCTGGCGGCCCGTCGGCTGGGCCTCAAGGCGGCCGGGACGATCGCGTTCGGCGACATGCCCAACGACGTCCCGATGTTCGGCTGGGCCGCACACGGTGTGGCGATGGCCAACGCGCACCCGGAGCTGCGGGCGGTGGCCGACGAGGTCACCGCCTCCAACGAGGACGACGGGATCGCGCTGGTTCTCGAGCGGCTTTTCGGCCGGTAGGCCGGCGCCACGTCGGCCGGCCGCGCGTGAGCGGCCACAGGGCCAGTCCCAGCGCGAGCGCGATCGCGTGGCCGATGTCGGTGTACGTGCCGCCCGTCGTCAGCGGCACGGCGAAGAAGAGCACGGCTCCCGCCAGGTACGCCCAGCGCCACGGCCGGGGCACCCGGTAGGCGAGGACGCCGACCGATCCGGCGAGCCCGTACGAGACGCCGATGTCGACGACGTGCTTCATCGAGCGTGGGGCGGAATGGCTCTCGATGGCCAGCAGCAGGATCTCCTGGCTGATGAGCGTTGCCGCGATGTGGGCGACGGCGACCACGCACAGCCAGCGGGCGGTGCCGAGCCAGCGTTCGACGTTGGCGTGGAAGACCTCGAAGAGCACGGCGTAGAGCAGGAACGAGGACGGGTTCACCATCCAGAAGCCGCTGATCAGCAGCGACTGCAGCGGGTGCTGATCGAGCTCGTGGATGTTGCTGCTGGTGCGGTGCAGCAGGAAGGCCTCCAGCCCCTCGCTGGCCGACGCGATGACGAGGCTGGTGATGCCGATGACGAGCAGCCAGATGTGTGTGCCGGGAGTGGAACGGACCCAGGCACGGACCTGGGCGCGAGTGGCCGACCCCAGCGACCGCATCCCGTCCAGGCTCACCTTTCGACGGTAGCCGGGGGCGCAAGAGGGCGCAGCGGCCGGCGAGGCGAGTTGTAGGATGACTGGGCAACCGGGCGAATCAAGGAGTTACGGCCATGGCCCTTCGTGCGGCGGGACGCCGGTCCCTCGTCGACACCGTCGTGGAACAGCTGCGCGCGCAGGTCGCGGCCGGTGAGTGGCGGGTGGGCGAGCGCATCCCCACCGAGCACGCTCTGGCCGAGCAGCTGCAGGTGGGGCGCAATACGGTCCGCGAGGCCGTCCGCGTGCTCGTGCACGCCGGAATGCTGCGCTCCAGGCAGGGCGAGGGCACCTTCGTGGTCTCCACGGCCGACCCCGGCGAGATCATGCGCGGTCTGCAGCGCGCCGGCGTACGCGATGTGCTGGAGCTGCGCATCGCGCTGGAGGCGGAGGCCGCCCGGCTCGCCGCGCTCCGCCACGAGCCCGCCGACCTGGACCGGATGCGGGCCGCGCTGGACGCGCAGACGGCGTTCGAGGACCCCGACGGCCAGCCCGACTCCGGCAGCCTCGAGCTCTACGCGGACCACGACGTCGAGTTCCACCGGGCCGTCGTGGAAGCCGCGCACAACACCGCGCTGACGGCCGCCTACGCCTGGTTCAGCAGCTCCGTGCGCGAGGCGCTGGTCACCGCGCTCGGCGACCGGGACATGCCGCGCATCATCCACGGGGACCACCACGCCCTGATGGAGGCCATCGCCTCCGGCGACCCGGACGCCGCCGCGCGCGCCGCCCGGACGCTGCTCGAACGCCCCAAGCAGGCCGTCGAGTCGCTGCTCGCGGAAATCTGACGCCCACCACCGACGGCCCCTTCTCACCCCTCATCACCCACTTTGGAGAGCACCCCCATGCCGGAATCGAGGCCGTCCGCACCACTGATCGACACGAAGCCGGAGGGGAAGAGACCGGCTCCCGGCCCGGCGCCCGCCGCCGCGCGCCGGGGCCCGCGCGCCCACCCGGCGCTGGTCATGCTCGGCATCGTGCTGGCCTCGCTCAACATGCGGGCCGCGCTCGCCGGGGTCTCGCCCCTGATGGGCGAGATCGGCGACCACTTCCACCTGGCCGCCGCCGCGAGCAGCCTGGTGACCACGATTCCGCTGGTGTTCATGGGCCTGGGCTCGATCGTCGCGCCCCGCCTCGCCCGGCGCTGGGGCACCGAGGCCGTGCTGTGCGGCGCGCTCGTCCTGCTGGGCTGCGGCATCCTGCTGCGCGTCGCCCCGCCGGTCGTCGCCCTCTTCGTCGGCTGCGCGCTCGTGGGCACCGCGATAGCCCTGCTGAACGTGCTGATGCCCGGCCTGGTCAAGCGGGACTTCCCGGACCGGGCCGCGAGCATGACCGCGCTGTACTCCACCACGCTGATCCTCGGCGCCACCGGCGCGGCCGCCTCGTCCGTACCGCTGGAGCACGCCCTCGGCGGCTGGCAGGGCTCCCTCGCCTCCTGGGCGCTGCTCGCGGCCGTCGCGGCCCTGGTGTGGCTCCCGCAGGCCGTCCTCGCCCGGCGGGGACGGGACGGCGGCGCACCGGCCGCCGCGCCCCGCCAGGACGCCACGGCGGGCCCGGACCTCCTGCGCTCGCCCATCGCCTGGCAGGTCACGCTGATGATGGGCACTCAGTCGCTCATCGCCTACGTGTGCATCGCCTGGATGCCGACGGTCTTCACCGACAACGGCATGAGCAGGAACGAGGCCGGCATGGTCTACGCGTTCTACACGCTGGTGCAGATGGCCGGTTCGTTCGTCGTGCCGCTGCTCGCCGGGCGGATGCGCGACCAGCGGCTGCCGGCCGCCGGTGTGGTGCTGCTGATGGCGGCGGGCGTCACCGGCCTGCTGACCGCTCCGGTGGCCGGGGCGTGGGTCTGGGCGACACTGATGGGCGTAGCCCAGGGCGGCCTGCTCGGCCTCGCGCTGACGCTGATGGTGCTGCGCACGCGCGACGCCCACACGGCCTCGCGGCTGTCGGGCATGGCACAGACGTGGGGCTACCTCCTCGCCTCCGTCGGTCCGTTCGCGATCGGTGCCGTGCACCAGGCGACGGACAGCTGGACGCTGCCGATCGCCTTGCTGCTCGTGGCCTGCGCGGCGCTGTTCCTGCTCGGGCTGGGCGCCGGGCGCGACCGGAAGATCTGAGGCGCCGGTACACGTTGAGGACGTGTACCGACGCCACAGGAGGAGTCGCCGCATGCGCACCGCACCCCGGATCACGGTCCCGGCCGGCCTGATCGCGAACCACGACGACATGCCGGAGGGGGAAGGCGGACCGGAGTGGATCGCCGGGCTGCCGGACCTGGCGGCGCGCTTCCTGGACCGGTGGGGGCTGCGGCTCGACGGGCCGGGCGCGCACGGTGCGGTGGCGCTCGTCCTGCCCGTACGCCGCGAGGACGGCTCCCCCGCGGCCCTGAAGCTGCAGCCGGTCACCGAGGAGAGCGTGGGGGAGCCGCACGCGCTGGACGCGTGGGGCGGCGCCGGCGCGGTCGCCCTCCTCGACCACGACGCGGCGACCGGCACGCTGCTGCTGGAGCGGCTGGACTCCGGCCGCTCGCTGATGGACGTCCCGGACGTGGACTCCGCGCTGCTGACCATCAGCGAGCTGCTGGGGCGCCTGCAGCGGTCCCCCGCCCCCGCCGGGATGCGCCGCCTGGGGGACGTTGCGGAGGCGATGCTCGCCGACGTCCCGGAGGCGCTCGCGGAGTTGACCGGGGCGGACGACCGGCGGCTGCTGGCCTCGTGCGCCGCGGCCGTGCGGGACGTCGCCGGCGAGCCGGGCGACCGTCTGCTGCACTGGGACCTGCACTACGAGAACGTCCTCGCCCCGCTGCCGGGGTCCGACCGCGAGCCGTGGCTCGCGATCGACCCCAAGCCGCTGGTCGGCGACCCCGGCTTCGACCTGCTGCCGGCGATCGGCGACCGCTGGGACGAGGTGGTCGCGACGGGCGACGTGGAGCGGGCCGTACGCCGCCGGTTCGACCTGATGACGGACGCCCTGGGGCTGGACCGGCGGCGGGCGGCGTGCTGGACGCTGGCCAGGGTGCTGCAGGACTCCCTGTGGGACGTCGAGGACGGGGAGAGCGCGCTCCAGCCGCGGCTGATCGCCGTCGCGCGGGCACTGCTGTGAGGCGAATCCGGGGGGCCGGGCTCCGGCCCCCCGGACCCGTTACTCCTCGCCCGCGAGCGTGAGCGTGCGGAGCTTGCGGGCGGCGAACCACGTCGCGCCGATGGTGGCGCCCAGCAGCAGGGTCGCGCCCAGCGGCAGGCCGACGTCCGCCGTGATCGCACCCTCCCCGGCGATCTTCTGGGCCAGGGCCAGCGCCCACTGCTGCACGCTGAGGGTGCGGGCACCGGCCACGAGGCTGCCGAAGAGCGACTCCCACACCAGGGCGTAGACCAGGCCGGCCACGACCGCGTGCCGGGTGACGGTGCCCAGCAGCAGGAAGATCGCGCTGTAGGCGACGGACGCCACGGCGGCGGCGACCGCGTAGGCCACCGCGATCTGCTGACTGTTGCCGTTGAGGATGAAGCCGGCCAGCAGCGTGGGGATCGCGGAGAAGGCGACGGTGACGCCGATCGCGACGACCAGCTTGGTGATGATGATGGTCGTCCGGTCGATGGGCTTGGCCAGGAGGTAGACGACCGATCCGTCGTCGATCTCCGGGCCGATGGCGCCCGTACCGGCGATGACGCCGATCAGCGGCACCATCGTGGCGAGCGCGAAGCCGCCCAGGACGGTGGTGGCCGTCTCGTCGTCGGCGCCCGTCAGCACGCGGATGGCGGCCGAGATGACGAGCAGCAGGGCCGGCAGCGCGAAGAGGACGAGGGCCCGGCGCCGGCCGAGGAGACCCCGGTAGGTGAGCCGGGCGACAGTCGGGTTGTACATGGGCTGTTACCGGTCCCTTCAGGCCGCGACGAGGTAGGAGAACACCGATTCCAGGGACTCGTCCGAGGGCGAGACCGTCAGGAGCCGGATGCCGTGCGCGCGGGCGACGCGCGGCAGGAGTTCGGTGAAGCGGCCGAAGTCGACGGCCTGGACGCGCAGGACGCCTTCCCGCACGTCCACCTCGATGCCGGACGTCGAGGGGTCGGCGATCAGCGCGGCGGCCAGGGCGCGGTCGTCGCTGGAGCGCACGAGGTAGCGGTGCGGGCGGTCCGTCATCAGGCGGCGGATCTTGCGGAAGTCGCCGGAGGCGGCGTGCCGTCCGGCGACGACGACCTCGATGTGGGCGGCCAGTTGCTCGACCTCCTCCAGGATGTGGGAGGAGAACAGCACCGTGCGGCCGTCGGCGCCCATGGCCCGCAGCAGGTCCATCAGCTGCATCCGCTGGCGGGGGTCCATGCCGTTGAAGGGCTCGTCCAGCAGCAGCACGGACGGCTCGTGGACGAGGGCGGAGGCCATCTTGACGCGCTGCCGCATGCCCTTGCTGTACGTGGAGATCTTGCGGTCCTGCGCGTACTCCATCTCGACGGTGGCGAGCGCCCGCTGGGCCTCCGCGCCGCCCAGGCCGTGCAGTTCGGCGTTGGCCAGGACGAACTCGCGGCCGGTCAGGAAGTCGTACATCGCCTCCCGCTCGGGGACGACGCCGATGTGGCGGTAGACGCCCTCGTTGCGCCAGATGGTCTGCCCGTCGAGGGTGACGGTGCCGGCGGAGGGGGCGAGGAAGCCGCCCATCATGTTGATGAGGGTGGACTTCCCGGCGCCGTTGGGGCCGAGCAGGCCGGTGACTCCGGGACCGATCGTCATGGAGACGTCGTTGACGGCGACCACGTTGCCGAACCAGCGCGAGACGTTGTCGATGCGAATGCTTGTCACAGCCCGGCCTTTCGGTAGCGGCGCATCAGCAGCCCGTACGAGCCGGCGATCAGGGCGAGGACGACGAGGAGGTAGACGGTGCCCGTGCCCGCCCCTGGTCCGTGGCCGCCGGGGAAGGCCGTGCGGGCGGACAGGAAGGCGGTCTGGACGCCGTCGACGAGGGTGATGGGCGAGAAGAGGCCCAGCCACTCGACGGCCGTGGTGTTGTCGCCGGCCAGGGCGATGTTCTGGACGGTGCTGACGGCTCCGTAGGAGATGGTGAACACGGCGATCACGGCGGCGACGCCGAAGCCCCGGCGCGGGGTGAGCGCCGCGACCACCAGGCCGATGCCGGCGAAGAGCAGGGAGAGCAGGGCCACGGAGACCAGTCCTTGTGCGAAGCCCTTGGTCTGGGCGGCGAATCCCATCTTGGCGAGCAGCGCGCCCGCGTAGAGGATCAGCAGGGGCGTGGCGGTCAGGACGAACATCGCCGAGGCCATCGCGGCGAACTTGGCCGTCACGTAGTCGACGCGCTCGATCGGCCGCGAGAAGTACAGCGGCACGGTCCTGAACCGCAGGTCCCGCGAGACCGACTGCGGCGCCTGCGCGGCGAGGTAGAGGCCGATGACCAGCTGCAGCCAGATGGCGTAACGGGTGTAGTCCACCGGCAGCTTGTTCATCTTCGTGGTGACGGCGACGGCCACGGTGATCGCGGCCGGCAGGCACATCACGCCGAGGAGGACCATCGGCAGCACCTTGGACTTCGCCGAGCGGCCCAGGCCGTAGGCGCCGCGCAGGCTCTGGGAGTACAGCGAGCGGCGGGCGTAGCCGCGGCCCAGACGGGGGCCGTCGTAGGTGCGGTAGCCGATGTTGTGGATGACGTCCTGGGCGGCCGGCGGCCGACCGGACGTCGCGGTGGTGCCGGTCTCAGGCGGCATCGGACGTGCCTTTCTTCTGCTGCTCGCGCGGCGTGCCGGGAGCCGTGCGCCAATCGGCGCCCCAGGCCGGTGCGGGGGCGGTGGTGTCGTCGTCGCGGAAGACCTCGGCGATGCGGTGGCGGCGCTGTTCCATACGGACCAGGCCGAGGCCGAGGCCGGCGACGGCGTCGCGGACGAGGTCGTAGGTGCTCTCGCCGGCCACGTCGACCAGCAGCTCGCGGCCGGAGGCCGGCGAGCCGTCGGCGGCGCGGCCCGCGCGCCGGGTGGTCAGCCCCGCCCCGGCGAGGGCGGCGAGCAGCGCGCTGGTGCCGTCCGGGCAGGCGTCGGTGTCGGTGACCTCGACGGCGAGGGAGCCCGTGGCCTGGGTGAACTCGTCGGTGGACGAGGAGCGCAGGAGGCGGCCGCCGTCGATGACGACGACGTGGTCGCAGGTGCGCTCGAGCTCGCCGAGCAGGTGCGAGGTGACCAGGACCGAGATGCCGAAGTCGCTGTGGACGCGCCGGATGAGCCCGAGCATCTCGTCCCGGCCGACGGGGTCGAGGCCGTTGGTGGGCTCGTCCAGGAGCACCAGTTTGGGGTCGTGGACGAGTGCCTGGGCCAGCTTGACCCGCTGCTTCATGCCCGTGGAGTAACCGCCCATGGGGCGGTAGCGCTCCTCGTAGAGGCCGACGTGCCGCAGCGTGTCCGCGGTGCGCTCGCGCGCGGCGGCGGGCGGCAGGCCGGACATCCGCGCCATGTGGACCACGAACTCGGTGGCGGAGACGTCGGGCGGGAGGCAGTCGTGCTCGGGCATGTAGCCGACGTTCTCGCGGATCTCGGCGCCCCGGGTGGCGACGTCGAGGCCCAGCACCTCGGCCCGGCCCTCGGTGGCCGGGGAGAGCCCGAGCAGGATCTTGATCAGCGTGGACTTGCCGGCTCCGTTCGCGCCCACCAGACCGGTGACCCCCGGCGTGATGTCGACGGAGAGCCGGTCGAGAGCGGTCACCCGGGGGAACCGCTTGCTGAGGCTTTCGGTGGCGATCACAGTCACACCTTCGACGGTAGTGGCGCGGACCACAGCGGTCGTCAGACCAGACGGCTGGATGTCCGTAGTCCTCGGGTCTGACACGCCCGTAGGGGATGGGGCCGAAGGGACGAGGGGAAGGCTCCGGGACTGGGGTGGCCGGTGGGGTGGTGGGTGGGGCCGGCGGGGCGGCGGGTGGTGGGCGGTCGGGGCGGGCGGCGGTTTTCCACAGGGTGTGCGGTGACCCTTGACGCCGCCTCCGGACATTGTCACAGTCACCCATGTCAACTTGCGGGCATGGCTGGGGCCTTGGTCGGAGGGATGAGCATGACGACTGGCGTGCCGGACGAGGCCGATCTGCACGGTTTCCGGGAGGTGCAACGCCTGGCCTACGCGTGCGCGGAGGCGGTCGCGGCGCGGCTCGTGCCGGGGGTGACCGAGCGGGAGGCCGCCCGGATGCAGCGGGAGTGGCTGCGCGAGCGCGGCGTGCGCGACTGGTTCCATCTGCCGTTCGCCTGGTTCGGCGACCGCACGGCCTTCGCGGGGTTCCGGATACCGCTGCAGTTCTTCCCCACGGGGCGGCGCCTGGAGCCGGGGATGCCGTTCATCCTCGACCTGGCCCCCCTGCACGGCGGCTTCACGGCCGACGTCGGCTACGCGGGCTGCCTGGGGCCGAACCCGCTGCACGACCGGATGGCGGCCGACCTCGAGGAGCACCGCGCGCTGATCCTGCGCGAGGTCCGCGAGCGCCGCCCGCTGCGGGAGATCTACGAGGACGTGGACCGGCTCATGGTCCGCCAGGGCTACGCCAACCGGCACCGCGCCTACCCGTTCGGGGTGATCGCGCACAAGGTGGGCCGCGTCCGCGAGCGCCGCTTCGCGCCGCACCTGTTCGGGTTCGGCACCCGGGCGCTGCGGGGCCTGGCGTCGGACGCCGTGCACGGGCACCGGGAGGGCTGGTCGCCGCTGTGGAGCCCGTACCGCTTCTCCGACCACCCGCCGCGGCCGGGCCTGTGGGCGGTCGAGCCCCACCTGGGCTTCCGGGGGACGGGCGTGAAGTTCGAGGAGCTCCTGGTGGTGACCGACTCGAGGGATCCGCAGGAGAGCGCTTTCTGGCTGGACGACGATCTGCCGCATGTGCGGCGCTGGCGGGAGGAGAGGGCGGCGGCATGAGCGGGGACGCGGCGGGAATCGAGGGGGCGCGCGAGCGCCGGGTGCGCACGGGCGGGGTCGACCTGTGCGTGGTGGAGCTGGGCGACGCCCGGCAGCCGACGGTGGTGCTGCTGCACGGCTACCCCGACAGCAAGGAGGTCTGGTCCGAGGTGGCCGGGCGGCTGCGGGACCGCTTCCACGTGGTGCTCTACGACGTGCGCGGCCACGGCCGCTCCACGGCCCCGCTCCCGCTGCGCGGCGGGTTCACGCTGGAGAAGCTGACGGACGACTTCCTGGCGGTGGCGGACGCGGTGAGCCCCGGCGCGCCGGTGCACCTGGTGGGGCACGACTGGGGGTCGGTGCAGGGCTGGGAGTTCGTGACCGTGGCGCGCACCGAGGGCCGCGTCGCGTCGTTCACCTCGATCTCGGGGCCGTCCCTGGACCATCTGGGGCACTGGGTGAAGGAGCGGGTGAGCCGGCCCACCCCACGCCGCGCGCTGCAGGTCCTCGGCCAGGGCGCCCGCTCCTGGTACGTGTACGCGCTGCACACGCCCGGCCTGCCGGAGGCGGCCTGGCGCGGGCCCCTGGGCAAGCGCTGGCCCGCCATGCTGGAGCGGCTGGAGAAGCTGCCCCCGGGCGTCTCCGGAGGCTACCCGACCGCCTCGCTGCCGGGCGACGCCGCGCACGGCGCCTGGCTGTACCGGGACAACGTCCGTGCCAGGGCGCTGCGTCCCCGCACCGACGCCTACGCCCACGTGCCGGTGCAGCTGATCACGCCCACCGGTGACGCCTATCTGTCGCAACGGCTCTACGACGACCTGGAGCGGTGGGCGCCGCGCCTGGTGCGGCGCACGCTGGCCGCCAAGCACTGGGTGCCGCGCACCCGGCCGGACCAGGTGGCGGCCTGGATCGGCGAGTTCGTCACCGCCCAGGGCGACGCCGAGCGGGCGGGCACGGCGGTGGCCCCGCCACCGGCGGCGCGGAGCCCGTACGCCGAGCGGTTCGGGGGGCGGCTGGTGCTGGTGACGGGGGCGGCGAGCGGCATCGGCCGGGCCACGGCGTTCGCGTTCGCGGAGGCCGGGGCACGGGTCGTGGCCGTCGACCGGGACGCGGCGGGCGCGGCGCGCACGGCCGAGCTGGCCCGCCTGACCGGGGCGCCCCAGGCCTGGGGCGAGTGCTGCGACGTGTCGGACGAAGGCGCGATGGAGAAGCTGGCCGTCAAGGTCGCCGCCGAGTACGGGGTGGTGGACGTGCTGGTCAACAATGCCGGAATCGGGCTGGGCGGCACGTTCATGGACACGACGGCGGAGGAGTGGAAGAAGGTCCTCGACGTCAATCTGTGGGGCGTCATCCACGGCTGCCGGATCTTCGGCCGGCAGATGGCCGAGCGCGGTCAGGGCGGCCACATCGTCAACACCGCCTCCGCCGCGGCCTTCCAGCCGTCCAGGACGCTCGCCGCCTACAGCACGTCCAAGGCGGCCGTGCTGATGCTCAGCGAGTGCCTGCGCGCCGAACTGGCGGGCCAGGGCATCGGCGTGACCGCCATCTGCCCCGGTGTCGTCAACACCGGCATCGTCGCCGCCACCCGCTTCGCGGGCCTGGATCAGGAGGAGGAGCGGCACCGCCGGGAGAAGGTCGGACGCGCCTACGTCAGGCGCAACTACCCGCCGGAGAAGGTCGCCGACGCGATCCTGCGGGCCGTGCTCCTCGACCGGGCCGTGGTGCCGGTGGCGCCCGAGGCCCACGCCCTGCGCTTCGTCTCGCGTTTCGCGCCCCGGCTGCGGCGCACGATCGCACGGCTCGATCCCCCGCTGTAGACCCGCCCGCACGTTCTGCTGCGGCTTCGCAAGTGCTTGCCGCTTCACAGTGCTTGCCGCTTCACAAGTGCTACGGAGGAGACCCACGATGACCGACAGCCACCACTACCGAATAGCCCCGCGGCGGGTGTCGTTCGACTGGCGCGACACGCCGCTGCACTGGATACCGGACGAGCCCACCGCCACCCACGTCATCAACGTCCTGCACCTGCTGCTGCCGGCGGGCGAACGCTGGTTCGTCAAGGTCTTCAAGGAGGCCCTGCCGCTGGTGCGGGACGAGCGGCTGCTGGCGGACGTCAAGGGGTTCATGGGCCAGGAGTCCACCCACAGCGTGCAGCACTCCTATGTGCTGACGCACCTCGCCACCCAGGGCCTGGACACCGGCCCCTACCTCCGGCGGGTGGACTTCCTCTTCGACGTCCTGCTCGGCGAGAAGCCCCCGTTCGGCATGCCGGTGAGCGAACGCGAGTGGCTGCGCTTCCGGCTGTCGGTGATAGCGGCGGTCGAGCAGTTCACCGCCGTGCTCGGCGACTGGGCACTGCGGGAGGACGGCCTGGACCACGCCGGACCGGACCCGGTGATGCTGGACCTGCTGCGCTGGCACGGCGCCGAGGAGGTCGAACACCGCTCCGTGGCCTTCGACATGTACCAGCACTGCGGCGGCGACGACCCCGGCCGCTACGCCCGCCGGCTGCTGGGCATGGCGGTCACCGCGCCATGGCTGATGTACCTGTGGTCCACGGGCGCCGCCTATCTGATCCGGCACGACCCCCGCCTGGCGGGCCGGATGCGCTACACGCTGCGCGCGCACAACCGTGCGGTCGGCAAGGCGCTGCTGCCCACCTGGCGGGAGCTCGGCGCGGCCGTCCCCCGCTACTTCCGGCGGTCGTACCATCCCTCCCAGGAGGGGTCGCTGCGCAGGGCCGTCGACTATCTGGCGACCTCACCGGCGGCACGGGCCGCGGCGGGAGCGATGGGCCGCGCGGCCATCTCGTAAGGAGCGACCCCTTGACCGACGTCGACCACCGGACCGACCACCGGACCGATCAACAGGCCGGCCACCGGGCCGAGTACCGGATCGAGGACCTGGCGCACCGCAGCGGCGCCACGGTCCGCACGATCCGCGCCTACCAGGACCGCGGGCTGCTGCCCAAGCCGGAGCGGCGCGGCCGGGCGAACGTCTACCGCGACACCCACCTGGAACGGCTGCGCCGGATCTCCGGCCTCCTCGACCGCGGCTACACCCTGGCCAGCATCAAGGAGCTGCTGGAGGCCTGGGACGCGGGGCGCGGGCTCGGCGGAGTGCTGGGGCTGGTCGCCGAGATCGACGGGCCGTGGACGGACGAGGAGCCGGGCCGGATCACCCGCGCCGAGCTGGCCGGGCGGTTCGGCGGCGGGCCGGACGACGCGGCCGTCGAGGAGGCGGTGGAACTGGGTGTGCTGGTGCGGCTGCCGTCCGCGCCCGACGAGTTCCTGGTGCCCAGCCCCCAGGAACTGGCCGTCGCGGCCGAGCTGCACGCCGCGGGGGTGCCCCTGCACGCCATATCGGGGCACCTGCGCGAACTGCGCGTCCAGGTCGAGCACATCGCCGCCAGCTTCCTGGACTTCACCACCGAGCACGTCTTCCACCAGTACCTGGACCACCCGCCGAGCGACGAGGAGGCAGCCGAGGCCGCCTCCCTCGTACGGCGCCTGCGGCCGCTCGCGCAGCAGACGGTGGACGCCGAACTGGCCCGCGCCATGCGCACCTTGGCCACCCGCTACCTGCGCGACCGGCTGGGCGCGGTGACGGCGGCCGTGGACGACGACGTGCCGGGCGAAGGCGCCGGACGGGCCGGCACCGGGCGCCCCTGCCCGCCGGCGCGCGAACATGTCGCGCTGCCCGCCGGGACGGTGGAGGACGTGCGGGCGCTCGTGGGCCCGGAGAACACCGCGGCGTTCATCCGCGCCGCCACCGAGCGCGAGGTGCGGGCCCGCACCATGGACGGGCTCGTCCGCGGCCGGCCGTGAGGCCCGTCGTTCACAGTCCGGGAGCGCCCCACACCGGGAACCAGCGACCCAGGTCCTTCTCGATCCGCAGCTCGCCGTCCAGCAGCCCTCTCACCTGCAGCTCCAGCCCGTTGTCCCGCCGGTCGGCCGCGCCCGGCAGCGGGGCGAAGGGATAGAACGTGCCGCGCTTGTAGAGGTAGACGATCGCGAGGGGACGCTGCCCGGCGTCGCGGAAACCCATCAGCGAGCAGAGCAGCTGCGGCCCGAAACCGCCCTCCCGCAGCAGGGTGTTCACCGCGTGCAGGTCGTTGACCAGCGCGGCGGTGTCCTCCGCCGGCTGCCGGGCGAGCAGCCAGGTGTAGCCGTAGGGGTCCTGGCCGAACTCCACCGGCACCCCGCCCCGCCCGGTATCGGCGTCCAGCAGGGCGCGGACGTCCTGCCGCACCCGGTCGAACGCCCCGCCCTCGACACTGGCGAAGCACACCGACCCCAGGCCGGTCGGGACGAACCCGGCGCCCGCCTGCAGGGTGAGGGCGGCGGACGGCAGCGCGAAGAGCTGGTCGAGGTCCGGGGGGACCGGCTTGCTGCGGCCGAGGATGACGTCCAGGAAACCCACGGGCGGTGACTCCTCTCGTCCGGGAGCGGTCGGTGGGACGGACCGGCGGGCGGGGACGGCGGCTCAGGGGCGGCCGAGCCGCGCCGAAATCCTGCCCAGCTGGTCCAGGCGCTGCTCGAGCGTCGGGTGCGAGGACAGCAGCCGGCTCAGGGTCTCCCCGGAGAAGGCCGGCGCGAAGTAGAAGGCGTTGAACGGCTCGGCCTGACGCAGGTCGCGCGTGGGGATGCGGGCCATCTCGCCGGTGACCTTGGTCAGTGCGGAGGCGAGTGCCGAGGGGCGGCCGGTCAGCAGGGCGGCCGCCCGGTCGGCCGACAGCTCGCGGTAGCGGGAGAGCATCCGGGTCAGCAGGAAGCTGATGGCATAGACCACGGCGCTGATCAGGGGAATCAGCACCAGCAGCACGGCGGTGTTGTTGTCGCGGCCGCCCACCCGGCGGAAGCCGCCCCACAGCCCGACGCGGGTGATGATCCCGGCCAGGACGCCCAGGAAGGACGCGATGGTCATGACCGCGACGTCGCGGTGGGCGACGTGGGAGAGCTCGTGGGCCAGCACGCCCTCGAGTTCCTGGGGCTCCAGCCGGCGCAGCAGGCCGGTCGTCGCGCACACGAGGGCGTTGCGGCGGTTGCGTCCGGTGGCGAAGGCGTTGGGCACGTCGCTGTCGGCTATCGCCACCCTGGGCTTGGGCATGTCGGCCAGCGCGCAGAGCCGGTCGACGGCGCCGTGCAGCTCGGGCGCCTCCTGCGGGGTGACCTCGCGGGCGCCCATGCCGAAGGCCGCGATCCGGTCGCTGAACCAGAACTGGGCGACGAACACGCCGCCCGCCAGCAGCAGGATGACGGGCCAGGACCCGCGCAGCAGCGCCACGAGCACGCCCACGAAGACCACGTACAGCAGCCCGATGAAGAACATCGTGCTGACCATGCGGGTGGTCAGCCCCCGGTCGGGGGCGAATCGGGTGCCTTGCACGGCGCACCTCCAGGGCTCCGCGGGCGGCGCGCCCGCAGCAGGGCCTCTCTCCCGATTCTCCCTCCGACGCCGCCGCGCGGCCGGAAAGCCGTCAGGGCAGCTGCGCGAGCGCCTCCGTGGCGATCTTCTCGAAGACGGCGACGTCCGCCTCGAACATGGAACCGGCGATCGGCCAGTGCACGACGATCTCGTCGATGCCCAGCTCGGCGTGTGCCCCGGCGAAGTCGACGAAGGCGTCGAAGGACTCCAGCGGCCGCTCCGGGGCGAAGCCCGTGAGCAGCACCTTCCGCAGCTCCGCGACGTCCCGGCCCGTCTCGGCGCATATGGTGCCCAGGCGCTCGATCTGGCCGCCGATGGCCGCCCGGGACTGCTCGGGGGTGCCGGTCTCGTGCAGCTTGGGGTCGCCCGTGGTCACCCAGGCCTGGCCGTGCCGGGCCGCGAGGCGCATGCCGCGGGGGCCGGTGGCGGCGATGGCGAAGGGCAGCCGGGGGCGCTGCACACAGCCGGGGATGTTGCGCACCTCGTGGGCCGAGTAGTGCTCGCCCTCGTGGGAGACGACGTCCTCGGTCAGCAGCCGGTCCAGCAGCGGGACGAACTCGGCGAAGCGGTCGGCGCGCTGCCGGGGCGTCCAGGGGTCCCGCCCGCCGGGCAGCAGCGCCGTGGCGTCGAAACCGGAGCCGCCGGCGCCGATGCCCAGCGTGACGCGGCCGCCGGAGATGTCGTCCAGCGAGATGAGCTCCTTGGCGAGCGTCACCGGGTGCCGGAAGTTCGGGGAGGTCACCAGCGTGCCCAGGCGCATGCGGGAGGTGACGCCCGCCGCCGCCGTCAGCGTCGGGATCGCGCCGAACCAGGGCCCGTCGCGGAAGGTGCGCCAGGACAGGTGGTCGTAGGTGTACGCGGTGTGGAAGCCCAGCTCCTCGGCGCGCTGCCAGGTCTCGCTGCCGCCCTCGGACCAGCGGCGGTCGGGAAGGATCACGGTGCTCAGTCGCATGGCCCCGAGCCTAGGGTGTGCCTCCGACAAACGATCGAAGAGGCGGTCCCCCGCGCGCTGCCCGGCTCAAGAGTGCGCCCCGACCGTACGCTTGTGCGCCCCCACCCGTCCGGTGGACGAGAATGGGGCCGTGACTTCCGCTACCGAGCCCGAGACCCCGGCAGCCCGTCGGCCGGCCGCCACTCCCCGGCTGATCGCCACCGACCTCGACGGCACCCTGCTGCGGGACGACCACACGGTCTCCGACCGTACGGTCGCCGCCCTGGCCGCCGCCGAGGCGGCGGGCATCGAGGTCTTCTTCGTCACCGGCCGCCCGGCCCGCTGGATGGACGTGGTCAGGGACCATGTGCACGGGCACGGCCTGGCGATCTGCGCCAACGGGGCCGTGGTGGCCGATCTGCACGACGGGGGCCGGTTCATCGAGGTCCGGCCGCTGCCGGAGGCCGCCGCGCTGGCCATCGTCCGCGCGGTGCGCGCCGCCGCCCCCGCCTCGGCCTTCGCCGTCGAGCGGACCACGGGCATCCACTACGAGCCGGACTATCCGCCCTTCCGGGCCGAGCCGGGGGCGGGCATCGCCTCCGCCGAGGAGCTGCTGGACGGCGACGGCGACCACGGCGGGCCCATCGTCAAGCTGCTCGCCTTCCACCCGGAGCTGGCCCCGGACGAGTTCCTGGACCTGGCCCGCACGGTGGCCGGCGAGCACGGCTCGTTCACCCGCTCCAGCCCGACCGCGCTGCTGGAGATCAGCGGTTCGGGCGTCAGCAAGGCCAGCACCCTGGCCCAGTGCTGCGAGCGGCGCGGCATCGCCCCCGAGGAGGTCGTGGCCTTCGGGGACATGCCCAACGACCTGGAGATGCTCGGCTGGGCCGGTACCTCGTACGCCATGGCCAACGCGCACCCCGAGGTGCTGGCCGCCACCACGCACCGCACGGCGGCCAACACCGACGACGGCGTGGCCGTGGTGATCGAGCAGATCCTGCACGGCCTGCCCCGCCCGTAGGAGCCGTCGAACGCTGTGACGCCGGGATCTCCCGGCGTCACAGGTCGACGCCTCGCGTCCGCAGCCAGCCCACCGGATCGACGGCGGACCCGAACTCCGCGGACTTGCGGATCTCGAGGTGCAGATGCGGGCCGGTGGAGTTCCCGGTGGTCCCGGACAGCCCGATCCACTCGCCCGCGCGCACCTGCCGGCCCTGCGGCAGGAGCGGCGCCGACAGGTGTGCGTACAGCGAGTACCAGCCGCCGTCGTGCCGGAGCACCACGCTGATGCCGAACGGGCCGCCGCACCCGATCGTGATCACGGTGCCGGCCCCGACCGCCCGCACGGGCGTGCCGGTGGGCACGGCGAAGTCCTGGCCGGTGTGCGTGCCGCTCCAGTGCGTGCCCGTGCCGCCGAAGCCGGCGGTCAGCTGGTACGACAGCAGCGGCCGCGTCCAGCCGCTCGGCGAGACGGCCGCCGCCCGCCCGGCAGGGCCCTGGTTGTCCTGGACCTCGCTCTGAAGGCCGTCGAGGTCGACCGGCGTGCAGCGGCCGCTGCGGACGGACGCCTCCGCCATGCTGTTCAGCTCACCGCGCGCCTTGCTCAGCTGCTGCTCGAGGGCGGCCTTCTCGCCCCGCATCCGGTTCACGTCGGCGTCCAGGGCGGTATAGGAGTCGGCCGTGGTCATCTCCTCGTCGGCCAGCGCACGGCGCCTGCTGTCGGCCTGGATCAGCATCCGCGCCAGCCGCTCCCGCCGGTCGGTCTCGCCCCACTGCAGCTCCAGCAGGCCGACGGGGTCCTCCGCCAGCGCCGTGCTGCCCAATGCGGTGAACCCGGCGGTGCGGTACTGCGCGCGGGCGGCGGCCCCCGCGTCCTGGCGCAGGGCCACCGAGACGATCCGCTGACCGTCCAGCTCGCGGCCCAGCCGCCGCACCTCGGACCTGTGGTGCCCGGCGGTGCGCAGCCCGCGCTCGTACCGCTGAGCCGCCCGTCCCGCCTCCCGCGCCAGCCGGACCACCTCCGAGCTCACACGGGCGAGCCGCTCCGGCGCCCTGAAGGCGGCGGAGGGCTGCGGGACGGGCACCGGTGACACCGCCATCCACAGGGCGCACAGCGCCACGCCGGAACGATACGAACATCGCATGTTCGCGATCTTGGCGCGGGCGCCACTCGAGCGCGCCCGCGCAGGACCGTTCGGAGGAACGTGTACCGCTGAACGGCGCCCTCAGAAAGGACACACCCTCACAGGGGCGCTTCCCACACCACCTTGGTGCCGCCCCCGTCCTCGCCCAGGCCCGGCCCCCAGGAGCTGGAGCCGCCCAGCGACTCGGCCCGCTTGGCGAGGTTGCGCAGCCCGCTGCGGCGACCGCCCTCCGGGATGCCCACGCCGTCGTCGGCGACCGTCAGCCGCACCGCCTCCCGCCCGTCCGGCAGGGTGGCCGTCGCGTCGACCACCACCTCGATGCGGGACGCGCGCGCGTGCCGGAAGGCGTTGGACAGGGCCTCGCGCAGCGCGGCGATCAGGTTCTTGCCCGTCCGCTCGCCGACCTTCGCGTCGACCGGCCCGACGAAGGCCGCGGAGGGCTGGAAGCCGAGCGGCACGGCCGCCGTGCCGAGCTCGCGCAGCACGCGCGTGCGCAGCCCGGCGGGCGCCTCGGTGGGCTCCTGCTGCAGGGCGAAGATGGCCGTCCGGATCTCCTGGATCGTCACGTCCAGCTCGTCGACCGCCTGTCCGACCTTCACCCGCACCTCGGGCACGACGGCGAGCCGCTGGGCGCTCTCCAGCAGCAGCCCGGTGGCGAACAGCCGCTGGATGACCAGGTCGTGCAGGTCCCGGGCGATCCGGTCGCGGTCCTCGAAGACGGCCAGCCGCTCACGGTCGCGCTGCGCCTCGGCCAGGACCAGCGCCAGCGCGGCCTGCGCGGCGAACTGGGCCGCCAGGGTGCGCTCGGTGGCGGTGTACTTGCGCGCGCCGCGCCGCCGGGGGGTGGCGAGCGTGCCCAGCACGCGGTCGCCGCTCTTGAGCGGCAGCAGCATGCTGGGGCCGAAGCGGGGGGCGACCTCTGTGATCATGCGCGGGTCGGTGGCCGAGTCGTCGATGAACACCGGTTCCCCGGCCAGCAGCTGGGAGACGACCGGGCTGTGCGGCGGTATCACCGTCCCCAGCAGCCCGGTGGGGTCCTCGGCGGAGACGGCCACTATCTCCAGGCCGCCCTCGTCGTCCGGCAGCAGCACGATGCCGGCGGCGGAGTCGGCGAGCCTGCGCGCCTGTTCGGCGACGACCGACAGCGCGTCCTCCGCGTCACTGCCGGACAGCAGCGCCGTGGTGACGGCGACCGACCCGTCGATCCAGCGCATCCGCTGACGGCTCTCGTCGTGCACGCGCGCGTTGCCGATGGCGATGCCCGCCTCGGTCGCCAGGATCTTCACCATGTGCAGGTCGGCGACGTCGAACTCGCCGCCCCCGCGCTTCTCGGTGAGGTACAGGTTGCCGAAGATCTCACCGCCGACGCGGATCGGTACGCCCAGTGCGTGCTGGCCGTCCGGGAAAGCGGCGATGTCGTCGTTCTCGGCGGCCCGCTCCTCGCTCACCCCGTACGTGATGAAGTCCGACAGCCCCTCACCCGAAGGGTCGATGACACCGATGGCGGCGTACCGGGCGTCGGCGAGCTCGGCGGCGGTCTCGGCGATCCGGTCGAGGGTGCTGTGCAGCTCGGGCCCGGTGCCGACCGACCGCATGGCCTCCAGCAGCTGCGGCACCCGCCCGGTCAGCTCGGTGGACAGCCCCTGGAAGCTGCGGGTGGCCTCCGTGGCGGCCTCCGCGGCCTCCAGCGACTCCTGGGCGCCCTCGGGAACGCTGTCGGGCACCTCGGGAACGCCGGGGGAGTCCCGGGGGGCGGGGGGCTGATCCTTCGCGGCCATGGCACGAGCCTAATAAGTGCCATTTGCGAGGGAAAGCGTCGCGCAGCGGGTGTCCGCCGCCGGAACGGCCTCCTCGGCGGCCTCCCGTTCCAGCATCCGCCGGAACGGCCCCGCCGTGCCCGCCAGCTCCTCGTACGCGCCCCGCTGCACCACCCGGCCCCCCTCCAGCACGATCACCTCGTCGACGGCGGCCAGCCCGGCCAGCCGGTGGGTGATCAGCACGGTCGTACGGCCTTCGGTGGCCGCCAGCAGGTCCGCGGTCAGCGCGTCGGCCGTCGCGAGGTCCAGGTGCTCGGCGGGCTCGTCCAGCACCAGGACGGGAAAGTCGGCGAGCAGGGCGCGGGCCAGCGCCAGCCGCTGCCGCTGACCGCCGGAGATCCACGCGCCGTGCTCACCGACCAGTGTGTCCAGCCCCTGCGGGAGGTCGTCCACCCAGTCGAGCAGCCGCGCGGCCCGCAGCGCCTCGCGCAGCTGCGCGTCATCCGCTCCGGGGCGCGCGAGCCGCAGGTTCTCGCGCACGGAGCTGTCGAAGATGTGCGCGTCCTGCGCGCACAACCCCACCAGGCGCCGCACCCCGTCGCCGTCCATGGCCGCGGCCGGGCGGCCGGCGAGCGTGTACGAACCGGCCTCGGCGTCCAGGAAGCGCAGCAGCACCTGGGCGAGCGTCGTCTTGCCCGCCCCCGACCGCCCCACCACGGCCACCCGGCGGCCCGCCACGAGCTCGAGGCCGAAGCCGTCCAGCACGGGCGCGGCCTGCCCCGGGTAGCGGGCCGTCAGCTCCGACAGCCGCAGCGGGAACGGGGAACCGGGCGCGGGCAGCGAGCCGTCGCGTACGGGCACGGGCGCGTCCAGCACCTCGTACACCCGCTCGGCGGAACACCGCACCCGCTGGCGGTATTGCACCGCGAGCGGCAGCCCCGCCACCGCCTCGAACGCGGCCAGCGGCACCAGCACGACGACGGCCAGCCACACCCCGCCGAGCCGCCCGTCGTGCACGGCCGGCACACCGGCCCAGGCCGTCGCGGCCACCGTCAGGCCACACGCCAGGGCCGAAAGACCCGAGCCGAGGGCCGTGGCGGCGGAGGCCCGGCGCGCGATCCGGGTGAGCGCCCCGTCGGCGCTCCGCAGCCGCTCCAGCCGCCCGGACAGCGCGCCCGCGACGGTCAGTTCGGCTGTTCCGGAGAGCAAGTCGACGACCTGGGTGGACAGCTCACCGCGCGCGGGCGCCAACTGCCGTTCGGCACGCCGGGCGACGGCGGCCGACAGCACGGAGACGGCGAGCCCGGCGGCGAGCAGCCCGGCTGCCAGCAGCGCACCCGCCTCCGGCAGCAGCCAGGCGGTGAGACCGACGGAGGCGGCGCCGACGACGACGGCCGAGCCGACGGGCAGCAGCCAGCGCAGGAAGTAGTCCTGCAGCGCGTCCACGTCCGCGACCAGCCGGGAGAGCAGGTCACCACGGCGGGAGTCGCGCAGCCCGGCGGGCGCGAGCTGTTCGAGCCGCCGGTAGACCGAGACCCGCAGCCCGGCCAGCACGCGCAGCACGGCGTCGTGCGAGACCAGCCGCTCGGCGTAACGGAAGACGGACCGCCCGATGCCGAACGCGCGCGTGGCCGTGACGGCGACCATGAGGTAGAGCACGGGGGGCTGCTGCGAGGCCCGCGAGATGAGCCACCCGGAGGTGGCCATGAGCCCGACGCCGCTGCCAAGGGCCAGGGCGCCCAGCAGCAACGCAGAAGCGAACCGTCCCTGGAGTGGGCGTCCAGCGGCCCGCACTCGGGCGAGAACCCCCGCGCTGCGCGCGGGGTCGAGCCCACCTGCCCGCCCATCACCCGGAACCGCAGGGGCGGTGACCACTTCACCTCGCGCTGCCGGGCGAACGGGCGGGTGGGTGGGCGAAACCTCCGGCCCGAAGGGCCGGCCCCCCAGACGAACCGTCCGGTCGGCCACGGCGAGCAGGGCGGGCCGGTGCACGACGAGCACCACGGTGCGGCCCACCGCCAACCGCCGTACGGCCTCCACGACGGCGGCCTCGGTCTCCCCGTCCAGCGAAGCCGTCGGCTCGTCCAGCAACAGCACGGGCCGGTCCGCCAGGAAAGCCCTGGCCAGCGCCAGGCGTTGCCGCTGCCCGGCGGACAGCCCGGCCCCGTCCTCACCGAGCGGGGTGTCAGACCCCTTTGGCAGCATGGAGACGAACTCGAGCGCACCGGCAGCGCGCAGTGCCTCGCGCACCTGCGCGTCCGTTGCCTCGGGCCGGGCCAGCCGGACGTTCTCGGCGACGGTCCCGGCGAAGAGACGGGGTCGTTGCGGAACCCAGGCCACCTGGTTCCGCCAGCTTTCGGGGGAGAGCGATGACAGATCCGTACCGCCCACCAGGACCCGCCCGTTCTCGGGCCGTTCGAAGCCCAGCAGGGCGTTCAGCAGCGTGGACTTGCCGGCTCCACTGGGGCCCGTCACGGCGACCGTCTCCCCGGGGCGCACCTCGAACGAGGTCTCGGCCAGCGAGGGTTCGGCCCGGCCCGGGTGCCGCACCACGAGCCGGTCGACGGCGAGCACCGCCTGCCGCGCGTCCGGCGCGGGCAGCGTCCCGGCCGCCGGCGGCTCGGTCTCCAGCACCGCGAAGACCTCGTCGGCCGCCGCCAGGCCCTCCGCCGCCGCGTGGTACTGGGCGCCCACCTGGCGCAGCGGCAGGTAGGCCTCGGGCGCCAGGACCAGCACCATCAGGCCGGTGTACAGGTCGAGTTCGCCGTGCACCAGCCGCATGCCGATGCCGACCGCGACCAGCGCCACGGACAGCGTGGAGAGGAGCTCCAGCGCGAAGGAGGAGAGAAAGGCCAGCCGCAGCGTCCGCAGCGTGGCCCGCCGGTAGTCGGCGGTGATCGCCCGGATCGATTCGGCCTGCGCCTTGGCCCGGCCGAAGACCTTGAGCGTCGGCAGCCCGGCGACGACGTCGAGGAAGTGCCCGGACAGCCGCGACAGCAGCCGCCACTGCCGGTCCATCCGGCTCTGGGTGGCCCAGCCGATCAGGGCCATGAACAGGGGGATGAGGGGAAGGGTGAGGACGATGACAAGCGCCGAGAGCCAGTCGGCGGTGACGATACGGGCCAGGACGGCCACGGGCACCACGACCGCGAGCCCCAGCTGCGGCAGGTAGCGCGCGAAGTAGCCGTCCAGCGCGTCGATTCCGCGCGTGGCCAGCGTGGTCAGCTCGCCGGTGCCGCGGCCCGCCGCTCCCGGTCCGAGCCGTGTGGCGTGCTCGAGCAGCCGGGTGCGCAGCTGGGACTTGACCGCCGCGCTCGTGCGGTGTGCGGCCAGCTCGGTGAGCCAGGACACCGCCGCCCGGCCCACGGCGACGGCGGCCAGCAGCGCCAGCGGCACGGCCAGGTCACCGGCCGACTGCCCGGCCTCGAAGGCGCCGGTCACCACCTCGGCGATCAGCATCGCCTGGCCGACGACCAGCCCGGCCCCCGCCAGGCCGAGCACGACGGAGGCGGCGAGGAAGAACCGGGTCGCGGAGGCGTACTTCAGCAGCCGGGGGTCGACGGGCTTCATGGCGAGGGCCCCGGCCTCAGTGCGCCACGGGGATGTGCCGGGTGCCGATCCGCTGCCGGAACACCCAGTACGTCCAGGCCTGGTAGCCGATGATCAGGGGGGTCATGAAGCCCGCGACCCAGGTCATGATCTTCAGCGTGTAGGGGCTGGAGGCAGAGCCGGCGGCGGTCAGGCTCCACGCCGGGTCCGAGGAGGAGGGCAGGACGTCGGGGAACAGGGCGAGGAAGATCATCGCGAAGACCGCCGCGACCGTCACTCCCGACAGGGCGAACGCCCAGCCCTCCCGGCCCGCGCGGTTGAGGACCAGGGCCACCAGCAGCGCCACGACGGCGACGACGGCCGCCGGCAGGCTGCGTCCGTTGCCGGACGCGGCCTGCGTCCAGCCCAGGAAGGCCGCGCCGAGCACCACGGCGGCCGGTCCGTACCACGCCGCCTGCGCCCGCGCCCGGTGCCGGATGTCCCCGTCCGTCTTCAGCGCCGCGAACACCGCGCCGTGGAAGGTGAAGAGCACCAGCGTGAACAGGCCGCCGAGCAGCGCGTAGGGGCTCAGCAGGTCGAGCACGTCACCCGTGAAGTTCTTGTCCGGGCCGATCGGCACACCCCGCACGATGTTGGCGAAGGCGACGCCCCACAGGAAGGCCGGCAGCAGCGAGCACCAGAAGATCGCGTGCTCCCAGTTGCGCTGCCAGCGCTCCCCGGGCCGCTTGTGCCGGTACTCGAAGGCCACGCCGCGCACGATCAGGCAGACCAGGACGGCCAGCAGCGGCAGGTAGAAGCCGCTGAAGAGGGTGGCGTACCAGTCGGGGAAGGCGGCGAAGGTGGCGCCGGCGGCGGTGATCAGCCAGACCTCGTTGCCGTCCCAGACCGGGCCGATCGTGTTGATCAGCACCCGGCGTTCGGTGCGGTCCCTGGCGAGGAGCCGGGTCAGCACGCCGATGCCGAAGTCGAACCCCTCGAGGAAGAAGTAGCCGGTCCACAGGACGGCGATCAGCAGGAACCAGAAGTCGTGGAGGTGCATGGTCGTCTCTCCGTTCCGCCGCGCGTCAGTACGCGAAGGTCATCGGCCGGTCGGCGTCCTCGGGCCGGGCGCCGCCCGCCCCGCCCCCCGGCATCCGCAGCCGGGGGTCCTCGGCCGGCGGCTTCTCGTCGGTGTCCGGGCCGGCCTTGCCGTACTTGAGCAGCAGCTTGACCTCGACCACGGCGAGGACCGCGTACAGCGCGGTGAAGACGGCCATGGAGGTCAGGACCTCGCCCTGGCTCACGCCGGGCGAGACCGCGTCACCGGTCTTCATCAGCCCGTAGACGCCCCAGGGCTGACGGCCCATCTCGGTGAAGATCCAGCCGAAGGAGTTGGCGATCAGCGGGAAGCCCATGGTGAGGATGCCGATGCGCCAGGACCACTTGGTGAAGAAGGGGCTCATCTCGCGCGTCCTGGTCAGCATCAGGCGCGGGATCTCGTTCTCGCCCGTGCGGTACTCCGGGGCGAGCCAGAGCTTCCTGCGCGTGGTCCACAGCCCGATGAGGGCGGCGACGAAGGAGGTCATCCCGAAGCCGATCATCAGCCGGAAGCCCCAGAAGGTCATGAAGATGCTGGGGATGTAGTCCTCGGGCGCACCGCCCCAGCGCGCCGCCGACTGGGCGGCGAGGTCGTTGATGCCGGGGACCGCGTCGGAGAAGTTGTTGTGGGCGAGGAAGGAGAGCAGGCCGGGAATCTCTATCTCGACACTGTTGTGTCCCTTGGAGACGTCGCCGACGGCGAACACCGAGAACGGCGCGGGCGCCTGGGTGTCCCACAGGGCCTCGGCGGCCGCCATCTTCATCGGCTGCTGCTCGAACATCACCTTGCCCAGCTCGTCGCCACTGACGGCCGTGCCCATGCCGGCGATCACCGCCACGACCAGGCCGACCCGCAGCGAGGCCAGCATCGCCGGGAGCTGCTTGCGCTGCTTGTCGGCCAGCTCCTCGCCCTTGATCTGCTTGCGCTTGGCGCGCCACAGGTGGAAGGAGGAGACGCCGACGACGAAGGCGGCACCGGTGAGGAAGGCGGCGGTGAGGGTGTGGAAGACGACGACGAGCGTGGTGTTCTGGGTGAGCACCGCCCATATGTCGGTCAGCTGCGCCCTGCCGGTCGCCTTGTCGACGGTGTAGCCGACGGGGTGCTGCATCCAGGAGTTCGCGGCCAGGATGAAGTACGAGGACAGGATCGTGCCGACGGCCACGATCCAGATGCACGCACAGTGGATCTTCTTGGGCAGCTTGTCCCAGCCGAAGATCCACAGTCCGATGAAGGTGGACTCGAAGAAGAAGGCCAGCAGGGCCTCCATCGCGAGCGGCGCCCCGAAGACGTCACCGACGAAGCGCGAGTAGTCCGACCAGTTCATGCCGAACTGGAACTCCTGCACGATGCCGGTGACCACACCCATCGCGATGTTGATCAGGAAGAGCTTCCCCCAGAACTTCGTGGCGTGGAAGTACTTCTCCTTGCCCGTTCGGACCCAGGCCGTCTCCAGGCCGGCCGTGATCGCGGCAAGACTGATCGTGAGCGGTACGAAGAGGAAGTGGTAGACGGTCGTGATGCCGAACTGCCAGCGCGCAAGCGTCTCCGGAGCCAAAGCCAGATTCACTCGGTCTCTCCTTGCCTCTAGCGCCTCCGTCGGCACATGCCGCCGACGTTATGCCCTTGTATGGCCCAGATAAAGCGGGACATAAAGGCAGGCTTGTGAACGCGTTCACATTCACAAGCATTATGACGCACGGGCTTTTCGGACAAGCAGCCGGGGTACCCCCTTCGGCCCTGGCGCGAAGGGGATACCCCGGATCGGTTGGGCCCGGTGGTCCGGGCCGGCCGGCTACAGCTCCTTGCGGAACTCCTCGGCGGCCCGCAGGAAGAGGTCGTTCGCCTCGACCTCTCCGATCGTCACCCGCACGCCTTCCGGGAACGGCCGTACGACCACGCCCGCGCGCTCGCACGCGGCGGCGAAGTCCTGCGAACGCTCGCCCAGCGGCAGCCAGACGAAGTTGGCCTGCGACTCCGGCAGCGTCCAGCCCTGCCCGGCCAGCGCCTCCACCACCCGGGTCCGCTCCGCCACCAGCGCGTCCACCCGCTCGCGCAGCGCGTCCTCGCTGCGCAGCGAGGCGACCGCCGCATCCTGGGCCACCTGGCTCACGCCGAACGGCACGGCCGTCTTGCGCAGCGCCGCCGCCACCGGCTCGTGCGCGACGGCGAACCCGATCCGCAGCCCGGCCAGCCCGTACGCCTTGGAGAACGTCCGCAGCACGCAGACGTTCGGCCGGGTGCGGTAGAGGTCGATGCCGTTGGGGACGCTGTCGTCGCGGATGAACTCCAGGTACGCCTCGTCGAGGACGACCAGCACGTCGGCGGGCACCCGGTCCAGGAAGGACTCCAGCTCGGCCCGGCGCACCACGGTGCCCGTGGGGTTGTTGGGGTTGCAGACGAAGATCAGCCGGGTCCGCTCGGTGATCGCGGCCAGCATGGCGTCCAGGTCGTGCACATCGCCCTCGGCCAGCGGGACCGGCACCGGAGTGGCGCCCGAGACCTGGGTGATGATCGGGTACGCCTCGAAGGAGCGCCAGGCGTAGATCACCTCATCACCCGGCCCCGCGGTCGCCTGGACCAGCTGCTGGGCGACGCCCACCGAGCCGGTGCCCGTGGCCAGGTGCGACAGCGGCACGTCGAAGTGCTCGGCCAGCTCGGCCATGAGTCCGGTGCAGGCCATGTCGGGGTAGCGGTTGAAGGAGGCGGCCGCCTCGAGGGCGCTCTCCAGCACCCCGGGCAGCGGCGGATAGGGGTTCTCGTTGGAGGACAGCTTGTACGCGACGGGGCCGCCGGCGGCCGCCGGTCGGCCCGGCTTGTAGGTCGGCACACTGTCCAGCGCCGCGCGCAGCTTCGGGGTCTTCTCGGTCACCGCGGGATCCTCCTCCACCTCTGAAGCGAATACTGCACACCTTATGAGGATTGCCCCGGGCGGCGTCCAGAGCGATGGGAGCGCTCCTCTTTCCCGTGCGCGCCGTGGCGGACGCCGTGGCGCGCATCCCCCGTGAAGGTGAGTTGAGACCTCTTCGATACCTGGACCATTCATCAGACGTGGAGAGGCACCAGGCCGACAGCCCCCCGAAGAGCGGCTCAACTACCTGCATTTCCATGATCATTGAGCGAAATCGGCAGAGCAGAAACGTGCCTGTCAACAGTCAAATACGCCGCCCTGCCAAAGGACCACCCGAGCCCTACTATCGGGTCGCCATGACAGCAGCAGGGAAGCATCAGGTGAGCCGGGCGGAACCCTCCCGCAGGGGCAGCCGGCAGGGACGGGCGGGCATCCGTGATGTGGCCGCCGCCGCCGGGGTTTCCATCACGACCGTCTCCGACGCGCTCAACGGCAAGGGCCGGCTACCGGACGCGACCCGCCGCCACGTCCGCGAGGTCGCCGACCGGCTGGGCTACCGCCCGTCGGCCGCGGCCCGCACCCTCCGTACGGGAAAGTCCGGCCTCATCGGCCTGACCGTGACCACCTACGGGGATGAACCTTTCACCTTCACCGAGTTCGCCTACTTCGCGGAGATGGCCAGAGCCGCCACGTCCGCCGCGCTCGCGCGCGGCTACGCCCTGGTGATCCTGCCCGCCACCTCCCGGCACGACGTGTGGTCCAACGTCGCCCTCGACGGCACCGTCGTCATCGACCCCTCCGACCACGATCCGGTGGTTTCCGACCTGGTCCGCCAGGGCATCCCGGTCGTCTCCGACGGCCGCCCCGCCGGCACGCTGCCCGTCACCGCCTGGGTCGACAACGACCACGAGGCCGCGGTGCTGGGCATCCTCGACCACCTCGCGGCCGCCGGCGCCCGCCGGATCGGCCTGCTCACCGGCACCACCACCGACACGTACACGCGCCTGTCCACCACCGCCTACCTGCGGTGGTGCGAGCGCGTCGGCCAGGACCCGGTCTACGAGGAGTACCCCGCCCACGACCCGTGCGCCGGCGCCGTGGCCGCGGACCGGCTGCTGGCCCGGCCCGACCGGCCCGACGCGGTGTACGGGCTGTTCGACCCCAACGGCACCGACCTGCTCGCCGCCGCCCGCCGCTACGGCCTGCGCGTCCCGGACGACCTGCTGCTCGTCTGCTGCAGCGAGTCCACCGTGTACGCCACCACCGAGCCGCCGATCACCACGCTCTCGCTCAAGCCCCGGCGGATCGGCACCGCGGTCGTCCAGCTGCTCATCGACGCCATCGAGGGCCTGGACACCGGCCGACCCGTGGAACAGGTCATACCCACCGAACTGATCGTGCGGACCTCCTCCGAACGCCGCCCGCCGCGCACCACCGTCAGCGCGCCGCGCGGACCCGCCACCACCTGAACGAGCGACCCCTCCGAGGCGCCCCGGCACCCTCCGCACACCCCGGCGGAACCGCCCGCGCCCCGACCCGCGTCAACCGGAAGTGACCCACGTCCGGCGCACGGGGAAGCAGGCCCCGGACCCGGGGGAGCCGCCCCGGCACCCGGCTGACCGGCGCGAACGGCTCATCAAACGGCTCATTTAGGGAGAAATGACCGGCGATCCCGGTCCCGCGCCCCGATTCACGGCCCCTGGTGCGTCACAAGCCGCGACGGTCATTCCTATGATGGGCGCACGACACCACGGACCGCCATCGACCAGGCAAGGTCCACAAGGTGCACGGCGGCGCGATGGTGGAGGGGTCGATGACTCAGGGGGCCGGGCAGGGACCTGCGGCACGGACCACGGCGGCGATGCAGCCCTTCCCCGGGTACGCCGCCCACCCGCCCATGCCCGGATACGGGCACGCGGCGCCCGTCCAGGCCGCTCCGGAGTATCCGGAGTACCCCCAGGGGTACACCCCCACCGCACGCGATCTGCCGGTCATCGGCGCGGGCGCCCCCCAGGACGTCCCCACCGTCGAGCTGACCCCGATCGCCCCTCCGCAGCCCCAGCACCAGCCGCAGCACCCGCCGGTGCCCGCCGGCCGCGGGCCGCTGTACGTGGTCGGCGACGTGCACGGCTACCTCGACGAGCTGTACGAGGCGCTGGCCGCCCAGGGCCTCATCGACGCGCACGGCCACTGGGCCGCGGGCAACGCCCGGCTCTGGTTCCTCGGCGACTTCACCGACCGCGGGCCGGACGGGGTGGGCGTCATCGACCTCGTCATGCGGCTGTCCGCCGAGGCCGCCGCCGCCGGCGGCTACTGCAAGGCCCTCATGGGCAACCACGAGCTGCTGCTGATCGGCGCCAAGCGGTTCGCCGACACGCCCGTGAACTCCGGCGCCGGCACCGCCTCCTTCCAGGCCGCCTGGCTGCTCAACGGCGGCCAGCGCACCGACATGGAGCGCCTGGAGGACCACCACCTGCAGTGGATGTCGCGCCTGGACGCGATCGCCGAGGAGGACGGGCACCTGCTGGTGCACTCCGACACCACCGCCTACCTGGAGTTCGGCGACTCCATCGAGGACGTCAACGACGCGATCACCGAGGCCCTGCAGCGCAACGACCCCGACGAGGTCTGGGACCTGTTCCGCAAGTTCACCAAGCGGTTCGCCTTCCGCGACGAGGACGCCGGCCCGATGGCCGTGCGGGAGCTGCTGCAGACCTACGGCGGCAGCCGCATCGTGCACGGCCACAGCCCCATCCCCTACCTCCTGGGCGAGGTCGGTACCGAGGACGCGGACGGCGAGGACGGCACTCCGCTGGTCGAGGGACCGCACCTGTACGCCGACGGGCTCGCGCTGGCCATGGACGGCGGCGTCACAATGGCCGGAAAACTGCTGGTGGTGCAACTTCCGCTGGCAGGCTGAGGGTTCAGCCGCCCGATGCACGGGCAGGTGCTGAGTTCCACCACAGCGGGGTAATTCGGGAAACCGGCTGTCACCCCGCGCCGGTGCGGCTCTACCATCGGCTTATCCGTAGCAGGCTCTCCTCCGTTTCCGCCCACTGCCCGGTACAAGCCGGCATCAAGGCCCTACGGAGCATCGGGGGATGCACATGAACAGCGTTCCGCACCTGCTGGCCGAGGACCGCCCGGAATTCGAGCGGATTCTCGACCAGGCGCTGCGTACCGCGAAACATGACCCGGAACTCGCCGTGCCGCCAGGACATCGGCTGCAGACCGAACAGCTGCGCGCCATGGCGATCAGCGCCATGTCCGCCATCTCCGCCTGCGCGATGGCGGAATACCAGGAATTCCTCGGGGCGCGCGAGGCACTGCGCGCCCGCTCGGCCGCCGCCCGGCCGCAGCCTGCGGGTTCCGTGGCCGCCCGCCCGGACGAGACCGGCCCGCCCTCCCCCGTCACCGCGCCCGCCGACGTCCCCGAGGACGAGGGCGCGGGGGCCGGCGCCGTCATCGCCGTCCTCGCCCCCGTCCTGGCCGGGATCGCCGCGTTCCTCTTCCTGCTGATCGGCTACGTCATGCGGACGGTCGGGGCGGGCGAGTCCGTCGCCCGCCCGATGATCACGGTCGGCTGGTGGTTCGGCGCCTTCACCGTCGCCGGGGTGCTCGTCGCGATGTCGGGAATGCTGCGCACGGCGCTGCGCAACGGTCAGCGGGCGGAGGAGGCCCCGCCGCGCGACGAGCTCACCGAGGAGGCCGAGCGGGCCCACGAGGCCTGGCGACGGGCGCTGCTGGCGCGCGGCATCCTGCCCTTCCTCCGCGAGGTCCTGGCCAAGACGCCCCCCGCGCCCCGCCGCCCCCGCTCCCCCAGGAACCACACGGGCCCCAGCCGCACACCGCACCTCGGGTACTCCCGCCCCGGCTTCTCCAGCCCCGACACCAAGCCGTCCGCCCCCAGCCGCAGCGCCTGGCCCGGCCCGGACCTCACCGGCCCCGACACCGCCGGACCGGACCGCAGGGCGGGCGACTAGGGCGAGCGACCAGGGCGAACGGGCGCCAAGACCACCCGGACGTCGCCGGGCCAGGACGTCGCGGGGCCCGGAGCCGTCCCCCTCTCCACGGCTCCGGGCCCTGGCCCAACCGGGTCCGGGCCCCGGCCCGGCCGGCTACTCCGCGATCGGCAGGTAGACGCGGTTGCCCGCGGCCGCGAACTCCTTGGACTTCTGGGCCATCCCGGCCGCCGCGTCCGCGTCCACCGCCAGGTCACCGCCGTGCTCACGACGGATGTCCTGCGAGATCTTCATCGAACAGAACTTCGGGCCGCACATCGAGCAGAAGTGCGCCGTCTTCGCCGGCTCCGCCGGCAGCGTCTCGTCGTGGAAGGCGCGCGCGGTGTCCGGGTCGAGCGCCAGGTTGAACTGGTCCTCCCAGCGGAACTCGAACCGCGCGTCGGACAGCGCGTCGTCCCACTCCTGCGCCCCCGGGTGCCCCTTGGCGAGATCCGCCGCATGGGCCGCGATCTTGTAGGTGATGACGCCGGTCTTCACGTCGTCGCGGTCCGGCAGGCCCAGGTGCTCCTTGGGCGTGACGTAGCAGAGCATCGCCGTGCCCCACCAGGCGATCATCGCCGCGCCGATGCCGGAGGTGATGTGGTCGTACGCCGGCGCGACGTCCGTCGTCAGGGGTCCGAGCGTGTAGAACGGCGCCTCCTCGCAGATCTCCTGCTGGAGGTCCACGTTCTCCTTGATCTTGTGCATCGGGACGTGCCCCGGGCCCTCGATCATCGTCTGCACGTTGTGCCGCTTGGCGATCCGGTTGAGCTCGCCCAGCGTGCGCAGCTCGGCGAACTGCGCCTCGTCGTTGGCGTCCGCGATCGAGCCGGGGCGCAGCCCGTCGCCGAGCGAGTACGTCACGTCGTAGGCGGCGAGGATCTCGCAGAGCTCCTCGAAGTTGGTGTAGAGGAAGTTCTCCTTGTGGTGCGCCAGGCACCACGCGGCCATGATCGACCCGCCGCGGGAGACGATGCCGGTCTTGCGGCGCGCGGTCAGCGGTACGTACGGCAGGAGCACGCCCGCGTGCACCGTCATGTAGTCGACGCCCTGCTCGGCCTGCTCGACGACCGTGTCCTTGTAGATCTCCCAGGTGAGCTCCTCGGCCTTGCCGTCGACCTTCTCGAGGGCCTGGTAGAGGGGCACGGTGCCGATCGGCACGGGGGAGTTGCGCAGCACCCACTCGCGCGTGGTGTGGATGTTGCGGCCGGTGGAGAGGTCCATGACCGTGTCGGCGCCCCAGCGGGTCGCCCAGGTCATCTTCTCCACCTCCTCCTCGATGGAGGAGGTGACGGCGGAGTTGCCGATGTTGGCGTTCACCTTGACCAGGAACTTCTTGCCGATGATCATCGGCTCGATCTCCGGGTGGTTGACGTTCGCCGGCAGCACGGCGCGGCCGGCCGCGATCTCCTCGCGGACGGTCTCGGGAGAGACGTTCTCCCGGAGGGCCACGTACTCCATCTCCGCGGTGATCTCACCGCGGCGCGCGTACGCGAGCTGGGTCACCGCGGCGCCGTCCCGGCCCCGGCGGGGCAGGCGCGGGCGGCCCGGGAAGACCGCGTCGAGGTTCTTCAGCCCGCCGCGCGGCGAGGTGTGCTTGATGCCGTCGTCCTCCGGGCGCATGGGGCGCCCGGCGTACTCCTCCGTGTCGCCGCGGCCGATGATCCAGTTCTCCCGGAGCGGCGCCAGGCCGCGCCGGACGTCCGTCTCGATCGCCGCGTCGGTGTACGGGCCGGAGGTGTCGTACAGCCGTACGTCCCGTCCGTTGGTGAGGTGCACCCGTCGCACCGGAACCCGCAGGTCCGGCCGCGAACCCGTCACATAGTCCTTGTGCCAGCCGATCCGCTCGGCGGATCCGTCGGCAGACATGCGTGCATCCTGCGAGGTCATGAGACCAGTAACTCCCTACGCCGGCATTACCCGGTACCAGGTTCGGCGGTCGGCGCAGCGGTGTCCGTACGTCGATCCGTACGGAGTTCAGCGCCCTCTCAGCCCGGTGCTCCGAGCTCCCGCGATTGCAAAGGTGGCACCACGCTAGCGCCTTCCCCGGCGGAAGGACCAGTGGGGCTTGCGATGATGCCCGGGTGACAAGCACCAACCACTCCCCCCACGGTCACTCGCACGGCCATTCGCACAGCCATGGCCCACCGACCCCGGTTTCGTCGCATTTGCGCAAGGTGATCGCGGCCGTTCTCATCCCGTTCGCTGCCGCGGTCGTGACGGGCCTGATCGTCCTCTGGCCGGGTGGCGCCCCACCGCACCCGCACAGCGGACTGGGCCTCGACCAGCAGACCGAGTCGGGACGGGTCGTCAAGCTCGAGGAGCAGGACTGCCCCAAGGGCGGCGGCCTGACGCCGCCACCGTCGCAACAGCAACAACAGGGGGCACCTCCTCCCCCCAGGGGCACGTGCGAGAAGGCGACCCTCGAAGTGACCTCGGGCAAGGACAAGGGGCATACGTTCACGGAGATCGTGCAGCCGGACGCCTCGCGCCGCTACGACGTGGGCCAGGAGGTCGTGCTCGCCTACGCGCCGAAGGCGCCGGAGAACCTGCGCTATTCGGTCACCGACGTGAACCGGACACTCCCCATGGCGCTGCTCGCCGGCATCTTCGCGCTCGCGGTGGTGCTCGTGGGACGGCTGCGCGGGATATTCGCGCTCGTGGCGCTGGTGATCAGCTTCGGCGTCCTGACGATGTTCATCCTGCCGGCCATCCTGCAGGGCTCCGAGCCCCTGCTGGTCGCGGTGATCGGCGGCAGCGCGATCATGCTGATCGCGCTGTACATGTGTCATGGCCTCAACGCCCGGACGTCCGTGGCGGTGCTCGGCACCCTGACGTCCCTGCTGGTCATCGGCCTGCTGGGGTCGTTCTTCATCGACTGGGCCCATCTGACGGGCAATACCGACGACCAGACCGGCCTGGTGCACGGCCTGTATCCGCAGATCGAGATCCGTGGTCTGCTGCTGGCCGGGATCATCATCGGCTCCCTGGGCGTGCTGGACGACGTCACGGTCACCCAGACCTCGGCGGTGTGGGAACTGAAGGAGGCGGATCCCACCGCGAATTGGCGCAAACTGTACGGCTCGGCCATGCGCATCGGGCGGGACCACATCGCCTCCGTGGTCAATACGCTGGTACTGGCGTACGCGGGCGCCTCCCTGCCGCTGCTGCTGTTGTTCTCGATCGCGGACAGCGGGGTGGGCACGGTGGCGACGAGCGAGATCGTCGCCGAGGAGATCGTCCGCACGTTGGTGGGCAGCATCGGCCTGGTGGCCTCGGTACCGGTGACGACCGTGCTGGCGGCGCTCGTTGTCAGTGCCGACCGGCACACTGCGGGCAAGGGTCGGGGGCGGTCGCGCGGCGGCAGGCGTCGGCGCGCGAAGTGAGCTGACGGCAGGCTGCCGGTGGTCGGTGGGGGGCCACCGGTGGTCGGCCCGGGAACGGCAGCGTGGGGAGCGGCAGCGGCGGCGATGGTCCGGAGATCCCTCCGGCCACCGGCGTCCGCGCCCCGGGGTGCGGCACCGCGCGCCGGGCGGGTGCCGGTCGAGTGGATCGGGCAGGACGGCGGGGTTCCGGGCCGGGCGGCCCGTTAACCGGCGTTCTGACCCTCCGGGTTGCCGGCGAGGATGCTGTCGAGCGCCGCAGCGAGCTCGTAGTCGAAGTCGGCGACCGTGCGCTCCTCCCCGAGCGGGGCCACGCGGTCGGTGCGGTCGAGGAAGGCCACCAGTGGCGCCGCGCCCGCCCGGAACAGCGCGCCCTCCCCGCCCACTTGCAGCCGGATGAAGACGTCCGACAGGTGCTGGGAGGAGGCGGGGGCGATGTGCACATCGCCCTCGCCGGAGGGCTGGCTCAGCCCGTCGAGCAGCAGCTCCCGGGCGAAGGCCCAGGTGACCGGGGCATCGCCGGGGAGGTGGAAGGTGAACTTCACCGCGTACGGGTCGCTGCTGTCGTAGCCCAGCTCCACCGGGATCCGGAAGGACAGCTCCTCGGAGACGAGGAACGTCATGACCACTTCTGCCTGAACTGTGTCGCGCATCGCCCAATGCCCCGTCTTCGTCGGTTTGGCAGGGATTGAAGCCTGATGGCCCCAATGACGCCATAGTCTGACAAGAACGCCCAGTGGATCACAAGGAGTGATTTTCCAGTTACTCATGGAGACCGAGGGTGAGCATACGAGCTCTCCGACTCTGGAGCGTAGCGACTCGACTACTGGGCGGAGTCGTAACGGGGGATTTGCTGGCACGGAACGGCCGAGAACTGGCCAAAGTGGCCCGAGGGCACACGGATTACCGTTTGGGTCCACGGGTCGGGCGTTCACGTTGACGGAGAGATGTTGACGGGAGAGATAACTCCCCGCCTTCCGCTTCGTTGAGTTGGTGCGAGCGGACACCGGCCGACGGCGTGGGCGACGCTGCCTGCCGGTGAGGACGTTTCCGGGCGGTACGTCACGTCCGGGCCCGGCCGGCCCTTACCAGTCGCCCCTCGACGACGAGGACGACGTGAACTTCTTGACGACGAAGATCAGGCCACCGACGAGCGCGACCAGCAGCAGTGCCTTGAAGAGCAGGCTGATGACAAAGCCGAGCACACTCATGATCAGGCTGCCGAACACCAACAGAACGAGCACCGGCACGGCGATCCACTTCACCCACCACGGCATCCCGTCGAATATCCCCTTCTCAGCCATGCCGACCCCTGCTCTCCGCTTCGCGCGGGATTTTCCGCGCACTCGTCACATCGCGGCCGGTAGGAGATCACGAGCGAATACCGCCGCCGCGTGAAGATCCCCGGCCGCCCGGAGCGAAATGCTCCGGCCTGCATTCGATGCTAGGGCGGGCGGGTGGCCCGACGGGGCCCGCACAGCCCCCGTCCTCCCCTGAACCTCCCCCTACGGGATGCCGGGGACGCGGCGAGGCGGCACCCCCGGACGGCCGGGCTCAGCTCTCGGGTGGGGAGAAGACCACCAGGACCCGCAGGTCCTCGCTGATGTGGTGGAAGCGGTGGACCGCCCCGGCCGGTACGTAGACCACGCTGCCGCGTCCCACCGTCGTGGTCTCGGTGCCGACCGTGATCGACGCACGGCCGCTCATCACGACGTACACCTCGTCCTGGGCGTGCGGCCCCTGCGGATCGGTGTCGCCGGCGTCCAGGGCGTACAGCCCGACGGACATGTTCCGCTCCCGCAGGAACTGCAGATAGGCGCCTTGGTTGGCGGCGCGCTCGGCCTCCAGCTCATCCAGCCGGAACGCTCTCATGCGGGATCCATCCTTCGCTGTGCCGATCGGGGTGCCGGTGCCGGCCAGAGTCGATCTTCATTGGGCCCGCCCGTCTGCAACGATCTCACCATGAAGAATTTCGTAGTCAAGACGATCGCCAATGCGGCGGCCCTGGCGGTAGCCATCTGGCTGCTCAAGGGCATCACGCTGTCCGGCGAGAACACCGCCCGCAAGGTGGTCACGCTCTTCGTCGTCGCGCTCGTCTTCGGCGCGGTCAACTTCATCGTCAAGCCGGTGGTGAAGCTGCTGTCCTTCCCGCTGTTCATCCTCACCCTCGGCCTGATCACGCTCGTCATCAACGCGCTGATGCTGCTGCTGACCTCGTGGATCGCGGACAAGCTGGACCTCGCGTTCCGCGTCGGCGGCTTCTGGCCCGCGCTGGTCGGCGGGGTGATCATCTCGATCGTGGCCTGGGCGATGCATGTGATCCTGCCGGACGAGAAGGACTGACCCGGCGGTGCCGCCGACGGGGCCGCGAAAACAGAAGGACGGCTCGAGCCTCCCCCCTCTTGGCTCGAGCCGTCGCGGCTCCACGCGCGAAGAACCGCGCGACCCAGGCTAGTTGACTCTGCGTCAGTGTCCAATCACGCTAGCGACACAGCCCTATCGACTTATTTATAGTTCCCCCTACGAGCCATGGTGGCGAACAAGGGGAGACGGCATGGATCTGGCCCTTTTGCGCACATTCGTCACGGTGCACAGGGCCGGTTCCTTCACCCGGGCCGCCGCCCTGCTCGGCCTCTCTCAGCCCGCCGTCACCAGCCAGATCAGGACCCTGGAACGGCAGCTGGGCCGCCCCCTGTTCCTCCGCCAGGCCCGGGGCGTGCTGCCCACCACGATCGGCGACGAGCTCGCCCACAAGATCACCCCGCATGTGGACGCCCTGCTGGAGATCACCGAGGCCGGCCTCGACGAGCAGTGGACCAACCGCACCCTGCACCTGGCCGGTCCCCCCGAGTTCACCGCCCTGCGCGCCCTGCCCGCGCTCGCCCCGCTCATCACCCAGGGCCTGACCGTACGGGCCGCCCACGGCACGGCCGAGGAACTCTTCGAGGGGCTGGCCGCGGGCCACCACGACCTCGGCATCACCAGCACCCGCCCGCGCGGCCGGCTGCTGACCGCCACCCCGCTCTGCGACGAGGAGCACGTCCTGGTCGCCGCGCCCCGCTGGGCCGCCCGCCTGGGCGGCGCGGCCGTCGTACGGGACAAGGGCGTACGAGCCCTGGAACACCTGCCCGTCGTGGAGGTCCACGAGAGCCTGCCGTTCGTCTCCCGCTACTGGGCCGCCGTCTTCGACTCCAAGCCCCTGGCCGCGGGCGCCGTCATCGCCCCCGATCTGCGCGCCGTGCTCTCCTGCGTCACCGCCGGGGCCGGCATCGCCGTACTGCCGCGCTATCTGTGCGGCGACGCCCTCGACTCCGGCGAGATCGTGGCCCTGCTGGACCCGCCGGTGCCACCGCTGCGCACCTACTTCCTGGTCGTACGGGCCGGTACGCTGGCCCACCCGCATCTGGCCAGGGCGCACGAGTGGCTTCTGCGGGCCGCCGTTTCCTGGTGAGAACGGGTTTCGCCGAGGGACTGGCGCGGCAGATGTCCCCTATGACCGAACGGCCCGTGGTCAAACGCACCGCCCGCGCCATCCTGCTCGACGGCGAGCCCGGATCCGACGGGCTCGAAATGATCCTCATCAAACGCACCAAGCCCGGCGAGGCCCCCTACTGGATCACTCCGGGAGGAGGCGTCGAACCCGGGGACTCGACCGTGGTCGCCGCGCTGCACCGGGAGGTCGACGAGGAACTGGGGGCCAAGGTCGTCGACGTGGTGCCCGCCTTCGTCGACACTGTCTCCCACTCCCTCCACCACGCGGCCCACGGCGTGAAGGTGCAGCACTTCTTCGTCTGCCGGCTCGCCTCGATGGACCTCTCCCGCCGGCACGGCCCCGAGATCGACGAACCGTTCGGCACCTACGAGGTGGTGCGCATCCCCTTCACCCGTGCGGGCATCGAGTCGGTGGAGGTGGTGCCGCCGTCGCTGCGCGCCTTCCTCCACGCCAACATCGAGGGCGTACGGGCGCTGCTCGCCGACGACCTGGGCTGACGGGGCCGTGCACCGGACGTGACATCGGACGTGCCATCGGACGTGCCCTAGGTCGCGGACGCCGTCAGCTCGTCGAGGGAGTCGTGCCGGATGCGGTGGGCCGGCATGCCGATGCCGACGAGGGTGTCCACGCCGCTGCGGATCATGCCGGGCGGCCCGGAGAGATAGGCGTCGTAGGCGGTCCACGGGCCGTATTTGCGCACGACCTGGGGCAGTTGCCCGCTCAGACCGAGGGTCGGGCCGTCGGAGACGACCGGACGGACGGAGAGCCAGCGGTGCGACTTCTGCAGTCTGAGCATGGTGTCGATGTCGTAGAGGTCGTCGTTGTGGCGGGCGCCGTAGAAGACGTCGACGGGCCGGCTGCGGCCGTGCCGGGCGACGTCCTCGACCAGGGCCTTGATGGGGGCGATGCCGGTGCCGCCGCCCAGGCAGAGCAGGCCGTCGTCGGTGCTGTGGTCGACGGTCATCGAACCGGCGGGCGGCCCCAGCCGGATGACGTCGCCGGGGCGGGCCCGGTGGACCAGGGCACGGGAGACCCAGCCGGCCGGGACGGCCTTGACGTGGAAGGAGAGCAGACCGTCCGCCCGGGGCGCACAGGAGAAGGAGTAGTTCCGCCACACGCGCGGCCACCAGGGGGTCTCCAGGCTCGCGTACTGACCGGCCCGGAACGGATAGGGCCGGTCGGGCCGTACGGTCACGATGGCGATGTCCGGCGTCCGCGGCTCATGCGTGACGATCTCGGCCTGCCACCAGGGCGGCGAGCTCCGGGCGTCCTCGGCCGCCGCGTCGATCATGATCTGTGAGATCACGGTGTACGCCCGTACCCACGCGGCCTCCGCGGCCTGGTTCCAGGTGTCCCGCGCGTACTGCGCGAGCGCGCCGATCAGGCACTCGCCGACGATCGGATAGTGGCCGGCCTCCGTGCCGTACTTGCGGTGACCCCGCCCGAGTTGGGAGAGGTACTCGGTGAGGGTGGCGGTGTCGTCGGCGTGCCGCGCGGCTGCCGTGAGGGCCCTGAAGAGCCGGTCGCGCTGGGTGTCCATGGCGGCGGGGAAGAGCGCGCGCAGAGCGGGCCGGCGGAGGAACAGCAGCGCGTAGAAGTACGACGTGGCCTTGTCGGCGACCGGCTCGATCTCGGCCAGCGTCCGCCGGATCAACACGGTGTCGGGGGACGGCCCGGCGCCGGGCCGGGCGGAGCCGGTGGAGGGCCGGGCGGAGGGACCTGCGGCGGGCCGGGCGGGTCTGCGCTCGGACGAGGTGTCCGTCCGTAATCGCGGCCTGCCCTCTGCTGTGCCGTCCGGTGTGCCCTCCGGTGTGTCCGGTGGGGTGAACCAGCCCCGCTCACCCGCCTCGCCGGTGGCACCGCCGTCGGCCGACGGGGTGGTCGGAGCGTTCATGGTCGCCTCGCCTCGAACATCTCTCGGACTGTTCCAGTGAGCGCAGCATTCCACCCCTTGCCCGTCGCCCGGTAGGTTTGCCGGAAGTCCGGGCGCTCCGACCGCCGTTGCGGATAGGCTGACCCGCTCCCTTCCGGCCCACCGGTAAGTGGCCCGGCCGACCGGCTGCGCAACTACCCCCGGTCCGCGACCAATTCATAGGCTTCCCTGAGATCCCGCCCGCTGTACGCGTGCGAGGCGATGTCCCGCACATGGTGATCCGCGTTGACCGCGACCGACACCGGCACGACCGCGAACAGCCGGGCGTCCGACATCGAGTCGCCGTACGCCACACAGTCGGCGCGACCCACTCCGTACCGCTCGCAGAGTTCGTCCGCGATCCGTACCTTCGCCGCCGCGTCGAGGATCCCCGCCGGGTCCACCGGATCCCGGAACGGCACCGACGGCCACCGCGAGCCGTGGGCCGCGTCCGCGCCCCAGTCCAGCAGGCGTTCGACGAAGAACCCCGGCGAGAGCGAGATCACCGCGCACCGCTCGCCCCGCGCCCGTATCTCCCCCCAGACCTCCCTGATCCCCACCAGCCACGGTGCGCCCTCGAAGGCCGCCGCCACCTGCGGCTCGGTCAGCTCTCCCCACAGCTCCACCGCCAGCTCGGCGAACCGGGGCGGCGTCAGCTCCCCCGCCGCGAACGCCCGCTCCAGCTCGCCGATCTCCGCCTCCAGCCCCAGCTGCCGGGAGATCTCGACCGCGGCCGCCGATCCGTGGATGAGCGTCCCGTCGAGGTCGAACAAGTGCAATCTGCTCATGGCCCCGAGCCTAGGGCGTCGCCGCGACGTGGCACTCCGCACCGCCCGCGGCGCCGGCCGCCGGGGGCGGGCGCCGGGGGCGGGCGCGGTCAGCGGGCGGCCGTCACCGACTCCGACTCCTGCCCGGCGGCGACTGCCGACGGCGCCCCGCCCGCGACGATCCGTCCGCCCCGAACCGTGGTGCGCCGCTCGAGCGCCGCCGAGAGCAGGGCGAGGAGCAGCGCGGACGCTGCCATCAGCGCGCCGACCCAGTTGGGCGCGGTGTAGCCGAAGCCGGCGGATATCACGAGCCCGCCGAGCCAGGCGGCTATGGCGTTGCCCAGGTTGAAGGCGCCGATGTTGACGGCGGAGGCGAGGGTGGGAGCGTCCACGGCCTGGTCGAGCACCCGCTTCTGCAGCGGCGGCACGGTGGCGAAGCCGAAGGCGCCGATGAGCGGGATAGTGACGGCGGCCGCGATCTTGTTGTGGGCGGTGACCGGCAGCAGGGCGAGCAGGACCGCGAGCCCGCCCAGGGCGCTGTAGAGCATGGGCATCAGCGCGCGGTCCGCGTACTTGCCGCCGATGAGGTTGCCGACGAGCATGCCGAGGCCGAAGAGGACGAGCACCCAGGTGACGGACGAGGGCGCGTACCCGGCGACGTCCGTCATCATCGGGGCCAGGTAGGTGCTCATGGTGAAGACGCCGCCGAAGCCGAGAACGGTCATCGCCATGGCGAGCAGCACCTGGGGGTTGCGGAAGGCGGCCGTCTCACCGCTGAGTCGGCCGCGCTCCGGGCGCGGCTGCCGGGGCACCAGTGCGGCGATGCCCAGGACGGCGAGGACGCCGAGCCCGGCGATGATCAGGAAGGTAACGCGCCAGCCCACGTTCTGGCCGATCAGCGTGGCCAGGGGCACGCCCACCACCGTCGAGGTCGTCAGGCCCGTGAACATCATCGCTATCGCCCCCGCCTTCTTCTGCGGGGCGACGAGGCCGGCGGCGACGATCGCGCCGATGCCGAAGAACGCGCCGTGCGCGAGCGAGGCGACGATCCGTCCGGCCAGCATCAGCGAGAAGACCGGCGCGGCCGCGGACAGCGCGTTGCCCACCACGAACAGTCCCATCAGGGCCATCAGCATCGTCTTGCGCGCGACCCGGCCGCCGATGACGGCGAGCACCGGGGCCCCTATGACGACACCGAGCGCATAGCCGGTGGTCAGGTAGCCGGCGGTCGGGATGGAAACGCCGAACTCGTCCGCGATCTCGGGCAGCAGGCCCGAGGTGACGAATTCGGTGGTGCCGATACCGAAGGCGCCTATGGCGAGCGCCAGCAGGGCGAGTGGCATGACGGAGGTCCTTCAGACAGAGGTGAGGGCGCGGACACGCGCCACGGCCCTCGGCCGCGGCACGAGTCCTTGCAGCAGACTTTTACCGGCCTCCACAATAATTGCAGACGCAGTTACTTGCAAGCGCGGGCTATTGCGGTGCAGAGCTATCCTGGTGGGCAGCGACTCGAACGGTGGCGCGTAGGACTTCGAAGGAGGGCTCACCATGTCCCGCACCCCGGACCCCGCCCTGACCGGCCTGTCACAGGGCTGGGGCGCCCTGTCCGCGCTGCACAGCCGGATCGAGGCCCACCTCGAGCGGGCCCTGCAGGCCCACCACGACCTGAGCGTGCGGGAGTTCTCCGTGCTCGACGTCCTCAGCCGCCAGCACAACGGCGAGGGCGGCCACCTGCGCATGAACGAGGTCGCGGACGCCGTCGTCCTGAGCCAGAGCGCGACGACGCGCCTGGTCAACCGCCTGGAGGACCGCGGTCTGCTGACCCGCTACCTCTGCCTCACCGACCGCCGCGGGATCTACACCGACGTCACCGACGCGGGCCGCTCACTGCTCGAGGAGGCCCGGCCCACCAACGACACCGCGCTGCGCGAGGCCCTTCAGGACGCCGCGACGCGCGCCGAATTTGCCCCCCTGGTCGCAGCCGTCGAGGGCCTCACCCCCTGAGGGTTCCGCCTGAAGATTGTGCCGGGTTCCGTTCAGGACGGACCGGGCGGCGTCCAGTCCGCCACCAGGCGGAGCAGCCCGGGGAACCGGGCCTCGAGATCGTCGACCCGGACATGGCTGCGCCGCTCGAGTCCGTACTGACGCTGCCGGATGACGCCGGCCTCGCGGAGCGCGCGGAAGTGATGCGTCAGCGAGGACTTGGGGCGATCCAGCCCCAGCCAGCCGCACGGATGGTCGAACTCCGTGCGGTCCAGCAGGAGTTTGCGCACGATCCCCAGGCGCAGGGGATCCCCCAGCACGCCCAGCACCGCCTCCAGGCGCAGGTCGCCGACCCCGGGCTCGGGCAACGGCTCGGGCGCGTCGGCCGGTACGGGCAGGACCTTGAACACCGCTCCGGCGCCGGTCGCCGACATCGGTACCCCCTCACACCCACATCACCTATGTACGACTCCAATCGTACAGCGTGCTAAGTTCGAGAAAACTCGTACTGACGTACACGAGGGGGATCAGTGACGGCATTAGACGCCCGGTATGCGAAGAAAACGATGAAAACAGCGCCGGCTGCAGCGCCGGCTGCAGCCGCGCCGGCAGGCGTGGAGCCGCCACCGGCCGCCGCGCCCCGCTGGTGGATCTGGCTCGCGGCCTGGCCGGTGGCGGCGGTGTTCGTCCTGTCCAACGCGGCCACACCGCTCTACACCCTGTGGCAGCACGACATCGGCTTCTCGCGGGGCACGCTGACGATCGTCTTCGCCTCCTACATCGCCGGGCTGATCGGTTCGTTGCTGGTCGCGGGCGTGGCCTCGGACCGCGTCGGCCGCAAGCCCGTCCTGCTCCCGGCGCTGGCGCTGGCGGCCGTGGCCTGCCTGGTCTTCGCCACCGCCTTCTCCGTGGCCGCACTGGTCGTGGCCCGGCTGCTCAGCGGAATCGCCGTCGGCGCGGTCGTGTCCGCCGGAATGGCCGCGGTCACCGATGTGGCGGGTGCCGCGCGGAGGCGGACGGCCGCCCTGGTGGCGTCGAGCGCGATGGTGCTCGGCGCGGGTCTGGGTCCGCTGCTGGCGGGCGTGCTGTCGGAGAACCTGCCCGCCCCGACAGCGACCGTCTTCCTCGTCGAGATCGCCCTGCTGGCAGCGGCCTTCGCGGTCGTCCTGCGCATGCCGGTGCCACGCATGGTGGCACGCCCGGTGGCACGAGCCGCGGCAGCGCCTGCCCGGGGTGCCTGGATACGGCTGCCGAGGATGCCGCACGGCACCGGCGGCCGGCTCCTGCTCGGCGCGGCGGCGTTCGCCCCGGGCATCACCGGGACGTCGTTCGTGCTCTCCCTCGGCCCCTCCCTGCTGTCGGGCCTGCTGGGCACGACCAGCCGGACGCTGGCCGGCGCCATGGCCTTCGTGATGTTCCTGGCCTCCACAGGGGTGCAGTTCGCGGTCCGGCGGCTGCGCGTCCGTACGATCCTCCTCGCCGCCACGGCGAGCACGGCCGTGAGCATGATCGGCCTGGTGGGCGCGGTGCGCTCCTCGTCCGTCGCCCTGCTCGTCGCGGCCGCGGTGATGGCCGGTGCCGGCCAGGGGATGGGCCAGCTCGGCGGTCTGTCGCTGCTGAACTCGGCCGTGCCCGCCGGACGCCTCGCCGAGGCCAACGCCGCCCTGAACGTGAGCGGCTATCTGCCCGCCGGACTGCTGCCCGTCTCGGCCGGCTATCTGAGCGACGCCGTGGGCCTGACCACGGGGGCGACCACCTTCGGCGTCGTCCTCGCCGCCCTCGCGGCGGCCGGCGGCCTCGTCGTCCTCACCGGACGCCGCTGGGCACCCGAGGCGTGACGGGGCTCCGCCGCGTCATCCGCCCGTGCGGGCGCGGGCCCGCTCGCGGTGGGCCTTCTGCCGGCAGGCACCACCGCAGTACCGGGCGGGCCGGCCCGTACGCGCCGGGGGCAACGGGCCTCCGCACAGGGCACAACCCGTTTCGTTACGTCGCACCGCCGGATTCCGGGGCAGTTTCGTCACATGACGCCCCGGACGGAGGCTGTCGCACAGCAGTGCCGTCATCCTCCCCGGCGCCACTCCCGGATCCCGCCGCTGCTCCATCGACAGACAGCCCATGAGCAGGGCCATCACATCGCCGATCGTCACGTCCTTCCGTACGGCGGAGGCCTGTTGGGCCCGCTCGAGCAGTACGGTCAGCGCGTCACGGAAGTCCTCCTCGACGCCCGGAGAGGGCTCGAAACGACCTTCCAGGGCGTCGCACAGGCCCTTGTTCCGGACGGACAGGCGCACAACCGCCGCGAGGTAACGGAAGAAGACCGCACCGGGGTCGCCGGCGTGCGCCAACTCCCGTGCGGTGTCGGTGAAAAGCCGCACCCTGTCCACCACGGTGGCCCTGAACAGCGCTTCCTTGGACGAGAAATGACGGTAGACCGTTCCCGTCCCCACCCCGGCCCGCCGCGCGATCTCACCCAGCGGCACCGCCAACCCGGCTTCCTCGAACGCCGATCGGGCCGCCTGGAGGACGAGCTCCCTGTTGCGCCGCGCGTCCGCGCGTGGCAACGCGGAGGCCGGGGACGGCGGAGCGGGACTCCTGCGCCGAGCCATACGGACGGACCTCCGAAGGGCCGGAAACGAAACGGGACGTGGATTCCGATTTTATCCGCGTGGATGAACGCGGAGCTCCACGCCACACAACGGAAATAACGACCCGAACACCCCAAAAACGAACACCGAACGGCCGCACAACGCAAAAAGGCCGCTGCCGGTGCGTACAGCACCGGCAGCGGCCTCGAACGGAGGAGCAGGAGGAGGACGGGCGGGCGGAAAGCAGCCGCCCGCCGCCGGCCCGGCCCCGATCCCCTCGTATCAGCCCTCGATCACCGCGTCCCACGCCGCGCCCGCCGCAGCCAGGGCACGGACCCCGTCCGGGTCCGCCAGCGGCACGCCCAGCGCCCGCAGCCCCTCGGCGAGGGCCGCCAGCGAGCCGAGGACGACCTCACGGTCCGCCTCCATGCCGTAGTGGTTGACGCGGATCATTTCCTTGGCCAGCGCGCCGGCCGCCGCCTGTACGGGCACGGAGGCGTCGGCCGCCAGGGCCGCCGCCACGACGTCACGGGCGTCGACACCGTCCGGGGCACGCAGCGTGGTGGCCACGGGAGCGGCGTCCTCGTCGCGGACGACGTAGGGGGCGAGGGCGCCGAGCGTCCGTACGCCCGCGCGCGTCGCGGCCGCGGCGGCGCGGTGGCGGGCGATGACGCCGTCCAGCCCGTCGGCCTGGATGCGGTCGACCGCCTGCTCCAGGGCGAGCATCTCCAGCTGCGCCGGGGCGTGCGGCAGCGCGCTGCGCCCGCCGTCGATCCAGCGCTCCTTCCAGTCCAGGAGCGAGAGGTACGAGCGCCGGGGCGCCTGCTCATTGGCCGCGATCCGCTCCCACGCGCGCGTGCTCACCGAGACGGCCGAAACGCCCGCCGGGCCCGCCATCGCCTTCTGGCCGCCGATGACACACAGGTCGACGCCCCACTCGTCGGTGAGCAGCGGTTCGGCGGCGACGGAGGCGACCGCGTCCAGCATCAGCAGCGCGCCGTGCTCGCGAACGACCTCGCCGATGGCGGCGACGGGGTTGGTGTTGCCGGTGGCCGCCTCGGCGTGGACGAGGCTGACGAAGTCGATGGCGGGGTTCGCCCGCAGCGCGTCGGCGACCTGGTCCGGGGTGACCGCGCCGCTGAAGGGCGCCGTGACGGTGACGACCTCGGCGCCGCAGGAGCGCAGCCAGCCGCCGAACGTCTCGCCGTACGGGCCCGTGATGATGTTGAGCGCGGTGCTGCCGGGCCGTACGGCCGATCGGATGCATGCCTCCAGCGGCAGCAGGGCCTCGCCCTGCATCGCGACGACGGTCTCGCGGGTGCGCATCAGGGCCGCGACCTTGTCCTCGATACGGGCGAAGTGACCGGCGCCGAGGGGCGCCAGGTCGAGCAGGTCCGGTGCGGTGTTCGCGGTCACGGGTGCCTTCCAGGGGTATCGCGCCGCGTGTCCGGCGCCGCCAGTCTCCCGTCGACTCTACGTCCGCACCCCCGTCCGGCCCGACAATCCGACTATCGCCAGCCGCCCGTGTCGACGCCGCCCGGCACCGCGTCCCCGGGCCCGTACGGCTCGCGGGTGAGGACGAACGTCCCGATGTCCAGGTGGCTCACGGCCCCGCCCGCGTCCCGTACGACCGTCAGGGTCTCCCCCGCGTAGTAGCCGTCGAGCCCGGTCCAGGTGCCGTCCGCCTCCGGGTGGAAGCGCGCGGCGCGTCCGGCGCCGTCGAGGGGCGTCAGCCGCAGTTCCCGGTCGGCGCCCAGCCTCAGCGCGAAGGGGGCGGCGCCCCAGTACCAGGGACCGGTCAGCGCCAGCAGTGCCGGATCCACGGCGCCGAGGGGGCGCCACGGCTCGGGGATGCGGGGTTCGTGCTCGGCGACGGTGCACACGAGGTCCGCCGCGACGGCCGGGACGTGGAGGTGGGAGGTGGCGTTGCCCAGGGCGACCGCCGCGACGCCGTCCTGGTGGCTGATCCACAGCCCCGCGACGAAGCCGGGCATCGTGCCGGCGTGGCCGCACAGGAACCGGCCGTCGCGCCAGGACAGTTGCATGCCCAGGCCATAGCCGCCGGCCCGGTCCGGCCCCTGGGGCTCCGTTTCCGGGGTCCGCATCTCCGCGAGCGAGGCCGCGCCCAGCACCCGATCGTCGCCGTTCATCAGGAACGCCGCGAAGCGGCACAGGTCGGCCGCCGTGGACCACAGCTGCCCGGCCGGCGCCATCCGCCCGGTGTCCACGGCCGGTTCCGGAAGCAGGACGTCCGCCCAGGGGTGCACGGCCCAGCCCTCGGCGTGCGGCGCCAGGGGCGCGAGCGTCGTGCGGTCCATGCCGAGCGGCTGCAGCACCTCCCGGCGCAGCACCTCGTACCAGTCCTCCCCGCGCAACCGCTCCACCAGAGCGCCCAGGAGCGCGAAACCGGGGTTGGAGTAGTGGTGCAGGCGCCCCGCCTCATGGCGCTGGGCGCGCTCGCCGAAGATGTCGGCGAGCTCGGGGCGCAGGCCGCCGTCCGTGCGCTCCCACCAGGGCCCGCCGGTCTCGGCGGCCAGCCCGGCCGTGTGCGACAGCAGCTGGGCGATGGTCGCCCCACCGCCCTCAGTGGTGTCGACGTACGTGCCGAGGCGGTCGTCGAGGGCGAGCAGCCCCTCGTCCCGCAGCCGCATCACCAGCACGGCGACGAAGACCTTGGTGATCGAACCGATCCGGTACTGCGTGTCCGCCCCGGGCTCCGCACCGTCCACGGAACCCCGGCCCTCCGACCACACCATGCGCCCGTCCCGCATCACCGCTCCCACGAGCGAGGGCGTACGCCCCTCCGCCTGGCCGGTGGCGAGGCGGTGCAGGAGGGCACGGCGGGTGGCGGGCAACAGTTCGTACGAGGCGCTCATGCCCGCACCCTAACCAGCCCGTGATCTTTGGCGCAGCGGCAATTCCCGCGCCGCGGGCGGAGCCGCCGGGGGCGAAGCCGCTGGGGCGGGTCAGGGCAGGTCCGGCGCGTCCGTCAAAGTCGCGGCCAGCCGGTCGAGGGCGGCAGCCTCCCCGCTGCCCTCCTCGGCGCTGAACACGTGCACGACCAGGCCGGTTTCGCCGGGCGCGGCCGGCACGTGCAGGGTCTCGTAGTCCAGGTCGAGCAGTCCGGCCACCGGGTGCCGCAGCCGCTTGCGTCCGGCCCCGCACATCATGACCTCGCCGGTCGCCCAGATCCGCCGGAACTCGGCGCTGCGCGCCGACAGTTCGGTGACGAGCGCGGCCAGTTCCACGTCGTCGGGGTAACGTCCCGCGGCGACCCGCAGCTGGCCCACGGCCTCCGCCGCCCGTGCCTCCCACTCGGGGTGGACGAGGCGGGAGGCGGGGTCGAGGAAGAGGTACCGGGCGTTGTTCGGGTCGCGGCGGCCCGCGTCGGCCAGGCCGCCGATCAGCTCGGCACCCAGGCCGTTCCAGGCCACCACGTCGAGGCGGTGGTTCGTCGCGAAGGCCGGGACGCCCACCATGGCGTCCAGAATCCGTCGCAGCGAGGGACTGACCCGGGCGCTGGGCGCGGTGCCGCGCCTGGCGTCGGCCAGGGTGGCGAGGTGTCGGCGCTCCGCCGCGTCGAGGCCGAGCGCCTTGGCGAGCGCGTCGAGCACCTCGGGGGACGGCTGGGTGGCCCGGCCCTGTTCGAGACGCACGTAGTAGTCCACGCTGATCCCGGCGAGCTGGGCCAGCTCCTCGCGGCGCAGCCCGCGCACGCGTCGGCGACGGCTGCCGGCGATCCCGACGTGCTCCGGCGCGACGCGCCCCCGGCGGGCGCGCAGAAACCCACCGAGCGCCCGCCGGGCGTCACCGACGCCGTCGATCCCGTCGATGCTGCCGGACTCGCCGGACCCGCCGATGCGCTCAATGTGGTCGATGTGGCCCACCCCGTTCATGGGCTCCAGTATGGGTGGCTCTCGCAGTACCAGGACCGCCGTTCCGCCGGTCGAACAGGGTGCTGGCTACCCGGCCGCGCCCGGGAGAACGTGACGGCATGACCAATGCCACGCCGCAGCAGCGGAAGAAGATCCTCATTGTCAGCGCCCACCCGGAAGCCCGTTCGCTCACCACCGCTCTGACCGACTTCGCGGTCGAGCACCTGCGCGAGGCCAGCCACGAGGTGCGGGTGTCCGACCTCCACGCGATGAAGTGGAAGGCGACGGTGGACGCCGACGACTTCCCCGACCACCCCGCGGACCAGCGGCTTCAGGTGCTGGCCGCACACGAGCGCGCCACGCCGGCGGGCCGGCTGTCGCCCGACATCGCGGCCGAGCAGGAGAAGCTGCTCTGGTCGGACGCGGTCGTCCTGCAGTTCCCCATGTGGTGGTTCTCCGTGCCCGCGATCCTGAAGGGCTGGTTCGACCGGGTGTTCACCTACGGATTCGCCCACGGCCCGGCCCTCCCCCCGCCCTACGGCGAGGGCGCGCTTGCGGGACGGCGCGCGCTGGTGTCGGTGACGGTCGGCGCCCGGGAGTCGGGCTTCTCCGACCGGGGCATCCACGGGCGGCTGACGGACGTCCTGCACCCCGTGCAGCACGGCCTGTTCTGGTTCACCGGCCTGGCACCGCTCGAACCCTTCGCGGTGTACGGCGCGAACGAGCTGCCACAGGAGCGGTTCGAGGCGGCGAAGCGGGAGTACGCGCTCCGGCTCGACGGGCTGTTCACCGACGAGCCCGTCCCGTTCCGCTCGCTCACCGGCGGCGACTACGACCACGACATGCGGCTGCTGCCCGACGTCGAGGAACCGGGGACGACCGGACTCGACCTCCACGTCCAGCCACGCACCCGGCACTGACCGGACGTCGGCCCGGCGTCGGCGCCCGCCCTCGGCCACCCTCGGCCCGGATCAGGTCTGGGCCATGTCCACGAAGCGCGAGTAGTGGCCCTGGAAGGCGACGGTGATCGTGGCCGTGGGGCCGTTACGGTGCTTGCCGACGATGATGTCCGCCTCGCCCGCGCGGGGGGACTCCTTCTCGTAGGCGTCCTCGCGGTGCAGCAGGATGACCATGTCGGCGTCCTGCTCGATCGAGCCGGACTCACGGAGGTCGGAGACCATCGGCTTCTTGTCCGTGCGCTGCTCGGGACCACGGTTCAGCTGGGACAGCGCGATGACCGGCAGCTCCAGCTCCTTGGCCAGCAGCTTGAGATTTCGGGACATGTCCGAGACCTCCTGCTGGCGGCTCTCGGCGCGCTTGTTGCCGCCGGACTGCATCAGCTGCAGATAGTCGATGATCACGAGCTTGAGGTCGGCGCGCTGCTTCAGGCGCCGGCACTTGGCCCGGATCTCCATCATCGACAGGTTGGGCGAGTCGTCGATGTACAGCGGCGCGGCCGAGACGTCCGGCATGCGGCGGGCCAGCCGGGTCCAGTCCTCGTCGGTCATCGAGCCGGAACGCATGTGGTGCAGGGCCACGCGTGCCTCGGCGGAGAGCAGGCGCATCGCGATCTCGTTGCGCCCCATTTCGAGCGAGAAGATCACGCTGGGCAGGTTGTTCTTGATCGAGCAGGCACGCGCGAAGTCCAGCGCGAGCGTGGACTTACCCATGGCGGGACGCGCGGCGATGACGATCATCTGGCCGGGGTGCAGGCCGTTCGTCAGGGCGTCCAGGTCGGTGAAGCCGGTGGGGACGCCGGACATCTGGCCGCTGCGCGAGCCGATGGCCTCGATCTCGTCGAGCGCGCCCTCCATGATGTCGCCGAGCGGGAGGTAGTCCTCGCTGGTGCGCTGCTCGGTGACCGCGTAGACCTCGGCCTGGGCCTTGTTGACGATGTCGTCGACGTCGCCGTCGGCCGCGTATCCCATCTGCGTGATGCGCGTGCCGGCCTCGACCAGGCGGCGCAGCACGGCGCGCTCGTGGACGATCTCGGCGTAGTACTCGGCGTTGGCCGCGGTCGGGACGGACTGGACCAGCGTGTGCAGGTACGCGGCACCGCCGACGCGGGTGATCTCGCCGCGCTTGGTGAGCTCGGCGGCGATGGTGATCGGGTCGGCCGGCTCGCCCTTGGCGTAGAGGTCGAGGATGGCCTGGTAGATCGTCTCGTGGGCGGGGCGGTAGAAGTCGTGGCCCTTGAGGACCTCGACGACGTCGGCGATGGCGTCCTTGGACAGCAGCATGCCGCCGAGCACGGACTGCTCGGCGTCGAGGTCCTGCGGCGGTACGCGCTCGAAGCCGCTGCCCCGGTCCCAGGAGCCGCCCTCGTCGCCCCGGTCGTGCTGCTCGCCGCGGCCCTTGCCGTCGCCCCGGCGGGAGCGGGGGAAGGGGAGTCGGTCGCCGGGGCCGCTGTCGCCCCAGGGGTCGTCCATGGGCTCGGGAATGCTCATCCCGGGCCACCTCCTCCCGTCCGCGACGCGGACCTCGCCGTGCCACTCCTTCTTACGGCACGGCTCTGACAATTAGGACGCCCGACTCCGGTTATGGCGCGTCGAGTTCGCGGCGAGTTCGTGTCGATCTCGTAAGGTCCACGAGAGCGGGAACGGGGCGGAAACAGACGGCGGGCGCCGGACCACGGTAGGCCCGCGGGCACCTTCAGCCAATCTGGTTATCCACAGGGCATGTGGATGAGCGGCCCCAGCCTGTGGAGAACTCCCCTCAACCTGTGCACGGCGCGGGGGAAAGCACTGTGGACAAACACACAGTCGTCGCCCGGCCACCCCTCTGACCTGCAGGTTTGTCATCCACCGGCTGTTGAGGAGAAAAACTTTCCCGGCCGGGCGGAGATCGCGACAAACGGCGCAGAGAAGATCACACACAACAGCGAGAAGTAAGGGTCGTAAGCTAGGAGCACTGATTACCTGTGGAAGATTGGACGGGTACCTTGACCCAGGCCCCCGCACTCGAGCGGCGCAGCGCCCGCCGGCACGACCGCGAGATCGTCGCACTCGCCGTCCCCGCCTTCGGCGCGCTCGTCGCGGAACCCCTCTTCCTGATGGCCGACAGCGCCATCGTCGGCCACCTCGGCACCTCCCAGCTCGCCGGTCTCGGCATCGCCTCCGCCCTGCTCACCACGGCCGTCAGCGTCTTCGTCTTCCTCGCCTACGCCACCACGGCCGCCGTGTCGCGGCGGGTCGGCGCCGGTGACCTGCGGGCCGCCATACGCCAGGGCATGGACGGGGTCTGGCTCGCGCTCATACTCGGGGCGGCCGTCACGGCCGCCACCCTGCTGACCGCCCCCGCCCTCGTCGAGCTCTTCGGCGCCTCGCCGACCGCCGCGCCCCACGCCACCACCTACCTGCGGATCAGCGCGCTCGGCATCCCCGCCATGCTCGTCGTCCTCGCGGCCACCGGCGTGCTGCGGGGCCTCCAGGACACCCGGACTCCGCTGTACGTCGCGGTCGGCGGCTTCGCCGCCAACGGCGCGCTCAACCTCGGCCTCGTCTACGGCGCGGACCTCGGCATCGCCGGCTCCGCCTGGGGAACGGCCATCGCCCAGTGGGCCATGGCCGCGGCCTACCTCGCCGTCGTCGTCCGGGGCGCGCGGCGGCACGGCGCCTCGCTGCGGCCCGACGCCGCGGGCATCCGGGCCTGTGCCCAGGCCGGGGTGCCGCTGCTGGTCCGTACGCTCTCGCTGCGGGCCGTGCTGATGATCGCCACGGCGGTGGCGGCCCGGCTCGGCGACTCGGACATCGCCGCCCACCAGATCGTGCTGACCCTGTGGAGCCTGCTGGCCTTCGCGCTGGACGCCATAGCGATAGCGGGGCAGGCGATCATCGGACGTTACCTGGGCGCCGGGGACCGGGCGGGGGCCCGGGAGGCGTGCCGCCGCATGGTCCAGTGGGGCGTCGCCTCGGGCGTGGTGCTGGGCATGCTGGTGGTGGTGGCACGGCCGCTCTTCATCCCGCTGTTCACCTCCGACCCCGCCGTGCGGGACGCACTGCTGCCCGCGCTGCTGGTGGTGGCCGTGGGGCAGCCCGTCGCGGGCGTGGTGTTCGTCCTGGACGGCGTGCTGATGGGCGCCGGCGACGGACCGTACCTGGCCTGGGCGATGCTGCTGGTCCTGGCGGTCTTCGCGCCCGCCGCGCTGCTCGTTCCCGCCCTGGGCGGTGGTCTGACGGCCCTGTGGTGGGCGATGACGCTGATGATGACGGTCCGGCTGGTGACCCTGTGGCTGCGGACCCGCTCGGGCCGCTGGATGGTCACGGGAGCCGTACGCGCCTGACGGCGCGGGAGGAGCCGGAACAGCGGGCCTTGAACGCAGGGCCGGAACAGCGGGCCGGGACGGCGCACGCCATGAACGCCCGCCGAAACAGCGGAAGGGCCGCACCCCAAGGGGTGCGGCCCTTCCTCAGGCTGTGCCTGTCACGGCGTTCAGGCCGCGATGACCTCGATGCCGAGCTTGGCAACGACGTCGGCGTGCAGACGCACGGACACCTGGTGGGCGCCCAGGGTCTTGATCGGCGTACCGACCTCGACGCGGCGCTTGTCGACCTCGGGGCCACCCGAAGCCTTGATCGCGGCAGCGATGTCGGCGGGGGTCACGGAGCCGAACAGGCGGCCGGCCTCGCCGGCACGCGTGGCCAGGCGGACCTTGACGCCCTCGAGCTGGCCCTTGACCTCGTTGGCCTGCTCGATCGTCGCGATCTCGCGGATCTTGCGAGCGCGGCGGATCTGAGCGACGTCCTGCTCGCCACCCTTGGTCCAGCGGATCGCGAAACCGCGCGGGACCAGGTAGTTGCGGGCGTAGCCGTCCTTGACGTCGACAACGTCACCGGCGGTACCGAGGCCGGAGACCTCGTGGGTGAGGATGATCTTCATTAGTTGGTCACCCTTCCCTTATCGCGCGGACGAGGTGTAGGGCAGCAGCGCCATCTCACGGCTGTTCTTCACGGCCGTGGCGACGTCACGCTGGTGCTGAGTGCAGTTGCCGGTCACGCGGCGGGCACGGATCTTGCCGCGGTCGGAAATGAACTTCCGCAGCATGTTCGTGTCCTTGTAGTCCACGTAAGCGGTCTTGTCCTTGCAGAACGCGCAGACCTTCTTCTTGGGCTTGCGCGGGGGCGGCTTCGCCATTGTCTCTCTCCTGTGAATCAAGAAGTTTTGTGCTGTCGCCCTCGGGCCGTCACCGGCCCGGACCCGTTACGGGCCTAGAAGGGCGGCTCGTCCGAGTAGCCGCCGCCGGAGTTGCCGGAGCCGCCGCCCCAGCCGCCTCCGCCGCCGCCCTGCTGGCCGCCGGACGGAGCGCCAGTGGCCCAGGGGTCGTCGGCGGGAGCCCCGCCGCCCTGCTGGCCGCCGCCGGGACCGGAGCCCCAGCCGCCGCCACCCTGGCCACCACCGCTGCCGCCGCCATAGCCACCCTGGCCACCGCGACCGGAGGTCTTGGTGACCTTCGCCGTGGCGTTCTTCAGGCTGGCGCCGACCTCTTCGACGTCGAGCTCGTAGACCGTGCGCTTGACGCCCTCACGGTCCTCGTAGGACCGCTGCTTCAGGCGGCCCTGCACGATGACGCGCATGCCTCGCTGAAGCGACTCGGCGACGTTCTCCGCCGCCTGCCGCCACACCGAGCACGTGAGGAAGAGGCTCTCGCCGTCCTTCCACTCGTTGGTCTGGCGGTCGAAGGTGCGGGGAGTGGACGCGACACGGAACTTCGCGACCGCCGCACCGGAGGGGGTGAAGCGCAGCTCGGGGTCGTCGACGAGATTGCCGACGACCGTGATGACGGTCTCGCCTGCCATGGATGAACCTCTCGGCGGGTGTGCTGCTGGCTGCTTGCTACTCGTTGCGATGCAGCCCGATTACCTCTGAACCGCTGGGGTTCAGTGGGTCTCGGGACGGAGGACCTTGGTCCGGAGGACCGACTCGTTCAGGTTCATCTGGCGGTCGAGCTCCTTGACGACCGCAGGCTCGGCCTGCAGGTCGATGACCGAGTAGATGCCCTCGGGCTTCTTCTTGATCTCGTACGACAGACGACGACGGCCCCAGGTGTCGACCTTCTCGACCTTTCCGTTGCCCTCACGGACGACGGAGAGGAAGTTCTCGATCAGCGGGGAGACAGCGCGCTCCTCGAGATCGGGGTCGAGGATGACCATCACCTCGTAGTGACGCATGTGGAACCCACCTCCTTTGGACTCAGCGGCCACGGTCGATCCGTGGCAGGAGGGTCGTGATGCGTGAACAACGGTATCGGCGGACACTGACAATCAGCGGGAAGTCCCTGGGTTGCCCCCGGGACCGAAGCTGGGTCCGGGCAGACACCGGTGCAGACCGTACAGAGTACCCGCACTCCGGCGTCCGGTTGAAATCCACGGTTCCGGCCCCGCAATCTGGACGCGTCGGGTGTGACCGGCGCTACATTGCGCTTGCCTTCAGGAGGTGGCCCCATGACACAGGCGGTTCGGCAGCCCCGTGGACCCCGCGCGCTTCTCGCCGCGGCTCTCAACAGCGACGGGAAATCCCATCCCGTCGAGAACACCTTCGCCGCGGTGACGGTGGTACTGGGCGGGCTCGCCGCCATTTCCTCCCTGTGGACCGGCCTGCACCTGCTCAGTTCCTGGAGCGGGCTCGCGGGCATCCTCACCGGGGCCTGGGGACAATTCATCTCCGCCACGACCGGCGAGCGTTTTCTGCTCGTCATCGGGCTCGGCGCCGCTGCGCTGGGCTTCTTTCTGGGCATGGCGCACGGCGGGCTCTTCGGCGGTGTGATCGGATAGCGGGCCGTACGCCCAAACGGGGCGCTCCCCGGTCGCAGTAGGCTTCGGCGCGAGAGCCGGAGCCCCGACCATGGGGACACACCTGCCGAGGAGCGCCCCGCATGAGCCTGACCCTGAGGACAATCAGCCGAGAGCAGCATCTGGCATACATCCAGAGCCTGCCCGCGGCCAGTCACATGCAGGTGCCGGGGTGGGCCGATGTAAAGGCCGAGTGGCGCTCGGAGAACCTGGGCTGGTTCGACAAGACGGGCCAGATGGTCGGCGCCGGTCTGGTGCTCTACCGCCAGCTGCCCAAGATCAAGCGCTACCTGGCCTACCTGCCCGAGGGCCCGGTCATCAACTGGTTCTCGCCGAACCTGAAGGACTGGCTGGAGCCGATGCTGGCGCACCTGAAGCAGCAGGGCGCCTTCTCGGTGAAGATGGGCCCGCCCGTCGTCATCCGGCGCTGGGACGCCAACGCGATCAAGACCGGCATCGCCGACCCCGACGCCAAGCGCCTGCGGGACGTCGAGGCCACCTTCATCGAGCCCCGCGCCTTCGAGGTCGCCGACCAGCTGCGCCGCATGGGCTGGCAGCAGGGCGAGGACGGCGGCGCCGGCTTCGGTGACGTCCAGCCGCGCTACGTCTTCCAGGTGCCGCTGGAGAACCGCTCCCTGGAGGACGTCCACAAGGGCTTCAACCAGCTGTGGCGCCGCAACATCAAGAAGGCCGAGAAGGCCGGCGTCGAGGTCGTCCAGGGCGGCTACGAGGACCTGGCCACCTGGCAGCACCTGTACGAGATCACCGCCGAGCGCGACAAGTTCCGCCCGCGCCCGCTGAGCTACTTCCAGCGCATGTGGACGGCCCTCAACTCCGAGGACCCCAACCGCATGCGGCTGTACTTCGCCGTGCACGAGGGCGAGGCCGTCGCGGCCGCGACGATGCTGATCGTCGGCGGCCACGTCTGGTACTCCTACGGCGCCTCCGCCAACCACAAGCGCGAGGTCCGGCCGTCGAACGCGATGCAGTGGCGGATGCTGCGCGACGCCTACGCGCTGGGCGCCAGCGTCTACGACCTGCGCGGCATCGGCGACTCGCTGGAGGAGACCGACCACCTCTTCGGCCTCATCCAGTTCAAGGTCGGCACCGGCGGCCAGGCGGCGGAGTACCTCGGCGAGTGGGACTTCCCGCTCAACAAGCTGCTGCACAAGGCGCTCGACATGTACATGTCCCGCCGCTGATCCTTCCGTCCGCCCGCGGCACACCGCCGCGGGCCGCACGACCACATCACCCAGCAGACCCAGGGAAAGGTTCCGGGACCGGCCATGGCGCTCACGCTCTACGTCGACAACGCGCGCTGGCGGGCACACCAGCAGTCCGTCATCCAGCAGTTCCCGGGGATCGTCCCGGTCTGCAAGGGCAACGGCTACGGCTTCGGCCACGAGCGGCTCGCCGAAGAGGTGACGCGCTGGGGAGCCGACATCCTCGCCGTCGGCACCACCTACGAAGCGGCCCGGATGAAGGACTACTTCGGTGGCGACCTGCTGGTGCTGACGCCCTTCCGGCTCGGCGAGGAGCCGGTGCCGCTGCCGGACCGCGCCATCCGCTCGGTCTCCTCGGTCGAGGGCGTGCGCGGCCTGGTGGGCGCGCGCGTCGTCATCGAGGTCATGAGCAGCATGAAGCGGCACGGCATCAGCGAGGAGGACCTGCCCAAGCTGCACGCGGCCATCGAGGACGTGCGCCTGGAGGGCTTCGCGATACACCTGCCGCTGGACCGCGGCGACGGCACCACCGGGGTCGACGAGATCACCGCCTGGATGGAGCGGCTGCGCGGCGCGCACCTGCCGCTGCACACCATGTTCGTCAGCCACCTGAAGTCCGACGAACTGCTCGAGCTGCAGCAGCGGTTCCCGCAGACCCGCTTCCGCGCCCGCATCGGCACCCGGCTGTGGCTCGGCGACCACGACGCCACCCAGTACCGGGGCGCGGTCCTGGACGTGACCCCCGTCTCCAAGGGCGACCGCTTCGGCTACCGGCAGCAGAAGGCGGCCGGTGACGGCTACCTCGTCGTGGTGGCCGGCGGCACCTCGCACGGCGTCGGGCTGGAGGCGCCGAAGGCACTGCACGGCATGATGCCGCGCGCCAAGGGCGTCGCCCGCGCGGGCCTGGCGACCATGAACCGCAACCTGTCGCCCTTCGTCTGGGCCGGCAAGCAGCGCTGGTTCGCGGAGCCCCCGCACATGCAGGTCTCCATCCTCTTCGTGCCGAACGACGCGCCGGCCCCCCAGGTCGGCGACGAGCTGGTGGCCCATCTGCGGCACACCACCACGCAGTTCGACCGCATTCTCGATCACTGATCCACCCCCGTGGTCCGGGGCGGGGAGCGCCTGCCTACAGGCCGGTGCTCCCGGTGCCCCACTGAACGCGTGCGCCTTCGCGGTGCTCCGCGTGCCGCTTCCGGCGCGCGGAGCCGAGGGTGAATATGTCGGGCGCCCCGTCCAGGACGCCTCCCGAGGGGTCGTCCGAGCCGTCGCGCCGCACCACGTCCCGCTCGGGCAGCAGGATGTCCCGCACGACCAGGGCGCACAGGTACAACGTGCCCAGCAGGTGCGCGATGATCGCCAGTTGGTAGCCCTCCGGTGGCAGGCCCTGGTGCTTGTCACCGCTGCCCGTGTAGGCCAGGTAGAACCAGATGCCCAGGTAGTACAGGACCTCACAGCCCTGCCAGATCAGGAAGTCACGCCACTTGGGGCGGGCCAGCGCGGCCAGCGGCACCAGCCACAGCACGTACTGCGGCGAGTAGACCTTGTTGACGAGGATGAACAGGGCCACCACCAGGAAGGCCAGCTGTGCGAAGCGCGGACGCCTGGGGGCGCACAGACCGAGCGCCCCTATCGCCAGACAGCCCAGGATCATCAGCAAGGTGGCGTAGGTGTTGGCGTCCTCCAGCGGGTCGCCGGTGCGCTGGGAGATGAAGAGCCAGACCGAGCCGAAGTCGACCGGCCGGTCCTGGCTGAAGGTGTAGAACTTCGCCCAGCCCGCCCGGATGTGGAACCCGTCCGCGTCGTACGTGAGCATCACCGGCAGGTTCACTGCCAGCCAAGCCCCGGCGGCCGCCGCAGCGGCCGCGAGGAAGGCACGCAGCCGCCCCGCCCGCCAGCACAGCACGAACAGCGGTCCCAGCAGCAGCACCGGATACAGCTTCGCCGCGGCCGCCAGGCCGATCAGCACGCCCGTCGCGACCGCCCGCCCGCGTGACCACATCAGCATCGCCGCGGCCGTCAGGGCGACCGCGAAGAGGTCCCAGTTGATGGTGGCCGTGAGCGCGAAGGCCGGCGCGAGGGCGATCAGCAGGGCGTCCCAGGGGCGGCGCCGGTGCGTACGGGCCGAGCACACCACGATGACGGCCGCGCAGACCAGCAGCATCCCGGCGTTGACGAACCAGTACATCTGCTCGCGGTGCTGAATGGTCCCGCCGCCCGGCGTGAGCAGCGCCGCGATCTCCATGAACAGGCCCGTCAGGACCGGATACTCCAGGTACTCCATACCGCCGGAGAGGGACTGCGGGATCCGGTCGAAGTACGGCAGGAGGCCCTGGTCGAAGCCGCGCCCGCTGTACAGGTGCGGGATGTCGGAGTAGCAGGCGTGGGTGTACTGCGTGGTGGCGCCGAAGAACCAGCCGTGGTCGTAACACGGCAGCTTCTGCACCATCCCCAGCGCGAACATGCCGATGGCCACGAGGGCGATCACCCGCACCGGCGTCCACCAGCTCACCCCGAGCAGCGCACGCCGCCCCACGGGCCCGCCGATGAGCTCGCTGCCGGCGGCGGCCACCTCGTCCTCGACGGTGGGCCGTACAAGCTGGTCGTCCCGCGCGCTCCTCATGCCCACATCCTGCCGTACGCGCCTGTGACGCGGCGGAGCCTGTGGACAACTCGAGGGCCGCCCCGCGCGAACGCGGGACGGCCCTCGAAAAGACCAGCTCAGGCAGCCTGTGCCGGATTCATATGATGATCAGCCGTTGGGGCCGCCGAACAGTCCTCCACTGCCTGGCGGGCGTCCGGTCGGATCCGGTGACGGCGAGCTCCCCGTGCCGCCCGGCCCACCGGTGGTGCCACCGTTCTTCCCTCCGCTGCCCCCGCCGTTCTTGCACTTGGGGTCGAACAGGCTGCAGGTCCTGGTCGGTGTCGGGGAGCTGGTCGGCTGCTTCGACGGCGAGGCGGACGCCGACGGGGACGGCGAGGCCGAGGGCGATGTGGAGGGCACCGGGCTGGGGGAGGGGCTGGCGCCGTCTCCGTAGACCTTCTCGCCGATCGGCTGCGGCGCGTCGAACTGCAGGGCGGGCTGCCCCTTGAGCGCCTTGCCCATGTAGTCCGCCCAGATCTCCGCCGGGAACGACGCACCGTGAATGGTGGGCTGGCCGCCCACACCGCGCATCGACAGGAACTCCTGCTTCTTGGCGTTGGGGTCGACGCGGTACATGCCGATCGCCGTCGACAGCTGCGGGGTGTAGCCCGCGAACCAGGCGGAGCGGTTGCCGTCGGTCGTACCCGTCTTGCCGGCCGCCGGACGGTTGCCGAGCTGCGCCTTGGTGCCGGTGCCCGACTCCACGACGGTCTTCAGCACGTCGGTGACGTTGTTGGCCACGTTCGAGTCGAAGGCCTGCGCGCTCTTGGCCTCGTGCTCGTAGGCCGACTTGCCGTTCTTCTCGACCTTCTCCACCGAGTACGGATCGGTCTGCTTGCCGTTGGCGGCGAACGTGGCGTACGCGCCCGCCAGCCGGATCGCGCTGGGCGCCGAGGTGCCCAGGGAGAAGGTGGGGGTCAGCGAGGCCAGCTGGTCCTTGTCCAGACCCGCCTTGACCGCCGCCTCCTGCACCAGGTCGGTGCCGACGTCCATGCCCAGCTGGATGAACGGCGTGTTCACCGAGTACTGCATGGCGGTGCGCAGGGTGACCAGGCCCTTGTCCTCGTCACCGTCGTTCGGCTGGCGCCACTCCCCGCCGTTCTGGTCGTGCCAGACGGAGCCGTTGTAGTTCCGCAGCGTCAGCTTGTTGTTGCCGTTGTAGATACTCTCCGGCGAGACGACCGTGCGCTGGCTGTCGCTCTGCTGCGGGCCCAGGCCCGGATTGCGCTTTCCGTGCGTCATCGCGGCGGCCAGGACGAAGGGCTTGAAGGTCGAGCCGACCTGCACACCGGTGTAGTCGGAGTTGTTGGTGAAGTGCTCCAGGGCGTTCTCACCACCGTAGATGGCGACGATCTTGCCGGTCTTGGGCTCCACCGAGGCGCCGCCGAACTGCACGAACTGGTCGACGTCGCGCACCTTCGGCTTGATGTTCGCCTTGCGCACGTCCTCGACCGACTTGGCCAGCGTGTTGACCTTGTCCCGGTCGAAGGTGGTGTAGATCTGGTAGCCGCCCTTGTCGAGCTCCGCCTTGCTGATCCGGGAGTGGGCCACGATGTAGTTGTCGGCGAGGCCGGTGAGGTAGCCGATCTGCCCGGCGCGGTTGGTGGCGGGCTTGGGCTTCTGCACCTTCGGGAAGCCCTGCGCGACCCACTTGTCGCGCTCGGCCGCGTCCATGCGGCCGACCTGGACCTCACGGTCCAGCGTCCACTTCCAGCGGTCGGTGGCCCGCTTGGTGTTCTTCTCCGCCGTCGCCGCCGGCCCCTGGCCGCCGAACGGGTCGTAGAGGTTCGGACCGTTCAGCGTGGCCGACAGGAAGGCGCTCTCGCTGGGCGTCAGGTCCGCGCAGTCCTTGTCGAAGTAAGCGCGCGCCGCGGCCTGGATGCCATAGGCCCCACGCCCGTAGTAGGCGGTGTTGAGGTAGCCCGCGAGGATGAAGTCCTTGTCCTTGGTGGCCCCCACCTTCACGGAGATCAGCAGCTCCGTGGCCTTGCGCTTGAGCGTCTGCTCCTGGCTCAGGTAGGTGTTCTTCACGAACTGCTGCGTGATGGTCGAACCGCTCTGCGTCTCACCGCCCTGCGCCATCTTCACCACGGCGCGCGCGATGCCCATGGGGTCGACGCCCCAGTCCGTCTCGAAGCTGGCGTTCTCGGCGGAGATCACCGCATCCTGCATGGACTGGGGGATCTGGGCGATCTCCACGATCTGCCGGTTGAGGTTGCCACCGCCGGCGACGACCATCTGCTTGCCGTCGGCCCAGTAGTAGACGTTCTTCTGGACCACCGAGGCCAGCTGTGCGCTGGGCACCCGCACCACGGCCAGCGCCACGCCCACGATGCCGAGGATCAGCGCGCCGAACGTGAGCACCATTCCGGCCGTCAGCTTCCAGGACGGAATCCAGCGCCGCGCTCCGCTTTTGCCCGCGCGCGGGTAGTCGATGAAACGCTTGACGGGCGGGCGTCCGCCGTCCCTGCGGCCGCGTCCCCCACCGCCGGTTCCGGCGTCCGGGGAGCGTCTGCGCCCGCCGGCGCCGGAGCCGCCGCGCGGGGCCGCACGGCGCGTATCGGCCCGGCCGGCGTAGCGGGAATCGTCGCCGCGGCCGTGCCCCGGTCCGGCGGAGTTACTGGGTGATGCGGCGCGACGGCCGGACGTCGGCTGCTGGGCCGCGCGACGGGCCGCGGCTCGTCCCCCGCCCTGAGGCGGCGGCGGCTTGCGGCGGTGCTCGCTCATCGAACGATTACTCCTCGGGCAGGCGCTATCGCCTGACAGCGGCAGGTGGCTTGCATTCCCCCCGATGTGCGATCCGGCTGTCCCCCTGAGCGACGGGCCGCACTGCATACGGGACGAGGACGTCTGACGACGTCACCCGGTTCCCGTTGGTCTGCATGGCGCACAGACTACGCACGGCCAAATCCCGCCCACTGCGGATCTTCACTCCAAATCAGGCCTGTTGTGTCCCACGAATCGGTGATGTGACCTCGTTCACCGTGCCCCCTCTTGTCGCCGCAGGACGCTCGTTCTATCGTCTGGATGTATCGAGTCGATACATCAGCTCGGCACATCAGCTCGGAACAACGGTCGGCACGTCAGGTCGGCATAAGGGACCAATAAGGATTAGGGATCACAAGGACTAGGCTGTGGGGGACAAGGAGGCGAAACATGAGCAGACGCTCCGGCATCCTCGAGTTCGCCGTCCTCGGCCTGCTCCGCGAGTCCCCGATGCACGGCTACGAGCTGCGGAAGCGCCTGAACACCTCACTCGGGGTGTTCCGTGCGTTCAGCTACGGCACCCTCTACCCCTGCCTGAAGTCCCTTGTGGCGAGCGGCTGGCTGGTCGAGGAGCCCGGGAGCGCTCCGGAGGACGCCCGTGCGGCGTCCCTGGCCGGACGACGGGCGAAGATTGTCTACCGCCTGACGGCAGAGGGCAAGGAGCACTTCGAGGAGCTGCTCGCCCACACCGGCCCGGACGCGTGGGAGGACGAACACTTCGCCGCCCGCTTCGCGTTCTTCGGGCAGACCTCGCGGGATGTACGGATGCGCGTGCTGGAAGGCCGCCGCAGCCGTCTGGAGGAGCGTCTCGAGAAGATGCGCGCCTCGCTCGCCCGCACCCGGGAGCGGCTGGACGACTACACCCTCGAGCTTCAGCGACACGGCATGGAGTCCGTGGAGCGAGAGGTCCGCTGGCTGAACGAGCTGATCGAGAGCGAGCGGGCCGGGCGTGACAAGCGCAACGGCCCGGACCAGTGAGCTCTGCACTCCGCAGGGCTTCGTCGAGTACAAACAGGGAGCAACCGGAATGGGTTCGGTTCGCGTAGCGATCGTCGGTGTGGGCAACTGCGCCGCCTCGCTGGTGCAGGGCGTCGAGTACTACAAGGACGCCGACCCGAACGGCCGCGTGCCGGGTCTGATGCACGTTCAGTTCGGCGACTACCACGTGCGTGACGTCGAGTTCGTCGCTGCCTTCGACGTCGACGCCAAGAAGGTCGGCCTCGACCTCGCGGACGCCATCGGTGCCAGCGAGAACAACACCATCAAGATCTGCGACGTGCCGCAGACCGGTGTCACGGTCGAGCGCGGCCACACCCTCGACGGCCTGGGCAAGTACTACCGCCAGACCATCGAGGAGTCCGCCGAGGCCCCTGTCGACGTCGTCCAGGTCCTCAAGGACAAGCAGGTCGACGTTCTGGTCTGCTACCTGCCGGTGGGTTCCGAGGACGCCGCCAAGTACTACGCGCAGTGCGCCATCGACGCCAAGGTCGCCTTCGTCAACGCCCTCCCGGTCTTCATCGCCGGCACCAAGGAGTGGGCGGACAAGTTCACCGAGGCCGGCGTCCCGATCGTCGGTGACGACATCAAGTCGCAGGTCGGCGCCACCATCACGCACCGCGTCATGGCCAAGCTGTTCGAGGACCGGGGCGTCATCCTGGACCGCACGATGCAGCTGAACGTCGGCGGCAACATGGACTTCAAGAACATGCTCGAGCGCGACCGCCTCGAGTCCAAGAAGATCTCCAAGACGCAGGCCGTCACCTCCCAGATCCCCGACCGCGAGATGGGCGAGAAGAACGTCCACATCGGTCCGTCGGACTACGTGGCCTGGCTGGACGACCGCAAGTGGGCGTACGTGCGCCTCGAGGGCCGCGCGTTCGGCGACGTCCCGCTGAACCTCGAGTACAAGCTCGAGGTCTGGGACTCCCCGAACTCCGCCGGTGTCATCATCGACGCCGTCCGCGCCGCGAAGATCGCCAAGGACCGCGGCATCGGTGGCCCGATCCTCTCCGCTTCCTCGTACTTCATGAAGTCGCCGCCGGTGCAGTACTTCGACGACGAGGCCCGCGAGAACGTCGAGAAGTTCATCAAGGGCGAGGTCGAGCGCTAAACCCGCGCGCGCTTCGCACTCCGCCACAGGTCCCCGGGTAATCCACCCGGGGACCTGTGCGTTGTGTGAGGCTGTGGGCATGCCCGTTGTGCGTGATCTTCGCGTCCTGCTTCAGCTGCGCGATTTCCGCCGTCTGCTGGCGGTCCGGCTGCTCTCGCAGACGGCCGACGGGGTCTACCAGATCGCCCTCGCCACCTACGTCGTCTTCTCCCCCGAGAAGCAGGCCTCCCCCGCGGCCATCGCCTCCGCCATGGCCGTCCTGCTCCTGCCCTACTCGCTGCTCGGGCCCTTCGCGGGCGTCCTGCTCGACCGCTGGCGCCGCCGCCAGGTACTGCTCCACGGCAATCTGCTGCGGGCTGTCCTGGCCACCGGCACCGCGGCGCTCATCGTCGGCGGCGCCCCCGACTGGCTCTTCTACGCCTCCGCGCTGTCGGTCACCGCCGTCAACCGCTTCGTCCTCGCCGGATTCTCGGCGGCCCTGCCCCGCGTCGTCGGCCCCGAGCGCCTGGTGATGGCCAACTCCCTCTCCCCGACCGCCGGCACGCTGGCCGCCACCGCGGGCGGCGGGCTCGCGTTCGCCATCCGCCTCGCCGCTCCCGAGGGTGCCGCTTCCGACGCCTGGGCCGTCCTGCTGGGCGCCACGCTGTACCTGTGCGCGGGGCTGTTCTCGCTGCGCATCCCGATCGGACTGCTGGGCCCGGACGCCCCCGCGACCCGCACCCGGACCCGTACCGCCCTCGCGGCGACCACCCGCGGCCTGGCCGACGGGCTGCGCCATCTGGCGGAACGCCGCATCGCCGCCGAAGCGCTGGCGGTGATGACGCTGATGCGCTTCTGCTACGGGGCCCTGACGGTCACCGTGCTGATGCTCTGCCGGTATGCGTGGTCGGGTGACGGATCGGAGGGGCTGACCCTGCTCGGTTATGCCGTGGCGGCCTCGGGGGCGGGGTTCTTCGCGGCGGCCGTCATCACCCCGTGGGCGGTCTCCCGGCTGGGCCGGATGGGCTGGATGGCCGTGTGCGCGGGGGTGGCCGCGGTCCTCGAGCCCGCCCTCGGCCTGCCCTTCGAGCCGGTCCCCATGCTCATCGCGGCGTTCGTCCTGGGCCTCGTCACCCAGGGCACCAAGATCGCGACCGACACCGTGGTCCAGACATCGGTCGACGACGTCTTCCGGGGCCGGGTGTTCTCGCTCTACGACGTCCTGTTCAACGTCGCCTTCGTGGGCGCGGCGGCGGTCGCCTCGCTGATGCTCCCGCCGGACGGCCGGTCGGCCGCGCTGATCGTCATGGTCGCCGTGCTCTACGCGGCGGTCACCGTCGCCCTGACAGGGTTCGGGCCCCGGCGGGCGTGAGCCGGGAACGGGCACAGAGCGAGGGGCGGTGTTTCACATGACGGAGAGACCGTGTTTCACATGAACCGAGGGGCGGTGTTTCACGTGAAACACCGCCCCTCCATCTTCCGCCCTCAGTGATGTTTCACGTGAAACACCACCGCCGACGCAATCAGCCCTGAGCCGCCCACCACTCCTTGAGCGCGGCCACGGCGGCGTCCCGCTCCATCGGCCCGTTCTCCAGGCGCAGCTCCAGCATGTGCTTGTAGGCCTGGCCGATCTGCGGTCCGGGACCGACGCCGAGGATCTCCATGATCTCGTTGCCGTCCAGGTCGGGCCGGATGGCGTCCAGCTCCTCCTGCTCCTGCAGTCGCGCGATGCGCTCCTCGAGCCCGTCGTAGGCGCGGGAGAGGGCGTTGGCCTTCTTCTTGTTGCGCGTCGTGCAGTCGGACCGGGTCAGCTTGTGCAGCCGGTCCAGCAGCGGGCCCGCGTCGCGCACATAGCGGCGCACGGCCGAGTCGGTCCACTCGCCGGTGCCGTAGCCGTGGAAGCGCAGGTGCAGCTCGACCAGCTTCGAGACGTCCTTGACCAGGTCGTTCGAGTACTTGAGCTTGGTCATGCGCGCCTTGGTCATCTTGGCGCCCACCACCTCGTGGTGGTGGAAGGAGACCCGGCCGTCCTTCTCGAAGCGGCGCGTCTTCGGCTTGCCGATGTCGTGCAGCAGCGCGGCCAGGCGCAGGACCAGGTCCGGGCCTTCCTTCTCCAGGTCGATGGCCTGCTCGAGGACGGTCAGCGTGTGCTCGTAGACGTCCTTGTGCCGGTGGTGCTCGTCGCGCTCCAGGCGCAGTGCCGGGAGCTCGGGGAGGACGAGGCGGGCGAGGCCGGTGTCCACGAGGAGCTTGAGGCCCTCGCGGGGGTGACTGGAGAGGATCAGCTTGTTCAGCTCGTCACGGACCCGTTCGGCCGAGACGATCTCCAGGCGGTCGGCCATCTCCGTCATCGCGGTGACGACCTCGGGAGCGACGGTGAAGTCCAGCTGAGCGGCGAAGCGCGCGGCGCGCATCATGCGCAGCGGGTCGTCGGAGAAGGACTCCTCCGGGGTGCCCGGGGTGCGCAGGACGCGCGCGGCCAGGTCCTCCAGGCCGTTGTGCGGGTCGATGAACTCCTTCTCCGGCAGCGCGACGGCCATCGCGTTGACGGTGAAGTCGCGACGGACCAGGTCCTCCTCGATGGAGTCGCCGTAGGAGACCTCGGGCTTCCGCGACGTCCGGTCGTACGCTTCCGACCGATATGTCGTGACCTCAATATCGAAGTCCGATTTGCGGCAACCCACGGTGCCGAAGGCGATGCCGACCTCCCAGACCGCGTCCGCCCACGGCCGCACGATCTTCAGCACGTCGTCCGGGCGGGCGTCCGTGGTGAAGTCCAGGTCATTGCCGAGGCGGCCCAGCAGCGCGTCCCGTACCGAGCCGCCGACCAGGGCAAGCGTGAACCCGGCCTCCTGGAATCGGCGGGCGAGGTCGTCGGCTACGGGGGACACCCGCAGAAGCTCGCTCACGGCACGGCGCTGCACCTGATTGAGCTCGTTCGTCGACGGCGGGGTGTGGCTGTCATTGTTGGCGTTCGGCACAACAGAAGAGGGTACGTGTCCGCGCGCGCGGCGGCCTCCCGGTTATCGGGCCCTTTCCGGCAGCGGGCGCAAAGCGGCCCAGCCCGGACAACGGGCCCTGGCGACGATCTTGTAGTGCGGTCCGCAGCACTTCGTCACAGCGGGCCTCGTTACCATTCACGGACGCACCATCCGACGACCACTGACGACGACGAGGGACGGGCGAGCGCGTGGCCGAGGCGGCAGAGGTCCAGGAGGCCTTCGAGGGGACAACGCCCGCTCCTGCCTGCCGGTGGTTCCGGCACGTCACCACGCTGCTCGCCGGAGTGCTGCTGTTCACAGGACTGGTGCAGCTTCCCGCGGCGCCCACCGCGCACGCGGACTCGCCCGGCTCGCGCCAGGTCGCGGTGACGGTGGACTCACTGGCCCCCGTCGCCCCGAAACAGGACGACACGCTCACCGTCTCCGGCACGGTCACCAACAACGGAAAGTCGACGATCACCGGCGCCCATGTGGACCTGCGGGTGGGCCCGCAGATCAACACGCGCAGCGACATCGACGACATCGGCGACCGGACCCCCTTCTCGCCGGGCACCGACGGCTCCGAGGTGGGCGGCAACCACGCCCGGAAGCTCGACCCGCTGGCCCCGGGCGTCAGCCGTGACTTCACCCTGACCGTTCCGGTCAAGGACCTGAACCTGGGCAAGGACGGCGTCTACCAGCTCGGTGTCACCCTCTCCGGCCAGTCCGCCGACCAGCCGTACGAGCGGGTCCTGGGCATCCGCCGGACGCTGCTGCCCTGGCAGCCGTCCGGCACCGACGGCAAGAAGACCCAGCTGACCGTCCTGTGGCCGCTGATCTCCGCGACCCACCTCACCGCCCGGACCGAGTCCGACCAGCAGCAGACCCCGATCTTCCCCAACGACGACCTGGCGGCCGAGCTGGCCCCCGGCGGCCGGCTGCAGCAGCTGGTGGCACTGGGCAAGGGCCTGCCGATCACCTGGGTGATCGACCCCGACCTGCTCGCCACGGTCGAGGCCATGACGAAGAGCTACCGGGTCGGCGGCCCCAGCGGGCAGAACACCCCCGGCAAGGGCCAGGCGGTCGCCAAGCAGTGGCTCTTCCAGCTGCAGGACGCCGTCAAGGACCACCAGGTGGTGGCGCTCCCCTTCGGCGACCCCGACCTCGCCTCGCTGGCCCACCACGGCAAGGACGTATCGGGCTCCCTGAGCCATCTGCAGTCCGCCACGGAGCTCGCCTCGACCACCGTGGACACCATCCTCGGAGTGAAGCCGCGCACGGACTTCGCCTGGCCGGTCGACGGGGCCGTCGACTCCTCGATCGTGGACGTGGCCACCTCCGCCGGCGCCCACAACGTCATCGCCCGCAGCGACAGCCTCCGCGAGGACAAGGGCTCCCCGTACGCGCCCACCGCGGCCCGGCAGATCGGTGGCGGGAACACGGCGATCGTGGCCGACGACCGGCTCTCCACGGCCTTCGAAGGCGAGATGATCAAGGGCGACGACTCCGCGCTCGCCGTGCAGCGCTTCCTCGCCCAGAGCCTGATGGTGAACAAGCAGGCCCCGGAGAACGAGCGCAGCATCGTCGTCGCACCCCAGCGCATGCCCACGACGAGCCAGGCACAGGCGATGGCGACCGCGCTCAAGGGCCTGTCCGACGGCCGCTGGACCCAGCCCCTGGACCTGGGGGACGCGGCCAAGGCCAAGCCGGACCCCAACGCCAACCAGCAGGTCCCCGGCTCCGGTGCGTACCCGGACTCGCTGCGCTCCCAGGAGCTGTCCACCGAGGCGTTCGAGGCGATCCAGCGGACGCAGAGCACCCTGGACAGCTTCAAGGTGATCCTGACCGCCCAGGACCGGGTGGTCACCCCCTTCGGCAGCGCGATCATGCGGGAGATGTCCACGTCGTGGCGCGGCAACCCCCGGGGCGCCGCGGAGTTCCGGGACGCCGTGCAGTCCTACCTCGACCAGCTCACGCGCCAGGTACACCTGATCAAGAAGTCCGACGCGACGCTTTCCGGCCGTAGTGCGACGATCCCCGTGACCGTGCAGAACGGCCTGCTCCAGGGCGTGCGGGGCCTGAGGCTCGTCCTGATCTCCAGCCAGCCGAACCGTCTGAAGATCGACGACGACTCGCAGGAGATCCACGTCGAGGGCGGACGCAGTCAGTCGGTGAAGTTCGAGACGCGGGCCAATGCCAACGGTCCGGTCCAGGTCACGGCCCGGCTCTACGCCGACGACGGCCAGCCGTACGGCGAGCCGATGACCTTCACTGTGCATGTCACGTCGATCACCCCTATGGTGCTGCTGGTCATCGCCGGTGGTGTCCTCCTCCTGGTCCTCGCGGGACTCCGCATCTACCTTCAGCGCAAGCGGGCCGCCGCCCGTAAAGCCGCTGGTGGCGGGCCGGACAGCGCGGACGGGGGAGACTCGGACGGCGACGACGGATCCGGTGACGGCGAACCGGGGCAGCCGGGTGATCCGGAGGCGCGAACCGGAGCGCGAAACGGTGACCCGTCCGGCTCAGGTGAGAAAGTGGAACGTTGACGTTTTGTGGGGCCAAGCGGCCGCGGACGATGAGGTGGGGTAGCGATGAGCGCGCCGTACGACGGTGACCGCGGTCAGGGCATGGGCGGTGACCAGCGGGATCAGTACCCGCCGGTCCCGCCTGCCCCGATGCCTCCCGCGCCGGGCCAGGTCCCGCACGCGCCGGACCCGGCACACCAGGGCCCGTACGCCCGGGATCCCTACCTCCGGGACGCCTACGCCTCGGATCCCTACCCCGGACACGACCCGTCCGCCCAGGACCCGATGGCCGAGACCATGTTCGACCAGCCGGTGCCCCCGCCGCCCGGCGGCTACCGGCAGCCGTCGGCGCCCCCGCACGCGTCCGACGCCCGGATGTGGGCACAGGACCTGGCTCCGCAGCCCCCGCCCCCCGGCCGCCCGTACGGCGACAACGCCACCGCCGAGACCCAGGTCATGGGCAGCCTGAGCGGGCTGGCGGGCCAGGACGCGCCCGCGGGCGGAGCACCGCAGCGTGACGCCTTCGCGCACCTCTACCGCGACCAGCAGCAGCCGTACGAGCCCCAGCGAGCGGGCGGCAGGCAGGTACCGCCGCCCCCGGGACAGTTCGTACCCCCGCCGGCGCAGCCGGCCGTCCCCGAGCCGGTCGAGGAGCCCGAGCCCGCGCCCGCCCCGGCGGCGAAGAGCGGCGGTCGGGCGGCGAGCGTGCTGAAGTCGAGCGCGCTGATGGCGGCGGGCACGATGGTCTCCCGCCTCCTGGGCTTCGGCCGGAACCTCGTCATGGCGGCGGCGATCGGCGTCGGCAGCCTCAACGACGACTACCAGGTCGCCAACGTCCTGCCGACGATGATCTACATCCTGGTGGGAGGCGGTGCCCTGAACGCCGTCTTCATCCCGCAGCTGGTCCGCGCGATGAAGAACGACGAGGACGGCGGCGAGGCCTACGCCAACCGGCTTCTCACCCTCGTCGTCGTACTGCTGGCAGGCGTCACCACCGTCTGTGTGCTGGGAGCACCCCTCTTCATCCAGGCGATGTCACCGACCATCGCCGCCGACCCGGCCCGGATGGACGTGGCGGTCGCCTTCGCCCGCTACTGCCTGCCCACGATGTTCTTCATGGGCGTGCACGTGGTGCTCGGCCAGATCCTCAACGCCCGGGGCCGGTTCGGCGCCATGATGTGGACCCCGGTCCTCAACAACATCATCATCATCGCCACCTTCGGCTCCTTCATCTGGGCTTTCGGCCCGTTCACCGGCAGCCAGGTCACCGCGGACACCATCACGCCCGAGGGTGTCCGGCTGCTCGGCATCGGCACGTTGCTGGGCCTCACCGTCCAGGCACTGGCGATGCTGCCCTACCTGCGCGACGCGGGATTCCGTATCCGTCCTCGCTTCGACTGGCGCGGCCAAGGCCTCGGCAAGGCCGCGGGGCTCGCCAAGTGGACCTTCTTCTTCGTGCTCGCCAACCAGCTCAGCATGGTGGTGGTCACGCAGCTGGCCACCAAGGCGGGCGCGCTGGCCGAGAAGGCCGGCCACACCGGCACGGGTATCACGGCGTACAACTACGCGCTGCAGCTCTGGCAGATGCCGCAGGCCATCATCACCGTCTCGGTGATGACAGCGGTGCTTCCCCGGATCTCGCGTGCCGCCCACGACGGGGATCCCTCGGCCGTCCGCGACGATCTCTCCCACGGGCTGCGCACCTCGGCCGTCGCGATCGTGCCGTGTGCCTTCGCCTTCCTGGCCCTCGGCGTCCCCATGGCCACGCTGATGTTCTCGGGCGGTTCGGGCACCGGTGGTGCCACCAACATCGGCTACACCCTCATGGCCTTCGGCCTCGGCCTGATCCCCTTCTCCGCGCAGTACGTCATCCTGCGGGGCTTCTACGCCTACGAGGACACCCGCACTCCCTTCTACAACACGCTGATCGTCTCCGCGGTCTTCGCGGCGGCCGCCGTGCTGAGCTACCTCGTCCTGCCCGCCCGCTGGGCCGTCGCGGGCATGGCCGCCTCCTACGGCCTCGGCTACGCGGTCGGCGTCGGTGTCGCCTGGCGTCGGCTGAAGACCCGTCTCGGCGGCGACTTGGACGGCTCCCGTGTCGTCCGCACCTACGCCCGCCTGGTCGGTGCGTGCATCCCCGCGGCCCTCATCAGCGGAGCCGTCGCCTACGGAATCATTCAGGTTCTGGGCAACAGCGTCCTCGGTTCGCTCGCGTCCCTGGCGGGTGGCGGACTGATCCTGATCGTGGTCTTCTACATCGCCGCAAAGCGGATGCGGATCGAGGAGCTGACCGCCATGGTCGGTATGGTTCGCGGTCGACTCGGTCGCTGACCGGAGCACAACCATCGCCCCCTGCCGTGTGTCGTGCATTACGCCGGACTGTGGGCACAATTGGGTTTGGCTGGGGACAGCGCGCAACGGATGGGGAGGCAGGAACGACGGTGGCGGAACGGAGCACGGCTGCCGTCGACGTGGCCGACAACAGCGGCGAGCAGCCACTGACCGCCGCGGCGGACCAGGCCACGACCGACGGGGCGGAGGCCGACAAGAAGGTCAGCACGCACAAGGACACCAAGCGCGCGGGGCACGAAAGCCCCGCGCGCGACGCACAACCGCCCGAGATGCACAGCGGCCACAAACTCGCCAGAAGGTACCGGCTGGAGGAGTGCGTCACCCGTCTGGAGGGATTCAGCAGCTGGCGTGCCGTCGACGAGAAGCTGCGGCGCGCGGTCGGCGTCCACCTGCTGCCCGCCGACCACCCGCGCGCCCGTCCGGTACTCGCCGCCGCCCGCTCCGCCGCCCTGCTCGGCGATCCGCGGTTCGTCCAGGTCCTCGACGCCGTCGAGGAGAACGACCTCGTCTACGTCGTCCACGAGTGGCTGCCCGACGCCACCGAGCTGACGCCCATCCTGGCCTCCGGCCCCCTCGAGCCGCACGAGGCGTACCAGCTCGTCAGCCAGGTCTCCCAGGCCATGGCCGCCGCCCACCGCGAGGGCCTGGCCCACCTCCGCCTCAACCCCGGCTCCGTCCTCCGCACCGGGACCGGCCAGTACCGCATCCGCGGCCTCGCCGTGATGGCCGCCCTGCGCGGCATCACCTCCGACCACCCCCAGCAGACCGACACCGAGGCCATCGGGGCCCTCCTGTACGCCGCGCTCACCCAGCGCTGGCCGTACGAGAGCGACGCCCACGGCCTGTCCGGGCTGCCCAAGGGACTCGGCCTGATCGCCCCCGACCAGGTGCGCGCCGGGGTCCACCGTGGCCTCTCCGAGCTGGCCATGCGGGCGCTCGTCAACGACGGGGCCACGGCGTCCCGTCAGGAGAAGCCGTGCACCACCCCGGAGGAGCTGGCCAAGGCGGTCGCGGCGATGCCGCGCATCCGGCCCCCTGAGTCGGCCTTCGCCACGCCGCCGGCGTACCCCCGCGTCCCCTCCTCCGCCCGCAACGGCGGCCCGGCCCAGGCCCTTCCGGTGGCCCCGCCGCCCACGCTCGAGAGCCGCACGGGCCGCGCGCTGAAGTGGAGCGTCTCTGCCCTGCTGATCGCCGCGCTCGGCCTGGGCAGCTGGCAGCTCGCGGACACGCTTCTGGAGGACGGACAGCCGGACACTCCGCGATCGCAGTCGACGGGGGATGACACGCCGCCGACTCCCAAGAAGATCCCGGTTACGGGTGCCAAGGAGTACGCGCCGGACGGCAATCTCCAGCAGGCGGACAAGGTCGGAAAGACCTACGACGGCGACACTTCCACGCTGTGGCGTTCCAGGTCTTTCAACGAGGGCCCCGACCTCGATCCCGCGTTCAAGCAGGGTGTCGGAATCGTCTACGACCTCGGCACCTCGAAAAAGCTCAACGATGTGACTGTGGATCTTCGCTACGCAGGCGATCACACAAAGCTGTCGGCGTACGCCGTCGATTCGCTCTCCCCCTCGTCACCGCTGAGCGAGATGAAACTCCTGGGGTCCGAGACGACGCGTACGAAGAAGGCACAGCTGTCCTTCAAGGAACGGCCGGAGGCTCGCTACGTTCTCCTCTGGATCACGGCGATGCCCTACTCTGCCTACGACAAAAAGACCTACAGCCAGCCCGGCTTCAAGCAGGCCATCACCGAAGTGAAGTTCACCGGCTGACCGCAAGGTCACGTCGCTCAAGGGGGAGGGCTCGACGTTGGACGACGTCACACGTGGCGGCGCGAGCGACGCCGAGCTCCTTGCGCGGCATGTCGACGGTGATCCCGACGCCTTCGGCGAAATAGTGCGGCGCCACCGCGACCGGCTCTGGGCGGTGGCGCTCCGGACCCTCGGGGACCGGGAAGAGGCCGCCGACGCCGTTCAGGACGCTCTGGTCTCCGCCTACCGGGCCGCTCATACCTTTCAGGGCAAGTCGGCCGTCACCACATGGCTGCACCGCATCACCGTCAACGCCTGCCTGGACCGGGCCCGCAAGGCGGCGTCGCGGCGTACCGCGCCCCTCGCCGAGACCGAGCGGCTCGAGCAGCTTCTCGAGCCGCATGAGTCGGCGGCCGAGCCCGCCGAGCGCGGAGATCTGCACCGGGAGCTGGTCCGGGCCCTGGCCAAGCTGCCTCCGGAGCAGCGGGCCGCACTGGTCCTGGTCGACATGCAGGGCTACCCGGTCGCCGAGGCGGCCAAGGTGCTCGACGTCCCAACCGGCACGGTGAAGAGCAGATGTGCCCGGGGACGGGCGCGGCTGCTGCCCCTGCTCACCCATCTGCGCCCGGATGGCAGGGGTAGCCCCCCTCTTGACAGGGAAAGGAACCGGTCGCAGGGGGCGTCCGTCCCACCACCGGCAGGACAGAGCGGCGCAGATCCAGTGAAGGGCGGAGGTGGGCGAGCGTGACTTCGACGACCGGCACGGATGAGCACCCGGAGGTCGAGGAGATCTCGGCACTCACCGAGGGTGTCCTCTCCCCGTCCCGTACCGCGGACCTGCGGGAGCACCTGGCCGACTGCGAGCTGTGCGAGGACGTACGGAGCTCGCTGGACGAGATCCGGGGCATGCTCGGCACGCTGCCGGGCCCGACCCGGATGCCGGCCGACGTCGCCGAGCGCATCGACGCCGCCCTCGCGGCCGAGGCACTGCTCAGCGCGACGGGCCCCGCCCCGGACCCGGGCGCGGACGTTTCACGTGAAACGGCGACGCCGGAAACGGCCCCCGCCACCGCCACCGCCACAGTGCCCCACGTTTCACGTGAAACCGGCAGCCGTGAAACCGCCGACCGCCCCGCCGGCCGGTCGCGCGCCGCCACCGGCCCCGGCCGTCAGAACCCGGGGGCGGCTTCCGCGGGTCCGCGCGCCAGGCGTGCCCGACGCTGGCCCAGGGCCCTGCTCGGCGCCGCGTGCGCCGCGGCGGTCATCGGGGTCGGCAGCTTCTTTCTCGTCCCCGGCGGGGACGGCGACCCCCAGGCGGACGCTCCGCAGCCCATCAAGAGCCAGTCCGGGGCACCGACCACGCTCGCGTACGGTGATCTGCGGACGCATGTGCGCGATCTGCTGCAGACGGCCAACGCCACCGAGACGCGCGGCATGAAGACCTCGCCCGAGTCGACGTTCCGGGACTCCGCCACCACCGCCCCCGCCTGTGTGCGGGAGGGCATCGGCCGCAAGGAGCCGGCGCTTGCCACGCGTCAAGAGAAGTACAACGGGGAGGACGCCTACCTCGTCGTCCTGCCGCACCCGAGCGACGACGCCCTTGTCGACGCCTACCTCGTGTCCTCCACCTGCGAGGGGGCCTCTTCGACCGTCCCCGGGAAGATTCTGGTGAACCAGACGTTCCCGCGTGACTGAGCCGTCGCGCCACGTGCTGGCGTCCGTTTCGGGAATGCTCGCCCCGTAGGATCCGTTGGGTGGGGTGAGACCCAGCAAGGACCCCAGACAGCTGTCGGCAGAGACAAGGAAGACACCCGTGAGCGACGTCCGCAACGTGATCATCATTGGCTCCGGGCCCGCGGGATATACAGCCGCGCTCTACACCGCCCGCGCGTCCCTCAAGCCGCTGGTCTTCGAAGGCGCCGTCACGGCCGGTGGTGCGCTGATGAACACCACCGACGTGGAGAACTTCCCCGGGTTCCGTGAAGGCATCATGGGACCGGACCTGATGGACAACATGCGGGCCCAGGCCGAGCGCTTCGGCGCCGAGCTGATCCCGGACGACATCGTCGCCGTCGACCTCAGCGACGAGATCAAGACCGTCACCGACTCCGCCGGCACCGTCCACCGTGCCAAGGCCGTGATCGTCACCACCGGCTCGCAGCACCGCAAGCTCGGTCTGCCGCGCGAGGACGAGCTCTCCGGCCGCGGTGTCTCCTGGTGCGCCACCTGTGACGGGTTCTTCTTCAAGGACCAGGACATCGCCGTCATCGGCGGTGGTGACACCGCGATGGAGGAGGCCACCTTCCTCTCCCGCTTCGCGAAGTCCGTCACCGTCGTCCACCGCCGCAACGCCCTCCGGGCCAGCAAGGCGATGCAGGAGCGCGCCTTCGCCGACCCGAAGATCTCCTTCGTGTGGGACAGCGAGGTCGCCGAGATCCACGGCGACTCCAAGCTCTCCGGCCTGACCCTGCGCAACGTCAAGACCGGTGAGAGCTCCGAGCTGCCCGTCACCGGCCTGTTCATCGCCATCGGCCACGACCCGCGCACCGAGCTGTTCAAGGGCCAGCTGGACCTGGACGACGAGGGCTACCTCAAGGTCGAGGCCCCCTCGACGCGCACCAACCTCACCGGTGTGTTCGCCGCCGGTGACGTCGTGGACCACACCTACCGCCAGGCGATCACCGCCGCCGGCACCGGCTGCTCCGCCGCTCTCGACGCCGAGCGTTTCCTCGCCTCCCTCGCGGACGGTGTGAACGTGCGCGAGCCCGAGCAGACCGTCTGACCTCCCTCTCCCCCCACCTCACGAAGAGAAGATTCAAGGAGACCTCAATGGCTCTCAAGGCCGTGACCGACAAGTCCTTCGACGAGGACGTGCTCAAGAGCGACAAGCCCGTCCTGGTGGACTTCTGGGCCGAGTGGTGCGGTCCGTGCCGCGCGGTCGCCCCCGCCCTGGAGGCGATCGCCGCCGAGCACGGCGAGAAGATCGAGATCGTCAAGCTCAACATCGACGAGAACCCCGCCATCGCCGCCAAGTACGGCGTCATGTCGATCCCGACGCTCAACGTCTACAAGGGTGGCGAGGTCGTCCAGACCATCGTCGGCGCCAAGCCCAAGGCGATGATCGAGCGCGAGCTGGCTGACTTCATCCACGCCTGATCTCATACGCTCCGGGGGGGGGGGGGGGGGGGGGGGGGGGGGGGGGGGGGGCCCCGCGCCGGGGCCCCCCCCCCCCCCCCCCCCCCCCCCCCCGGGGCCGCGGCGGCCGCGCCGCCCCGGCCGCGCCCCC
>NZ_JBITZS010000007.1:465955-492026 GCF_044547045.1 Streptomyces sp. NPDC053048
GTCCCACACTTGGGCGGCCCCCACCCCATGGGTTTTGTGGGGGGGGTGGGGGGTTCTTCCACCCCCCGCTTTCACTACCGGGGGGGGGGGGGGGGGGGGGGGTCCCCCCCCACCCCCCCCCCCCCCCGACCCGTTTCCACATCCAGAGGCAGCCGGTGACTACAGCGGCCTGAGCGCCGGCTCCTTCTGCACGGCCCCGAGGAGCCGGTCGAGGGCCAGCTCGACGTCCTCCTTCCAGGAGAGCGCCGTCCGAAGCTCCAGGCGCATCCTGGGGTAGCGCGGATGCGGCCGGACGGTCTTGAAGCCGACCGCGAGGAGATGGTCAGCGGGCAGCACGCAGGCCGGTTCCTTCCAGCGGGCGTCGCCGAAGGCCTCGATCGCTTTGAAGCCCCTGCGGAGTACGTCCTTGGCCACCGTCTGCACCATCGCCCGGCCCAGCCCCTGCCCCTGGTACGCCGGCGTCAGCCAGGCGGTCATCAGCTGCACGGCATCCGCGGCGACCGGACTGGTGGGAAAGGCCGTCGATCGCGGCACATACGCCGGGGGTGCATAGAGAACGAAGCCGACCGGTGCTTCATCGACATAGACGACACGGCCGCAGGAACCCCACTCCAGCAGTACGGCGGAGATCCAGGCTTCCTTCTCCAGCTCGGGGCGGCCGGCTCTCAGCGCGGCTTCGCCGCTGACAGGGTCCAACTCCCAGAAGACACAGGCGCGGCAGCGCTTGGGGAGATCCGGGAGGTTGTCCAGAGTGAGCGGTACGAGCCGACGCCCCATGCAGTCAGTTCCTCACTTCCGTCGCGTGCCATGCTCCGGGCGGCACTCAGCGCGCTGCGCTCCTTGAGGAGACTGCCGACAAATCCGCCGACCGCTCCCAGGCCCAGGCCCGCTGCCACCAGTCCGGTCCGACTCACCGTTCGCATGGCCCCGCCCCTCCGTGAACTGTGTCCAACGTGGATGTGCCATACCTCAACGCATCGTATCCGGACGTCGTTTGAGTCGATAGCTCGACAAGGCAAAGGGCGGGTTGTGTTCCGGGGAACCATAAAGGTTCCACGTGAAACACAACCCGCCCCAGGCGAGCGTCGCCGAAGGGCTAGCCCTCGGCGTCCTCCTCATCGGTGCCGGAAAGCCTCTGCTCCAGAACCCGCCCCTCGCCCGGGGCGAGCGTGCCGAGGATCCGCTCCAGATCGTCCATCGAGGCGAACTCGACGACGATCTTTCCCTTCTTCTGTCCGAGGTCCACCTTCACCCGGGTCTCGAAGCGGTCCGACAGCCGCGAGGCCAGGTCGGTCAGCGCCGGAGAGACCCGTCCGCCGGCCCGGGGCCCCTTGGCTTTGCCCGAGCTCTTGGACCGCGACCCCATCAGGGTCACGATCTCCTCCACCGAACGCACCGAAAGCCCCTCGGCCACAATGCGCCGGGCCAGCTGGTCCTGCTCCTCCGAGTCGGCGACGGACAGCAGAGCGCGGGCATGTCCGGCCGAGAGCACACCGGCGGCGACCCGCTTCTGGACGGCCGGCGACAGCTTCAGCAGCCGCAGGGTATTGGAGACCTGGGGACGGGAGCGACCGATGCGGTCGGCCAGCTCGTCATGAGTGCAGCTGAAGTCCTTCAGCAACTGGTCGTAGGCCGCGGCCTCTTCCAGCGGGTTCAGCTGGGCCCGGTGCAGGTTCTCCAGCAGCGCGTCCAGCAGAAGCTTCTCGTCGTCGGTCGCCCGGATGATGGCGGGAATCTTCTCCAGCCCGGCCTCCCGGCAGGCCCGCCACCTCCGCTCGCCCATGATGAGCTCATAGCGCTCGGGCGCCAGCTGCCGGACCACCACCGGCTGCAGCAGCCCCACCTCGCGGATGGAGGTGACCAGTTCGGCAAGAGCGTCCTCGTCGAACACCTCACGGGGCTGCCGGGGGTTGGGCGTGATCGAGTCCAGAGGCAGCTCGGCGAAGTGCGCCCCGGCCGCCGTGCCCAGGGACGACTGACCGGCATCCCCCTGCGTCATGCCACCCGTTTCACGTGAAACAGCGCCCGAGTCGAGCGACCCCGTCTCGCGCGAGACGGTTTCACGGGAAACGGCGATCTCGTCCGTGGGAAGCGCGGTCACCTTCGCGGCCGCCACCCCCCGCTCCGCCGTCAGCACCGGCACCGCGGACGGAGACGTGGCGCCGGTCCCTACGGCCGGCCCGCTCTGCTCCGCTCCCTTCGGTGCAGGCGGGATCAGCGCACCGAGCCCCCGGCCCAGTCCTCTGCGTCGCTCACTCACTGAAGCCCCTCCGACATGCTGTGCTGGTCTTGCTGTTGTTGACGGCCCACCGTGTGAGCCCTGCTGCCGTCGTAGTGCACACCGACCCCCCGCAGTGCGATCTCCCGGGCCGCTTCCAGATAGGACAGCGCCCCACTGGAACCCGGGTCATAGGTCAGAACTGTCTGCCCATAGCTGGGCGCCTCTGAGATACGGACCGAGCGCGGAATGCTGGTCCGCAGCACCTCCTGGCCGAAGTGGCTGCGCACTTCCTCGGCCACCTGGGATGCGAGCCTCGTCCGGCCGTCGTACATCGTCAGCAGAATCGTCGACACATGGAGCTTGGGGTTCAGGTGCCCCCGCACCAGCTCCACATTGCGAAGCAGCTGGCCGAGCCCCTCCAGCGCGTAGTACTCGCACTGGATGGGGATCAGCACCTCCGCGCCGGCGACCAGAGCGTTCACGGTCAGCAGGCCGAGCGAGGGAGGGCAGTCGATGAGGATGTAGTCCAGGGGCTGCTCATAGGCCTTGATCGCCCGGTCCAGCCGGCTCTCACGGGCCACCAGCGATACCAGCTCGATCTCCGCACCGGCCAGGTCGATCGTGGCGGGGGCGCAGAACAGGCCCTCCACATCCACCACCGGCTGCACCACGTCGGAGAGCTGCTTGTTGTCCACCAGCACGTCATAGATGGACGGCACTTCGGCATGGTGGTCGATGCCCAGAGCCGTCGAGGCATTGCCCTGCGGGTCGAGGTCGATGACCAGCACCCGATTGCCGTGCAGAGCCAGCGAGGCCGCCAGATTCACGGTGGTCGTGGTCTTGCCGACCCCGCCCTTCTGGTTGGCGACCACCATCACCCGGGTCTGCTCCGGCCGGGGCATCGGGGGCGGCGTTTCACGTGAAACCACCTCACCCGCGGGCAGCTGACCGGGAACAGCCACAGGTTCGGAGTCGGAGGGGCGGGGGCCGGGGACCGGGTCGGTCATCGGCCCCGCGATATTGGCGTCGGACCGCAAGGATTCACTCTCCTCGACATCAGGCTCGCAATAGGCAGAGCCTGCCATGCTTTCGGGGTCGTGAACCAGCGAGGCCCGTTCTCCTGTGGATGAATCCCGTGGGCCTGTGGATGAACCCACTTCCTCGACCGGTCGACGGTCACGCGGCGCGGCGGCCGCACGGGTGCGGCCGATGATTCCATGCAGCAGGGAGCGATGTTTCACGTGAAACACGATGCATGGCACGCGCCGCCACCTGGTCGCGACACTCCGTAATGTGTAGTTTTGCCAGCTTGTATGGAGCAGAGCCCGTTGGCGAACGGACCAAGTGCCGTCAGCGGCGGCGGCGTGACCGGCTCACCCGGGCCGCCTTCGCCCGCTTGGCCGCGAAGCGCACCCCACCGGGGCTCTCCCCGACCTCCACGCGGACGACCGTGGAGAGCGGATCCACCACGCCCTCACCCACGTGCAGCACCGACGTCCGCACCACCCCGAGCTTGCTGAGCGCCGCGCGGGCACCCTTCAGCTCCTCCTCCGCGGTGTCGCCCTTGAGGGCGAGCATCTCGCCGTAGGGACGCAGCAGCGGAACGCCCCAGCCCGCCAGCCGGTCCAGCGGGGCCACGGCGCGCGCGGTGACCACATGCACCGGCTCGACCTTGCCCAGCATCTCCTCGGCCCGTCCCCGGACGACGGTGACGTGGTCCAGGCCCAGCAGCTCCACGACCTCCTGGAGGAACGTGGTGCGGCGCAGCAGCGGCTCCAGCAGCGTGATCTGCAGATCGGGGCGGACCAGGGCCAGCGGGATACCCGGCAGGCCGGCGCCCGAGCCGACGTCGCACACCGAGACGCCGTCCGGCACGGCCTCCGAGAGCACCGCACAGTTCAGCAGGTGCCGCTCCCACAGCCGGGGGACCTCGCGGGGGCCGATCAGGCCGCGCTTGACGCCCGCGTCCGCGAGCAGCTCCGCGTAGCGGACGGCCTCCGGAAAGCGGTCACCGAATACCGCCCGAGCCGCCTCGGGGGCCGGGGGGAGCTCCGCTGCCTCTTCCACGGGGAACCGTCCTTCCATACAAGCGTCGTCTGGGTCTGAAGGGTCTGAAGGATCAGGCTGACAAGGATCGGCCCCGCCTGCGAGCAGACGGGGCCGTGCACACCTGGAAGTGGGACAGGTCAGGCGGGGAGGACGACCACGCGGCGCTGGGGCTCCTCGCCCTCGGACTCGCTGCGCAGGCCCGCGGCCGCCACAGCGTCGTGGACGACCTTGCGCTCGAAGGGGGTCATCGGGTCGAGCCGGACCGGCTGACCGGTGCTCTTGGCCTCCTGGGCCGCCTCGGCGCCCAGGCCGGCCAGCTGCTCGCGCTTGCGGGCGCGGAAGCCGGCGATGTCGAGCATGAGACGGCTGCGGTCGCCGGTCTCCCGGTTCACGGCGAGCCGGGTCAGCTCCTGGAGGGCCTCCAGCACCTCACCGTCGCGGCCCACCAGCTTCTGCAGGTCGCGGCTGGTGGAGTCGCTGATGATCGACACCGAGGCGCGGTCGGCCTCGACGTCCATGTCGATGTCGCCGTCGAGGTCGGCGATGTCCAGCAGCCCCTCGAGGTAGTCGGCCGCGATCTCGCCCTCCTGCTCCAGGCGGGAAAGGGTGTCGGTGCCCTCAGCGGCGTTCTGGCGCTGCGTCTCCGTCACGGTGGACTCCTTCATCACTTCTTCGAGGGGTGCTTGGGCCGCTGCGGGCCGCCCTTGCGCTGTCCGGACTTGGCGCCGCGGGCGGAGCCGCCGGACTGCTTCTTGTCAGCGGCGGACTGCTCGGGCTGGTCCTTCTCCAGGGTGGTCTTCTTGCCGGAGCTCGCAGTGGACCGCGCCTGGGGCCGGTCCGCGCCCGTGACCTGGCGCTTGGCCTTGGTCTGACGCTTGGGCTGCTGGCGGGCGGCACGGGCGGCATCGGCGGCCTTCCGGGCCTCGATCTCCGCCGGGTCCTCCTTGAGCTTGCCCTTGGCCCGCAGGCGGTCCTGGCGCTGCTGGAAGGCGAGGCTGCCCGGAGTGGGGTTGCGACGGATGACGAACATCTGCTGGCCCAGGGTCCACACGTTGGTGGTCAGCCAGTAGACCAGGACACCGACCGGGAAGTTGATGCCGAAGACGGCGAACATGATCGGGAAGACGTACATCAGCATCTTCTGCTGCTGCATGAACGGCGTCTTCACCGTGAGGTCGACGTTCTTCGTCATCAGCTGGCGCTGCGTGTAGAACTGCGACAGCGACATCAGAACGATCATGATGACCGTGACCACACGGACATCGGTCAGCGTGGCGCCGAGCGACTCGACCTTGCTCGCGCTGTCCATGAACTTCGACGCGATCGGGGCACCGAAGATGTGGGCGCTCCGGGCGCTGTTGACCAGCCCCTGGTCCAGGACACCGACCTCATGACCACCGGCGATCTTGTTGAGCACCTGGTAGAGGGCGATGAAGAAGGGCGACTGGGCCAGAATCGGGAGGCAGCTCGAGAGCGGGTTGGTGCCCGACTCCTTGTAGAGCTTCATCATCTCTTCGGACTGGCGCTGCTTGTCGCTCTTGTAGCGCTCCTGGATCGCCTTCATCTTCGGCTGGAGCGCCTGCATGTTCCGCGTGGCCTTGATCTGCTTCACGAAGAGCGGGATCAGGCAGATACGGATCAGGACCACCAGCGAGACGATGGACAGACCCCACGCCCAGCCACTGTCCTTGTCGAAGACCAGGCCGAAGAACGAGTGGAACTGGACGATGATCCAGGAAACAGCGTAGTAAAGAGGACCGAGGATCGTGTCCACGAATCAGGCTCCTTGGGCGTTGGGCTGAGTCTCGGGCTGTGCGGCGGGCCCCTCGGCGGGGTTCCTGGCCAGTCGGCTCCTCAGCCGCTGGTGCCAGACCGGACGCTTCCGGGGAGGGACGTGATCGACGCCACCGAGCGACCACGGGTTGCAGCGCAGGATGCGCCAGGCCGTCAGCACCGTTCCTTTGACCGCGCCATGCACATCAATGGCCGTGTACCCGTAGTGCGAGCACGACGGGTAGTACTTGCAGACCGGCCCCAGCAGGGGGCTGATGGTCCACTGGTAGAGCTTGATCAACCAGAGCAGCGGGTACTTCACTGTGCGCTCCCTCCCGGGTGACCGGGGCTCCGGGGGTCACCCCCCGGGGGATTGCTTCGCGGCGCCCCTCCCAGCAGCCGCTGCAGTGCGGTATCGAGGTCGCGGGCCAGCTGGTCGTGGTCCGCCTCGCCCGCGCCTGACAGCGCTCGCACCACCACCAGGCTACCGGCGGGCAGCAGATCCAGCCGGTCGCGCATCAGGTGGCGCAGTCGTCGCTTGACCAGGTTGCGGACGACGGCGCCGCCCACGGCCTTGCTCACGACGAAACCCGCACGCACCGGGGGAGCGCTCTCCCCAGGTGTGTGCGGGTCCGTTGTACCGCTGCGAAGGTGGACGACGAGGAGCGGGCGGCCGGCCCTGCGTCCTCGGCGAACCGCGGTCGCGAAGTCCTCGCGCCGCCTCAGCCGAGACTCGGAAGGCAGCACGTCATGGACCTTGACGTCAGGCTGGTCAGGCCGACAGGCGGGCGCGACCCTTGCCACGGCGGGACGCGAGGATCGCGCGGCCGGCACGGGTGCGCATGCGCAGGCGGAAGCCGTGGGTCTTCGCGCGGCGGCGGTTGTTCGGCTGGAAGGTGCGCTTGCTCACTCGGGGACTCCAGAAATGAATTGATGGCGGGACATCGCCTGGCTGTCACCGTGCGCCCGCGAGGAGCTCGCAATACGCCCAAGTGCACCGCTTCATAATCACGAACCGATAAGATCGTGATCTTTGCCCATCGGAGGCAGGCGGCAGCAGCCATCGACAACTCGACCTGGTCACGGTACGCGCGGTTACGCCATCCGGTCAAACCGGCAGTGCACCAGGCATACACCGTAGCTTCCTCAGGGGACGGACGACGCCACACGCCACGGCATGGCACATTTGTACACACCCTGTGGACAACGACTTGAACCACGCACCTCGGCCTGACTACCGTGACTGAACTCCGAATCCTTCCCGCCCGTCCCGAGAACCACACATTCGTGGGACTCCGGGACACCCCCCGTGACCCGTGACTGAGAGAGCGTGCCCTGTGGCTGACCTGCCCGCCGATCTTGCCGCAGTGTGGCCGCGCGTGCTCGAACAGCTCCTCGGTGAGGGGCGGGGCCAGGGCGTGGAGACCAAGGACGAGCACTGGATCAAGCGCTGCCAGCCCCTGGCGCTGGTGGCCGACACCGCCCTGCTGGCGGTGCCGAACGAGTTCGCCAAGGGCGTGCTCGAGGGCCGGCTGGCCCCGATCGTCAGCGAGACCCTCAGCCGCGAGTGCGGCCGCCCCATCCGGATCGCGATCACCGTCGACGACTCCGCGGGTGAGCCCCCGGCCCCGCAGCCCCAGGAGACCCGCCAGCCGCTCCAGCACGGGCCGGGACAGGGTGGCAGGGACACCTACGAGGGATACGGGGACCACGGCGGCTACGACGGTCGTGAGGGCTACGGCGGCCGCCCCGGCGGCGACGACCTGCCGTCCGTCCGCCCCGCCTACCCCGACTACCAGCAGTCGCGCCCCGAGCCCGGCGCCTGGCCGCGGGCCTCGGCCCCCTCCGGCCCGTCCGCGCCCGAGCGCGGCGACTACGGCTGGCAGCAGCCGCGCCTCGGTTCGTTCACCGAGAGCGACCGCGACCCCTACGCCTCGCCCTCCCAGTACGAGCCGCAGCAGCCGGACTACCGCTCCCCGGAGCGCCCCGAGCGCCCCTCGTACGAGCAGCAGCGCCGGGAGCTGCCCGACAGCCCCGTCCGCGGCGGCTCGGCGGCCGGCGGCCCCGGCCCGCTCCCGGACCGTTCCACCTCGCCGTCCGGCTCCGGATCCGGCTCGTCCACGACGGGATCCGGCGAGCCGACGGCACGGCTGAACCCCAAGTACCTCTTCGACACCTTCGTCATCGGGGCGTCCAACCGCTTCGCCCACGCGGCCGCCGTCGCGGTCGCCGAGGCACCGGCCAAGGCGTACAACCCACTGTTCATCTACGGCGAGTCGGGCCTGGGCAAGACGCACCTGCTGCACGCCATCGGGCACTACGCGCGCAGCCTCTACCCGGGCACGCGGGTGCGCTACGTGAGCTCCGAGGAGTTCACCAACGAGTTCATCAACTCCATCCGCGACGGCAAGGCGGACGCGTTCCGCAAGCGCTACCGCGACATGGACATCCTGCTGGTCGACGACATCCAGTTCCTGGCGAGCAAGGAGTCGACGCAGGAGGAGTTCTTCCACACCTTCAACACGCTGCACAACGCCAACAAGCAGATCGTGCTCTCCTCGGACCGGCCGCCCAAGCAGCTGGTGACCCTGGAGGACCGGCTCCGCAACCGCTTCGAGTGGGGCCTGATCACGGACGTGCAGCCGCCAGAGCTCGAGACGCGCATCGCGATCCTGCGGAAGAAGGCGGTGCAGGAGCAGCTCAACGCTCCGCCGGAGGTCCTGGAGTTCATCGCCTCCCGCATCTCGCGCAACATCCGCGAGCTGGAGGGCGCCCTGATCCGGGTGACGGCCTTCGCCAGCCTCAACCGGCAGCCGGTGGACCTGGGCCTGACCGAGATCGTCCTGAAGGACCTCATCCCCGGCGGCGAGGACGCCTCCCCGGAGATCACGGCGCCCGCCATCATGGCGGCGACCGCCGACTACTTCGGGCACACCGTGGAGGACCTGTGCGGGGCCTCGCGCAGCCGGGTGCTGGTGACGGCCCGGCAGATCGCGATGTACCTGTGCCGGGAGCTCACGGACCTCTCGCTGCCGAAGATCGGCGCGCAGTTCGGCGGCCGCGACCACACGACCGTGATGCACGCGGACCGCAAGATCCGCGCGCTGATGGCCGAGCGGCGCTCGATCTACAACCAGGTGACCGAGCTGACGAACCGCATCAAGAACGGCTGACGAGACCAGCTGACGAGAACGGCTCACAAGCCCCACGAGGGCTGTCGGAGGGCGCTCCGGGACGTATCCCGGGGCGCCCTTCGCCGTTCCCGAGGCCGTTCCGGACCCTTCCTGGAGCGGTCCGGGACCGCTCCAGGACCCCTTCCGGAGCCCTTCCCGGGCCGCCGGCCCGTCCACAGCGCTCAGCGGTCTGTTCGAATAGTGCCTCTGACCTGCCGGTTCTCCACAGTTTTCACCGCTCGGCCCTGTCCACACCCTGGGGAGGGCGAAGTTATCCCGAATCTGTCCACAGACCAGGCTGTTGATATGCCATCAGGCGAGGTCAGGGGGGTGTGGATTTGTGGCTGACGGGATTCCACAAGCTGTGGACAGCCGAGCGGCCCACAGCGGCCCCGGACGTTGTCCACCGGCCACCCACAGGCGGGCCGGTGTTATACACAGTCTTTCCACATGCCTGTCCACTGTTCGGCAACGAAACGCCCGAGCTCACCGCACCGAGTGAAAGGCATCACACCAAGCTGCCGGGTTGGGCTGTGGGCAACGTGGGTAAACCTGGGGACAGGCCTGGGGAGAAGTGGGCCCTGCCTGTGCACCGGTTGTGCAGAACTTTCCGTGGTCCACAGAACCCCCCGGTTATCCACCGCCGCCACCCACAGGGCCGGTGGACAAAAAATCCGTGCTGACCTGGGCAAAGGCAGTTATCCACGGTATCCACAGCCCCTACTACTACGACCACAGAGATGTAGCGGGGAACTCGTTTCGAAGTGGGTGCTGTGGATGAAGCGACCTCGGGCCGCGCCACGCCCCGCATCTCGATTTGACCGCCACCCGCCCCGACTGTCAGCGGCGTGCGTCAGACTGGTCCCCGGCGACTCAGCCGACGAAGAAGCCAGCAGGGCGAGCCAGCAACAAGCAGGAGGCGGTTCCGGTGAAGATCCGGGTGGAGCGCGATGTACTCGCGGAGGCAGTGGCCTGGGCGGCCCGCAGCCTTCCGGCCCGTCCGCCGGTGCCGGTCCTCGCGGGCCTGCTGCTGAAGGCAGAGGAGGGCTCACTGAGCCTGTCCGGCTTCGACTACGAGGTCTCGGCCCGGGTCTCGGTCGAGGCCGATGTGGAGGAGGACGGCACCGTCCTCGTCTCCGGCCGCCTGCTCGCCGACATCTGCCGCGCACTTCCCAACAGGCCTGTGGAGATCTCCACCGACGGCGTGCGCGTCACCGTCGTCTGCGGCTCCTCGCGATTCACACTCCACACACTGCCTGTGGAGGAATACCCGGCGCTGCCCCAGATGCCGACCGCCACGGGCACCGTCCCGGGCGAGGTCTTCGCCTCCGCCGTCGCCCAGGTCGCCATCGCGGCCGGCCGTGACGACACCCTGCCGGTGCTCACCGGTGTGCGGATCGAGATCGAGGGCGACACCGTCACCCTGGCCTCCACCGACCGCTACCGCTTCGCCGTCCGCGAGTTCATGTGGAAGCCGGAGACGCCGGACACCTCCGCCGTCGCCCTGGTGCCCGCCAAGACGCTGCTGGACACCGCGAAGTCCCTCAGCGGCGGCGAGACCGTCTCGCTCGCCCTGAGCGGCTCGGGCGCCGGCGAGGGCCTGATCGGCTTCGAGGGCGCGGGCCGCCGTACGACCACCCGCCTGCTCGAGGGCGACCTGCCGAAGTACCGCACGCTCTTCCCGACCGAGTTCAACTCCGTCGCCGTGATCGAGACCGCCCCGTTCGTCGAGGCCGTCAAGCGCGTGGCGCTCGTCGCCGAGCGCAACACCCCGGTCCGCCTCAGCTTCGAGCAGGGCGTGCTGATCCTCGAGGCCGGTTCCAGCGACGATGCACAGGCTGTGGAAAGGGTCGACGCCCAGCTCGAGGGCGACGACATCTCGATCGCGTTCAACCCGGGCTTCCTCCTCGAGGGCCTGTCCGCGATCGACTCGCCGGTCGCCCAGCTGTCCTTCACCACGTCCACCAAGCCCGCGCTGCTCAGCGGCAAGCCGGCCGTGGACGCCGAGGCGGACGACGCGTACAAGTACCTGATCATGCCGGTGCGTCTCTCCGGCTGACGCTCTACGGTGCGGGTGCCCCGGCCCGGCCGGGAGCGCGAGGGTCGTCCCTCGCAAGGGCGCAGCATGCCGGTGCGTCTCTCCGGCTGAGACCCCTCGGGCTCCGCTGGGGCGCTCTCACCTGATGAGCGCCCCAGCCCACAGCTGTGCACCGACCCTCGGGCGTAGGCTCGGAACAGGTACCTCCGGTACGCATCGCACGACTACGGCACGAAGGATCACTGATGGAGCTCGGTCTCGTCGGTCTCGGCAAGATGGGCGGCAACATGCGTGAGCGCATCCGCCGCGCAGGCCACACCGTCATCGGATACGACCGCAACCGCGACCTGGCGGATGTCCACAGCCTCAAGGAGCTTGTGGATTCCCTGCAGGGTCCGCGCGTCGTGTGGGTCATGGTGCCGGCCGGTGCCGCGACCCAGTCCACCATCGACGAGCTGGCCGAGCTGCTGTCGCCCGGTGATGTCGTCGTCGACGGCGGCAACTCCCGCTGGACCGACGACGAGAAGCACGCCGAGGAGCTCGCCGCCAAGGGCATCGGCTTCGTCGACTGCGGTGTCTCCGGTGGCGTCTGGGGCCTGGAGAACGGCTACGCCCTGATGTACGGCGGCGACGCCGCGAACGTGGCGAAGGTCCAGCCGGTCTTCGACGCGCTTAAGCCCGAGGGCGACTTCGGCTCCGTCCACGCCGGCAAGGTCGGCGCGGGCCACTTCGCCAAGATGGTCCACAACGGCATCGAGTACGCCATGATGCAGGCCTACGCCGAGGGCTGGGAGCTGCTGGAGAAGGTCGACTCCGTCACCGACGTGCGCGAGGTCTTCCGCTCCTGGCAGGAGGGCACAGTCATCCGCTCCTGGCTGCTCGACCTGGCCGTCAACGCCCTGGACGAGGACGAGCACCTGGACCGCCTGCGCGGTTTCGCCGCCGACTCCGGCGAGGGCCGCTGGACGGTCGAGGCCGCCATCGACAACGCCGTGCCGCTCCCCGCGATCACGGCGTCCCTCTTCGCGCGCTTCGCCTCGCGCCAGGAGGACTCCCCGCAGATGAAGATGATCGCCGCGCTCCGCAACCAGTTCGGTGGCCACGCGGTCGAGAGCAAGTAACCCCAGCAGGTAACCCCACCAGCAGGTAGCAGCCGGGGGAGGTCGGCGCACAACCATGCATGTCTCGCATCTGTCGCTGGCCGACTTCCGCTCGTACGTCCGGGCCGAGGTCCCCCTCGACCCGGGCGTCACGGCTTTCGTGGGCCCCAACGGTCAGGGCAAGACCAACCTCGTCGAGGCGGTCGGCTATCTGGCGACCCTCGGCAGCCACCGGGTCTCCTCCGACGCGCCGCTGGTGCGCATGGGGGCCGACCGCGCGGTCGTGCGCGCCGCCGTCGTCCAGGGCGAACGGCAGCAGCTGATCGAGCTGGAGCTCAACCCCGGCCGGGCCAACCGGGCGCGGATCAATCGTTCCTCCCAGGTGCGGCCGCGTGACGTGCTCGGCATAGTCCGCACCGTCCTGTTCGCCCCCGAGGACCTCGCCCTGGTCAAGGGCGACCCCGGGGAGCGCCGCCGCTTCCTGGACGAGCTGATCACCGCCCGCGCCCCGCGCATGGCGGGCGTGCGCTCGGACTACGAGCGGGTGCTCAAGCAGCGCAACACCCTTCTGAAGTCCGCCGCCATGGCCCGCCGGCACGGCGGCCGGGGCATGGACCTGTCCACGCTCGACATCTGGGACCAGCACCTGGCGCGCGCCGGCGCGGAACTGCTGGACCGGCGGCTGGATCTGATCACCACCCTGCGGCCGCTGGCCGACAAGGCGTACGAGCAGCTCGCCCCCGGCGGCGGGCCGGTCTCCTTCGAGTACCGCGGACCCGCCGGCATCGAGGGCGCCCACACCCGCGAGGAGCTGTACGAGGCCCTGCTCGCCGCCCTCGGCGAGGCCCGCAAGCAGGAGATCGAGCGCGGCGTGACGCTGGTCGGCCCGCACCGCGACGAGCTGCTGCTCAAGCTCGGCCGCCTGCCCGCCAAGGGCTACGCCAGCCACGGCGAGTCCTGGTCGTACGCGCTGGCGCTGCGCCTGGCCTCGTACGAGCTGCTGCGCTCGGAGGGCAACGAACCGGTGCTCGTCCTGGACGACGTCTTCGCCGAGCTGGACGCCCGCCGCCGGGAACGGCTGGCGGAGATGGTCGCGCCGGGTGAGCAGGTGCTGGTGACGGCGGCCGTGGACGACGACGTGCCGGGGGTGCTGACGGGCGTGCGGTACGCGGTCGCCGAGGGCAGGGTCGAACGGGCATGAGCGCGCACCCCGAGCATTCCGATCCCCGGAAGCCGGCCAAGGCCCCCGAGCCGTCCGGTGTGGATCTGGCGCGGGTGGCGCTGCGGGCCGCCAAGGAACAGGCGCGGGCGAGGGGCAACGCCGCGCAGCAGAAGAAGCAGGCGCGCCGCGGGGGCCTGCGCTCCGGCGCTCGCGCCGACGGGCGCGATCCGCTGCCGCTCGGCGCCGCGATCAACCGGCTGATCACCGAGCGGGGCTGGGAGACGCCCGCCGCGGTCGGCGGGGTGATGGGCCGCTGGCCCCAGATGGTGGGCCCGGAGGTGGCGCTGCACTGCGAGCCGCAGCGGTACGACGAGGACGCCCGGGTGCTGACCGTGCAGTGCGACTCGACGGCGTGGGCGACGCAGCTGCGGCTGCTGGCGCCCCAGCTGGTGGCCCGGCTCAACGACGACCTGGGCCAGGGCACCGTAAAAATGATCAAGGTGCAGGGGCCGGGCGGGCCCGCGCGCCGCTACGGGCCGCTGCGCGCCCCCGGGAGCAGGGGTCCGGGCGACACCTACGGGTGATCACGCCCCGGGAGCCGGCCCGCGGTGGCAGCGGGGTGGCACCGCGGTGAAGCCAGTGACGCCCGCCCACGGCTGAGACTCCGCTCACGGTAGCGGGCGGTTGACAGCCCGAAGCGCTGAGTGCCGCTGTGAGCCTCTTGGAGCCCCGGTCCCCATATAGGGAGTCGGCTGATGCCGGTTCAGGGCGGCACATGAGGACTCAGGCACCGCCAAACCCCCATTCATGTCAGCGCCCCCGGTACACTGTGTAGTAATCCCGCCGGAATCGCGGGACTCGTCGATACACGCTGAACGACGCAGCCGCTCCTGCCTGCCCCGGACACCCCCGCCGCAGCAGGGTGGGCCTGTGCTGTGCCAGAAAGGGCGCTTCGTGGCCGATTCCGGCAACCCCAACGAGAACACCATCCCCTCTCCGACCGCCGCGGGCGGTGAGACGGCGTCGTACGACGCCAGCGCGATCACCGTGCTGGAGGGGCTGGACGCCGTCCGCAAGCGGCCCGGCATGTACATCGGATCCACCGGTGAGCGCGGTCTGCACCACCTCGTGTACGAGGTCGTCGACAACTCCGTCGACGAGGCGCTGGCCGGCCACGCGGACACCATCGATGTGACGATCCTGCCCGACGGCGGTGTGCGCGTCGTCGACAACGGCCGCGGCATCCCGGTGGGCATCGTCCCCTCCGAGGGGAAGCCGGCTGTCGAGGTCGTGCTGACCGTGCTGCACGCGGGCGGAAAGTTCGGCGGCGGCGGCTACGCGGTCTCCGGTGGTCTGCACGGCGTCGGCGTCTCGGTCGTCAACGCCCTGTCGACGCGCGTCGCGGTCGAGGTCAAGACCGACGGCTACCGCTGGACGCAGGACTACAAGCTGGGCGTCCCCACGGCCCCCCTGCAGAAGAACGAGGCGACCGACGAGACGGGCACCTCGGTCACCTTCTGGGCCGACGGCGACATCTTCGAGACCACCGAGTACTCCTTCGAGACGCTCTCGCGGCGCTTCCAGGAGATGGCCTTCCTCAACAAGGGCCTGCGCATCTCGCTGACGGACCTCCGCGCCGACCACGTCGACGAGGAGGGCAAGGCGCTCACGGTGGGGTACCACTACGAGGGCGGCATCGTCGACTTCGTGAAGTACCTCAACTCGCGCAAGGGCGAGCTGATCCACCCGACCGTCATCGACGTCGACGCCGAGGACAAGGAGCGCATGCTCTCGGTCGAGATCGCGATGCAGTGGAACAGCCAGTACAGCGAGGGCGTGTACAGCTTCGCCAACACCATCCACACCCACGAGGGCGGTACCCACGAGGAGGGCTTCCGCGCCGCGCTGACGGGTCTGATCAACCGTTACGCCCGCGACAAGAAGCTGCTCCGCGAGAAGGACGACAACCTCACGGGCGAGGACATCCGCGAGGGTCTGACCGCGATCATCTCCGTCAAGCTCGGCGAGCCGCAGTTCGAGGGCCAGACGAAGACCAAGCTGGGCAACACCGAGGCCAAGACCTTCGTCCAGAAGGTCGTCCACGAGCACCTCACGGACTGGCTGGACCGCAACCCCAACGAGGCCGCGGACATCATCCGCAAGGGCATCCAGGCCGCCACGGCCCGCGTTGCCGCCCGCAAGGCGCGCGACCTGACCCGCCGCAAGGGCCTGCTGGAGACCGCCTCGCTGCCGGGCAAGCTCAGCGACTGCCAGTCGAACGACCCGACCAAGTGCGAGATCTTCATCGTCGAGGGTGACTCCGCCGGCGGCTCGGCCAAGTCCGGCCGCAACCCGCAGTACCAGGCGATCCTCCCGATCCGAGGCAAGATCCTCAACGTCGAGAAGGCGCGGGTCGACAAGATCCTGCAGAACACCGAGGTCCAGGCGCTGATCTCGGCCTTCGGCACCGGTGTGCACGAGGACTTCGACATCTCGAAGCTCCGCTATCACAAGATCATCCTGATGGCGGACGCCGACGTCGACGGCCAGCACATCAACACCCTGCTGCTCACCTTCCTCTTCCGCTTTATGCGGCCGCTGGTCGAGGCCGGGCACGTCTACCTCTCCCGTCCCCCGCTCTACAAGATCAAGTGGGGTCGCGACGAGATCGAGTACGCCTACTCCGACCGCGAGCGCGACGCGCTGATCCAGCTCGGCCGGGAGAACGGCAAGCGGATCAAGGACGACTCCGTCCAGCGCTTCAAGGGTCTCGGCGAGATGAACGCCGAGGAGCTGCGCGTCACCACGATGGACGTCGACCACCGCGTGCTCGGCCAGGTCACCCTGGACGACGCCGCGCAGGCGGACGACCTGTTCTCGGTGCTCATGGGCGAGGACGTCGAGGCCCGGCGCTCCTTCATCCAGCGCAACGCCAAGGACGTCCGCTTCCTCGACATCTGAGCCCTGTCGGCCCAACGAGACACAGCCGCAGCGCGAAAGGACTTTGAACAGCAATGGCCGACGAGACCCCTGAGACTCCCACCGCTCCCGTGCCCGAGGTGACGCCCGAGGGCGCCGCCGCGCCGCTGGAGGGCGTGGGCATGCGTGTCGAGCCCGTCGGGCTCGAGACCGAGATGCAGCGCTCGTACCTCGACTACGCGATGAGCGTCATCGTCTCGCGTGCGCTCCCCGACGTGCGGGACGGCCTCAAGCCGGTGCACCGCCGCGTGCTCTACGCGATGTACGACGGCGGCTACCGCCCCGAGAAGGGCTTCTACAAGTGCGCCCGCGTCGTCGGCGACGTCATGGGTACGTACCACCCGCACGGTGACGCCTCCATCTACGACGCCCTGGTGCGCCTGGCCCAGCCGTGGTCGATGCGCATGCCGCTGGTGGACTCCAACGGCAACTTCGGTTCCCCGGGCAACGACCCGGCCGCCGCCATGCGGTACACCGAGTGCAAGATGATGCCGCTGTCCATGGAGATGCTCCGGGACATCGACGAGGAGACCGTCGACTTCCAGGACAACTACGACGGCCGCAACCAGGAGCCGACGGTCCTGCCGGCCCGCATCCCCAACCTGCTGATCAACGGCTCGGCGGGCATCGCGGTCGGCATGGCCACCAACATCCCCCCGCACAACCTGCGCGAGGTGGCCGAGGGTGCCCAGTGGTACCTGGCCAACCCGGAGGCCGGCCCCGAGGAGCTCCTCGAGGCGCTGATGGAGCGGATCAAGGGCCCCGACTTCCCGACCGGCGCCCTCGTGGTGGGCCGCAAGGGCATCGAGGAGGCCTACCGCACCGGCCGCGGCTCGATCACCATGCGCGCGGTGGTCGAGGTCGAGGAGATCCAGAACCGCCAGTGCCTGGTGGTCACCGAGCTGCCCTACCAGGTCAACCCGGACAACCTCGCGCAGAAGATCGCCGACCTGGTCAAGGACGGCCGGATCGGCGGCATCGCCGACGTCCGCGACGAGACCTCCTCGCGCACCGGCCAGCGCCTGGTGATCGTCCTCAAGCGGGACGCGGTCGCCAAGGTCGTCCTCAACAACCTCTACAAGCACACCGACCTGCAGACCAACTTCGGCGCCAACATGCTGGCGCTGGTGGACGGCGTGCCGCGCACCCTGTCGCTGGACGCCTTCATCCGCAACTGGGTGACGCACCAGGTCGAGGTCATCATCCGGCGCACCCGCTTCCGGCTGCGCAAGGCCGAGGAGCGCGCCCACATCCTGCGCGGTCTGCTCAAGGCGCTCGACGCCATCGACGAGGTCATCGCGCTGATCCGGCGCAGCGACACCGTCGAGACCGCCCGCGAGGGCCTGATGGGCCTGCTGCGGATCGACGAGATCCAGGCCAACGCCATCCTCGAGATGCAGCTGCGCCGCCTGGCGGCCCTGGAGCACCAGAAGATCACCGCCGAGCACGACGAGCTGCAGGCGAAGATCAACGAGTACAACGCCATCCTCGCCTCGCCCGAGCGGCAGCGCATGATCATCAGCGAGGAGCTGACGGCGATCGTCGAGAAGTTCGGCGACGACCGGCGCTCCAAGCTGATCCCCTTCGACGGTGACATGTCCATCGAGGACCTCATCGCCGAGGAGGACATCGTCGTCACCATCACCAACGGCGGCTACGTCAAGCGCACCAAGACCGAGGACTACCGCTCGCAGAAGCGCGGCGGCAAGGGCGTACGCGGCACGAAGCTGAAGCAGGACGACATCGTCGACCACTTCTTCGTCTCCACCACGCACCACTGGCTGCTGTTCTTCACCAACAAGGGCCGGGTCTACCGGGCCAAGGCCTACGAGCTGCCGGACGCCGGCCGGGACGCGCGCGGCCAGCACGTGGCCAACCTGCTGGCCTTCCAGCCGGACGAGAAGATCGCCCAGATCCTCGCCGTGCGCGACTACGAGGCGGCGCCCTACCTGGTGCTCGCCACCAAGTCCGGCCTGGTGAAGAAGACCCCGCTCAAGGACTACGACTCGCCGCGCTCCGGCGGTGTCATCGCCATCAACCTCCGCGAGACCGACGGCGGTGTGGAGGACGAGCTGATCGGTGCCGAGCTGGTGTCCGCCGAGGACGACCTGCTGCTGATCAGCAAGAAGGCCCAGTCGATCCGCTTCACCGCGACGGACGAGGCGCTGCGTCCCATGGGCCGGGCCACGTCCGGTGTCAAGGGCATGAGCTTCCGCGAGGGTGACGAGCTGCTCTCGATGAATGTGGTCCGTCCCGGTACGTTCGTCTTCACCGCCACCGACGGTGGCTACGCGAAGCGGACGAACGTCGACGAGTACCGCGTGCAGGGTCGCGGCGGCCTCGGCATCAAGGCCGCCAAGATCGTAGAGGACCGCGGATCGCTCGTCGGTGCTCTGGTGGTCGAGGAGACCGACGAGATCCTCGCCATCACGCTGAGCGGCGGTGTGATCCGTACCCGGGTCAACGAAGTCAGGGAAACGGGCCGTGACACCATGGGCGTCCAACTGATCAACCTGGGCAAGCGCGATGCCGTCGTGGGCATCGCCCGGAACGCCGAGGCCGGTCGCGAGGCTGAGGGTGTCGAGGAGTTGACCGACGCGGCCGAGGGTGACGGGTCCGAGGCGGCCGAGGGCGTCGCGCCGCCGGTCGAGGACACCGAGGAGTAAGAGTGAGTCGAGCCACGGGCACCGCCGACGGCGGTGCGGGTACCAAGAGGCGGGAGCCCGCCCGGCCCGCCACCGGCAAGGCCGGTGCCCGTGGCTCGGACGCCGGGAAACCCGACGACGCCGGCAAGGCCGAGGCCGTGAAGACCGGCGCCGCCGGGACCAGCGGCAAGGCCGACAGCGCTGACAAGGCAGAGAAGGCCGAGAAGGCCGGCAAGGCCGACAGCGGGGCGAAGGCCGAGGTCGTGGCCGAGGCCGTCGCCGCGGACGACGCCGGCTCCAAGGGTGGCGGGACCGTGCCCGCAGGCAGGGGGAAGACCGTGACGGAGACGACCCGAGGTCCGCAGCCGTATCACCCGCCGAAGGCCTACGAGCCTCCGGCCGAGCGTTCCGCTTCCGATTCTGCTTCCGCTTCCGGTTCCGACGCCGGTTCCGCCGCGAAGTCCGCCGAGGGCACCGGCAAGGGTGCCAAGGCCGCCCGCGCCGCGAAGCCCGCCAAGGGCGGAGCCAAGGAGAGCGGCAAAACTGTCCCCGCGCCCCGCCAGGCCGCTCCCGGGCCCGCCGGGAAGGGCGAGGTCCCCGAGCAGCGCTCCGCGCCCCGTACGGCCGTCACGGCCCCGCGTACGCGCAAGGCGCGGCTGCGTGTGGCCAAGGCCGACCCGTGGTCGGTGATGAAGGTCAGCTTCCTGCTGTCGGTGGCGCTGGGCGTGTGCACGATCGTCGCGGCGACCGTGCTGTGGCTGGTCATGGACACCATGGGCGTCTTCTCCGCCGTCGGCGGCACGGTCAGCGACGCCACGGCCTCCGCCGAGGGCGGCGGCTTCGACCTGGAGTCGTTCCTCTCGCTTCCGCACGTCCTCCTGTTCACCTCGGTCATCGCGGTGATCGACGTGGTGCTGGCGACCGCCCTGGCCACGCTGGGCGCCTTCGTCTACAACCTCTCCGCCGGGTTCGTCGGCGGTGTCGAGCTCACTCTCGCCGAGGACGAGTAGCGCTCGTGCGCACGGGGCCCGGACACGATTTTGGGACTGGGCCCCAAGTGCGCTAATCTTTCGGTGTCGCGCGGGGCTATAGCTCAGACGGTTAGAGCGCTTCCCTGATAAGGAAGAGGCCACAGGTTCAAGTCCTGTTAGCCCCACTCGCACGATCGGCCCGGACGGAATTCTCCGTCCGGGCCGATCGCTTTTGGCAGTTCGGGCACCGGCGGAGACCGGACACAGGTCACCGATCGGTATCGGCCGGTGTGTATCATCGGCCACCAGAGAGGTCCCCTTACGTCAAGGAAAGACGAGGTCGCGCGGTGAAGAAGCTGCTCCTGGTCGCACTGGCCGCCATCGGCGGGCTCCTCGTGTACCGGCAGATCCAGGCGGATCGCGCCGAGCAGGACCTGTGGACGGAGGCGACCGACTCCGTGCCCGCAGGTTCGGGTGTGTGAGCCACAACAGTCTGTTGCGGGGCCCTGATCGCCGAGGCGGTCGGGGCCCTGTCCATTTTGCTTGCATTTGCAAATAAAATGATTGCGAAAGCGAAGCCCGTGGGCGGACCGGCCGGGCCCCGCCGGATCAGCTGACGACCAGCGCCCACACCCCCACGGCGAGGCACAGCAGCGCCACGACCAGCACCGGGACGACCACCTTCGCGGGCGGCCCCGAGGCCCTTCGCGTGCCCCCTGCCGGTGGCGCCGGCGGCAGGGCGGCGGGAAGGGGCGGCAGGGCCTGGTGAACGGGCAGCGGGGCCGTGTAGGGGCGCGTGGGGGGATAGTTCGGCGGGGGCGGGGCGAGCGGTAACGCTCGCGGCGCGGGGGTCGGCGGCTCCTGCGGCGCCTGCGACTTCTGCGGAGGAATCGGTTCCGGCTTCGCCGCGGGCGGGGGTGCCGTCCGGCGTTCCGGGCCGTCGGGACCGAAGCCCGGGGGCAGCGGCCCCAACTGGTCGAAGACCTCGATCCGCTCCTCGTCCTCGGGCGGTTCGTCCAGCAGCTCCACGGCCGCCGCGAGGGCCTTGCGCGCCCCCGCGGCCGTGCGGAAGCGGGCGTAGGGGTCGGGGTGCAGCAGATTCGCGACCACCTCCCACAGGGCCGGCGGCACCTCCTCCGGGGCATTCGGTACGCCCTGCTCGCGGAAGAGCTCCACCAGTGCCTCGGCGTCCGGTTTCCGGCCGGTGAGCAGATAGAGCGCGACCAGGCCGACGGCGAAGAGATCGGCGGGGAAGTCCGGCTCCTCACCCAGCATTTGCTCCGGCGCGAAGTAACCGGGCGTGCCCATCACGAAGTTGGTGTCCGTCAGCCGCGGCTCGCCCTTGCGCATGGCGATACCGAAATCGGAGAGCCGTAAATGCGGGCGCCCCGTGCCGGTCGCCTCCAAAAGGAGATTGGCCGGTTTGATGTCCCGGTGCACCACCCCCTCCTCGTGCACCGCGGTGAGCCCGGAGAGCAGCTGGTCGAGGAGTACGCACACGAAACCCGGCGGCAACGGGCCGTAGTCACCGATGAGATGGGCCAGCGAGCCGCCTCCCACCATCTCCATGGTGAACAGCACCTTGTCGTCGTCCGCCGCCCAGCTCATCGGTGCCAGCACATGGGGGTGGTCGATGCGCAGCGCCTGCTCGCGGACGAACCTCAGGAGCGTATGGGCGTCGCTCTGCTGCAGCACCTTCGCCGCCACATAGCGCCGCCGCCGCTGGTCCCAGGCCCGCCAGACGGCTCCCGCCCCGCCCCGCCCGATCGGGTCCACCAGCTCGTACCGCCCAGCGAAGACCTCACCCATGTCGTTCGCGTCGCCCCCGCTTCCCCCGGCACCGCCTCCCGCCCCGGCACGGTCAGCTCTGATGCGCCTCGTAGTGCGCGACGGCCTCGGCGGTCCGTCCGGCGCCGTACACCCGGAGGAACTCGGCCAGTTCGGGATGAGTCGGGGCGAGCGTCCCGGCGGCGTCGATGATGTCGCCGGCGCCCGCGACCGACCGCAGTAGCGACTGGATCTCGCGCACCACCCGGCGCACGGTCGGCGCACCGCTGCTGGCCGTCGTCTGAGTGGAGTTGAGGACCGAGCCGCCCGAGCTCTTCTTGACCTCCTCCATGCGCTCGGCGGCCTCGGCGGCGCTCACGCTGCCGTCGGCGACCTGGCTGGAGAGCTCCTGCAGCGCCTGAACCCGCTGTACCACAGCCGGGTTGCCGATCTTGGCGCGCTGACCGCTCATCAGCTGGGAGAGCATGGGCGCCGACAGGCCCAGAACGGAGGCGAGACGGGCCTGGTTGAGGCCGAGGTCGTCGATGAGACGGCGGAAGAGCGCCCCCAACGGCTCCCCGTACCAGCTCCGCTGCAGCTCCCGTGCGCGGGCGGTGGCTTCCTGCTGTGCTGCGTCCATCTCGCTCTCCCCTTCGCTTCGCTGCAGCGAATCTTGCGGTGCATCCTACGGAGAGTGGTGGGTCGCGGCGATACCCGGTCGGGAAACACTCCAGGCACCGGGTAGTCTGGTCCCCGACGGGGCCTTAGCTCAGTTGGTAGAGCGCTGTCTTTGCATGGCAGATGTCAGGGGTTCGACTCCCCTAGGCTCCACAAAAACAACCCCCTGACCTGCGTAAACGCGGGTCAGGGGGTTGTGTTGTGCGGTGGCTGGGGGCGTGCCACCGCAGGCGCGGGGCGGTCGGGGTCCGCCGTACGCTGGGGCCGGATCAGGCGGCGACCGCTCCCTGGATGTACTTCGCCACCAGCGCGTAGGCGGCGGGCAGGTTGTCGAGCTCGGTGAGGTCCTCCTGCGGGATTTTGATTCCCAGGTCGCGCTCGAAGCGCGAGAAGATCTCGATCACGAGCAGCGAGTCGGCGTCGAGGTCGTCCACGAAGCTGGTGTCGTCCGAAAGCTCGGCCGCATCCGCCTCCAGGACCTCGGCGACGATCCCCTGGATCTTCTCTCGCAACTCCTCGGAAATGGCGGCGTCGCTCATCGGGGTCTTCCTCTCCGTCTTGCTGTAATTCCTTGACGCCTCGAATCCAATCGTCGATTCTCCGGCGACGGCAACCCCATCCAAAGTGGCACCGCGATGTTCCTCGGAGGCACATCGAGCGGAATTTCAACAATCTTTGCCCGGCCTTTCATGCCCGTCCGTCAAGGTGTGCGCAAAGGGCTTGCGACCAGACGTACGGGAGGGTGGTGCGGAGCATGAAGCCGGTGGAACCGGTGGGAATCGCGGCCGCCGCGCTGTGGCTGCCTGAGGGCCGTGCCCGGATGGCCGAGGCCGTGGCCGACGGGCGACTGCGGGCCCGGCAGGCCAAAGAGCTGGGCCACCCGGAGGTCCCCGAGGCCGGCCCGGAATCGGCGCCCGGCATGGCGGTCGACGCGGCCCGCGCAGCATTGCGTGTGGCTGATATCGAAGCCAAGGATCTCGACATCTGCGCGCATGCCTGGATGTATTACCAAGGTCACGATCTGTGGTCCCCAGCCCATTACATCGCCCATGAACTGGGTGCTCACCGCGCACTGCCGGTCGGTATTCAGCAGGTGTGCAATGGCGGCGCCGCCGGAGTGGAACTCACCGTTGCCCGGCTCACGGCCGACGCGAACCGTTCTCCCGATGGATATCGCTGGGGAACCGTGACCACCGGCGACCGATTCACCGAGCCTGGATTCGACCGCTGGACCAGTGATTACGGAGTTGTTTACGGCGACGCCGGCACGGCACTGCTGCTGCGCGCTCCGGCCGCGCCCGAGGACGCGCTGCGGCTGCGGTCCGTGGTGACCATGGCCGCTCCGGAGCTCGAATCCATGCACCGGGGCGCGGACCCCTTCGCCCCCGCCGCGCGCACCCAGCGTCCGCGTGTCGACATGCGCGCCACCAAGCGCGCCTACCTGCACGAACACGGGCACGAGCGGTTCATCCGGGCGAACGAGAACGCCATCCGCACCATCGTCGCCGAGGCTTTGCGCGATGCCGGGATCGGACCTCGTGACCCCCGGCTGCGTTATGCGGTGCTGCCGCGTTTCGGGCTGAAGACCCTCCAGGAGTTCTGGCTGCCGATCCTCGCCGACTGCGTGGACGCCGAGCCTTTGGACTATGGGCGGACCACCGGACACCTGGGTGCCGGGGACGCGGCGGCGGGACTGGCCGAGCTGATGGATTCGCGCGCCCTCGGCCCGGGGGAGGCCGCGCTCGTCTTCAGCGCCGGTGCCGGGTTCACCTGGTCCTGCCTCGTCGTTCAGGCGCCGGGCCGATGAGGGCGCCGCACCCCGAGCTGAGCCGGGCGGACATGCTGGTGCTCGACGGCTGGGAGGGCGTGAGCTCGGCGGGCGGCGGTCCGGAGACCGCCGCCTTCGCGGGCCGGCGGGGGCGGCTGCGACACGTGGCGGTGACGTTGCAGTGCGCGTGGCTGGTGCCGCTGGGCGTAAACATGGTGGCCGGCAGCGAGCTGCTGTGGCACCGACGAGCGGCGGAAGCCTACGCCCTGGCCCGCCCCAGGGGAGTCGGCAGAGCGGTGAAACTGGCCGGCCCGCAGATGATGAGCGTCACCGGGGGCGGCGCGGTGGGGTACGTACGTCTGTGGGACGAGCTCGCCGCCATCCGGGATGCCCTGTGGGAGCTGTCGGGCCGGAAGCCGCCCGTGGACACGGGGATGGTGGCCTGCTCAGTGCCGTACGTGGAGGCCCGTCACGGTCTAGGACGGGGTGGCGAGGCCAAGGGCGTGGGAATGTCTGCGCCGGCTGGTGACAGGGACGGGATGGGCTATCAGCCCGATCTCCACCGCCTTATTGGCGGCCTCCACGCGTGAACGCGCCTGGAACTTGTCGAAGATATTGCGCATATGGCGCTTCACGGTGCCTTCGGCGATGCCCAGGCGGCGTGCGATCTGATAATTGCTGAGCCCCTGTGCGGCGAGGTCGATCACCTCGGTCTCGCGCGGCGACAACGGCCCGTGGGGGGCAGTGGCCCCCGCGGCGAGCCGGCCCTCGGAGAGCGACACCGTCACCGGGCTGCCCGGAGTGCACGCGTCGCGCACGGCCGCCGACAACGTCTGACGAGTCACTGTCTTGTGCAGAAAGCCGCGAATGCCCAGAGGTAGCAGCGACTGCACCAGCGTGGGGTCATCATGCATCGTAAGCACGACGATTTTCACGTCGGGCGAGACGTCCCGCAGTTTGCGCACTGTCGTCTGCGGGGCCTCGTTGCCGGGCATCTCGATATCCAGCAGAACGATGTCCGGCTGGTGCTCGGACGCCAGGTGCAGCAACGCGGGAACGTCGCCGGCGACCGCGACCACTTCGAGGCCTCCCTCGATCTGGAAGAGCTCGGCGAGAGCGTTACGCAACAGTGTGTGGTCGTCGGCGATCAGGATGCGGATCGGATCCATGCGTATCTCCCCCGGATGCTGCTATTGCATCGGTAATCGGTCCGATGCAATTCCATTTATATCATCGGGCTGTTCCTCACAGGGATCCGGCCTGTTTTTTGGAGAAGTTTTTAAATATCGCTCCGAGTCACCCCGCACGTTTCCGTGGGTGGGAGGTCAGAAAACGGTGTTCCGTAGTCGAGGGCGTGTCCAGGAAGCCGGGGACTGATATGTGGCGGGAACCGTCCAGTGCGGAGCGGGCCGAGAGGAGCTCTTGGAGGTCGGTCCGTCGTCGGCCCCGCCGGAATACAGGGCGAGGCCCACGAGCAGGGCCGCGAGCTCGTCGGGATCGGGATGGCCACGCGTCACCCGTACCGTCGTGGGATCCAGGGCCTGCCGCATCTCTTGGGTCATGGTGAATGGCCTTACTGGGGTGGGTTGCCGTGCTTGCGGGACGGCAGGTCCGCGTGCTTGGTCGCGAGCATCGCCAGCGACCGGATCAGTACCGAGCGGGTCTCGACGGGGTCGATGACGTCGTCGACCAGACCGCGCTCGGCCGCGTAGTACGGGTGCATGAGCTCGGCCTTGTACTCCTTGAC